>NZ_CH959310.1:2251698-2302470 GCF_000152605.1 Sulfitobacter sp. EE-36 | reverse complement strand
AACATTGCGCGGGCGTTCCTTGCCTTCAAGCTGCACGAAGCGGCCACCACGGGCCAAGAAGCTGCCCCCATGCGCCGCGATGGCGGGGCCAGCGAGCTTGGCGTATTTACCGTAGGCGTCCTCGTCAGTAACCGTGACATGTGCAATCCACAAAGCGGGCATCGTTTATCCTTTCAGAACATTTTCGGCTGCGGCAATCGCGGCCTCGGCGTTTGCGACATCTTTGGCACCGCCCTGGGCCATTTCAGGACGGCCACCGCCACCCTTGCCGCCCAGTTCGGCAACGACGGTCTTGACGATATCAACCGCCGAGATCGTGGCGGCCAGATCGGCGGTCACACCCGCCGCGACCGCGGCTTTGCCGTCGGCATCAGCGATCAGCAGCACCGCGCCGGACCCGAGCTTGGCCTTATGTTCGTCGATCAGCGCGGGAAGATCCTTGCCGGTCACACCGTTGACCACCTGCGCGATGAACTTGATCCCGTTCACCTCGCGCGGGGCCGCGGCACTGGCATCGCCACCGCCCGACATGGCCAGCTCGCGGCGCAGCTGAGCGACCTCGTTGGCCAAAGCGCGGCGTTCGTCCAGCAAGGCACGGACGCGATCGGGCACATCCGCGGTCGAGGTCTTGAGCTCTGCCGCGACGCGGGTCAGCGCGGTTTCCTGTGTGCGCAGCCACTTCAGGGCTTCGGTGCCGGTCAGCGCCTCGATCCGGCGGATGCCCGAGCTGCTGGAGCTATCGCCCAATAGCACAAAGGCCCCGATGTCGCCGGTCTGGCGGACGTGGGTACCACCGCAGAGTTCCAGCGAATAGGTCTGCTTGTCCGCGCCCTTGCCCGAACCGGCCTCGCGGCCCATAGAAACAACCCGAACCTCATCGCCATACTTCTCGCCAAAGAGCGCCTGCGCCCCCATCTCGCGCGCGTCATCCGGGGTCATGATCCGGGTTTCCACGGCGGTGTTCTGGCGGATGTAGCTGTTCACCTCCTCCTCGACCGCGGCCAGTTGGTCGGCCGTCATCGGGTGGTTATGGCTATAATCAAAACGCAAACGATCCGCCGCATTCAAAGAGCCACGCTGCATCACGTGATCTCCCAAGGTCTTGCGCAGCGCCTCGTTCAGCAGGTGTGTGGCGGAGTGGTTCGCACGGATCGAGGTCCGGCGCGCGTGGTCCACATCCAAGACCGCGGCCTGAGAGGTCTTGACTGTGCCCTCTGTCACCTCGCCGATATGGATGAAGACGCCCGCGGTTTTGCGCGTGTCGGTCACCGTGACCACGCCGCTGTCGGTCTTGATCGTGCCGGTGTCCCCGACCTGACCGCCGCTTTCGGCATAAAACGGTGTCTGGTTCAGCGCGATCTGAACGGCGTCGCCCTGTTTCACCTCGGCCACCTGCGCACCGTCCTGGATCAGCGCAACGATCTGCCCCTCGGCGGTTTCGGTGTCATAGCCCAGAAAATCGGTGGTGCCGGACTTTTCGGCCACATCGAACCAAATGGTCGCATCCGCCGCTTCGCCCGAACCGGACCATGCGGCACGCGCCTTGGCCTTTTGCGCATCCATCGCGGCGTTGAAGCCTTCAAGATCAACCTTGCGGTCCTGTTCGCGCAGGGCATCTTGGGTCAGATCGACCGGGAAGCCGTAGGTGTCATAGAGTTTGAACGCGGCCTCGCCCGGCAGATCGGCACCGGCTGGCAGGCCCTTGAGTTCGTCATCCAGCAGCTTCAGACCGCGGTCCAACGTTTGTTTGAAGCGCGTTTCTTCCAGCAGAAGTGTCTCTGTAATCAGTGACTGCGCCTGCCCCAGCTCGGGGTAAGCCCCGCCCATCTGACGCACCAGTTCGGGCACAAGGCGGTGCATCAACGGGTCTTTCAGCCCCAGCAAATGCGCGTGACGCATGGCCCGGCGCATGATCCGCCGCAGCACATAGCCCCGCCCGTCGTTCGACGGCATCACCCCGTCCGCGATCAGAAAGGAGGTCGACCGCAGGTGGTCGGCGATCACGCGGTGGTGCGTCTTGCCCGGACCATCCGGATCGGTGCTGGAGGCATGGGCGCTCGCCTCGATCAGGTTGCGCATCAGGTCGGTGGCATAGTTGTCGTTCGTGCCCTGCAGCAGCGCCGCGACCCGCTCAATCCCCATGCCAGTGTCGATCGATTGGTTCGGCAGTGCGGTGCGGCTGCCGTCCTCGAACTGTTCATATTGCATAAAAACGAGGTTCCAGATTTCAACAAACCGGTCGCCGTCTTCCTCTGGCGATCCGGGAGGGCCGCCCCAGATGTGATCCCCGTGGTCGTAAAAAATCTCGGAGCATGGGCCGCAAGGGCCGGTCGGCCCCATCATCCAGAAGTTGTCATCTGTCGCGATGCGAATGATCCGGTCGTCCGGCAGCCCGGCGACTTTCTTCCAGATCTCCGCAGCCTCGTCGTCGGTATGGTAAACGGTCACGTAAAGACGGTTGGGATCAATGCCCAGTTCTTTGGTAATCAGCTCCCATGAAAAGGCGATGGCCTCGGCTTTGAAATAGTCGCCAAAGCTGAAGTTCCCAAGCATTTCAAAGAAGGTATGGTGGCGCGCTGTATAGCCCACATTGTCGAGGTCATTATGTTTGCCCCCGGCGCGCACGCATTTCTGCGCTGTTGTCGCACGCGAATAATCGCGGGTTTCGACGCCGGTAAACAGGTTCTTGAACTGCACCATGCCGGAGTTCGCGAACATCAGCGTGGGGTCGTTTCGCGGCACCAGCGGGCTGGACGGCTGGATCGAGTGACCCTGCTTTTCAAAATAACCAAGGAAGGTTGATCGGATATCGTTGAGCGTCTTCATATGCGGGGCCTTTCGAGGGGCAAAAACAATTACCTTCGAATACCCTCGCGACAGAGCACTGTCCACAGGCAGCCCCCATGAAAAAAGGCGCGCCCTGGGGGCACGCCTTTTCTAACCACTTGCGGTGAAAGCCTTTACGCTTCGAGGATATCCGCGTCGTCGCTGTCGGAGCCGTCGAAGTCCAGCCCATGGGCCGCGCGGATCTTGTCTTCGATCTCATTTGCCATGGCGGTGTTTTCTTTCAGGAAGGTCTTGGCGTTTTCACGCCCCTGCCCGATCCGTTCATCGCCATAGCTGAACCACGATCCCGATTTATCAACCACGCCAGCCTTGACCCCAAGATCCAGCAGCTCGCCCATCTTGGAGATCCCTTCCCCATACATGATGTCGAATTCGACCTGCTTGAATGGTGCGGCCACCTTGTTCTTAACGATCTTGACCCGTGTGGCGTTGCCGACCACCTCGTCACGATCCTTGAGCGCGCCAATGCGGCGGATGTCCAGACGCACGGAAGAATAGAATTTCAACGCGTTCCCGCCGGTCGTCGTTTCGGGCGACCCGAACATGACGCCGATTTTCATCCGGATCTGGTTGATGAAAATCACCATGCAGTTCGACCGCGAGATCGAGCCTGTCAGTTTCCGCATGGCCTGGCTCATCAGACGGGCCTGCACCCCGACAGAGCTGTCGCCCATATCGCCTTCCAACTCGGATTTGGGCGTCAAGGCCGCAACGGAGTCGACCACCACCATATTCACCGCACCGGAGCGGACCAACGTATCCGTAATTTCAAGCGCTTGTTCGCCGGTGTCAGGCTGGGAAATCAGCAGCTCGTCGATATCAACGCCCAATTTGCGCGCGTATTGCGGATCAAGCGCGTGTTCCGCGTCAACAAAGGCACAAACGCCGCCGTTTTTCTGCTGCTCCGCAACACAATGCAGGGTCAATGTGGTCTTACCCGAGGATTCCGGGCCATAAATCTCGATGATCCGCCCCATGGGCAGACCGCCGATACCAAGTGCGATATCCAGCCCTAACGAACCGGTCGAGCTCGCCTTGATGTCCTGAATGGCCCCTTCGGCCCCCAGCTTCATGATCGACCCTTTGCCGAACTGGCGTTCAATCTGTGCCAGCGCGCTGTCCAGGGCCTTTTGCTTTTCAGCTTGTTTCTTGTTGTCCATAGTCAAAAGATCTGCCGTTGCCATGATAGGTTATCCTCTTACTGTCACAGTGGTCTGCAAGCCGCAATCATCATGCCCCGACCATCTTGATGTTCTTTCTATGTTCCATATGAGATCAAAATGAGAACATTACAATGTATTTGTTTGCCCTTTCATCTATTTATTGAACTGATTAACATTCGGTTGATACGCGAAAATTACTATTCGACTGACGAAAGGTTTTCTTTCAAGTGCTTGTTTTCTTTAAGGAACGCCTTGCGTTTTTGTCGGTTCCAAAAACCGGAACGACAGCCTATGAAACCGCTTTGGCCCCCCGGGCGGATATGGTCATTTCCGAACCGCCCATGCTGAAACATGCGCCGGTCTATCGCTACAACCGGTTCATTCGCCCGATGTTTCTGAAAGTCTGTGATACAGAGCTTGAATTGATGGCCGTCATGCGCGAGCCGATCAGTTGGCTGGGCAGTTGGTATCGCTATCGCCAGCGGCCCTTTATGCAGGGCAAGCCCAATGCCACCTTTGACGTGAGTTTTGACGAATTCATCCTTGCCTATATGAAGGGGAAGAAACCAGGATTTGCCGACGTGGGCAGCCAGCTGAACTTTATGGCGGCGCAACCGAACGGAACGGGCATAACCCATTATTTTCGATACGAGAATCAGGATCGGTTAAAAGGTTTTCTTGAACAAAGGCTCGATGTGACGCTTGATCTGAAACAAGAAAACGTGTCCCCCCAAATGGACCTGCATCTTTCCCCGGAGATAGAGCAACGTTTCAAACGCAAATTCGCAGATGAATTCGCGCTCTACGACTCGATCAAGTAGCGACCAGCCAGACTATCGGATCTGACTGTTCACAGTATTCGTCAGCTCCGTCAGCGAAAACGGTTTAGGCAGGAAAACAGAATTGGGAATCGCCATCTGGGCATCGCCGAAACTATCCTCGGCATAGCCAGAGACAAAGACCACAGGCACCCCCGGGCGTGCTTTCAGCGCTTCGCGTACCCAAGTGGGGCCATCCATTCCCGGCATGATCACATCGGTCACAAAGACATCAATATTAAGCGCTTGGTCCTCAAGGGTTTTTAGTGCCATCTCGGCCGAGTCGGCTTCTAGAACAGTATAGCCGCGCATGCGCAGCGCGCGGCTGGCAAATGCGCGCACCGGTGCTTCGTCTTCGACCAGCAAGACGGTCCCGTCCTCTCTTTTCGATCCGGTCGGGGAAGCGGTTAGTTTCATCGGCGCTGATGCCTCCGCGCCCTTACTATGGCACGGGAAATACAAGGTGAATGTGGTGCCTTCCCCGATCGTGCTATCGACGAAAATATAGCCCCCCGACTGTTTGACAATACCGTAGGCGGTGGACAGCCCCAGCCCCGTGCCCTCGCCGGTCCGTTTGGTGGTGTAGAAGGGTTCAAACACTTTTTGCAAACGGTCCTGCGGAATACCTTCGCCCTCGTCAGTGACCTCAACCGTTACGTATTTCCCGACGGGTACGGTCACCCGATCACGTGTAAGCGGTTCAGCCAGCTGGGTATTTTCTGTCGTGACTTTGATTTCCCCGCCCATGGGCATAGCATCGCGCGCGTTCACGATCAGGTTCATCAGCACCTGTTCCAACTGCCGTTTATCTGCACGGATGGGTTGCAGGATTGGGTCATGGCTGAGGGTCAGGGTCACCGTTTCACCAACCAGACGATTAAGCAAATGGGTCAGGTCGGCAAGCGTGTCACGCATATTGACCGTCTCGGGGCGGAGCGTCTGCTTGCGTGAAAAGGCGAGCAACTGCCCCACCAAAGCCGCAGCGCGGTTGGCATTCTGGTCGATCTGTACCAGATCGCTGTAATCACGATCGCCCGGGTCATGGCGCAGAAGGAGCAGGTCACAGTGGCCGGAAATAGCGGTGAGCAGATTGTTAAAATCATGGGCAACGCCCCCAGCAAGCTGCCCGATAGCCTGCATTTTTTGACTTTGGGTAAACTGCGCCTCCAACGATTTAAGCTCGGTCGCGTCATGTAGCACGGCGATAAGCGTGGGCGTGCCGCCTTCGGAAATCAGGCTTAACCTTATCTGAACAAACACTTCCCGATCGCTGCGTTTGAGCCTGAGGAACTCGGGCTTTTGCAGCAATCTCCCTTCCAGCGTATCTTGCAACCAGTCCGAGATTGATCGCCCCAACCCCTCCATCACGTCGGCAAGCGACACGCCTTCCGTCAATTCCGCGCCCACCAACTGCTCTGCCGGCGCGTTGAAGGACAAAACCTCGCCACTTGGGGCGACTTTGATGAGCGGGATCGGCAGGTTTTGAAGCGCGGACCACCCTGCGTCCTGAAATCGGTCGTTTGCATGTGGCAGAAAATACAGTGCGCGGCGGTTGGCCGAGGCTCCGATCTCGGCGACGGTCATGCATATGGGGCCTTTGGCAGTCTGCACGGTAACCATTTCCCCCGAAGCGATGGGGATATCGCCGATGATCTGGTTTAGCGCCGTCACGCGTCTGCCAACTAGACTACGGGCCGCGGCGTTCATAAACAAAATGACGTTCGAGTTGCTGGCCATGACCATTGGCAACCCGTGGTCGCTCGTGCCAGCGCCGTTTTCCGCCGCGTCCCACAAGGTTTCGAGCCGCCAAAATAGATCTTCCCCCACGCGGTGCGCGGACAGGCGCATGGTGCCGTCACGGGTGTTGATGTCTTCTTTCGCAGCGCCCCCTTCCGTCGCCTTGGCCGCGAGCCGAGACGACAGAGCCTCTGGGTCCGCGAAAAGCGGCGCGAGCAGGTCGGCGATGGTGGGCTGTGCCGGACGCAGAAAGGTGGTTAACGCGACGTTGTTCTGCGCAACGATATCGCCTTCCTTGGTGGTAAGTACACAGGGGTTCGGATCATCAGCCATCGTGGTTTTTGCCGCCGCACGCTGCGCGCGTTGCACGCGCTGGCGGCGCAGCGCGACCACAAAGTTAACCAAGACAGCAAGGCCGACAGTGGCGCTGGCGGCCTGTAGAACGATGGCCAAAGAGCGCGCTGGAGCGATTGAACCAAGGATGGCGGCGAAGATAACAAAGGCTGATAGAACCAGCCAACGCTTACCAAAGACGATCTGACGAGCCGCACTTTCTTGAGCCAACACTTTCCCCCTAAATCATGAAACCGAGTTCATTTAGACTTAGGAGGGTTAATGTGCTGTTAATTTCGTATCAGGTCAAAGGAAATAACATCTTCAAGTTGTTTCAAAGATCCTTCAACGACGCTTAAAATGTGCCGTGAAAAATCCGTCACCCTGCGCATCTACATGGAAACGCTTGGTAAATACCTGCGTCCAGTCCGGGTTCCGCACCAGAAACGCCGCGGCCCGATCTTCGTTTTCAGTTTGCAGAACCGAGCATGTCGCATAGGCCAGCGTCCCGTTTTTGGCGGTCAGCGTGGCGGCGTGATCCAGGATTTTATCCTGAATTTGTGTCAATTCTTCCAGACGACCGGCTGTAAACGTCCACTTACCTTCGGGCGACCGGCGCCACGACCCGCTCCCTGAACAGGGAGCATCACATAGAACGACGTCAAAGGGGCCGGCCCCGTCCAGTTCATCGGTCGTCACCTGTCTGACGGTTGCACCAGCGCGGTCCGCGCGCGCGGGCAGATCCACCATCCGGCGCGGATCGATGTCGTGGGCAAAGACCGTAGCATCGCGCCGCGCAGCCATCGCCAGCGCCTTGCCACCGCCACCTGCGCAATAATCAAGCATCCGCTCAGCTTCGGGAAGCGCTGCCACAACCGCTTGGCTGGCCGCATCCTGAAGTTCAATATCACCGTGTAAGTAGCTGTCAGAGTTGCGAAGTTTCCGCTCCCCTTCAGTCACCGTCAGGGCGGTGGTGCAAAGGTCATTCGTGCGTGTTTCGATGCCGGCTTCGGCCAGTGCCTCTGCCACATCCGCGACCGTTGCCTGCGCCGTATTCACCCGGACAGAGATCGGTGCCCGCGATTGCAGAGCCTGCGCGACAGCTTCGGCGTCTGCCCCAAGCGACGCCTGAAACAGCGGTATGATCCAGTCCGGCAGGTTCCACAGGGTCGCCATATCACTTGGCGCGTCGGGGGGCGTGGCCTCTGCGTCCGACAACGGCAGTGGCGCGTGACCTTGCCCGTTGAACAGCGGCGCAAGGTCGATGCCCTGCGCCCGCAAGACGCCAATCATCAGCGCCCGCCCCGTGTCACCACCGCCAAGGTGCGCGGCCAGCCGCCGCTGCCGCAAGACATCGAATACATGATCGCGCACCGCGGCACGGTCCTTGGACCCTGCATAGCGGCTGCCACGGGCCCAACGGGTCAAGGCTTGCTCCGCCGGGACACCGTCCGCCATTGTGTTCAAGATCTCGATGGCGGCAGAGATGCGCGCGCCGGGGGTCATGCTTGGGTCACGTAGATTACGCCTTTGATTTAAGGGAGTTACCCGATGCGGTAGTTCGGACTTTCGCGGGTGATTTGAACGTCATGCACGTGGCTTTCAGACAGACCCGCGTTGGTGATCTTGACGAAAGTGCAGTTCTTGCGCATCTCTTCGACCGTGGCGCAGCCGGTATAGCCCATGGCCGCACGAAGCCCGCCGACCAATTGGTGCACAACGGCATTGGCAGAGCCTTTATACGGCACCTGACCTTCGATCCCCTCTGGCACCAGCTTGTCCGATGCGGCGTCTTTCTGGAAATACCGGTCGGCAGAGCCGCGCGCCATGGCGCCAAGGCTGCCCATGCCACGGTAGCTTTTGAAGCTACGGCCCTGGTACAGGATCACCTCGCCGGGGGATTCATCGGTGCCCGCAATCATGCTGCCGACCATCGCGCAGGACGCGCCTGCCGCAATCGCCTTGGCGAAATCGCCCGAGAACTTGATCCCGCCATCAGCGATGATAGGCACATCGCCCGCAGCTTTGGCGCAATCCATGATCGCCGTCAGCTGCGGTACGCCGACGCCAGCCACCATGCGGGTGGTGCAGATCGACCCGGGCCCGATGCCGACCTTAACGGCATCCGCCCCCGCATCGATCAACGCGCGGGTCGCGTCCCCTGTCGCGACGTTGCCGGCCACAATCTGCACGTCGCTCGACAGGTCGCGGGCACGGCGCACCGCCTCTGCCACGCCGGCGGAATGGCCATGCGCAGTATCGATTACGATCATATCAACGCCCGCCTCGACCAATGCCTGCGAACGCTCATAGCCCGCGTCGCCAACGGTCGTCGCCGCAGCAACCCGCAGACGGCCAAGGTTGTCTTTGCAAGCGGTGGGGTTCAGCACGGCCTGTTCGGTGTCTTTCAACGTCAGCAGACCCGTCAGCTTTCCCGTGGCGTCGGTGACCAACAGCTTCTCGATCCGGCGCGCCTTCATCAGGCTGATCGCCTCGTCGCGGTCGGCGGGCTCTTGCAGCAGCGCCAGATTGTCGGAGGACATCATCAGGCGCACCGGCGTGGCATCATCAGAAGCAAAGCGCATATCGCGGTTCGTCACAATGCCCACAACGCGGCCTGCTTCATCAACAACGGGGAAGCCCGTGACACGGTAGCGTTCCTGTAGCGCCTTGGCATCGGCCAGCGTCTGGTCGGGGCGCAGAGTGATCGGGTTGTAGACGATGCCGGATTCAAACCGTTTGACGCGGCGCACTTCCTTGGACTGTTCGTCGATCGTGAGGTTGCGGTGAATGACCCCCATGCCCCCCGCCTGCGCCATGGCAATCGCCATGCGGCTTTCGGTGACCGTATCCATCGCAGAGCTGAGCAGCGGAATGTTCAGCGCGATCGATTTGGTAACGCGGGTCCGCGTGTCGGCCGTAGACGGCAACACGTTGGATGCCGCAGGCACCAGTAGTACATCATCAAAGGTCAGAGCCTCACGAATCTCCATTTTGCACCTCGGCTTGCATGGGTTCATTTGGCGGTTTCATATTTCATGGATGGGTTTGATTGGAAAGACCCATTTGCACGCTAACTGCATTGCTGGGCGCGCATACGTGATCCTCGCAGCCGCTGTAGTGGGGGTACAGGGGCACAGACAGGCGCAGATGGCAGGAATTATGCCGCATCGCGGCTTTCACCTGCCGCCTGCTACGCTATGGTGCGCCAAAGTGTTGAGGATAAAGATAGATGAGCAACGATCCCCTTGTGGTATTCACGCCTTCGGGCAAACGCGGTCACTTTGCCAAGGGCACGCCGGTGCTCACGGCGGCGCGGCAGTTGGGCGTCGATCTGGATTCCGTCTGCGGCGGGCGTGGCATCTGTTCGAAATGTCAGGTCTCGCCCGGATATGGGCAGTTCTCTAAGCACGGGGTCACCGTGGCACCGGATGCGCTGTCCGAATGGAACAGCGTCGAACAACGCTACAAGGACAAGCGCGGTCTGATTGATGGCCGCCGTCTGGGCTGTCAGGCGCAGATTATGGGCGACGTGGTGATCGATGTGCCCGCCGAAAGCCAGGTGCACAAACAGGTGGTCCGCAAACGGGCCGAGGCGCGCGATATCGTTCTCAACCCGTCGACCAAGCTCTTTTTCGTCGAGGTGCAGGAACCCGACATGCACGACCCCTCGGGCGATCTGGAGAGGCTCTGCGACGCCCTGCGCGATCAGTGGCAGCTTGAAAATGTCACCGCCGATCTGCAAATCCTGCAAACGCTGCAACCTGCCCTGCGCAAGGGCGCATGGAAAGTCACCGTCGCCGTGCATTTGGGCGATGATGAGAACCCGGCCCGCATCATGCATCTTTGGCCCGGCTTCTACGAAGGGTCGCTTTACGGGCTGGCGGTCGATCTGGGCTCCACCACCATCGCGGCGCATCTGTGCGACCTGCAAACCGGAGAGGTCGTGGCCTCATCGGGCGTGATGAACCCGCAGATCCGCTTTGGCGAAGACCTGATGAGCCGCGTCAGCTATTCGATGATGAACGAAGGCGGCGCGGCAGAGATGACCCGCGCAGTCCGTACCGGTATGAACACATTGTTCGATGAAATCAGCACCGAGGGTGGCATAGACAAGGGCATGATCGTGGATGCGGTGTTTGTCTGCAATCCGGTCATGCACCACCTGTTTCTGGGCATCGACCCGTTCGAGCTGGGGCAAGCGCCCTTTGCGCTGGCCACGTCAAACGCGCTGCGCCTGCGCGCCATGGACCTGGACCTGAACATCCACCCCTCTGCCCGCGTCTATCTGCTGCCCTGCATTGCGGGCCATGTGGGCGCGGATGCCGCCGCTGTCGCCCTGTCGGAAGCCCCAGATAAATCCGACGATCTGGTGCTGGTGGTCGATGTGGGCACCAACGCCGAAATCCTGCTGGGCAACCGCGATAAAGTGCTCGCCTGTTCGTCCCCCACCGGTCCCGCCTTCGAGGGCGCGCAGATCAGCAGCGGCCAACGCGCCGCCCCCGGCGCGATCGAACGGGTAGAGATTGACCCGATTACCAAGATCGCCCGGTTCAAGGTGATCGGCAGCGACCTGTGGTCCGACGACCCCGCTTTCCTATCTCAGATCGGTGCCAGCGGCGTGACCGGCATCTGCGGCTCGGGCATCATTGAAATGGTCGCTGAAATGCGCATCCACGGGATCGTCGACGCCCCCGGCCTGATCGGCACGGCTGAACAAACCGGATCGGCCAATGTCTTTGCCGACGGGCGTACCAATTCCTATCTGGTCTATGATGGCACCGCCGATGGTGGCCCGCGCATCACCGTGACCAACCGCGACATCCGAGAAATCCAGATGGCCAAGGCAGCACTCTATTCCGGCGCGCGGTTGCTGATGGATAAATTCGGCGTCGATCACGTGGACCGCGTTGTGCTGGCCGGTGCCTTTGGCGCCCATATCAGCCCCAAGCACGCGATGATCCTCGGCATGATCCCCGACGCCCCGCTCGACAAGGTGACATCCGCCGGGAACGCCGCAGGCACCGGCGCGCGCATTGCCCTGCTCAACACCTCCAGCCGCGCCGAGATCGAAGAGACCGTCCGCAACATCCACAAGATCGAGACCGCCATCGAACCCCGCTTCCAAGAGCATTTCGTCAACGCCTCTGCCATCCCCAACGCGGTAGAGCCCTTCCCGATCCTCAACAGCATCGTCACCCTCCCGATCGAGACCTTCAACACCGGCGGCGACAGCTCCGGCGGCAACCGCCGCCGCCGCCGCCGCTAAGGTCTGCCCGCAACCATCGGCAAAGGGCGCGTCAGGCAAAAACCCCGCTTGACGCACCCGCCACATCGGATTAAGTCACCTCACGGCGCGCGGGTATGGTGAAAAGGTATCACGGCAGCTTCCCAAGCTTTAGTTACGAGTTCGATTCTCGTTACCCGCTCCAAGTCTTCACAGCATCTTAAGCCATATAAATAAGGCTTTAATAAGCATTTTATTGGCGTTGTTCTTCCGTTATCCAAATACGTAAGGTTGGGCAAAATCGGGAACGTTTGGGAAGGTTTTGCAGCACGAGTCCCAGACTTTCACCCAGACCAAATTCTAGCAGTAAAAAGCATTTAAGCAGTGCTCTACGTCATCAATTTCTCCGATAATGACGGAGACTTCTTTGTTGGCAAACTACAGAAAGATGCAGTTCCAGCTGATGTTGATGCAGTTGTTCTTTGGGTAAATGTCCTATGACGTAGCGCCATGCAAACAGCGAAAATTTTAGTTGATTTGTCCGAAATTTTGTAGCGTGATAACCTCTGAGCGAACTTTAAGCCGTGTGATGACCTTAAAAGATAGCATTATCTTGGACTGAAGGTGCGAGACCCACACCATTGCTTAGGATTGATAAAATGGAATTTTGCCCAATACCCTTTAATGACGAAGATCGAGCATTAGCGGTTCGTAACTTACCGAGCCTTTCCAATTCTGATTATCCTGCCATTGACGCCATTTGCGAAGCCACACGACTACTATTCAATTGTCCAACCGCATTAGTCAGTGCGATTTATGAGGACTCGCAGATCCTTCCCTCTGCTGTCGGAATCGAAAAGGGAGAAGTTCCGCGTAGAATATCTCTTTGCAGCTTCACAATAATGTCGGATGAACCCATGATTGTTTCCGACCTTAGCTTGGACCCTAAATTTTCCAACCACCCCATGGTCGTTGAAGGCGGTCCTGAGTACAGGTTTTATGTTGGAGTTCCACTAGTCTTATCATCAGGATTTCGCTTAGGAAGTCTTTGCGCACTTGATGTAAAGCCACATGACAAACCGTCAGTAAGACAGATCGCCTTGCTTGAAGAGTTGGGAAAAGCTGTGGTAGCCATATTTGAGCAGCACTCCGCCCCAGATCATCAAGATAGTGAAGACAAACGCGTTTCAAATTTCATCACACTCGTCGGACACGAGTTACGCACTCCACTTACTATAATTTTGGGGGCACTTGGACTTTTACAGATCAAAGCCGCGGATAAAGGCATACAACATCTCGCCTCATCAGCAAAGAAGGCCACCGACCATCTTGCCAGCCTCATCGAGACCATAATTGAATTCAGCGTTGTAGAAACAGGTGATCTTTCTCTAAATGAACAGCCCTCTCGGTTATCAATTTTAGCAAACCGAACGATAGAAATGGTTTCTGCCCTCTCCCAAACGGGAGGTAAATCTATCTCTCTAGATTGCCGTTTGGAAGACATAGATTTATTGATTGACCCTGATCAGATACAACTATGCTTAACGGCCCTTTTGTTGAATTCCGTGCTTCACGGCGGCCATGAGATACTAGTTTCCATATACCGAGACCATGACGGCGTTATTCGCATTGACGTGCGCGATGACGGAGAATTCGAGGCCACAGACGGCCTACAAAATTTGCACAAGCCATTTGTTGTGGGTGAGGAACTAGACCGTCGCAAAAGTTCTGGTGGGTTAGGTTTGGGTCTACCGTTAACTCGCAAGATCATTGAAATGCACAGCGGGAAATTCGAAGTATTCATAAATACTAGCTCAACTACAGCAAGTATTCGACTACCTTCGTGGCGTGAAGTTAAATCGCACACAACAAAACTCTAGACTTTCCTAGTCTGCATTCTACCGCGGCCGCACGCCGTGGATAAAAACGATCTCCGCCTTGTCTGCATACGCTTGGCGCGCATAATTGAGATGCTCCGTCGTCAGGATCGCAAGCTCGTTAGAGTGTAAGTCTCGGCACGGCGAGGGTTTAGCCCCATTTTATGGATACACCTATCACCTTCTTGACACCCTTCGGTGTCAGGAAGTATCGGATCGCCTCCTTTAATCGCGCCATTTTGGTCCGCCAAAAACTAGCGAAGAGCGGAGACGATCACCGCAGACCGCGAAGGCGGCACCGCTTACTGCGCGGGGCTTTCGCTCGTGCTGGTGCGGCTGGGTTTTTAGCTTAATCTCCTAGCCGCTCGGCAGAGGGTCGCAGCATAGCACCTGGGTAATATCCATGCCTAGAATACATGGGGATCACCGGTCGATCTGGATAAACGCGAATGATAGGATTGTGCGTGAGGAAACTTTTGAAACCTTCGCGCTTGGCAAGCCAGGATCTGACGAAGCGTCCGAGAGCGTCAATTCGGGCATGTTTTTGACCTTCCAGCACGGCGCGCGGATCATATTTCGGGCTCAAGGTGAAAGCCAGGTTCCGGCAACAAAGATTCCGGTTATGAACCGGATGCGGTTATTTTGCGTTTGGGGCTGGAATTGGGGGAGGCTAAATCGTGGATCTGTCCCGCACCCGAGCAAAACCCTTGCATAGAAAATCTCGCTTTGCTCTGCTTTCATTGATTTTTTTTATTTACATCGCCGATTTGTTTATGCATTTAATATCTTTACCGGATCTTCCTGGATCCTCCTGCTCACAGCAGACTAGCCCCTGATTGCCCCCCAGTAATCGGGGCTTTTCTTTGCCTACACCCTACTGCAGCCGCGCGCCGAGGATCTCGGTGATCGCCGCCTTGTCTGCATTCGCTTGGCGCGCAGAATTCAGATGCTCGGTCGCCAGGATCGCAAGCTCGCGGTACGTTGCCGGCCGGCGCGTCGAGATCGGTGTCGGCTCGAGCAGCTCGGCCGGGATCTCGTCGCGCAACTGCACATATTCAGTTTTCCCAAAGCAGCCCATCAAGAGCACGGGAAAGATCAGGATCAATCGGCGCATCGGCGCATCCCTCCAATTGCAAGTTTCGGATCCGCTCGATGCCGGCCGTCGCCTGGTCGCGCATCACGGCCGCCCCCTTGGCACGCGCAGCGGCAACATCAGCCGCAAGGCGTGCTTGCGCCCGCGCGGCTTCCAACGCGGTGATCGAGCGCGCATCGCGCGCGGCCTGCAGCTCGAGCGCGCCATTGCGTCGATCGAGGATCCAGGCATAGCCCCCGAGCACAAAAAGCGCGCCCAGGAGCGCCACCAGCCCCCAGCGGGCTACCATGCCCCCGCCGAGCATGTCAGCGCCGCCCCTCGAGCTTTTTTATGATCCGGTAGTTTGACGCGGCCACCGCGAACACGCCGGCCGCGAGCAGCACCAAAAGCCATAGGCTGCCCTCCGACCAAATTACATAGGCGGCCCCGCAACTGATCCCGAGCTTGACCAGGATCCACCCCCGGCCGAGCTTGTACATCAACACCGCGATAAAGCCGTTGCCCTCGACAGCGCCTTTAAGCTTCAGGGCGCGCTGCGTCGTGTACACATCGGCGAGCTGCGCCAGGACAAACAGCCCGAATATCAGGATCTCGATCGCGCTAAGCCCGCCCATCATGCGACCACCCCGAACATGCAAAGCGCGTAATCTTCGCCCCGGCGCAAAGTCAGCCCGCGCACCACCCGATTGCCGGCCCTATCCCACCAGGTGATTGCCTTGCATCCGCCGACGATATCCCCGCCATTCAACCGGCGCACCGCCGTTGACCCGCCAGCGCCCCCGACGCCGACATTGTAGGCAAGGCTTGTGTAAGCCGTATCTCGATGCACCGGCAGCCGGCCGGCCAGCGTCTCGCGCGTGAAATAGCGGTGCAACCGCGTGCGGTAGCTGATCAGCTCGCGCGCAAGCATGGCGTCGCATTGCGCCTTGGTATAGCGATCGCCCGGCTTGACCCCCTTTGTCTCGCCATAACAGACCGTCCAGACCCCGACGATATCGCGGTATGCGGCCAGTCGCAGCCCCTCCCATTTGCCAACATAGGGCACCGCCACCTCGAGAAAGGCCGCCGCCGATGCCAGACCCGACGCCACGGGCTGCGGATCCAGCCGCTCGGCCATCACCGGCACGATCGACGCCTGCCCCCAGATCAGCCCGCCCTCGCGAACTTGCGCCTGTTCGTCAGGCTCGATCGCCGTCGATGTCTGCTCGGGGAGATAGAGATCCTCGGCCACGGCCCCGCCCAAGGATAGCCCCAGCATTAGCGCGCCAAAGCCAAACGCCCCCAGGAACACAAGCCGCGCGATCGCCCCGCTGCGCTTTTGGTCGATGATCCGCCCGAACAGGCCAGCGATCAAAAACACCAGCGCCGCCCACCCGATCGGGTACGGATCCGCCTCAATGCGCCAGAGCCCCCAGAGCACATTAGGCAGGATCAGGCAGATCAGCCCGAGATAGATCGACCACATAGAATAGGAGCGCCCGAGCACCCCCCAGACATCCGGCACGAATTTCATTTGCGTTCTCCAATGCAAAAAAGACCGCAGAGGCGATCCATTGAGGTTTAAAAATTTGACAGTGACTAGCCGGCGATGCGGAACAGCGCCGAGGGCTGCGTATAGTTAAACTCAAGCCCACCAGGGCATGTGTAGGTCAGCTCGACGCGCAGCTCATACTCGCCGGCCGGCATATAAGGCAGCGTCGGATAGTTGAGATCGAGAAAATCCGTATGCGCTGGACCGCCCGCCCATTCGGCATCGGGCATATCAAACACAACGCCATCTTGATTGATCCCCGTGCGCTCGGATTGCACGGGGCAATCGTCGCGCTCTTTGTCGCGCCAGATCCGCAGCCGCAGCGGCTCGCCAGCCTTTACCGGGCTGTTGAGCGTCTCCACCCTCTTGAAATTCGAGATCGGTTGCGTCCGATCGAGGCGCTCGTATTTGACCGCCATAAACCCCAAGACGCCCGAGAGGATCAGGCAGACCAGGGCGAGCAAGTAGAACAATTTTTTCATTTGAAGATCACCGATCTGTAAGCCCAAAGAACCCCGAAAAGCGTCGTCACGATGCCGCCCAATGTGGTGATGCCCACCAAAAGCAGTTGCCGCTCTTTAGCGGCCTCGGCGGATTTCATATCGGTGATTTCCTGGTGAAGCGCGCGGCTTTCTTCGCGCCACTCGGCCGCAAGTTTCGTGTTGGCTTGGCGCAAGCTCGAGACGGAATGCTCGAGCTGACTAATACGATACGCATCAAGGCTTGATGCGGGCTTTTGCTCGCTCACTGCTCACCATTCGACCGCCCGAAAGCGCCGCCTTTATTGATATTTGAAAAACAGCACGGCCAGGGCCATAAGAGCCCGCCGCAGCTTTGGAACGCCGTCAGCTTTCAACGCCTGGTGAAACTGCGCGCCGGCCGTGAACCGATCCCAGCCGATCGAAAGAAAGTGATCATGCAACGCGGCCGCTTTGAAGTACCGCGGATCTAAGGGGTTGCAGATCCACCGCAGCCCCCGAGGCACCGAGACATCGAATTGAGCCCCGACCGGCACAACATAGAGCGCGCCGGTGATCGGACTGCCAACCCACCAGGCAAGCGGCTTGGTGACGCGGTGCAAGATCCCCGTGTCATGGGCATACCAATCCGAGGCGCGTGTATAGGCGCTCATTACAAGCCCTCGTAGAATTCAACGACATCGGCCGCCGTGGCGTCGATCACGGCTTGCGCCTCGGCGCGCTCGGCGTCGTCTTGCACGATCGCAGGATTGGGCGACACAACGATTTGACCCGCTTCGTTGATCGTCTCGACCGTTGCCGGCAGCGGCTCAATCGCCGGCTGCACCACGACACTTTCGAGATAGGGCGAGCCATCAGGATTGATCTTGCCAGTGTCGATTATGTCGGTGACTTCCGGCCGGCCATTGGCAAGGCGATACCGCGCCAGGCGCGTGCGTGCTGCCTTGTACGCCGCGAGCTTGTGATTGAAAGCATAGTTTGCTTCAGCCTCGGCAAGAACCGGGCGCATTTCGTCTTTCCAGAGCTCGAAAGCATCGGTGTATTGCTCGCGCAAAGCCTGCGGCCAAATGTTTTCGTTATAGGCCAGCACCCGGCGTTGAAACTGCCCGGCATTCATGGGCGGCTGCCCTTTGTCGAGCTTGAGATCCTCGAGAATTCCCATGATTAAACCCCCATCGGCCAGATGCCGACAATCGCGCCATCGGCCGGCGCTTGTGCAAAGGAAACGATCCAGTTAAAGCCGTCAAACTTTTGGGTAAACTCCTCGAGCTCACCCTCGACGCGGATCAGTCCCGCGGAATCGACGGCATATGCCTTGAACCCGATAGGCAGCTTGAAATCTGTTTGCACCCCATCGGCGGGATATTGTTTGCGCGGTGCGAGGAAAGGCTTTGGCGGTTGCGCAAGTTTTGTGAGTATCTCGCGCAAATTGATTGCGGGCTGCGTAATGCGTGCGACCATCTTATTGCTCCAAAATCATGCCGTCATGCGCGACGATCTTTGTAGTGATTGGGGTATCGGTTTGACCGACGCGAACCAGGCCGGAGAAATCAGAGCGGCCGGCTGAAGTACCCGCGTGCACAAGACCTGTCGTTTCGTCGTGAGCCAGCGCAGATATCAGGTTTGACGGACCGTGTAGAGTAACCTTGCTGTTCGGTCGAAACATTGGAAGTTCTTCAAGATACGCCTTGTACACCTCCTCATTTGAAGGCCGTGCTTGACTGCCGCGAATTAGCGCCAATTTACCGGACAAAGCAGATACCGTAGCGCCGGATTGAAAACCTCCCAGCATTAAAGGCATAGCACTTGAGGGGTTAGACCTGACTAAATTTTTCTTCACACGAAGAACGCCATCGACCCAAATAAAAACGTCTTCGTTTTGATCGTGCAGCACCGAGAACTTCTGCCAGACGCCAGTTTTAAGAGAGGCTACCGCTTCGACCTGACCACTTCCTATGTTCCACATCAAGTCGCCTGAGCCGTTCTTGTACAGCAGTCTACGCTTACCTGAAGTGTTTTCCCCGAACTCCATGATTCCGCCGGAAGACTGAACGTCCTGATACATCCACCCTTCGATAAACATATTGGTGAATACGTTCCTGGGTAGGTTGCCGTCGGAGGGCAGCGTGAGGGTGTTGTATCTGTCGAAAGGACCGTAACCCACCAATTCAGCGCCTGTTGCTACCGGGGTCCGGGCTAGGGGTGATATGGGCACAACTAGCCCTGTTTCTTTCACCGAACGATCAAAATCCATGACATCAATACCATGAACCTTAAACTCCGACGATTGTCCTCCTGCGCCATTGTTGAAACGTACACTTCCTTCCTGACAGGTGAACTCGAAAACACCTAGATCAGAAGTTGTACCGATCACAGTATTCCCGTCCCGAACCAGGACGGAACTCCCGGACACTTTCTCGTAAGACACGCGCACCCGTGTACCCGCAGGCACAGGGAATGAAATTGTACCTGTGCCTGAACCAACCGTCCTCTCAATAAAGTAAGTTTCGGTAGGTGCGTCGTACCCTGTAAGACCTCCCTCACCGAGAAGCTGGGCGTTAGTGTTGTGGGCGTAGTCCACCTGAGCCAGGGTGGACGTATCGACGCTACTCAACCAACACCCGGTAGTGCCTGAGTACATCCAACCTGTTGCGTAGTCCGCAGCAGAGAAAGCAATCTTAGACTGCGCATAGTCGTGGTAATTTGGTCGAATGCGAGCCATGCCCAAGGACGCGATCTGCGAAAGAACATCGGAACCATCTGCGCACATGTTGGGCTGGGGGCTGCTCAAAACGGGTATATTTGTCGAACTGTGCCCCACATTGTCCACCTTGAGCGTGTAAGAAAACTGATCCTCTAGCCATTCGGGGAATGGGATAAAGCTGGAAAGGCTGGCACCATAGCGGTGGTGGATCGCCTTGTTATCCAGAACAATAATTCCGTCCGAGGGGTTGGCAGCGTTGGCACTGTTGATGCGCGTACCATCGTGCCTCAATACCTCGATTCCCGTTGAACCCAGAATGTAGGTAGGCACACGCATACCGCTTGCGGTATCAATAGGTGCGTCATCCAAAACAACAGAGGTTACAGCATAGACTGCGTTATTTCTTAGTGTGGGGACAGACGGGTCAGCCGTTACTTTTTCGGTTTGCGCACTGGCGAGCGGTTGAATGTACCCCGTGACGCTTGCACTCGCCGTAGACCGCATTATTCGATCAGCGCCAAAATCAAGAACACGAATGCCGCCATTCGTGTTCGACCGGTTCAAGCCAAGCAAAATCTTTCCTTCACCGCAGGCTTTTACAGAAGCCCCCCCAAGATAGCTTGCGTAGAAAAGGTTACCGCCAGAATTGGTGGTTGTACCTTGTCTTCCCCACCAAAGGGGTAGCGACGGATCGTCACCATCATAGATTCCGAAAAAGTTCTCTTCCACAATAATAACACGCTTGGCTGGAAGTTCGCGGCGCGTGCCCCGCGTGACTGTGCCAAGTGCTTCGTTATACCAGCTGGTCCGGCGTTGTACCGCAAGCGGCGGGTTCGGCGACGTGTCGATGCACCCGTCGATCATTGTGATATTTTTAGAAAGAGCGATAGACGCTAGATCTTGATAGACCACCGCGCTTGCCAAGTCGTTCTTATACTGCAGCGCCTTTGCCTCTGACGTGGCGGCGGCATCCCGGTAGGTCTTGGCCGTGTCGCGGTAAGAAAACGCGAGCGGCGCAGCGGCTTTCGCATCGTTCAGCAACGGCACATTCGCATCGACGGCCGCCTTGTCGATCGCAACCTGCGCGGCAGCACCTTCGACATAATCCCCCAAAGCATTTGCATCGGTCGCAAATCCCTGCAGCGAGGACAAAAGCGCGTCACCCTTGGCCGAGAAATTCGCCGGCTGTTGACGGTTTGGCGCGGCCGGCAAATTGCTGATTTTTGGAGCAGTAGCCATTTAGATTAATCCTTCTACTTCGATTGAGGCATCCGAAACGGTCGGCCCTGCGAGCACGATGTCGAACCTGCGATAATATCCATAAACCAGCGTGCCGAGCTCCTCGGTGGTCGAGCCGACCCACACGACAGGGATCGTGCGATAGTCGGCCAAGGTGCTTTGAAGCCGACGCGCGGTTTGGGTGGTGACTTTGAGCGAGTAGTCGATGAGCTGCGCAAAGGCGCGCTCGACAATGATCGCATTGCCAAAGGCATCGCGTTCCTTGCGGCTGTAATCCTCGATCGAGATATTAGTGCCGTAGGCCGTCACGCCGAGATCCAGGACCCGGCCGATCGCAATCTGCCCCACCTCGGCGATCCCGCCGGGGTTGGTGACCGTGATCCGCGTTGAGGCGTTCAAATAGGGCGGGATCTCGATCTCGATCACCTCTTGCCGCTGCACCCCGACGGGCGAGAAAAAATAGGTGTACCAATCGACAACGCCGGTGTCGTCAAACAGGCTATAGGTTTTCGAGAAAACCACCCCGTCGATCGGATCCGTAACCTCGATCTCGAGCGTGCCCCCGGCGATGCCAAAGACAGCCACCCCGCTCACAAAAGCGCCGCCGTGCGCGATCGTATAGGTGACTTGATCCGCCATCGCCGCGCGATCGCTGATCCGCTTGTCGAACGCCTTATATCGGTTGGTCGCCCCCAGGCGCAGCCAGCGCGCGCTATCCTGGTCGGGCTGATTGCCGAGATTGCCGGCCTCGAGGCTTTCATAGACCACATGCGCAAAAATCACCTGCGCTTTGTCGGCATATTCCGTCTCGAGATCCCAAAGCGGCGCGTCGTTTTCGGGGATATTGCTCGAAAACAAATTGCTTTCCGAGATCTCGATCGGCGTGATGATCTTCATAAATTATGCCCTCACCGGCGGCATGCCATCGACATCATGCTTGCGTGCAATGTCGCTGGTGCGCTTTGTGTTTTTGACCACCTCGAGCAGCAGCCGGCGCAGATCCTCGGCATGCGCCGGATCGCCACCAGCTCCGGCCAGCATGTCCCGCGTTTGCCGTGCATTGTAGATCTGGCTGGCCCCGGTGTATTCGAGCTCGGGGCCGTTTTCGCCAACGATACGCAAGCCGCCAAAGTGCCGGCCGCCGCGCGCAAACTGCGGGATCCCGCCAAGATCAATTACCGCCTGGCGCTGCGCCTGCAGTTGCTCGGCCAAAGCCTTGAGCTCAGCGGCGCGCCCATAGGTTTGCCCGTATAGCCCGCCCTCTCCGTAGAACTCGTTTTTGAAGTTGCGCGCCTTGCTCGAGCTACCCGAGTAGCTGATCTGATTATATTGGGCATCGAAAAGCCCCTGATCATTGACGCCAAACTTTGCCGTCTGCGACATCTGCACCGGGCCAGCTTTTGAATTGAGGTAAACCCCAAAGCGCGAGGCAAGCGAAAGGATCTCGGCCGAGGCGGCCGAAACCTGCTCGATCGCAGATCCCTGCGCGAGCGCCGTCGCCTCGAGCTCGCGCTGCGCATTGGTCAGCGCCTCTTGACGCGCAGCCTCGGCCTCGGCCGCCGCGAGCGATGCCTCTTGCACCGCGACGATCCGACCGATCAAGGATCCGATCGAATTTAGCCCTGACACCATCGACGGCACACCCGCGACAGAGATCCCCGACGCCATCCGGTTCAGCAAGGCCGATGTCAGGTTTTCATTTCCGGCAACGGCACGCTCGACCAGCTCGGTGATGCTGACCGTCTCGCCCTGCAGATCTTGAACCTTGCCGAGCTCGGCGTTCGTCAGGCTTTGGCTGCCCGTAACGCTCGCCGTTTGCCCGGTGATCGCGTTGGCAAAAACACCGTTTTGCCCGGCCATGGCGCGCACTTGCTCGAGCGTGCCTTGATTGATCCCCGACAGCATGCGCGCCGCCGCAATTTCCTCGGCCGAAACTACCCCGTCCTTGTTGCGATCGACAGCAGAGATCACGGCCGAGATCGCGGCATCAGATGCTTTGCCGGCAAGCGAGGCTCGGATCTGCGCGGTTGTCATTGAACCGTTGCGGTCGATCGCGGATGCGAGCGAAACCACCGTGCTTTGATACGCGCTGACGATCGAGGCCGCCTGCATTTCCTGCGCCGAAATGATCCCGTCGCTGTTGCCGTCCAGGCTTGAGACGATGCTCGAGGATAGCCCCAGAGCTGCGGCCGCCGTCGCCGCGTTTACGTTTGCAGTTTGGCCCTGCAGCGCAGCGATGCCTTTCGCGCCCTCGGCCGACAGAGATCCGACGATAGCGCCGGCGTTATCGACTAGCGCCGCCAGAGCTTTTCCCGAGGCATCGCGATTGACGGCAACTTGTAGATCAGTGCTGTCGACGATTTGGCGGCCGATGTTTTTAAGCAATGCCGCCTGCTCGAGCAGGATCTCTTGCGTGATGTCGCCTTGCGTCAACAGCGCGCGGGTTTCCTGCAGCGCCGCCGTTTGAACGTCAAACAGCATCGCTTGATAATCAGCGCCAAGGCCGAGCGCCTCGGACACGGCCGCAGCCTGGCCGAGCTGGCTCGAGATCCCCGCCTCAATCCGGCGCAGCTCGGTTGCCGTCTTGGCAAAGCCCGCGCTGTCGGATGCCAGGGCAGACCCCGCGCCGCCGAGATCCCCCAGGGCATCGATATCCCCGCCGATCGCCTGCGCAAACAAGGATGCGAACCGCTGGCTCGCGCCGGCCAGATCCGATGCAGATTGCACCCCGCCGATGCTGCTTGCTGTCGATCGCAGGCTTTCCGCCAGGCGGTAAAATTCGGTTGCGGATTGGCGCGCCTGGTTTGCGGCCGCGCTCGATGCCTCGATCTGCGCGTCGATCGGCGCAAGCGCGCTGTCGATCGCATCAGCGACCAGACCGCCAAGCTTATTCGACAGGCTATCCAGAGCCGGCAAGATGCTGTCGAACTGGCCGGCAAGCGCGACCAGCGCCGCAAACATTGCCCGGCCGGCCTCGGTCGTGAGATCTTGCGCCTCGACCAGCGCGCGGAACTGCGCGCGCGTCTCGGGCATTGTCTGGCCGAGATCCGACAGCGTGCCGGTTAGCTGGCGCGTGAGCGTATCAAGGCGCTCTTGCTCAGTGTAGAAAGCCTGATAATAGGCCGAGGTTGCCGATTGGATTGCATCGAGCCCGCCAAACATATCGACAAGGCCGCTCGCCATATCCGCGCCGGCAAGGCTGACCTCGTAGAGCGTGCCCCCCAGGGTATCCATCACCGAATTGACCGATGTCAAAGAGCTGACAAGCCGGCTCAGCGTCTCGAAAGATCCCTCGCCCTCTTTCTTGAGCGCCTCGAATTCCTCGTTTACGTGGCTGATCGTTTCCGTCACCACCCCGCCGGATTTCGAGAACAGCGCCGCGAGGCCGGTCAAGTTACCGTTGCCGGTGACTTTGGTCACGACTTCATCGAACGTGCCGACGATCGAATCCGCAAAGACATCGCCGAGCCGATCCAATTCCTCGGCAATTGCCTCTTGGATTTCCTCGTCGCTCTTGCCCTTGGTCGAGATCTTGAACTGAAAACTTGCCTTGTCGATATTGGTGCTGGCAAAGCCAAAGACATCGCCGAGGCCGATCACGCTTTGCGCAATGCTGTCGATCGCCGACAGCAGCGGCTTGGCGGTTTCATCAGCGGCAGCCTGATAGGAAGTGCGAACCTTCTTGCTCAGCCCCCAAAACCGTTTGGTTTCGATCACCTTAAACGTCTCGACCAGCCCATCGAGCCCCTCGACCGTCACGCGCAAACCCGCGTCGAGCTCCTTTGTTTTCTTCTTGAAGAAACTGAACACGGCCGCCACCGCCGCCACGGGCAAAGCGATCGCACCGACTGCAGCCCCCAAAGCGCCAACGGACGCGGTTGCCGCGCCGAGCTGCGTCGAGATCACGCTGCCAAGGCCGCCGAGGCCGCCGGATGCAAACCCGCCGAGCGCCATGTTGAAACCCGCCCCGAGGCCACTTGTCAAAGCGCCGAGCCCGCTTGTTATACCACCAAGCAGCCCGCCGCCACCGGCACCGCCCCCGAGGCTGCCAAGGCTACCCAGGATCCCGCCCGCGCTTGGCATGCCGGCAACGCCTGGCACGCCAGCAGCCGCAGCACCGCCCACCCCTGCGGGCGCGATCCCCAGGCTGAACATGATCCGGTTTTTCGCAGCCAGCGCGATCATTTGGCTGATCATGCCCTTGAACCCGTCGAGGATCGACTTCGTAAAGCCCTTGAACCCCTTCAAGCCACCGCCAATGAAATCACCGAAAGCGTTTGCAACACTGTCGATCCCGCCGACCAGAATCCGCGCCTTTTCGGTGCCGATGTCCTCGGATGTATTGGCGGCCTCTTTCAAAGCATCCTGATACGCCTCGGCCTCCGTTTTGACCTTATCGAGCGCCTTGGCTGCCTTGCCGGCGGATCCTCCGGAACCCGTCGAGCCGCCGAGATCCTCGAGCGCGTCGTTTAGGTTTTCGGTTGCCTCGGCCCCGCCGTCCGTTTCGTCGGCCGTGTTGGATACGATCGCGGCAAGCTTGGCCGCCGCGTCCTTGGCTTGCTGGAACCCCTCGGCCGCAAGCGCCGATGCCTCATCCTTTAATGCCGCCGCGCTGTTTGCCGCAGCCTGCGCCTTCGCATCAAATTCGGACATCCCGGCCGCAGCCTTGCCCGACGTCTCGAGGATCGCATCGGCAAACTTGCCCATGCCGGGAACATCGGAAAGATTTGCACCCAAATTGCCGAGGAACCGCGACCAGCTTTCTTGCAGCTCCGATATCATCCCGTAAAAGCTCGAAGCGACCATTTTCCAAACCGCCGCCAATGCCGGGGGGATCGCGCTCGCGCTTGTTTGGATACCTTGCCAAACGCCGGCCGCGAGATCCCCGAGCGCTGACAGCGCATTGCCCCAGCCGCCCGAAGCTTTCACCAGGCGCGCAAAGAAGTACACCAGTTCGCCGGCACCGACCACCAGCGCGCCGATCCCCGTCCGGATCAGGGCACCGCGCATAAACATCAGCGCTTTGGACAAGCTCGCCGTCGAAAGCGCCGCCATCGCCATTGCACCCACGTATTTCACCCCGAAACCCGCGACCGCAACCGCGACATAAGTCGCAAGCCTGTCGAGGTTGCCGATCAGCCCGTCGATCACGGCGCGCAGCGCGCCCCCCTCGCGTAAGCTGTTTGTAAGCGCCTCGGCGAGCTGCCCCATTGCAGGGACCAGCGACAGCGCGAGCTGTTGCCCCGCATATTGCGTGATCAGCCCCAAACGGCCAATTTGATCATTGGCACGCTCTATGCCGGCCGATTGAATGCTGCTCAGCTCGAGGCCATATTCCTTGATATCCCCGCGCGCTGCGCGGATCGCATCACCGCCGCCTAGAACAAGCAACGCCATTTCGCGATTGCGGATCCCCAAGTCGCGCAAAACGGCTGTCGTTTGGCCGGCATCGAGGCCGAGCTTTTTAACCTGATCCGCAATCGTGGCGAGCTTTTCGTCTGCATCGAGCCCCTGCAGCTCACCGGCCGACAGCCCCAGGGCATCGAGCGCGCGCTTGGCGTTGCCTGTCTTGCCCACGTTGGCAAGCTCGCGGTTCATTGTCTGGACATCATTCGCCAGGCCAGAGAGGCTTACCCCCGCCTCGCCGGCCGCCAGCTCGAGCGCGCGAAATGCCCCGACCGTGCTATCGAGCCGGCGCGCAGACTTCGCGGCACGGTCGATGTCACGCGCACCAGCAAGCGCCGCTGCAGAGATCGCCGCCCCCATAGCCGCGGCAACCCCGGCCACGGCCGCAAACTGCTTGCGCGCGGCCTGCATGCTTTTTTGGGCTTCAGACAGGCCGCGGCTAAATTTCGCGCTATCTAATCCGAGGTTGACGCGGAGTGCGCCAATAACGCTTTGTGCCATTACTGTTTTTTCTCCCATGAAGAAGGCCGCAAAATGCAAATAGACAAGTTCAAGTTACCGCTCGAAGCGGTCGTGGTTATTGTGGTTTTCGCTATCTTCAGCGGTCTTGGACTTTGGGTAGTGAAAAGCTTTCCAGACCGATCTCCAGTTACAGCTTCGCCCAAGCTTCAAGAGCTGGCTAAAGAAGTTTGTAGGGAAAAGATCCTAGACAGAATGTCAGGCTCAAGACGTTCGACTGAAGAAACGAGTGTTGGTGATTCAGAATTTGTCTGGAAAATAACAAGCTACGCCAATGACATCACAGCGGACGCAAAAGTAGACAGCCATAACATCTTCGGTGCCCTTCTCGCCTCGAGTTGGACTTGCAAAGTGAAGTTGGCTTCACAAAAGGTTCAATTCATCAGCTTGGTCGAAAACTAACCGGCTGATTGGTTGGCCAGGGCCATAAAGAACCCGCGGACCTGAGCGTGTGCGACTTCATCGGAAACCTGTTTTTCATCCTGCGCGGATCCGCCAAATTTCGGCATCTTTTCCGGATCGTGAAACGCATAAGCGACTAGGGTCGCGAGCTCATAGTTGCGTTGGCGCGCGATGTCATTCTCGGCGCGCGCCTTTTCAACGCCACCGCGCAAGATCAAAACAATCTCGCGCGGTGTCAGGTCGTAGAACGTGAGATAATCTTGACCCTGCGCCAGCCAATCCGAAAGCAGGCTGTCGATCGGATCTTGGTCTAGCGGGCTTTCTTGCCCGCTTTGCCGTTTCCCTGATCCGCCGCCCCATCCTCGGGCTCATTGGTCGGGAAAGCCGCACGGCCGATCTCGCCGATGATGCGGCCAGCCTCGACAAGGCCGATTTCGTCCATCAGATCGCCAACGCTTTCTTGCGTGTGATCGCCTTCCAGGCTGACCCAAAGCAGATCGCGAATGCCTTTGAGGTCGGCGCTCTTGCCATCCATCGCCGCAAAGGCGTCGATCACGCTTTGCCCGGTCACGTCCTGAAACCGGATCATTGCGTTTGTGCTAAGGCGTGCCTGATAAGACACGCCCCCCGCTTCAAAGGTCACTGTCCCGCGCTTTGAAGTCATGCGGCGACCCCTTTCACCCAGGACACATCGCCAGTGGTCCGGATTGACACGCTCATTTTGACCGGCGCGCCGATGTCGCCGCCCTCGACCTGCGGCGTCGGAAAGCCGCTGAACTCGAACACATCGCCCGAAGCTTGACCGGGCGCGGCCTTCAATGTGGTGCGATATTTCACCGGCTCATCGAGTGCTTGATCCGCGAGCTGTTGCTCATAGCCTGCCGAGGTATAACCGCAAGGCAAGCTGATCACGCCGGCATCTTTCAGGCCCTTGATGTATTCCCGGAACCCATTCGGGCTGTCGAGGCTGGTGACATCCTGAAAATCGGTTTCGACCATCGGGATTGCAATGCCATCGCATTCGGGGATTTTGACCCAATTTGCGCCGTCATCAATGGAGCGCTCAACTAGTGCCCCATACGCGATAATTTGTTTGCTCATGTGTAGAGCCTCCTAGGTTGAGTAAGTGAGAGTGAAATCGAGCGAAACGCGATAGGGCCGATCGGCCTCATTCGTTCCGCCCTCGCGGCTGTCACGCGATCCCGCATGAAAGACACCTTGAATCCCGTCGCCGCTGTACCCGTGCAAGGCGGCCTTTACGGCGCGGGAAAGTAGTTTGGCCCCGCCTGATTGTGGCGCGTAGCAATCAACCTGGATCCGGGCGGCGCTCAGACCACTAGGGCCCGACAGCGTGACGCCCTCCAAATCGCTCACCGTATTGAGCACGATCGCCGGCAACGGCTGGCCTTGAGGATGCGCACCCCAGTTGACCCGGCGTGCGACATGGCTTGCGACAGCGACATTGCCGCGCAAAACCGCCCTAATCTGTTCTTCCATCGGTTACGCTGCCCCCGACCGGGCACGCAGGCCGACGCGGTGCCAATGGCGGAAATCACCGTTTCGGAAAACAGAAACACATAGACCGCGGCTATAAAAAGTTACGCGCCACGCGCACGGGTTTAGCAGTTTCACAATTTTTCCTTTCCTACTTTGCCGCTTTGCGCGCAGCTCGAGCCGCTGATTTCTCGAATTCGGTCCAGAGCTCGCGGCCGAGATCCTCGAGCAGTTGCTCGCGGCCGCCATCCCATGCGGGGCGCAAGGCCGGTTGCGGCCCGTGATTGATATTGCCAAATTCTTGCTGGACACCGGCGGGATCTGACGTGCCGACGAACCCCTCGACGGCGGCCTTGTCGTCGCGAAACATCTTGCGATGCAAACCGCGTTGCCGCTTTGTGAGCTTGGTCGAGTAACTGAAGGATTGCGCATAGCCACCCGTTGCCCCGACCGGCGCGAAATCATTTGCGGCATCGGCGATCGGCATCGCGGCTTTTTTCAGCGCGCGGCGCAAGACACCCTTGCCGGCTGCTTTGGTGAGCTGGTCGAGTTTCTTCTCGAGCTCCGCAAATCCGGAGAGCTTGACCGTCATGCTCATGACGCGGCTTTGATCTCTGCCGTTGCCGAGATCTCAAGCCACCGCTGGCGGCCGGCGTCCATTTCGCGGATCCCATTAATGCCATACTCGACGCCCTCGACAATCAAACGATCGGCCGGGGAAAGATCGCGCGAGAATGCCGTGCTGCGGATCTGGAACCGCGCGGTGATCGTCGCGCTCACTTGCGCGGCACGCCAGCGCTCGCCGTCGCTGACCTCAAGCTTTTTGACCCGCTTGGTCGTGCCGAGATCGGCAAACTGCTCGACATCTGAAAAGCCATCATCGACCAGGCTCGCGCGCCGAAACTGCGCAACCCATTTCAGCTCGCCCGCGCGCGGCGCTTTCATCAGCTCAAATCCCGATACGGGGCAAGCAGATCTCGCACGCCAAAGGGAACCTCGAAATTAGAAACTTCCGAGACGGCCGAGCGGTGATCGTACCAATGCGCCACCAGCATCTTGACCGCGCCGGTGCAGCCCAGGGGCCACGCACCCGGCAACTCGATGTCGAGCTCGCGGCGCAGATACTTCTGCACAAATTCCTCGGCCTGCTTGTGCAGATCCTCGAGCAGAGGGTCATCGTCGTCAAAATCAAACGCCGAGCAATGGCGTTTGATATCTTCGATCGTGAGCTGGCTCACTTCGCGGCTGCCTTATCGGCTGCGGCTTTGTCAGCAGCTTCCTTGTCGGCTGCGGCCTTGTCAGCAGCGGCTTTGTCAGCAGCGGCCTTGTCAGCAGCGGCCTTGTCAGCAGCGGATTGATCATCAGACACAAGGCTTTTGACCTTGGCGAGATCCTCGGCGTGCTGCTTGGCATCCACTTCCTCGGCCATGCTGCGCTTGAGCAAGCTCGCCGCAACCTCTTTCTGTTTCGGATTGTTCTTATCGAAACGATAAGTTTCACCCATCAGCAGCCGGCCGATCATGGTCTTTTGTGTGCGCTTCAATTTCAAAAGCATAGGAACCCCCTAAAGGAAAGTTTGCAATCGGCTGCGGCACGCATTGCCGCAGCCTGGCTTATTCACCGCTGCAAAGCGGTCGGTCGATTAGGCGAACGTAAAGTTACCAATAACCAACGCGCCGGGGCGTTTATGCGCCAGGGCAAGGCGCTTGGTGCCGCGAATGGTTTTCATACCTTCGACAAAGTTGGTGCCGTGCTCGCTCGAGATCAAAATCTCGTTTTCTTGGCGATCGTAGATCGTCGCCGCCATGCGGAACGCGCCGACCATCCACTCGCCGACCGAATGCGACAGCGTTGGAACGACATCCAACCCCCAAAGCCGCGGTGTTGCCAGCTCATTCGGGTTGCCGAAGATATAGCGGCCCTGAGTGTCTTTCAGCAGCTCGATCGCAGCCCAATCGACGGGGTTGATCGTCACACCATCGGCCGCATTGTTGGACAGCGCGATTTGCAGCAGACCCAAACGCAAGCGATCAATGCGCGTTTCGTTTGGCAGGCCACCAGGCGCGACAAAAGAGGCGGCAACCGATGTCAGACCAAGGAGGTTTTGATTCAATCCATCCCCCGCAATAATCTGCGCTTCTTCTTCAAGATCCAGATCATAGCGCAGTTCTTGGTCGATCAACGCTTGCAACTGACCGGCATCCGCGAGCGCTTCATCCGAGGCATGCACGATCGCCGCAATCTTGCGCACGGCCGCTTCTTCTGCCGACCATTTGACCACCAGCTCGGGCATGGTGCCGCCCTCGGCCGTTGGAGCCGCGCCAGACGTGCGAACCGTTTGGCGCGCGTATTTGACCAGATCGCTTTCGGTTGTCGCTTGCGACAACAGGCTGCGCACGGCCAGGCGCTGCATAGGCATGCTTGTGACTTGGCGATCCTGATCAGGCACGATCAACCCACCAGTCGCCCCGCTAACGGTTGTGATCGCGTTGGTCGGGCGCAGCGTCAGACCACCTTGCGCACCGCGCTCGATGTAGTTTTTCAGATCATCGCTATTCGCGATCTCTTGACCGACTGACACAACGCCGGCACCGCCCCGGCCTTGGCCGGCATAGTGTTGCTCGAGATCCACGTTGCGCGATTCCAGCGCCTCGAGCTTACCCGTCAGATTGCTAACGGCGCTGTTGAGCTCGTGGTATTGTTTCAGCGCCTTGTCGGCCGTCTCTTTCGCCTCGGCCGTCACTTCGCCGTTCTTGGTTTGCTGTTTCAGCGCATCCTCACCGGCGCGGCGCACATCATCGCCGACGCGGTTCAGCTCTTGCTGCACCTGCTTCAGCAGCGCCTCGACACCGCCGGCCGCTTCCATGCGGGGCGTGCCGACAACCGCCGAAGGCATGGCCGTTGCTGCAGCCAGGGCGGCCAGCGAAACGGCTGGCATCATCATCTTTTTCATGGGTTTTCCTTTCCAAAGGATTTGAACGATTGCAGCAGCTCCGAAAGCCCCTGCTCAACATCGACAGCGCCCGGCGTGTCGTTTCCGGCAGCGCCTGGCTTGCCGGTCTTGAGATCCTGCAGCAGCTCGCGCCGCGCAGAATTTGTGAGACCCGCGCGCGCCGCGAGCAGGTCAAATTTGCGCTCGGCCCGCATCGAGGCGGTGCCCGCTTCGTCGGCGGTGTCGAGCATGTCAGCCGGCAACAATGTGTCGGCAAAGCCCTGGTCGATCGCGGATTGCCCGCCAATCCAGGTTTCGCGATCGAGCATAGTTGCGAGATCCGCTGTCGCGATGCCGGTGCGCGCCGCGTAGATCTCGACGGCGGTCGCGTCGAAAGGCTCGAGCCAATCAGCCACCTCGCGCAGCCCGTGCCGATCGCCGGCCGCGCCGATCCATGTGTTATGGATCATCAAGAACCCGGCGCGCGCGATGCGCACCTCGTCGCCGGCCATGGCAATCACCGAAGCGGCCGAGGCCGCGATCCCCAGAATGTTGACCGTTACAGGCTCGGGATGCTCGCGCAGCAAGTTATAGATCGCCAGCCCCTCGAAATAGTCGCCGCCGGGGCTGTTCACGTTCACCGTCACCGGCACCGAGCCAATCGCGCGCAGAGCTGCGCCGATCCGCTTTGCCGTCACCCCATCGCCCCACATATCCGCGCCGATCGGATCCAGCACCGAGATTGTCGGCTGATCCCCATCGAGCGCAGCGCGCACCTCGGGGCACCAACGCTGCAAAGCTTTGGGCGAAATATCAGACGAAACGCCCGACCGGGCAGAGATTTTTGCGGTTGGTAAATTGCGTTTTGTCATCGGTTTAGATCCCTCCGAGGTCGTCAATCGGCGCGTGTGCCGTTTGCGCCATCAATTCGTCGGCAGCACCACCACGGCGCGCCATGTTCAATTTGTCCCGACCCTCGTCTCGCGAGATAATACCGTTTGAAATCATCTTGCTTAGGAACTCGCCTTTGGATTTGCTGTCCATTTGCAGCATCGCCTCGCGGTTCCATTCAACATACCAGCGGCCGCGCTTGCCCGGCGGGATCAGGTCTTTTGCAATCCGCGCCTCGTTGCGGCGCAGTTGCGGATTGATCCCTAGCGTAAGCCAGGCGAGCATGATCGCTTCGACGCCCGATCCCCACATTGTTTGACCTTGGCCCGCGTGACCGATCACCACCGGCGGCGTGCCAAACCAGCGACAGACATCCTCGACTTGAAAGCGGCGCGTCTCCAAAAGCTGCGCATCCTCGGGATTGATCTGCAAAGGCTGGTATTCGAGCCCCGCTTCGAGCGTCATGATCTTGCCCGCCTTGGCGCTCGAGGTGTACCGATCGAGCAGCTTCTCGAGCTGGCCGCGTTGCTTTTCATCAAGCACTTGGCCGGATTTCAAAACGCCGCTGGCGACCATGCCATTTTTAAACATGGTGCCGGCTGTTTGATCCGCCGCCAAAGCGGATCCGAAGCTATGCACCCCATGCTTGATCGCCGAAAGGCCGAGGCCATCACCGCCGCCAAAGCCGCGCATGTGAAACACCTTGCTCGCCGGCAGCGTGTACATCTTGCCCCGGTCGCGGAACCGATAGTCAAACCGGCCATCTGCGTTGCGCACCGGCGTTGTGTCGAGCAGCGGCCGCAAACCGACCAGCCGATCGCCAATAAACAGTTTCTCGGCATAGCTGTTGCCGTGCAAAAGCTTTTGCGCTTCCTGGCTTTCCCAAAACTCGAATGCCGTTTGATCCGAGTTAGGCGATACCGTCAGGATCTCGGCCAGAGGATCCTCGATCTTCACCCGTTTGCCGTTGCGGTCTTTCTCATACAAGGCCAGCGGCAAGGATCCGACGAGCTGCGAATTACTTTTTACACAGGACCAGGCCGCCGAGATCGACATCGCCGTTGACGCTGTGACAGGTTGCCCGGCATGACTTTTGAACCCGCCGCCCGCGCGCAAAGCATCGAGATCAACATTTTCAAAGCCGCTTTGCCCCTCGGCGAGCGCCATGCGCATGCCCGCCCAGGCTCCCTTGAGTGCGCGCCCGATCATACGGACATCACCGGATTTGCGAGGAAGGCCGACAGATCCCGACGCGCAGCGGCCGGGTTCAGGCTCATGAGATACACCGCGTTAAACGCGGCCATCAGCGGATCAATCTTGCCCGCGCCGCTTACTGCTTTTGTGACAATCACCGCGTTTCCCCTTGCCTCGGTCCTGGCATTGCCCACGCACCAGCCAAGCAAAGGCTGGCCGCAATGGCGCAAGGATCCGTCAAATAGTTTGCGCTCGGTGCCCTTGATTGCACCGTTGAGCTTGTAGCCTTGCGTGACGCTGGCGAGCGTATCGTGCGGAATGCCCGCGCCCTGCAGCGCGTCCACGATCGCCGCGACACCCTCGGGATCGAGGCCGATGCCGCCGCGCTCGGGCAAGATGCCGGCGCTGTGAACCCGCAACACGATATCGACAAGCTGATCGACATCCTGCGTCGGATGCGTGCAAATCGTTAGAGCGTCGTCGCGCTCGAGATCCTGTAGCCGCGCCGCGATGTTTTTGCGCCGCTCGAGCACGATGTCATGCGCCCATGCCGCGACCCAAAGTTGCCAGCGCTTTGTTTCCCGGTGCCGGCCGAGAACCGCGAGGCCGAGCAAATCGTCCATGCCGCCGCCGTCGATCCCGATCGTCGCAACTTCCGAGGTTTCGAGAAGCGCCTCTAAACTTAGCTCCGGATCTGCGGCTTTCGGCCAGTAGGTTTGACCGACCCAGCCGCCGGTGTGATGCCCGAGGCCGATCTCGATGTTTAAGTGCTGGCTTGCCCACCGTGCCAGCTCCTCGGCGCTGGTGTCGGCCGCCTTGCGAAACTCGGGGATCAGGCGCTCGATCGTGATCGACCGGCCGAGATTTGGCAGCACCGCGCCCCAGGTTGCCGGATCTTTCCAAGGCTGCTTTTCATCGCCCTGCATTTCTTGCGGAAACTCATAGAGCACCGGCAGCATCCGGACATCTTCGACAATCTTGCCGTCGCGCACCTTGCGCGCATATTCGAGCTCGCTTTTAAAAATCCCTTGCGGCGGAATTTCGCTTTGCGTCGTGATGATCACCAGCAAGCTACGCGCGTTTGTGATCATCCCGCCTCGGATCTGACCGATTACCCGCGCCGCAAAATGCCGCTCGGCCATCAGGTGCAGCTCGTCGAGGATTGCAAAGGCCGGGATCCCCCCGGTGGTCACTGCAGGGTCAAAGCTGGTGACCTTGCATTTTGCGTTGAGCGGCCGGCCCGTCTTGGGATCCGGATAGTGATCGGTGATCGTCTTTTTATGCTCGTCAACTTTGAAGCGCTTTGAAAGCCAGTCGTCGGCCTCGATCATGCCCTGCATTTGGGCAAAGCAAGTGTCGGCGACGGATTGGGTTGGCCCGACGATGATCCCGCGAATGTTGGGCGTCGTGTTCATCTGCATTGCGATCAAGCCGATGCACGCCGCGAGCGTCGTCTTGGTGTTTTTCTTGGGCACCAGCGTAAAGATCTCGCCGACCAGGCGCGCCCCATCCGAATTGACCGAACCGAAGGCCGCGCGCACGATGTCGCGGGTCCATTCCTCGGCCGCCTCGCCCATAGTCGGCTGGCCTGGAATATCCGGCACAACCAGCTTGTCGAACAAAGCAACGGCAATTTCGGCGAGATTATCATCGAGATCCAGCGCAGGGATCGGCGTTGCGCCGGCCTGCAGCTTTTCCCACCAGTCAGGGCACGCGGCCCAGGAAAGATCGCTCACTGTCGCGGGATCCGATCATAGAGCGATCCATAATCGGCCTGCGGCTTGGTCGCATCATTCAAGCGCTTTTCTTTGACGCCGAGCTTTTCAGCTTTCGCCGGCTGCTCGGGTTTTTCCTTTCCAGCCGCGCGCGGCGCGCCGGCCGAGACGCGATCGAGCCGCGCCTGCAGCGCTTTGACCGAAGGCGTGTGACCTTCACGCGCGCCGCGCAGCAACACGTCGAGGCACAGGCCGTCGATCAGCAAAGCCCCTTGCGACAGCTCGCGGGAAAAATTCTTGCGTAAAGTCTTAGGATCACAGCCGAGCGCCTCTGCAATCAAGTCCTGGTTCCACCCTGCAGCGGCCCGAACCGCTACAAAGTCTTGATTTTCCTTAGTTTTCTTGAAACTTGGCCGACCGCGGCGATCGCGCATCGGCAAGATCTCATTCCCAAACAGGTCAACAGATGCCCCTTGGGGCGGAAATTCATCAGCCATGGGAAAAAAATTCTCCGCGTTAGGGCATAACAGGTGTGGCGTGCCCGGCTTTTCTGACTTTTGACCCACCCCCCCCATGCGTGAGAGCGGCGTGGGATTGGCGTCAAAGCTGAAGAAAACTTAGGGTAAACGACAAATCTATAACGATAAGCACTTCCCGCTCTGAGGTGTCTACCTCGTTCCAAGGCAGAACCACCCACTCAGGCGAGCCTAGTGGTTTAGGCGAAACGCACAGGACGCATCCTGGAAGAATTAACGAAACACAGGAAAGGCACATAGGCCAAAGCTCTGAAGGGCTGAGGTGATCAGCTAATTTTCCCATTATGGCCAGCGCCACTACCTCGTCTCGCGTCCAGCTCTGCCATTTATTTGGATTATTGGGTAGAAAGCCGCGCTTGCGCCAATTTCTAATTCTGAGCTGGTTAACGCCTGTAATCCTAGCCACATCCCCTGATCTAAATGTATCCACTTCTTGCCCTCTCTATGCGCTGCTTTTCGGTGTCGTGATACTGCTTGCTTACCGCCTGCAGGTTATCTTCATCCCAAAACAGGAAGGGATCGCCGTTGTGCTCGCGGATGTGGTCCACAACGGGGCTGTTTGGGGCTGGTGCCTTGCCCACCAAAGCAACGCCGGTTTGCATGCAAGTGTAGGCATCGCGTGCCAAGATCTTTCGCCGTAGATCCTTCCAACGCTTGAGGCTGTACCAAGCGCGCCAGGGCTTGAGCTGGTCGCGCGCTCGATCTTGTTCTTTCGAATTGGCCGCAACCGCGCCGAGGCGTGGCGCTGGTGCCGCCAAGCGGCCCGGCACCGTCTTTAGACGAGGCATAACGATTACCTCTCATCTGCCAGAACGCAAAGCGCCCGGAGCGGGTTTACCGTCCGGGCGCAGAAGTGTTGTTGGCATGATGTCTAGGGGGAGCGGATTTATTCGGCAAGCACTTTCTTCCATGGCGTCATCGGTGGCATGCGGCTATCCACCCGCCAACGTGAGAGATTTGTGTGTATTTCAAATGTGATGCGCAATTCAGTTAACGCAGACCACCATTGTAAATAATTACGTCTTGCCGCGGCTATCTGCGCATTATCAGGCCGATATACGACAGGGCAGATCAGCACGTTATGGCGCCGAGCTTTGCGACCAGAGGTATCAATCTCGATACCCAGGCTTTCAGTTTCTGCCCGTTTACCATTTTGATTGATGCGCCAGCCTTTGGGCTCACAGCGAGGTTGCACCCCGACGAATGCATCAGGTATTGCCCGTGCACGCGCTAGCTCTGCGATTTGCACCGCCATGCGTCGACCACCACAGCCCTCTGGCAGCACTGCCACGGCAGCCGCGACAAGGTCAGCATCAGGATCGGGCAGTGACCGGCCTCCACCATCGATCCTACAGCCCAACTTACCACGCTGCTCCATAAGGTATGCGTTGCCGATTGATCCGTACCCAATCGCCAGCGTTCCCTCATCCTCAAAATCAATCGATGCGCATTCATCAGCGAAAGCCCATTCCAGCAACGATTGGATACTAATCTGCCGTCGCACACGACCGTTTGCGTCACGTACCATCTGCGCAGTCGTGTTTTTACTGACCTGCCCACCTGACTGCATAAACCTACGCGCCATCATGCAGCGTCCTCCGACACACCGGCCTGATTACCGACCAGACCTTCGACATAGGCCACCTTACCCTGGTACCAGTCCAGCCATTGCGCCTCGTCCGCTGGCATGGTGTGGCCACGTGCGATCCGATCTTTCGCAAGCTCAACTCGTCGCCGCCATTCCCCAGCCTTGTCCGCCACCATCTTTTTATCCATCGGCTTTACTGGCGGTCGCTTGTGCATAGTCCAAAACCAGTACTCCGCGACCAGCCGGTCCCCCAGCACAGCCGCACCACCCGCAGCTGACGCGAACCAGCGCAGCAATGCTGGCAACTCATCCAGTGGCCGACGTTGAAAGCTTTCCGCCAGTCCCAGCACCGTCGCAGGCGCTGGCCAGAAGCATCGGGCAGTTCCCTCGCCTTTTGTCCGGAGCGAGACACGCAGCGCGATCAGTCCCTCATCCCTCAAATAGGCCAGATCATCAGCCAACCGATCCAACCGGGTCTTCGCATCCTCCGCGGACACATTTTTGGCAAACCGGAACCCGTCAGCTTTCAGCGGATCAATCAACAGCCTGCGCACCCGGTCGCGTTTGGTCTCTGTTGCCTCTACCATGCCGTACCCCATTTCTTAGCCGAACCACCTATCAGCTGCCCCAACCCCCTGATCTTTTGGGACAGCGCCTGTTTCACTGTTTTGTCTCTGTCTATGTCCCTATCGTGTAGGACACTTGAGGACAGAGTAGCGAACCAATTGTTTTAAATAGACAATCTCACAAGACTGTCCTCGAACTGTCCTGTCATTGTCCGCAAAGTGTCCACTGGACAGTTCAAGCCGCCCATCACATCGTCCCCCGGCGCGGCGCGCGGCCAAGGTCCATCCGATGATCGGCCCATGCCATCATCGCCTGCTCCACCCAGCTCGTGTTGCGATATCCAACGCTTTGCTTCAGCAGCCATTCGTCCATCCACTTCACAGCAGCGTCGTTCTTGCTCAACTCAGTCTGCAGCCCCGCTACTGTCGATCGCAGGCGTTGGACGCGTTTGACCGTATTGGCCGCTTCCATCTTTGCCCGGTTATCCTCTTTGCGCGACACGGCCTCGATCAGCATGTCCAAGACAACCGGATGCATCAGTCGCACCTCATCACCGCAGCGGCACGGTCGCCACTTGTGCAGCGGCCCGTATTCAAGTTGGCATAGCGTCTTGAACTCGGATTCCGAGATCATCAGGAGCTTTGCCAACACTTCCATGTCGTTCGGGATGGTACCCACCGGCGACTGATCGCAGGCAATGTTGATCAAGTCGAAGTAAAGCGCACGGCACTCTGCCCGCCCCTTCAACCGCATGTCAGAGTTCAGCCAGCGACGGCGCTCCCAAACCATAAAGAAGTGACTATTGAGCCGGTCATCACGCGTAAGAGGGTATTCCTCGATTTCCGAAGTATCGACTAACGCGAATTTTCCATTTGCATCAGAAATTGCCATCGCTAGTGACCCGCCTGTGACTTAAACAGCTTTGGGCGAAGATCATCAGCGAAATCTACCTGGCCAATTGGTACCATAATCACAGTGTGATACCCGTATGATCTGCTAGCGTTCGGAGGGAACCGGAACCGTTCAGCACAGCATCCGCGCTCAGCGCATAGTCGTTCCCGCCAGCACCGCGGTAGTGCGTCTTGGTCACGCGCAGCCGACCTCCCCAATTCTTCAGCTTTATAACGGCCCTTACTGACGCCACGGGGACATCTACCGCCGCAGAAACCTCTGACATGGTGCAGTCCCAGCCGCGGGGCTGGCAGTACTGCCAAATTCGAAATGCTATAGCGTGGCCACGTGGTGTCATTTGAAACGACCCCCATTTATCTGTTGGAAAAATTTTTCCGACCGCTGAGCCCAGCGATGCGCGCGGTCAGCCCACCTTTGGGATATAAAGCCGGCACGCGACGACCACGCCGCAAACCAAATCCCCTGAATTTGCAGCCAAACGCGCCGCTTCATGCGACCCGACCCCGCACTGGCTCAAGTGCCAGCTCGACGCCTGCCAGCACCATCACTGCAGTGACGTAAGACAACGCCGCATCATTGTCGCAGCGCAACCAGTTGATAATCTGCCGCTCCGATACGTCGAGAACGGGCGCGCCAAGCTGCGCAACCTCGCGTTCCGACTTACCCGGAAAGGCGCGCCACAACAGCGATGCAAACCATCGGCGCGACAGGCTTTTGTGCTTACCCGAGCAAAAAGCGACACGCTTTGCATTTTGTGAAAGATTTTTCCGCATACTCGCTCCATGTTTGAACTGTGAAGAGTCCAAATGAAGCGAATGTGAAAAGGAACGAGGGGGTGCTGCGGTCATGCTGCATCCCTTTTTTCATGTCGTTTAAACTTAAACAAAAGCGGACCGCAGGGAATATTCCGCTCATCGCACTCACTCTTGATGATCAAGTACCAATTAGCTGGAAACGCAGAATTTGCGATCGCGTTGCTGATCGACTGGCGACTTACACCAAGAGCAGTCGCTAGGGCATCTCGCCCGATCGCCGCGCATATTTCCTGAACTGTACTCACAGCACATGAGGTAATACATAAATTATGTATCGTAAAGGTTCATTTCTTTCAAATATACATATTTTCTGTATCGAGCGATATTTACTAGTATGAATATCACCCAAAAAGAATCCCTAACCCGCCTAGGCGACATGAGCAAAGAGGCATGCGCGAAACGCCTCGTAGCCGCGAGGCTAACGAGCGGATTATCCCAGCTCGAAGTTTCGCAACAGGCTGGGATTGCCAACAACTCTCTCAACAATATGGAAAGAGGCCGGCAGTTCCCGAACCGTGAAATCATGAGATACTTCTATCGCGCTCACAGGATCGACTTTAACTTCCTGATGCACGGTGATTTTTCGCAGCTTCCTCAGGACGTACAGGCGGATCTCTTTTCGAAATTGAAAGGCGCAAGCAGTGCCACGGATCAAACACCAAATTCAAACTAACCCCAAGCGAACGTAAAAACTTCGCAACTCTAAAATGTCTCTGTCTCAACGCCGCCACCCCCAGTAACGCCAGATTAGAACAAATTAGGAACAACGCAACCCAAACCCGCGGTCGCCTTTACCATTTGCGAGGAACGAACATTGAGCACCAACTATAGATCAGCACGTACCAGCCTCCTGATATTTGACACGGTTACATGGCTATCTGTTGCGGCCCTAACGCTGATAGCGCTAAGACTTTATTCGACAGGAACATAGTTGCCAGCCGCGCTAATGGGCGTCGGAATCTGGCTGTTTGCGATCTTTGAATTTGCCTTCACGCAGTTTGCTCGCGCTCAGATAGACACTGCCGACAACACTCGCAGAATCCTTGAAATACTCTCGGCCCAACCTCAATCAAATACCGGGAAACCAGGCTTAGCCCCTCCTCAGCACCCAAGCAGTCAGCGGAAAGAGCCCACACTAAAGTAGCACCACATCAAGTGGATACATTTTATATGTATTAGTGATTGACTGATACATTTTTAGTGTATTATATCAGCCTTATTTACAGGAGGCTGATATGCAAACCCCCATCGACCAAGCCCGACACATCGTGACCCACCCGCAGATCTACGCGAGCCATCCATCAGTGCTGGCGATCAACTGGGAAAAGCTCAAGAATGCCCGCGGCCAAACGGTCGACTACGATCGCATTGGGGCCCCCGCCTATCTGATTGTCGATCCTGACCACGCAAGCGCGCAAGTTATTTGCATCCGAGCCAAAGTCCGCGATTATGCCCGTTCCAAGGGTTATGATCTTCCGCCGAGTGCAGCATGATGAACGAGCGCCTTATCCCCTTTGTCCGCGGCGTCTCCCTGATCGACCGCGAGGACCCCGACACACTGAAAGACGCCTTTATGAATGAGGTGATCGAGAATGGCGGCGCATACGCCGAAGAGACGGGTGATAAAACGGGTCTGTATGAGATCAGCCTACACGGCATCACAGCCTGCGGTGTATCCGAGATAGATGCCATCCACTATTGGATCGTTGCTGCGAACAAGGCGATTGCGAACCCAAAGGGTGAAGAGGTTGAAGCTGACGGCTTCATTACGAAACACCCGCCATGTGGCACCCCACGCAATCATGCGGAAGAGATCGCGAACGCATTGGCCGAACGAGACAGCGTGAAACCCCGCGCATTCCAGCGGATGCCCTTCGGCATCAGCTGACACAGCTTCCTGCAACGGCGCTCCTACCAAAGCGCCGCACCTAAGCTGGCGGGCAATATCAGCCCGCCGGTTCTTTCTTCAAATTGAAAGGCGACGTGATGGACATAGATGATATGGGCGACAACACTCGTTTGCATGAGCAAAACAAGGCCTGCCACTACTCGACGGACTGCGCCTGCGGGCCTAGTGCCAAATGCTGGCTGATGCGCCCAGACGACGCAGCCCCCATACCAGGCGCAGCGTTCGCCATCGTGGCCGCGGTAACAATAACCATCATTGCGATATTTTGTGGCCTCGCCACAGTAATGAGCTCAGTTCTGGGGTCGGTCCTATGAGCGCCGCCGTACGTCAGCGCCTGTCCGATATTCAACCCGCACAACAGGCTGGGATCCTCTGCAATGATCCGCAATTCCAGCGCTTTGCTGCGGTACGCTCGGGCTTACCCAGTCACCAGTTCAACGCCAGCGCAGCCGGTGAATACCTTCGCGGGGTCTGCCGGATCACCAGCAGGACCGTTCTAAATACCAGTAAGCCCGCTCAAGCCCAGTTCGCCGCCTTGCGTACAGAGTTCGATGCTTGGTCAGGGCGGATCGCTCAACAACGATAGACCACTCCCAACCGCCCCTTCCATCCTGACTACGGTAAAGATTGCGAGAACGAGGACAAGATGACCCAGCCCCTGCTTAAACCGACAGACGCTGCAGACGTTCTGGGGATCTGCACAAAGACCTTGCAAGAGTGCCGCCGTCGCGGGCTAAAGTATGTGAAGGTTGCCAGAGGTGCGATCCGGTACCGCGCGGACGACCTACAGGATTACATCGAGGCCCAGACACAATGCCATTCCGAACCAAGAAAACCCGCGTCTATCAATACGACATCGTCGTCGGGGGTCATCGCTTTCGAGGATCTTGCGGGACGGAGGACTTCGAAGCCGCGAAAGCGGTAGAGGCAGACATCCGGGCTAATGCCAAGCGCAATGCCGCGAGAGGCTCCGATTACACGCTATCTGAGGCGCTTGGCACATACATCAACGACAAAATCGTCGGACGCCCTTCAGAGGGCACCACCAAGAGCCAGGCGCGTGTGATCCTATCCCACATGGACGGCAAGAAGCGGCTCTCCAAGCTGACCGATGCCGACATCACCCAGTACGCCGCCAAGCACCGCGCCACATGCGCCAACAGCACAGTTAACCGTCATCTTCAGATGCTAGGCCGCGCGCTGCGTCACATGGGCAAGGTCTACAAAACAGAAATCCCCGACATCGATCTTAAAGCGGCTGAGACGAAGGAACCGCGGGAACGCGTGCGCGAACTGACCACCGACGAACAGACTAGGCTATTCGCCGCCCTGCCCCAAGAGTTTCATCCGATGGTCGCCTTTGCGCTTATGACCGGGGCGCGGATCAGCACGATCACCGGCCTGCTGTGGCGCGACGTCGACATGCCCCACCGTGAGATTACCTTCCGGCTCAAAGGCGATGAGCTGATGATCTTCCCGATCAATGGCGAACTGGCGGCGCTGCTGTCTGCCCTGCCAAAGTCGAATGTCATGGAAAGCCGCCGCTACGTTTTCACCCGCGTCGACGGCCACTCGGCAGAGCGGATTCAGATTATCGCCAGCGGAGGCGTGTTCGGCACCGTATGGCGCAAGGCGCTGCTGGATGCAGCGATTGACAATTTTCGGTTTCACGATCTGCGCCATACCTTTGCCACCAGGATGCTGCGCAAGACGCAGAACATCAGTTTGGTTTCAAAGTTGCTGGGGCATACGAATATTGAGACTACCAGTCGCTATGCGCATGTGTTGACCAGCGATCTTCGGGATGCGCTGGATGGGTTTTCTGCTACCGGCAGCGGACCAACCTCGCTGAAGGTAAATGACATTATTGTTTAGCTGATATAGGTTGCATTCTTATTTGGAGGATAGCGGCCTACAGGCGTTTAACGGCGCAAGGCGAACTTTCGCTCTAGCAGAGAGGTGCTTATTGATGTTCCTCAAGGCGGGCTTAAGGGTTACTGAAGCCAACTCTCAACTTTTTCATCAAAGAATGATTGAGCAAACTTACCCATTGCATAGCTCCACCGAATTAATAAAGTTCGCGACCGGGATGGTGAAGCAACAATACAACTAAATCGCAGGATCGGCTTACTTCTCATACTTTGATAGCGGCTTGTTTTCTAGCTGCCGAGGCACGCCTTCACGGAGTGGCCTTTTAAATAAATCAGGTCACTATAGAGCTAAAGTACCAACAGCAGACTACTTGCGCCTTGCAAGATAGTCAAAATTGGTCATTGTCGCACGCAGTCTCATGTCAACACTGCGGAAGAATATGACTGAAGGGTACGCGGCCATGCTTTTTAGGATTAGAAAGAAACAAAAATGAAGATATCCTATGGCGTCGAAAACTTAAGATCTTTGAAGAAAACCCCGCAAATTGAACTTAGACCGATTACCATCTTAGTCGGAAGGAATAGCGCTGGAAAAAGTACCTACCTGCGATCCTTTGCTTTGTTGCGGCAGTCACTCGAAATGAGATCAAGCGCGCCAATACTCTGGTATGGTGATTATGTAGATTTCGGCGATTTTGCTGCGGCAGTTAGCGATCGTGACCAAGAAAACGAAATAACGTTCAATTTTCGCGTGGATGATCTTCAGACTCGAGAAATCGATGACGACTTTTATTATTATGACGAATATGCTTACCGCGCTCGGCGGCGGACAATATCTTATCCGTCTGTTTCATTAAGTGTCTCATTGGGAGAGCAGCTCAAACGGACCGTTCGCCGTTCTGTTAGATTAGAAGTGCCCAATGACCAAACGTCAGCCGTCGCCATATTCGAGAAAAATGGTCGCGAATGTAGCGAGTTTGAAATTAATGGTCAAAAGATGTCCGACCTTATTCCTGGCGTCAAACTAGTATTCAGCGCCAGCGATATCTTTGGCAAGCCTGCTCTTTTTATGCAGGGGAAAATAGATGGAAAAGTGATAAAACGCGCCGCCGGAGCATCATCGGTGGTCGGAAGTGCGATTGCGCAACGATTGCGACAACATGTCGACAAAAGGATATCCGAGGAAAACCTTGAGATTGAAGCGCGGCGTATTCTACGAAACCCTCGCCTAAATCAAAGTAGTTTAGACAAGTTACACCGTGGAGCTAGCAATCGATCTTTTGAAAAACTCTATGATCGATGGAGAGGTAACGATGTCTCGATTACGTTTACTGAGGTAGACCATCTTTGTGCCCTTTATCACGCTATTACAACAATTGGTCATGTCTCAGGTGCACTGAAGGACTTTTTCCGAAACACTACGTACCTTGGTCCCGCCAGAGCACGCAGTGAACGATACTACCGTTCACAAGAGTTGGAAGTTTCTGAGATAAGTCCCGACGGGCAGAACTTACCGATGTTTCTAGCATCACTTAGCGCTACGGAACAAAAACGATTTTCGGATTGGGTTGAAGAGTCTTTTGGTTTCGGAGTTTTGGTAGAACGCAAAGAAGGACATGTAAGTATACAACTTCGCCAACGATCAATCTCTGTGAACGTCGCCGATACAGGATATGGTGTCTCTCAGATCTTGCCGGTCTTAGCTCAAATATGGTGGGCAACGCAGATGCCTCGATATGCTGTCAGACAAGCGCGGCATGGCTTACGCCCAATTACCATGGAACAACCAGAGTTACACCTGCACCCCGCTCACCAAGCGAAACTGGCAGACGTTTTTCGAAGTGCGATTCTACGCAACGAATCCAACCTGACTAACGCCGTCCTTCTAATTGAGACTCACAGTGAATCTTTAGTGAACCGCTTGGGGGAATTGATTGAAGACGGTAGTATTGATCCAAATGATGTCCAGGTAGTTATTTTCTCAGCCAGCGGCGGCGAGCAAGATCTTAAAACCGAAATTTCGACATCAACTTTTGATGCTGATGGTGTGTTGCTTGACTGGCCTTATGGATTTTTTAACTATTAAATGATTATTTCAATAGAGATTTCCGCTGCAGAGGCGAGCGAACAGCCCCGCGAAAAACTGGAAGAGTTCTTCTCAGAGGTTTTAAGGAGTAGTAGGCGAGGGCATCACATCGTCGTAATTCCACGGGCATTGGCAAGTTGGACTTTGGGCCATATTCAGCTTTCGGGTCATGATCGAGCGCATTTGGAGCGCCTAAAGGAAGAATTTACTCAATTGGGAAGTCTTCGCAGTGATCCAGATTCGAGGGTGCTGAAAGTGGTATCTACTGATCAAGGAATCCAGAGGATCGGCGATCACGCTTGGTCTATTAGTGTTGACAGTATGCTAGCCGGCCGCTTTCTAGAGAAACCTATATTGCTCCTTGAGAACGCAACCAATGACGGTGACTTGTACATTGAGCTGTTTTCCCATGAGGCCCGCAGAAGAGGTATTCGGAGCTTAGCGTACGAAGTTGCGAATGGTGGTGGCGGAACCACCTTTCAAGAAGTTTATCGGTTGGCAAAGCTACAGCACGTTGTTGTTTGCATTTGCGATCACGACAAGCTGTCACCTTATTCTCAGAACTCCGAAACCTTTAGAAAGGCGGCTTCTACAGCCAAACACTCTGACCTCGTTGGTACGGTGGTGACGACGCCGGGTAGGGAAGTCGAGAATTTTCTCCCTCTAGATCTAGTGCTAGATATTGTTCCGAATTTCCCTATAGATCAGCGAAAGAAGCTTGAGGATCTGATTACTGTTCAGGGGCCCGTTCAACCCAGAGATTGCCTCTGGCTATTCTTTGACGTCAAAGAAGGGATCTGCTCGAATAAACTCCTTAAAAAATGCAAATCGATTGACGCTCAACGATGGGCAGAGGAGAAATACAAGATTGATCTTCAAGTAGATAAAATTGCGATCACCGGTTTCGGGGAAACTGTTGTCGCGCAACTGCTCGATGATGGAGCACTTCTTGCCAAGCTATACAAATTCACCCGCTCACAATATTGGTTACACCATTTCGCTCCGTGGTTTGACGCATTCCTACCCTTTTTGCAGAGCAGGTTGACCAGTCGCGTCTAGCAACTTCATACAATAGCAGCTTGGACGGATCAGCAATTTTTCTCGCAGATTTAAGTCGACCGATTGCTTGGCTGACGAGTGCGACCAAAGTCCAATGCATCTGCACGATACGTAGATACGCGTGATTTGAAGCAGCACCAAGCATCAGTGGGTCCGAACTCCTGTGTAACTGCGATCTAGTCCACGGTTCCTAAGAGTATCAAAGACGATGACCATGTCCAAGGAACTACTGGAGAGCTGCGAGCGGCCTGAAGACCTTCTTGGCGATGCCGGCCGAATGAAAGAGCTCGACGTCAAGCAGATGGGGCGGATGCTAGGGTGCTGAAATGACGGCACATCTGGGTGATGATGACGGGAAGGATGCCCGCCTAATCAGGCCAACCGTCGCAGCGGCTCATCTGCCAAGAGATTAAAGGGGCACGACGGCGAACTGCAGAACGCAGTGCCGCGGGACGGGACGGCAGCTTCGAGCCTGAACTGGCGAAAACCACGCCTGCACAGCACCACCCCCAGACTTTATCCCAGACCAGCCTTTCATAGCCTTTTTTTCCATATCTCTGTGGATTTCTTCCCAAGCTTTAGTTACGAGTTCGATTCTCGTTACCCGCTCCAATATTCCCTCAAATTCACATCAATCCTTTTCGGGAATCGCGGCATGTCTCGCCGCTAAGGCCGTTTGTCGATCATCGCCCTTGGCCCGACCGGTAGCATTCCGCCGTGCTTTGCGGCAGTATCTCTTTCGTAGCTTTGCCATGTCGCCCGAAAGGATACGCCAGATGTTGAAATGCATGTTCTTTTCGCTGCTGTTGATCCCGGCGATGGCCACCGCTGAAAAACTACCCCCTGCGTCAGAACTTTTGTCAGACTGCACCGCGCCGCAGACAGATCCGGACGCCGTGCATCGATGTCTGTTTGCAATGGGCGATCAGGTGGAGCGTGACATGGTGCGCGCCTATCTCGATGCCCAAGCGGCGCTGGCTGCGTTTGATCAGGCGTTTTCGCGAAAGGCCGATGCCTCGGCGAGCGCGTTGCTGCAAAACTCTCAGATCGCATTTGAAGACTACCGCAAATATCACTGCGCGTTTCCCGAACGCTTGTCGTTGGGGGGAACGGCCGCGATCAACGTGACGCTGAGCTGCCGGATTGTCCTGACGCGATCGCGCATCGAGCAGTTGCAAGACTACGCCACCGCACGCTGACACCACCGATCCTTTGGCGCATTACCGTGCGATGACGATATCCGCGCGCAGACCGCCCAGAGTGTCCGAACTGCCCAACCGCAGCACCCCGCCATGCGCGCGGGCGATGTCGGTCGCGATAGCAAGGCCAAGGCCCACGCCGCCGCTGCCACTGTTCTGATTGCGCGCGGGGTCAAGCCGCGAGAACGGGCGCACGGCCTCGATGCGGCGATCCTCGGGGATGCCGGGGCCGTCGTCCTCCACCCTGATCCGCAGGGTTTTATCCGTCAGCAGCACAGATACCTCGGCCCGCGCCCCATAGCGCACCCCGTTCGAGATCAGGTTATCCACCGCGCGCAAAATCGCCATGCGGCGCAGGCGGACGGTGCCGGTGCCGTCGCCTTCGGGCGGGAGCAAGGTCACATTGCGACCAGCGCGTTGCGCATCCTCTACGGCGGTCTGCATCAGGGCGTGCGGGTCCAGGGGTTCGGCCTCCCCCTCTGCGGTGCCTTTGGCGAAATCAAGGAAGGCATCCAGCATGCCCTGCATATCATCGACGTCCTGCAACAGCGGCTCAGCATCGTCTTCGTCGATCATCGACAGGCCAAGCCGCATCCGCGTCAAGGGCGTGCGCAGGTCATGGCTGACCCCCGACAACATCAAGGTGCGCTGTTCAATCTGCCGTTCGATCCGTGCGCGCATATCGACAAAGGCCGCCCCCGCCGCACGCACCTCGACAGCGCCTGTCGGGGTATATGGCACGTGACGCCCGCGGCCAAAGGCTTCGGCTGCGCGGGCCAGCCGCTTGATCGGGCGCAGCTGGTTGCGCAGGTAAACGAAGGAGATCAACGTCATGACAAAGCCGAAGCTGAAGGTATACACAAACAGCTGATGCGGGTTCTGCGCCGAGATCCTGCGCCTCTCGAACTGGAGATCAAGCGGGCCAAAGCGCGACTGCACATAAAGATGCACCCCCGTGGGCCGCGTCAGATCAAGGCTCAGGAAGGCTGGCAGATACTCATCGAACCGCGCCACCATCACCCGACCGGAATAATCATACCACGACATCCGGTTGCGCGTCGGCACCTCACTAGCGGACACAGGCGTCACCCCCATGTCCAGCGTGGCCAGCCGATCTTGCACCGTGGCGGGAACGGCAGCGGCGGAGGGGGCGTCATCGACCACCTGCATGACCAGTTCGACCTCGCGCAGGACCGTGTCGGTCATCTGATTGGTGACCCCCTCATAGTTCCGCTGTGCAAAGATCACGGTCATCACGAGCTGCAAGATCACCACCGGCAAAAGCAGGATCAGGGCAGCGCGCCCATAGATGCCGCGGGGCATATATCGTTTGAGCCAGACGAAGAACATGGGATAGACCTTAGCCAGCCCCCTGCCCCAGCGAAAGGCCAAACCATGCTGCCCCCTGACGACTTCGACCCCGCCATCGGTATTGCCGAGATCTTGGAACCGGGCTTGCGCCGCATCGTGGCCGACAACCCCTCGCCCATGACCTACCGTGGCACGAATACCTATCTGCTGGGCACGCGCGGCATCGCCGTGATCGACCCCGGCCCCGCGTCGCCGCGGCACCTGCAAGCGATACGCGATGCCATCGGACCCGAACAGCACATCAGCCACATCATCGTAACCCATACGCATCTGGACCATTCGCCCCTCGCGCGCGACCTTGCCCGTGCCTGCGGCGCGCCGATACTGGCCTTTGGCGACGCGTTTTCTGGCCGCTCTGCGGTGATGCAACAACTGGCCGCCGTGTCCGATATTGGCGGCGGCGAAGGCATTGATGCAGAGTTCATCCCCGATCGCCCCCTAACTCACGGAGAGACCATCGCCGGCGACGACTGGACGCTGAGCGTGATTCACACCCCCGGCCATATTGGTAACCACATCAGCCTTGGCTGGAATGACGCCTGTTTCACCGCGGATCACGTCATGGGCTGGGCCAGCTCGCTGGTGTCGCCGCCGGATGGGGATCTGACCGATTTCATGGCATCTTGTGCCGAGCTGCAAAAAAATGACTGGCGGGTGTTCTATCCGGGACATGGCGCGGCGGTGACCGACCCTGCGGCAAGGCTCGACTGGCTGGTGTCGCACCGCCTCTCGCGCGAGGCTGATATCCTGCGCGCCCTCGACCAAGCCCCCGCCACAGCCGCCCAACTTGCTGCCGCGATCTACACCGAAACCCCGCCTGCGCTACTGGGTGCCGCGACCCGCAACGTCCTTGCGCATCTGATTGACCTTACAGGCAAAAACCGCGTCGCCCCGGTTGAATCCTTCTCTGCGACAGCCACCTTTCGCCGGGTCTGAAAATCTTTTGAAAAAATCTGGAAAAAAGTGGCAAAACCCTCTGGACGCCGGAAATTACCATAGCTATACGGTGCAGACCGTTCCGACGTAGCTCAGCGGTAGAGCAGTTGACTGTTAATCAATTGGTCGTAGGTTCGATCCCTACCGTCGGAGCCAACTTCCCCTTAGGTGGTTGGCGGTAAACGAAAAAGCGCTCCTTCGGGGGCGCTTTTCGCGTTCTGGGGGCCTGCGTGGCACATCCTTTCCGTTTTAGCTGATGGGGTGCCAATCCCACGCAACACGGTGCGCAGAACGGCGCGGATGCGCAACGGACGCAGCGCGT
>NZ_CH959310.1:1814436-2251569 GCF_000152605.1 Sulfitobacter sp. EE-36 | reverse complement strand
CCCGCCCGATCAGTTTTTAGGACTTCATCGCGGCAAGCACAGCATCGCCGGTGATCGGCAGGTGACGCACGCGCGCGCCCGTCGCGTTGAAGATCGCGTTGGCAATCGCGGGTGCGATCACGGTGGTGCCGGGTTCGCCCAGACCAACGGGTACTTCGGTGCTTTCGACAAAGTCGATTTCAAGCTCGGGCACATCGGCCAGACGCAGTGGCGTATAGGCCCCGAGGTTCAGGTCGATGACGTTGCCGTTCTCGATCCTTGTACCTTCATGCAGCGCCATCGACAGCCCCCAAAGGGCCGCACCTTCGCATTGTGCGCGCGCCCCGTCGGGGTCCACCACGGTACCGCAGTCAAACGCCAGCCACATCTTCTGGACATCGACCTCGCCCGTTTCAGGATCAACCGCCAGCTTGACCGCCGCCGCTGTCCAGGTCGGCATGCTGCGCGACTGGCCATAGGTGGTGGCAATACCGATTGCGGTGCCCTCTGGCAGCTCTGCACTGCCATAGCCCGACATCTCTGCCACGCGCTGCAAAACAGCGGCCTGACGCGATGCCCCACCAACCGCGTTAGGCGCAGAGCCCGCGTTGATGCCTTCGGCCTTCAGGTGATCCAGACGGAACTGCAGCGGATCGGCACCGACTTTATGCGCCGCTTCATCCATGAAGCTTTCTACCGCGAAGTTGGTCCAGCCCGGTCCGACAGACCGCAGCCAGCCGGGACGGAAGGTCGCATTCGCCAGATCGTTCGAGATCGCCCGCACCTGATGCGCACCCACCGTGTACCAGTGATCGGCACCGTCGATGGCAAAGGGGTCATAGGGTTCTTCGTTAACACCTTTGGGCATGAAACCCGGTGCCATCACCTGCGTCGGCCAACCGGCTGCGGCGTGGTGTTCCATACCCGTGACCGATTTGGCATCGTCGAACGCCATGCGCAGTTTTTGCACGGACGGCGACCGGATGCTGTCGAACTGCGCGTCTTCCTCGCGCGAGAACACCAGCTTGACCGGCTTGCCAACCGCTTTCGAGGCGAGCGCTGCGGGCACGATATAGTCACCGTTCAGGCGACGGCCAAAGCCCCCACCCAGCATATAGCTGCGCATCACGATCTTATCGGCGGGCACTTCCAAAGCGGCGGCCAGCGTGGGCAGGATCAGCGATTGCCACTGGTTGCCCGCGTGAGTTTCCCAAACACCATCGGCGTTCTGGAAAACGGTGGCGTTCACCGGCTCCATCTGGAAGTGCAGCACGGATTGCGTGGTGTATTCGGCTTCGAGCATATCTGCGGCGCCATCAAAGGCAGCGGTCGTGTCGGGCTGCTCTGTGTGCAGGATCGACCCTTCCTCGCCCTGGATCAGCTCGCGCGAGCGCGCCTGGATATCCTCTTCCGAGACATTCGCCGTCTCGCCCGAGGTCCAGTCGACGCTGATCTCGTAGGTCGCCGTGCGCGCGGCGTGCAGCGTTTTGCCCAGCACCACAACCCAACCCGGCACAGTGCCCGACGGGTCTTCGATCACCACGGTTTCGAGGTAGCCCTTGATGTCCTTGGCACCGCTATCGTCCACGGCATTCACCTTGGAGCCATAGCGCGTCGGCGGCAGCATCGGCACGCCGTACACCATCCCGTCGACCTTGGCGTCCAGACCATAGATCGCCTGACCCGTGGTTTTCGTATCCAGATCAAGCGGATGCACGTCCTGGCCCACAAGGCGCAGGTCAGCGTGAGGTTTCAGCGGCAGGGCTGCCAGCTCTTCCTCGGTGAAGCTGCGGTCAAGCCCCTCGGCCACCAGATCACCATAGCTGATGGTTTGCGTGCCATCGGTCACCGCACCGTCGCGTGCGGTCAGACCCGAGGCATCAACACCCCACTTTGCCGCTGCGGCTTCGATCAAGGCGGTCCGGCCAGCGGCCCCTGCTTGACGGTAGACGGGCCAGCTTTGCCAGATCGACCAGCTGCCGCCGGTGACCATCAGACCCCATTTCTCGGCCGTATCGACATGGGTGATGTGTACGTTTTCCCATGCGACTTCCAGCTCGTCCGCCAGAATACGCGCGATGGCGGTGCCCACGTGTTGGCCCATCTCGGCGCGGATGATGTTGACGTTGACCTGACCCTCGGCGTCGATCCAGTACCACATCGACGGCTCGAACGTGTCGCCATTGGGCGTGACCGGCGTGCCATCCGGCACCGCAGGGTTCATCGCGGCGTTCGACGCCTGCGGGAAGCCGAATGCAACGCCAACGGCCGTCATGGAGACAAGGAACCCACGGCGGGTCATCTGGGGTTGCGTCTGTGCGCCTGTGAGGCGGGAAATCAAATTAGCCATTGTCGGAGCCTCCCATAGCGGTGGCGGCGTCGCGCACGGCTTGACGGATTCGGGGATAGGTCATGCAGCGGCACAGGTTGCCGGTCATCACCGCGTCGATGTCGTCATCGCTGGGGTTGGGCGTGTCTTTCAGCAGCGACGCTGCCTGCATGATCTGACCCGACTGGCAATAGCCACACTGGGGCACGCGCAGGTTCCGCCACGCTTCTTGCACAGGGTGGTTGCCGTTTTCGTCCAGCCCTTCGATGGTGGTGACCTTCATCCCTTCGACATCCGAAAGATAGGTGATGCAGGACCGTGTGGCCGTCCCGTCGATATGCACGGTACATGCGCCACAGGCGCCGATGCCACAGCCGAACTTGGTGCCGGTCAGCCCGATCTCGTCACGGATCGCCCACAACAGGGGCGTATCCGGCTCTGCGTCGACAGAGACCTGCCGTCCGTTCAATTCGAATTCAATCATTAAGTCGTTGTCCTTGGGTAATTTTTGCCTAGGGCGGAGGGCGCGTATAACAGCGTGGTTTCGAACTGGTCAACATAGGTTTCATGGCACCCTTTGACAGGTCTGGACCAAGATGATCACGGGATTGTCAGACGTCCGTGCGCGATACGCGTTTGATGATCTTACACGGAAAGCACGCTTGGCGAAAGAATATTTCGCCACCCCTCACACACGCATGATTTTCCACAGCGCAGTCTCGCCTTGTTTATCCAGTCACTGGCAGGTACTGCCCCCCATCACCAGACTGTATAGGACAGTCCGGTCATCAAGGGTCCGGCAACGTCATGGCGCAAAATTCTCTGATCTACAAAGTCGAGCTTTCGGTCTCGGACATGGATCGCCACTACTACGAGACGCACAAGCTGACCGTGGCCAAACACCCGTCGGAAACTGATGAACGTCTGATGGTCCGTCTGCTGGCCTTTGCCCTGAACGCGCATGAGCACCTTGAGATGACAAAGGGCCTGTCGACCGATGATGAACCCGATATCTGGCAAAAAAGCCTGAGCGACGAGATCGACGTTTGGGTGGCTCTCGGCCTGCCAAGTGAAAAGATCATCCGGCAGTCCTGCAACAAATCCGCGCGGGTCGTGATCTATTCTTATGGCGGCAAAACCGCAGAGGTCTGGTGGGACAAGGTCCGCAGCAGCACCGCCCGTTTCGACAAGCTCGAGGTCGTCAATCTGGCAGAGCATGACACCGCGGCGCTGGCAAAGCTGGCCAGCCGCGCGATGAAGCTTGGCGTGCATATTCAGGACGGTGACGTGATGGTCAGCGTCGATGACAGCGTCGTCTACCTGACGCCCCAGACGTGGAAAGAAGCGGGCTGACGCGCTACTGGCGTCGGGGGTGACCCCTCGCCAGCGCGCATGTAAGCGAAACTTGTGCCGCTATTGCATGGAGTGGAAGCCGACCATATTGCCCTCGGTATCCTGACACACGAGGATCCAGCCAAACTCACCGATGGATGTTTTCGGCTGCGCGACGCTGCCGCCGGCGCTGGTCGCGCGTTTCTCTTGGGTGGCGCAATCCTCGACCATGAAATAGACAATCGTGCCCCCAACCCCTGGCCCCGCGTAAGGCGCTTTGGTCAGCGCGCCCCCCGCGCCATAGGCTGTCATCTCGGTCGGGAAGCTCATCATCTGCATCTCACCGCTCGGGTCTGGCATCGGCTCCAGCTTGGTGTCGAGCATGGCTTCGTAGAACCCGACCGCCCGATCAAGGTCGTCCACATAGATATCGAACCATCCTACGGCATTCATCTTGGTCATTTCCTATCCCTTTCAAATGTTTGGTTTTGTCGTAAAATCGAATTGCCCCGCCGGTCAGACCGCACTGGACGCATCAATGCGCCGCTCAAGATGCCAGATCTTCGATACAATCTGCCAGCCCTGCGCGCCCTTCACGAAACCAAGGTGATCGACGAAGACATTGTCATGGGCGCGGATGCGGATTTTCACCGTTGCACTCAGCGGCGACAGCATGTCGATCATCAATACCTCGGCCTCGCGCGGTTGCCCGATGCTGGCAGGAGAGACGCGGGCCCCGACATCGCGGCTGAAACTGTCGATCGGCTCTACAAAGACCGCCCCATTGTCACCGTCAAACAGGCTTGAGCTCGGGTGGAACACGGCATTCAGCTTGTCGGTGTCACACTCGTGTATCGCGTCAAAATAGGTCTCTATCGCGCTCAGCAGGTCAGGGTGCAGGGTCATGTCAAACCTCCGGTATGTGTTGCTGATCCAAGATTGCCATTTCTGCGAAACACGCGATACTGGCTATATTGACAACCTTCGGTCGGATTCTGCCAAAATGTCCCAAATCGCGCCCCGAAACGCCCCCTTGGTCTGTGCGCTTGCCTATGACGGGCTGTGCACCTTCGAATTCGGCATCGCGGTAGAGCTTTTTGCCCTGCCCCGACCCGAGTTCGCGGATTGGTACCGCTATGCCACCGTTAAGGCCGAACCCGGTCCGATCCGCGCCACAGGCGGCATCACGATCGAGGCGCACGACGATCTTGATCTGCTGCGGCAAGCCAGCCTCATCATCGTGCCCGGCTGGCGCGGTGCCGATGCCCCTGTCCCGCCCGCGCTATGCGCCGCCTTGCAAGACGCCTATGCCCAAGGCGCGCGGATCGCGTCGATCTGTTCAGGTGTCTTTGTCTTGGCCGCGGCGGGGCTGCTGACAGGCAAAAGCGCCACAACCCATTGGCGCTACACCGATAAGCTGGCCGCGCGCTACCCTGACATATCCGTGGACCCTGATGTGCTATTCGTGGAAGACGACAGGGTTTTCACCTCCGCCGGATCGGCGGCGGGGCTGGATCTGGGGCTGCATATCATTCGGCAGGATCACGGCGCGCAGGTCGCTGCGTCTGTCGCCCGCCGGCTTGTCCTTCCCGCACAACGCGATGGCGGGCAGCGTCAGTTCGTGCCCCGCCCCGAGCCCAAGGCGCGGATGGGGTCGGGTCTTGCGACGCTGCAGGATATGATCCGCGCCACACTTGACGAGGACTGGCCGATGGCGCGTATGGCACAAACCGCCGCGACCAGCGGACGCACGCTGGCCCGCCGGTTCCGCGAAGAGACAGGCGACACCCCCCTCAACTGGCTCAAGCTTGAACGGGTATCCCGCGCCGCTGAACTGCTGGAAAATAGCGCCATCCCGCTGGCCGATATATCAGAGGTCTGCGGCTTCGGCTCGGCCGAGAGTTTTCGCCGCGATTTCCGCAAACTGATGGGCGTTCCTCCGATCCGGTATCGCGAAAGGTTCGGGGCTGCCGCCTAGCCCGGAACCCTACGCTCGGTTTCCCGCACCGTCCGCACAAACGCGGCTACCCGGCACCCGTCGCGTTTGCTAGGGCTTTGACGTAACATACCAAAAACCCCGAAGCAGAAGGTGTCGCGTTTTATGTTGACCAATAGTGATCTTGTGGAACTGACCGAATTTCGCCGCGCGCTGCATCGCCATCCCGAAGTCTCTGGCGAAGAGGTAGAGACCGCAAAGACCATCGTTAGTGCGCTAAAGCCCCTGTCGCCCACCCGCATCCTGACAGGTCTTGGGGGGCATGGCGTCGCGGCGGTGTTCGACAGCGGCACGGCTGGGCCGACGGTCCTGTTCCGCGCCGAGCTTGACGCCCTGCCGATAGAAGAACGCAACAGCGATATCGACTGGCTGTCCGAGGTCGCGGGCAAAAGCCACGTGTGCGGCCATGATGGTCATATGACGATGCTGCTGGCTTTGGGGCGCATGATCGCGCGCAAACCGGTTGCCACGGGGCGCGTGGTGCTGATGTTCCAACCCGCGGAAGAGGACGGCAGCGGGGCCAAAGCGGTGGTCAGCGATCCCGCATTCGACGCGATCAAACCGGATTGGGCCTTTGCGATCCACAATGAACCGGGCAGTCCGTTCGGCTTTGTCTCCACCCGCGTGGGGCTGATCAACTGCGCGTCGATGGGGCTCAAGGTCAAGCTCAGCGGGAAAACCGCCCATGCCGCCGACCCGCAAGACGGGGTATCGCCCGCGCTCGCGGTGGCACGGCTTATCCCCGCGCTGGATGATCTGGGCCACGGCGACGGCGGCCCGCGCAACGACGACTTCCGGCTGGTCACCGTCACCCACGTCACTATAGGAGAGCCGACTTTCGGCATCGCGCCGGGTGCAGCAGAGGTGTTTGCCACTCTGCGCACCGCCGGCGATGCGGGGCTGGAAAACCTTGAGGCCGCCGCGCGCGATCTCGCATCAACGATTGCAGCTGACTACGGTCTTGGCGTCTCTTTCGAGGTGCATGACCATTTCGCCGCTTCGATCAATGACGCAGACGCCTATGCCGTAGCGACCAAAGCGATGGAGGGGATCGGCGTGCCTTTTGGCGAGGAAAACGTACCCATGCGCGCCTCCGAGGATTTCGGCGTATTCGGCTGGGGGGCCAAAGCCGCAATGCTGTGTCTCGGACCGGGGGAGGATCACGCGGCCTTGCACAACCCCGACTATGACTTCCCCGATGACCTTATCCCCATCGGCAGCGGGATCTTTGACCGCATCGCCCGAGATCTTCTGGGGACGGCGTAACCCGCCCCCTCCTGAACGCGCCGCCCAAGCCCGCTAGTCCTGCGTCGCCAGCAAATCGGTGATCAGCGCATGGGTCGCACGGACCCGCGCCTCGTTCGGGTAGTTGCGGTTGGCAAGCACAACGATCCCAAGGTCTTGCCCCGGTAGCAGCGCGACATACCCGCCGAACCCGTTGGTCGCGCCGGTCTTGTTCAGGATCACATCGCGCTGCGGCGGCAACGGTGGGGTCAGACGGGTCGCGGGCTGGGGCGACAGGATAAAGTCATAACCGTTGCCCGCCTCCATCCTGGCGACATCGACAGGCCAAGGGTACTGCTCCCATATCATGTCTTGGGTGTAATAGGCCGTCTCTGCCTGCCCCTGCCGTGTGCGTTCAAGCGCTGCGGTCAGCGCGGGATTTGCCCCGCCGCGGCCCAGCTCCAGATCCAGCAGGCGCAGCATATCACGGGCGGTCGATTTCACCCCATAGGCTTCATCTGCCAACACGCCGGGGTTAACGCGAATGGGCGCATCCGTCTTGCGGTCATAGCCAAAGGCATAGCGATCCATCGCGTCATCCGGCACGTCGACATAGGTGCTGCCAAGCCCCATCGCGGGAAACAGCACATCCTGAGCCGCTTGGGCAAAGGACATACCCATGGTCTGTGCCGTGATATGCCCCAGCAAGCCGATGCTGACGTTGGAATAGCTGCGTGTCCCCGGTTGCGGCGGTTGCCAGCTCTCTAGCCAGCGGATCAGCTCGGCCACATTGCCCACCTCGCCGGGAACCTGAAGCGGCAAGCCACCGGTGACATGGGTGGACAGATCAACCAGCCTTATCGCGCCGAAAGCGGCCCCCTCAAGCTGCGGTATGCTGTCCGACACAGGCGCATCCAGATCAAGCATACCGCGGTCTTCAGCCAATGCGGCCAACGTCGCGGTGAAAATCTTGCTGATCGACCCGAGCTCAAAGATCGTATCCGGCGTCGCCGCGACATTGCCTTTGCGCGCCGCCACACCCGTCGCATAGAAGCTATGCTGCCCCTGCCAGGTGATGCCCACGACCAATCCGGGGATTCGATACTGCTCGATTACCGGTGCAAAGCTGGCATCTGCGATATCGACAATCTGCTCGCTTGTGGCGCTTTGTGCGAACAGCGACGCGGGAAGAGCAAAGGGGACCGACAGCACGACTGCCAGTGCGAGGTTGGGGAATTTCATATCTGCTTCGACCTATTCATGGGTGTTGCCGACGTCATTAAGCGGCACGCCTTCGATGCACAAATGCGAAAATGCGCGGACGGACCGGTGCGCGCCCCGCCGCTTGCCGCTTTCGCAGTAATTTCCCTTGGCTTCCCGGCTTGGCCCGCTACCTTGATCCTCAAGTTGTGCAAACCAGTCACTTTTTACGCCAAGGAGCCTGCATCTCATGAAAAATTCCCTTCGTATCACCGTATCCGCCGCGACCCTTACCGCGGCACTGGCCTCGGCCGCGGCCGCCGACATCACCGTATCGTCCAAGATCGACACCGAAGGCGGGCTGTTGGGCAATGTCATCGCCCTTGCGCTAGAGGACGCGGGCCTGCCTGTCGAACGCCGCCTGCAACTGGGCGGCACGCGGGTTGTCCGCGAGGCGCTGCTGTCCGGTCAGATCGACATTTACCCCGAATACACCGGCAACGCGGCCTTCTTCTTTAACGAAGCAGACAGCGACGTGTGGAAAGACGCCGAAGCCGCACACGCCCGCGCGGCCGAGCTCGACTCCACGCAAAACGATGTCACATGGCTGACCTCGGCCCCTGCCAATAACACATGGGCTATCGCGGTGACCGGCCCCGTGGCGCAAGACAACAACCTGACCACCATGTCCGATTTCGGCGCATGGGTCGCGCAGGGTGGCACGGTCAAGCTCGCGGCCTCGACCGAGTTTGTGTCCTCCCCCGCGGTGCTGCCCGCGATGCAGGATACCTACGGGTTTGAACTGAACGCGGACCAGACGGTGATCCTGTCCGGCGGCGATACAGCGGCCACGATCCAGGCCGCCGCACGGGGCACATCGGGTGTGAACGCCGCGATGGTCTATGGCACCGACGGCGGTGTCGGTGCCACAGGTCTGGTGGTGATGGAGGATGACAAGGGCGTGCAGCCCGTCTACGAGCCCGCCCCTATCGTCCGCGCCGAAGTGCTGGCCGAATACCCGTCGATCCCCGAGGTGCTGAACCCCATTTTCGAGGGGTTGGACATGGCGACGCTGCAAAAGCTCAACGGGCGGATTCAGGTTGGCGGTGAACCGGCAGAGGCCGTGGCCCGTGATTACCTCACCCAAGCCGGGGTGCTGGACTGATCCGGGGCACGATGTCCTTGCAGACCTCTCGGGCGCGGCTATCCGCGCCGGGGGTTCTATTTGCCGTTCTGGGGGCCGCAGCGATGCTGGCCCCCTTTATGACGCTGGCCGCAAACCGTATCGTGGCGGGGGACGCGGTGCCGATCTGGGTGGTGGTCCCCGTATCGCAGATGATCCCCGGATTGGCAGCGATCGTGGCGGGGCTGGCGTTGGGCCTGCCTGCAAGACACGTGGGACTGCGTCTGGCGGGGCCGCTTGTGGGGCTGGCGGGGTTGCTGTGGCTTCTCGTCCAGGGCGCGCCAGCGCTGCTGGAGGGCGCGGGCGATTACGCAAGGGTCTCTCCGGCGGCGGGGTTCTGGTGCTTGCTGGTGATCTTTGCCCTGCTCATGGCCGATGCAATCACCGCGATGAAACCGGGGCCCTTTCAGCGCGCACTATTGCTGACAGCGGTGTTGGGGGCCCTGTCCGTCGTGCTCGGCTCTGGTGCGCTGGCACCGCTGTCGGTGATGCAGGAATTTGCCGCGCGCCGTGACGCCTTCGCGTCCGAAGCGACGCGTCACCTGTGGCTGGCCTTCGGGTCGCTTGGCATGGCGGGGCTAATCGGCTTTCCCATCGGCGTTCTGAGCCACCACAAACCCGCGCTGCGCAGCGCGATCCTGCCGGTGCTGAGCTTTTTGCAAACCATCCCCTCGCTCGCCATGTTCGGGCTGATGATCCCCCTGCTGGGCTGGGTCGGTGCCACCGTGCCCGGTGCGCGCAGCATTGGCATCGCGGGCATCGGATTCGCACCGGCCTTTGTCGCACTGGTGCTCTATTCGCTGCTGCCCGTCGTGGGAAACACCGTGGCCGGTCTGGCCGCCACGCCGCCGCAAGCCCTGAACGCCGCGCGCGGAATAGGCATGACAGCGGCGCAACGCCTGTGGCGCGTGGAACTGCCCATCGGCCTCCCCGTGATCCTCACCGGCCTGCGCATCGTGCTGGTCCAGAACATCGGGCTGGCGGTCATCGCGGGGCTGATCGGCGGCGGCGGCTTTGGCACATTCGTGTTCCAGGGGCTGAACCAGACCGCGACAGACCTGATCCTGCTGGGCGCGCTGCCCACGGTCGCGCTGGCCCTGACGGCGGCCATCGTGATGGATATTCTGGTCGACCTGACCCGCCGCCTCCCCAAGGAGACCCCATGATAGAGATCGACAATATCACCAAAATCTACGACAGCGCCCGCGCCGTCGATGGCGTGTCGATGACCATTGATACCGGCACGATCACCGTTATTGTGGGCACATCCGGTTCGGGCAAGACAACGCTTTTGCGGCTGATCAACCGGCTGGAAGAGCCCACCTCGGGAGAGGTGCGGATCAACGGGCAATCAACGCTCGACGTCAAGCCGCATATCCTGCGGCGGCGGATCGGATATGCCATTCAGGGGCACGGGCTGTTCCCGCATCACACGGTCGCGCGCAATATCGGCGCGGTGCCGCAATTGCTGGGCTGGCCCCGTGACAAGATCGACGCCCGCGTGGACGAACTGCTTGATCTCTTCTCGATGGCACCGCAAGAATTTCGCCACCGCTACCCCTCTGAACTGTCGGGCGGGCAACAACAACGGGTCGGCGTGGCACGGGCTCTGGCCTCGCGCCCTGATCTGATCCTGATGGATGAACCCTTTGGCGCGCTCGACCCGATCATCCGTACCCGCGCGCAAGAGGATCTGCGCCGCATCCAGCAGGCGCTCGGCTCAACTATTATCCTCGTGACCCATGATATGGAGGAAGCCATTCGTCTGGGCGACCGCGTGGCGGTGATGGATGGCGGCAAGCTGGTGCAACATGCCACCCCGGCAGAGATCATCACCCACCCCGCGACCGATTTTGTCGCCGATATGGTGGGCGATGTCGAACGCCCGCTGCGGCTGCTTTCCCTCACCCCGCTGGCTGACGTGATGGAGGACGGTCCCGCCAACGGCGCGCCCCTGCACCGCGAGGCAAATCTGCGCGACGCGCTGTCGGCCTGCCTGTGGACGGGGCGCAGCGCCGTGCCGATCACCGATAAGGGCAAGATCATCGGCCGCGTGACGCTGGACGCGATCCGCGCCCGCGCCGAGGTGCACGCATGACAGCGGGCAACCTGCTACGCGCCGGTTTGCTGGCGCTGTTGCTCGCTCTGGTGCTACGGCCCGATTGGTTCGCGCCGCTCTTTGCGCCGCTGGCCCCGGCGGGCGGACCGGTCATTTACGCACGCAGCTCTTTGCTGTCGCTCTCGCTCAGCCATTTGGGGCTGGTGGCCCTTGCCTCTGTTGCGGCGACGCTGGTGGCGGTGACGCTGGCGATCTTTGTCACCCGTCCTGTGGGCGCGTCCTTCCTGCCGCTGTCACGCACGATCACCAATATCGGTCAGACCTTCCCCCCTGTCGCGGTGCTGGCGCTTGCTGTGCCTGCCTTGGGGTTCGGGGCGGGGCCGACGCTGGTGGCGCTGTTTCTCTATGGGCTGCTCCCGATCTTCGAGAATGCGATCACCGCCCTGTCGACCCTGCCCCCCGCCACGATGGAGGCCGCACGCGGCATGGGGCTGAACCGCTGGCAACGCCTGTGGCGGGTGGAGCTTCCCCTCGCCCTGCCCGTGATCCTGACCGGCATCCGCCTGTCCGTCGTCATTGCCCTTGGCACCGCCACCATCGGCTCCACCGTTGCCGCACGCACCCTGGGCGAAGTCATCATCGCCGGGCTGCTGACCAACAACACCGCCTATGTGCTGCAAGGCGGGCTGATCGTGGGGCTTTTTGCGGTGCTTATCTATGATGCGATGGCCCAGCTTGAACGTTACCTTAGCCGTCGCATGGGTGGGTAAACCGCGCCGCGTGGAAGCGCGCCGATCCGCCGCCCGCTCAATTGCGCCCCCTGTCCAAGACTTGTATCACACCCCTATGATCCGACAGCTTGCCCCCTTTGTTCTCACCCTCTGGGCCGCGCCGCTGGCCGCGCACCCCCATGTGTTTATCGACACGCAGCTATCGCTTGTCGCCGACGCGCAAGGGCAACTGACCCATGTGCGGGTGACCTGGGAATATGACGCGCTCTATTCCTTGCTGGTGACCGAGGATATGGGCCTTGATACCGACGGCGACGGGGCGCTCACGGAAACGGAGCTTGCGACGCTGAACGGCTTTGACATGCAGTGGGTCGACGGGTTCAACGGCGATCTGGTCCTCAGCGCCGAGGCGAGCAATATCGCGCTGTCCGGCCCGACCGAGATTGCGACGCAGTTTGATAACGGACAGATCACCACGATGCACACCCGCGCGCTGGAAACCGCAGTTCCCGCGGGGACAGCGATCACGATCAAACCCTATGATGCGACCTATTACACCGCCTACGATATCACGACTGCAATAGACACCACGCGCGCACCGACCTGTCGCGCCCGCGTCGCCATGCCCGACGTCACCGCCACGATGGAGGCACTGCAACAACAGCTTGCCCAGCTGGATGCCCAGACCGATCCTTCCGACGCGGGTCTGCCGGATATCGGCGCGCAAATGGCCCCGACGGTGAATGTGACATGCGCCGCGCCCTGACCGTGATCGCCTTGGGCGTGGTCATCGCCCTTGCCGCGCTTTGGTGGACCGGCGGCTTTGATCGGCTGGCGCAATGGGCTGCGGCGCATCAACGCGCGTTTCAAAACAGCATCGCCCTCTCGCTGCGCGCCGTGCGTGCGGGCCAGCCAGAGGCGGTAACCGCCCTGCTGTCCGCCTGTTTCGCCTATGGCGTGGTGCATGCCGCAGGCCCCGGTCACGGCAAGGTGTTGATCGGCGGCTATGGCGCGGCCAAGGCTGTGCCGATGCTGCGCCTGTCGGTGATCGCGCTGCTGTCGTCGCTGGGTCAGGCCGTGACGGCGGTGGCTCTGGTCTATACCGGCGTGAGCCTGTTGCACTTGGGGCGCGAGCGTATGATCTCGCTGACAGAGGCGATTATGGCCCCCGTCAGCTATGGCGCGATTGCCTGTGTCGGGCTGTGGCTGTTCTGGCGGGGCCTGCGCCATTTCCGCGCGACGCTTCCCACGCCGCAAGATCAACACCACGATCACCACGATCACCACCAGCACGACCATGAAGGTATCTGCGCCACCTGTGGCCATGCGCATGGCCCCACCGCTGAACAGGTTCGACAGGCAACCACCCTGCGCGAGACGCTGCTGCTGATCGGATCTATCGCGGTGCGGCCCTGCACGGGGGCGTTGTTCGTGTTGATCATCACGCTTCAGATGGGGATCGCGGGCGTCGGGATTGCCGGTGCTTTTGCGATGGCCTTTGGCACGGCGACCATCACGATCGCCGTGGGTCTGGGGGCCGGCGCGTTGCACGGCGGCGTTCTTGCCGGGTGGGCAAGTACCCCCCGTGCAGCTCAGATCGCCGCCCTGATCGAGCTTGCCGCGGGGCTTGGTGTGGCCCTGTTGGCGGGCGGATTGCTGCTGCGGGCGATCTGAGTTTACCCGCTCGACAAGCGGGGCGGCCAAAACTATCTATAATCCATGACCCAACCTAGATCAGAGACCCACTCCGCCCGGATTGCGCGCATATTGGCCGACCGCATCATCTCGGGGCAGTTGGCCCCGGGCGCGCGGTTGCGGCAAGACCACATCGCGCAGGAATTCGGCGCAAGCCATGTGCCCGTGCGCGAAGCCTTCCGTCTGCTAGAGACACAGTCACTTGCAGAAAGCCTTCCAAGGCGCGGATTTCGCGTCACTTTCTTCGATATGGCAGAGCTGCGAGAGGTCGCCGAAATGCGCGCAAGCCTCGAAGCGCTCGCCCTGCGGCACGCCGCCCCCAACCTGACGCCCGATATCCTCGCCAAGGCGCATAAGGCCAACCTGCAAGGCGACAGCGCCCAGAATGTACATGAATGGGAAGAGGCAAACCGCTGTTTTCACAGATTAATTCTAGAACCCTGCCAGATGCCGCGGCTGATGCGGTCGATCGACGACCTGCAAGCGGCAAGCGCGCGGTTCATTCTGCGGGCATGGCGGACAAATTGGGAAGCCCGCACCGATCACGACCACCGCCTGATCCTCGACGCGCTGCGTAAAGGTCAGGTGGATCTGGCCTGCACGACACTCTCGCGCCATGTGGGCTGGATCGGCAAGCGCAGTCGCACCCTAAAAAATCAAACTGATTCAAGCACTTCCGAGTTTTTCAGATAATTATCTATAATCTGAATTGCCAGAAGGCGCGTCCTTCGTCCTACTGGGATAGACCTTGAAAGCTATCACTCGGAGGAAACCAGATGGCACTTGCGATTACATCCCTACCCCGTAACCCGTCCTTCGCGCAGGGGCTTGGCCTCGCGCTGGCCGGTGCCGCGCTGATCACGCTGGGGGCCAAGGTCCAGATCCCGTTCTGGCCAGTGCCCATGACCCTGCACACGCTATCGGTCTTTCTTGTCGCCCTCACCCTTGGCCCGCGTCTGGGGCTGGCGGCCATGGCGGCCTATCTTGGGGCCGGTGCAGCGGGGCTTCCGGTGTTTTCGGGCACGCCTGAACGGGGCATCGGGCTTAGCTATATGGTCGGGCCGACGGGCGGCTATCTGCTGGGCTATCTTGTGGCGGCGGGTCTGACCGGCTGGCTGGCGATGGGGCGCGGCTGGATCGGGCGCGTGCTGGCGATGCTGGCAGGCCTGACCGTGGTCTATGCCGGTGGTCTGGCGTGGCTGGCGCTGTTCGTGCCCGCGCCCAAGCTGCTGGCCGCAGGGCTGACCCCCTTCCTGCTGGGCGATGTGGTCAAGGTGCTGCTGGTGGCGACACTGCTGTCGGGCCTGTCGCGGTTGAAAGGGCGTGATCAATGATCCGCACGGACTGGACCCTCGACGAAGCGGCAGCGATCCACGCGCTGCCCTTCCCCGACCTGATCCATCAGGCGCAAACGCTGCACCGTGCGCATTTCGACCCCACGGCGATCGAAACCGCCAGCCTGCTGAGCATCAAGACCGGCGGCTGCCCCGAGGATTGCGGTTATTGTTCGCAATCGGCGCATTACGACACCGGCGTCAAAGCGACCAAACTGATGGGCGCGGAGGAAGTCATCGCCGCCGCCAAACGTGCCAAGGATGCGGGCGCGCAGCGGTTCTGCATGGGGGCTGCATGGCGCAGCCCCAAGGACCGCGACATGGACAAGCTGACCGATATGGTGCGCGGCGTGGCCGATCTGGGGCTCGAGACCTGCATGACGCTGGGGATGCTGTCGCCCGAGCAGGTGACCAAGCTTAAGGATGCCGGGCTCGATTTCTACAACCACAACATCGATACCTCGCCCGAGTATTACGCCGAGATCGCCTCGACCCGCACGATGGAAGACCGCCTTGAAACGGTGGAACATGTGCGCAAGGGCGGGATCAAGGTCTGCTGCGGCGGTATCCTTGGGATGGGCGAGGCAGAGGCGGACCGGATCAGCATGCTGGTCACCCTCGCCACGCTGCCCAGCCACCCAGACAGCGTGCCGGTGAACCTGTGGAACGCGGTCAAAGGCGTGCCGGTGCAGGGAAAATCCGAAAAGGTCGACCCTTTTGCGCTGGTCCGGCTGGTGGCCTTGGCGCGTATCCTGATGCCCGCCTCGGTCGTGCGCCTCTCCGCAGGGCGCACGGGGATGAGCGACGAGCTGCAATCGCTGTGCTTTCTGGCGGGTGCGAATTCGATCTTTGTGGGCAACCAGTTGCTGACCACCGAAAACCCCGCCACGTGGAAAGACAACGACCTTCTGCAACGGCTCGGCATGCATGTGGCACCGGCCAAGCCCGCGTCCAGATCGGCCAAGATCGCGGCGCAGTAGATCCGCCCCCTACACGTGCAAAAGCCCGGCCTGATATCCTCGGGCCGGGCTTATCCTATCGGGCGACAGCGTGGCGTCAGGCGAAGATGATCACCGACTGCATGCCGTCTGCGACCATATCCCCATCCGTATTCCAGACCCGCATGACCTGAGAGCTATAGCCGCCGTTACCGGCGGTCAGCTGTGTCTCCATCATATACCAGCCGTCGCGGGTATTGGCGTGATCGGACAGCAGGTTGATGATCCAGTTCATTGATGAATTCGGCCCCGGCCGCGTCATCATCGGGAAGGCGGCGGGGGGCAGCACGTCGCCAATCGCGATCAGCCCCTCGAGCGTGCCCCACATCGCCGGATCACGGTGCCGCGCCCAGATCCGGACATAGCCGCGATCGGACCCTGAAAACGGCAGGCTACCCTCGATCAGTTTGACCTCGAAGTTGACAAAGAACCGCACCGGCGGGCGTTTCAGCGCGGGCGGGAAGTAAGAGGGCGTGTCGTCCGGCCCTTGGGGGGCGGCGGGCGCGGTATGGCCCACGCTCAACTGGCTTTCCTGCGCATGGCCGAAAGAAAACGTGCCCGTTGCCGCGACCTTACCGTCGATTTCAGCGCGGGTGGCAATGGTGGTGATGTTGCGCCCTTCGCGCAGCACTTCGGCATGGATCGTGGGCGGCTGCGACACGGGCGCGGTAAAGTTGATCAGCGCCGACCGCAGCGCGGGCAGATCGGGGCGGTCCCGACGGGCCGCATTGACCAGCAAGGCACCGGTAAATCCGCCAAAGGCCGTACGCCCCTGCGCCCAGTTCTCTGGCACCTGATAGCGCGGCGCGGTGCCGTCCTGCTCTGCTGTGGCCAATACCTCGGCCATGGTCACATCTGTCATGTCGGGTCCTTTATACGTCTGTCACCGTGCGCGGGCGCGCTGTTTCCCAATCGATGCCCGCAAAGCCAAGGGCGCGCAAGACACCCTGCCCCTGAAACGCCACGTCACCCGAAATGCGGCCCCGCGGCAAAAAACCTTTGGCGGGATCGAAGAGAGGTGTTGACGCCCAATCTGTACTTCACATATTCATGAAATATGGAATCACTACTCACAGACCGACTCGCCACCCTGAGCCACCCGCAGCGGCTGGCCGTGTTTCGCCTGCTGATGCGGCGCTATCCGGATGCTTTGCCTGCGGGGGAAATCGCGCAGGTACTGGCGCTGAAATCCAGCACGGCGTCGGTATATCTGTCGGCGCTGACGCAAGTCGGGCTGATCTCGCAGCGGCGCGACGGGACGCGGCTCTTGTATACCATCAACCTTGATGCGGCGGGCGAGGTCGTATCGGGGTTGTTCGTGGATTGTTGTCGGGGGCGCGCTGATCTCTGCCCGCCCCCGTTCTCTGACCTCATTAACAGGACGCAGATGATGACCCAGAAAAAATTCAACGTGCTTTTCGTATGTACCGGCAACTCCGCCCGTTCCATCTTTGCAGAGACGATCTTGCGTGACATGGCAGGCGACCGGTTCACCGCCTATTCCGCGGGCACCCTGCCCCGGTCCGAGCTTAACCCCCTTGCGGTCGAGATGCTGCAAGCCAAGGGCCATAGCATCGACGCGCTGCGGTCCAAACATATCTCTGAATTCCAGACCGCCGATGCGCCGCAGATGGATTTCGTCTTTACTGTCTGTGACCACGCCGCAAACGAGGAATGTCCCACCTGGCCCGGCCAGCCCGTGTCGGGGCATTGGGGCATGCCCGATCCCGTCAAAGCCGAAGGGACAGAAGCGGAACGCCGGCTGGCCTTCCAGCAGACATATGGCGCGCTGCACAACCGGCTTCTGGCCTTCACCGCCCTGCCTTTCGAAGCGCTAGACCGCGCTGCCTTGCAAAAACGGGTCGATGCCATTGGGGCCGACCCAGTGACCACAGGATAAACCACCATGACAACCTATGCTTTGAACGGCCTTGGCCGCATCGGAAAACTCGCCCTGCGGCCCTTGCTGGAACAGGGGGCCAAGATCGCCTTTATCAACGACGCGGTTGGCGACCCCGAGATGCACGCCCATCTGCTGGAGTTTGATTCCGTCCACGGGCGCTGGCCTGCGACCTTCAGCGCAGAGGATAACGCGATCACCATCGACGGCACGCGTATCCCCGTGACCAGCACCAAATCGATCACAGACCTGCCGCTGGAGGGTGTGGATGTGGTGATCGACTGCACCGGTGCGTTCAAGACCGAAGCCAAGCTTGCCCCCTATTTCGAAGCGGGCGTGAAAAAGGTCGTTGTCTCTGCCCCCGTCAAGGACGGGCCGACGGCGAATATCGTCTATGGCGTGAACGACGACACCTATGATCCAGCCACGCACAGCATCGTCACCGCGGCGAGCTGCACCACCAACTGCCTTGCCCCCGTCGTCAAAGTCCTGCTGGAAGGGATCGGGATCAAACACGGGTCGATCACCACGATCCATGACGTGACCAACACGCAAACCATCGTGGACCGCCCCGCCAAGGACATGCGCCGCGCCCGATCGGCGCTGACCAACCTGATCCCCACTACCACGGGGTCCGCCACGGCGATCACGCTGATCTATCCGGAGCTGACCGGCAAGCTGAACGGCCACGCCGTGCGGGTGCCCCTGCTGAATGCGTCGATCACCGATTGTGTGTTCGAGGTGGAGCGTGAGACGAGTGTGGAAGAGGTCAACGCCCTGTTCAAAACCGCCGCCGAGGGGCCGCTAAAGGGCATTCTGGGCTTTGAGGAACGCCCGCTTGTGTCGTCGGATTACACCAATGACACCCGCAGCGGGATCGTGGATGCGCCGTCGACGATGGTGGTGAATGGCACACAGGTCAAAATCTATGCGTGGTATGACAATGAAATGGGCTATGCGTACCGTCTGGTGGATGTGGCGCTGATGGTGGGCGGCAAGCTGTGACACGCCCTGCCGGTTTTACCGCCTATATCACTGTCACCGCCGCCTATTGGGCCTTTATGCTGACCGACGGCGCACTGCGGATGCTGGTGCTGCTGCATTTTCACACGCTCGGGTTCTCTCCGGTACAGTTGGCCTATCTGTTTGTGCTCTACGAGATCGCGGGCGTGGTCACCAACCTGTCGGCGGGCTGGATCGCGGCGCGCTTCGGGCTGACCTCGACGCTCTATGCCGGGCTGTCGTTGCAAGTGGTCGCGCTACTGGCACTAACACAGCTTGATCCGGCATGGAGCGTCGCCGCCTCGGTCGTCTTTGTCATGCTGGTGCAAGGGTTGTCAGGCGTAGCCAAGGATCTGGCCAAGATGAGCTCTAAATCCGCGGTCAAGCTGCTGGCCCCCACCGCGGGGGGCGGCCTGTTCCGCTGGGTCGCACTGCTCACCGGATCGAAGAACGCGGTCAAGGGCGCTGGCTTTCTGCTGGGTGCGGGGATGCTGGCGTTGCTGGGGTTTGTGCCGTCGACGCTGGTGATGGCCGCGATCCTGTTTGTGATCCTGATCGGCGTCATTATCGGTATGCCCGCGGGCCTGCCCGTGGGGCGCAAGGATGCCAAGTTCACCGAAGTCCTGTCCAAGAACCGCAATATCAACTGGCTCAGCGCCGCGCGGTTGTTTCTGTTCGGGGCGCGCGACGTGTGGTTTGTCGTGGGCATCCCGATCTATTTCTACGCCGTGCTCTCCGATGGCAGCGTCGAAAGCAAGCGGGAGGCTTTCTTTATGATCGGCAGCTTTATGGCGGTGTGGACGATCCTTTATGGGGCCGTGCAAGGCTGGGCCCCGAAGATACTGCGGGCCACAGGCCGGACCGAGGGCGACACGCTCGCGCAGGCCCGACACTGGAACCTTGCGCTGGTCGTCGTGCCTGCCGTGCTTGCCGCGCTGGTCAGGATCACGCCTGCCCCGTCCCCCGCGTTGACAGTCACGATTGTCATCGGTTTGCTGGTGTTCGGGGCGATTTTCGCGGTGAATTCGGCGCTTCATTCCTATCTGATCCTCAGCTTCACGGATGCAAAGCGGGTCACGATGGATGTGGGGTTCTACTATATGTCCAACGCGGCCGGTCGGTTGGTAGGCACGCTTTTGTCAGGCTTCACCTATCAACTGGGGGGGCTGGCGCTGTGCCTTGGCACCGCGGCGCTAATGCTGGCGCTGAGCGCCTTGGGGACGGCACAGCTGCGCCCCTCGCAAACGTCATGAACTGCGGCGCGCGGGGATGTCCCCGCGCGCCCAATCTTAAGGGACCGCAACCACGCCGTTGCGGTTGTCACGCCAGATCACCGCGACAAGCGCGGCCGAGGCGACACCCGCGATCAGCGTCGTCGTCAGCCCCGGAAAGCTGAAGGCAAAGCCCGCGATCCCCAGAGGCAGACGCAACCAGGGCCGCACCATACCGACGCCCAGCAGATAGCCCTCAAGCCCGCCGGACAGCAGCGTGATGCCGATGATGATCGACGGCAGCACATAGATCAGCGGCGTCAGATCGCCCTGCAGCACCAGCGCAGGCTGGAACAGGAAGAACAGCGGCACAAAGTAGATCACCACCCCCAACCGCATCGCGGTAAATGAGGTCAGCATCGGCTTGGCCCCCGCAATCGTCGCCGCCAGAAACGCCGCAGCCCCTACCGGAGGCGTGATCACCGACAGCATCGCGTAGTAGACGATGAAGAAGTGCACCGCGACCGTGTTCAACCCGCCGATTTCGATGATCGCGGGCGCCAGCGTCACCGCAAGGAAGATGTAGGCCACAATCGCAAGCCCCGCCATGCCCATGATAAAGCAGGCCAAAACCCCAAGCGCGATCACGAGATAGACGTTATCCCCGCCCAAAGCGACCAGCCCCGAGGTCATCGACCCTGTCACACCGGTGATCGTCAAGGCGCTGACCACAAAGGCGATCGGCAGGATGATCGCTGCGGTCTGTGTGACCAGCGTACCCACCTGACGCAGGGTTTCAAAAATGCGCGCAGGTGTCATCATGGTCTCGCGTTGCAGGAAGCTCAACGCGATCATCAGCGCACTGGCGTACCACGGGGCGTAATACTCCCACCGCATATACAGCAGGCCCCAGACCAGAAAGATCATGACCAGCAGGAAGGGCCAGCCGCGCTTCATGACCTCGCGGGCCGAGGGCAGGTTTTCGGGTTTCATCCCCACCAGCCCCTTGCGCGCGGCATAGGCGTCGACTTGCAGGATCAGACCAAAGTAGAACAGCGCCGACGGCAGGATAGCGGCCACCATCACGGTCGCGTAGTCCACACCGATGGTGATCGCCATGACAAAGGCAATCGCCCCCATCACCGGCGGCATCACCACCCCGCCGGTCGAGGCACAGGCCTCGATCGCGCCAGCGTAATGGGGCGGGTAGCCGACCTTTTTCATGGTCGGAATGGTGATCGACCCGGTGCCCGCGATGTTCGAGAAAATCGACCCCGACAGCGACCCGAAAAAGGCGCTGGCCACGATCGATACTTTCGCTGGACCGCCGCGGTACTTGCCAAAGCCCGCATTGGCCAGATCGATAAAGAACTGCCCCGCCCCCGTAGCGATTAGCACACCCGCAAAGACCAGAAAGCCCAGCACGATCTCGGCCACGATCTTGGTGGTGATGCCCATCAACCCTTCGGTGCGGAACACATGCGCCTCGATCATGCGTTCAAACGTATAGGGGATGCCCATCAGCAAACCGGGGAAGTAATCGGCCACCAACGGATACAGCCCCAGCACCAGCACCACGAGCAAGAAAGGGATGCCCCCCGACCGGCGCGCGATTTCAAGCATCAGCAGCCAAAGCACGACGCCCGCGTAAAAATTGGTCCAACCCGCCTGCACGATCTCCCATGCATACATGGAAAACCACATGCAGATGCCAAAGCCCGCGGCGGCCGCCACGATGTCATAGATCGGCACATGGGTGTGCGATTTCACCGCTGGCAGCGCGATGAACGCCGCCGCAAGGAAGGTGCCGATGAAGACCCAGTAATACTGCCCCTCGATCAGACGCCGCCCGCCGATGGGAACGCCGAATACATAGGCCAGCCCCATCCCGAGGCCAAAGGTACACAGCAGCACAAAAGCGATGCTGGTGAACGAGAATAATCCCCCCAGTCGCGTCGTCTCGGACGAGGGTTCGACAGCCGTTTCAGCCGCCGGAGGGTGTTGTGTTGCTGACATGGATGATCCTGAAAATAAGGGCGCTGTGGCAGTGTCTTAGGAGGACGGAGCACGCTGTGCTCCGCCCTGTCTTATGCCGTCGATGACGGTCCGGCGCGGCGTTACAGACGCGAGCGGAACGGCTCCAGCCCGTCGGTGTGCTTGGCCAGAATGTCGAGATACTCCTGGTTCTCGAAATTCATCTCGACGCCCTGCTCCATCGCCTCTTTCATGCCGGCGTTGCGTGCCGCGACCCACGCGTCCATCTTCTCGATGGCCTCGTTGTTCCAGGCATCGTCTTCTTCGGTCCACGCCCCGATTTCACGCAGGTATTTCACCGTGCCTTCGTGCACAGGGATCGGGTTGGCATCCAGGAAGTTGCGGAAATGCTCCAGCGACATGCGGGTCGCCAGCGCGTGCGATCCTTTGTAGTTGTCGTGGGATTCATTCATCCACTTCGCCATGTTATAGACGAAATCTTCTTCTGCGGTGACCGGCACGGCATAGACGAAGTTCGACGTCATGGACTCGACACCTTTGGCGGTGCTCACCCCCATAGAGATGGTCGAGGGGATCGTCATGGGGCGGTAGCTGAGGTAGCCGTCCCAGCCTTCTTTGTTGGCGGGATCCATCGGCAGCCAGCGGATGCTGCCCGGTGCGCCTTCCATTTCGGACAGGACGGAAGAGATCGGCGAGCAATAGGCCACATCGGACTTCCCCTCGACAACCGAACGACAGTTTTCACCGTAGCTGGAGGCCGGGACGAATTCGATCTTTTCCTGTGCTTCTTCGGGCGTCATGCCGATAAAGGCAGGCAGGGCCTGTGTGATCGCAGAGACAATCGCGGGCGAGAACACCCCCGAGGTGACGCGCACGCCGCCTTTGCCAATATCTTCAAGGCTTTGCAGATCGGAATCGCCAGCCACAACAAAGCCCCAAGGCGTGTCGTTATGGTGCCACAAGATCCGCTGCGGCATGGGTTTCGCCGAGGCATAGCCGCCGACCCCTTCCGCTTGCAACGCCATTTCCGACGCGGAAACCGACGCGATCGCGATGTCTTCGCGGTCGGTCAAACGTTTGTAGCGCATGGGCTCGCTGTCTTCGGGAACGATCCGCACGGTGGTGCCGGTTTCTTTTTGCAACGCAGGCCCCCAACCGTTGGTCGAGGCAAAGCTGCCTGTCGACGTGCCCGGCGTGGCAATCACGAGCATGCGCGGCCACTCATACTCCTGCGCCATCGCGACGCCCGAAAGCGCCATGGATACCGCAAAGGACCCGACAGCGGCCTTGGCAAAACGTGTCATATTCTTCATGTGGTCTCTCTCCCTGTTGTACATCTTTGGATTGTTCGGGATCGCAGGATCACAGGCACCGCAAAAACTACGGATGCCCATGCGCAGGACGCAGATGTGATCTTTGCAGATGTCACGCAGCACCTCCCAATGCTTGTCGCGACGCGTCCGGAATGACCCGTAAAACGGGCCAGAAAACGCATCCTCCCGAGTGTCGGCCCCCTCCTCCCGAGGGTATCCGACTCAATCTGTCAATCAGCCTAGGGGCAAGATATTTCGATGCCAATACCGCAGAACAGAACTTGATACCGCAGCCACGCGGGGTCTTTGCGCGATCACCCCTAGTTTGCTGATGCCAAAGGGTTAACACCGCAGAATATGGGAAATGTGACGTTACGTTGCTTTGGGTTACGAGGCGTTGTTTCGACTGACAAGCGTCAGGAGGGCTGTCCAAACCGCGCCCGTTTTGCCCAAAATTGCGCCACCTTTGGTTGAATATTTTGCGGCTTGCACCGTTTGCCGAACTTGGCTACGCCTAAAGCAACGACGCTGCACGCCCCCACGGGCGCCGCAGTTCCAACATCTATCCGTCGGGGTGCCCTAGGCGGCTGAGAGGTGCGTGCACCGACCCGTCGAACCTGATCCGGGCAATACCGGCGTAGGGAACGGGTATCTTTGTGCAACGGCCTTGGGTCCACGCCACAAAGCTCATTCTTGCGTCTGCTTGCCCACCACCGAAAGGCGAGCATGTGACCAAGACGACCCCCATTTCCCTGACCATCGCCGGATCCGACAGCGGCGGTGGTGCCGGCATTCAGGCCGATATCAAGGCGATGTCGGCCAATGGTGTCTATGCCGCCAGCGTGATCACCGCCGTGACCGCGCAGAACACGCGCAGCGTCAGCGCGGTACACGAGATCCCCGCCCCCATCGTCGCGGCCCAGATCAATGCGGTGCTGTCCGATCTTTCGGTGCAGTCGATCAAACTGGGCATGTTGTTTTCTCCGCAGATTATTCAGGCGGTGGCATCTGCGCTGTCCGCGTTTCGGGGGGCCATCGTGGTCGATCCGGTGATGATCGCAAAATTCGGCGATGCGCTGTTGCAAGAAGACGCCGTCGCAGCGCTGATCGCGGATATCCTGCCGCGCGCCGATCTGCTGACCCCCAACCTGCCCGAAGCCGCCCGCCTGTTGAACCAGCCCGAGGCTGACAGCGCCGACCAGATGGTCACGCAGGCCCGCGCGTTGCTAAAGATGGGGCCGAAGGCGGTGCTGATGAAGGGCGGCCATAGCGCGGGCAATATCTGTAGCGACGCACTGGTCACCGCAGAGCGTGTCACATGGCTCAGCGCGCCGCGCATCGACACGCGCAATACCCACGGGACGGGATGCACCTACGCCGCGGCCATCGCTGCGGGGCTGGCCCACGGCAAACCCCTTGGCGCGGCGGTACAGGCCGCCCATGACTATCTGCACCGCGCCATCATCGCCGCCGATCAACTTGATATCGGCACGGGCCACGGGCCGGTGCATCACTTCCACGCGGTCTGGTCATGACGCAGGTCACCATCATCGGCGCGGGCGTCGCGGGGCTGTGTATCGCGCGTGTCTTGCTGGATCGCGGGATGCGCGTGCATCTGATCGACCGAGCCCGCCAGCCCGGTCCGCAAGGGTGTTCTTGGTGGGCTGGCGGCATGCTCGCCCCGTTTTGCGAAGGTGAAAGCGCCGAGGAACCCGTGATCCGGCTGGGCCAAAGGGCGGCGGATTGGTGGGGGCAGCGCACCACATCGCTGCACCGACGCGGGTCGCTTGTGATCTCTCCGGCGCGGGACAGCAGCGATCTGACCCGCTTTGCCCGCCGCACGACAAGCCACCAAACCCTGACCGGCGCAGAGATCGCGGCGCTTGAACCCGACTTGGGCGACCGCTTTGCCAAAGGGCTCTATTTCCAGACCGAGGCCCACCTGTCGCCCCGCATTGCGCTGGCAGAGCTGTGGCGCGGGCTGGTGGCCGATGGGGCCAGTTTCGAACAGGGCGAGGCCGCCCCCGAAGCGCTGGCGCAAGGCGGCCTCGTCGTTGATTGCCGCGGTTATCACGCGCGCGCCGATCTGCCTGATTTGCGCGGGGTGAAGGGGGAAATGGCGCTGCTGTCCTGCCCCGATATCGAGATTACCCGCCCCATCCGCGTGCTGCACCCACGTGTGCCGATCTACCTCGTGCCGCGCGGTGACGGGATCTACATGCTCGGCGCCACAATGGTCGAAGGCCGCGCCGGTGCCCATGCCAGCGTGCGGTCCGTGCTTGAACTGCTGAGCGCGGCCTACGCACTGTCCCCCGCCTTTGGCGAGGCCGAGATCCTAGAGATCGGCGTCGACAGCCGCCCCGCCTTCCCCGACAACCTGCCGCGCATCGAACGGCAGGGCAATCTGATCCGCGCCAACGGTCTGTATCGCCACGGTTTCCTGCTCGCTCCCGCGCTGGCGACCATGGTGGCTGACCTGATCCTTGACGCCAAAACACCGGAGATTTTTCATGAAACTACAGCTTAACGGTGCCCCGCTCGACAGCGACGCGCCCACGCTTGCCGCCCTGCTAGAGGCCGAAGGATTCGGCGGCGCGAAAGTCGCTACCGCCGTCAACGGCAGCTTTATCCCCGCCAGCCTGCGGGCCAGCCACCCCCTGTCCTCCGGCGACAGCATCGAAGTCCTCGCCCCCATGCAGGGAGGCTGAGATGCGCCCATTTTACGGAGAAACCCTTGCCAATGGTCTGATGCTGGGCACCGCGCAATACCCCTCGCCCAAGGTGCTGTCAGACGCCTTTGCGCGCAGCGGCGCGGCGGTGGCGACGGTATCGCTGCGGCGCGAAAGCGGACGGGATCGCGCCGGTCAGGACTTCTGGGAACTGATCCGCGCGCTAGACGTCCATGTACTGCCCAACACCGCCGGATGTCACAGCGTCAAAGAGGCCGTCACCACCGCCCATATGGCCCGCGAGGTGTTCGACACACGCTGGATCAAGCTCGAGGTCATCGGCGAGGAGGACACGTTGCAGCCCGATGTCTTCGGTCTGGTCGAGGCCGCCCGCATCCTGAGCGAGGACGGGTTTCAGGTTTTTCCCTACACCACCGAAGACCTTGTAGTCGCGGATAGATTGCTGCGGGCGGGCTGCGAGGTGCTGATGCCCTGGGGCGCGCCCATCGGGTCGGGGATGGGGCTGAACAACCTTTTCGGGCTGCGCGCCATGCGGGCGCATTTTCCTGATGTGCCGCTGGTGATCGACGCGGGCATCGGCCTGCCCTCACACGCCGCACAGGCGATGGAGCTGGGGTTTGACGCGGTGCTGCTGAACACCGCTGTCGCCAAAGCCGGTGATCCCGCCGCCATGGCCGAGGCCTTTGCCACCGCGATCCGCGCCGGACAGCTTGCCGCCGAGGCGGACCCGATGCCGCCCCGCGATATGGCCGCGCCCTCTACCCCCCTGATCGGAAAGGCGTTTCTGGAATGACCCTGGACCGTTTCTACCCGATCTTCGACAGCGCCGCCTGGTTGGAGCGGCTGGTGCCCCTTGGCATCAAACTGGTGCAACTGCGGATCAAGGACATGCCCGCCCCTGCCCTGCGACGCGACATCCGGCAGGCCAAGGCGCTCTGCGCCAAGCATGACTGTACCCTCGTGATCAACGATCACTGGCGTATCGCGCTCGACGAAGGGTGTGATTTTATCCATCTGGGACAAGAGGATTTGGACAGCGCCGACCTAAACGCCATCCGCAATGCGGGCGCACGTCTGGGCATTAGTACCCACGACAAGGTCGAACTGACCCGCGCCCTGGACCTGCGCCCCGATTATATCGCCCTCGGCCCGATCTACCCGACGATCCTGAAGCAGATGAAGTGGCACGCGCAGGGGCTGGACCGTCTGCGCGACTGGCGTGAACGGGTGGGGCAGACCCCGCTTGTGGCCATCGGTGGCATGTCGGTCGACCGCGCGGCGGGTGCCTTTGACGCCGGTGCCGATTGCGTCGCGGCGGTGACCGACATCACCCTGAACCCCTCGCCCGAGGATCGCGTCACCGCATGGCTGGGGGCAACCCGATGACCCGCTATGTCCGCCAGATGATCCTGCCGCAGGTCGGCCCATCGGGCCAAGAGGCGCTGGCGGCGGCACGGGTGGTGGTGGTCGGCGCGGGCGGGCTGGCGGCGCCTGTTCTGCCCCTGCTGGCAGGGGCCGGCGTGGGGCATATCACGCTGGTGGACGGTGATGACGTGGCCCTGTCGAACCTGCACCGCCAGACGCTCTTTACCGAAGCCGATATCGGCACGCCCAAGGTCACCGCCGCCGCCCGCGCCCTGCGTGCGCGCAACAGCGCGTGCACCGTGGTGGCCCACCCCGTGACCCTTGGGCCGGATACCGTGGCAAAGCTGTGCCATGATGCGACGCTCGTGCTGGATTGCGCCGACAGCTTCGCTGCGAGCTATGTGCTGTCGGATCATTGCCTGAACGCGGGCCTGCCCTTGATCAGCGCCTCGGCCCTTGAGTTTGGCGGCTATGTCGGCGGGTTCTGCGGCGGCGCGCCGTCGCTGCGGGCGGTGTTCCCCGATCTGCCGGACCGCGCGGCCAGCTGCGACACGGCGGGGGTGATGGGGCCGGTCGTCGCCACGATCGGTGCCGCACAAGCACAGATGGCGCTGGCTTGCCTGCTTGGACTGTCGCCGTCCCCTTTGGGGCAATTGATCAGCTTTGATCTTGCCTCCTATCGTTTTGGCGGCTTCCGCTTTGATACCGCGCCGGAGCCTGACCACGGTTTCGGCTTTGTCGCGCCCTCGCAGATCCGCGCAAGCGATTGGGTCGTCGATCTGCGCGGCCCGGATGAGGCCCCCACAGCCGCGACACCTACAGCGCAGCGCATCACCCTACCCGATTTCCTCCGCAACGCTCCCCGCCCGACATATCAGCCCCGCGCGGTGATCGCCTGCCGTTCGGGCCTGCGCGCGTGGCAGGCGGCGACCCATCTGGCCAGCTACTGGCATGGCCCCATTACCCTGCTCGCCGTGGGCGAGCCTTCCCCGTTGAAAGGACAAACCGATGAAACTTCGTAACATTCTGGCCGCGCTGGCGCTGACCTCTGGCCCGGCGCTGGCGCAGGACGAAATGGTCTTGCTGCTGGACTGGTTCGTGAACCCCGACCACGGGCCGATCATCGTGGCGCAGGAAAAAGGATACTTCGCCGAACAGGACCTGAGCGTAGAGGTCATCGCCCCCGCCGATCCCTCCGACCCGCCGAAACTGGTCGCCGCAGGCAAGGCGGATCTTGCGATTTCCTATCAGCCGCAGTTGCACCTGCAAATCCACGAAGGTCTGCCCCTGCAACGGGTCGGCACGCTGGTGGCCACGCCGCTGAACTGCCTGCTGGCGCTGACCGATGGTCCCATCGCCTCTCCTGCGGATCTGGCGGGCAAAAAGGTCGGATTCTCGGTCGGCGGTGTCGAAGAGGCCGTGCTTGGCGCGATCCTGACCCATCACGGGCTGTCGCTGGATGATGTGGAGCTGGTAAACGTCAACTGGTCGCTTTCGCCTTCGTTGATGTCCGGTCAGGTGGATGCGGTCATCGGGGCCTTCCGCAATTTCGAGCTGAACCAGATGGATATCGAAGGCGTCGATGGCACCTGTTTCTACGTCGAGGAAGAGGGCCTGCCGCCCTATGACGAGCTGATCTACGTCGCCAACCGCGACACGATGGACAAGGACATGATCGCGCGGTTTCTGGCCGCGACCGAGAAAGCGACGCAATATATCGTGAACCACCCCGAGGAAAGCTGGGAGGTTTTCGCCGCCACCTCTGCCGATCTGCAGGACGAGCTGAACGCCCGCGCGTGGAAAGACACGCTGCCCCGTTTCGCCCTGCGCCCCACGGCGATGGATGCCGGACGCTACGCCACATTCGAGACGTTCTTGCATGACGCGGGTCTGATCCCCGACATCTCGCCCGTGTCGACCATCGCCATTGATGTGACCGCCCGATGACCGCGCCGGACTATGGCCGAAGCTTCGCGATGTGGCGCGCTGCTGCGGCGGAGGAGTGGCAAGACTATACCCACCATGCCTTTGTCGAAGGGCTGCGCGACGGCAGCCTGCCGCGCCGTTGCTTTGTGAACTATCTGATCCAAGATTATGTCTTCCTTGTGCATTTCTCTCGCGCTTGGTCGATGGCGGTGGTCAAATCGGAAACGATGGAAGAGATGAAGACCTGCGCTGCCACGGTAGATGCGCTGGTCAATCACGAGATGGCACTGCACATCCGCACCTGTGCTGCGGCGGGTATCGACGAAGCGGCGCTTTTCACCGCGACGGAAGCCCCCGCCAACCTCGCCTATACGCGCTATGTGCTGGATGCCGGGATGCAGGGGGATTTCCTTGATCTGATGGCGGCCCTGCTGCCTTGCGTCATGGGCTATGGGGAGATCGGGCAGCGCCTGGCCCAGACCTGCAGCGCCGACACGCCCTATGCCGAGTGGATCGAGACCTACGCCGACCCCGACTATCAGGCGCTGTGCCAGACGGTGGGCGCGATGGTCGACGCGGCGGTTGCGCGGCGGATCGGTGACCTTGAAACCGCCCCCCGTCGCGCGGCACTGCAAAACCGCTTTTCCACGGCCACACGGCTAGAGGTCGGCTTTTGGCAGATGGGGCTGGACCTGCCATGACCCCGCCGCCCGCGCTGCGTCTGACGGGACAACACCGGATTGACGCGCGCCCCCTGTTTGACGTGGATATGACCCTGGCCGCGGGGGCGTGGACCTGCTTGCTCGGCCCGTCGGGGGTGGGCAAATCCACGGTGTTGCGGCTGCTGCTGGGGCTTGAGACGGGCGGCGCGTTTGACGGCACGATCACCGCCTCTGACGGGCAACCACTGGCGGGGCGGATCAGCTATATGGCGCAATCCGACCTGCTGTTACCGTGGCTTACGGTGATCGAAAACATCATGATCGGCGACCGGCTGCGCGGGACCACGCCTGACAGGGACCGTGCCTCCGCCATGCTTGCACGGGTCGGTCTGCAGGATCACGCCCATAAGAAACCCGCCGCCTTGTCGGGCGGGATGCGGCAGCGGGCAGCGCTGGCGCGGACCTTGCTGGAGGATCGCGCGGTGGTCTTTCTGGACGAGCCGTTCTCGGCGCTGGATGCGGGCACCCGCGCCGCGATGCAAGAGCTCGCGGCAGAGCTGTTGCACGGGCGGACCGTGCTGCTGGTCACCCATGATCCGGCAGAGGCGGCGCGGCTGGCCGACCACATCCTGATCCTCTCTGCCACGGGCGTACAAAGCTGGCCTGTCCCCGCGCTTCCCGCGCCGCGTTTCGTCACCGCGCCCGAGGTTTGGGCCTGCCAAAGCGCCCTGCTGTCCCATCTGCGGGGGATGCCTGCATGAGACGATACGACATACCGCTTGCGATCCTGCTGGGGCTTGGTCTTTGGCAGGCCGCGGTGCTGCTGACCGACGCGCCGCACTATATCCTGCCCTCGCCGTGGCGCGTGGCGCAGGCGGCCTATCGCGCCCGTGAGACGCTGATCGAGAACGCATGGGTCACCACCGTCGAAGTGCTGCTGGGGCTGCTGATCGGCACCGCCCTGGGGGCTGTCACCGCGATCCATCTGGCGCTGTCCAAAACGGCAGAGCGTTTGCTGCTGCCGCTGCTGGTCTTTACCCAAGCCGTGCCGGTTTTCGCGCTGGCCCCATTGCTGACGCTGTGGTTCGGCTATGGCATGGGGTCCAAGATCGTGATGGCGGTGTTGATCATCTATTTCCCGGTGACATCGGCCTTTCACGACGGGCTGACCCGCGTGCCTGATGGCTACCGCGATCTGGCGCAATCGATGGGGACGCGACCGTTGCGGTTCATGCGCTACGTGCAAATCCCCCACGCGCTGCCAAGCCTTGCGACGGGGCTGCGGCTGGCGGCGGTCTATGCGCCGATCGGCGCGGTGATTGGCGAATGGGTCGGCGCGTCAAAGGGGCTGGGCTATCTGATGCTGCTGGCCAATGGCCGCGCCAAGATCGACCTGATGTTCGCCGCGTTGATCATGCTCGCCTGTTTGACAGTGCTGTTGCATCTCTCCGTCGGGCTGCTGGCGCAACGCCTGACCCGCTATGCCGAAGGGCGCAGCGAAAGCGGGATCACGCGCAGCACCCGCGCGTGATCCTTTCGGTTCTTATTCCGCGTTGGGCCGCACCCGCGCGCCGCTTTTATCGGCAAAGGCCGCAAGGCGGGCGCGCGCGTCAGGCTGCGTATTAACCACACCAGCGACCACAGCTTCGGCATATGCGGCATCCATCGCCGACATGTTCTGCATATGGCTCACCGCGCTACAGATCGCAAAGTTCGACAGCGGCAGGTTCTGCGCCGCCTTGCGCGCCAGTTCCATCGCCTTGTCCATGCTGGACCCTTCGACGATATACTGCGCAAGGCCCAGATCGACGGCCTCTTGCCCCTGATAGACGCGCCCGGTCAGCATCATGTCGATCATCCGCGCCTTGCCGACCAGATCGGTCACACGGATGGTAGCCCCCCCGCCGGTGAACAGCCCGCGCTGACCTTCGGGAAGCGCGAAATACGCGCTTTGGTCCATCACCCGCACATGGGCAGAGCTGGCAAGCTCTAGCCCGCCGCCGACAACGGCCCCTTGCAATGCAGCAATCACTGGCACGCCGCCGTATTCCATCTTATTGAACGCCTCGTGCCACCGCAAACAGACGTGCATGAAATCGGCGGGGCTGCGGTCTTCGTCATGGTGCTCGATCAGATCAAGCCCGGCGCAAAAGTGCTCCCCCGCGCCCGCCAGTACCACCGCACGCACACCAGCGCGTGGTGCGGCGGAAAAGAAGGTGACCAGCTCTTCGATCGTGTCGATGTCCAAGGCATTCCGTTTCGTGGGACGGTTCAGGGTCACCACCCAGACGCCATCGTCATGCGCCTTGATGTCCAGGTTACGGTAGCTGGTCGGATCAATCTGAACGGCCATATGAATTCCTCCTCCTTTGGGGCCGGCAATTGTGGTCGGCCCCGGTGCCTTGCTGCTGCAAGGGCTTGCTGAATATATGCAAAAGGCTCTCCCACCTTTTACGTGACTGTGCATTGAGTAGCGCGCCAAACACAGCCCGTCTATCGGTCATCCGCCGATTTCAGCGCGGTGACTTCCCCAAGGGCAACGGAGGCGCGAGGATTCGCCCCGTCGCAATCTGCCAGAGGTGGCAAAACCGTTTGAAAACGCAATGTTACCGAGTGAATCCACGCCAATCCGGGGCGTCGTCAGAAAAAAATCGAAAATAATCACCGGGGCGGCAAAAATGGGGTTGAACCCCGGCTGAACCTTGGGGTAGTAGAGCGCTACCGGGTCGTTAGCTCAGTTGGTAGAGCGCTTCGTTTACACCGAAGATGTCGGGAGTTCGAGCCTCTCACGACCCACCATTCCACCACCAAAATTCAGTTCTACCAACGCAACCTGCGCCGACGGCGACAGGGTTTTATGCGTTTGATGTCAAGGGATTGCCTGCGCGGCTTGTGGCATCAGCAAGGCAAAGACCTTGATACGACAAAGCCCCTCACCAAGGTGAAGGGCTGCTGCGGGCGTCGTAACTTTGCGCCGGAGATTTTAAGCGATTTTCGCCCTCAGTCGTCGGGTTGATCAGCGGTATCGCCGCCGCCCTGCCCCTGTGTCACCTGCCGCACTTTGACGCGGATCATCTTGCCGTTTTTCAGCTCTTTCTCGTTGATCACTTTCAGCTTGCCGAACGGCAGCAAGTTCAGCTCGCGACTGTCCGACAGTGCTTCGCCCAATACGGCGAGCATGGCATCAACAACCGGTTTCGCATCGCGCTTTTTCACGCCCGACCTTTCGACAACTGTGTCAATCAGCTCTTTCTTGCGCATCACGGGGCCGAGGATCACAGGGCGCGGTGCTTCGACCACGGCGTGTGCTGCGGCGGTGTCGGGTGCGGCTGGTTTAGGCGTGGTGGTTTTCTTGGGCGTGGCCATTTGACGTCTCGTCCGTTGGGGAGGTTTCACCAAACCCTAGCGGGGCCACCGGGGGAAATCCAGCGGTGCTTGGGGATGACACAGCCCTGCGCGAAAATCGGGGATGCGCGCACGAAAAAGGCCGCCCCGAAGGGCGGCCTGATGTCGGTTTGATCGCCGCTTAATGCGCTGTGGCGCTATCCCCTGCAGCGTTGCGACGGGCCAGTGCGGCTGCTGCGGCGGCATCTTCTGCCTCCTGATCCCATTCGATCGCTTCGGGCTCGCGAACCAGCGCATGTTTCAGCACCTCGGACACGTGTTTGACGGGAATGATGGTCAACCCTTCTTTCACGTTGTCTGGGATATCCGGCAGGTCCTTTTCGTTCTCGGTCGGGATGAGAACCGTTGTGATCCCACCACGCAGCGCCGCCAACAGCTTTTCTTTCAAGCCGCCGATTGGCATCGCATTCCCGCGCAAGGACACCTCCCCCGTCATCGCGATATCGCGGCGCACGGGGATCTGGGTCAGTACCGACACGATCGATGTCACCATCGCCAGACCGGCAGAGGGGCCATCTTTCGGTGTCGCACCATCGGGCACGTGGACGTGGATATCCAGCGTGTCGAACTTGGGCGGCTTCACCCCGATCTTGGGGCTGATCGACCGCACATAGCTGCTGGCCGCGTCGATGGATTCCTTCATCACATCGCCAAGCTTACCGGTGGTTTTCATCCGACCTTTACCCGGCAGGCGCAGGGCTTCGATCTGCAACAATTCGCCCCCAACCGAAGTATAGGCCAATCCGGTTACGACACCGATCTGATCCTCAAGCTCTGCCAAGCCGTAGCGGTGCTTTTTCACGCCGAGGAAATCCTCGATGTTGTCGCCCGTTACAGTAATCTCGTCGGCTTCCTTCTTGACGATCTTGGTCAGCGATTTCCGCGCAACCTTGGCGATCTCGCGCTCAAGGTTCCGCACGCCGGCCTCGCGGGTGTAGTAGCGGATCATGCTGGTCAACGCACTGTCTTCAATGGCAAATTCCTTTGCCTTCAGACCGTGGTTCTTGACCTGCTTGGCCACAAGGTGCTGTTTCGCGATCTCGCGCTTCTCATCCTCGGTATAGCCCGACAGGGGGATAATCTCCATCCGGTCAAGCAAAGGCCCGGGCATGTTATAGCTGTTCGACGTGGTCAGGAACATGACATTCGACAGATCGTATTCCACTTCCAAGTAGTGGTCGACGAATGTGCCGTTCTGTTCCGGATCAAGCACCTCGAGCATGGCCGACGCAGGGTCGCCACGGAAATCCTGACCCATCTTGTCGATTTCGTCGAGCAAGATAAGCGGGTTCGTGGTTTTCGCCTTTTTCAGCGCCTGAATGATCTTGCCGGGCATGGAGCCGATGTAGGTCCGGCGGTGACCGCGGATCTCGGATTCGTCACGCACGCCCCCCAGCGAGATGCGAATAAATTCGCGCCCCGTCGCCTTGGCAACAGACTTCCCAAGCGAGGTTTTACCCACACCGGGAGGGCCGACAAGGCACATGATCGGGCCTTTCAGCTTGCTGGAGCGTTGTTGCACGGCAAGATATTCGACGATGCGTTCTTTAACCTTTTCAAGGCCATAGTGATCATCATCCAGCACCTGCTGTGCCTTGGCGAGGTCTTTTTTGGTGCGCGACTTCACGCCCCACGGGATCGACAGGATCCAGTCGAGGTAGTTGCGGACCACGGTGGCCTCGGCAGACATCGGCGACATGTTCTTGAGCTTCTTCAGCTCGGCGTCGACCTTTTCCTTGGCCTCTTTGCTCAGCTTGGTGTCCGCGATGCGGGCTTCAAGCTCGGCGACTTCATTCTTGCCGTCCTCACCATCGCCAAGCTCGTTCTGAATGGCCTTCATCTGCTCATTCAGATAGTACTCGCGCTGCGTCTTCTCCATCTGGGATTTGACGCGGGTCTTGATCTTTTTCTCGACCTGCAGAACGGACATTTCGCCCTGCATCAGCCCGTATACTTTCTCCAGCCGCTCGGAGACGGACAGGGTTTCAAGCAGGTCTTGTTTCTGCTCGACCTCGATGCCGAGATGCCCGGCGACCAGATCGGCCAGACGTGCAGGCTCGGACGCTTCGGTCACCGCCGACAGCGCTTCTTCGGGAACGTTCTTCTTGACCTTGGAATAACGCTCAAATTCTTCGGCGACGGACTTCAGCAGCGCCTGAGTTGTGGTCTCGTCACCGGGCTCTTCCGTCAGATATTCGGCAGAGGCTTCAAAGAAGCTATCGTTTTCAAGGTATTCCGTGATGCGCACCCGCGCCTGCCCCTCGACCAACACCTTCACGGTGCCGTCGGGCAGCTTCAGCAGTTGCAACACATTCGCCAGGACGCCGGTGTTGAAAATACCATCGGAATCGGGGTCATCCACGCCGGGGTCAATCTGGCTCGACAGCAGTATCTGCTTGTCATCGGCCATGACTTCTTCAAGGGCGCGAACAGATTTATCGCGGCCCACGAAAAGCGGTACAATCATGTGGGGGAACACCACAATATCGCGCAAAGGCAATACCGGGTAGGACGCGTTCAGAGGCTCTAACATGCTCTTTTCCTTATACTGCAAGATGACACTGGCCCCTATCTTAGGCGACCGTTCGTTCATCTCCTGTTCTGAGTAGGATATCTGGGGACCCTACCCGCCTGTTTCAATCCCCATGATGCTGTGATCCGTTCGTATGCGGGCCATCTGGCGTAAGGGTCGCCCTAGAATGAACCGCCACCGGCGGACAGACAAGCGCGGATCGTATGATTATCCGCGAAAACCGCCAAGAACCATGGTTAACCGGCCCGAATGACAAAAAACGGGCCGGAAATGTGCTTTTTCGCGTTTAACGAGCTTACTCTGCCGCGACCTCTTCGAGGAAGGGATAATCGGTATAGCCCTCTTCGCCACCGGCATAGAAGGTTTTCGTATCCCCCTCGTTCAGCGGTGCGTTAAGTTCCAGCCGTTTTGCCAGATCGGGGTTGGCGATATAGGGCCGGCCAAAGGCCACCAGATCAGCCTTGCCGCTGGCCACGGCATCGATCGCCATGTCGCGGTCATAAAGGTTATTTGCCATGTAGACGCCGTTGAACAGCGACCGCAGCTTGCCAAGGTCTTCGCCGCTATCCAGATCGCGCGACTGGCCGGTCGAGCCTTCGACCATGTGCAGATAGGCCAGATTGTATTTGTTCAGCGCATCCACGACGTAGGTGAACGTCTCTTGCGGGTTATCATCCGCGATGCCGTTCGCAGGCGAGAAAGGCGACAGGCGCAGGCCGACGTGATCGCCGTCCCATGCGTTTACGACACCGTCCAGCACTTCGAACAGCAGCCGCGCGCGGTTCTCGACCGACCCGCCATAGGCGTCATCGCGTTTGTTGCTTGAGGTCTTGAGGAATTGGTCCAGCAGATAGCCGTTCGCCCCGTGGACCTCGACCCCGTCAAAGCCTGCCTTGCGCGCCATCTTGGTTGCGTGGACATAATCGGCGACAATGCGCGGCATCTCGTCCAACTCCAAGGCGCGCGGTTCAGATGTCGGGGTCATACCGTCTTTGGTAAAGGTCTTCACCTCTGCCGCGATGGCCGAGGGGGCGACGGGCTTTTGTCCGTCAGGCTGGATGTCCACATGGCTGATCCGGCCCACGTGCCACAGCTGGATCACGATCTTGCCGCCCTTGGCGTGCACCGCGTCCGTCACCTTTTTCCAGGCAGCAACCTGCCCTTCGGTGTAGATGCCGGGGGTCTTGATGTAGCCTTTGCCTTCGGCGCTGATCTGGGACGCTTCGGTGATGATGATCCCGGCACCGGCGCGCTGTGCGTAGTATTCGACGTGCATATCGCCGACTTCGCCACTGTCGTCATCAGCGCGGCTGCGGGTCAGCGGGGCCATCACAATGCGGTTCGCGGCCTCGATCCCACCGACCTTCAAGGGGGTGAATAATGCCTCGGTCATGGAAAACTCCTTTGCGGTGTTGTTTCTTGTCTACAGCACCTAACCTTCCGCCCCGTCATCGCAAGGACGGGGCGGAAGGTTTATTCCATTCACCGCAGAGTTTTCCTAAAGCGGGTCGATGTCGCCTTGGGCACGCTGGCTATGAAAATTAGCCTGCCAGGCGTCAAATGTCCCCGCCGCAATCGCGTCGCGCATACCCGCCATGATTTCCTGGAAATAATGCAGGTTATGCCATGTCAGCAGCATCCCCGAGATCATTTCCTGACTACGGAACACATGGTGCAGATAGGCGCGGCTGTAGTTTGAACACGCCGGGCATGTGCAGGCTTCGTCCAGCGGACGCGGGTCATCGGCGTGGCGTGCGTTCTTGATGTTCACAACGCCGTGACGCGTGAACACCTGCCCCGTCCGGCCAGAGCGTGAGGGCAATACGCAGTCCATCATATCAATCCCGCGGGCCACGGCCCCGACGATATCATCCGGCTTGCCCACCCCCATCAGATAGCGCGGCCGATCCACGGGCAGCATATCGGTGGCGAAGTCGAGACAGCCGAACATCGCCTCTTGCCCCTCACCCACGGCAAGGCCGCCCACAGCGTAGCCGTCAAAGCCCACGTCGATCAGCGCCTTGGCACTTTCCTCGCGGAAGTCACGTTCCAGACCGCCCTGCTGGATACCAAAGAGCGCATGGCCCGGACGGTCGCCAAAAGCCTCGCGGCTGCGCTTGGCCCACCGCATCGACATCCGCATCGACTCCGCGATCCGCGCGCGATCCGCAGGCAGCGCGGGACATTCGTCAAAGCACATGACGATATCGGAGCCGAGCAGCTTTTGAATCTCCATCGACCGTTCGGGGGTCAGTTCGTGTTTCGACCCGTCCACATGGCTTTTGAAGGTCACGCCCTTTTCCGTCAGCTTGCGCAGCCCTGACAGGCTCATCACCTGAAACCCGCCGGAATCGGTGAGGATCGGCTTGTCCCAGTTCATGAACTTGTGCAGCCCGCCCAAACGGTCGATCCGTTCGGCAGTGGGGCGCAGCATCAGATGATAGGTATTGCCCAGCAGGATGTCCGCACCGGTTGCGGCGACGCTTTCGGGCATCATCGCCTTGACCGTGGCAGCCGTGCCCACAGGCATGAAGGCCGGCGTGCGAATATCGCCCCGCGGGGTAGAGATAACACCGGTACGCGCCGCACCATCGCGGGCCTGAAGATCGAACGAGAATTTTTTCATGACTGCGGCTATAAGATGTCCCCCGCATAGGCGCAATCGCGCAGTTTAGCCGCGCGTTCCACAAGGCTGTCATGGAAGCACCGTAAATCTGCGCTATGTCCAGCCGGAACCGCCGGGGCGCTGCCCCGGACCCCGGGATTTATGCCATTTGGAAGCCCGTGTCGTGGCTTGAGTAGACGCGGGCGACCTGCTAGGCGGCGGGAGATTTAGCTGTGCCGGAGTGCGTGACATGCAAGAATTGACGTTTGGCTGGGAAGAATGGGTCGCCCTTCCCGAATTGGGGCTTCCCGCGATCAAGGCAAAGATCGACACCGGCGCGCGCACATCAGCGCTGCATGCCCATGACATCGAAGTCTTTGGCCCCGCGTCCAAGCCCAAGGTCCGGTTCAACGTGCATCCTGTGGCCGGCAACGAAGACATCACCATCACCTGCTCCGCGCCCATCATTGACCGGCGCGAGGTCACCTCGTCGAATGGCGAGGCAGAGCTGCGCTATGTCATCTCGACCAAGATGGATGTCGCAGGCCAAAGCTGGCCCATTGACGTGACCCTGACCAACCGTGCGGGCATGACCAGCCGCATGTTGCTGGGCCGTCAGGCGCTGACAGATCACATCACCATCTCGCCCACCGAGAAACGGTTGCAACCGGATCTGAGCTATGACGTCTACCATACCGCCGCTGTGCGCCACCGCGCGCCCAAACGCGCGTTGCGGGTCGCCGTGCTGAGCCGTGAAGCCAGCAACTATTCCACCTCGCGTCTGGTCGAAGTCGGCGAGGCCCGTGGCCATACTGTCGAAGTGATCGACACCACCCGCTGCTATATGGCGATCAACGCCATGGCCCCCGAAGTGCATTACGATGGCAAACGTCTGCCGCGCTATGACGCGGTGATCCCGCGGATCGGCGCCTCGGTCACGCCCTATGGCTGCGCGGTGATCCGGCAGTTCGAAACCATCGGGACCTACTGCGTCAACGGCTCTGCCGGTATCCTGTCGAGCCGCGACAAGCTGCATGCGCATCAGGTCTTGGCGTCGAAAAAAATCGGCATGCCGACCACCGCTTTTGCTGCCTCGCCCAAGGACACGTCGAACCTCATGGCGCTGGTAGGCACCGCGCCGCTGATCGTGAAACTGCTGGAATCCACCCAAGGCAAAGGTGTGGTGTTGGCCGAGACCAAGAAGGCCGCGGAATCCGTGATTGATGCCTTCCGCGGGCTCAAAGCAAACTTTCTTGTGCAGGATTTCGTCAAGGAAGCCGCGGGCGAGGATCTGCGCTGTCTTGTGGTGGATGGCAAGGTCGTGGCCGCGATGAAGCGCACCGGCGCGGATGGCGATTTCCGCTCCAACCTGCACCGCGGCGGCACCGCTCAGGTCGTGCGCATCACCAAGGTTGAACGCGACACCGCCCTGCGTGCGGCACGGGCCTTTGGTTTGGGCACTGCCGGTGTGGATCTGCTGCGGTCGGACAGCGGGCCAAAGGTGCTTGAGGTCAACAGCTCTCCCGGGTTCGAAGGGATCGAGAAAGCCACCGGCAAGGATATCGTCGGCATGGTCTATGATATGATCGAAGCGCGGGTAAAGCCGCAGCCGGTGCGCAAGCGCAAAGCGTAGCTTCCGCACTGGATCGCGGGTCCGCCCTCTGGACGGTGCCCGCTGCAATCCCTATATAAACGATAAGAAAAAGGAGCGAGGCCCTGATGACCGACAGCACACAACCTCTTGAAGGCACCCCTCTGATTGCGCCCTCGTCAACGGATCATCCGCTGTACGAGCAGATCACCGAAGCCTGCCGCACCGTCTATGACCCTGAGATTCCAGTGAATATCTATGAGCTGGGGTTAATCTACACGATCGACATCAACGCGGAAAACGAGGTCAACATCAAGATGTCCCTCACCGCGCCCGGCTGCCCCGTCGCAGGCGAGATGCCCGGCTGGGTCGCCGATGCGGTCGAACCCCTGCCCGGCGTGAAAACCGTTGATGTGGAACTGGTCTGGGAGCCACCATGGGGCATGGATATGATGTCTGACGAAGCCCGTCTTGAACTGGGCTTCATGTAAGCCGATAGGCTGAAACCGGGGCGCATTTCACGTCCCGGTTGATTTTACATGAGTTTCACGCAATGGTCGCATCATTGTAACATAGGGTAGCCACACCGCTGCCAGATGATTTTATTTGGAGCGATCATGCGACTAACTACTGCCCTTACAGCTTTGGCTTTGGCCCCCACCGCGCTGCTGGCCGACGCCCACAGCACCCCCGTCCCTGTCGAATACGGTGCCCGTCCTGCCTATCTGGTGGACAAGCTTCCCGATGGCGACCTCAAGGACAAGCTGGCGTCCTGCATGGGCCAGACCGCGTCCAAATCCGATTTCTCCATCGGGCACCGCGGCGCGCCGCTGATGTTCCCTGAGCATACCGTTCAGTCAAACGTTGCCGCCGCCCGTCAGGGTGCAGGCATTCTGGAATGCGACGTGACCTTTACCGCGGATCACGAACTGGTCTGCCGTCATGCGCAAAACGATCTGCACACCACCACCAATATCCTCGTCTCCGATCTGGCCGAGAAATGCACCACCGGCTTCACCGCGGCTGCGGGCGAAGAAGGTGCCAGCGCGGAATGCCGCACCTCGGACATCACCTTGGCAGAGTTCCGCACCCTGACGCCCAAGATGGACAGCGCCGACGCCACCGCCACCACCGCCGAAGACTATCAGGGCGGCGTGGCTAGCTTCCGCACCCAGCTGTACAGCGACGGTGCCGATCTGATGACCCACGCGGAATCGATCGAGCTGTTCAAATCCCTCGGCGCGAAATTCACCCCCGAGCTCAAGTCCCCTTCGGTCGAGATGCCCCATGACGGCTTCAGCCAGGAAGACTATGCGCAGAAGATGATCGACGAATACAAAGCCGCGGGCATCCCTGCCTCGGACGTTTGGGCGCAGTCGTTCAACCTGGATGACGTGCTGTACTGGATCAAGGCAGAGCCCGAGTTCGGCAAACAGGCCGTCTATCTCGTGGAATGGAGCGAAGGTTTCGACGAACAGGACCCCAGCACCTGGACACAGGATTTTGCCCAGCTGAAAGAGCAAGGCGTGCAATATCTGGCCCCGTCGCTGAACATGCTGCTGACCAACAAAGACGGCGCTCTGGCCGCCTCTGACTATGCCAAGAAAGCCAGCGAAGCCGGTTTGAACCTGATCGCCTGGACGCTCGAACGCTCCGGTCCGCTGTCCACGGGCGGTGGCTGGTATTTCCAATCCGTTGGCGACATCATCACCGACGACAGCGACTATCTGGTCGCGCTGGACGTGCTGGCACAGGACGCTGGCGTCAAGGGGGTCTTCTCTGACTGGCCCGCGACCGTCACCTACTATGCCAACTGCATGGGTCTGTAACCTACGGGGTTTGATCCGGCGCAATCGCGCGTGACGACATGGGCCGTCCCTTCGGGGGCGGCCTTTCGCTATTGTGCATCCCCCCGCTTGAGAAACCCCGCCAAAGCCCTTATCTTGTCGGTAACAGGAGTATTCAGCATGTTCGCAATCCCAGGCAAGCAAGCCGTCACCATCACCCCCAAAGCTGCCAATCAGATCACCAAGCTGATGACGTCCGCCGGCCATGCCGGTCTGCGCATCGGCATCAAGAAGGGTGGGTGCGCCGGCATGGAATATACGATGGAGTATGTGAACGAGGCCGACGCCAATGACGAGGTCGTCGAACAGGACGGCGCGCGCGTGATGATCGCGCCAATGGCGCAGATGTTCCTTTTCGGCACCGAGATCGATTATGAAACCTCGCTGCTGGAATCCGGCTTCAAGTTCCGCAATCCCAATGTGACCGAAGCCTGCGGCTGCGGCGAATCCATCAAATTCGGCTAACGGTATCGCGCCGCGCTGGCGGGGCGTGACCGCAGCTTGCCGTTGCCCTGTCGGGGTGGCGCTGGTATCCCTTTGAAAAACCACATGAAGGATATGCATATGCGCCGCAAGCTTGCCGCTGGAAACTGGAAGATGAACGGCACGCTGGCCGGTCTGGACATGTTGGCCGATGTGGCCGCTGCAATGGACAGCACCCGTGCAGAGGCGGTGATCTGCCCGCCCGCCCCCTACCTTCTGCCAGCGGTCACGAAAGCCCAAGGCACCCCCGTTGGCATCGGCGCGCAGGATTGCCACGCAGAGCCGAAAGGTGCCTTCACTGGCGACATCTCGGCCTCGATGATCAAGGAGGTCGGCGCGACCTATGTGATCATCGGCCATTCCGAGCGCCGCGATGCCTATGGCGAAACGGATGCCGATGTCTCGGCCAAGGCGCGCGCCGCTTGGGACGCGGGGCTGACCGCCATCATCTGCATCGGCGAAAGCGAGGCGGATCGCAGCGCGGGCACCACCCTGGATGTCATCGCCGAACAGCTTGCAGGCTCCCTGCCCGACGGCTGCACCGGCGAGAATACCGTCGTCGCGTATGAACCCATCTGGGCGATTGGCACCGGTAAAATCCCGACGCTTGACCAGATCGTCGAGGTGCATGACTTCATCCGCGCAACACTGGCCGAACGCTTTGGCACGGATGTCAGCGATGCGCTGCGGCTGCTGTATGGCGGCTCGGTCAAACCGGACAACGCGGCAGAGATCTTCAAAGTCGATAACGTGGACGGTGCCCTGATCGGCGGGGCGAGCCTTAGGGCCGCTGATTTCGTCCCGATCTTTCAGGCGCTCGCTGCCACCTGATCTTCATTTTGCTAAATAAACTCATGGCATGACATACACAAAAGGCGGCGCATCCGATCGGGTGCGCCGCCTTTTTCGTTTCTCTCGTAATGTCTCGCCCTAGCGGGTGATGATCTCCGGCCCCATCATCAGGGTCGGCAGCCAGGTCGAAATGACCGGGATATAAGTCACCATCAGCAGGAAGATGAACAGCACCACGGTGAAGGGCAGCGCGGCCTTGACCACATTCATCATCGGCATATTCGCCACGCCCGAGGTCACAAAGAGGTTCAGACCCACTGGCGGGGTGATCATCCCGATTTCCATATTCACCACCATGATGATCCCCAGGTGGATCGGGTCGATGCCAAGTTCAATCGCGATGGGGAAGACCAACGGGGCGACGATGATCAACAGGCCCGACGGCTCCATGAACTGCCCGCCAATCAGCAAGATCACGTTGACGATGACCAGGAACATGATCGGCCCGAAGCCGGCGCTCAGCATCGCGGCAGAGATCTGCTGCGGGATCTGCTCGTCGGTCAGCACGTGCTTGAGGATCAGCGCGTTGGCGATGATGAACATCAAGGTGACGGTCAGCTTGCCGGCCTCGAACAGCGTATCGCGGGTATCTCGGTGGAAGAAGACAGTGACCAGCGCCAAGGGCTTGCGCATCAGCGACAGGTTGCGCCCCTCGCCTTCGACGTGCAGCGGGCCCATATCGCGATAGACAAAGGCCGCAATGAAGAAGGCATAGACAGCGGCCACCGCAGCGGCTTCGGTCGGGGTAAAGATACCGCCATAGATACCGCCAAGGATGATCACGATCAGCATCAGCCCCCAGCCCGCTTCACGCCCCGAAGCAAAGACCTCGCCCCAGCCGCGCCATTCGCCCTGTGGCAGCTTCTTGACCCGCGCCATGATATAGATGGTCAGCATCAGCATGGTGCCCGCCATCAGACCGGGGATAACGCCCGCAAGGAACATCCGGCCCACAGAGACATCCGTGGCAGAGGCATAGACAACCATCACGATGGACGGCGGGATCAGGATGCCGAGGGTGCCCGCGTTGGCGATGACACCGGCGGCGAATTCCTTGGTGTAGCCCGTTTCCCGCATCCCCGCGATCACGATGGACCCGATGGCAACCACTGTCGCAGGCGATGATCCCGATAGGGCGGCGAACAGCATACAGGCAAAGACACCCGCAATCGCCAGACCACCCGGAAAATGTCCGACCAGCGCGATAGAGAAACGGATGATCCGCTTGGCCACACCGCCCGTCGACATGAAGGACGACGCCAGCACGAAGAACGGGATCGCCAACAGCGTATAGTGCCCCGCCATCGCCTGAAGGAAGGTCTGCGCGATGGACGCAAGCGAGCTGTCGGACAGCACCAGCAGAAAGACGATCGACGAGAAGCCAAGGCTGACGGCAATCGGAACGCCCAGCAACATCAGCCCGACGATCATGGTAAATAGGATAAGGACTTCCATGCGCTCAGGACTCCGCGTTCATGTGTTTGACGGCTTCGATATCATCTTCGGCCTCGTGACTGACGATCAGCGCTGTGGCCTGTCCGGTAAAGACACGCACACCGGCTTGGATGAAACGGAACAACAGCAGCGCCATGCCGAAGGGCAGCATGAAATAGGGGATGAACCGTGGCAGTTTGCCGTAGGTTTCGCCCTCGTTCATGATCGGCTCGATAAAGCGCAGCCAATCCGGCATGGGGATATCGACGGTTTCATACCACGCCTGATCGCGGCTATCTGCAAAGCCTGTGGGGAACCAGCGGCCCGTGGTGGCGTCCAGCCCCGCGAAGGGGGCCCAGTAATCCCACGCGCCTTTCATCAGCAAGGCCCCGTAGACCACGCAGATCGCTGCCGCAACCAGCGCGAGCACACGGCGTTTGGGCAGCGAAAACAGGTTCACGACCGCGTCCACCCCCAGATGCGCCGTGACCTTGACCGCATAGCTCATGCCAAACAGCACCAGCCAGGCGAAGAGGAAGGTCACCGCTTCAAGCCCCCAGATAATGCCGGTGTTGAAACCATAGCGCAGGACGACGTTGATAAAGGTGATAAGCGTCATCAGACCAAGGATGATGGCAATCGCCGTTTCCTCAAGCTCGTTGACAATGCGCCCGAGCGCAGAATGAGATTGAACACCATGTGACATGGGAATGCTCCGCTGTGAGAGGAGAGTGGATCAGGCCCGCACGCCGCGGGGCATGTCGGGGCCTAACGCAAGTGATATGCCCCGTCCGTCGCCAGACGGGGCAGAACAGGGTTTAGTGCTTGGCGTTGATCGCTTGGGCTTCGTCGATGTTTTCCTGACCAACGTCTGCGGTGAACTCTTCCCAGACGGGCTTCATCGCGGTGACCCAGGCTTCGCGCTGCGCGTCGTCCAGTTCACGGACCACACCACCGGCATCGATGATCGCCTGTTTGGCTTCGGCGTTCACTTTGGACGATTCCGCGTTGCGGGTGTCGGTCACTTCCTGAACGATGGTCGCCAGTTGGTCACGCACATCGGCGTCCAGGCTGTCCCACCAGTCGGTGGAGGTCACGAGCATGTAGTCCAGAACACCGTGGTTGGTTTCGGTTGTCCCGTCCTGCACCTCAAAGAACTTCTGGCCATAGATGTTGGACCAGGTGTTTTCCTGACCGTCGACAACGCCGGTTTGCAGCGCGCCGTAAACTTCCGAGAAGGCCATCGGCTGGGGCGATGCGCCCATTGCCGCCATCTGGGCCTTCAGCACGTCAGAGTTCTGGACGCGGAATTTCAGACCATTGGCATCCGACGGCACGTTCAGCGGCTTGTTCGCCGACATCTGCTTCATGCCATTGTGCCAGAACGCCAGACCCAGCAGGCCACGGCGCGTCATGGATTCTTTCATCGCAACACCGGTTTCGGAGTTCTGGAACTCGTCTACAGCGTTGATGTCCTTGAACATGAAGGGCAGATCGAAAATGCGGAATTGCTTGGTGAACTGCTCGAACTTCGACAGCGACGGCGCGGCCATCTGAACGTCGCCTTGCAGCAGCGCCTCAAGAACCTGGTCATCGTTGTACAGCGTGGAGTTCGGGAACACTTCCATGCAGGCTTTGCCGTTCATCTCGTCATTGACGCGCTGTTCCAGCAAGGAAGCGGCGATGCCTTTGGGGTGACGGTCTGTGTTGGTCACGTGGCTCAGCTTGATGACGACTTCGCCATCGTCGCACGCCGCGGCAACAGCACCGGCGCTTACGGAAAGGGTCATAGCCACCAGAGTGGTTGTCAGGAATTTCATGTGATGTCTCCTCCCAGAGAACTGTTTTTCAAGTCTCGGCATCCGGTCGTTCCAAATGCGGTGGCGTTACTAGAGCGTTATTTCGCCGTCCTCACAAGGAAGAGAGGTTGAAAGATCAAGATCGCGTTAAACATATTACTTATCAAAGCGTTGGTGCATTTAGTTAAGGTTATATACCAACGCGCTGCATGCTGCCTGTGCGGATAACCGCACAGCGTGCAGCGCAGTTGTGCGAAAATCCGCACAGGCTAGCTGCGAAAGTCCTCGGGCCGAATCCCGTAGCGGGCCAGCTTGTCATAAAAGGTCTTGCGCGGCAGTTTCAGCGCCTGCGCCGCCGCACTCGCCTGCCCCTCGGCACGGCGCAAGGCCGCGCGCAGCAGGGATTGTTCCACCTGTGCCATCTGGTCCGCCAGCCCGAGGTTCGCATCCGGCGTCACCTCGTCCGAGACCCCCATGACAAAGCGCATCGCCTCTGACATCAGCGCGCGCGCGTTGCCGGGCCAGTCCCGCGCCATCAGCCCCGCGATCATTTGCGGCGTCACTTCGGGGGGCTGCACGCCCGACTGCTCTGCCGCCTGATCGACGTAGCGGCGGAACATCGTGGCGATATCCTCGGGGCGTTCGGCCAGCGACGGGATGCGCACGGTCATGACCTCGAGCCGGTAATAGAGATCCGCGTGGAACTGCCCTTCGGCCACCAAAGACTGTAGCTCCCGCGCACTGCCCGCAATGAGACGCACATCCGGCACCTGCTCAAGCGCTTCGATCAGGCTCAGCTGGGTCTGCGCGGGAAGCTGCGCGACCTCGTCCAGAAACAGGCACCCGCCCGAGGCGGCGTGCAGCGCATCGGTCACATCATCGGGACTAAGCCCCGCGGCAGCACGTTTGACGAAGGGCCCTTTGGAGCGGCGCGAGGATAGGTGGATCACCTCTGCCACTTTCGAAATACCAGACCCCGACGGGCCGGTGACCAGCACCTCGGCATTGGCCTGCGCCACGCGCCGCACCTTGTCGCGCAGCCGTTCTGACAGATCCGACGACCCGAAAATCATCCGCGCCGCCGGATCGCCAGTTTCCACGATATGCAGCAGCCGACGGTTTTCCAACACCAGCGCGCGGGTTTTCAGTGCGCGTTCGATCACAGTGACCAGCGCGGCGGGGGCGCAGGGTTTTTCAAGGAAATCAAAGGCCCCAGCCTCCATCGCGCGCACGGCCATGGGGATGTCGCCTTCGCCTGTCAGCAGGATCACCGGCAGATCGGGGTCCTGCTCATGGGCATAGGCCAGCAGGTGAAACCCGTCGCGCCCGGGCATGCGCATGTCCGACAGGATGATGCCATCGAACCGTTCGGTAATCCTATCCTTGGCAGCCACGAACGACCCCGCGGCGACAACATCAATATCGGCAAGCTCCAGCGTCTGAGCCAGCGCCTCGCGGACAGAGGCATCGTCATCGACCAAAAGAACGGTTCTGCTCATGCCTGCCCCTCCTCGCCCGTATCGGCGCGTTCCAGCGTGACAGAGAACATCGCACCGCCCGCGTCAAGGTTGGTGCCACGGATCCTCCCGCCAAAGCTTTGCACAATCCCATAGCTGATCGACAGCCCCAGCCCCATGCCCCCCATCGCACCCTCGGCACCGCCGCCTACGGATTTAGTCGTGTAGAACGGGTCGAACACCTTGTCCGGCATCTCGATCCCCGGACCCGTGTCGCGGAACTGCACCCGCACGGGGTCGGCGGGATCGATTGTGATGCTCAGACGTTTGGTGTCGCTGCTGCTCATGGCATCGACGGCGTTGGTGATGAGGTTTACAAAGACCTGCCCCAAGCGCACCTCGCCCCCGCGCACCCAGACGGGGGCATTGGCGGGCTGGTAGTCAAGGGTCACGCCTGCGTCGCGCAGATAGCTTTGGGTCAGCTCCACCGCGCTGGCGACCACGCGGGTCACATCGACGCGGGTCTGCGGCACGCTTTCTTGCCGCGCAAAGGCCCGCAGGTTCTGGATGATCCGCGCCATCCGGTCGGCCATCTGCGAGATGCGGGTCAGGTTTTCAGCCGTCCTGTCGGGGCGGTCACGCTCAAGGAACTGCACCGCGTTTTCCGCAAAGGACCGGATCGCCATCAGCGGCTGGTTCAGCTCGTGGCTGATGCCCGCCGACATCTGGCCAAGCGCCGACAGCTTGCCCGCCTGCACCAGATCCGCCTGCGCGCGGCGCAGGGCGGCCTGCGCCTCTTCCCGCTCGGTCGCTTCGCGGCGCAATTCGGTGTTGCTGGCGTTCAGGGCGGCGGTGCGTTTGGCGACCTGCCGCTCAAGCGCCGCATTCGCCTCTGACAGGGCGCGGCGGCGCTCGGTCGCGAGAAACAGCAGCGCGCCAAAGGCAAGGCAAAGCGCTGCCACCGCCGCCGCCTGTGCCCGTGCCAAACGTTGCGCGCCCTCGATATCCAGCAGCACCTCGCCCGTCATCCCCACCACCGGCAAGGCGCGGGTCAGATGCAAGGCGGCGTCGGGCAGATACGGCCCCCAGCCCATATGCCAGATCTCGTGGCCGCGCACGTCAGACACCGCGAAATCCAACGCCGCACCATCCGGCGGCACCAGCCCCTGCGCCGCACGGGGACGCGCCCAGAACAGCAGCTCTGACCGGTTTGCGATCTGGACGACCCCGTCGGTGTCGGTGAAGAACGCCGCCGGATTGCTGCCGCGCCAGTCATAATCGATGCCGTTCAGATCAGTCGACACCACAACGGCGCCGCGCACCTGCCCGTCGGGCGCGAATACAGGGGCGGCGTGGAAATAGGCGCGGTCGGTCAAGGGCGCGGCGGGGCCGTGCCCCCAGCCAAGCGCACCGCGCAAGGCCCGCTGGACAAAGCGTTGATCCGCCCGTGGCACCCGCACCGCTTCCGCGCCAAGTGCCGCGACGATCACATCGCCGGATCGGTCAAGCACCTGCACATCCAGCGCCGTGGTCTTATCCGCGACCTCTTGCAAAAACGCCTGTGCCTCGACCGCCGGACGCCGGTCCAGCACCTGTGCCACCTGCGGGTGATCCGCCAGAAACACCGCCAGATCACGGTATCGCTGCAACTGCCCGACCAGACGGTCGCTGACCAGCGACAGATCCGCCTGCCCCCGCGCGCGAAGCTGATCCAGCCCTTGCAAGTAGGCATAGCGCCAGACCCCGCCGGAGAGGACCGACACGGTGATCAGAAACAGCACAAAGGTCGCGACGCGGCGGCGCATTCCGGAGGTCATGGCGTTATTTGGCACAGACCCGCTTGCAAAGACCAGAGCCGCAGCTATTGCTAGGCCCCATGAAAACACTGAACCTTTCCCCGCTTGATCCCGACTTCGTCCAAAACCCCTATGCTGCCTACACGCGCGCACGTGCGCAGGGCCCCGTGCTGTTCTGGCAAGACTACGGGATGATGGCCGCTTTTGATGCGGCGACGGTGCAGGCCTTGCTGCGTGACCGCCGTTTGGGCCGCGAGACCCCTGCCGACCAGCGCAAGCCCACCCCCGATCACATGCGCGACTTCTATGCGGTGGAAGACCAATCGATGCTCGAGCTAGAGCCGCCAACCCACACCCGTCTGCGCGGGTTGGTGCTGCGTGCCTTTACCTCGCGCCGGATTGCCGGTCTCGCCCCCGAGATCGAAGAGATCGCCCAAGCCCTGCTGGCCGACCTGCCCAAGGGCGAGGCCTTTGACCTGATCCCCGCTTTTTGCACCCAGCTGCCCGTGCGCATCATCGCGCGGCTGCTTGGCGTCCCCGAGGATATGTGGCCCGACCTGCTGCGCTGGTCCAATGATATGGTCGCCGTCTACCAGATCGGCCGGACCCGCGCGACCGAAGAGGCCGCCAATACCGCCGCCGCCGATTTCACCGCCTTCCTGCGCCGCTATGTCAATGAGCGTCGCCAAGACCCGCGTGACGACCTGATCACCCAGTTGATCGCCGCCGAAGAAGACGGCGAAAAACTGAGCACGGATGCGCTGATCGGCACGTGTATCCTGCTGCTGAACGCAGGGCACGAGGCGACGGTACACGCGCTTGGCAACGGGATCGCCTGCTTGCTCGAAAATAACACGCCCGCCAGCGCCCTCGCCCCCGATGCGATCAACGCCACCGTTGAAGAGATCCTGCGCTACGACCCGCCCCTGCATGTCTTTGAACGTTTCGCCTACGAGGATATCGAACTGGGCGATGTCATGCTGGAAAAGGGCCGCAAAATTGCACTGGTGCTGGGGGCCGCGGGCCGCGATCCCGCGCTTTACGACCAGCCCGATGTGTTCGACCCGACCCGTCCGGCCAAGGCCCACGCGGCCTTTGGCGGTGGTTTGCATTTCTGCGTCGGCGCGCCGCTGGCCCGGCTGGAAATGCAGATCGCGTTGCGTGCGCTTTTTGACCATGCGCCGAACCTGCAATTGGCCGAAGCACCGCGCTTTGCCAATACCTACCATTTCCACAAGCTGGAACGGTTGATGGTGACGATCTAAGTCGCGCCTCCCCGCAACACGGCGTTACAGCGGCAGCATCGTGGTAGATTTGATCTCTTCCATCGACAGCAGCGCTGTGACGTTGTGCACGCGGACCTCAGAAATCAGCGCCTGATAAAAGGCATCATAGGCGCGGGCGTTCTTGACGCGGACCTTCAGGATATAGTCGATGTCCCCCGCCAGCCGATGCGCCTCTTGCACTTCGGGACGGTTTTTCAGCGCCTTGAGGAACGCCGCCTGCCAGTCGGCCTCGTGGGACGACGTACGGATCAACACGAAGAAACACGCCTCGAAGCCAAGCGCCTCTGCATCCAGCACAACCGTATGCTGCCCGATCACCCCTGCCTCGCGAAGTTTACGAATCCGGTTCCACACAGGGGTCTTGGAACTGCCGACCTCGCGCGCGATATCGTCCAATGACTGGCTGGCATCACGTTGTAACTGCGCTAGAATTTTCCGGTCCACGTCATCGATCCGAACGTCCATTCTGCTTTTCCTTCACTCTGTGGTCTGTTGTTCTGTTTGCGCGGCTGAATGGAACGTGCGTCCTTATATCCCCAGACACCTAGCGCCTTATTGGAATTATTTCCTATATAGAGCTCAAGCTAAGCGCAAGGACCGAACCACATGGATCATTTCCCAATCTACCTGTCCACCAAGGGCCAGCGCATCGTCTTGTCAGGCGGTGGCGAAGCGGCTTTGGCCAAGCTGCGCCTGCTGCTCAAGACCGAAGCCAAGATCAGCGTCTTCGCCTCGACCCCCGCGCCCGAGATCGCGGCATGGGCCGATGCGGGTCGTCTGACGCTGCACACCCGCGCCCTGCGGCACGGCGATGTGCTGTGTGCGAAACTCTTCTACGCTGCCGATGAAGACGAAACCGAAGACGCCCGCACCGCCGCGATTGCGCGTGCCGAAGGGGCCTTGGTCAATATCGTCGACAATCTGCACGACAGCGCCTTTATCACCCCCGCCATCGTCGACCGTGACCCCGTGACCATCGCCATCGGCACCGAAGGCGCGGCCCCCGTGCTGGCCCGTGCGATCAAGGCCGATCTGGAAGAACGCCTGCCCACAACGCTGGGAACGCTGGCGCGGATCGGTAAGGGTTTCCGCAAGATGGCCGACGCCCTGCCCTTTGGCCGCCCGCGCCGCGACTTCTGGCGTGACTATTACTTTGCCGCCGGCCCCCGCGCCGTAGCGGATGGCAAGGCCGCCGTCGAAAACGCGCTGAACACGCTGCTGTTCGACCACCAGTCCCGCGCCGCACGCGCCGGTCACATCGCTTTTGTCGGCGGCGGCCCCGGTGACCCCGAACTGCTGACCCTCAAGGCGCGCCGCGCATTGGACGAGGCCGATGTGGTGATTTACGACCGGCTGATCAGCCCCGAAATCCTCGAACTCGCCCGCCGCGAGGCGCTGATGATCGACGTGGGCAAGGAAGGCTTCGGCCCCTCCACCGCGCAGGAAACCATCAACGATCTGCTGGTCGAACACGCACAAGCGGGGGCCCAGGTGGTCCGTCTGAAATCCGGCGACGCCACCATCTTTGGCCGCCTTGACGAAGAGATCGACGCCGTGGATGCCCATGGCATCGGCTGGCACATCGTGCCGGGGATCACCTCCGCCTCTGCCGCCGTCGCGACCATCGGGCAAAGCCTGACGAAACGCGGGCGCAACGCCTCTGTCCGGTTCCTGACCGGCCATGACATGAAAGGGTTCGCCGATCATGATTGGGCCGCTTTGGCCCGCCCGGGCGAGGTCGCCGCGATCTATATGGGCAAGAAATCCGCGCGGTTCATCCAAGGCCGCCTGCTGATGCACGGGGCCGATCGCAGCACGCCTGTCACGCTGGTCGAAAACGCCTCGCGCGCGGATCAGCGGATTGTTGAGACCACGCTGGACCGTCTACCCACCGACCTGAACGCGGCCAATCTGACCGGCCCCGCCCTGACTTTCTATGGGCTGGCACCCCGTGCCGCCGCCCGCGCCACCACCGAATTGTTTCAAGAGGAGATGGCATAATGGCCAAGCCCTTCACCCCCAAAGTCGTCACCGCCAATGCCTTGCTGGAAGGCGACGTGATCTACCAGACCGCCACCGGCTGGACCCGCAAACTCGAGGAGGCCGAAGTCCTGACCGACGAGGCCGTCGCCGATGTGCGTCTGATCGATGCGATCCAGCAAGCTGACCTGACCGTCGGGGCCTATCTGGCCGATGTCGACACCAGCACAGACACACCCAAGCCATCGCATTTCCGCGAAGCATTCCGCGCCAAGGGTCCAAGCAACTACACCCACGGCAAGCAGGAGGTTCAATAATGTACAGCTACACCGAATTTGACGATGCCTTCATCGCCGAACGCAACGCACAGTTCCGCGCACAGGTCGAACGCCGCATCGATGGCTCCCTGACCGAGGATGAATTCAAGCCTCTGCGCCTGATGAACGGGCTCTATCTGCAGCTGCATGCCTATATGCTGCGGGTCGCGATCCCCTATGGCACGCTCAGCAGCCGCCAGATGCACAAGCTGGCCGATATCGCTGCCAAATGGGATAAGGGCTACGGCCATTTTACCACGCGCCAGAACATCCAGTACAACTGGCCCCAGCTGCGTGATGTCCCCGATATGCTGGACGCGCTGGCCGAAGTGAACATGCACGCCATCCAGACCAGCGGCAACACCATCCGCAACGTGACCGCCGACCATTTCGCCGGTGCCGCCGCGGATGAAATCGCCGATCCGCGCCCTGTGGCCGAACTGATCCGCCAGTGGTCCACCGACCACCCCGAATTCCAGTTCCTGCCACGCAAGTTCAAGGTCGCTGTCTCTGGCGCGCCCCATGACCGTGCGGTGATCAAGGCCCATGATATCGGCCTGCAAATCGTCGAGAAAGACGGCGAGATCGGCTATCAAGTCATCGTCGGCGGCGGCCTTGGCCGGACCCCGATGATCGGCAAGGTGCTTTACGACTTCGTCAGTTCCGAAGATCTGCTGCCCACGCTCGAGGCCATTGTCTCGGTCTATAACCTGTTGGGCCGGCGCGATAATAAGTACAAAGCGCGAATCAAGATCACCGTGCATGAGAACGGCATCGACGACATCCGCGCACGGGTGGACGCCCGCTATGCGTTGATCCGTCCGCAGTTCACCGGCGTCGACCAGCAGATGCTGTCGCGGATCGAGGCGGATTTCGCCAGCCCGACGTTCAAGACCGCCCCGACGGACGCCTATACTGCGTCCTATGACAGCGATCCCGTGTTCAAAAGCTGGGCCGACACCAACCTGACCGACCACCGCGATCCGTCCTACGCGATCGTGTCGATCAGCCTCAAGGCCCATGGCAAGACCCCGGGCGACGCCACCGCCGAGCAGATGCACCGTATGGCCGAGCTGGCGGCCGAATACGGCCATGACGAACTGCGCATCAGCCACGAGCAGAACGTGATCCTGCCCCATGTGCACCGCGGCGACCTGCCCGCCTTGCACGCGGCGTTGAAAGAGGTCGGCCTTGCCACGGCCAATATCGGCCTGATCAGCGATATCATCGCCTGCCCCGGCATGGACTACTGCGCGCTAGCGACAGCCCGCTCGATCCCGATTGCCCAGGAAATCGCGACCCGCTTTGACGAGCTGAAGCTGGAACACGATGTCGGTCCGCTCAAGATCAAGATCTCGGGCTGCATCAATGCCTGCGGCCACCACCACGTGGGCCACATCGGGATTCTCGGGCTCGACCGCGCCGGTGTCGAAAACTACCAGATCACTCTGGGCGGTGACGGCACCGAAAACGCCGCCATCGGAGAGCGCGCCGGTCCGGGCTTTTCCGCCGACGACATTATTCCGGCGATTGAACGGTTGGTAAAAGGTTACCTCGACCTGCGTAGCGACGCGGGCGAGACCTTCTTGCAAACCTATCGTCGCCTCGGTCTTGCCCCGTTCAAGGCCGTCCTCTACCCGGAAGCACAAGCCAATGCCGCGTGATCAATTGACACTTCCAAATGGGGAAAAAATCCTCCCCGAAGGGCCGGACCGCGTCGCAGCGCTGACCCGTCAGGTGGAAAAGCTGAACGATGGCCTGCGCCATCACAGCGCCACCGACGTGCTGCGTGCCGCGATCGACAACGTGCCCAATCTGGCGCTTGTCTCAAGCTTCGGGGCGGAATCCGTCGCCTTGTTGCACCTTGCCTCTATGGTGAAACGCGATCTGCCGGTGTTGTTCATCGACACAGAGATGCTCTTTGCTGAAACGCTGGTCTATCAGCAAGAGCTGAGCGAACGGTTGGGGCTGCGCAATGTGCAGACAATCCGGGCGCAGGACGTGGCAGAGAAAGACCCCGACGGGACGCTGCATCTGCGCGACCCGGACGCCTGCTGTGCCTTCCGCAAGACCGTGCCCCTGCAGCACGCGCTAGAGGGATTCGACGGTTGGATCACGGGGCGCAAGCGGTTCCAGTCCGGCACCCGCGCCAGCCTGCCGTTCTTCGAGGTCGAAACCCCCGCCGATGCGCCTGCGCGGATCAAGGTGAACCCGCTGGCCCATTGGCAGGCCTCAGACGTGTCGGATTATATCGACGAGAACCGCCTGCCCCGGCACCCGCTGGTGGCCCAAGGCTACCCCAGCATCGGCTGCGCCCCCTGCACCACCAAGGTAAAACCGGGCGAAGACCCCCGCGCCGGCCGCTGGAGAAACATTGAAAAAGAAGAATGCGGCATCCATTTTGTCGATGGCAAGATGGTCCGCACAGGAGCAAAGACATGACACAGTTGATCAATGATCAGGGGTTTGTGGCGGATGATTTCGCCACGCCCTACGCCCCCTTCGATGCTGCTGAAGGCGTAGAGGCGGGTGCGACCGCCCTTGACGTCCCCTCTGACGTGCAGCCGGAAACGATCCCTGTGGATGGTGCGATCTCGATGATCCGCGTGGCCTTCCCCAGCTCGGCCGACGGGCGTGGCTTTACCATCGCGCGCCAACTGCGTCTGCGTGGCTACACCGGGCGGCTGCGGGCGCATGGTCATGTGATTGCGGACCAATACGCCATGGCGCGCCGGTCGGGCTTTGACGAGGTCGAGATCCCCGATGATCTGGCCGCGCGTCAACCGCAGGACCAATGGCTGGCCCGTGCAAACTGGCAAGAGCATAATTATCAGGCGCGTCTGCGCGGCTGATCGGGGTTTTCGCCCCAAGATGCTTTCCCTGCCCCCTCCCTTCCCCTAGAGAAAGGCTGCGTGCCGCGATCCGCGCGTAGATGAAATTATGACCGAGCAGAATGTAGTGACCCAAACCGACGCCAAACCCGTACCCACGTTGCCTGACGCGCAGACCGTGACTTCTGTCAAACACTGGACGGACCGGCTGTTTTCCTTCCGCGTGACCCGCCCTGCATCCTTGCGCTTTCGCTCGGGCGAGTTTGTGATGATCGGCCTGATGGGCGACCCGCACCCCGAGACGGGCAAGCAAAAGCCGCTGCTGCGCGCCTATTCCATCGCCTCGCCCTCCTGGGACGAAGAGCTGGAGTTCTATTCGATCAAGGTGCAGGACGGCCCGCTGACCTCGAAGCTGCAACACATCCAGCCCGGCGACCAGATCATCCTGCGGCCCAAGCCCGTCGGCACGCTGGTGCATGACGCGCTGCTGCCCGGCAAACGTCTGTGGCTTTTCGCCACCGGCACGGGCTTTGCACCCTTTGCCTCGCTGCTGCGCGAACCGGAGACCTACGAGAAATTCGACCAGATCATCATGACCCACACCACCCGCGATGTGGCCGAGCTGGACTATGGCCGCACGCTGGTCGAGAGCCTTGCCGATGATCCGCTGATCGGCGAGATGATCGGCGACAAGCTGGTCTATTACCCTACCACCACCCGTGAGCAAAGCCCCAAGATGGGCCGCATCACCAATCTGCTGCAGGACGGCACGGTGTTCAAAGACCTCGGCATCGACGGTATCAGCGCCGACACCGATCGCGGCATGGTGTGCGGGAGCCTTGAATTCAACAAGGATATCAAGGACGTGCTTGAAGGTTTCGGGCTAGAGGAAGGGGCGAACTCCGACCCCAAACACTACGTCGTTGAAAAGGCCTTTGTCGGCTGATCCGACGCAGCGGTGCCCTTGCAAGGGGCACCACAGGTAAAACAAAAGCCGCGCTCTCTTTCGAGGCGCGGCTTTTTCATGTCTGGCGGATCAGCTTTGCGTGGGCCTCGATTAAAGCGCCAGCGCCTCGCGGATCCGTGCGAGGATCGCGCGCAGGGCATCGGGGTTTTCACCGGCGGTGACCAGCCCTTGCTTCAGCAGCGCTTTCTGCGTGGCGGGCAGATCAGAGGTGTCGATCATGGTTTGCACCTTCTCCAGATCAAAGCCATCGACGGTGGTCAATTGCTCTGGCGTGTCGGCATCGGCGGTGACGTCGGGCTGAACTTCTGTATCGGCAGCAGCCCCCGCATCTGTGTTCGCCTGTGCATCTGTCGCGGCCACGGCGGCGGCTTCTTCCTCTTGAACCGCTGCGGCGTCTGCTTCGGCTTGCGGGTCAGCGGCGGGTGCCGTGCCCGCTTGTGTGGTGCTGGCGGCATCGCTTGCCTCTGAACTGCTGGCAGCCATGGCATCGGCCTCTGCGCTGGTGGAAACCTCCGCGTTGCCTTCTGCGGTATCATTCGCCGCTTGCGTTGCATCCTCGGCGATCTGCTTGCCCGCGTTCATCGCATCCTCGCCCGCCTCGGCCGCGGCATCGGCCACATCCTCGGCCGCTTCCGACAGCGCGTCGGCTGCGGTATTCGCGGCCTCCGTGGTGGCTTCTACCGCCTCGGTCACTGCGCCCTCTGTCGCCTCGACAGCGTCGCCCACAGCTTCGGTCGCACTTTCCAGTGCGGCGGGAGCATTGACGGCATCCGACGCATCGGTCGCAATCTCCTGGACCGAACGGCCCGAATACAACATGTACGCGCCAAGCGCGATCACCCCTGCGATGACAATCCAGATGAGGTTTTTCATGATGCTGTGGTTCCTTTGAACTTTGTTAATCCCCTGCTGCACATACTATATGCCGACACATAGCGTCAAATGCGCGATACGCTGCTTCCCCTTGGGTAAATCCCTCAAAAATACGCGGTTTTACCCTGTATATGCGCCATTTTGCGACTTGAAGAAGACCATGAGCAGGTTTACCTTCCGTGCTCGACATCAGTACAACAATCAAAGGACGACCATCATCGCTCGCAGACCGCATAACGCGCCGCCGCAAAGAGACACCGGCCCGCGCATCAACGAAAACATCCGCGCCAACGAAATCCGCCTGATCGGTGCGGATGGGGAAAACGTCGGCGTCGTGACACCGGATCGCGCCATGGAAATGGCTGTTGATGCCGGACTTGATCTGGTCGAGATTTCGCCCAATGCCAACCCGCCCGTGTGCAAGATCATGGACTTTGGCAAATTCAAGTATGAGACGCAAAAGCGTGAAGCCGAAGCGCGCAAGAAGCAAAAGATCATCGAGATCAAAGAGGTCAAGTTCCGCCCGAACACCGATACCAATGACTATGACGTCAAGATGCGTAACGTGTTCAAGTTCCTCGACAATGGGGACAAGGTAAAGATCACGCTGCGGTTCCGCGGTCGTGAGATGGCCCACCAGAACCTTGGCCGCGAGCTGCTTGAACGCGTTGCCGAAGACACCAAAGAAGTTGGCCGCGTTGAAAACTTCCCGAAGATGGAAGGCCGCCAGATGGTCATGCTCATCGGGCCGCTGCCAAGCAAATAATTCCGGGTCTTACAGTCCCGAGACGCAAAAAGCCCCCGCAGTTTCCTGCGGGGGCTTTTCTATGTCTTGAAGGTCGCGGTTACTGACGCAGCAGACCAGTGATGTTGCGCACAACCGCGCGACGGTTGGCGGGTTCGGCGGTCTCGGTCGGTACTTTCAACGCGCTTTCACCGTAGCCTTGGGTGATCAGGTTGGCTGGCGGCACGTCAAAATACTCGGTCAGGGCCAATGCAACGGTCTCGGCACGACGGTCAGACAGCGCAAGGTTGTAGCCCGCATTGCCAACCGCATCGGTGTGCCCTTCCACAAGGATCACAGTGCGCGGATCATCCTTGATGGCATTGCTGATCGCGGTCCCGATCTTGGACAGCGCACGGGCCTGTTCAGGCTGGATGGCAGCCGACCCTGTGGCAAAACGCACAGCGTCCAGCTCGATCTCTGGTGCCAGGGCACGGACCTGACGGACATCACGCACCTGACGCAGCGAATACCGCTGGGCCTGATCGCCACGCAACTGCGTTTGCAACGCGGCACGCAGCGCTTCCTCGTTCTGCTGGCTGGCCAGCGTATTGGCCTGCGGGCGGACCTGAGGCAGCTCGTTCACCACGATACGTTCTTCGGCTTGGGTGTCATCGAACAGCACATATTCATTGCCCTGCGGATCGACGTTGATCCGGCGCAATACGGTGCCGTCCCGACCCAGAATGGTCACGATCTTGCTGCCGTTGGGCTTGATCACAGTGGTACGCGAAGAACCGTCGTTGAACGTCTCGCGGCGGACTTCGTCACCGGCCTGACGCACAAGCGCATCATCGTCTTTCAAAACGCGCAGATCCCCATTCGGATCTTCAACAACCAGACGGTCACCCGAGTTGCTCACGACCTTCGAGCCGTTGTTCAGGATCGACCCGACAGCCACGGCACCGATGCCGACAAGCAGGGCTTTCTCGAACTTGCTCAGCCCGTCGTCGTCATCCTTTTTGGCTTGCATATTGGCTTCGGCAGAGGTGTCACCGGTGACGGCCGTCGAAAATTCTTCATTCGACGCGCGCGTGTCTTCTTCGGTGATCTCTTCTACCACAACGTCGGCCTTGGCTTCACCGCTGTCAGCAGCGGCGGCGGCTTCGGCAGCAGCGGCTGCATCAGCGGCGCGCTGTTCCTGACGGGCCTCTTCCGCAGCCTGTTCGGCGGCAAGATCAGCGGCGATCTGCTCTTCCGTTTGCTGCTGGGTGTCGGCCTCCGCCTGCGTTTCAGTGTCGGAAGAGCTGTCTGCCGGCACATCGGTCTCGGCTTGGGTTTCTTCGGTCGACTCAGTCTCTGCCGGCTCTGCCTGAGCTTGCGCCTCTGCCTCTACGCCAGCGTCGCTTTCAGCGGCAGGGGCCTCTGCCTGTGTCTCGGCAGACTGCGCTTCAGGGCTGTCCGAGGTTTCGGCCGCCGCAGCGGCGTCTTGCTCTGCCTCGGCTTCGGCTGCTGCCTTGGCTTCAGCGTCTGCGGCGATCTGTGCGGCGACCGCGTCCTCACGCTCTGCTTCGGCCTGCGCTTCGGCGGCAGCAGCTTCCTCGGCCTCGGCGGCTTGTGCGTCTGCAGCGGCCTGAGCTTCTGCGGCCTCTTGTTCAGCGGCCTGCGCGGCGGCGGCGGCTTCTGCATCGGCTGCAGCTTGCGCCTCAGCAGCTTCTGCTTCAGCGGCAGCGGCGGCGGCCTCCGCGTCGGCAGCGGCTTGCTCTTCCGCGGCGGCTTGGGCTTCTGCGGTGGCAGCGGCTTCGGCTTCGGCGGCGGCGGCAGCCTGCTCTTCCGCGGCGTCTACGGTTTCAGCGGCGGCTTCTGCATCGGGCTCGGCTTGCGCTTCGGTCTGGGCTTCCGCCTCAAGACCAAGGGCCTGCGCCAGATCGCCGTCGGCACGCAAAGTCATCATCTGATCCGCATCCGCCACGACACTGCCGTCAGGCAGCACGCATGGGAACACGGTTTGCTCCCCTTCGGCCACGCAGCTTTCTGTTGTCTGGGCAAAACCACCTGTGGGCAAAGCCAGCGCCAAACACATGGTCAAAGAGGTCGTCGATTTCAAAAGTTTATACATTCCTAATCCTCACGGGGTTATGGACGCCGTTCGGGCAGCGTTACGGCACAACACCGGTGCTGCAAAATCGTTCCCAACCCTGCGCAAGTGATAATCATCCAGACAGCAAAAAACCGCCCCAAGGTTTCCCAAGGGACGGTTTTCATTGAAGTATCGAGTGGTTTAGGTCAGCGCGGCAACTGCCCGTTTTGTCATCACAGCAACCAGATGCGCACGGTAGTCACCACTGCCGTGCAGATCGCTGATCATGCCGTCACCGGGCAGGCTCAACCCCGACAGGGCATCCACGGCAAAACTCCCGCTCAGCGCGGCTTCTGCGTCGCTCCACCGGAAGACGCCATCCTCCGACGCACCCGTCACAGCAACCCGCACACCGTCCGCGAATTTTGCCACGAACACGGCCACCAGCGGAAAGCGCGAGGCAGGTTGGATGAATTTCTCGTAATGCGCCTTCTCGGGGATCGGGAAACGCACTTCGGTGATGATCTCGCCCTCGTCCAGCGCGGTGGCGAACATCCCCTCAAAGAAATCATCCGCCGCGATCTCGCGCGCGTTGGTCACAATCGTCGCACCGCTGGCCAGCACCCCTGCCGGATAACAGGCCGAGGGGTCGTTATTCGCGACCGATCCGCCGATGGTGCCACGGTTGCGCACGGCCGGATCACCGATCCGCGCGGCCAGACTGGCCAGCCCGGGGTAATGTGCCTCTGCCTCTTTGGCGACGGTCGCATGTACGGTACCCCCACCGATACACAGACGACCGTCATCGCCCATACGCACGCCGCGCATGTCCTCGATCCCGCTCAGCGACACCAGAACCGACGGCATCGCCAAGCGCGCCTTCAGCGTGGGGATCAACGTTTGCCCGCCGCTTAGCGGTTGCGCCTCGTCCTGCCCCAATGCCGAGACCGCCTCGGCCACTGTCGCGGGTTTCACTACATCAAAATCATACATCTTGCGTCCTTCCAATCTCAGAGCGGGCCTTGGCCCCAAACGCCTCTCTTCATTTTGCCAATAAACTCCGGGGGCGCGGGGGCTGGCCCCCGCTGCACCTATTTTTTTCGCGCCACGGCGCGAAGATGCAGCCCCCCGCCTTGTCTCATCCTCTTAACCGTTCATCGCCGCCCAAACCCGCGCCGGTGTGACAGGCATGTCGATATGCCCGACATCCTTACCGCCCGATCGCATGGCGTCCAACACCGCATTCACCACCGCAGGCGGCGATCCGATGGCCCCTGCCTCACCGCAGCCTTTCACGCCCAAGGGGTTGTGCGTACAGGGCGTCTGGCACGAATGGTCAACGGTATAGAACGGCAGATCGCTGGCCCGTGGCATCGCGTAGTCCATGTAGGACGCGCTGAGCAACTGACCGTCGCTGTCATAGGCGCAATTCTCCATCAGCGCTTGCCCGATGCCTTGCGCGATCCCGCCGTGGACCTGACCGCTCACGATCATCGGGTTGACGATATTGCCAAAGTCATCCGCCGCCGCAAAACGGTCAATGGTGACATGGCCTGTTTCGGGGTCCAACTCGACCTCGCAGGCATAGGCACCGGACGGATAGGTAAAGTTCGACGGATCGTAGAAAGCCGTCTCTTCCAGACCCGGCTCGATATCCTCCAGCGGGTAGTTATGCGGCACATAGGCAGCCAGCGTCACATCCCCCCAAGCAACGGATTTATCCGTCCCCGCCACGGTAAAGGCCCCGTCCTTCAGCTCGATATCCCCTTCCGAGGCTTCCAGCAGGTGCGACGCGATCTTGGTGGCCTTAGCGATGATCTTTTCCGTGGCACGGACCATGGCCGACCCGCCAACCGCAAGGGAGCGCGAGCCGTAGGTGCCCATCCCCATCGGGGTGTTGGCCGTGTCGCCATGCACGATCTCGACCATCTCTTCGGGGATACCGATCATCTCGGCGATCACCTGCGGGAAGGCGGTTTCATGCCCCTGCCCGTGGCTGTGGCTGCCGGTCATCACGACCAGACCGCCCGTAGCATTGACCCGCACGGTGGCGGATTCATACAGACCCGCCCGCGCGCCAAGCTGCCCCACAAGGTTCGAGGGCGCGATGCCGCACGCCTCGATATAGCAGTTCACGCCGAATCCACGCAGCTTGCCCTTGGCCTCGCTTTCCTTGCGGCGCGCGTCGAAACCGGCGAAATCGGCGATCTCTTCAAGCTTGTCCATCGTGGCCACATAATCGCCCGTGTCATATTCCACCGCGACCGGCGTGGCATAGGGGAATTCGGTGATGAAGTTCTGCCGCCGCAAGGCAATCGGGTCGACCCCAAGCTCATGGGCGCATTTATCCACCAGCCGTTCCAGCTGATAGGTTGCCTCCGGCCGGCCCGCGCCGCGATAGGCATCGACGGGCACGGTATTCGTAAACACGGCCTTTACGTTCACATAGATCAGTGGCGTCTTGTAGTTGCCCGCCATCAAGGTGCCGTGCAGCCATGTGGGCACCGACGGCGCGAAGGTCGACAGATAAGCCCCCATATTCGCGTAAGTGTCCGTGCGCAGCGCGGTAAAGTTATTGTCTGCGTCCAGCGCCATCTGGATCTTGGTCACATGGTCGCGCCCGTGGGCGTCGGACATGAAGGCCTCGGACCTGCTGGAGGTCCATTTCACCGGACGGTTACAGGCTTTGGCGGCAAAGGTGCAGAACGCCTCTTCCTGATAGTGGAAAATCTTGGTGCCAAAGCCGCCGCCCACATCGGGGGCCACGACGCGCAGCTTGTGTTCGGGGATGCCCAGAACAAAGGCCCCCATCAGCAGGCGGATCACATGGGGGTTCTGGCTGGTGGTGTAAAGCGTATGATCGCCTGTCCCGCGTGCATAGTCGCCGACGGCGACGCGCGGTTCCATCGGATTGGCGACCAGACGGTTGTTGACCAGTTCCAGCGTGGTGACATGGGCTGCGTCGTCAAAAGCCTTGTCCACGGCGGCCTTGTTCTCTTCGACAAAGCCCCAATCGTAGCAAAGGTTCGAAGTCAGATCGTCATGAACCTTGGGCGCGCCTTCCTGCACGGCCTGCTTCATATCGATGACGGCGGGCAGATCGGTGATATCGACGACGATCGCCTCTGCCGCATCGCGGGCCTGCGACAGGGTTTCCGCCACGACAGCCGCAATCGGTTCGCCTACGTGGCGGACCTTGCCTTCGGCCAACACGGGGTGACGCGGCTCTTGCATGGGCGCGCCATGCTTGTCCGTGACCTGCCAGCCGCAGGGGATCGACCCGACCTCGGCGAAATCGGCACCGGTAAAGATCTTCACGACCCCCGGCATCCCCTCTGCCGCGGATGTATCGACCGAATTCAGCACCCCATGGGCGATATCCGAGCGCAGAAAGAACACATGCGCCTGTCCGTGCAGGTTGATATCGTCGGTATAATTCCCCTCACCGGTCAAAAACCGGATATCCTCGCGCCGCTTGCTGCTGGCACCAATTCCGCCGTCCTTTGGCATGGTCAATTCCTCCCTATGGGGCACGGATCGGGTCCGTACCGTCGTATGTGGCTTTTGCGTTTGGCTTTATTCTTATGTCGTCAATCTATGGGTTGCTGCGGTTCCCCGTTCGCGTGGGAAAGCGCGGTTTTCAGGATGGGTGCGCCGTGTCCTCCCGCCCCTGCATCAACAGGGCCGCACGTCGCACGGTGGTTATTCGGCAGCCAGCGCGCTGACGTCCTGACCGGATGCGGCCATGATCGCCTTGACGATGTTATGGTAGCCGGTGCAGCGGCAGATATTGCCGTCCAGATAGTGCCGGACCTCTGCCTCGGTCGGCTTGGGGTTATCTTTCAGCAGCGCCGAGGCTGACATGATCATGCCCGGTGTACAAAAGCCGCATTGCAGCCCGTGGTGGTCCTGAAACGCCTGTTGGATCACTGTCAGCGATCCATCGGGGTTGGCCATGGATTCGATCGTCTTGACCTCGGCCCCGTCCGCTTCGACCGCGAGCATGGTGCAGGCCTTGACCGCCTCGCCGTTGACATGAACCACGCAGGCCCCGCACTGGCTGGTGTCGCAGCCGATATGCGTGCCGGTCAGGCTCAGGTTTTCGCGCAGGAATGACGCCAGCAACGTGCGCCCTTCGACGGCACCGGATGCAGGTTTGCCGTTCACGGTCATTTTGACCTCGGTCATGATGTTCCTCCCGTTTTATGTCATGTGTTGGGTCGAGTTAAGCACGCCAAAGGGGCGTTGAGAACAGAAATTTTTCGCATGGGTTGAACTTCGCGGGTGCGACGCGGCGACGGGCCTTGCGTCAGGGTCGGTCAGCCGCGTCTTGGTTGCGGACGGGTGGCGATCTCTTTCAGCAGGCCACCCACCCCCATGCGGGCGATATCGCGCGGGGATACCTCTATGCCGCAGATCACACGCGACAGCACCCAATCTGCCCCATTCAACGCAGGCGCGCGCGCGCAGCCCGGCAGGCCGATCACCGGCGTATCGCCCATCTGCCCCAGAAACAGCAGATTTCCCGGATCAACCGGCATGCCAAAGCGCGAGACCTCTCCGCCCGCGGCGCGCAGGGCCTGCGGGGCCACGTCATCAATGTCAGAGGTGGCAGAGCCTGTGAGGATCAGCGTCAGCGCCGTATCCGCCGCGGCAATGGCATCGCGCAGGGCGGTGACCTCATGCGGGACCATGACGACTTTTTTCAGATCCACATCCAGCGCAGAGAGCCGGTCTGCGATGGCCTTTTTGCCCTTGTCGCCCGCCCCGCCGTCAATCTCGGTGATGATCAGCGTCGCGTCCTTGATTTGCGGCGGCACCAGCCGGATCGCGCCGCGTCCGGCATCACAGGCGGCAGCAAGATCGCTTTGCGCGACGGCGTAAGAGATAATCTTGATCGTCGCCACCATGCCCCCCGCTGCCATCTGCTGGAACGGCGGGACCGTGGCCAGCGTGATCATCGGGTGCACGGCGTTCAACGCTTCAAGCGCGCCCACATCCAGCTGCGCCACCCCCGGCCCATCGGCCAGCAGGTTCACGCGGCCGGTAAAGGCGCGCGTCATCGTCAGATGGGGATGCGCCGCCAGCACGGCCTGCGCCACTTGTGCCGCCGCGGTATTTTCATTCACATCCCCTGACGCGAGCTGCGCCACAATGATGCTGTCGATGCCCTCTGCCCGAAGCTCGGCAAGATGGGCGGGCTCTAGCCGTAACCCCTTGCGCAAACGGCCCGAGGGCAATGCGATGGAATGGGCCAGCACGGCACCCTCGGCCTGCGCCGTGTCGATGGGGCCGAACTTCACGGTTTTCTCAGGGCTTGGATCATCTGCGACAGGATCGACACCGCGATCTCGGGCGGGCTGGCGGCCCCGATGTCCAGCCCGACGGGGCCGTTGATGCGCGCGATGTCGGCAGCGGTAAACCCCGCCTCTTCCAGCCGTGCCACGCGGGAGGCATGGGTGCGTTTCGATCCGAGCGCCCCGATATAGAAGGCGTCGGACCGGAGTGCGATATGCAGCGCGGGGTCGTCCAGTTTGGGGTCGTGGGTCAGCAGCACAACGGCGCTGCGGGTATCGACGCCGACAGTGTCCATCGCCGCGTCCGGCCAGTCGTTGATCACCTGTGCATCGGGAAAACGCGCTTGCGATCCAAACGCCTCGCGCGGGTCGATGACCACGGCGTCAAAGCCCGCGACCTGCGCCATGGGCACCAAGGCTTGCGCGATATGTACCGCCCCGACGATCACCAGCCGCAGCGGCGGGTTGTGGATCGCGACAAATGTATCGCCATCCTCTTCAACGCCGGAACGGTCCATGCGAAAGCGGTCTGCATAGCCGCCCGTGACCAAGCGCCCCACCCCGCCCGACAGGGGCACCTGATAGGCCACGGGCTGGCGCGCGGCGCGGGCGCGGACGAGGTCGCCCAGAACGTCAAACGGCATCGCCTTTTCGCCCACAGGTTCGACCAATACGCGAATCTTTCCGCCACAGGCCAGCCCCACGGCAAAGGCGTCGCCATCGCTGACGCCATATTCCAGCAACCGCGGCGTGCCGTCCTCGATCGCCTCGAGCGCTTCGACCACCACGGCCCCCTCGACACAACCGCCCGAGACAGAGCCCTGCATCTCGCCATCTGCGGCGATGGCCAGCTGCGCGCCAACCCGTCGCGGGGCAGAGCCCCATGTCTCCACCACCGTGGCCAGCGCGGCCCCGCGGCCCGCTTGCGCCCATGCATAGGCGCGTTCCGGTGCGTTCTCGAAAATCTCCATGGCGGGTGGTCTCCTTACCTTGTCGCGGCGGCGACTGTTCTTATGTAGGGCGTCCCATGCCCCCGCTCAATGAGATAACGGGGAGATAACTTGCACGCCGCCCTGCACACTACTACATCTTGGGCAATGACATGCCAGACGGAGCGCCCCACACATGCCCATGCAAGCCCGCGAAATCGAAGACCTGCTGCGCGAGACCTTTCCAAACGCCAAGATCACCGTCGAAGGCAATGACGGCGTGCATATGGCCGCGATGATCATCGACGAAAGTTTCCGTGGCCAGAACCGTGTGCAACAGCAACGTGCCGTCTATGCCGCGCTCAAGGGCCGGATGGATGGATCGAACGGCGATTTGCACGCGCTGGCGCTGACAACCAAAGCGCCGGATTGATCCGGTGGACCCGATCCTGATCCTGATCCTCAGCGTCTTGGTGCTGATCGTGGCGGTTCTGCGCGGCCTACAGGCGCTGAAACACACACGCGATACCGAACGCGGATCAAAGCCGGGCAAGGGCTATCACGAAATTGACGCGACCTATCATTCGGGTGGCGGCGGCGGCGGACATCAGACCAACTACCGCATCCCCCGCGACCCTCAAGAATACGCGAAACGCTTTATACCAAAGGACAAATCGAAATGACCGACGCAAAGACGCAAATTCAGGAAACCATCACCGCCAACAATGTTGTGCTGTTCATGAAGGGCAACAAGACGATGCCGCAGTGCGGGTTCTCGTCCCGTGTGGCGGGCGTGTTGAACTATATGAATGTCGACTACACCGACGTGAACGTATTGGCCGACGAAGAGCTGCGTCAGGGGATCAAGGATTTCTCTGACTGGCCCACCATCCCGCAGCTTTACGTCAAAGGCGAATTCGTCGGCGGCTGTGACATCATCACCGAAATGATGTTGTCGGGCGAGTTGGACACGCTGCTGGAAGACAACGGCGTCGCCTTCGACAAGGACGCAGCTGACAAGATCCGCGAAGCCAACGGCTAACGGCTAACAGCTAACGGTCGGCTGACAAAAAAACGGGTGCGCCTTGGATCAAGGGGCACCCGAACCGCGCTACGCAAACCTGCGCGCGCCCTGCATAGAACGCGTCACCGCGCCTGACACGCCGCGTAGAGCGTGACATCTTCTTCCGCCGCCGCATCATGCCAGAATAGCGTCGCGGCTTCCCCCTTGGTCCACCAGACATAGCCAGAACCGTCCGAGGGCCATGCATAGCGCGCCCCTGATGCCGCGCGGGTCCGGACCAGCGTGACCATGCGGTTTTCCACATAAAGCACAGCCGTCGCCTCCCCGTGTTCGGGGGTGGTATAGGAAACTGGCACCTCGACCCCGCGCTCGCAGATATAGGTGGCAGTGACCGGCATGGCCTGCGCCAAAGCGCTGCCCCCTACCCCGAGCCACCACGCCGCCGCGGCCCCGAATGCGATGGCGCGCGGCAGGGTCACTGGGCCCCGTCTTGGGCCTTATCTCGGGCCTTGTCTCGGGCCCTGTCTTTAGCCTTGTCTTCGATCTCGCTCGCCAAGGCTTCGGCGCGGGCGGCCATTTCGGCTAGGCTGTCGGTGACGCTTTGCGGGATGACAGGCACCTCGATCCGCTCGGGCTCCACCACGACATTGCGCAGGCTTGCAAGTTCTGCCTCACGCTCTGCCAGTTCGGCGCGGGCTTCCTTGATCTTATCCTCGACGCTGGCGGTTTTATCGGCAAGCAGCAGGCCCGCCATCAACAACATCCGCGCTTCGGGCATCCGGCCCACCTGATCCGACAACACCTGCGCTTCATCGTCGAGCATCTTGGCTGCGGCGTGCAGGTAGTCTTCCTCGCCCTCCTGGCAGGAAACTTCGAATTGGCGACCGCCGATAGAGATGGAAACTTCGGGCATCAGGCAGACTCCTCGGCAGTGGGAACAAGCGGGGTAAGAACAGAGAGGATCGCGTCCGCCTCTGCCACATCGGCGCGACGGGCGGCATGCAGCGCGTCAAGCTCTGCCTGCAAGGCGGCATTGATCAGATCGGCGTCCCCCACCCCTTCGGCATTGGCTGCGCGCAGCGCAGCGCAGGCATCGGCCAGTTGCGCATTGGCGCGGCGCACCCGCTGGATTTCCAGATCAAGCTTTTCGGTCTGGGCCTGTGCCGCGGCCGCACTGTTGTTGCGCGCCTGTGCTGTGGCCAGTTCAGCCCGCAGATGGGCGGTTTCATCGTCCAGCCGCTTTTTCAGGGCAGTGACCTGTTCAGAAAGCTCTGCGTTGACAGCGCGTTCCTGCGCCAGTTCTTCCGAAAGATCGGGGACCTCCGCCTTGGCGACGGCCAGTTTGTCAGCTCCGCGCGATGCCCTTTCAAGCGCCGCCAGAATACGGCCTTGCAAGTGTTCTATGTCGCTCATCGCAGGGTTCCTCGTAAAACGTCGTATGTCAGTCGTAAAATGCAGTTTGCCAACCATCGAATCGCTGGTCAACGTGGTTTCCGCTGATCCTACCGAAACCAAAGGCGGAATACTGCCCCTTTAAGAACAATGCCTTGGCCCGGCGGAAAAGCTCTGCTGCGGGCGATGCCCTCTGGGCCTTGATCTTTGCGGGGTGGCTGGTATTGATCCGCGCAATCCCTTTTCCCCCTTATAAGGAAGCTTGCACCGTGGATCTGAACGCCCTCGCCAAAGCCCATCCCGCCCATTGGTCCAAAGCGACCGCCATTCGCGCCCTGACGCTGGACGCTGTCGCCGCCGCCAATTCCGGCCACTCGGGCATGCCGATGGGCATGGCGGATGTTGCCACTGTCTTGTTTGAAAAGCACCTGAAGTTCGACGCGTCCAACCCGCTGTGGCCTGACCGCGACCGTTTTATCCTGTCGGCCGGCCACGGGTCCATGCTGATCTATTCGCTGCTGCACCTGACCGGCTACGAGCAATTCCCCCTCGAAGAGATCAAGAACTTCCGCCAGATGGGCGCACGCACCGCGGGACACCCTGAAAACTTCCTGGCCGATGCGATTGAAACCACCACCGGCCCGCTGGGTCAGGGGATCGCGAACTCTGTCGGGTTTGCCATGGCCGAGGAAATCCAGCGCGCGCAATACGGCAAGAAGATCGTCGACCACTTCACCTATGTGATCGCGGGTGACGGCTGCCTGATGGAGGGCATCAGCCACGAAGCGATTGCCCTTGCCGGCCGCCACAAGCTGAGCAAGCTGATCGTGATGTGGGACAACAACGACATCACCATCGACGGGCCGGTATCGCTCTCGGACAAAGTGGATCAGGTCGCGCGGTTCAAGGCGGCGGACTGGCACGTCATCGAGATCGACGGCCACAACCCCGACGAGATCGACGCCGCCCTGACCGAGGCGCGCAAATCCGATCTGCCCACGATGATTGCTTGCAAAACGCATATCGCGCTTGGTCACGCCGCACAGGACACGTCCAAAGGTCACGGCGCGCTGACCGACGCGGACCAAATGGCCGCCGCCAAAGCCGCCTATGGCTGGACAACCGGCCCGTTCGAAGTCCCCGCCGACGTGAAATCCGCCTGGGAAGAGATCGGCAAACGCGGCGCAGACGACCGCCGCGCCTGGGAAGAGCGTTTCGACGCCATGTCGCGCACAAAGCGTGAAGAGTTCAACCGCGCGCTGGCCGGTGACGCCCCCAAGAAGCTGAGCGCGACGATCAAGGCGTTCAAAAAGCAGACGTCGGAAAACGCGCCGAAACTTGCCACCCGCGCCAGCAGCGAAAAGACGCTCGAGGTGTTGAACCCGCTCTATACCGAAACCGTGGGCGGTTCGGCTGACCTGACCGGTTCGAACAACACAAAGACCGCTGATCTGGGCGTGTTTGATGTGGATAACCGTGGTGGGCGTTATGTCTACTGGGGGATCCGCGAACACGGCATGGCCGCTGCGATGAACGGCATGGCGCTGCACGGCGGTATCCGCCCCTACGGCGGCACGTTCATGTGTTTCACCGACTACGCCCGCCCCGCCATGCGCCTTGCCGCGCTGATGCAGGTGCCAAGCGTGTTTGTCATGACCCACGACAGCATCGGTCTGGGCGAAGACGGCCCGACACACCAACCCGTCGAGCATCTGGCCATCAGCCGCGCGACACCCAACACCTATGTGTTCCGCCCCGCTGACACGGTTGAAACAGCCGAGGCCTGGGAAATCGCGCTGAGCAGCAAGAAGACACCGTCGGTGCTGTCGCTGACCCGTCAGGGCCTGCCCACCGTGCGGCTTGAGCACAAGAACAAGAACCTCACCGAACAGGGGGCCTATGTTCTGGCGGACGCGGAAGGCAAACGTCAGGTCATCCTGATCGCCACCGGCTCTGAAGTCGAGATCGCGCTGAAAGCCCGTGACCTGCTGCAAGCCGAAGGCATCGGCACACGCGTCGTGTCCATGCCCTGCATGGAGCTGTTCGCCGCCCAAGACGAAGCCTACCGCCGCCGCGTCCTCCCCGCCGGCCCTGTCCGCGTCGGCGTCGAAGCCGCCGTACGCCAAGGCTGGGACCGCTGGCTCACCGGCGAGCGTGGCAAGTGGAACAAGGCCGATTTCGTCGGCATGGACCGCTTCGGTGCCTCCGCCCCCGCAGAAGAGCTGTTCGAAAAGTTCGACATCACCCCGCAGAACGTTGCCGACAAGGCCAAAGCGCTGCTGTGATCTGAACGGATACAGTCACAACGAAAAAGGGGGAGCATTTTGCTCCCCCTTTCTATTTTTGTACCACAATGTTGCGGGCCGTCTGACCCTGGCAAAAGCTGCGAGAGGCGTGGCACATGCCCCTTGGCCTAGCTTCAGCGTGGCCTCAAAAAATGGCGCGCGCGATCCGGATAAGTTGCAATGTTTCGAATGCGCTGTCCTGCAACGTCACCAGTTCACCATTCACAACAGCATAGTTATTGCCGGTCTCAAGCTGTGGCAATTTGTAGGTTTGGCGCAATTCGTTCTGCGTCAACGCCGCTGTAGGTGCTATGCGCACGCCGTCTGGTAGGTTTTCAACCCGCGCCAATTCATTGATCCGCAGTAGCGATGTGTAATCTTCTTGGGTGAGCAACACAGGCTGGCCATCGATCAACGCGTAGCGCTTGCCTGCCGGTGCGGGGCGAAGATCGTAAAGCGATGCAATCTGTTCCGAGCTGAGCAACAGGGTATCGTCGTCAAGGACGACGTCACGATTTGCATCTTCTTCGACAACCACGTCCCGATCCGGCACCCTTTCGTCACCAATGACAATGTCCCGATCCAAGAATTCCGTACGCTGATCAAGGTAGATGGCGTCAAGCTGCTTATCGTCGTATGCCACCCATTCCTCATAGGTCACGCCTTTTTTGGCAAGTCCAGGGGGTACGCAAGGTGGGTCCATTTTTGCAAGGCCCGGTGGGCAGTTGCGATAGGTCAGCCGTTTATCTTCGGGGACATCAGCAAAGGCGATTTGAGAGCCCAAGAGCGCGAGTGGCACGGCACCAAGTAGCACGCTCATGTCACGACCTTCAGGTGCGCGCACTTCGAGAACCTCGTTTGAAATACGCGAACGATCCTCCTTCGACCGTTTGACTTTCACTTTTACCTTTTCGTGCTTTTCAAGCTTCTTCTCTAGCTTCTTGGCCTGTTTCTCGTGTTTCTTCTTGTGTTTCTTCTCTTTCTTCCCGTGCTTGTCCTTCTTATGCTTTTCCTTCTTCGCCTTCTTGGGGCCTTTTTCCTTGTCGTTTTTGATCTTCACGATCTGGGAGTCCTGCCCCATAGGCACGGTCAGGGAAGACATTGTCGCACTGGGCAACGCGACCCCTGCGTTTAGAACGGGCGCTACGGCGCAAGCCAGAATGGTCGCACATGCGAGGGGGGTGAATTTCACGAAAAGACCTCCATATCAGAGTGGCGGATCAAGCATCCAGCACCGAGTTTCAAAAATGGACATGTCGGGGTGAACGTTATGGCGTCCCATGCCTTACCGCTCAACCGACAAGGCGCGGCAAATGTTCCACCGCATGACAGCCTCAAGGGCTTTTCCTTCCGCAGCCCGCATTCGAACCTAGGGATTGTCTTCATAGGCAAGGTTCGTAGGTGCGCCAACGATTAACCCCGGCAAGCCATAAAAAAAGGGGACGCAACCTGCGCCCCCTTCCTCTCCCTCATATACGCCCCGTTTACGCGTGTGCGCCGGCATCCTTGCGGTTGAAGACCGCGCGCCACAGCGGGGTGATGATCTTTTCGCCGACGGGGATCAGCACCAGCCCAAGGGCCAGACCAAACACACCGTCCATTGCGGCTTTGGCGATCCATTCGGCGGCACCTTCATACGCGACCGGCACCATATGGCCGAAAGCGACGGCGTAGTCGTGGATCAGGTGGCCAAGCGCGCCGAAGCCAAGCTCTTCCATACCGTGCACGATGATCGATCCGCCGACCCAGAGCATGGCCGCCGTCCCGATAATGGTCAGCGCCTTGAGGAACCACGGCATGCCGCGCACGATCCCGCGACCCAGACCACGGGTCAGGCCGAGATTGCCGTTCTTGGCCATATAAAGTCCCACATCATCCATCTTTACGATCAGCGCGACGGAGCCATAGACCGCGACCGTGATGATCACGGCGGCGGCGGCCAAAGCGCCTGCCTCCATCCAGAAATTTGACACCTCGAGGTTTGACAGCACGATGGTCATGATCTCGGCCGAGAGGATAAAGTCGGTCTTGATCGCACCTTTGGCCTTTTGCTCTTCCAGCTTGGCAGGGTCCTTGATTACCTTTTCATCGGCACCGGGGGGATGATCCTCGTGGCCTTTTCCCCCAACCCCAAGCGCATGGGCGATCTTTTCAGCGCCTTCAAAACACAGGTAGGCCCCCCCCAACATCAACAAGGGCGCGATCAACCATGGCGCGAAATTCGACAGGAGCAAACCGGCGGGCAACAAGAAGACCAGCTTGTTCTTCAGCGACCCTTTGGTGATGCGCCAGATGATCGGCAGCTCGCGGTTGGCCTCGAAGCCGCTGACGTATTTCGGGGTCACGGCGGCGTCGTCGATGACAGCACCCGCGGCCTTGGCGCTGGCCTTGGCGGCCTGGCCGAACACATCATCCACGCTGGCCGCGGCCACTTTTGCAATCGCTGCTACATCATCCAACAGGGCTAATAGGCCGCTCATTCAGTCTCTCCATATTTGTTGGCGTAAGGGTAGCGCAGGGCAGGCAGAAGGCAAAGCCGATCTGAGGGTTATCGCTAACACGAATATTTATCGCTAACATACGGAAATTAGGGGGTTTTAGCCCTTTCCCCTGTTCACGACCACCAGATATAGAACCGGCAAAGTTCCAGATCTTTGCCAAAGGACGCCCCCATGACCATCAAAGTCGGTATCAACGGATTTGGCCGCATCGGCCGCTGCACCCTGTCACATATCGCGGCGTCGGGCCGGGATGACATCGAGGTGGTGCGCATCAACGCGACCGGCCCGCTGGAGACTGCGGCACATCTGATCAAATACGATTCCGTCCACGGGCGTTTTCCCAATGACGTCAAAGTCGGCAACGGCACACTGGATCTGGGGCGCGGAGAGATGGAGGTTATGTCGACCTACCAGATGAACGAGCTGAACTGGGAAGGGTGCGACGTCGTGCTGGAATGCACGGGCAAGTTCAACGACGGGCTGCTGGCAAAGGTGCATCTGGATCAGGGCGCGAAACGCGTGTTGCTGTCGGCACCGGGCAAGAACGTCGACCGCACGGTGGTCTACGGCGTGAACGACGGCGAATTGCAGGCCTCGGACACGATGGTATCGAACGGGTCTTGCACCACCAACTGTCTGGCCCCGATGGCCAAGGCGCTGCATGACGCCTTCGGCATCGAAAGCGGCATCATGACCACCGTGCACAGCTATACCGGCGACCAGCCGACGCTGGACCGCCGCCACGAAGACCTGTACCGCGCGCGCGCCGCTGCGATGGCGATCATCCCGACCTCTACCGGTGCGGCGAAAGCCTTGGGCGAAGTGCTGCCCGCGCTCAAAGGCAAGCTGGATGGCACCGCCATGCGCGTTCCAACGCCAAACGTCAGCGCGGTTGACCTGACCTTTATGGCAGGCCGTGATGTCACGGTTGAAGAGGTCAACGAGGCCATGCGCGCCGCTGCAAACGGCCCGACGTCGCGGGTCTTTGCCTATGATGCGGAACAGAAAGTGTCGGTCGATTTCAACCACACCGAACATTCGTCGATCTTCGCGCCCGACCAGACCAAGGTCGTTGGCAACCGTCTGGTGCGTGTCCTGGCGTGGTATGACAACGAATGGGCCTTCTCTGTCCGTATGGCCGATGTCGCCGTTGCCATGGGCAAACTGGGCTAAGACTTGCGACGCGCGGGTTGCCCTGTCATATCTGGGCCACCCGCAGGCAAGGACCACCGCCCCCATGGACACCCCCATCGCTGTCTCTCTCGCTGCTGTACTGCTGACCGCACTGGGGATTGATGCGCTGATCTATGGCAGCGAACATCTGATTTTCCTGACCAAGAAATTTGTCGACCTGATCGAATGGGTGGCGTTCTGGCGCTGATCCGACGGTCGGCCCCTTCCCTCCGATCGCTTCCGGCGCAATATTGCCCTGCACAGGTTGACTCTTTGTCATAAATGTCGATGTTAGCGCTATCAAATTCAGGAGGACGCCCCATGGCTACCAAATTGGCAATCAATGGCTTTGGCCGTATCGGTCGTAATGTTTTGCGCGCGCTGATGGAGCGTGGCGACGATGATTTGCAGGTGGTGGCGATCAACGATCTCGCCCCGCTGGAAACCAACGCACATCTGTTCGAATTCGACTCGGTCCACGGGCGCTTTGGCCGTCCGGTCACCCTGGGCGACAACACGATGGATGTGGGCCAAGGCCCAATCCGCGTGACCGCAGAGCGCGACCCCGCTGCCCTGCCTTGGGGCGATGTGGACATCGTGCTGGAATGCACCGGCATCTTCACCACGCGCGAGGCGGCGGCCAAACATCTGGCGAATGGATCGAAACGGGTCGTCATCTCTGCCCCCGGTAAAGACGCCATGAAAACAATCGTCTACGGTGTGAACCACGATCTGATCACCGCCGAAGACACGGTGCTGAGCAACGCCTCCTGCACCACCAACTGCATGGCACCGCTGGCCAAGACCCTGCATGACGCCTTCGGCATCAAGCACGGCCATATGACCACAATCCACAGCTATACCGGCGACCAGCCGGTGCATGACACGGCCCACAGCGACCTGTACCGTGCCCGCGCCGCGGCGCTGTCGATGATCCCCACCACCACCGGTGCGGCCAAGACACTGGGTAAAGTGCTGCCCGAGCTTGACGGGCTGATCGGCGGCACCGCGATCCGCGTGCCCACACCGAATGTATCCTGTGTCGATCTGGTGGTCGAACTGTCGAAAGAAGCCACGGTGGAGGAGGTCAACGCCACCCTGCGCACCGCCGCCGAAGGCCCGCTGAAAGGCATCCTTGGTCTGGTTGACCGTCCTCTGGTGTCGATCGACCTGAACCACGATTCACATTCCTGTGTCGTGGCCCTTGATCAGACCTCTGTCCAAAGCGGGACACAGCTGCGGGTTCTGGGCTGGTATGACAACGAATGGGGGTTCTCGAACCGTATGCTCGACACCTCGCGCGAGGTTGCGAAAACCCTCTGATCGTTACTGCGAAAAACGCTTTAACAGCTCGGCATTGACGGCGGGCGTCACAAACTTGCTGACGTCCCCGCCAAGCCGGGCGATTTCCTTGACCAAACGGCTGGCAATCGCCTGATGCTCGGCCTCTGCCATCAAGAAGACCGTCTCGACGCTGTCATCCAGCTTACGGTTCATCCCCACCATCTGATACTCGTACTCGAAATCCGCCACGGCACGCAGCCCGCGGATGATCATCTGTGCCCCCACATCATGGGCACAATCGATCAGCAGGTTCTCGAAGGGATGCACCACGATCTCTGTCCCGGTCTCCTGGTTCAGCTTGCGGCATTCCTCTTCGATCTGGGCGACACGCTCTTCCAGCTCGAACAATGGCCCCTTGTCGCGGTTGATCGCGACCCCGATCACCAGTTTATCAACAAGCGTCGCCGCCCGCCGGATGATGTCGATGTGACCCAAAGTAATAGGGTCGAAGGTGCCGGGGTAAAGGCCTACGCGCATGGGAGAGTCCAGTCATTTCAAGTCGTTATTCGAAGTGCAAGCAAGCATTTACACCGCGAAGATGCAACGCCAATTTCGGTGGGCTAGTGGCCCCTGATCATCCCCTCCAGGGCGTCTTTCTCCATCGAAAGCTCCATCAGGCGGGCCTTGACCACATCCCCCAAAGAGATGAGGCCGATCAGAACCCCATCCTCCAAAACAGGCATGTGGCGAAAGCGGCCTTGCGTCATCTTGGCAAGGATATCATCCGCGGTTTCATCCTTGGCGCAGGTGATCAAATCGCGCGTCATCAGCGCCTCTACGGTGTCGTCCAGACAGCCGCCGCCCTCGCGGCCAAGGGTGCGCACGATGTCACGCTCTGACAGGATACCATCGGGCGTTTTGCCGTCCGCCGACACGACCAGGGTCCCAATCCGCTTTTCCGACAACATCGCCGCCGCCTGCGAGATACGCGTGCCCGGTTTTACCGTCGTAACACTGTCATCCGCTTTGGTTTTCAGGATTTGGGAAACTAGCATGGTCGGCCCCTTCGCAAGAATATTACCTATAGGTCAGGTTCCCTTTAATACTGTTGCGTGTCAAGCAATTGCCTCCAGTTTCGCCACTTCGGCGCGGACGCCCTGCGCCAGAGCTTCCGCAAAGCGGCTCAGACGCAGATTGCGCCGGTCGTCTTCGTGGCGAATCAAATAAAAGGCGCGGCTCAGATGCACGTCACCGGTCAGGATGCGCGTCACCCCCGGCGTCGCAGGAAGCGAGAAATCATGCACAATCCCGACGCCGCCCCCTTGCCGGATCATATTCACCTGAACGGACACGGAATTAGAGGCCAAAGGCACCCGCGTCATGCCAAGCTCCGCCAGATAATCAAGCTCGCGATCAAAGATCATGTCGGGGATATACCCCACCAACCGGTGCCCCTGCAGGTCTGCAACGGTCCGGATCGCGGGACGCGCGGCAAGATAGCTGTCAGCGGCGGCAAGATGCAGCTGGTAGTCGGCGATTTTCTGCACAACCAGCCGCCCCGCCGTGGGCGCGCTGACCCCGATCGCCATATCCGCCTCGCGCCGCGACAGGTTGAACACCCGCGGCAGGGCGACAATCTGGATATCGAGCCCCGGATTATCCGCCACCAAACGGGCGCAGACCTGTGGCAGTAGATAATTGGCGCAGCCGTCGGGTGCCCCGATCCTGATCTGCCCTGCCAATTGGTCCGACGGCACGACCACATCCGCCGTGGCCTGCCGCATCGCCTGCTCTGCGGCTTCGGCGCGCGCCAGCAACTGCACGCCCGCCTCGGTCAGCGCGTAGCCCGAGGGCGATTTCACGAATAATACCGCCTGCATGGTCTTTTCCAGCCGCGCCATGCGTCGCCCCAAAGTCGCTGGGTCCAACCGCAACAGCTTCCCCGCGCCCGATAGGCTCTGCTCGCGCGCGACGGCCAGAAACAGCCGCAGGTCGTCCCAGTTTCCCATCATCGGCCACGGCTCCTTTCACGCTTCGTTTTCTGCATAGACTTCATTTTGCCCGTAAACTCCGGGATTTTGCCCGTAAACTCCGGGGACGTCCGAAGGACGGGGGCAGCGCCCCACCCTACCCTTTCAGCCCGCGCAAGGCTTTGCAATAATGCAAAACGATTTTGACGCCATGCCTCTTTTGCTTTGTTTTTTGCAAGCCTAACCTGCCGCCAAACGCACAGAAGGAGCATTCCATGCAAGAGTTGACCCATTACCTGAACGGTGCCCACGTCAAAGGCACGTCAGGCCGCTTTGCCGACGTGTACAACCCCGCAACCGGCGAAGTGCAGGCCAAGGTGCCGCTGGCCAACGAGTCCGAAATGGATCAAGCCGTGAAATACGCCATGGCCGCGCAACCCGCATGGGCCGCGGTGAACCCCCAGCGTCGGGCGCGGGTGATGATGAAGTTCGTGGACCTGCTGAACCGCGATATGGACAAGCTCGCCGAAGCGCTGAGCCGCGAACACGGCAAGACCCTGCCCGACGCCGCCGGTGACGTGCAGCGCGGTCTGGAAGTGGTGGAATACTGCATCGGTGCGCCCGAGCTGCTGAAAGGCGATTTCACCGACAGCGCGGGCCCCGGCATCGACATGTATTCCATGCGTCAGCCCCTTGGCGTCTCCGCAGGCATCACGCCGTTCAACTTCCCCGCCATGATCCCCATGTGGATGTTCGCCCCCGCCATCGTCTGCGGCAACGCCTTCATCCTCAAACCGTCCGAGCGTGATCCATCCGTGCCCCTGATGTTGGCCGAACTGCTGGAAGAAGCGGGTCTGCCCAAAGGTATCATTCAGGTCGTCAATGGCGACAAGGAAGCGGTTGACGCGATCCTGCATCACCCTGTCATTCAATCGGTGGGCTTTGTCGGCTCCACCCCCATCGCCGAATATATCTACGGCACGGGCTGCGCGAATGGCAAACGCGTCCAATGCTTTGGCGGCGCCAAGAACCACATGATCATCATGCCGGACGCCGATCTGGACCAGGCCGCGGACGCGCTGATCGGCGCTGGCTATGGCGCGGCGGGCGAACGCTGCATGGCGATCTCGGTCGCTGTGCCTGTGGGCGAGGAAACCGCCGACCGTTTGATCGAAAAGCTGGTGCCGCGCATCGAGAAGCTGAAAGTCGGGCCCTATACCTCGGGCAATGACGTCGATTACGGCCCCGTGGTCACCGCAGCCGCGAAGGCAAATATCGAACGGCTGGTACAAACTGGCGTCGATCAGGGGGCCACGCTGGTTGTCGACGGGCGCGACTTTAAGCTGCAAGGCTACGAGGAAGGCTTCTTTGTCGGCCCGCACCTCTTTGACAACGTCACCCCCGATATGGACATCTACAAGCACGAGATCTTCGGGCCGGTTCTGTCCACCGTCCGCGCCAAAACCTATGAAGAGGCGCTTGGCCTTGCGATGGATCACGAAATGGGCAACGGCACCGCGATCTTTACCCGTGACGGCGACGCGGCGCGTGACTTTGCGGCGCGCGTCAACGTCGGCATGATCGGGATCAACGTGCCGATTCCCGTGCCGCTCGCCTATCACACCTTTGGCGGCTGGAAGAAATCGGTCTTTGGCGACCTGAACCAGCACGGGCCGGATGCGTTCAAATTCTACACACGCACCAAAACCGTGACCTCGCGCTGGCCCTCGGGCATCAAAGAAGGTGGCGAGTTCAACTTCAAGCCGATGGAATAAGCCCCTTCCTCGCCCTCCGGCGGCTCCCCCGCCGGAGGGTGCTTGCGCGACGCCCACGTGCATGCTTACAATTAAACACACGTTCAATTCGACCGGTCTTGGGAGGGATCACCGTTTATGGATTTCGCACTTTCAGAAGAGCAAACCGCGATTTTCGACATGGCCTATGGCTTTGGCCAGGAACATATCGCCCCTTTCGCCCAGAAGTGGGAGAAAGACGAAACAATCCCCAAAGACCTTTGGCCCAAGATTGCAGAGCTGGGCTTTGGCGGGCTTTACGTGTCCGAGGATGCGGGCGGATCTGGCCTGACGCGGCTTGATGCGACGCTGGTGTTCGAAGCGCTCAGCATGGCTTGCCCGTCAGTTGCGGCCTTTCTGTCGATCCATAACATGTGCGCCAAGATGCTGGACAGCTTTGCCAGTGACGAGCTCAAGTCGCGGATCATGCCCGACATCCTGAGCATGAACACGGTGCTCAGCTATTGCCTGACGGAACCCGGATCGGGCTCTGACGCGGCGGCGCTCAAGACGAAATGCACCCGCACGAACGAAGGCTATACCCTGAACGGCACCAAAGCGTTCATCTCGGGCGGCGGCTATTCCGACGCCTATGTCGCGATGGTGCGCACCTCAGACGATGGGGCCGCGGGCGTTTCCACCGTCTATGTCGAAGACGGGACGGCAGGGCTTTCCTTTGGCGGGCTAGAGGATAAAATGGGCTGGCGCAGCCAACCCACGTCCCAAGTGCAGTTTGACGATTGCAACATTCCCGCTGGAAATCTGGTGGGTGAAGAGGGAAAAGGTTTCAAATATGCGATGATGGGGCTGGATGGCGGCCGTTTGAACATCGCCGCATGTTCCTTGGGTGCTGCACAGACTGCGCTGAACGCCACGCTCACCTATATGGGCGAGCGTAAAGCATTCGGCAAACCCATCGACCAATTTCAGGGTCTGCAATTCCGCCTTGCCGAGATGGAGATCGAACTGCAAGCCGCCCGCGTTTTCCTGCGCCAAGCCGCGTGGAAGCTGGACACGGGCGCGCCGGATGCCACCAAGTTCTGCGCCATGGCCAAGAAGTTCGTGACAGAGGCAGGCAGCAAGGTCGTCGATCAATGTCTGCAACTGCACGGCGGCTATGGCTATCTGGCGGATTACGGCATCGAAAAGCTGGTGCGTGACCTGCGCGTCCACCAGATCCTTGAAGGCACCAATGAAATCATGCGCGTCATCGTGGCGCGGGATATGCTGAAGAACCGATGACCGATATCTCCATCCGTATTTCAGGGCGCGCGGGACGGATCACCCTCACCCGCCCCCAAGCGCTGAACGCCATGACCTATGACATGTGTCTGGCCATCGAAGACGCCTTTGACGCTTGGCAGCATGACCCGAACGTCGATCTGATCATCCTTGACGCCGAAGGGGATCGTGCCTTTTGCTCGGGTGGTGACATCGCCGAACTTTACGCCACGGGCACCAAAGGAAACTACGCCTACGGGCGCAAGTTCTGGGCGGATGAATACCGGCTGAACGCCAAGATCTTCGCCTATACCAAGCCCGTCGTCTCCTTCTTGCAGGGGTTCACCATGGGCGGCGGCGTAGGCATCGGCTGTCACGGCTCGCACCGCGTAGTGGGGGAAAGCAGCCAGATCGCGATGCCGGAATGTGGGATCGGTCTGGTGCCCGATGTGGGCGGCAGCCTGATGCTGGCGCTGGCCCCCGGACGGGTGGGCGAATATCTGGGCACAACCGCGTCACGTATGAAGGGTGAAGATGCGATTTACGCCGGTTTCGCAGACACTTACATCGCAGAGTTAAACTGGCCCGACGTGATAGCCGCGCTTGAGAATTCAGGCGATGTGGCCATTCTGGAAACCGCAAGCACCACGCCGCCCGCCTCTGCACTAGAGGCGCAGGCGGCCGAGATCGACAGCTTCTTTGGCGGCGAAACGCTGGCGGATATCCTCAACGCCCTGCGCGCATCCGACAGCGAATTTGCCGCAGACACGCTCAAGAAGATGCAGCGCAGCAGCCCGTTGGCGATGGCCTGCACGGTCGAGATCATCCACCGTCTGCGCGGCCCCTCGCTGAGCATCGAGAAGGCGTTGGATATGGAATACCGCTTTACCTTCCGCGCGATGGAGTATGGCGACTTCCTTGAAGGGATCCGCGCGGCGATCATCGACAAGGACCGCAGCCCCAACTGGCAATATGCCGATATGAACGTCCCCCTTGCCGCGACAGCCAAGATGCTGCGTCCGCTGGCCGGGGACGCCCTGACACTGGAGAGAACCACATGAGCATGAAGATCGGATTTATCGGACTGGGCAACATGGGCGCGCCTATGGCGACCAACCTCGCCAAAGCGGGCCACGAGGTGACGGGCTTTGACGTGGCGGGCACCACGGCAGAGGGCGTGCGCGTTGCAGACAGCCTTGAAGCCGCCGTGGCGGGCATGGACGCGGTGATCACAATGCTGCCCAACGGGTCGATCCTGCGGCAAGTGGCGGCGCAGGCGATCCCTCATATGGCGCAAGGCACGCTGTTCATCGATTGTTCCACCGTGGATGTGGAAAGCGCGAAGAACACCGCGCAAGCCGCTGAAGATGCAGGCATAATGGCCGTTGACGCCCCCGTGTCTGGCGGTATCGGCGGGGCATCTGGCGGCACGCTGACCTTTATGGCCGGCGGGTCGACGCAGGCCTTTGCCAAGGCCAAGCCCCTGTTCGACATCATGGGGCAAAAGGCGGTGCATTGCGGCGATGCCGGTGCGGGGCAAGCGGCGAAGATTTGCAACAACATGATCCTCGGCGTCACCATGATCGCCACCTGCGAGGCCTTTGCGCTGGCCGATAAACTGGGGCTGGACCGGCAGAAGATGTTCGACGTGGTCAGCACCTCGTCCGGCTATAGCTGGTCGATGAACGCCTATTGCCCTGCCCCCGGTGTTGGCCCCACCTCGCCCGCAGACAATGGCTATACGCCGGGCTTCGCGGCGGAGCTGATGCTCAAGGATCTTGGGCTGTCGCAGCAGGCAGCAGAGATGGCAGATGCAGACACCCCGATGGGAGAGCTGGCCCGCGCGCTCTATGCGCAATTCGTCGAGAACGAAGACGGAAACGGCAAGGATTTCTCTGCCATGCTGCCCCGTTTCGAAACCCGCGGCCGTAACGGCTGACACGGAAAAGCAAGCGGGTTCCCGCCGTCTCCTCCCAGCGACGGAAACCCGCGCGCCGTTCGTTTGTTACTGTATCGACACTGTAACGGAGAACGAGCATGAAAACCCTTACCCTCGCCGCAAGCGCCTTCGCCGTGCTGGCCTTCAGCCCGGCCGTACAGGCGGCCTCTGCCTCCTATGGCGCGTCGGGGCATTACGATGTCGCGGCACCACAGGTGATCTTGGCCAAGCATGATAAGCACGATGACAAAAAGCATCAAAAGCAGCACAAGAAAGCTGTTAAAGAATACAAAAAGGCGATCAAGAAACACGAGAAGCAGCACAGCGACAACGGGCGTCATCTTGCCAAAGGGCATGACAAGCACCACCACGCCAAAGGCGACAAGCTGACGCGCTACGTCGTGATCGAACAGCCCCACCGGCATGGGCTGACCCGCTACAACCGCTACGTTCAGGACGACGGCTATGTCTATGCCGTGGACCCGCAAACCAATGATGTGCTGGCGCTGATCGGTCTGGCATCGCGCCTCCTAAACTAAACTGCGCCGCGAAACCCTAAGATTTCTTGAAAAATGCCCCGCCTGATTAGGACGGGGCATTTTTGTGTCTACCGCAGTGGCGGCAATGCTATTCGGCAGCAACCTTACGCGGGGCGAGCATTGGTTTGAGGTAGTGGCCGGTATAACTCCCCTCGACCTCTGCAACCTGTTCAGGCGTACCGGTCGCGACCACCTGCCCGCCGCCATCGCCGCCTTCTGGTCCAATGTCGATGATATGGTCCGCGGTCTTGATGACATCGAGGTTGTGTTCAATGACGACCACAGTATTGCCCTGATCCACCAGCTCGTGCAGCACCTCTAGCAGTTTGCGCACGTCTTCAAAGTGCAAACCCGTGGTCGGTTCATCCAGGATATACAACGTCCGGCCCGTAGAGCGTTTGCTGAGCTCTTTCGACAGTTTGACGCGCTGCGCCTCCCCGCCAGACAGCGTCGTCGCCTGCTGACCCACCTTGATGTAGCCCAGGCCCACACGCATCAGCGCATCCATTTTTTCGCGGATGCTGGGGACCGCCTGAAAGAAGCTCTGCGCGTCCTCGACAGTCATATCCAGCACGTCAGCGATGGATTTGCCCTTGAACTTCACCTCAAGCGTTTCGCGGTTATAGCGCTGGCCTTTGCAGGTTTCACATTCGACATAGACATCCGGCAGGAAGTGCATCTCGATCTTGATCACACCGTCGCCCTGACAGGCCTCGCAGCGGCCGCCCTTGACGTTAAAGCTGAAACGTCCGGGCTTGTACCCGCGCGCCTTGGCTTCGGGCAGACCGGCGAACCAGTCGCGGATCGGGGTGAAGGCACCGGTATAGGTCGCCGGGTTCGACCGCGGCGTGCGCCCGATGGCGCGCTGGTCAATGTCGATCACCTTGTCCAGATGCTCCAATCCCTTGATGGTCTCGCAGGGCGCGGGCGTCTGGCGCGCCCCGTTCAGGTTCATCGACGCGGTCTTGAACAAGGTCTCGATCGTCAAGGTAGACTTCCCGCCGCCTGACACACCCGTCACGCAGACGAATTTGCCCAATGGATAATCGACCGTGACATTCTGCAGGTTGTTCCCCGTCGCCTTGACCACGCGGATTTTCTTTTTGTTGCCCTTGCGCCGTTTGGCGGGCACCGCGATCTCGCGTTTGCCGGTAAGGTATTGCCCTGTCAGCGAATTCGGATCATTCGCGACCTCTTGCGATGTCCCGTGGCTGACCACCTGCCCGCCGTGCACACCGGCCCCCGGCCCGATATCAAACACATAATCCGCCTCGCGGATCGCTTCTTCGTCGTGTTCAACGACGATGACCGTATTGCCCTGATCCCGCAGGTTTTTCAGGGTCTGGAGCAAGCGGTCATTATCGCGCTGGTGCAAGCCGATGGACGGTTCGTCAAGCACGTAAAGCACCCCTGTCAGCCCTGACCCGATCTGCGACGCAAGCCGAATACGTTGGCTTTCCCCCCCGCTAAGCGTCCCGCTAGAGCGTGCCAGCGTCAGATACTCCAACCCGACATTGTTCAGGAATCCCAGACGTTCGCGAATTTCCTTGAGGATTGCGCGTGCGATTTCGTTCTTCTGAACGGTCAGGTAATCGGGCACTTTGGTGCACCAGTCAAAAGCTTCGCGGATCGACATTTCAACGACTTGTCCCGCATGCAGCAGCGTATCGCTATCGCCATCCGACGGGCCGATCTTGACGGCAAGCGCTTCGGGCCGCAGGCGGTAGCCGTTGCAGGTGCCACAGGGGCGGTTGTTCTGGTAGCGTTCGAATTCTTCGCGGATCCAGTTGCTATCCGTCTCGCGGTAGCGGCGCTCCATATTGGGGATCACCCCTTCGAAAACGCGGCTGACCTCGTACACACGGCCGCCTTCGTCATAGCGGAACTTGATCTCTTCCTTGCCGGAGCCATGCAGGAACACTTGCTGCACCTTCTCGGGCAGGTCTTTCCACCGCGTATTTTCACTAAATTGATAGTGTTTTGCGATGGCTTCGATCGTTTGCTTGAAATACGGGGACTTACCCTTGCGCCACGGGGCCAGCGCACCGTCATAGACCTTGAGGTTCTGGTCGGGCACCACAAGGCGTTCATCAAAAAACAACTCCTTGCCCAGACCATCACAGGACGGACAGGCACCGAAAGGAGCGTTGAATGAAAACAGACGCGGCTCGATCTCGGGGATCGTGAAGCCGCTGACAGGACAGGCGAATTTTTCGCTGAAGGTATGACGCTCGGGCTCGCCCTCGGTCGGGGCGGTTTCCAGCACGGCGATTCCATCGGCCAGATCAAGCGCAGTGCGCAGGGAATCCGCCAAGCGCGTCTCTATCCCCTCGCGGACCACGATACGGTCGACAACCACGTCGATGTCATGGCGGAATTTCTTGTCCAGCGTGGGCGGCTCGTCCAATTCGTAAAATTCGCCGTTCACTTTTACCCGCTGAAAGCCCTGCTTGCGCAGCTCAAGAAACTCTTTGCGGTACTCGCCCTTCCGGTCACGAATGATCGGGGCCAACAGGTAGGCGCGCGTGCCTTCGGGCATGGTCATCACGCGATCAACCATATCCTGCACCTGCTGCGCCTCGATCGGCTTGCCGGTCGCGGGGGAATAGGGCGTGCCGACGCGCGCAAAAAGCAAGCGCATATAGTCATAAATCTCGGTGACCGTCCCCACGGTAGAGCGGGGGTTTTTCGACGTGGTCTTCTGTTCAATCGAAATCGCTGGCGACAGGCCGCTGATGTGATCCACATCGGGTTTCTGCATCATATCAAGGAATTGCCGCGCATAGGCGCTGAGCGATTCCACATAGCGCCGTTGCCCTTCGGCATAGATCGTATCGAACGCGAGGCTCGATTTACCCGACCCGGAAAGCCCGGTGATCACAACCAGCTTGTCGCGCGGAATATCCACGTCGATGTTCTTTAGATTGTGTTCGCGCGCGCCGCGCACTTCGATGTTCTTTAGCTCAGCCATATCGGACCCCCGTTAACGCTTAGTACATAGGTGCGTGCTACGGATTCTCCAACGAAAAAATAAGAACACAAGGGGAACGACATTATCGCGGCGCATTTTGGGCTGCCATTACGACGGCAAACGCCCGGCAACATTGAATATGTCACCGGGCGTTGCAAAGATCAGGACCCCGCTATGCGCGGGCAAAGCGCTACATATGGATAACGCGTCCGTAAGCATCCAGCACGGATTCATGCATCATTTCTGACAAGGTCGGGTGCGGGAAGACGGTGTTCATCAGGTCTTCTTCGGTGGTCTCAAGCTGACGCCCCACGACATAGCCCTGGATCAGCTCGGTCACCTCGGCACCCACCATATGCGCGCCAAGCAATTCGCCTGTTTTAGCGTCAAAGACGGTTTTGATCATCCCCTCGGGCTCGCCAAGGGCAATCGCCTTGCCATTCCCGATGAAGGGGAAGCGACCCACCTTAACGTCAAAGCCAAGCTCTTTCGCCTTGGCTTCCGTATACCCGACGGACGCGACCTGCGGGTGACAATAGGTGCAGCCGGCGATGGACTCCGGTTTGACCGGGTGCGCGTGTTGACCCGCGATCAGTTCGGCGACCATCACCCCCTCGTGCGAGGCTTTATGCGCCAACCAAGGGGCACCGGCGATGTCACCGATGGCATACAGCCCCTCGACGCCGGTCCGGCAATATTCATCGGTCACGACATGGGTCCGATCAATTTTCACGCCCAGATCCTCCAGCCCAAGATCCTCGACATTGCCAACGATACCCACGGCGGAGATCACCGTGTCAAAGTCATGCTTGGTCACCTTGCCGCCCGTTTCGATATGGGCAGTCACCTTGTCATCAGCGCGGTCCAGTTGTTTAACAACGGCCTTCTGCATGATCTTCATGCCCTGTTTTTCGAACTGCTTTTTCGCGAATTTGCTGATCTCTTCATCCTCGACGGGAAGGATACGATCCATCACCTCGACAACAGTCGTGTCTGCGCCCAAGGTATTGTAAAAGCTTGCGAATTCGATACCGATCGCGCCAGACCCGATCACTAGCAGCTTTTTCGGCATATGGGGCGGCTGCAAGGCATCCTTGTACATCCACACGCGTTTTCCGTCTGCTTCCAGCCCAGGCAGGTTGCGTGCCCGCGCACCGGTCGCCAGCACGATATTCTTGGCGGTCAGCGTCTCTTCCCCGTCTTTCGACTTAACCGACACTTTACCTTTGCCCGCTAACGTCGCCGCGCCCATGAAGACCGAGACTTTGTTCTTTTTCATCAAATGCCCGATACCGCCGGACAGCTGCCCCGCAACCTTGCGCGACCGTTTGACAACTGCCTCCAGATCATAGCCGATGTTCTCTGCCTTCAGGCCAAACTCGCTTGCGCGCTGCATCAGGTGGAACACTTCCGACGACCGCAAAAGCGCTTTGGTCGGGATACAGCCCCAGTTAAGACAAATGCCGCCTAGATGCTCACGCTCTACAATGGCGACCGAAAGCCCCAGTTGCGCCCCCCGGATGGCCGCAACATAGCCCCCCGGCCCTGCACCAATCACGATCAGATCAAAGGATTTCGCAGCCATTATGCAACCTCGCAGCACGTATTGAAATTTAGTTTAGTGGTAAACTATCTCACGAGCGTCAGCAACTCGGAGAATTCCGATCCAGGATCAAACTGCCTGACCCGCACTTACGTGAGTGTCCGCAGGGTATAGCCATACCCCCCATCGTCAAGATATGCGGTTTCAGCGGCGGTGCTTCGCCGACCCAAGGCGTTGTTGCGATACGGAAATCTGCCAAATTGCCGGATCACCTTTCGATGCGCGCGCGCATGCCGAAGCGTCTCCTCGGCCTCGGGCATACGGTCACAGACCAGCCGCACGCAGTGATCCTGATCGGTCAGACTTTCTGAATGCATGAACGGAAGGTAAAAAAATTGCCGTTCAGGCGGCGCAATGAGCCTATCCCATTCGTTGCGCACAGCGGTTTGAGCCGCCCGCAAGGCCCGCAGATCGGTCGAAAACGCCTTCCCCTGCCCGCGAAACATATTGCGCGGAAACTGATCCGCTAGAATGAGATAGGCCAAAGTGCCTTTCGCATCGGTCAGCCAATGGTCCAACCGATGGGTCCCGATGAGCGACCAAGTGCCCAGAAACTGTGACCGGATCGCGGCATCGAGCTCATCATCCACCGCATACCATCCCGCAGGCCCAGTTTCCTCCAGCCAGAACCGACGTACGTCCTCAGGTGTTTTCATAGCCTTGCCTCCTTTGACCACAGAAAAGATCAAACTTTTCTAATTTCATTAGACACAAGATGTAACGAATTAGCAAAACGTCTAGGTCGGCTCCGCTTCGGCGGTTTGTTCGCTCTCGATCGCATATTCCTGTGCCAATTCGACCGCAACGGTCGTCGCAGCGGGGTAAATCGGGATGTAGTTACCCGTTTCATCCGCAGGAATGGCCGGACGTACCGTCGCGCGGTAAGACGCATAGACCGCCAAAGCAAAGAACAGAACCGCCGTGAAAAGGTAGAATCCGCCCGGCCCAAGCGCGGTGCCCATCATCCAGCCGGTGATCACCGGCCCCAGAATAGCACCCAACCCGTTAATAAAGATCATCCCGCCGGAGGCCGCGGCCATATCCTCGGGCTCAAGGAAGTCGTTCGTGTGCGCAATAAGAAGCGAATACAGCGGGTTAGACATGCCGCCCACGACAAAAGCGGTCAGCAGCAACACGCTAAAGTTATGCCCCAGCAGCATGCCGATGACAGACCCGATCCCCCCGATGATGGAGGTGATAACGATCAAAAGACGGCGGTCCATCCGGTCCGAAACCCAGCCGATCGGGTATTGCAGAACCACCGAGCCTACGAAAAACGTCGCAACGAAGATCGAAATCTGCGCCACGGTCAGCCCGGCTTCGGCACCGTAGACAGATGCCATGCCGAACTGCGCCGAAAAGACCCCGCCCAACAGGAACATGCCGACACACCCCAAGGGCGAGAAGCCGGCCAGTTCGCGCAAGCTCATCGGTTTGGTGGTGTCAAACGCGGGCGTCGGGCTGATCGACAGCAAAATTGGCGTCACCGCCACACTGACCAATACCGACGGAATAACGAACAGGACAAAGCCTGAAGGGTCCGCGGTAAGCAAAAGCGCTTGCGCAATTACGATGCCAAAGGTTTGCACGATCATATACAAGGACAGCGCCTGCCCCCGGTTTTCGTTCGTCGCAGCGTTGTTGAGCCAGCTTTCCGCTGTCACGTAAACCGCGGAAAAACAAAAGCCGATCAACACGCGGCCCACCGACCAGACAGCGACGTTCGGGAAGGTCGGATACAGGATCATAACAGCCGAGATCATCGACGCCAGCGCCGCAAAGACCCGCACGTGACCGACGCGCCGGATCATACCCGGTGCCATACGCGAGCCGCCCAAAAAGCCCACGAAATATGCCGACATCACGATCGACATTTCGAAGGTCGAAAATGCCTCGATCCCGCCGCGAATCCCCAAGAGCGTGCCTTGCATGCCGTTGCCCACCATCAGCAAACACATGCCCAACAAAAGCGCCCATGCGCTGCTCAGTACCTGAAACATCTTACGAATCCTTTAACGCGATCAGCCCCCTCCCTGACGGCGATCCCAAGAGGTGTCACCCCCCCGAACGACATTCAGGCGTTTATTTGCGTCTTTGGAAAGAGCAGCGACGCATCGCCATAGGAGAAAAACCGATAATTCGATTCAATCGCGTGATTGTAAATCTTTTGTATAGTTTTCTGCCCCATCAATGCCGAAACCAGCATCATAAGGGTCGACTTCGGAAGATGGAAATTCGTCATCAACGCGTCTGCGACATTGAATTCAAAACCAGGGGTAATGAAAATATCGGTATCCCCTTCCCAGGGTTGGATATTCCCGGACCGCGCAGCGGTCTCGACCAGCCGCAAGGCAGTGGTCCCAACGGGTATGACCCGCCCGCCAGCAGCTTTGGTGGCGGAGATTTCGGCAGCTGCCTGCGCGCTCACCTGCCCCCACTCGCTGTGCATTTTATGGTCAGCAATGTCATCGACCTTCACGGGAAGAAACGTCCCCGCGCCCACATGCAAGGTGACGTGGCTAAAGCACACGCCTATCGCCGCGAGCTGATCCAGAAGCGGCTGATCAAAGTGGAGCGACGCCGTAGGCGCGGCCACCGCGCCTGCATTCTTGGCGAAAACGGTTTGATAATCCGTCATGTCCTGCGCGTCTGCCGGACGTTTGCCCGCAATATAGGGCGGCAATGGCATCGCACCGGCATCATTCAGCGCGGCGTCAAAATCGTCGCCGCTGCAGTTGAAGCGCAGTCGACCCTGCCCATCCTCGACGCCAACCAAACGGGCAGAAAGATCGGCGCTGAAGACGACAGTCTCGTCAATCTTGAGCTTTTTCAAAGGCTTGATCAGCGCAGTCCAATCCGCATCGCCCCGTGGCTCCAGCAAGGTTACTTCGATACGCGCCTGCACCGGACCCTGTGCGCTCTCCCGGTGGCGAAGCCCCGACAACCGCGCCGGAATGACCCTTGTGTCATTCAGCACCAGCCGATCCCCGGGACGCAACCAATCGCTCATATTGGCGACGGTCGTGTCAGTCATATGATCCCCCTGCGCAACCAGCATCTTGGCCGACGTACGAGGGACGGCAGGGCGCGTCGCGATCAAACGCTCGGGCAGTTCAAAATCGAAGTCACTGAGTTTCATACGCGCCCGTTAGCGCCCCTCAAAGCGTTGAGCAACAGGTTTTTGCGGCGCGGGGGTGGCAGCCCCCCCATCCTGAGCGGGCGTCGTGCGAGGGGCGCTGCGAAAAATATCCCGCATCGCACCGGGTACAAACCCCGACAGCGGGTTCACCGAGACAGACGGGCTCTGCACCGTCCCGCCGATAGAGTAGTTGAAACCCAAAAGACCCTCGCCCTTGCGGGTCAGAAAACTGGCTATTCCGTTCAACATATATACAGGAGAGATCACACCCTGCAGCGCCATCTGGCCGGTGTCAGTAGCAAAGACACCATCCATAGAAATCCCAAGCGACGCCCCCGTCGCACTGGCTTGGGTCAGGTTGACGCGATTGGAAGACAGGCGAAAATCAGCTTCGACCGTGTCAAAATATATCCCGTCCCCGTTCAACTCGTTGATCAGCCCGACCACGGAAACCGCGTTCACCAGCGCTGCAATCGTCGGGGCGTCCTTGATACGAACGTCTTTAATCTCTGCATGACCGTCGAAAGCACCGCCCGATCCGGCGGGTACCAGGGTCAACGAAAGCGCGCCGCCGTGGACTTGTTGTGCAATGTTGGCAGACCTCAAAACGCCACCAGCATCGGTTGCCGTCAATTGCACCGCGCTACGGCCATCCTTGGGTACGACGCGACCCGAAACCGGCGCACCCCCGTTCAAGGCTGCCGTGAACCGTCCATCCAGGCCACGCGCGACGTTAAATTCGCCCTGCATTACTGTCAGGGCAATTTTATCCGTGACTTGCAATCGATCCAGCGACAACAACATCGGCGGGCTCGCGACCCTGCTGGGCTTGCTTTTTCCGAGCTCCGCCCTGCGCAAATCAAGACGGCCGCCTTTCACCACCACCTGCACCGGGCGGCCTGCCCCCTGCCCAATCAGATCCACAGGCACATCCAGCCAGTTCCCGACCTGCAATCGGTGAAAATGCAATCTGTCCAACGCACCACTTGGGTGCAATGTGACATTTCCCTGCGCCGACAGCCCCGCGGCGCTGATCTTCAAGGTATCGACGTCTGGAACCGGCCCAAGCCGCCCCGATATCTCCAACGTGCCCGTCTGGGATCGCGCTTTGGTCCAGCCGATCTGTGGAACGGTGATGCTCAAACCCCGCAGATCCGATGTGACAGAAAAATCTGGGGGCTGGCCTTTAACCAGATCCATCGCGAACCACGCCCGCCCTTCACCTGCGATCGTATCAGGGGGCAGCGCGATCTTGAAAGTCTCGAGCGTTTTGGCGTTCAGCGCAATATCTGCCCTGACACTGCTCGCAGCGCCCGGCTTCCCGAAGGGTTGGGACCATTCGCCGTCAAAGGGAACGCCGTCCAGCGCGCCCTCGCCCTTGATCGTCAGGCCGCTGTTGGACGCGTTCAATGTCAGCTGGTCGGCGCGCAGCGCGCGATCTTTGACCAGGCGGTCGCTTTGGAATTCCGCCAGCGTTCCGTTGATGTCGAAGATGGTCAGCTTCGGGTCAGAGCCTTTTTTCATCGGAAAGGACAAAGTGCCCGCCAACTGGGCCCGTGCATTGGCGACGTCAACCGGCAGGTTGGCCTTGTCCATCGCCTGCAACGGGGGCCGGTTCAACAGCGCCAGGATCGAGGTGATGTCCGCATCGGCGCGCAACCGAACGATGCCGGGAGGGCCGTCCTTGACCGTGGCATCCGGCATGATGAACGAAGACCCGTTCACCGACACAGGCGTCTCGTCGGGCGGTGTGATCACCCCGGTATCCACGCTGACAACAAAGCGATTGCGCGAAAGGCTCGCATGACCGCTGCCGTCGGTGATATTCGGCATGGTGCGCAAAAATCGAACCTCGGCACCCTGAAAATCAAAGTCGAGGTATGCTTGCGGTGCCTCGCCTGGCTTCAAGCGAAAGGCAAGGTCAACATCGCTCAACGCGCCGGCGTAGATATTTTCGTCCACCCACTTGCGGGTTTTTGGTTTGACGTTTTCTGGCCAAAGCTCAAGCAGGCGCGCTGGTTTCAACGCGTTCAACCCAGCATCCAGTGCAACTTGCCACCCCTGCGGCCCCGCCCGCAAATCCCCCGACAGATTCAACGTCGTCCCCCCGTCAACGATATCCATACGGCCGACGGACATGTGAAACGGGTTGAACGTGATTTTGGCATCTAGGTCGGCACCCTCAATCGAAACCGGGACGTCATAAATATCGGCAGGGTCAGCCACCAGATCGCGCAGACGGACCTGTGCGACCAGCTCGCCCAGTTTACCGCTGTCATCGATACCCAGACTTGCGGCCCCCTCGATCCGGCCCGACACCCATTTGCTTTCGACCGAAAGCTCGTCAAAACGCAGCAGACGCTGATCTGGGTCATAGCTGAAATAGCTGCGGGCCCCGTCAAAGGGGATCGGCGTAGCACGTTCATTGGGTTGAACCACCCCGGCCCCGATCTGCAGCGTCGCGTTCAGCGGCTCGAAGGTACCGTCCTCGTCAAGGCTGCTGCGCACCGAACCGGAGATAGACGCGCGCAGGACTTTCAACCAAGCAAACGCTGGGTTCTGCACCGCGATGTCACCCGCGCTCACGCCATCGAAATTCACGCCGAACTGCGACGCGGTATCACCGATTTTGCTGCTGTAGTTGGCAGAAAGCGTGGCAACATCCGCCCCCCCGCCCAAAACGGCGAGCTCGGCCGTCATCCGCAGGTTATCGCCTTCGCGGTCCAGCAACAGCCGCCCGCCATCGACAGTCCACATCCTGTCGGACTGCAGATCGGTGTAGCGCAAGGTCAGGGCGCGCAGCTCTATCGACCGCAGCCGCGACAGCGCCTTCGTCTCGAACACCGTATCAAGCTGGCCGATCAACTGCGGCATCGTGGCCGCCCGCCGCTCTGCCGGGGCAGTCCCGCTTGCTGCGCTCAGCGCGACGCGGCCATCCTTATCGCGACGCAGATTGGCCACCACCCCGGACATCGCAATATCGCGCGGCTGCACATCACCCGCCAGCAGACCCTGAATGGAAAAACTGGCGCGCACTTCACGGAAGGCGGCAAAGCTAACCCCTTGGGGGTTGGTGATATTCACGTCGCGCAGCCGAACGCGCGGCCGCCACCCTTCGTCCACGATCAGCACCATCTCTCCAAAGCCGATCCGAGCAAGCGGCATATCTTTGGCAAACCGCTCTTCGATCCGCGTCTCGAGCCATTCCGGCACGACAATGGGGCTGCGGATCATATAGATGGCAGCCCCCGCGATGGTGGCAACAATCAGCGAAATAACCAGCAGCGACCATTTGGTGGCTTGCCAAAGTCGTCTCCGCTTGGGGCTGCGGGGGGCTGCGCTGGTGTTGGGCATGGGCGTCCGGTTTTTAGGGCGGCTTGGGGTTTAAGTTTCGCCAAGCCCGACTAGTATGACAGTGCAGACAACGGCTTCCAATACATAAGAAAGTGACCCATGCCAGAGATTTCCCAACCTGCACCAGACTTTACGCTTCCTGTGACGGGGGGTGGCGAAATTTCGCTCTCCGATCTGCGGGGCAAGGCTGTGGTTTTGTATTTCTACCCCCGTGACGACACGCCGGGCTGCACCAAGGAGGCCGTGGGGTTTTCCGAACATCTTGAAGCATTTGCCGACGCCGGTGCCGTGGTTTTTGGCGTATCCCGTGACACGATGGCAAAACACGACCGTTTTGCGGCCAAACATGCCCTGACGGTCCCCCTGCTGGCTGATATCGATGGGGCCGTGACCGAAGCCTATGGCGTCTGGGTCGAAAAGAATATGTACGGCAAAAAATCCATGGGGATCGAACGCGCCACCTATCTGATCGATGCGAGCGGCAATATCGCCCGCATCTGGCGCAAGGTGAAAGTCGCCGGTCACGTGGAAGAGGTACTGGACGCGGTGCGCGCGCTATGATCGCGCTGGCCCAAATGGCGGAAAACGTGCTGCGCACTGCGGATGGCCGTGAAAAAACTGCGCTTTCTCACAAGTACGCAGCCGAGTGGCGGGCTGCCCGCGCCGCAGGCGAGACACCGGAAATCGGCACGTCAAACCCGCCGTTGCGCCCCGCCCGCCCCGACCAGCCAGAACTCTTGTCGCCCCGCGATGTCCCCCACCGCAAGCCCGGATCGCCCGAAGGGCGCATCGCCTTGCTGCACGCCGTGGCCCATATCGAATTGAACGCGGTTGATCTGCACTGGGACATTATTGCGCGCTTTACCGATGTTAAAATGCCGATGGGATTTTACGATGATTGGGTCAGCGCCGCCGACGATGAATCCAAACATTTCAATCTGATGTGCGATTGCCTTGAAGCTTTGGGCAGCCACTACGGGGCCTTGCCCGCCCATGCCGGTATGTGGCGCGCTGCCGAGGATACGGTGGATGATTTCATGGGTCGTCTCGCCGTTGTGCCTATGGTGCTTGAGGCGCGCGGGCTGGATGTGACGCCCAATATGATTCAGGTGTTCAAAAGCGCCAAGGCCACGCAGGCCGTCGACGCGCTTGAGGTGATTTACGCCGAAGAGGTCGCGCATGTGGCCTATGGGTCAAAGTGGTTCCACTTCCTGTGCGGGCGTCACGAGCTTGACCCGAAAGAGGCGTTCCACGATCTGGTGCGCACCTATTTCCACGGTGTTCTCAAGCCCCCGTTCAATGAAGAGAAGCGGGCAGAGGCCGGGATTCCACCGGATTTTTACTGGCCCTTGACCGAGAGTGTTTAAAATATTCGCCCTCCAAACCGTTGAATCGGCAATTTATTGCCAAATTTGTCGTTAAACTTTCATTAACCGCCGGTGGGAAAGTCTGAAGGGTTGCCCGACGGACCCCCACTGGCTAAGCACGGCGGGTGACAATCAGCACGCGGTGGGGGCCTTGCGTGCTGTGACAGGGACGGAACAAGGATACCACGCGTGCGGACAAGGTTTGCGATCAAAATTCATTCGGCGCTTGAACGGTTTTTTCCCGAACGCCGCGTTTTCCTGAAATCCGATACCGACACACGCTTTATCCGCCTGCGCCCCGTTACCCAGCTTTTCGTCTTCACCGGGGCCTCTTTGTTTGTGGCCTGGTCGATCGTCGCCACCGCCGTGATCCTGATGGACAGCATTGGGTCGGGCAATTTTCGCGAACAAGCCAAACGCGACCAACGCACCTATCAGGCCCGGTTGAGCGATCTTTCAGCGCAGCGCAATGGACGCGCGGAAGAGGCCGTCGCCGCGCAGGAACGGTTTAACGCCGCGCTGAAGCAGATTTCGGTCATGCAGTCCGAGCTGCTGCAATCCGAGACGCGCCGCCGCGAGCTTGAGACCGGCATCGAAGTCATTCAAAGCACCCTGCGCGACACGATGAAAGACCGCGAAGCTGCGCGCACCCAGGTCGCCGAACTGGAAGGGGCCGCCGCCGGCGAAGGTAAAGCGACACGCGCTGCCAACGGGTCCTCCGCCCCGATTTCCCTGCTGGCAGAGGCGCTTGAGCGTACCGCCGCCGAACGCGATCAGGTGGTGATTGATGCGCAAGACGCGCTGATTCAGGCGGATGAACTGAACCAGAAGCTGGCCTTGATGCGCGAACAGAACGACGCGATTTTCCGCCAGCTTGAAGAGGCGATGACCGTTTCTGTTGCCCCGCTTGATAAAATGTTCCGCAGCGCGGGCATGCCGACCGACCGGATGCTGGCCACCGTGCGCCGCGGTTATTCCGGTCAGGGTGGCCCGCTGATGCCGTTAAGCTTTTCCACACGGGGGGAAGCTCCTTCCCCGGACACCCTGCGTGCCAACCGTCTGCTTGGCCAGATGGACAAGCTGAACATGTACCGCATTGCCGCGCAAAAAGCGCCCTTTGCGAACCCGCTGAAATCCTCTTTCCGCTTCAGCAGCCCGTTCGGCTACCGCCGCGATCCCAAGACGGGGGGCCGCCGGATGCACAGCGGGACAGATTTCGCCGCCGGTATGGGCACGCCCATCCACTCCACCGCCGAAGGGGTTGTGACCCACGCGGGCTGGAGCTCTGGCTACGGGCGACTGGTTAAAATCCAACATGAATTCGGGGTCGAGACACGTTACGCACACATGTCTAAATTGCGCGTAAAAGTCGGCCAAAGGGTATCGCGCGGACAGCGGATAGGTGATATGGGAACATCAGGACGGTCTACTGGTGTCCACCTGCATTACGAAGTCCGTGTCGGTGGCAAGGCTGTAAATCCAATGATCTTTATCAAGGCTGCAAACGATGTTTTCTAAAAGCAAAATCAATGATCCCGCTCCTAAGTCCGACGCAGACACGTCCAGCACCGCTGCACCGTCATCCTCTGCACCGGCTGCGCCCAAGCAAAGCGAATTCAAGGCCAGCGCGCCCAAGGCAAAACCACCTGCCTCCGTGCTGTCCTCCGATCTGCACATCACCGGCAACCTGAAAACAACCGGCGACATCCAGGTTGAAGGCACAGTGGAAGGCGACATTCGCGCCCATCTGCTGACCATCGGCGAAACCGCGACCATCAAAGGCGAAGTGATCGCCGATGACGTTGTGATCAATGGCCGCATCGTCGGCCGCGTGCGCGGTTTGAAAGTCCGCCTGACATCGACCGCCCGCGTCGAAGGCGACATCATCCACAAAACCATCGCCATCGAATCCGGTGCGCATTTCGAAGGCTCCGTTCAGCGTCAGGACGACCCGCTGAACCCCGGCGCGAAATCTGCCCCTGCGCAAAAGCCGAACCCGGCGTCCTGATCGGACAAGGGTGATGAATGTGAAAGGGCGTCGCACTATTGCGACGCCCTTTTTCGTTGTGATATCAAAATCTTAGACTCCGAAGTGCTGCGCGACCAAGGTGGGGCAAAGGCGCAAGCGCCCCTGCCCTACGCGATGATTATTCGGTCACCTTGACCTCGACCATACGGTCGGGCGTGCCGGTGACAGCGCCGTTGCCACCGGTCCCGCGTTTGATCGCGTCCAGCACGTCCAACCCTTCGGTCACTTTGCCCACAACGGTATATTGCCCGTTCAGGAAGTTCCCTTGGTCAAACATGATAAAGAACTGCGAGTTCGCGGAATCCGGGCTCTGGCTGCGAGCCATGCCGACAACACCGCGGTCAAAGGGGATGTCCGAGAATTCGGCAGGCAGGTCAGGCAAGTCGGAACCGCCCATGCCCGCGCGGCCTGTGTCCCCACCGGCCTTGCCAAATTCAACGTCACCGGTCTGCGCCATGAACCCGTCGATCACGCGGTGAAACACCACGCCATCGTATGCCCCTGCTTCGGCCAGCTCTTTCAGCCGTGCCACATGCGCGGGGGCCACATCTTCGGCCAAATCGATCTTGATGGTGCCTTGCGCTTCGCCATCCACGGTGATCGCCAGACCATCCGCGAAAGCCGCCCCTGCCATCACGGCAGAGGCAACGCCTGCTGCAATCAGATTACGCATCCGCGGCAACCTTGACGCTGATCATGCGATCAGGGTTCGCCGGCGGCTCGCCACGGGTGATCGCGTCGACATGTTCCATCCCCGAGATGACCTGACCGTAAACGGTGTATTGACCGTTCAAGAAGTCGTTGTCTTTGAAGTTGATGAAGAACTGGCTGTTCGCGCTATCGGGGTTGGCGGAACGCGCGGCACCGATGCTGCCACGAGCGTGCGGCACTTTGGAGAATTCGGCTGGCAGGTTCGGCATGTCCGACCCACCGGTCCCCGCGGCGCGCAGGTTGAAATTGTCTTCCATGTTGCCGTTGGCCACGTCGCCCGTCTGCGCCATGAACCCTTCGATCACGCGGTGAAAGGCCACGTTGTCGTATTTACCGGCGCGGGCCAGTTCCTTTATACGCTCTACGTGTTTGGGGGCCACATCTGGCAACAGCTGGATGGTGACAGTGCCGCCCTTCAGTTCCATCAGGATCGTGTTTTCGGGGTCTTTGATCTCGGCCATGCCGGTCTCCTTTAAGAATTTCGTTGGCAATTACCTAGGACGTGCAAGCGCAATTGCCAAGCGGGTCCATTGACCCTGACGGCAATAACGGCAAAACACGACGGGAATTGTGGTTTTACACGAGGGACAAGATGGGCTGGAAAGCATTGGATGACATGGACCTGCGCGGCAAGCGGGTTCTGGTGCGCGTGGATATCAACGTGCCGGTTGAAAACGGCAAGGTAACGGACGACACCCGCATCCAGCGGATCATCCCCACCCTGCGCGACATTCTGGAACAGGGTGGCACCCCTGTGCTGCTGGCGCATTTTGGCCGCCCCAAGGGCAAGCGCGTGCAGGACCTGAGCCTGCGTGTCGTCCTCCCCGCGCTAGAGGATGCCTTAGGCCGCAAAGTCGTACTGGCCGAAACGCTCGAGGCCGCCGAGGCGGGCACCGAAGAGATCAACGCCGCCGATGTATTGCTGCTTGAAAACATCCGTTTCTATCCGGGCGAGACCGAGAACGACCCCGATTTTGCCAAACGTCTGGCCGGTTTGGGCGACATCTATTGCAACGATGCCTTCTCTGCCGCGCACCGTGCCCATGCGTCGACCGAAGGGGTCGCGCGGCTTTTGCCCTCTTGTGCGGGCCGTTTGATGCAGGCCGAGCTTTCGGCGCTTGAGGCCGCGCTGGCCACCCCGAAACGCCCCGTGGGCGCGGTGGTGGGCGGTGCCAAAGTATCGACCAAGATCGAGCTGTTGGAAAACCTCGTGAACCGGCTGGATCTGTTGGTGATCGGGGGCGGCATGGCCAATACGTTTCTGGGCGCGCAGGGCGCAGATCTGGGCAAGTCCCTGTCTGAACCCGATTTTTACGACACCGCCAAGGATATTCTGGCACAGGCGGAAAAGGCCGGCTGCCGCGTCTTGCTGCCCGTAGATGGGCTTGTCGCGCGGGAATTCGCCGCCCATGCGGCGCATGAGGTCGCAGCCCTTGGGGCCGATACCGTACTGGCGGCGGACCAGATGGTACTGGACGCAGGCCCAAAGACGGTTGAACTGGTCAAAGACGCGTTTAACGGCCTGAAAACGCTGATCTGGAACGGCCCCATGGGCGCGTTCGAGATCGCCCCCTTCGACACCGCGACAGTCGCCGCGGCCAAGGCAGCGGCTGCGCTGACACGCGACGGCGCGCTAATCTCGGTGGCGGGCGGTGGCGACACCGTGGCCGCATTGAACCAGGCGGGTGCGGCGGATGATTTCACCTATATCTCCACCGCGGGCGGTGCCTTCCTTGAATGGATGGAAGGCAAGACCCTCCCCGGCGTTGCCGCGCTGGACGCCTGACCTTATCCCCCGCCAGTCGTGGCACAGCGATGCGACTGGCGGGAAAGATATGCGACATCCTTGCCCAACCCCCTAAAAAGATGAACATTTTCTTGCCAATCGCAAGACGGGGGATTCCCTTCGCGAATCACCTGTGTCATACTGGGGGAACGTCCACTAAGAGACGATTAAAGGCAGATACATGAACCGCAGCAGCAAACCCGCTTTTGGCACTCTCTTGTTTTTCGCGATCGCCTTCGCGCTGAGCCTCTATTTCGCCTTCGCGGCGATTCAGGGGAACTATGGCCTGTTCCGCCGTGCCGAGATCGTGGCCGAAGCGCAGGATCTGCGGGTACAGCTTGCACAGGTGCAGATTGATGTGGCGCGGATGGAGAACCTGACCCATCGTCTGTCTGACGAATATCTTGATCTCGATCTGCTGGACGAACAGACCCGCAAGGTGCTGGGGATGATCCGCGCCGACGAAATCGTGATCCGCTGATCCCCGCGCATCATCCGGCATAATCCCCCGCAGCGTCATAAAAAATTCACGTCCCGCCAGCAGGGTATTGCGTGACCTGTAAATGCCTCTCGCCATCATTGCTCGAATCCGATAAGAGATAGTTTAACGCTAAACTATTTTGCGCGTGCGCGGGACAAACTACGGAGGAATTGCCCCATGGCTGCCCAGAAACCGACGAAAAAGACAAACGCCAGCGCTGAAGAGCTCAAGGCCTATTACCGCGATATGCTGCTGATCCGGCGGTTCGAGGAAAAAGCGGGCCAGCTTTACGGCATGGGTTTGATCGGTGGTTTTTGCCACCTTTATATCGGACAAGAAGCGGTGGTTGTCGGGCTTGAAGCCACGGCCAAGGACGGCGACAGCCGCATCACCACCTACCGCGACCACGGGCATATGCTGGCCTGCGGCATGAACCCCGACGGGGTAATGGCCGAACTCACCGGCCGCGAAGGCGGCTATTCCCGCGGTAAGGGCGGGTCCATGCATATGTTCTCTAAGGAAAAGAAATTCTATGGCGGCCACGGCATCGTGGGCGCGAACGTCCCCCTTGGCGCGGGCATCGCCTTTGCGGACAAGTATAAGGGCAATGACAACGTTACCTTTACCTATTTCGGGGATGGTGCCGCGAACCAGGGTCAGGTCTACGAGACGTTCAACATGGCCGCCCTGTGGAAACTGCCGGTGATTTTCATCATCGAAAACAACCAATATGCCATGGGCACCTCGCAGCAGCGCTCTACCTCCAGCGCTGAAATCTGGGAACGCGGCAAGGCTTTCGGCATCCCCGGCGAAGCGGTGGATGGCATGGATGTGCTGGCGGTCAAGGACGCGGGCGAACGCGCGGTAAAACACTGCCGCTCGGGCGACGGCCCCTATATTCTGGAAATCAAGACATACCGCTATCGCGGGCATTCCATGTCGGACCCGGCCAAATACCGGACCCGCGAAGAAGTGCAGAAAATGCGCGACGAACGCGACCCCATCGAACAGGTGCGCAACATCCTTCTGGAACATAAACACGCCAGCGAGGACGATCTGAAAGCGATCGACAAAGAGATCAAGGAAATCGTTAACGCAAGCGCGGAGTTTGCCAAAGAAAGCCCCGAACCCGCGGCGGAAGAGCTTTGGACAGATATCTACGCAACCGAAGTCCCACAGGAGGCTTGAACCATGGCAATCGAAATTCTCATGCCCGCACTGAGCCCCACAATGGAAGAAGGCACGCTTGCCAAATGGCTGGTCAAAGAGGGTGACACCGTGTCCTCGGGTGACATCATGGCCGAGATTGAAACCGACAAGGCCACGATGGAATTCGAAGCCGTCGACGAAGGCACCATTGGCAAGATCCTGATCGACGCCGGCACCGAAGGCGTCAAGGTCAACACCCCCATTGCCGTGCTGCTGGAAGACGGTGAAGACGCCTCTGACATCGATAGCGCGTCCAGCGCCGCACCGGCGGAACAGACCAAAGCCGACGACAGCGAAGACGCCAAATCCGACAAAGCGCCCGCCGCTGCCAAGCCCGACGCCGAGGCCCCGAAGGCACCGGAAACCGACACCACCCCCGACTGGCCCGAAGGCACCAAGCTGAAACAGCAGACCGTCCGCGAGGCCCTGCGCGACGCCATGGCCGAAGAAATGCGCCGTGACGAAGATGTGTTCCTGATGGGCGAGGAAGTCGCCGAATACGAAGGGGCCTATAAAATTTCCCAAGGCCTGCTGGACGAATTCGGGGCCAAGCGGATCATTGACACGCCGATCACCGAACACGGGTTTGCCGGTATCGGTGTGGGTGCTGCCTTTGGCGGGCTGCGCCCCATCGTCGAATTCATGACCTGGAACTTTGCCATGCAGGCGATCGACCACATCCTGAACTCCGCCGCGAAAACGCTCTATATGTCCGGCGGTCAGATGGGCGCGCCAATGGTCTTCCGCGGACCAAACGGTGCCGCTGCCCGCGTCGGCGCGCAGCACAGCCAGGATTACGCCGCGTGGTATATGCAGATCCCCGGCCTCAAGGTGGCGATGCCCTACTCTGCCTCCGATGCCAAAGGCTTGATGAAAACCGCGATCCGCGACCCCAACCCCGTCGTTTTCCTTGAAAATGAAATCATGTACGGCAAATCCTTCGATGTGCCCGATGTCGACGACTATACTGTCCCCTTCGGCAAGGCCCGCATCTGGCGCGAGGGCACAGATGTCACGATCGTCAGCTTTGGCATCGGCATGACCTATGCGCTGGAAGCCGCTGAAAAGCTGGCCGAAGAAGGCATCGACGCCGAAGTCATCGACCTGCGCACCCTGCGCCCGATGGACACCGCCAGCATCATCAAGTCGGTGATGAAGACCAACCGCCTTGTCACCGTCGAAGAGGGCTGGCCGCAAGGCTCCGTCGGGAATTACATTTCAAGCGTGATCATGCAGGAAGCCTTTGACTATCTGGATGCGCCGGTGATCAACTGCACCGGCAAAGATGTGCCCATGCCCTATGCTGCAAACCTCGAAAAACTGGCGCTTGTCACCACGGACGAGGTCATCGCAGCGGTCAAAAAAGTCACCTACAAGTAAGGAGCGGTCCACATGCCCATAGAAATCCTCATGCCCGCCCTCAGCCCCACGATGGAAGAAGGTACGCTGGCGAAATGGCTTGTCTCCGAAGGGGATAGCGTCTCCTCCGGTGATATCCTGTGCGAGATCGAAACCGACAAGGCGACGATGGAATTCGAAGCCGTCGACGAAGGCACCATCGGCAAGATCCTGATCGGTGACGGCAGCGAAGGCGTCAAGGTGAACACCCCCATCGCCGTGCTGCTGGAAGAGGGCGAAGAGGCGTCAGACATTGACAGCGCCCCTGCCCCGGATGTCAAGGACAGCGCCAAGGAAGATGCCCCCGACCAGGACGCGGCCCCTGAAAAAGGCTACGGCCGCGGCGAAAGCGACGCCAACGACACAAGCACATCCGCCCCCGCCGCGCCCAAGAGCAGTGACGGCAAACGGCTATTTGTGACACCGCTGGCCCGTCGCATCGCGGCAGACAAAGGCGTGGACCTGGCCGAACTCTCCGGCTCTGGCCCGCATGGTCGCATCATCAAAGCAGATGTGGAGGCAGCCTCCGCCGGTAGCGCCAAAGCCAAACCGGCCGAAAGCACAGAAACCGCCAGCGCACCGGCAGCCACAGCGGCCCCTGCCGCCGGCCCTTCCGCCGACGCCGTGATGAAAATCTACGAAGGCCGCGCGTTCGAGGAAATCTCCCTCAACGGCATGCGCAAGACCATCGCCGCGCGCCTGACCGAAGCCAAACAGTCGATCCCGCATTTCTATCTGCGCCGCGACATCGAGCTCGACGCGCTTCTGAAGTTCCGCGGTGAGCTGAACAAACAACTCGAAGCCCGCGACGTGAAGCTGTCGGTCAATGACTTCATCATCAAGGCCTGTGCGCTGGCGCTGCAAACCGTATCTGACGCCAATGCCGTCTGGGCCGGTGATCGCATCCTCAAGCTCAAGCCCTCGGATGTGGCCGTCGCCGTGGCCATCGAGGGCGGCCTGTTCACGCCTGTGCTGAAAGACGCCGAGATGAAATCGCTCTCGACCCTCTCGGCCGAGATGAAAGACCTCGCCACCCGTGCACGCGACCGCAAGCTTGCGCCGCATGAATATCAGGGCGGCAGCTTCGCCATCTCGAATCTCGGCATGTTCGGGATCGACAACTTCGATGCGGTCATCAACCCACCCCATGGCGCGATTTTGGCCGTCGGCGCGGGCGTCAAGAAACCCGTCGTCGGCAAAGATGGGGAGCTCGCCGTCGCCACGGTGATGTCTGTCACCCTCTCGGTCGATCACCGCGTCATCGACGGTGCCTTGGGCGCGCAGCTGCTCAGCGCCATCAAGGACAATCTCGAAAACCCCATGATGATGCTGGCGTAACCCCTCTTCTAAATGGATCCAAATCCTCGGGGGTCCGGGGGCAGACAGCCCCCGGCCTCACAAAAAAAGGCCGGCCCCAATGACGGGTCCGGCCTTTTCACATCTCGACGAAGGCGCGCGGCCTCAATCCCTTAGCATTACATGTTAATATCGCCCTGCGGCCCCAGCATGTGGTCCATCAGGACCGACGGCTGATCGCAACCCGCCTCCCCCACGACCCGCGCAGGGATGCCCGCGACGGTCTTGCAGGGCGGCACGGATTCCAGCACGACAGACCCCGCCGCAATGCGCGAGCAATGCCCGATAGAGATATTGCCCAACACTTTCGCCCCCGCGCCGATCAACACGCCGTTGCCAATCTTCGGGTGACGGTCCTGCTCTTCCTTGCCCGTCCCGCCCAAAGTGACCGAGTGCAGCATCGACACGTTGTCGCCCACGACCGCGGTTTCGCCAATCACGACGGAATGGGCATGGTCGATCATGATTCCCTTGCCGATCGTCGCGGCAGGGTGGATATCGACGCCAAAAATCTCGCTCACGCGCATCTGCACGAAATAGGCCAGATCCCGTTTACCTTGTTTCCACAGGTGATGGCCCACACGGTAGGCCTGCACGGCCTGATAGCCTTTGAAATACAGGATCGGTTGCAACAGCCGGTGGCAGGCGGGGTCACGCTCGTAAATCGCCACCAGATCGGCCCGTGCCGCCTTGATCAGGTCGGGATCACTGGCAAAGGCCTCCTCCACCATCTCATGGACCACCATCATCGACATTTCATTCGAGGCCAGCTTCGCCGCGATACGGTAGGATAGCGCTTTCTCGATGGATTTATGGTGCAGAATTGTGGCGTGGACAAAACCGCCAATCAGCGGCTCATCGCGGACAGCATTCTGTGCTTCCGTCTGGATCTGATCCCAAACCGGATCCACCGTGGCGATATTCGTGCGTGCATTTGCCATAAGACCATCCTTCTTTGTCCCCACGATATAGCAGGTTCCGCCCAAGTGCCAAACGCAAAGCCGAGGGGTTACACGCGCAGTTTATCACAAATTGATCTCGCCAAACAGCGCGGGCCCCACCCCGTATAGCGCAGAAACCTGCGCAACACTGATCAACGCCGCCCCCGCCGCCCCGTCACTCGCGCGCATTTGGGCCGTATAGGTCCAGCTTGCCCGGTCCACGATCTCTTCGCGCAGGACAACACCGTTTTGCAGGATACGCAGCTGATATTGCTCGCTTTCCTCGGCCAGTGGCACATCGAACTCCGTCCACCCGTCGCCATTGATCCGCGTCCGGCGTATCCAGCCAAACCGCAACGCCCCCGCCTCTTCTGTTATTCGCAGGTGGCAGGGCCGATAGGGCCGCAGCCCGTTGCCGTCAAAGCTCTCGGTTTTTTGAACGTAGCTTGGGTCGTTCAGCGGACGGCCCGCAGGCCCGATGCGATAGGTATGCGCGATCCGCAACAGGTTCGGGCTCAGCTCGATCTGGCGAGGGACAGAGTTAAGCAGCACAAACTGCGATCCCGCCGGCCAGACATCCGGCATCACCCCATCCGACCCCGCTTGCCCGCGGAGCCGGTCGCGCAGAAGATAGGTTTGCGGGGCGATCAGCTCGGCCCGCGCGAACTGGAACACCTCCCACCGGTCGGCAGAGCCGTCGCCGATAGCCGCCAGATTGGCCCCGCCCAGCAGATCGGCCTCATCAACACTCTCTAACACACCGCTGGTCAGCGTGACCTGCAGCGCCTGCCCGCGATCCACCACACCGGGGCGCGCATGGGCCATGTCGTTTTGCGTGCCCCCCATTGTCGCGCGCAGGGGCATCAGAGTGTTCAACCTGAAATTCGTTTCCCCGCCAGAGGCATAGACCGCGACGTTGCCCGGCCATTGCCGTGCGCTGGCCGCAATATGTGGCGCATGGGGCACCTCGTCACCGCGCAGCAGCGGCAGGTCCAAAAACAGCGCGTTCACCGGTACGGGCGCGACAAAGGGTTTCAACGCGACCAATTCGTCATCGAAGGGCGCGGGGTCATAGGCCTCGGGCTCAATCCGCACGGCCTCGATCAAAGACATCTCCCCCATCTCGACGCGATCCACACGGTACAGCGCCTCCCCCTCGCCATCGTCTGGCGGCAAAGCAATCACATCACCCGCGCCGACATCCATCATCGACGGCGGTAACGCCAGACGTACCCCTTCGCGTGCCACACGCGCCTCTGTCAGCCAGCGTTCAGCTGTCTGGTGCCCCTCCGCCCGGGTGAGCGCCATATTGAACTCTGACATCGCCACCGCATGGGTCGCGTCGTCAGGCAAGATCGCCTCTTCCGCGATCACCTCGTAATCCCCGTCCGCCTGCACAAACCGCAAGCGCAGACGCCCCGAAAGTTCCGCCTCTGCCTCACGGGACTGTTCCACCGGTGCCTCCAGATCACCCGAAACAGCCAACGTCTCTCTGTTCAGTGGCACGGCATCCAATCCGTCCCGCATGATGAAACGCAACACCCCGTCGCGTTCCACCGCATCAAAGCCATAGCGCAGCATCAACGGCTGCAACGCCGCACGCGCATCGGCCACCTCGTCCACCACATAGCCGCGGACATAGCCATACAGCCCAGAGGTATCGAAATCGTTAACGCCAGCACGACGGCAGATCGCCGCCACGAGCTCGGACAAGGGCAGCGCCGCACTGCGCCCGTTTAGCCAATGCCCACGGGCGTAATTTCGACCATCGCTCCACAGCGCGCGATTATTGGGAAAGAAAGGATAGGGCCGCGTGTCCCAGGCCCAAACAAAGGCGCGGGTCATATCCACCATCGGCCCGCCATAGGCCGCCGAGACCGGATTATGCGCCGGATCCCGCCAATGATCCGCCACGGCACGCAGATATTGCATTTGCATCAACTCATCCCGCGCGCCCGATGAATAGCGCGGCAAACTGCTTTCAGAGCTTTTGAGGTCAAGAAACTTGTTCGGCTGGTTGGTCCCCTTGTCCACCGCTGCACAGCCGTATTCCGTAAACCAGATGGGCTTGGACCCGGGCTGCCAGCCCGTCGGCTCTGCTGCGCGCGCACCGCCGATACGATTGTGGTGCAGGTTCTCCCACCAGCCGCGTAGATCCTTGTAGCGGTAAACCCAAGGCTCCCCATGGGTGCCATCGGTGATCGGCGTACGGCGTTGCGCCGCGCGCGCCTCGGGCGAATGGTAATACCAGTCAAACCCTTCGCCCCCCGCAACATTACCCGCCAGATAGTCCAACGCATAAATGCTGTCGCTTTGCTGCGCGTCCAGATGATCCGCACCGTCGCGCCAATCGGACAGCGGCATATAATTGTCGATGCCGATGAAATCGATCGTGTCGTCGGCCCACAGCGGATCAAGGTGAAAGAACACATCGCCGCTGCCATCTTGCGGGTGATAGCCGAAATATTCGGACCAATCCGCGGCATAGCTGATCTTGGTGCCCGCGCCCAAAAGAAGCCGCGCCTCTGCGGCCAGCGCGCGAAACGCCTGCACCGCCACAAAGCTGTTCCCCGCCCCGCGGATCTGCGTCAGCCCGCGCATCTCGGTGCCGATGCAAAAGGCCTCTACCCCGCCTGCGGCTTTGCACAGGGCGGCATAATGCAGGATGAACCGCGACATCGACCATTCCTGCGGTCCGGAATAGACCACCTGCCCACCCGCAACGGTAAAATCCGCCGCCGTGACCGTGCCAAAGAACGCCGCCACCTCGTTATGCGCGCTCAGCGTCCCGTCAGAGCTGCCCGCCTGACCCGGCGCTTTCGCCAGCGTGATCCGCCCCCGCCAAGGCAGCTTGGGCTGGGTGCCCGCATCGCTATAGGGGTCGGGCAAGGTATTCCCATCAAGCTGGTCCATCAGGATGAACGGGTAGAACATCACCGCCTTGCCCGCCGCTTGAATGGCATGGATCGCCTCGATCACCGCGGCATCTGCGGGGGTGCCACCATAGACCGGTCGGTCGTCCTCGCGGGCGATCACCTCGGCGGTGCCGCGGGTCAGACCAGCCACCTGCCACGGCATGTTTTCGCCCTCGTCCTCGGCGCTTTCCACCTTGGGGCGCAGGCGGCATTCTCCGCAACGCAGATCATCGCCAAACCACGAAACGAGCAGCGACGCGGCAGCCAGCTGCGGCAGGTCCTGCGTGGCATCCTCCAGCGCGGCGGCGAAATCACTGCGCCCGTCGGGGGTAGAGACATTGGCGCTCCACCGGCCACCCTGTCCGTCGGTATAATGCACCGGAGTCGTCGCTAACGCATATTCCCCAGTGCCAGGAATCAGCGCGACACCTTGAACCCCATGGGTCACGCTGATGTCGGCGGCAGGCGCATCCGGTTCCTCTGCACGCAGCACCTCGAAGGAAAACTGCGGCACGCGGTTGCCAAAGGGCCCCAACCCGAGGTTCTCCATCACCACATAGGCCGTGCCACGATAGGCCGGCACCGCGTCCGCCCCCTCGATCGCGGCAATCGTCGGGTCGGGCAGTTGATCGCGCGTCCCGCGATAGACCGCCATATTCAGCGCGTAGGCCGAGATTTCCTCCCCATCCGCCCAGATCCGGCCAATGCTGGTGATCTCCCCTTCGCACAGGGCGATGGCGAGGCTGACGCTATAGCTGTATTCCGTCGTCTGCGGGGTCGAGGGCGCGCCCTTGCCACCGCCGCCGCCCGTCACTGTCGTCGTCTCGGCAAAATCCGAGGCCCAGATAACCTGTCCCCCGACACGCATCCGGCCATAGACCTGCGCAATCGCCGCGCCCTCGCCCGCCTGGGTCAGACGAAAGCGGTCGACCTTGCCGGTCTCGACCGCCTGCGCCCCTTGCCCCAGCAGCCGCTGGTCGATCACACGGCCAAGGGTCGCCCCCACGGCACGCCCAATGGCGACCGAAGACAACCCCGCCAACGTGCCCCCGACAGAGCCGCCAATCGCCGCACCTGCGGTTGAAAGAAGTATCGTCGCCATCAGATCGCCTCCGCCGGGAATTCAAAACGCGCCACAATGCGCCTGCGCCACGGCAGGCTTAGGGGGCTTTCCGTCACCCCATGCCCGCTGTAGCCGTGGATAAAGCTCGCCTGCGCGCCGACCTCTGCCGCCACGCCCAGATGTTTCGCCACCGACCCGCTGCGCATGCGGAACAACAGCACGTCACCGGGGGCCTCATCGATCAGGACCTTGGGCGAGAGGTGACGCAGCGCAGCACGCCAAAGCCGCTCGTCCCCCTGTGGTTCTGACCAGTCCATTGAATAGGAAGGGATCGCCTCGGACTCCTCCCCCACCACCTCGCGCCAGATACCGCGCAAAAGGCCAAGGCAGTCACAGCCCGCCCCCTTGCGCGCCGCCTGATGCACGTAGGGCGTACCGATCCACCCCCGCGCCGCAGCCACCACGGCGGTCCCGCGCGCGCTCATCTTAACGATCCGCCGGTATTGCTGCCCGAGGATTTCGGCACCGCCATCATCCAATCCGCACTCGGCACATCAGGAAAGCCCTGAAAGTTCAGCAAGTTGTTGAACTTCAGCCGACAGGTGGTGTGGCGTTTGTCGCAGCCTGCCACCAGTCGCAGCTGTTGTCCGGCGGTGATTGTACCGCGGATCGGCTCCCACAGCTCGACCTCGCGCCACCCCTCCAGCACCCGGTCGTGTTTGATCATACCCCAAAGCCCCGCCGCAGGGCCGTCCAGCACCTCAAGCCGCCCCCGCGCGAACCATGCGTCGTCAAACCCGTTGATCCCCTCCCAACGGAACACCCGCCCGTCCTCGTGCTCCTGCACGGCGAGTGTCACAGCATAGCCCGCCGTCGCCAGATCAAACCCGCAGGCCGCATCCCCCAGAACCGCGGTGCAGGGCTTCTGAAACACCCGCCCCAAGGGCCGGTTCAACGCCTCGGTCAACCCGCGCAGTTCTGCGCGAAAGGTACCGCCCGCGCGCTGCATCTCGGCAATCGTGCCGCGAAAAATCATGCAGCGGGCGGTCACATCGGCCCAGTTCACCCGCCAGCAGCACACCTCCGCCCCGTCAAAGCGCCCCTGCTCGATCTCGTCCTCGCGGATCGCGTCATCGCTCAGCGCGCCCAGCGCCTCTGTGTTATCCACCGACAGCCCCGTGCTCTGCGCCAAGGCCCGCGCACTCAGCCCGCTATCCGCACGAAACGCCAACCCGTCGAAGTCGAGCGGCTGATCATGGTCGGTAAACGCCAGCGTCACCCCGTCCCGCCGCCGGATTGCCCAGGCCGTGCACAGCGTCGTCAGTCCCGTGCGCGCATGCGCCAACACCGCGTCCTTGCCCGCCCCGCTCATACCCGCACCTCGATCACAGGCACATCCGGCACCTGCCCCGCCTGAAAACTGGCAACGCTGACCAGAATGCGATCCGTGTCAAAGCGGACAGGCACGTCGAATTCGAACCCCGCCGACACCTGCATTTCGGGGTCCGGCGCATGGGCGAAACGGATGATGCCCGTGCTCAGATCTACCTCATAATCGCTCCCCTCTTGCAGGGCGTCCTGCTCTATCCCCACGCGCACTGTGCCGGCAACCGGCTTGGTGATCGGCCTGACGTAGCTATGCCCGCCCGAGCTATAGGTCTTGACCAGTTGATAGTCCGTCCGCACACCATCCCCGAAGCCAAGGCTCTGATCCTCGAACGTGACCCCGACCGAAGAGGCACAGGATTTGAAATCCGCCCAATCCTTCCAGCGAAACCCGTACATCTGCCCCATACGTGCCTCGAAGAACCCCGTGAGCGCTTGGACATCGTCGATAGAGCGCATCCCCAGCCCCGCATCATACACACGGCGTGAATGGGCCCAGGGGGTGTTGCGCTCCTCATACCCGTTGGCGAGCGTCACCACATCGGTACGGCGTTGCGGCCCCCCGAGGGATCCAAAGCTCAGGCTAGGTGGAAATCTGACATCGTGAAAATTCATCAGCTTGCTCCCCTAGCGGTTACGGTTGCCAGCGTTCAGCGCGCGGCTCAGCTGAGCGGCGATCTGGCTTTGACTGCGTTGGAATCCCTGCACATCAGGGGTGGTGATGTTCATGACCACGGTCGTCCCGCCGCTCGCGCCCCCTTTGACACCCAGCTTACCGTCCGGCCCCCGTGCCAAGGGCATGATCGCCTCCGGTCCGGCCTCGCCCATCAGCCCCATGCCCCCGCGCATGCCAAAGCCTGTGGCGGAGCTGACAATCCCCCCTTGGGCAAAAGGCATCACACGTCCTTGGGAAAACGGTGCCCCGTCGGCAAAGGGGAGTATTCCCTGCATCAGTGATCCCACACCTTGACTGATCAGCCCGCCGACGTGATCGGACACCGGCTTCATCGCCGCGTTGTAGGTCGTGTTCACCATCGACCGCGCCACGGTGGACAGGGCATCCGACAGTTTCATCCCGTCAAACGCGACACCATCAAAGGCCCTGCGCAATCCACGGCTCAGCCCTTTCTCCAACGTCGCGACATCCTTCCCTGTTGCGGCCAATGCGCTGCGCATACGGCGCAGTTCAGCATCGAAACCAGCCACCAGCGTGGCCGTCGCGCCAAGCGTGTCATTCAACCGCTCTGCGCCATCCTCGAGCCCCTCGAATGTATCATCCTGTGCCATCAGTCTTCCTCTCTCTGCCTATCGGGATAAGCCGCCATCAAGGCTGCCAATCCATCCCCCAACAGCGGAGCCCGCCCCGCCTCGCTCCCCAGCATCAGTTGCAGCTCTGCCGGCGTGAGCGCCCAGAATGCGTCGGGCGTCAGCGTCAACCCCCTCAGCCCCGCCCGCAGTAGCGCGGCCCAGTCCATCCCCGGCGCGCTCTCTGCCTTTGTCCTCTTGGGCGGCACGCTCATACCGGCACGACAAAGGCACGCGCCAAAAGCTCTGCGGCGGCCTGAGAGGCGGCCACCGGCCCACCCTCGATCTCGGCCTGCGCGAGCGTCTCGGCACTTACCTCGGTCCCCCCTGCACGCAGCCCCGCGGCCAGCAGCAACAGCATATCCCGACTGCTGAACCGATGCCCCTCGAACCGCTCGACCAAAGCCACCAGCGACGGCTCCTCCAGCGCGTCCTCCAGCTCGGCCAAGGCCCCGAGGGTCAGCCGTGCCACGCGTCGCTGACCATTCACCACCAGCGCCACATCCCCTCGCCACCGGTTCACCATGCTCAGACCCCGCCCCCGGGTGCGTCTGCCGTATCCGCGGTAAAGCTCAGCTGCCCCGCGGATTGCAGGCTCAGCTCATAGGTCGCCTCCCCATTCAGCGACCCGCCATATTCAATGGCCGCCACCTGGAACGGCCCCTCGATAATGCCGAAGCTGGGGATCACGATCTGAAAATCCGGCGTCAGCCCGTCAAAAAACAACTGCCGTGCGCGTTCATCCGTGCCCGCATCGCGAAACACCCCCGACCCGCTGATTGCGGCAGATCGGACGCCTGCGCCCGCCAGCAGCTCCCGCCAGCCCCCCTCACTGTCAAGCGAGGTCACCTCAACCGGTTCCGCGTTAAAGCTCACCCGCGTGGCCCGCAGCCCCGCGATCGTTTCGAACTGACCATCGCTCGTCATGTCCACCTTGACCAAAAGATCTTTGCCCGCTTGAACAGCCATATCCACTCTCCTGTTAATTTCCTGAAACCTCGGCTCAGCTGTCCTGAACCCGCGCCCTGAACCGCATCTCTATCTGGCGGCGCGCATCCGCCCCGACCTGTCGCGCGACGGCCCGCTCGAACCGCAAGCTCACCAGCCGCCCGCGGCTCAGGGCAAACTGCCCACCGACCAGCGCATCACTCACCGCAGCGGCCACCTGTTTCGCGGGGGCGAACCCCGCATGATGCGTGACGACAAGAACCGTGAACCGATGCTCCGCCCCACCGCCCGTCCCGTCAGAGGCATCGCGCACCGCTTCGGGCCCCAACTGCACATACAGCGCCGGCACCTCCCCGGCAGGAGCCGCATCAAAAACCGCATCCCCCACCAGCGCCGTGATCTCCTGATCCGTGCTCAACACGCCAAAGACCGCCTGTTGCAACGCAAACCCCATGCCATAGCTCATACCGCCACCTCCTCATGGGTCAGGCAGGCCAGATACCGTCCTTGTGCGTCCTGCTCGGCCACCGACTGGATCTGATAAACCCGTGTGCCCTCCCGAAAGCGCTGCTGCGGCAAGGGGCGCGCGGGATCGCCCACTGGCGCACCGCGTACCGTCACCACATAGACCCCGCGGCTCACCGCAATACCGCCACGCCCCAAACGCCGGCTCCGCCGCGCCGTAACATCCGCCCAGAGTTCCCCCACACGCACCCAGCTCCGGCTCTCTCCGCCCGCGCCATCAGGCTGAGGCACCTGCGCCTCCAACACCAAGCGGCGGTTCAACGACAGTCGGCTCATGCGCGTGCCCCCAAGCCGATCCGCATCGGGCGGTAGCGCTCGATCAGGCTGCTCACCCCAAAGGGCATGCAGCCGTCCCCAAGGCGGGTCTCGTGGCGGTATTCATAGTAATGCGCCGCCAGCATCAGCACGGCCTGCTGCAAATCCGCGGGCACAGCGCCCCAGCTTTCCCCAAGCCCCGCCTCGAACACGACCTGCACCGAGCCTTGCGGCGGAATGAACGGCAGCATCGCCCCCGAGGGCTTCAGCAGCGGCGCCTGCATATCGCGCACCAACCAATAGCGCTGCGGCTCGATCACCGTCTCCATCGCATCCCGCGCCACCACGGTGACGCTCACGATCTGCCGGACCGGCCCCACGGGCAAAGCCTGCGCCTGCGGGTCCGCCCACTCTTGCACGGTCATGGTAAACAACCGCGAGATCAGCGCCTTGGACGTGCGCGCCTCAATCGCGGCAATGGCGGCACGCAAAAAGCTCGCCAAAACGGGCTCTTGTACGGTTTCGGTGCCAAAACCGCTGCCCATCCGCAAATGCGCCTTGAACGGCTCTAGCGGAAGATCGGCCTCCGCCACCCCTGTCTCTTCGATCAACATCTCATCGCTCCAAATCTAGCCCGCCAAAGCCCCCCGAACGCGCACCCCGACTGCATCGCTCGGTCGGAGGCAGCAGCTAGGCAATGCACCCGGCGCATCACGGCGCGCCCGGGGAATGGGGCCAGCCACCGCCAGCCCCCCTATTCGACCCCGCGCCTTAGGCGGTGCCGAATTTCAGCAGCTTGATCGCGGCAAAGTCGCTCACGTCGCCGCCCACCCGTTTGGTGGCATAGAACAGCACATGCGGCTTGGCGCTGAAGGGATCGCGCAGGATCCGCAGGTCGGGCCGCTCTGCTACGGTGTAACCGGCGGCAAAATCCCCGAAGGCGACCGAGAATGAATCCGCCGCCACATCGGGCATGTCCTCGGCCACCAGCACCGGATAGCCCATCAGCCGCGCGGGCTGGCCCTGCGTCATCCCGTCAGACCACAAAAACCGCCCGTCCAGATCCTTGAGCTTGCGCACGATCCCAGCCGTCTTCGAGCTCATCACAAAACTCGCCTGCGCGCGGTACTGCGCCCCAAGCGCATAGACCAGATCAACCACGGCATCCGCCGTGATCTCGCCAGCGACGCCGGTGGGCACATAGCCCAGATTGCCCCACTCCCAGATCACATTGTCGACCGTGGCATGGGCCAGAAACCCCTTGGGCTTGTCGATCCCGTCCCCGTGGATAAAGGCCGCGGCCTCGGCCCGCGAGAATTTATCGGCGATCCGCCCCGCCAACCACGCTTCGATGTCAAAGGCACTGTCATCCAGCAACCGCTGCGAGGCTTTGGGCAGCGCGCTCAGCTCGTGCAGCGGGATGGTGATCCGGTCGATCTGCGGCGTATCGGTCTCTGACACGGCCCCCGTTTCTGTCGCCCAACCGGCACCCACATCCGCATGGTCCACCAGCACGTCGTAAGAGGTCGCCTCGACCTGCACCACCGACGCAATCGCCCGGATAGAGGCCGTTGCATTCAACACCGACTTCACCCGATCCGAGGTCTGCGGGTCCACCAGATAGCCACCATCCGAATTCACCGCAGCCGACAGCGCCTTGCTCTCCAGCTCAAGCCCGCGCAACCCGTCGTCGTCGCCGTTGCGGATATAGGCATGCAGCGCCTTCTGATGCGGCGCGCCCGTCTCTACAGCCCCCGCCAATGGTGTGCGCGCCGGCAAAGTCATCTTTCGATCCAACATAGTCATTCGCTCTTCCGTTTGTTGCAACTTGGTCGTCATCTCGTCCTGAAACCCTTTGAAATCCTGCACAAATCCACCGACAGCGCGGCGCATCTCCTCGACCGCGCCTCGGGGCTCGGTGCCCATGTCATCTTCGTGTCGTTCCATCCGCTTACCCTCCGTTCCGTTTCAAATTCCGCCGCGCCTCGTCAAAGACACCGGCCATGCCGCGCAAGACGTCTCCGATGGCGATAAAATCCCCCTTGGCCGCGATCCGCGCCGTGGGGAGCATGGGAAAGGTCACCAGCGACACCTCCCACAGGTCCAGGGTCTGCAGCACCCGCTGGCCCGCGTCATTCTTGGCCGCCCGCTGCGTGCGATAGCCGATGCTGAGGCCATCAATCGCCCCGGCCTCGATCAAGGCCGCCGCCTCGCGACCCCGCGCCACACTGTCCAGCAGCCGCCCCTTGACCCAAAGCCCCCGCGCATCCTCGCGCAGCTCGTCCCACACGCCGATGGGCTGTGCCGGATCATGCTGCCATAGCATCTTGATCCGCCGCCCCGCGGCCTCCGCCGCCGCCAGCGAGGTGCCATAAGCCCCCCGTGCCACCAGATCACCACCCTGATCGACCCGCCCGAACAGGCTGGCATAGCCGCTGATCTCGGTGCCGCCCTCCACCACAAGCCCCTCGTCGAAACGCGCGAACTTATGCTCCAACCCAGCGCCCATATGGAGCAAACCTCTCCCGTTCTCCGACCCGAGGCCGAAGCGCATGCCATCTTCCATGACACCCTCCCTTGCGTTCAAATTGCTACGGCGCGACCACCAGAAACGACTGTACCGCCTGCGCCAAAATCACCGCGACCACACCATAGACGGTCAACCACAACCGCCGCTCCAGCCGCTCCATCATCTCCTCCAGCCGGTCGAGCCGCTGCAAAAGATTCTCGTGGTGGATCGCGCTCACCCTCTCATGCGCCTGCAACCGCAACCCCGGCGCACATTCAAACCGGTCATATCCCATCTCCTCAACCATCCGCCGCCACCGCTGGCAGCCCCAACAAAGACCGCTTTTCCGCCTGCGTCAGGAAATCCGCCCCCGCCACCCGCGCCCATTGCGCGTCACGCTCCTGCGCCAGGGCGGGCACCTGATCCAGATCGGGCTTCAACGTCACCGCCTCATGCGTGAACCCCGCCAGCCATGCGCCAAGCGCCGCGGCAACCCGCGTGGCCAAAGGCAGGACCGTCAGCCGGTAGAACGCCCGATGCGCCTCCTGATAATTGGCATAGGTCGCATCCCCCGCGATCCCCAGCAGCATCGGCGGCACCCCAAAAGCCAGCGCCACTTCCCGCGCCGCCGCCTCCTTGGTGCGGTGAAACTCCATGTCCGAGGGCGAAAACCCCATCGGCTTCCAATCCAACCCGCCTTCCAGCAGCATCGGCCGCCCCGCATTGCGCGCACCTTGATGATGGCTCTCCATCTCGCTGACCAGACGGTCATACTGATCATCGCTCAGCTTGCCCTGCCCCTCGGCCCCCCGGTAGACAATCGCCCCCGATGGCCGCGCCGCATTGTCCAGCAAGGCCTTGCTCCAGCGCGAAGCCGCGCCATGCACATCCAAGGCCATCGCCGCCGCCTGCAACGGGCTGAACCCATAGTGGTCATCCTGCGGGTGGAAATTCTTGATGTGACAGATCTCGGCCGTATCCCCGGCCACGTCAAACCGATGCTTGCGCCCGCCGACGGCATATTCATAGGCCACCGGCCAGCCATCCGCCCCCGGCACCACCGACATGCGATCCGACCGTAAGACATGCAGCTCCACCGGCACCGGCCCGGCGCCAACCGCCTCGATATAGCCGTTGCCCGTCAACAACAGCTGCGCATAAAGCCCCTCCAGCAGCTCCGCACGCCCCTGCGCCCCATTGGGCCGTGCCATCAGATCCAGCAGCGGATGCGCCTCGAACCGTTGCGCGGCATCCTGCAACACCAGCGGCAAGGCCGCCGCGGCCTCCGCAATCAGCTTCACCGACCGAAACCCCACAGGGTTGCCGCAGAACCCGCTGCGCGTCAGGCTGACCACATCGCGCGGGCTCCAGGCCACACGCCCGCTGGTCTGAACCGCAACGACAGGCCCCGTGGCAGAGGCTTTCTTCTCCGCAACCACCTCAACCGCCCCCCGTTTGAGAAAATCAAAAACCATGCCGCTGCTCTCCCTGCTCATTGACCGCCCCATGAAGATCTCACCAATCCCTTAACGCCGCCCGACCAGAGCGCACGCCCCGCCCGCAACAGCGCTTCATTTTGCCCGTTAAACTCTCCCCGAAGGGCCGCTCTCCTCCGCAACGCGCTCACAATCCACGCACCCCGGGCATCCGCCACTGTGCCGCAGGCTCGATCATCAGCTCATGCAGCGCCCAGACCAGCGCATCGACGCGATCAGGCGACCCAGTCGCCTCATAGCCCCGCGCTGTCATCCGGCACATCTGGTCCTCCAGCGCGTCCAGCCCCGCCACATGCCCCACGCGCCCCTGTTCATAAAGTGCCGCCACAGGCTCCGCCCGCGCCACCTTGCCACGGCTGGCATGGACCGATTTGACCGGCACCAATGGGTCGACCTGACGCAAGACCTCCGCCACCATCTGCCCGCCCTGATTGACCTCGGCGACAAGGCGATCTGCGCCGTACTGCTCCATCGCGCTGATCGCCGCGCGCGCCCAGCCCGACGGGGTCGCCCCCTGCACCGTGCAATCAGCCATCACCACGGCGCGCCAATCCTGCGGCGGGCCTTGGGTTTGCGCGCCCACCACCACGATCCCGCATTCATCCGACCCCGCGCCGGCGGTGGTCGCAGGGTCCAACCCCACGACGATCCGGTCCAACAGCGGCACATCCCGCACCCGCCCGGCCTCGATCCGCTCGGATGTCCACAGCGCCCCTTCCGCATCGGCCAGCAGCACACCGTCCAGTTCCTGTCGGCCCAGCCGTGTCCCGCGATAGCGCGCCCGCACCTCTTCGAGGAAAGAGCCCGCAAGGTTCGCGGCATTCGCCTCAGTCGGGGCATGGGTGGTCACGGTCGACGGCGACGCCAGCAGGTTTTTCAATACGCCGACATTGCGCGGAGTCGTGGTCACACAGACCCGCGGATCCTCCCCCAGCCGCAAGGCGAACTGCAATTGGTCCCACGTCTCTTCCGCCTTCTTCCACTTGGCCAGCTCATCCACCCAGGCCGCGTCAAACTGCGGCCCGCGCAGCCCTTCGGGGTCGTGCGCTGTGTGCACCGTCGCCACGGCCCCATTGGGCCAGACCAACCGCTTGCGCGTCGCCTCCCAATCCGGTCGCCGGTCCGCGGGCGAGCACGCCAATATCCCGCTGTCGCCAAAGATCATCACCTCGCGCACCTGCTCGATGGTCTCTCCCACCAGCGCCACACGGCGACAGCGCCCCGCATCCAAGGGCCGCGACCCTTCGACCTGCGCGCGCACCCATTCCGCCCCCGCGCGCGTCTTGCCCGCACCGCGCCCGCCCATGATCACCCAGGACCGCCAGTCGCCCTCGGGGGGCAGCTGATGCGGCATGGCCCAGAACTCGAACAAAAAAGGGAGAGCCAAAAGCTCTCCCTCCTCCAGATCATTCAGGAACCGGTCTTGCACCGCAACATCGGCGGAGCCGATCCAGCTTGCACCCGATGTCAGCCCGCGCCCTTTCCATGTCCAGCGCGTATCCCCCTCGGGCAATGCCCGCTTGTCTGTTTCTGCACTCATTCAGATAGGTCTCCACCTTGACGCAGGTCGCCACCATGCCACTGGCCTTACCCAATGCCTTCGACGCTGCTGTTTCGTTTACTTCCTCCCCGGATCGGGCCTGTTCGCGCAGGCTCTCTATCTCGCGGCGCAAATCGCGGATCGCGACCTGCAACGCCTGAAGCTGCTCTTCGCTGGCAGCAATTTCCTGTTCCGGGGTATTCATCGTCATCTTGCTCTTACCTCTCGTATTGGGCCTCCAACCCGAGCAGACACGAAAAAACGGCCACCGGAACTTAATCCGGGGCCGTTTGCCCATGTCTTCTAGCATGGACGTATTTCTATGTCAGAGCGGACGCAAAGTCAAGGAAAACAAGGTTACCGAAACCTTCCAAGCCCTTACGATGGTTAACAAATTCCTAAATTAACCCAAATTTACGCCCGCTCAAAGGCTTAGTTTCCGCCCGTCGACGCATTGCCCGCCGCTTCCGCGCCACGCTCCGCCTCGATCTGACGCCAGCGCGCGACATTGGCGTTATGCTCTTCCAATGTCTCGGCAAAAGCGTGACCGCCGGTGCCATCGGCAACGAAGAAAACATAGTCCTCGCTGGCCGGTTGTGCCGCAGCCATCAGGCTCGCACGTCCGGGGTTCGCAATCGGCGTCGGTGGCAGCGCGTCAATGACGTAGGTGTTGAACGGAGTCTCCTTGCGCAGCTCGCTGCGGCGCAGACCACGCCCCAAGACGCCCTGCCCGTTGGTGATCCCGTAGATCACGGTCGGGTCCGTCTGCAGACGCATGCCCTGGTTCAAACGGTTGACGAAAACGCTCGCCACCTGTTCGCGCTCTTCCGGTACGCCGGTTTCCTTCTCGACGATAGAGGCAAGGATCAACAGTTCCTCAGGCGTCTCGACGGGCAGCCCCGGATCGCGAGCCTCCCAGGCTTCAGCCAAACGCTGTTCTTGTGCCGCGGCCATACGCGTCAGGATTTCGGCACGGTCGTCCCCTTCCGAGACCTCATAGCTGTCGGGGGCCAAAGATCCCTCCGCAGGCACCGCCGCGATCTCGCCTGACAGCAGGTCAATGGCTTTCAACGCCTCGGCCACCTGCCAGCTTGTCACGCCCTCTGCCATCGCGATGCGGAACCGCGTGTCGGCCTTCGCCTTGGTCTGGGTATAGACCTCTGGCACCTCATCCTCACCGGAGGTGAATTCGGCACGCTCGACGAAACGGCTTGTTGCGGGGTCCAGCTCACGCACCTGCGTGCTGATGCGGTTCACACCGATGCGGTAGACAACTTCGGTACCGCAGGTGCTTGCCCCGCCGCGTGTCACCGTGTCCACGATCTCTTTCATCGAGGCTTCGGGCTGGATCAGAAAGCTCCCCGCCTTGAGGTCGCGGGTCTTTTCCTCATACTCCGCCCCAAGACGGAAGATCGCAGCCGAGCTTACCGCCTCTTGCGTAGCAAGATCATCGCCCACGGCACGCATGTTCGACCCGCGCTCCACCTGCAGGCAGATCGCCTGCGAAAGCGGACCGGGGGCATCATACTGCCCCCGCCCCCACAGGATAATCCCGCCTAACAAAAACAAGCCTAAAATCAGAAATGTAACAGCGTTAGACGCGATATGACGCCACATTAGGATGCTTTCCCGAAGATCACGCTCGCGTTGGTGCCACCAAAGCCGAAAGAGTTGCTCAGCGCGACATCGATCTTGCGCTCGACCTTCTTGTTCGGGGCCAGATCGATCTTGGTTTCAACCGCAGGATTGTCGAGGTTGATGGTCGGTGGGGCAACCTGATCGCGGATCGCGAGGATAGAGAAGATCGCCTCGATCGCGCCAGCAGCCCCCAACAGGTGACCGGTCGCGGATTTCGTAGACGACATGGTAACCGTCTCAACCGCGTCGCCCAGCATCCGCTCGACCGCGCCCAGCTCGATCACATCAGCCATGGTCGATGTGCCATGCGCGTTGATATAATCGATGTCTTTTGGCTCCAGCCCCGCACCACGCAGGGCGTTGCGCATGGACCGTTCGGCCCCGTCGCCATCCTCGGCAGGGGCGGTGATGTGATAGGCATCGCCTGACAGACCATACCCCAGCACCTCGGCATAGATCTTGGCCCCACGCGCCTTGGCGTGTTCGTATTCTTCCAGCACGACAATGCCCGCGCCCTCGCCCATGACGAAACCGTCACGATCCGCGTCATAGGGGCGGCTTGCCTTGGTGGGGTCGTCGCCCCGTTTGGTGGACAGCGCTTTACAGGCGTTGAACCCGGCCATGCCGATCTCGCAAATCGCGGCCTCGGCCCCGCCGGCAATCATCACATCCGCGTCGCCATGCTGGATCAGACGGCTTGCGTCACCAATCGCATGGGCTCCGGTGGAACAGGCGGTCACAACCGAATGGTTCGGGCCGCGGAATCCATAGCGAATCGATACCTGACCCGAGATCAGGTTGATCAGCGCGCCGGGCACAAAGAACGGGCTCACGCGGCGCGGGCCTTTCTCGTGCATCATCACGGCCGTGTTGGCGATAGAGTTCAGGCCCCCGATGCCCGACCCGATCAAGACGCCGGTGCGTTCCAGATCTTCGCGGTCCGTGGGCATCCAGCCGGAATCCTCGACCGCTTGCTGTGCTGCGGCCATGCCGAACAGGATAAAGGTATCCACTTTGCGCTGTTCTTTCGGCTCCATATACTTGTCGCCGTTAAAGGTACCATCCGTACCGTCGCCAAGCGGCACTTCGCAGGCGTATTGAGTGACCAGCTTGCTGGGATCGAAGCCCGTGATCTTGCCCGCTCCGGACTGACCATCCAAAATTCTGGACCAGCTGGCCTCCACGCCATCGGCCAACGGAGTTACCAATCCCAAACCTGTCACTACTACTCTGCGCATATCCAAGCCCCTTGGTGTTTCTTTGCGTTGACCGGCTATACCTTGCCGAGACCGTAAATTTCAAGACGCGAAGCGCCCAAGCCACGGTCAGACCGGCGGGCCTTTGCGCGTCATCAGACGTATCTTGTCGCCGTCAAGCTCTATGTCGCGCAGCGCGGTATATCCCAAGGTCTCGGCCAGCCGCAGCGACGATGCATTCGCCACGGCGATCATGCACACCGTGCGCCCCGTCACCACGCGGTCGAACCAGTCATGCGCCGCACGCGCGGCTTCCAGCCCCAGCCCCGTGCCCTGCGCTTCGGGGGCCAGCACCCAACCGGCCTCGGGAAAGGGATCGAAATCGTCGCCAAACCCGCGGGAACCAAAGAAAAACCCGACCTGACCTTCCATCTCGCGGGTGCCGCGCGACTGGATCGCCCATTGACCAAACCCGACAATCTGCCAATGGCCCGCATTGCGCAGAAACGCATCCCAGCTTTCGGCCTTGGGTTTGGGCTTGCCGGTAATATGGGTCACCACGGCGGGCGTGGCCCAGATGTCAGCATAACGGGGGAAGTCTTCGGCCCGCATGGCGCGCAGGGTGAGACGGGCGGTATTGATGGTCGGTACTGATCGCGACATGTGGTGAATTACCTTCACGCTTGAATTTCTGTCACCGCCAGTGTCACGCCACAGCCCGCGCAACACAAGTGACGCGCGGTCCCCCCAAGCAAAAACGGCGCCCTTCCGCTAGGAAGAACGCCGTTCTCTAAATCTCGTGCGGCCGCGACGCCTATGAGGCTGCGGCTGGCGAAAACGTCTTAGGACGCTTCTTTGATGAACTTGACCGCGTCGCCGAAGGTCTGGATGTTCTCGGCTGCGTCATCGGGGATCTCGATGCCGAACTCTTCTTCGAACGCCATAACCAGCTCAACAGTGTCGAGGCTGTCTGCGCCAAGATCGTCGATGAACGATGCGTTCTCAACAACTTTGTCTTCTTCAACACCCAGGTGCTCTACAACGATCTTCTTTACGCGGTCTGCGACGTCGCTCATATTCAGTCCTCATTCATTCGGGCAATCCTGCCCTCTTCTGTTTCCGTCAGAACCTTATCTGGTCCGTATGGATCGTGCCCCGAGGGGCGGCTATGGCCCTTGTTGTCACAAGGTAAGGGGGGCAATCAAGCCTCCCTATGATGGATTCTGCGCCCCATTTAGCACAAGACGCAGATTTGGCAAACGCTTTGCAGCGCAGGGTCACAACATGGCCATGCCGCCGTTCACATGCAAGGTGGTTCCGGTAACATAGGCGGCTTCCGCGCTTGCCAGATAGACAACAGCCGACGCGATTTCGGAGGCTTCGCCCATACGGCCCGCAGGAATTTGCCCCATGATTCCCGCCTTTTGGTCGTCGGTCAGCTTGTCCGTCATTGCCGTGGTAATGAAACCGGGGGCGACCGCGTTCACGGTGATCCCGCGGCTGGCAACCTCATAGGCAAGCGATTTGGACATGCCCACCATACCGGCCTTGGACGCGGCATAATTCGCCTGACCGGGGTTACCGGTGGCCCCGACCACGCTCGAGATATTCACGATCCGGCCCCAACGCGCCTTCATCATGCCGCGCATCACGCCTTTGCACAGCTTGAAGGTCGCGGTCAGGTTGACGTTAAGGACCGAATTCCATTCATCATCCGACATGCGCATGAACAGGTTGTCGCGGGTGATGCCGGCGTTATTGACCAGAATATCAACCGATCCCATCGCTTCGGCCGCCTGTTTGGGCAGCGCGTCAACGGCGTCCATATCGCTCAGGTTACAGGGCAGCACATGGGCGCGCTCGCCCAGTTCGGCCGCCAGCGCCTCAAGAGGTTCGGTGCGGGTGCCGGACAGGCCCACGGTCGCGCCACGGGCATGCAGGCTGCGCGCGATTTCCGCGCCGATACCACCCGAAGCCCCGGTGACCAGCGCATTTTTTCCAGTAAGATCAAACATATGTAATTCCTTTCGCGGCCTGTCTCAGGCCGTTTTCACGGCAGCGGCATCGGCAGCGGTGCCGATGTTCACGCAGGTGATTTCCTTGTTGATGCGGCGGATCATGCCGGACAGCGCCTTGCCCGCCCCGATTTCCCAGACCTCGGTCACGCCCTGCACGCCCATCCATTCAACCGACGACATCCAGCGCACCTGACCGGTGACCTGCTCAATCAGCAGCTTGCGGATCTGTTCGGGATCGGTGACCGCCTCGGCCACCACATTCGCCACCACGGGCACGGCGGGGGCGTTCATCGTCACATCCGCCAGCGCACCGGCCATCTCTTCTGCGGCGGGGGCCATCAGGGCACAGTGGAACGGGGCAGACACAGGCAAAAGCAGCGCGCGCTTGGCACCAGCCGCTTTCGCCAGATCAATCGCTCGTTCCACGGCAGCCTTGCTGCCCGAAACGACATTCTGCGCCGGATCGTTCTGGTTGGCGACCTGACAGACCTCGCCCTGTGCGGCCTCTGCGGCGACGGCCTCGGCCTGCTCAAAGCTCAGCCCCAGAAGGGCCGCCATAGCGCCCTGCCCCACGGGCACAGCCGCCTGCATCGCCCGCCCACGGATGCGCAGCAACCGCGCCGTATCGGCAAGCGAGAATGTCCCCGCCGCGCATAGTGCCGCATATTCACCCAGCGAATGGCCCGCGACAAAAGCCGCTTTGTCGACGGTAACGCCTTCGGCCTTCAACGCCGCCATCGCCGCCATTGATGTCGCCATCAAGGCGGGCTGCGCGTTCTGTGTCAGCGTCAGCTCCTCCGCGTCGCCTTCCCAGATCAGCGTCGACAGCTTTTCGCCCAAGGCTTCGTCCACCTCGTCAAACACGGCCTTTGCCGCCGGATAGGCGTCGGCCAGATCGCGGCCCATACCGATGGTTTGCGCGCCTTGGCCCGGATATACGAATGCAATGGTCATAAAGTCCCCCGAATTTGCGTTTCCAGCGCTTTAGCGCGTGGGTGGCCGTCAAACAAGCCTGCACGGCGACTGTGCGCTGATCCGCATTGGTCCCCAAGCCCCGTTGCAGTATGGAGAAACCACCCCATTTCGCGACGGAGCACCCAGATGGCCTTAACCAATACCTCAATCCGCTATGGCGGGGTGACCAAGTTCTTTCACTGGCTCACCGCGCTGCTGATCCTCACCCTGATCGCCCTTGGCCTTTATGCCAGCGATCTGCCCCACGATACGCAAGCGGAGCTGACCCGCAAAGCGTGGCTGTTCTCGCTGCACAAAACACTGGGCGTGACGGTCTTCTTTGTCGCCCTTGCCCGCATCGTCTGGGCCTTTACCCAACCCAAACCGGGGCTGCTGAACGCGGATCACCGTATGGAAAGCTGGTTGGCGGAAACGGTGCATTGGGTGCTGTACGGGTCGCTGGTGATCGTCCCGCTGGCCGGCTGGATCAACCACGCCGCCGCCTCTGGCTTTGCGCCGATCTGGTGGCCGCTGGGGCAGTCGCTGCCGTTTATTCCCAAGAACACAACAGTAGAACACGCCTTTGGCGCGCTGCACGTCATCTCGGGAAAACTGCTGATCGGCGCGTTGATCCTGCATATCGCCGGCGCGGTGAAGCACCACGTTGTGGACCGCGATTCGACCCTGCGGCGGATGCTGCCGGGCGAAGCCGTCGTCGGCCCGCTGCCTGCGCAGCACCACACTGCCGCGCCGGTGATCACGGCCACTGTGGTCTGGGTCGCCGCGATTGCCGTCGGGCTGGGGCTGGGCCTTGGCTTGGGCCAGCAAAGCGATCAACCCGCCCCGACCGAAACCGCCGCGCTAGAGGATGTCGCCTCTGACTGGCAAGTGCAGGATGGGACCATCGCGCTAGAGGTCACGCAGTTCGGGTCCGTCGTGGCTGGCAGCTTTGCCGACTGGACATCCGCGATCACATTTGACGACACCGTACAATCCGGCAAAGCGGGCGACGTCACGACCACGGTCGCGATCCCGTCGCTGAGCCTCGGGTCGGTGACGGATCAGGCGATGGGGGCCGATTTCTTCAACAGCGAGGCCTTTCCCACCGCGACCTTCCAGGCCGATATCAATGCCACCGCCGACGGCTATGTCGCGGCGGGCAGCCTGACGATCAAGGATCAGACGATGCCGATCGACCTGCCTTTCACCCTGACGTTGGAGGGAGACACTGCACGGATGACAGGCTCCACCACGCTGGACCGCCGCAACTTTGGCATCGGGGAAACGGTGACGGACGAAAGCACGCTGGCCTTTAGCGTCACAGTGAATATCGACCTCACCGCCACACGCGGGCAGTAATCCCGCCAACATCGGCGCGGGCCCTATGGCCCCGCCCTCCACAAACGCAAAAACGCCGGGGTCCTGCCCCGGCGTTCTCGTTTCTCTTTATACGTTGGGAAGCTTACTCAGCCTTCATCGCTTCGATAGAGATGTTCACTTGCACTTCGTCGCTGACGAACGGCGCGAACTGACCAAGGTTAAAATCGGTGCGTGTGACCGTGGTCGTCGCGTCGAAACCGGCCCAAGGCTTCTTGGCCATCGGATGCTCGCCCATCTGGTTCAGCTTGGCATCCAGTACAACGGATTTGGTCACATCGTTCATGGTCAGGTCGCCCGTGATCAGCGCGGTCTTTTCGCCTGTGACCTCGATACCCGTCGATTCAAACGTCACCATGTCGCCATCTTCGGCCCCGAAGAATTCCTCGGTCATGAAGTGATCCGTGCGCGGCTGCCAGCCGGTGATCATATCTTTGACCGGGAAGGATACGGAGACAGAGGAGTTCGCGGGCTCTGCCTCGTCCAGCATGATTTCACCGTCAAAACCGCTGAACATCGACGTGGTGGTCGAAAACCCAAGGTGGTTATAGGTGAAAACAATCTGGCTGTGGCTTGCGTCCAGCACATATTTCTCGGCGGCGAACGCAGAGGTGGCACCCAGTGTCAGGGCGGTGGCAAGAAGGACAGACTTCATGGTCATTGGAATACTCCTGTTGGCGTTTGTCTGCACCATACATGAAGCATTTCAGCGTTTCAGCAACCCAGCAGCGTTCAACAGTTAGTGCGCATTGGCGAACAGTCGCGCGTCAGACATGCATAAACACGCACATATCGATCAAGCTGCGATCAGATCGCCTGACCCGAGTCGCGCAGGCTAAAGGTCAGGTTATCGACCACGCGGCGCTCTGCAATATGGACATCAACGATGAAATTGCCGCGCCCGTCCCAGAAGTGAAAGTTGCGGCCAATACGCTCCACCCGTCCCAGATCGCCAAAACTGCAGCGTTGCAGCACCCGTTGCGCCCCCACCGTGCGCGGACGCACCAGACGCAGCTCGCGCCGCAGCGTGTCAATCTGGATCTCGGGCAGCGCGGGCTTTTGCCCCGACAGCAAAAGGCTTGCCCCCAACATCACAGACAACGCCGACAGCCCGACCTTGAACAGCATCACATCTGACCCAAAGTTCGACCCCGGCGTCAGCCACAACCCCGACGCCGCCAGTACCAAGGCCGCCCCCAACAACCGCTGGACGCTGCGCACCACCGCCCGAGAGCCATCTACCATTCCGGCCTGTGCCGAAAACTGAAGACTATCCGCCGAGAAATTCGTAACTGCGCCCATTGTTCTGATAAACCTTGCTTAACCGTGTGATCTCCCCCTCAGTTCTCGTATGGGTTCATGACGAAAAAGAGGCGCGACCGTGATCGAAGTGGTACTTTTCAAAGGATCATCCGCCCCAAATCGATAGACGCCCGTGCCATAGCGCCAACGCACCCTTGCCCTGCCTGCAAAACCGTGTATATCGGCCCTTCGTTTTGCATCATCTTTTGAACCGCGCAGACTCTCGTGGTGGGGCCGCAAAACGCAAATGCCCTGCCTATGAAATGCGCCTTGATATAAATAGGAGTGCACATGCCGCTTTATGAGCATGTTATGATTGCGCGTCAGGACTTGTCCAACACGCAAGCAGAAGGCCTTATCGAACATTTTGGCACAGTTTTGGCTGACAACGACGGCAAGCTCGTCGACAGCGAATACTGGGGCGTCAAAACGATGGCCTACAAGATCAACAAAAACCGCAAGGGCCACTATGCCTTCCTGCGTTCGGACGCACCAGCGACCGCCGTGCAGGAAATGGAACGCCTGATGCGTTTGCATGATGACGTGATGCGCGTTCTGACCATCAAAGTTGATGAGCACAAAGAGCTGCCATCGGTTCAGATGCAGAAACGTGACGAACGCCCCGAGCGTGGCGAACGCCGCGAACGTCGTTGATCATCAGCTTGCAATAAAGGACATAAACCATGGCCGCTAAACCATTTTTCCGCCGTCGTAAGGTCTGCCCCTTCTCGGGCGACAACGCACCGGCAATCGATTACAAAGACACACGTCTTCTGCAGCGCTACATCTCTGAGCGCGGCAAAATCGTTCCTTCCCGCATCACCGCAGTCTCCGCGAAAAAGCAGCGTGAATTGGCCCGTGCCATCAAACGCGCCCGCTTCCTCGCCCTGCTGCCCTACGCCGTTAAGTAAGGAGAAAGCACATGCAAGTTATCCTTCTGGAACGTGTGGCCAAACTGGGCCAAATGGGCGAAGTCGTGGACGTAAAGCCCGGCTACGCACGCAACTTCCTGCTGCCCCAAGGCAAAGCGCTGTCGGCTTCCAAAGCCAACATCGAAGCCTTTGAAGGTCAGAAAGCCCAGCTTGAGGCACAAAACCTCGAGACCAAAAAAGAAGCCGAAGCACTGGCCGACAAGCTTAACGGTCAGCAGTTCATCGTCATCCGCTCCGCCTCCGATTCGGGTGCGCTTTACGGTTCGGTTACGACCCGTGACGCGGCAGACGTTGCCACAGCCGAAGGCTTTACCATCGACCGCAAACAGGTCGTTCTGGGCAGCCCGATCAAAGACCTGGGCCTGCATGACGTCACCGTCATCCTGCACCCCGAAGTCGAAGCCACAATTCAGCTGAACGTCGCGCGTTCCGCTGAAGAGGCCGAGCTTCAGGCCGCAGGCAAGTCGATCCAGGAACTGGCCGCAGAAGAAGAAGCTGCAGCCGAATTCGAGATCTCTGAACTGTTCGACGATATCGGCTCCGCCGCATCCGACGACGACGATCTGGCAGAAGCTGTCGAGAAAACAGACGAAGACGAAGCGCAAGCCTAAGCCTTCCGATCTGATTCCAAATGAAACGCCGCCGCTGACCTCTCAGCGGCGGCGTTTTTCATTGCGCGATCGGCAATATGCCGCCCTGTGCTAAGCGACCCTCTGCCCATCCGGCGCTGCCCTTGTTGCGCGGTGCCCCCGGCGTTGTAAGCATTTGGCTCCCGTCAACGATGCGAGTCACCCGCATGATCGCCCTCACACGTCGTTCCCTTTGCCAGATGTTGCTTTGCACACCTGCCCTCTCTGCCTGCGCCAGTACCGCACCAGAGCCCGCCCCCGCGCCCCGCAAGCTGCCGCTCTATCCCAACGAGACGCCCGAGCTGCGCGGGCTGATCAACAAATGGGCCGACCACTACGAAGTCCCCCGCCCGTTGGTCCACCGTCTTGCCATCCGTGAAAGCACCCACCGTCCAGAGGCTCGCAATGGGCCCTACTTCGGCCTGCTGCAAATCCTGCCCGCCACCGCACGCGGCATGGGGTTTCGCGGCGATGCCGGCGATCTTCTCGATCCTGATGTAAACTTGAAATACGGCGTCAAATACCTGCGCGGCGCTTGGCTGCTGTCTGATGGCGATCACGCCACAGCAATCAAATGGTACGCCCGCGGCTATTACTACGAGGCCAAACGGCGCGGTATGCTGGTCGAAACCGGTCTGCGCAAAGGCTGAGCTCCCTAAGGCGCGCCGCGCTGCCCCATGGGCGCAGGCGTGCCTCCCTCAGATCCAGTCGAGGTTCACCTGTCGCGCAGGGTATTTCGCAGCAAAGGTTTCACGCAGCGCGCGGAACCTCGGCCTGAGATCCGCGAACTTGCGCTCATGGGTTTCCACGACCAAGCACCTGATCCCCTTGATCAAATCCGCTGCATCCATCGCCTCAAGCAGATCAAGCTCCGCGCCTTCGATGTCCATCTTCACAAAAGCGATCTCGCCGCGTTTATCGATTTCAGCCCTGATGATTTCCAGAAAATTGAGCAATGCGACATCGACATAATTGTCTGCGTCAATCGTACGCCCGCCGTCGACGATTGTGCTTTTGACCGATGCCCCCTTCATATTGTCGTCAAAATTCGCGGCCCGCATCAGCCGCACAGTGCCCGAGCTGGCCCCAACCGCCGCGTTGACAAGACGCACGTTCGCGCGGTCTTTCACAGCCGTCGTGAGCTGTTCAAACGCGTAAGGGTCGGGTTCATAGCTGATCACCTCGGCACCTGTGTCGGCCAACAAACGGGTCACGACACCCACATTGGCCCCGCAATCCATTGCCAGATCGCCAGGCTTCAGCATCGCCGTTACCCCCTTGAGAAAGCCCATCGCCTCGGCCTGACGCAGGTTCCGCTTCGCACGCCGGCGGGCTTTGCGCTCCTCATCGGTCAGGGGTGTTTTTGCTCGCGCGGCGCGGCGCGCCCTGTTGCTGGCTTGATCTGACATGTGTCTACCACCCTCCCCTTGACCGGAACTGCCGCATTTTGCTGCACTAAAACGGATAACTCCCCAGCCGTCTAACGAAAAAAGCCGCCCCAATCGGGACGGCTTTGATCTTTGTGATACCGAAAAAGGGGAAGACTTATTCGTCTTCCAGCTCTTCCACGGCTTTCTGCAGGTCTTCTTTCGACACTTCTTTCTCGTTCAATGTCGCCTGCTCAAACACGTGATCAACGACTTTGTCTTCGAACAAAGGAGCGCGCATCTGCTGTTGCATCTGCTGGTTTTGCTGAACGAATTCAAAGAACTGACGTTCCTGACCCGGGTACTGACGTGCCTGGTTCATGATCGCTTGCGTCATTTCCGCGTCGGTGACCTGAACTTCGGCTTTCTGACCCAGCTCGGCCAGCAGCAGGCCAAGACGCACGCGGCGCTCGGCGAGCTTCTTGTGCTCGTCGGTGGTTTCGATTTCCGGGTGGTCATGGCCCTGAACGTCGGGGTTGTCTTCGTGCCACAGCTGGTGCGCGATCTGGCCTGCTTCGGCTTCGACCAGCGACGGCGGCAGGTCAAAGCTGACCAGCTTGTCCAGCTCGTCCAGCAGACCGCGTTTCATGACAGCGCGCGACGCACCGGCATATTCCGCTTCCAGACGCTCTGCGATCTGGGATTTCAGCGCAGCCAGATCTTCGGCACCGAATTTCTTGGCCAGCTCGTCGTCCACTTTCGCGGCAACAGGCTTTTTCACTTCTTTAACCTTGCACTCGAACACGGCTTCTTTGCCGGCGAGGTGAGGTGCTTGGTAATCTTCCGGGAAGGAAACCGTTACGTCTTTCTCGTCGCCTGCCACAACACCGACTAGCTGCTCTTCGAAACCGGGGATGAAGGAGTTGGAGCCCAGGACCAGCGGGTAATCTTCTGCCGCGCCGCCTTCAAAGGCTTCGCCGTCTACTTTGCCGAGGAAATCGAATGTGATCTGGTCGCCGTCTTCTGCCTTGGCACCCTCTTCGCGGGCTTCAAAGTCCTGTGCGGTCTCTGCCAGGTTGGCCAGCGCTTCTTCAACGGCGGCGTCATCGGCTTTGACAACCATTTTTTCCAGCGTGATGGACGACAGGTCGACTTCTGGGATATCGGGCAGTGCTTCGTAGGTCATGGTGACCTCGACGTCGTCGCCTTCTTTCCAGTCTTCATTCGCCATTTTGACGTCGGGCTGCATCGCAGGGCGATCGCCGGACTTTTCAAAATGCTCTTGCATGGCGCCATCAATGCTTTCCTGCATTGCTTCGCCCATAACCTTTTGGCCGAACTGCTTTTTCAGCAGCGCCATTGGGACTTTACCTTTGCGGAAACCCTTCATCTCGACTTCGGGCTGCGCTTCGGCCAGCTTTTCGTTGACCTTGGCCTCCAGCTCAGCTGCTGTCACAGTGATGGCATAGCCGCGTTTCAGACCTTCGTTCAGCGTCTCGTTGACCTGCATGTTTGCTCCATAGGGTAAGGCCGCGCATTGCGGGGCGCGGGCGGAAAAATTTCCGCTCTTCTATTGGGGCCTGCGCTTGGGCGCAAGCGGATTTGGCGGCGGGGTCCCGTGGGACGGGGCGAATTGCCCCCTGCCCCCGCGTACCGATGGCATTAAACGTCTCGGGCGGCGTCCAGTGGGCGCATAATCAGCCCCCGAGGCACCGCATCCGGCTCAGGACATGCCAAGCGCTTCTTTATAATATATGCTTATAAAACGTAACATAGCTTGTTTTATGGACTAAACTCAATTAAAACGGTAAAAAAATCGTTTCAACGCCGCTGCCTTTCAGCTTTAAAACGGTTTCAAAAAAACGTCCGCATGCGGACGTGTGCCCTCTTCCGTCTACGATAAATGAAGTCTCCGTCGGAAAAGGGCACAACCTGGCTCAACCATTCTCCTAATGTCGAGACACAGCGCTATGTTGAAATCCTTTTTTTTAGGTATACTTTCATCCCATCTAATTAGGCTTCGGCAAAACGAATCTGTTGCGATTATTTGCTGCTTAGAGACTTGAGCAAAGCCTACATTACGTTGAGGGAAGCTTCCGGGGGCAGGTAAGGTAGCGCCTCTAACCCCAGTGGCACAGTGTAGATCTTGACGGGACTAGTGCGCAGATCGCCAAGATCTAGAACTTTGATGCCGATCTAGAACATAGTATGGATAAGAAGAGTTCCTTCTAATAAGCACTTAATATCTTCATATAATTTATTGGCAGTACGCTTTGCGGATACGCGATAAAAACGCTCCCCTCTGGAGCCCTAATTCGTCGGACGTTCTCTGAAACCACTCTGCGTCCCCCGGCAAAACCCTCAGGTGCAAGTATGCCGTGTATTTAGATCGAGGCCTACCCTGCGGTCTGGGCAGCGGATCGAGTGGACCCAGCTTATCTGGCTCCTGAGCCCCTTCAACCTCCTCTAATACAACCCTCGCAATTTTTGCCACCAATGCGGCCAACTGTTCTTCATTATATGTCACTTTGGCCATAGCTACTGCTTTCCAAGTACTGAGGACTCTCAAAACTTCAAGTCCTGTATTACAGGGCGACATTATTCACAGTTTACTTCATAGCCGCAACCAGAGATTTGCCGCCTATGTCTGCAAATGGATTCTACACATATTGACCCTTTGTTAAGCGCGCTGGCGTCCGTCCTACGAAGACATCGTCGTGCGTTGAATATGTCTCAAGAAGAGCTCGCTCACAGGGCTGGGAGAAGTATGCGATACGTATCCCTAATGGAGACAGGAAAGCACCAACCATCGCTGGATACCCTGAGACGTATGAGTAGCGTCTTTGATATGCCACTTAGCCAGCTTATTTTAGAAGCAGAAAAAGACATGCACGCTTAAGTTATGTAAATGTAAATTGCCTTTAGGTTTACCTGAGTATAGCCCGGAATGTAGCTTTACCCTATTTTAGTTATTCAAATAGGGTAAAGCCGTAAGCGTTGCCTGGACAGCACCTTCCCAGTTTTCGCCTGAGCTGCGAATCCGTTTCTGACGGATACTGGGCGGGGGTTTCGCGATTGCGACTATAGTGGAGTTTCTCAGGGACTAAGGGATGGAGAGAAAGCGTTAGATACAAAGGCCGACGGCACATTAAAGGTGGGCGGAGTGGCTTACCACGGATTCTAAATCAAGACGCATTATCAGCCGCTCGGCTAAATCCAGTCCCAAGTGACTTCGAAAAACGATTGCGCGCGAAGGATAAGCCCCAAAAGATCATTCCATCGCAGTTGATCGTATTGGCACACTCATTGCACGCCAAAAATGCTATATTGAACCCAGCAACTTAATACGGTTGCTAGGGGCACCTCAGGGCTGGAAAACCAAATTTCGAGGGTACCCAATCTACGACCTCATCAGAGATGTTCGGGATAATGCCTCTCAAAGATGGGCCATATCGCCTCTTTCAAGGATCGTTCTAGCATCTAACTCATTTAAATTCATCACTTTGGTAACACCTACACATTTATCGAACCATTCATTACCAAATGCAGCATTTTCAAATACTTAGCCTGCAAGCGTTGCATTACCCTCTGAAGTCCACGGTAGCTGCTGATCGATGTCCTTCTGCTTATGGCCATTGATGATGGCAGTAAGGGTAATCCCCCCTGAAATTAGAGGTGTTCAAAGGTAGAATTTTCTCGGTAGGATATCTGAGCTACTTCCCATTTGCTGGACAGGATCTGGCGTAATTTAAGCTACTCTTTGCACCTGCTGATCGGTTTGGGTTGTTTCATTTCGCTGCCAATAGATCACAGCGGGTGGTTGACCGCCAAGGGCGGAATGTGGGCGCTTGCGATTATAGAACTTGATCCACTTGCCGACACCTGCTTTCGCTTCCGACCCGGTCTCCCAAGCATGCAGGTAGACACACTCGTATTTCAGAGATCGCCAGAGCCGTTCTACGAAGATGTTGTCGAGGAACCGTCCCCTGCCATCCATTGAGATACGCACGCCGGATCGGCGCAACCGGTCCGTCCAGGCGAATGACGTGAACTGACTGCCCTGGTCGGTGTTCATAATCTCTGGCGGGCCGAACTTGTGGATGGCTTCGTTCAGCGCATCGACGCAAAACCCCGCTTCCAGCGTGTTTGATATCCGCCATGCCAGCACCTTACGTGTGTGCCAGTCCATGATCGCGACCAGATACATGAAGCCGCGCCGCATGGGCAGATAGGTGATATCCAAGCACCAGACCTGATTGGGCCGATCCACACGCAGACCGCGCAGAAGATAGGGGTATATCTTCTGCCCCTTCGCGGCTTTGCTTGTGTTGGGCTTTTGATAGATCGGCATGAGGCCCATCAGCCGCATTAGCCGTCTGATCCGCTTCTCGTTCACGAGATGGTCGTCATTCCGCAGGTGCCATGTCATCTGGCGCACCCCGTAAAACGGGGTCTCAAGGAACGGCTTGTCGATCACGCGCATCAGATCGAGATTCATTTCACTTTCGCCCTTGGGCTCGTAGTAAAACGATGATCGCGAGATCGACAACAGCTTGCATTGCTTGCTGATGGACAGGTTGGCGTTGGCAGGCTCAATCATCCCGCGCCTCACTTGCCGGTCCAGGGTTTGAGCTTTCTTGCCAAAAAATCATTGGCGACGGCCAACTCCCCGATCTTGGCGTGGAGGTCTTTGACCTGCTCTTCATCGACTTCCGGTGCCTTCCGGCCACCACGCTCAAATACGCCTAACGCGCCTTCAAGTAGAGCACGCTTCCATTGATGGATCATTGTTGGATGCACCCCAAACCGACTGGCCAGCTCGCTGACTGTTTCTTCGCCCTTCAGCGCTTCCAACGCCACCTTGGCTTTGAACTCTGGGTGATGTTGTTTCCGTTTAGACATATCTGATCTCCTTCGTGGTGAAGATCAGCAGACTACAAATCGCAGCTTACGTCTGTGTCCGAATTTCAGGGGGTAGCTCACTTGTTTAGACATTGATACGGCAATGATCCTAATCATTAATGTGAAACTTGAGTTGGCTTTCCTTGCGTCCCGCAAATACATTGCCGACATATAGGCTGGTTGCAGCGAGGCGCTCTATTGGGTGCGAGCGTCTATCTGGCCCCTTGGAAATCACGTAAAGAATGGCCATGAAGCAACTCTCACCAAATTGGGAATTCGTGTCAGACACCGTCATGGGCGGAGTTTCGGAGGGTTCTGTCGCAGATGAAATCGTTAGCGGACGCAACGCCTCGGTTCTCCGCGGCACAGTTTCGCTCGAGAACAACGGTGGTTTTATCCAGATGGCATTTGATCTTCACGAAAGTGGTGCTGATGTGGACGTGAGCGCGTGGGACGGCATCGAAATTGATGTTTACGGCGATGGTGACACCTACGACGTTCGGCTTCGCACGGCGCAGCTAAGCAGACCCTGGCAATCTTTTCGCGCCGATTTTGTGGGCGAGCCACGCTGGCAAAAGGTCAAAATTCCTTTTTCTTCAATGGTCTCGCATCGGGTGGAAGCTATCTTCGACCCAACTTGCCTTAGACGCATTGGGATACTGGCGATAGGACGCGAACGAGATGCCTGTATTGCAGTATCCAATATCGGGTTTTACTCGGCGAACTAAGTAGAATTCCTGCGTGCCACACGACATGGCTGACGATAGTATCTAACTTCGCCGCATCGCACGTCAGTTTTATTAAGGTCCTGGCGAGATACTGGCGCGATCTCTTATCGACATCGCTCTGAAGGACGGCATGAGCCCCGAAGCGTACGGTCAGATTTTAGATTCCCACATCACAAGAAAAGCCCAACCGTTTGGACCGGTTGACCTCCCCTATCTCACCACCGGCAGGTCTTCCATTCGCGTGGTATAGCGCGGGCTTCGATGATCTGCGCGCAATCGCCACGCCTGCTTCATACCTTCGCTGGCAAGAACCATCGTCTTCTTTCCAAACCGATCATTCACGTCATCCAGAGCCTTCATCAAAGCCGGGGATTTCGTTCGCGCTTGATCGAAGAGCGTTTGAGGACGATCTTCGAACCGCACCAGGTCATTCAGCATGATACCAGCCTTGGTAAAGCCAAAGCTTCCAGCGTCCGACTTTGGCCATCCAGCTTCCGCACAGCGTCGTGCGGCTTCAACGAGATCAAAGGTATCCGACGACATCGGGGTCATTCGGGTGGTTCTGGAAGCTGTATACTGAGGACGATCTGGCCGGTGCTTATTGGTGTGGAAAAACACAGTCAGCGTGCCAGCGACCAAACCGTGCTGGCGTAGCTTTTCAGCGCCCCGCGATGCGTGCGCGGTGATCGCCTGGAACAGCGTGTCGAAGTCTGCCATCGGAGTGCCTGCTGATCGTGTTACGGCCATTCCTTTGCGCTGTGGCTCTACGTCCTCAAAGGCGAGACAGGCCTCACCCTGTAACTCCAGCACGATCCTCTCCAGCACCACGGTGCCGACAGCCCTTGCCCGCCGGATTGGCAGATCACGAAGATCAGCTGCCGTGTGTACACCCAGGGCCTTCAACTTGTCGGTGGTTTTTCGACCCACGCCCCAGATGTCCCCGACTGGCACACGCGGCAGCAGCCAGCTTGCAAGGCTCTCGTCCATCATATCCAGAACCCCAGCAAAGATGGGGTTCTTCTTGGCAATGTCGTTCGCACATTTCGCAAGGGTCTTGGTTGGGGCGATGCCGATGCGTACTGGCACCCCTACTCGTCTCAAGACCGCTGCACGCAGTGCCTTGGCATGTGAGGTGCGATCTTTGAAACCAACAAAGTCGAGGAAGCATTCATCGATGGAATAGATCTCAACGTTTGGCGTAAAGTCTTCGTAGACCTCAACCACCCGACGAGAGATGTCGCCATAGAGGGTGTAGTTTGAGCTGAACACCCGTATGCCATGGGCTTCAACCTTATCGCGGATGTGATGCAGCGGAGTGCCCATCTTGATCCCCAAGGCCTTGGCCTCATCGCTGCGCGCTATGGCGCAGCCATCGTTGTTTGATAGAACGATCACTGGGACATTCTTTAGCGTTGGATCGAATATCCTCTCAGCGCTCACATAGAAGTTGGCGCTGTCGCTGATGGCAACAGGCCGCTTCATGCCAAGTCGTAACGCCGGACAACACCAGCAATGACGCCCCAGATCTCGCTATCCTCTGTAAGTTCGACGTCGGGGAACTGTTCTTGGCTATTCGCAGGAGCGAGGTAGTATCTGTCGCCACGCTTACGCAGGATCTTTGCTGTGACAGCACCATCTACCACGGCCAGCACGGCTCGCCCAATGCGGCGCTTGCCAGCACGGTCTACAGCGATGATATCACCATCACGTATCCCTGCGTCCCAGAGGCAGTCCCCTTCTACGCGCCACCAAAATGTGGATGAAGGATGTCTAACGACCCAAGCCATAGGGTCGATCTCGTCTTCGAGGTCGTCACCTGCTGGCGAAGGAAAACCAGCGCTGACTGGTGTGCTGACAATTCGAACAGATTGGGAAGGCATGTGGACGGGTTTATCGACTGGGTAAACTGGCATGGGAATCCTGAATGTTCTCTATGTGTTCTCAATCTGCGATTCACCTGCCCGATGTCAAGTTTGGTTTGGGGTGATGTGGACTGGAGGCTGGCATCAGATCGAACCGAGTTTGTGAACTCGACGATGGAGAATAGCACCCTGAGCCCCTGCCCTGCTTACAGAAGGTGAAGAGTGCCTCACTGCAAAGGTACCGACTGAAGCATATCGTCAGTGTCTAACTTCAAAACACTGCGCCAGAGAGGACTTTTAAACACATGGACAGCGCGCATTTCCGCGCCCTGGTCTTGGGTCGACATCAGCAGTCCGGCCCATTCAAGCGGTCGCAAAACGCAGGCCTTGAACGCGTATGTGTTCCGCCTGGAAGTATTGCGGTCACTCTCCGGTTCACCATAGAACTTTTGATATAGGGTAACTTCGCTGATGCCGTGATCGGCCTCTACGTTGATCACATTCATCCAAACGTCCCAATTTCCGAAGGGTTGGTCATCAAAGCGCGCATAAGAGGTGTGATCGACCTCGTGTAAAAAATACGGGATCAATTCGACAAACAAGCGCCCGGGCGATTGGGCCAACTCTTTGCCACGCTTGGTGAGCCGGAACTCGTCTTTGAAGTGGCGACCAAGGCGTAATTCAATCAACAGGAAGTGCAGCACTTCGAGCGGCGCGAAGTCAGCTTCGTTGATCACCCTATGATAACGGAACACCTCATCCGCACCTTCCCCTGGCCAGTCAAAATTCTGTACGGCCCAATGAACGAAGGTACGCTTGAACGCCTTGTTTTTGGTGATCGCTATCGATCCGTGTTCCTGCGTATATTGCATGGTCAGAACTGCTGCCTGTAGCAGCGGTGACCGCAAGAGGTCGGGATGGTCGTCAGCGAGGGTTTGGTACTCGATCATTTCTGAAAGGTCTCGCACACTGCACCGCAGCGCCATGATACTTAAGTTAGCTCAGTGTATAGGAAGCAGTATTAGACGGTTCTGAATAGCAGCAAAATGTGGTTAGCCGCTACGCCAGGACAAAAAGTTAGGCCGTAGTGGCAAAATACTGAACGGACCGAAATCGGAAGTTCACTGCGGCAATGAAATCAGAGGCCAATCTTTGAACAACCAGATATTGGGATCAGAATACTGAGATTTCATCCAGACACCGTTATGACGTCAAAATTTGGGAATTTACTGAAAATTTTGATCTTGAATCTGGTTGTGAGACAATCGGGTGCGCGGCGGAAGCTGGCCCTCTGGCGCTACGACTACAATAACGTCAGGCCACACTCATCGCTCGGAAACCAGACGCCAAAGCAGGCACTTGAGCACTTTGAGGGCTCCGCGCTTGCCCAATCCGGAACCCCCAACTATCAAAAACAAACCTGCAAACTCTCGTTATGAGTTAAGGATCAACGGGATGAAGGTCAGATCATCTGACCAAACAACCGCATGAACTGGGGACGATTTGTTTGCCATGAGGTATTTGCAAATACCCCACAGACACGCTCTCTTACAGCGTCAGTTGAACTTTGACTTCGCCGTTGAATATATTCAAGCAAACTACTTACTGCCGACTTGGCGGCTCGCCTTTGATCTGAACCGCTTAAAGTGCTATCATACTCAGCAAGGATATGGCCTATTCTAATCTGATTGTCAGCAAACCTAAGACGTAAGGCTTGTTCAAATACAGCTTGATTTTCAACAATGAAGGTTATCAACCCAACTTCCGGGGTGAAGGGCAAGTAGCTAATATTCTGAGCGAGGCGCTGAAACCTTTCCAGTTGTGCATGATTGTTGTTAGCATCCCACTGGACAAGGGTTTCAGTTCTGACGTCATCGTCTAATACTGCAATTTGCACCACGTGCTGAGGCATGACCGAGCGATTTCTTTCGAGAAATGAAATCACATCCTTAAATCCTCCCACAGGAACAGCCTTTACAGTGGGACGTTGAGTGGGGTCATCAAACCGCTCATCTGCGAACATCTCAAAGAATGCTGTTAGAGCATCACGCGCAAACGTGTCCTCCACATACAATATTATATCTGGGAGCATCTCTTCGTCGGAAGCAATGTTGCCAAGCGCGTAGGTAGGAAAACACCCATAGATAGGTTTGACTTCGCCGCTATCTTGTTTTTCCAAGTAAATTATTCGTCTTCTATCAACGGATTTTAGGAGAGTTACTGAGTGCGTCGAAAAAATGATTGTCAGCGACTTATTACGAGCTTCATTTTCCAAGAAACGCAGCAGGTTGACTTGAGCTCTAGGGTGCAAGGCCATCTCGAGCTCGTCCACAATTATCATGCTGTTGTTCGCAACATTAGTTAAAAGGCGCAACAATTTAAGAATACATAGCTCTCCTAAGCTGAAATGCTTCTCAGAATGGTAGGTCTGCGGAGTAGTATCCAGAGCCAGAACGAAAGCATCATTTCCCGCTCCACGCGATAGGTTAATTGATCGTAGTTTTGAAAACTTGTTGGTTTCAAATATTTGATTTGCAGCGGTTTTGATGCCATTATCAGCGCCGCGAATATGTTGGGTATCAAAATCTTCTGGTCTAGGCGTAAAACGCTCGGCTGAGGCCCCAATATAAGTTACAGAAGGATAGCCAAATCTGTCGAAAAGATCAGCGTTTTTTCTCGGTCTAGGCGTCCAGCGCTCGCCCCTGTAGGCATACTCAACAGATTCATTGTTGATCTCGTAAGTTATCGTTCCTTCGGACTGGTTGTCCAACCTATCTGATCGAAGGGATGTTGGAAAATGAATCGGGAATGCGTTGGAGTGCCCAATTCGTCGAAGGCACGCTAACAAAGACGTCTTTCCTGAACCGTTGCTTCCAGTCAGTAGTGTTACTCCTCGGTCTGGAATTTTGAAATGTAGTCTATTTAAATTCCTCAGGTTTTGAATATTGATCGTGCCAGTCATAGAGAACCCCAAAGTGCGGCTTAATCTGAAATCGATTACGCCAAACCATTACAGAGGCTCACTCCTTGCACAAGTAATTCCCTTTTACAAAGGACGGTTTATCGAACGCGCTGCTAAAGCAGCCATTAGCGTGATCGCAGCGGATAGCCACTTTGTTCCGCATTGCAGACCTCGGTGGTTGACGAAACGAATGCCCGCTATCCGCCCTTGTGTTGAGGAACACGGACGGCCCTTACCAGCCATTCACCCATTGATCGCCTTGCTGCGGTGCGGCCCGTCAGACCGGCCATTCGCTGCAACCGCGAAATCAAGAGGGTCGCGAATTCACAGAGTGCGGACAAAGCGGACTTCCGCTGCCCGTGGTTCAATGTCCGGTTTGGCGAGCCGTTCAACAAACGGTCGTTTTTGGGAGGGTGTTACTGTTCGCTCGGAGTTCTCGCAGAACGATTTGTGCATAGCGTAACATTACATTACGAATCTATATGAAAGGGGCCAAATCTGGATGTTCATCTTATCGCTTCGAGGCAGATTTGGGATCTCTATTGCCTTATGGATTCATGGTTTGACCGTTCTAATGACCATTGTTCTTTTGGGTTCGACCACACTCGGCCTTCAGTTGACCGCCTTTCTGATTTTTATAGTCGGTTCAGTGTTTATTCTGCGCTACATGAATCAGAATAAGAAACGCCTTATCTTCAACAGCCCCGCAAATAGACAGGTTGCATTTCCATCGTCACCCAAGATTGAGAAAGCTACAGCTTACTTCCAAGGCGCAATTGTCATCATTTTCTTCTTCCCCGTGGTAGTCATTCACTTGCTCGGCAAGGGTCTATCAGACGTTCCCAATGGGGTTATCTTTCCGGTGTTCTACCTTGCCTCCCTCGCCTTCATCGGAATCCTACAAAATGTAGTCCGCAGTCAAACGCAGTAATTCACTGCGGTTTTTTTTTGATGATCTTCGACACGCGATTAACACGGTCATTTGTTTAGATACCTGTTCCAAAAAACCTGGTTTGTGGCACAGGCCCACCCCCCCCCAGTCTACGCTCCCAAAAACCTCGTTCAAAAACTAAGTGGTTGCTGAAGGTTTTAGATCGCTCTCAAGGTAACGGGCATTCGTGCATAACGCAGCATCGGTTATTCTGGGCTCACAGCGGCCTTGCCGCGGCACAGCGTTAAATTTGGGCCAACGGCCCCCACTTGGCTTTGCCCAGGTGACTGTTGTGAGCACGAAGCGGACATGGCAGTTCAACACTCAGGTGGGAGGCAATTGTTCTCTACGTCATGAAGGAACGACTGTGATGCTCGAAACTAGGTAAAAGCGGCGGCAGCATGTTATGTCTTCCAAGTAGGTAAGCGCTTCGTTGGTATCATAAATGGATGAGATCATGGGCGGTGATTGACGTATAAGCCCGCCAGATCCGAAAGGCAGCATCGTGGAAAAATTCAACGGCGGTGAGAAAATTGATGTTGAGTTGGTTTCCATCGAAAGCATTGACGTCGATGAGATCATCATTCTCACTGGTGGCCTTAAGGCACGGCTGCGTGACGATGAGTACCTTCAGATTTACCCAATTTGGAAAGATGGAGAGCCCACATGGGGTGGGAACATTCCATGCGACATGTTCCAAAGCTTCCTTAAGGATCGATCTATCGACATCATAGGAATAAGGCAGGACACTAAATCTGATGATGGCGCTCGTTGGCGTTGGGCTCCAGCCAAAGCTTGCCATAACCCTCCCCATAACAACCCTAGCTACCGATGGACATTCATTTCTAGTGGGATACTTAGGGCTATAAAAGCGGGAACCTCCTTCAACTTAATCGGCGAAAAAACAAGTGGAGCTATTTCAGAAATTGAGATAAGAAAACTCGCTGACTTAGCAAGGCACATCTCAATTGACCTGCACCAGATGAACTTTGCCATCGTCATGATGGCGGAACACCTTCACATCGAACTTGTTAGGTGCGGACCGCAATGCAGTCGTAATTCGCACATCCGTAACTTCGATCTATCAGCCTATGTACACAACTTCTTTCAGGCGTTTAGTGCGGCACGAGATCATTATGCACAGTTTCTCGCCATACAAATTGATCAGAAGAAGGTCAAAGGGAGCGAGATCGATAGTATGTCTAATCTGCTGAATGCAGTTGAGCCCTCTCAACTAAGGCAGCTCGAATTCATAAGGCTGCTAGAGCGGAAAAGCTTTCTTGAGATTGGTGAAGGCGCGCGCAAACACAAAGGTAAGTTTCGGTTAATTTACAAATCAGATACTTGGTTGAAATATACGAACGGCTTGCGAAATCGCTTCGCCCACGGATCTCCTTACGGAACAATGGCGGATGAGGACATAACCGAAATCTACCAACCCGACGGTGACAGCACAATATTTCTATCAAAAGCCTTCCTTGAGAAGGGCAAGGGCGAGTTCCCGCCCGACCTTCTAAGAACTATAAATCATTCATACCAAGAAATTTGTGCTTTGTTTCTTTTGGCATCTGAATCCACCGGATACGATAGTAATCCGCCGTCCGTTAGTTTTCAGACCTAACATATCATATATAGGGCAACGGAAGCATCCGCTTGTCTTTGCAAAAACCGCTTCCTTCGCAAAGCCGACCTTGGTGCGCAGCGCAGCATGGGGGCTTCGGTCTGTGTCGGTTTGAATGGCCGCTTTTGCAAATTTGGCACAGAACCTTCGCAGACGCAGCAAAAGTCGCCTCTCCGCCATTCGTGTCAAGTGCCGCTACCGGCCCAGAGCTGACCTTGGCCGAGAATCATGATGCTGCGCTGCAGCTCCTCTGAAGCAGTCATTCGTACATGGCGCAGCATTACCCAGAATTGGCGAAGGCACGAAAGCCACGCACACCGTGGCAATGGGCGAAAGGGTCCCAAGCCGCAAAAGAAGTGCGCTCAATTTTGAGTTGAAACGAGTGAAGTCACTCTGCGGCCTTGTGCAAACTAATTGTCGCCTGCTACCATTCTAAAAGAACAAGGTTTTTCCGATTAAATGAACGTCGCAAACAAACCGTCAAAACATAAAGCCGCCGGACAGTATCTTGGGTACTCCGAGCAAGAAGCTCGTCTGTGCTATTGCTTGCTAAGTTCTCCTGATGACGCTGAGGTTGTAATGGAAGGCGAAGACGATGTCGCCATTCGGTTTTCGGAAGGTGGTAAGGTTCTTGAACAAGTCAAAAGCGCAACCAAACATAATGCCCTTTCCGACTGGTCAAAAGATCTTTGGAAGACAATTGGAAATTGGGTTTCCGACATTCAAAGTGGTGAAATCGATCTTTACCAAACGACTTTCCGACTTTACGTCACGCCATCTCAGTCCGGTGATATCGCAGCCGCCATACATGCTACAAACTTCGAGCAGGCCGCGAAAGATCTAAGACAGCTAATTTTGAAGAAACGAGATGCGCTAGAACGAAAACCAAAGTGCAACAAATTCGTGGAGGCGTTCCTTGGGTTAGACGCAGATAGGTTTCTTGAGTTTGTAACAAGGATATCTGTCGAGAGCGTACATGAGCGCCCAGAACACTCAGTTGAAGCCTTGTGGGGGCCATCCTACAACGATGAAACCAAACGAAGGCTCACGAACTATGCTATCGGCCTAGCGCGCGACAAAGCCAACGAACTTATTAAGTCGGGCGCTGAAGGAGTCGTAAACGCTGGCTCATTCAAGAAGGAAATTCGATTATCCGCAGCACGCCTGAATCTCCCGGCTTTTTTGGCAAGCAGGTCCACTACGCCCACAGCTGAGGTCGTCGCAAGCGTTCACTCAAAGCGCCCCCAGTTCGTACGCCAACTTGAAGTGATAGCGATTGGACAAGATCAGGAGACACGCGCAATAGCCGACTACCTTCGGACATCCGCAGACAAGACTATTTGGGCTGAAGAAGGTGACATAGCTCAAAGTGATTTGGACGATCTGGACCGAACGCTGATCCGTTCTTTCGGCATCCACAAAGGTGAGGTTGAAGACTTTCAAGCCGCGCACTCAGTCGAGGTTCAAGGACGGCAACTTTTCAGGCTTTGCCTGCGGACAAACGCAAAACTCGCAGGCCAAGAGGTGCCCGATCATTTTGTTCCGGGAACTTTTCACGAATTGGCCGATAGACCTGAAACTGAGATCGGTTGGCATCCTGAGTTTAGGACCATCCTTGGTAGGGACGATTAATTGATTGGTGAATATCACAGCTATTCTGAGCTCGAAATTACTCAAAACCCAGCACTAGGTGCATATGCACTTTGGCAGTTTGGATTGGGTCACCAAGAGCGAAATGCCGACCCAGCCCCGCTTGCGTTGGCCTTTTTGGTGTTGCCGATGGTCCTACATGCGAAAACGTTAACATCCGTTTCGTCAACATGGGAAAGTTCAGGCTTAGGCAAGTTTGTTCAGAAGATGAGTGAAAATCGCGAGGAGCTATTGTCGATCCATGGGCGAGCGTTGGCAATGCGTCCGCTCAGCTTAAATTCCGTCGTGATTGGAGCTTCCAGAAAACTTCTGACGCTGGATTATGAGGCCGCAACGATTAGGGCGACTTCTCATGAGCTGATCTCCAAGGCGAAAGTGCCTGAGAGAGTGAAAAAAGTGGGGCCTGCTTCAAGAAAAATTGGGGTTTGGTTTTCGCAACTTGATTCCGTCCAAATAGTTAGAACGCTTAATGTGAGTCTGTGAAATGTATTTTCAAATTTCCAAGTTGATTATCTGGCCAAAGTCCGGCGAAGCTCCACGAGAAGTCGGCTTTGAAGCCGGAAAAATCAATGTAATTACGGGTGCTACGAAGACCGGAAAATCGGCGATTATTCCGATCATCGATTATTGTCTCGGCTCATCTAGCTGCTCTATTCCTGTCGGTATTATTCGCAAGTCGTCGGCATGGTTTGGGGTTGTCGTGGACACCATCCAAGGTCAACTATTGATAGCAAGACGTGAACCCGGAGAGCAAAAGAGCACAGATGACTTTTTTATCCTTGAAGGATCATCCGTCGAGATCCCTCATGCGATACCCGGCAAAAATAAGGACCGATCTCAGCTAAAACGGGATCTAGATCGGATGGCAGGATTGCCCGGCCTTGGATTTGAGCCGGGTAGTGAAAACCCCTCGAAGACTAGACCGGCTTTTCGCGACCTAATGGCATTTACATTCCAACCTCAAAACGTCGTTGCCAATCCTGATGTGCTTTTCTTCAAGGCTGACACCACGGAACACCGAGAAAAGCTAAAAACTATTTTTCCCTATATTTTAGGCGCAGTCACATTGACTACCTTGCTAACAAGGTATGAAATTGAGCAATTATCGAGAGATTTGCGACGTAAGGAGGCGCGGCTAACGGCTGAAGCTCGCTCAACCGAAGCTTGGCGTGCGGAGGTAAGTGCTTGGTTCCGGCAAGCTCAGGAGTTTGGGCTTTTGTCACCTGAACAACAGGTTCCATCAGATTGGAACGAAACCGTCGATTTACTCAGGTCGGTGAGCGAACAACGAGAATCAAACGCCAGACCGGGCCTAAGCGGGATGTCGCAAGCCTTGAAACGCCTCGAGACTCTGAGACGCGATGAGACTGATACTTCGAAGCGCCTATTTAAACACCGCGGTAACCTGAATGAGATGCGCCGACTGATCGAGAGCAGCGATAAATACGGAGACGCCTTGCGCATTCAGCGTGACCGCCTTTCCTTGTCAACGTGGCTCAGAACGCTTGGAAACCCTAATGGGGACGACGTCCTTGCTCGGCTGGAAGACCACCAAAGATGGCAAATTGACTCACTTTGTAGTGCGCTCGAACAAGTTGAAATCCAAGCGTCTTCGCAACCCATGTTGTCGGACCGCATGGATAAGGAAATGATCCGCGAACGGGCAGCCGCAGAGGTCGAGTTTGGGAACCTGAGCGAGATTCGCCAAGAGATGCGGGAGCTAGAAAAGCGCTCAGAGGAAGTAAACGCGGAACTCAAGCGCAGCGAAGACATTTCGCGTTTCCTTGGGCGACTGACCCAAGCGCTTACCGTCTATGACCGCGCAGATCAAACTGGACCACTTCGCCAAGAGGTCAACTCCATGAAGGAACGGATCGAGGAATTGAAAAACGGCATATCAGATGGTGAAATTGCGCGCAGACAACGCAACGCACTTTTGGAAGTTGACGCAGAGGCGATGCGGTTAGTGAAGCATCTTGATGCCGAAAATCCAAATAATCCCATTCGATTGATGATCCGCGAGCTTACTGTCCAAGTCGTTGACGATGGCAAAGAGGCGTATCTTTGGGAGGTTGGTAGTGGTGCAAATTGGCTAGCCTATCACGTCGCCATGCTGCTTGCCCTGCACGTGTACTTCTTAAAGACCCCGCATCATCCGGTCCCATCCTTTCTCGTCTTTGACCAGCCCAGCCAAGTCTATTTCCCTAGGGCACTCGTGGAACGAGAAGGGGTCTCTACGGACGTTGAGTGGAGGGACGAAGATATCCGAGCTGTTCAAAAAATCTTTGGTGCCTTTTCAAGCGTTATGGAAGGTGCGGCCAACCGGTTGCAAATTATTGTCCTTGATCATGCAGGTGAAGACGTTTGGGGTGATTTTGAGCATGTATACAAGGTGGCTGAATGGAGGGACGGCGAAAAATTGATCCCCGATAGCTGGCTCAATTAAAATAAATTGCCCAACCATATTCTTACGAAGGTGAATCAAAATAACTAAGCCTCTAAACGGTTCCCTAATCTGGTTGCAGAACACCTAGAGTTGAGCGTAGTTTGACCTACGAGGTTTCCCCTCGCAAACGCGCTGTCGTAACTGCGGCGTAAGAGCAAAAGTCTGCACAAGAAACGTGCGCCCAACATGAGCTATGTGCACATGGGGTGATTGGAGGGGAACCTCGTGCCAAGTCCATTCTATTTATTTGGCGGCACGAGCCGAACAAAAATTCCACCTGAGCTAACGAGCGAAAGCGAACTTCTTAAATACCTTGGTGTTTCCCCTGCTGAACTTAGGAAGATTTGGTGGTTTCGTGGGCGAATGTACTCACATTTCGATATTTCCAAAAAGTCAGGAAAGAATAGACTAATTAGCGCTCCTGATGACCGTCTAAAGATGCTGCAAAAGAAGATCGCTTGCAGTCTTTCCAATTTATACAAGCCCCGAAATCCGGTTCACGGCTTTGTTCCAGATCGATCAGTAAGGACAAACGCCGAGTCGCACCTGCGCCGTCGGTTCATTCTCAACGTTGACCTAAAAAACTTCTTTCCAACGATCACAGAAGCGCGCGTACAGGGCCTGCTCGAAAGCATCGGTATTGATGCGGACGTGGCTGCGATAGTTGCTCGAATCTGCTCGAACAATGGATGCTTGCCTCAAGGAGCACCTTCTAGCCCTGTGATCTCCAACATGATCTGTTTCCGGCTTGACAAGACTTTAATCAATTTTTCCAAAGAGCATCGATTGCTCTACACGCGATATGCCGATGACATTACGCTTTCAAGTTTCCAACCTCCGACAGCTTTGTTCGAGGGAGATCGCCCCGACCCTGGAAGGCTCGCCCTTGAAAAGCTGTCCGATGATCTGCGTATGATCTTCAAAAATAATGGGTTTGAGTTGAATCCAGAGAAAGTTCACTACGCTGACAAGAATTCGCGCAGGATGGTTACAGGAATAAAGATCAATGAAGGTCTGAACGTGGACAGAAGGTATGTCCGAAACGTCCGTTCTGCGTTATTCAGGGTTGAAACCACCGGCTTGGCCGCCGCTCAGGCCGAGTTGAAAACGCGCTTTGGTAAGTCGTGCAAAGTTCAAGCGCACCTTCAGGGCAAGATTTCATGGATTGGTTTTGTGAAGGGACAATCTGATCCAGTTTTTCGCGGCTTGGCCAAGCGCTACAACGCTTCATTTCCTGCGAGCCCGATCAAGGTCCACCCAACTAAAGATGAAATTTTTGACCGAGCAGTATGGGTGGTGGAAACCGACGACGATACTGGGACGGCGTTTTTCTTGGACGGTGTTGGGCTTGTGACGGCTGCCCATTGCGTTAACGGTGCATCGGAAATCGAAGTTTTCCATCCCTTGAGAACATCCAACAAATTCAAGGTAACGATCAAACACATTTGCGCACATCGGGACCTAGCAATTCTCGAACACTTAATTCCCTCGACCGAGTTCTTCGGGTTGGAAGCATTCGAAGGCTCCGTGACAGTTGGAACCAACACCCTCGCTGCGGGTTTCCCAACCTATGGCCCGGGTGACCGCCTCAACGTTAGACAGGGAAGCATTAGCTCCCTTACTACCAAGAGCGCAGTTCCACTGATCGAGGTTTCTCAGATGCTCGGGCAAGGTATGTCTGGTGGTCCCTTAATGGATGAGGATCATGCGGTATTTGGCATCATCCACAAAGGCGGCCCAGTAGCTTACGTTACAAAAGATGGAAGCGTTTCTCCGCAACGGCAGCTTGCTGTTGCGATTTCCGAGCTGAAAGCATGGGTAGCAACCTTTCCGTAAACGATGATGAGTTTACTCAGAGTTACCAGACAGGTTGTTTGCTTTCCGCTCAGTTTGCTACCCCAATAATACCCACAAGAAAATCAACTATGATCGCAAACCTTAGCGATCCATCCAAGCAGCTGGTTTCATTAATATTAAGTGGTTCCCGGGGGCAGGATAGAACTGCTGACACGAGGATTTTCAATCCTCAACTCATAGAATGCGCCAATTTTTTCTCAAGGTTTCTCAACACGTGAAACTTGAATGTCAGCTGTGAAAAAGTAGTGAGTTGCAGGCTGCAACGCAGCGAATGGCTCCTTTCCGCCCTTCCTGCGTGGGGAAGCGGCTACGCGAACGGCCCAAAGCCGTCATTTGCCACATCCTCTCGATGCTGCAGGCGCAGCCCGAATTTGGGACATTGAGTTCAGGGATTCAATTGTGTTGTCAACGAATTCACACGTCGCGGACGAAGCGCCAGATTGCTGCGCACGCGCCAAGGTGAAAATCTAGTCTTTCCGTTAATGTGAGCGTTTGAGAGCAATTAACCGACCAATGACCACTAGAATTCGTGTGTTGCAAGCCCATCCAGTGCCTGGAGTTCCACCTCGTCACCGCCACTTTGCTGAAAAATGCTATCGAAGGGACTGTGTAAAACCGCGAAACGTCCAAACCACCACCTATAAAGCCCATCGCCTTGCTTCTTAGCTTTCGCTGCGGAATCGTCTGAAAGTATTGATGCGGATATCGCCAAGGAAGGTTTCGCTCCATGACGAGATGATTTCCCGCCGTTCAAGCCATCCTGCCAGCACTTGGTTTTGCTCTGTATTTTCGATTCTGGGGAAAACACAATATTCGGAAATCTTTGAATACGGCGAGGGCAGGCTCTCAATGATCTGCCTGACTTGGCCTTTACTCAAAGCGGTATGGCACTTGTTCAGCAAAGAGATTTGAACCCTTGTCGGCGAGGAGTTTGTAATAATCGAATTCAGATACTTGAAATCGAAATCCTTAAACTCGACGTCAGAACGATCAAACACCGGCCCAACGACAGCAGCAATTAGGGGATCGGTTGATACAGTGCTGGTGTTGATGTCACTGGCAATTTCAAGCTTCTGGGCTTCGGATATCTCCTTCTCAAGCAGCGCGGCCAAAATTCGATCTCCAACAACGTAGTCAGACTTCTTCTTTAGAAACGCGTCAATATGATTAGTTAGTAGAGCGATCAACAAATCGTCTTCTTCTGAAGCCGCGCCGAACGTATCATCATTGAAGGCGATGACACCCTCTTCTGCTAAAATTTGGCGCCTAGAGGCGTTTTCTTCCTCTGGAAAAGCCCTGAACGTCGCAGGAACGATTTTCAAATATGTCCGTAGCTCGGCATCTGAGAACGCTTCATTCTTGAGAATGAAGCGACTAAGCGCCAAGCTATCCGTGCTCTTTTCATAGTTGTCCATCTGGAGGCGCTGTTTGTTGCTACTTTCCTGCATGAAGGCTGTCAGGAGATCGCCGCGGTAGTTTTCATGACCTGTGTAGCGGATCAGGTTCTCCCATTTGGGTTTGATCATGTTGTGCTCGATGAGTGTAGAGTAGAAACGGTTTGGCACCTCATCCAAACTTTCGAATACCGCGTCTTGCTTCACAAGAAATTCAGTCAAAACTCTTTCATCAACATCGTCGCGTTCGAGGACGAATATGATTGCGGCTTTGTTCTCATACGTATTCTCTTCCAACGGCAGCACAACATCCGTTAGGTAGGTGCTAAAATTCTCCTCAATATGGTCTTGAAGGTGTTTTGCACCAAGCTCGCGTATGGTTGAGAAATTGCAGGTCTCAAGACCGGCCGGTATCGCCGCGTTAGCGCTCAGCGCCATAACATGTCGAATGTTATTGTATGAAACACGATATAGGGCGTTCTCAATAATGAATTTTGCGGCAGCATGATGATCGGCGACATCGGCAAGGCTTACGACTTCAACATCAAGTGCCTCAAGACGATCTAAATCAAGATCAATTCCCGTATTGAGGACATCCACAAGGTTTTCATCTAGGTATCCCGAAACTGTCCCTGAACGATTGAATAGCCCCTAGATTTGTAGACGCTTTCTTCCCTAACTTTGAGGCAAGGAGGCCGTTATGGGGAAGCCAAATTTCAGTGATGATTTCAAGCGCGATGCAGTCCATCAGATAACAGTGCGGGGGTATGCCGTTCGCGAGGTTTCGGAACGGTTGGGCGTCAGTACATATTCGCTCTACAAATGGATGAAGCTCTACGCAAAAGCTGGGTCACAGACATCATCTGTTGACCATGAAGCTGAGAACCGCAGGCTCAAGCGTGAGTTGGCGCGCATGACGGAGGAGCGCGACATCCTAAAAAAAGCGGCCGCGTACTTCGCAAAGGATGCAAGGTGAAGTACGCGTTCATTGCCGAGCACCGCCCTCAGTATTCGGTACGCAGGATGTGTCGTTGCCTCAATATCCATCCCAGCGGGTTCTATGCATGGATTAAAAATCCATTAAGCCACCGTGCGCGTGAGGATGCGCGTCAGATCAAGCTGCTCGAAGAAGCTTGGAACGACAGTGGCAAGGTCTACGGATACCGTAAGCTGCATGACGATCTGGTGGAGCTGGGTGAGACCAGTTGCCCAAACCGTGTTGCTAGGTTGGCCCGTTTGGCTGGGATCCGCGCAGAGATCGGGTACAAACGTAAGCCGGGCAAGTATGGTGGACGGCCGTCAGTCGTCGTCGACAACACGTTAGACCGGCAGTTTGATGTGACAGCGCCAGACACCGCCTGGGTGTCCGATATCACTTACATCAAAACCTATGAGGGGTTTCTCTATCTGGCGGTTATCATCGACCTCTACTCACGACGTGTGATCGGCTGGGCGACACAATCGCGGCAACCAACAGACCTCGTGCTGCAAGCCCTTTTGATGGCTGTCTGGCGACGCAAACCTAAGCGACGCGTCCTGATCCACACGGATCAAGGCAGCCAATACACCAGCAGGGACTGGGCGGCGTTTCTGCGGGCCCACAATATCGAACACTCGATGAGCAGGCGCGGGAATTGCCATGACAATGCGGTCGCTGAGAGCTTCTTCAACCTGCTCAAACGGGAACGCGTCCGGCGTCGAACATATAAGACCCGCGAGCAGGCCAGACAGGACATCTTCGACTACATCGAAATGTTCTATAACCCGAAACGCAAACATGTCAGAAACGGTATGCTGTCGCCTGTCGACTTCGAAAACAGACAGTTCAACGTGAACCAAGAAGGTGTCTAGGGAACTAGGGGCTATTCATGCCAAGATCGGGGAGTTGTCCGTCGCCAACGATTTTTTGGCAAGAAAGCTCAAACCCTAGACCGTCAAGTGAGGCGCAAGATGATTGAGCCGAACCTCCCATATCTGTCTGTCGGCAAGCAATGCGCGTTGCTGTCGATCTCGCGGTCGTCATTTTACTATGAACCGAAGAACGAGAGCGAAATGAACCTTGATCTGATGCGCTTGATAGACAAGCAGTTCCTGGAGACCCCGTTTTACGGTGTGCGTCAGATGACATGGCATCTGCGCAATGAAGATCATCTGGTGAACGAAAAGCGGATCAGGCGTTTGATGCGACTGATGGGCCTCATGCCGATCTATCAGAAACCCAACACCAGCAAGGCTGCGAAAGGCCATAAGATTTACCCCTATCTGCTGCGTGGGGTGCGCGTGGACCGGCCCAATCGAGTTTGGTGCGCCGACATCACTTATCTACCGATGCGGCGAGGCTTTCTGTATTTGGTTGCCATCATGGACTGGCACACCCGCAAGGTGTTGGCGTGGCGGATATCAAACACGCTGGAAGCAGAGTTCTGCGTCGACGCCCTGAACGAGGCCATCCACAAATTTGGTTTGCCACAGATCATGAATACGGATCAGGGAAGCCAGTTCACATCGTTCGCATGGACGGATCGGCTGCGGCGATCAGGCGTGCGCATCTCGATGGACGGCAAAGGGCGCTTTCTCGACAACATCTTTGTCGAACGGCTCTGGCGGTCTCTGAAATACGAGTGCGTCTATCTGCATGCTTGGGAGACCGGGTCAGAAGCCAAGGCTGGCGTCAGAAAGTGGATCGAGTTCTACAATCATAAGCGACCGCATGCTGCCCTTGGCGGCCAACCACCTGCCGTGGTCTATTGGCAGAGAATTGACACAAACAACCCCGATCAGCAGGTGCAAAAAGTAGCTTAATTCTCGCCAGATACTGTCCAACTAATGGGGAGTAGCTCACTGCGGCATCGGTAAGGCCAAGTATGATGCACTGCAACAAACATCAGCCTCTTCCAGCACAGCTGACTTTCACCAATCTAGAATGCTGCTAAATTCATAAATTGCCAGTTTTGGGAAGTCGCAGTGCGGCATTTGGGCCAGGTATGAATATTGCATTCGAACAGTTCTTGCCTGAAGGGATTTTTCTGCAGCTGAAATCGTCATACTTCTTACAGTAGGCCGCCGTGAAGGAATAAGTTTCATTGTCTACGACATAAAAAGTTCAATCTTCAAAGATTTCATCAATTCTAAAACTAAACTTCCACCATCACTATTTGAATATCCTTGTTACCCACTCAGTTTAATGATGGTGCCACTCACCTTAGCGCTTCTTTATTATATTCTGACTATTTTGTTTTTCGATCTTATTAATCTCACTTCGCTCCTTAGTTTTTCTAATTCCGCGTTTAGTTGGGCTTTTTCGAGAAGCCAAGCTTGCGCCTCCGAAGAAACACTACTCAAAGCTTTTTCATAGAACTCAATCTTATCGCGCGTATCCTTCTTTTTTCGGGACTTTGTTGTAGTATGCTTGCTTTTCTGGACATGTAGCCAGTCTTGAACGATATCTCGGAGGTCACGATGCTTTTCATTGCGCAGAAAAGCTTCACTCACACCGGCACGCTTCTGGATCTCAGATAAAGTAAGTCTTTTTTCCTTGGTGTTATCTTCGGGATCTGAATAAAAGCCTTGGTCTGAAAGTTCCTTCTCGATTTTCCTTAGGGTTAATAGTATCGATGCGCGGGCCTCCTTGGAACGCTCCTTTTGGTATCGTGTCAAATCAGTACCTGAATTTTTTTTCTCACTCATGTAGGGCCTATCTGCGCGAGTAAATTCTTCAGTGTTTCTGGTCTAAGATTGGCAAAAAAAAGTTTCCTGTCGCATCCATCGAAGGCCTGCGCCAGACGAGGATCACCAGTGAATTCATCCACTAGACCGTCAAAAACGGCAATTTTAGCGACAATCTGGCCTTGGTAAAATGCTCTTGTGCCTATATTTTTGTCGGTCGCCATGACATCGAGGGCACTGTGAATTGCGTCTTTTGCGTCTTTGCGAGCCGCAGCTCTTTCTAAGCGATACATACAGCTCGAACTGCAAGCGCCCACGTCTCGCTGACCAGTAACTTTTGAGCAAAGGCCTTTGTCTTTAGATGTCGCCGTACAGAAACGATTTGGGCCCACCTGTTGTAAAGCCGGCATAATTGTAACGAGCAGCTCGACGTTGTCCTCGCCAAGATCTTCGTGAATCCCACGCGCGCGTAACTCATCTCGTGCTTCTCGGATTGATTCCGCTGCCAGTCCCCCACAATCGTCGAGCTCAGCTGCTATTTCTTTGCGGCGGACGGCCTGGACTTCACGCCGCACCAAGTCTGCATCAGCCTGAAACTCTGGGTCAGAAAGCATATAACCGAGAGTTACATCCATATTCGTGTGTCCAAGAACATCATATAGGACCCCGCTAGCCCCCTCTAGCGTAAGCCCAACTAACCGCGCCATTGTTTTCCTGAACCGATGGGACGTTAAGAGGTTGTCTACATCTTCTAAAGTTCTGCCATCAAGTAACTGCACTCTTTTTCCGAAATGGGTCATGACTGAGTCAAGAGCCGCTGAGCCAGACTTATTATTGTGGTTTAGCATCCAAAGCCCGGCCCCTAGGTGTTCCATTGTGGTGAGCAGCCTAGTCTGGCGGCGTATGGCTTCGACTGCGAAGGTTGGTATGGGCCACTGCCGCTGCACTCCAGTAAGAGAGCCATTTTGCTTAAATGTGAAGCCGTTTAGAAGGCCATTCCCGTTGAAGACCTCAAGTGGCTCGCGTTGGAGCGAAATCAATTCTCCAACACGGCCGGCCATCGCTAGATGAACAATCTGCGCATTTGCTGCTTGGCACAGCCTTAGAAAGGAATGAATGCTGGAGGGGGTTTTAAGAGGCCAAGATTTGATAGCTTCCGACTTCCGGTCGGTTGACGTAACATTGAAGGCAAAAGGAAAATGAAACCCAGGATGGAGAATCCTACCATGCCATTCAGCAAGAACTGACTTTTTGTAAGGCTCCAGAAACCTTTTGCTTGTCCGCCCATTTGCATCAGCTTTGATAGAGGATATTTCGCGCCAGCAATTTTCAAGATCCTCTTGAATGTCACCCAAGAAAAAGCACGCACGAAGGATTTGCGTAAGCGCAGCATCTGAGAAAGGACGTATAACTTCTTGATCAAACCGATAACTTGGCACATCAATAGCCGGCCAATCATCAAATCGGTCTGACCTTTTGAGACCGTTCAGGCGAGCAACGTTCATTTGGAAAAAATTTTTATGCTGCGACCGCAGTATTGCGAACATCTCAGGAGTCAAATTCTGGAAAATGGGACCACCATCTGAGCAACTTGATGGGTCTGCTGGACGACGATCTTGCATTAACAACGCATCTTTTGCCACATTTAGCAAAAGCTTACTTTTTGATACCCAAGTTAATGGCTGGCAAGGGGAGGACCGCCCCCTCTTACTACTGACTGTCTGAGTTAGATCTAAGAAACATATTCTTTTCAATCGTCTTATCGCCATTTCGCTTTTCTGATCGTCTCGCGACCAGCCCGCCGGAACAGCCTTACTAAAATCGATTGTTCTTTTTCCCAAATGCCGCTTGTTAAGTGGCACCCATTCTTCGGGAACAACTATTACGTCGTCATCCATCTTACAGCCTGGTAAAATCGGAACGTGAGCGATATCTCCCCATGGCACCGTCCAGATGTTTTCTGATTTTAGATCATTTTCTTTCGCAAAAATCTTTGAAGAGTAATCTTCAAAAGACGGGCAATAAGAGACAGAGGTCTTCATTCGGGCAGTCCGCCAGTTTTATCAATTTCAATCATTGCAGGAATAGTACCAAGGGGCATATCATCAAATACTTTTTCGGTTCCATTCAATAGTGCCTGTGTGTGTAATTTAAGCTCATTGTCGAACATCTCTCTATACTTAGCATAGGTCTCCTCTCGAACGATCTCAATCGCTTGCCTTTCCAGTTCGAAAGATGATGTAATAAATCGCTGAGCTGGTATTACTCTCGCCAACGATTTCAATTCGGCTAATCGCCTTGCGAGAGGCAGGATGGCATCGGGAGTAAGACGAGCGTGACTGCATAAAATGCACCTTTGTGTGGCACACAACGACCCTGAAATATGATTTGGAGCAATATTCCCAGGTGGGTTGATTGGGTCGGCGCATCCGTTGCCGTAGCGAGATCGAAACTTTCTCAAAAGCTCACGATCCCGATTCCCCACACCAAGAGGACTTGAAGCTAGGCTGATGATGGTTGGGTCAACTTGGCGATTTTCACGCACTTCGCTGAAAACTGTCTGACACATTTTCCTATAGACCGTAAAATTTTCCCTAATCTGCCTCTTTTGCCGAAGATAGTGGCGTGCTGTGCTAGCACTAGCGTGACCAAGACCGTGCTGTACGACGAATATGTTTCCACCAGAGCTATCATACAGGAAGGAAGCAAACCCGTCGCGGATATCGCTAGGGACGAGCGCCTCAATTGAGGCTATAAGGTCGTGATCTTGTTTGCGCACTAGGTGTTTGCATACCTCAGGAACCATGTGCCTTTTGAACTGAGCTGCAACTGGATCGGCCCCGTTGATAATACCAACCGCCTTATGACCAAGCCCCTTAGGGTTCCAAAAGATCCAAGGTGATCGAAGTTTGCGCTCGACCTCAAACAAGCTTTTTTTCTGAGTAATGGAACCATTGGGAATGGATAAAATTTCACTGCGAATTTGGCGTAAAAGCTGTCTAAGAAACCTTGTTCTCTCGATTTGAGCCTTAATCACGCGAAACGGATGGTATAACGACTTTTTATTCGATAGAGCGCTAACAAGGCGTCCCGTTTTGGGTCGCTGTACGCTTATCTGGGCGATTACATCTTCTGCGTCTTTGAATTCATCCTCATCAGCAGAGCTATGGTCCTGCGATAAGATGATTACAGAACCTAATCTATTCGATCCCCCACCTGTAGTATTAGGCGTCCGGTCTACATACCACCCTTCATACTCATTAAAAACATCGTCTACAACGCAAATTTCCCGGGTAGTATCTAGCCAACCTGTGTGCATTGTCACTAGCATATAGGAAGCGAGTGAATCTTTTGCTAGCGGCACATGCTGTCTGTAAAAATGCTCTAAAGATTTGTAAAAACGTTTATTTACAAAAGTACTCAGCATTCGGGCATCTTCAGGCGCAATATCAACCCCCTCGGAAACTCTTCTCTGTATACGTGAGCGGCAATACAACGAAACTGCACTTCGGTCATTAACGATTCCGGCCTTTCTACCAGAACTAATCACCTCAAGGCCTTCAATTTGTTTTGCAGAATTATCGTCCTTTACACGTTTCGAGACAGTATACACGGCCTTAATTGCGCGAGGATCTACGTCTTGATGCGCTTGTATGGTTCGGCCTGGTTCAATTGTAGGCCACAATAAATCTCCACTTTGGTGAATTGCTCTGGCCATATTTAGCCACTTTTCCACCCTCAAGATATTATGACGTTTCTCGTATAGGTTGGCATCCACATTGAGAAGCACCCAGCCTTTAAAGGCTTCTCCATGCACTGAATTCAATTGTAGTGAATTCCTAATATCCTCGCCAAAATTATTCTGATGGTCAGTTAGAAATCGGAAGAAGACCTTAAGCGACTTCACCTGCCTTTTGACTGTCGATTTTGCCTTACCGTGGCACCATGGCCGGAAATGAGTCGCAATCTCGTTAGCAAGCTCTGGCCTACCTAGAATGCCTGCTAAAGCGTCGCCGTCGCTCAGACTTGTTAAATCAACATCGAAATACCCTGTGGAAGAATCCCCAACTTCCCACTTAAGAGAGTTCGATCCTATCGTTGAAGCTTGTTGTATAAAGTCCGCGCTTGCTTCTTTCAACTCACGGCTATTTTTTTGATGTTTTGTGACTTTGTTCACTCATCCACCCCATCATGATCCAACCACGTTGACCATTTTCCAATATATTCTTCTGCACCAACTTGATGAACGATCCACCGAAGGTAGAGTTCGGTAGTTTCCGCTGAAATGTGCCCCATTAAGGGACGGATATGAGTGTCAATGAGGCTACGGCTAAGGTTAACAGTCAGCTCTAGTGAGGGTTTATGACCTTTACCATTCATAATCTGACCTTCCGCGCTCAGCCTATCGAACTGCTCGTCCATTCTATCAAGCATCTGATAGCATGCCCATGCGTGCCGCCCCCCGTGAGGTGTCCACCCTTCAAAGGGCATTGCATTGACCTTAAGCCCTTTGTGTATCCAAAACTCTCGGAACCGCTGATAAGAATATGCGCTACCTGTACTGGGCGATAGAAAAAGCTCTTCTGGCAAGGCGGCGTTAGGATGGTCTGACTTACGTCTCATCAAAGCGATTTTTCGAGTTATTTTCGAGTACTGGTCAAGTCTATTCAACCATTCTTTCGAGAAAAAAACACGACGAGAGATACCTCTTTTAGTATCATCACCTGGAGTTCGACCGCCTTTCGTTCCGAAACAAATACTTACAAACACCCCATGCCGATCCGACCGAGATCGACTTTCACTCAGGGCCTTCTGCAGCTGGTCGGCTCTGAATAGGAGGACTTCTTCTGCCCGCATATTCGTTTCGAGAACCATCCGGCACATCAAGTAGGCGGTTACCCCTACTGCGCCACCGTAACCATCCAGTATGGCATCGAGCCAAATCTTAATTTCGGATCGTGATGGCAGTCTTAGCTCGGCTGGGTTCTTTCGAACCTTCCCTACACGACGGTGAGCAACTGAATGATTGTGCGAGCTTGTTGATCTCTGGACATTTTCTTGAGCAACTTCGAAAACACCGCGCCAACCATAGTGCGCACAGTACATCAAAAATTCGCAGGTGGACCCAATACGACGGTTTATAGTTCCCGGCGCAAGCGGGCTCCCCCCAAGCAAATGAAAGCCCGATTTCATATCGGATTGGTAGGTGTCGAGGAGGTGTTCGTAACTCAGCAACCGCCAATCCAAACTTCTCCGCTCACAATAGGTAAGGAAGCTCTCCAGATCGCGACCCAGGTTGCGCATTGTTCCCGCCGACAACTTCCGTCTGTCAGCATACTCAGAACTGATCCTATGGCTGGGGGACCATTTACCGGTCCCACGGTCGATCAGGAACTTCGAAGCCTCCTCCATTAGCTTCCAGTCGCATGTCCAAATAACAGGAATATGGGCTAAGTGCCCCACCCCAAGCTCTTTCGAGCGCTCGTTGTTGGGCTCCACAAAAAATGCCATTCAACAACTTGCCTTTGAATCGGTTTTAGACTGCACGCAGAATACGCGCAGCCTAACCAAAGTCAATGCTTTATAACGGTTTTAAGTCATACCGAGAATTTCTTTATACATCTCAAGCACGGCTTCTTCTTCGGCGATATCATCGGCTTCACGCTTACGCAGAGCGATTATCTTGCGCAGCACCTTGGTGTCGTAACCGCGGGATTTCGCTTCGGCCATGACCTCTTTTTGCTGTTCGGCGAGGTCTTTCTTCTCGGCATCCAGCCGTTCGATCCGCTCTACGAACTGGCGCAGCTCATTCGCGGTCACGCGATATGTGGCATCACCGATGGCGTCTTGGGATTCGGGATTGGTGGCACTGTCGCTCATCTGGGGCGTCCTATGTCTTGAATGGGTCAGCGCATTGACTACCCGCGTGCCTGCGCTGCCGCAAGCCACTCTTGCCCATTGGGCGGAATTCGGATAGCTCGCGGCCTATGGAAAATGCATCTCTTTCACTCTTTGACGTCCTGATCTGGGCGGGCGCGGCGATCTCCTTTGTAGGGTTGGTCGGGCTTGTCTGGTGTATCCTGCGCGTGGCCCGTGCCAAACGCGCCGCCCTGCCCGAAGAAGAGATGCGGATCGTCCTGCAAAAAGTGCTGCCGATGAACCTTGGCGCATTGCTGCTGTCGGTGATCGGGCTGATGATGGTCGTGGTCGGTATCATTCTCGGCTAAGGCAGGTGACGGCCACTTTCTGTACCTGTCACCATAGATAGCAAACGCCCGGAGACCGACACAGCGTCAACCTCGCGCTTGCGGCTTGCCACACATTCAGCATTCATTATATGTTTTTGCCGAAACCCGCCGCTTACGGCGGTACGAAAGGGCGATATAGCATATGATTGAAGCAGATTGGATTTGGGGCCTGATTGGCGGGCTGATGATTGGCGGCGGCGCTGCGGTCTACTTGTTGGGGAACGGCCGCATCATGGGGGCCAGCGGCATTATCGGCGGGCTGGTGGACGGATCGGCGCGCGGCGCTTGGGCCGAACGCGGCAGCTTTCTGGCGGCGCTGATCATATTCCCTGCGGTGATCGCAGTCTTTGCCCCCGTCCCTGCGACCACCAACCTGACAGAGAACCTGTGGCTGGTCGGCGCGGCTGGCCTTCTGGTCGGGCTGGGCACGCGCATCGGCAATGGCTGCACCTCCGGTCACGGGGTCTGCGGCATTTCGCGGCTGAGCCCGCGCGGTATCGTTGCCACGCTTGTTTATATCGCGGCAGGCGCGCTGATGGTCGTCGCCCTGCGCGCCCTGGTCGGAGGGGTCTGAGATGCGCAATATGCTTGCCGCCCTCGCCGGGGCCTTGTTTGGCACCGGGCTATATCTGTCGGGCATGACCGATACCCAAAAGGTCCAGGGGTTTCTGGATTTCTTCGGGGATTGGGATCCGACGCTCGCCTTTGTCATGGGCGGGGCCATTTTGCCGATGGCGGTCGCTTGGGCGTTCACCCGTGGGCGGCGGCCCGTGGTGGGCGGTGATTTCCCCGAACGCCCTGACCCGCGGCTGGACCGCAAGCTGATCGTGGGGGCCGTGCTCTTTGGCGCGGGCTGGGGGCTGGTCGGGCTTTGCCCGGGGCCTGCGCTGGCGTCGCTTGGGTATGGCGGCTTGGGCGGCCTGATTTTTCTGATCACCATGCTGGCGGGTATGATGATCGCCCCCAAAGCGCGGCGGATACTAGACACAACGCGGGCGGCTGGATAAGTCAAACTATGGATATTCGTCAAATCACCCCCCGCTTCTTTGCTGCCCCTCAGATCGACCCCTCCGATATGGAGGCGATCAAAGAGGCTGGCGTTACCTTGATCCTGTGCAACCGTCCCGACGCGGAAGTGCCCCCCAGCCATCAGCATGCCGCCATCCAGGCCGCGGCAGAGGCGGCTGGACTGCGCTTTGCGGTGCAAGAGCTGACGCACCAAACGATGACCCCAGATGTCATTGCCCGTAACCGCGAGATCGGCGTGGCGCAGGACGAGGTTGTTCTGGCCTATTGCGCCTCGGGCACACGGTCGACCATCGCTTGGGCCTTGGGTCAGGCAGGCGAACAACCGGCAGACGCGCTGATTGAGGCCGCACGGGCCGGTGGCTACGACCTAAGCCACATGCGCGGCGTGCTCAGCGCCCCCTACGCGTAACCGCAACGCGCCACCGGTCAACGCGCCACCGGTCGATCCGCCAAGGATCAGGCCAACCGCGCCGTTGCTGAAGCCATACCAACGGATAGCGCCAAAACGGCGCTGTCACCCCGCATCTGATGTCACCGGCATCATTTGACGAAACTCACATCCCTTACCCCATCGCACGCCTCCTTCACTGCCATTTCACCCCTATGAAATGACGCAGAGAGGTTACGATTCCCTTTAGAGAACAGAAAAAATCGCCCTAGGCGCCGCTCTGCGCCAACGGCAGTTCAACCCGAAAACCGGTGCCCGACACCTCGGTAAGATACGAGATATCCCCCTGCAAACGTTTGATAATCTCGCGGCATATCGCCAGTCCCAGACCGGCCCCCTCGCCGCCCTGCCCGGGCAAACGACTAAACTTTTCGAAAATCAATTCCTGCGAGGCAGCATCGATCCCCGCGCCATTGTCGATCAGGTCCACAATGATGCGGCGCCCCCGCTGGTGGGCGCGGATTGACAGCTGCGGGTCTTCGGCAACGCAATATTTCTGCGCATTTGTGATAAGGTTGATGAAAACCTGCACCAGCCGGTCCAGATCCGTCTCCAACATCACCTCCTCGCCCGCCAGATCGCGGTCAATGGTGATCGCGCGGGTGTTGGCGGCGCGCGCTGTGGTCACGGCCTGATCCAACACATCGCGCAGCGACCCGCGCTGACGGTTCAACGACACCTCGCCGTTTTCCAGCACAGACAGGTCCAGCAGATCGTCCAGCAACCGCGTCAGCCGGATGGTTTCGGAGTGGATGATCGAGGCATAGCGCGTCTTTTCCTCGGGCCCCAGCCCTTGGGCGTCGCGCAGAATCTCGGAGAACGACCGGATAGAGGTCATGGGCGTGCGCAGTTCATGGCTGATCTGGCTCAGAAAGCTGTCTTTCTGATGCGACAGATGCGTCAGCTTGTCATTGGCGCGGCGTAGCTTCGCGGCGGTATCGGTCAGCTCGCGCGATTTGATTTCAAGCTGGCTTGAATACTCCAGCATCTGCGCCGATTCGTCCGCCACCGCCAGCAGATCCTGCACCGAGACAGAGGCACCGCCGACCAGCTGCGACACCATCGCATGGGCCGTCGCCGCCCCGACCGAGGCCGCCAATTCACGCTCCAGCGCCTGGACAAAACGCGGCGTGGGCTCTGGCAAACCATCCGATTTTTCCTGCAACTGGGCTTGCGCGCGGAAAAATCCCTGCGCCTCGGCGGGGCCCAAAATCCGCTGCGCCATGATCATCAGATCCTCGCTGGCCGCGACGGACGCGCTCCACCCGCGGGCGGCGGTGGAATGGTCGAAGATATTGACAAATTGCGCGCCTTGCAGCCGCTCGACAGGGGCGGGAAAGCTGAACAGGGACACGGCGACAAAGACCAGCGCATTGAGCGAAAGGCTCCAGATCACTGCGTGAACAGTGGGGTCCAAACCGTTGATTCCAAACAAGGCTTCGGGGCGCAGCCAGGTCATACCGAACAGCCCGTCCTGAAAGGTCGCAACCGATAGCGCCGCGCCTGCGCCAAAGCTGGGCAAGAGCATCGTATAGACCCAGATCGCGAAGCCCACGCTTAGCCCGCAGACGGCCCCCGTGCGCGTGGCCCCGCGCCAGAAGATACCGCCCAGCAACACCGGCAGGAACTGCGCGACCCCCCCGAAAGAGATCGTCCCGATCGCCGCCAACGCACCGCCGCCGCCCGACAGCCGGTAATAGAAATACCCCAGCGAGATGATCAGCAGGATCGACAGCCGCCGCGACAGGATCACCACATGACGCACATCACCCGATTGCTGCACCGTGTTCTGCCCGTAGGTCAGCCAGATCGGCATGACGATATGGTTGCTCACCATCGTCGACAGCGCCAGCGTCGCCACGATCACCATCGACGTGGCCGAGGAAAAGCCCCCCAGAAAGGCAAACATCGCAAGGCTGTTCTGCCCTTGGCTGAGCGGCAGGCTCAGCACGAACAGATCGGGGTTCGACCCTTCGGGCAGCAGGTCCAGCCCGACCACGGCAATCGGCACGACAAACAGGCTCATCAGCATGAGATACAGCGGGAAGGCCCAGCTGGCGGTTTGCAGGTGACGTTCGTCGTCATTCTCCACCACCAGCACCTGAAACATCCGCGGCAGGCAGATGAAGGCGGCAGCGGCCAGCAGCGTCAGCGCGGCCCAACGGTCGCCTTCGACCTGCCATTGACCAAGGGCCGACCGGTCAATCTGCGCCAGCGCCTGATCGACGCCGCCCGCCAGCCCCCAGACCACGAAAACGCCGACGGCCAGTAGGGCCAGCAGCTTGACCACCGCCTCGACAGCGATGGCGATGACCACGCCGTGGTGGCGTTCGTTCACGTTGAGATTGCGGGTGCCGAAGAGCACGGTGAATAGCGCCAGCCCCACCGCGACCCAAAAGGCCGCCTGTGCGGAATTCAGCGGATCGCTGCCCGGTGTCACCCCCGGCTCGGCGCTGGCAAAGATCGACAGGGACAGGGTAACCGATTGAAGTTGCAGCGCGATATAGGGCGTCACCCCGATCACCGCCATGATGGTGACCAAGATCGCCAGCAGGTTCGATTTGCCGTAACGCGAGGAAATCAGATCCGCGACAGAGGTCACCCGATGCGACCGCCCGATGCGCACCAACCGCCGCAGCACCCACCACCAGCCGATCATCACCAGCGACGGGCCAAGGTAGATCGTCACAAACTCCAACCCCGACCGCGCGGCATAGCCAACGGCACCGTAAAAGGTCCAGGCGGTGCAATAGATCGACAGCGACAGCGTATAGACCAGCGGAGAGCGTAACAGCCAGTCGCCCCGCCCCCGTGCCGCCGCACGCTCTGCCGCGAAGGCCACGGCAAAGAGCCCGACCACATAAAGCAGACAGACCGCGACCAACTGGTTCAGCGACACCATCAGTCTTGAGCTTCCTGAGCAATCTGCCGCGCCGTGCGCCGCCAAAGCAGAAAGCACAAGACGATGCCCGCCAGCCAGACGCCAAAGACATAGCGCAGCGCGTGCGACATGGGCACGGCCGCGCCCACGGGGGCATCCTGCACGGGCCAGAGCAGCGGCAGCATCCAGAAGGCCAGCACCAACAAGGGCAGCAGCCGGACGGCATCCATCATGCGGCGAAACCGGTAGCTGCGCCGTTCCAGAAACAGCGGCGAGCCGGGGGGCTTGCTCATGCTTTTGCGGTGCCTGCGGCGGTCAGATCGCGCACGGCTGCCAGCATATCGGCGTTGGAAAACGGTTTGGTCATAAACCGGCTGACCCCGGCCTCTAGCGCGATTTCGCGGTCGCGGGTCTGACCGCGGGCGGTCAGCATCAGAATCGGCAGATCAGCCAGCGCCGCATCCGCACGCAGTTCTTTCAGGATTTCGAAACCACTTTTGCCCGGCAGCATCACATCCAGCATCACCAGATCGGGGCTGGCGTTGCGGATCACCTCCACGGCTGTCGCGCCATTGGCCAGCGTTTCGACGCGCCAGCCCTCACGGCCGAGTAAAAATCGTATCGCCTCGGCGATGTTCGTCTCGTCTTCCACGAGCACCACATGCTTGCCCATTGGCAAAATCCCTCCCTGTGGCCCTGGTCGCTTGTGCCGCGATCTCGGTAGGCCGAGCGGCAAGATGCACGGAAAACCCTGCCCTGTCAAAAGCCTGTTGCCCCGCGCTAGACCCCGTCATTCAGGATCGACGGTTCGCGCCGCGCCGGACAGGCCGCGCGCGGGCAGACGCGACAGGTGGCCCCCACATCAAGCGCGGGCGCGCTGTCCGGCCCTGCGGGCAGGATCAACATCACCGAATGAAGCAAGGGTACCGCGTTGTAATCGCGCACGTTTTGCGTCTCGCAGGTGGCAAAACAGTCAAAGGCGGAATGGCCCCGCCCCAATTGCGCGACCCGTTGTTTCTGTACCATGCCCGGGTTTCCCAGAACGGCGAACAGCGGCCAAAGCGGGCAACAGGCCCCAAAGCGCGGCACGACGAAACCGTCGATGGATTTGCGAAAGATCAACGTGCCCGACCGGTCGCAGATCACCAGCCCTGCCCCCAGCTCCGGCACCGTTGCCATGCGCCGCAAGACACGGGCCACGGGCTGGCGCAGCTCTGCACCAAGCGCCACGGGGTCCGGTCCAAGCCGGTCAAGAGCCTGTGTCAGCCGCGTGATCGGCAAGGCTTCGGCGTCAATGGCGATCTGCTGCAACACATCGCGCGCGATGTGACGCGCGGCCACGCTTTGCAACTCCGGGGCGGTCTGGATCAGCTTGTCGATGGCATCCGCATCCCCTTCCGTGACCTCGAGCGTGGCAAAACGATAGCGATGTGCGGCCAGAAACGCCTCTACCTCCTCTTGCGGGGAATCGGCGGCGGGGGTGATTTCGGGGTCGGCCTCAAGATAGCCCACCAGCGCCTGCGCGCTATCGGCAAGGCGACGGCTGTCCTGATCGATGTTGATGTGAAACCGGTCTCGCCATTCGGGTTCAAGCGTTTTGGTATCGGCCAAAATCGACGCGGTGGACCGGATCGCGGCAGCGGTCGTCAGCAGTTCGTGCATAGAGGCCGCCAGATGCGGGTCATGGGCCAGCCGGTCGGTCAGGGTTTCGACCGTACGCTCCAACGTGGCGATCCGGCGCTGTGCGTTGGCCAGCACATCGGCCCAGCCCGGGAACCGCCCGGCAAATTCATCGGCGCGGGTCGCCTCCGGCCCGCTGAGCCGCGCATCATCCGCCGCCTCGCGCAGGGTGGCGATCAGCGCCGCCTCGGCCCCTTCGGTCAACGCAGTTGGCTCCACCCCAAGGGCAGCCGCGATGTTAAGAAGCAGTTTCCCGCCGATTCTGCGACGGTTGTGTTCGATAAGATTCAGATAGCTGGCCGAGATGCCGATGCGCTTGGCAAGGTCCGCCTGTTTCTGCCCCGCCATCACCCGACGTTCACGGATACGGCTGCCGGTCAGCGCATCACGGGTCACGCGGCACCCCCGCGCGAATTATATCGCGTTATCAACGGCTTTCTGCGCTGCAATATCATTAAATTTACAGCTCCCCCTCAACCTGTGCGAATATATTTACAGAATAGTTGTTTTTATCAAGGGGCTTGTTGATCGGTTTTCACTTTTCCTCTCATATCATATTTGCACCTCTGTGCATCATGGACCCGGAAAAATAATCGGGCCGTGATTTCAACATTTGGGAGGAAATACATGTCATTTTCTAACTTGACGCGTCGTGGCGTGATCAAAACCGGCGCTGCTGCCGGGGCCGGTCTGGCGCTACCGACGTATCTAAGCGCGGCCGCGCATTCCGGCTTTACCAACGCGCCAACGGGCGACACGGTGACGCTTGGCTTTAACGTACCCCAATCAGGCCCCTACGCGGACGAAGGCGCAGACGAGCTGCGCGCGTTCGAGCTGGCGGTCGAGCACCTGAACGGTCAGGGCGACGGCGGTATGCTGAACACCTTCAGCTCGAAGGCGCTGGAAGGTAACGGGATCATGGGCAAGAAAGTCCAGTTCGTGACCGGCGATACGCAAACCAAATCGGACGCGGCCCGCGCATCGGCGCAGTCGATGATCCAGAAAGACGGCGCGATCATGATCTCGGGCGGCTCAAGCTCGGGCGTGGCGGTTGCGGTGCAGGGCCTGTGCCAAGAGGCCGGCGTGATCTTTATGTCGGGTCTGACACACTCGAATGACACCACGGGTAAAGACAAGAAAGCCAACGGCTTCCGTCACTTCTTCAACGCCTATATGTCCGCTGCCGCTTTGGCACCGGTGCTGAAAAACCTCTACGGCGATGATCGCAAGGTCTACAGCCTGACAGCCGACTACACATGGGGCTGGACGCAGCAGGAATCCATTCAGGCCGCGACCGAAGCCATGGGCTGGGAAACCATCAACGACGTGCGCACGCCGCTCGCCGCGACCGATTTCTCGTCCTATATCGCGCCTGTCCTGAACTCCGGTGCGGATGTTCTGGTCCTGAACCACTACGGCGGAAACATGGTCAACTCGCTGACCAACGCCGTGCAGTTCGGCCTGCGTGAAAAGCAGGTGAACGGCAAGAACTTCGAGATCGTCGTGCCGCTCTATTCAGAGCTGATGGCCCGTGGTGCGGGTGAGAATATCACCGGTATCGTCGGCTCGCAGAACTGGGATTGGAAGCTCGAGAACCAGATGGGCGACCGCTACAAAGGCACCAACGCTTTCGTTCAGTCCTTTGGCGAAAAATACGGCTTCCCCCCCAGCCAGGCGGCTCAGACCTGCTATGCGCAGACGCTGCTGTACGCGGATGCGGTGGCCCGTGCCGGGTCGTTCAACCCCTGCGCTGTCGGCGAAGCCCTTGCCGGGTTCGAATTCGACGGTCTGGGCAACGGCCCGACGCTGTACCGCGCCGATGACCACCAGTGCTTTAAGGACGTTGTGGTCGTGCGCGGCAAAGAGAACCCCGAGAATGAATTCGATCTCGTGGAAATCGTCGAAGTCACCCCAGCCGATCAGGTCACCTATGCACCTGACCACCCGATGTTTGCGGGCGGCGAGTTGGGCGACTGCAACCCCGGCGCGTAAATCAAGTCTAAGGCAGGGGGCGCCCCCTGCCTTACCTTGCCGGCGGGCTTTTCCGCCTTTCACTTCATAAAAATTCGAGGGCACCGCGATGGACGCCATTCTTTTGCAACTTCTTAACGGGTTGGACAAAGGTTCAGCCTATGCGCTCATCGCGCTTGGTCTGACGTTGATTTTCGGCACGCTGGGTGTCGTGAACTTTGCCCATGGGGCGCTGTTCATGATCGGTGCCTTCTGCGCCGTCACGCTAAGCAAGATTTTCACGCTCAGCCATAAGGCATCGGAACCCTCCGGCGTCGATTTTCTGGGCAAGCCGAAATACGAGGACATTCCCTATATCAAGGACTGGTTCGGAGAGACCGCCGGTGCCTGGATGCTGGATTGGTCCGTTCCCCTGTCGATCCTCTTTGCCGTGCCGATCATGCTGGCCATCGGCTTTGTCATGGAGCGCGGGTTGATCAAACATTTCTACAAGCGCCCCCATGCCGACCAGATTCTGGTAACCTTCGGTCTGGCGATCGTGTTGCAAGAGGTGATCAAGTATTTCTACGGCGCGAACCCGATCCCCACCTCCGCCCCGGAGGCGTTCCGCGGGTCGTTCGACTTTGGCGTGATGCTGGGCTTTGATCCCAATGCGATCATCTACCCCTACTGGCGCCTGATCTATTTCGCTTTCTCGGCGGTCATCATCGGCGGCGTTTTTGCCTTCTTGCAGTTCACCACCTTCGGGATGGTCGTGCGTGCCGGTATGGCCGACCGCGAGACCGTCGGTCTGCTGGGCATCAACATCGACAAACGTTTCACCATCATGTTCGGCATCGCCGCTGCGGTCGCCGGTCTGGCCGGTGTCATGTACGCGCCGATCAATTCGCCCAACTACCACATGGGTATGGATTTTCTGGTGCTGAGCTTTGTGGTCGTCGTGGTCGGCGGCATGGGGTCGCTGCCCGGTGCCGTGCTGGCGGGGTTCTTGCTGGGTATTCTGGAAAGCTTTGCCTCCATGAACGAGGTCAAGAACATCCTGCCCGGCATTGACCAGATCATCATTTACGTTGTCGCGATACTCATCTTGCTGACACGCCCCCGTGGTCTGATGGGCCGCAAAGGCGTGATGGAGGAATAACCCATGCACTCACTCACGAAAAAAGACTTTCTCCTGCTGTTGGTGGTGGCATTCCTGACCATGGCAGCCCCTATCATCCTCAACCCCTTCCCCGCCGGATCAGGACTGGCACAGTTCAACGCGGGCTACCCTGACCTGATGCAACGCTTTGTGATCTTTGGCATCTTTGCCATCGGCTTCAATATTCTGTTCGGGCTGACCGGATATCTCTCTTTTGGTCACGCGGCCTTTCTGGGGGTCGGTTCCTACTCTGCCGTGTGGATGATGAAGCTCTTGTCGATGAACGTGATCCCCGCGATCCTTTTGTCGGTGATCGTGGCGGGGCTGTTCTCTGTCGTGATCGGCTTTGTCTCGCTGCGCCGGTCGGGGATCTACTTTTCGATCCTGACGCTGGCCTTTGCGCAGATGTCGTTCAACCTTGCCTATTCGGTGCTGACGCCGATCACCAACGGGGAAACCGGCCTGCAGATCGCGCTGAGCGATCCGCGTATCCTTGATGGGGCGAATGCACCCAGCTACCCCAATCTGTTCGGGGCGCAGATGAATGCGGCGACGACGCTGGATTTCGGGGCGTGGTCCTTTACCTTCTCGGTCGGCTATTACCTGTGTGCCGTGATCATGCTGCTGGCGTTCTATATCTCAATCCGCGTGTTCCGATCGCCTTTCGGCATGATGCTGCGGGCGGTGAAATCGAACCAGCAACGGATGAACTACACCGGCCTGAACACCAAACCCTACACGCTGGCGGCCTTTGTCATCTCTGGCATGTATGCCGGTCTGGCCGGTGGCCTGCTCGCCGCGATGGACCCGCTTGCTGGTGCCGAACGGATGCAGTGGACCGCCTCGGGCGAGGTTGTTCTGATGACCATCCTTGGTGGTGCGGGCACCCTTCTGGGGCCGGTTCTGGGCGCGGGCTTTATCAAGTACTTTGAAAACATCTTTTCCAAGATCAACGATAACGTGCTGCACGGTTGGTTCGCCTTTATGCCCGACGGGCTGGAAGACACACTGATCACGCTGATACACCCCTTTGTGGGCAAAGGCTGGCACCTGACGCTGGGCCTGCTGTTCATGCTGGTCGTGATCTTCCTGCCTGGTGGTCTGGTCGAAGGCGGTCAACGTATCGGTCGCGTGTTCCGCCGCAAGGACCGCAACGCCGGATCGGTCGAGGCAGACGCCGCCGCACAACGCAACACACCCCCAGCCGAATAAGAAGGAGCTGAACAGATGGCCATTCTCGAAGTCAAAAATGTCGGCAAACGTTTCGGCGGGTTGCAAGCGCTGAGCGACGTGAACCTCAGCGTCGCGGAAAACTCGGTCCATGCGATCATCGGGCCGAACGGGGCGGGCAAATCCACGCTGCTGAACTGTCTGGTGGGCAAACTGATCCCCGATACCGGATCGGTCATGTTCGACGGGCAGTCGGTGCTGGGGCGCAAACCCTACGAGATCAACCAGATGGGGATTTCCCGCGTATTCCAGACGCCCGAGATCTTCGGCGATCTCAGCGTGCAGGAGAACATGATGATCCCCTGCTTTGCCAAACGCGACGGGGCGTTCCAGATGAACGCGCTCACCGCCATGTCGAGCCAGCGTGACGTGATCGAAAAAGCCGAGGAGATGCTGGTCGAGATGAAGCTCGCCGACAAGCGCCATATGCACGCGGCCTCTATGTCGCGCGGGGACAAACGTCGGTTGGAAATCGCGATGTGCCTGTCGCAAGACCCACGCCTGCTGCTGCTGGATGAACCCACAGCAGGCATGGCGCGGGCCGATACCAACAATACCATCGACCTGCTGAAGCAGATCAAGGACGAACGCGACATTACCATCGCCATCATCGAACACGACATGCATGTGGTGTTCTCATTGGCCGAACGGATCACCGTGTTGGCCCAAGGCACCCCGCTGGTCGAAGACACCCCCGACAACATCAAAGGCCACCCCAAGGTGCGCGAGGCGTATTTGGGCGAATCCCAGGACGCCGCCTGACGCGTGGGGGCTCCCCCCTCCCGCGTCGCCCCGCACACACGGCTTTGCAAGGACAAGAGTATGAACACGAAACCCGATTTCTCGAACAGCGCCAACCACGCCGCTACCGCCCCCGCCTATCTTTCGGTCTGGGACATCCACGCCTATTACGGCGAAAGCTACATCGTGCAGGGCGTCAGCTTTAACGTGCATGAAGGCGAAATTCTGGCGCTTCTGGGCCGCAACGGGGCGGGGAAAACCTCTACCCTGCGGGCCATCGCGCAGATCGGCGACCCCGAGTTGCGCAAAGGAGAGGTCTGGCTGGACCACCAGCCGCTGCACAAAATGGCCAGCCACGAGGCGGCCGCCAACGGTCTGGCGCTGGTCCCCGAAGACCGCCGCATCATCGCGGGTCTCACGGTCGAGGAAAACCTGCAACTGGCGCAGATCGCCCCCCCCATCGGCTGGTCGCTTGACCGCATCTACGAATTATTCCCCCGCCTCAAGGAACGCCGCAAGCAAGAGGGCGTGACCCTGTCGGGCGGCGAACAGCAGATGCTGGCGATTGCCCGTGCGCTGGCCCGTGACATCAAGGTGCTGCTGCTGGATGAACCCTATGAAGGGCTTGCCCCCGTCATCGTGGACGAGATCGAAAAGACCCTGTCGCTGATCAAATCCCAAGGCATCACCACCATTCTGGTCGAACAAAACGCGGTGCGTGCGCTTAAACTCGCAGATCGTGCGGTGATCCTTGATACCGGTGGCGTGGTGTTTGACGGCACCGCCGAAGAGGTGCTGAACAACGCCGAACTGCGTGCCGAATATCTGGCAATCTGACGGCCAAGCCTCTACGCGCGCGGGAAAAACAGACGAAACATATGTTTCACACCGGCATTTTCCCGCGCCCGCGTCCCCCTGTCACATCCCCCATATCCCTCGCCCCGATCCGCTGCTCGATCCCGCGCTTTGCGCGGCCAAGCTTACGTTAGGCAACTGCTTGCTTTTCATGCCTGCGCCCATGCCCTATAAGGCAGCAATTCAAGGGCACAGGCAGCGCCCGATCGACTTAGACTGGCTGAGGAAAATATGACAAAAAACACCCATGACGCCGATGTGGCTTTTATCCAGGCGCTCGCCGAGTTGCTGAATGAAAACGATCTGACCGAATTGCAGGTCAAGCGGGATTACGCCGAGGATGACAGCCTGAATGTGCGCGTCAGCCGTAAACCCCCACAACAAATCGTCGCGCCGCAACAGGCGCAGTCGGCCCCTGCACACTATGCAGCCCCTGCCCCCGCGGCCCCAGCAGCGGCAGCAGCCCCTGCCGCAGACAACAGCGACCCGGCGGATCACCCCGGCGCAGTCGTCTCTCCGATGGTGGGCACCGTCTATATGCAAGCCGAACCCGGCGCGCCCGCCTTTATCTCTGTCGGGACAAGCGTTTCCGAAGGTGACACCCTGTTGATCGTCGAAGCGATGAAAACCATGAACCACATTCCTGCGCCGCGCTCCGGCACGGTCAAGCGGATCTTGGTAGAAGACGGCGCCGCCGTTGAATTCGGCGCGCCTTTGGTGATCCTGGAATAAGGCGAAACCCATGTTCAAAAAAATCCTAGTCGCAAACCGCGGCGAGATCGCGTTGCGCGTGATCCGTGCGGCCCGCGAGATGGGCATCGGGTCTGTCGCCGTCCATTCGACGGCCGACAGCGATGCGATGCATGTGCGCATGGCAGACGAATCTGTCTGCATCGGCCCGCCCTCTTCGCAGCAATCCTATCTGTCGATCCCGTCGATCATCGCCGCCTGCGAGATCACCGGTGCCGAAGCGATCCACCCCGGATACGGTTTCTTGTCGGAAAACGCGGGCTTTGTGCAGATCGTCGAAGACCACGACCTGACCTTCATCGGCCCCACAGCGGAACACATCCGCATCATGGGCGACAAGATCACCGCCAAAGACACCATGAAAGAGCTTGGCGTGCCTTGCGTTCCCGGTTCTGACGGTGGCGTGCCCACATTGGCCGACGCCAAGCGTATCGGCGATGAAATCGGCTATCCGGTGATCATCAAGGCGACCGCCGGTGGGGGTGGCAAGGGCATGAAAGTGGCGCAATCCGCCGCTGAAATGGAACGTGCCTTCATGACCGCCCGCGCCGAGGGTAAATCGAACTTCGGCAACGACGAAGTCTATATCGAAAAGTATCTGACCACGCCCCGCCACATCGAGATTCAGGTCTTTGGCGACGGCAAGGGCCGTGCTGTCCACCTGGGCGAGCGTGACTGTTCGCTGCAACGCCGTCACCAGAAGGTTTTCGAAGAGGCCCCCGGCCCGTCGATCACCGCCGAAGAACGCGCGCGGATCGGTAAGGTCTGTGCCGATGCGATGGCCAACATCAACTACATCGGTGCCGGCACGATCGAATTTCTATATGAAAACGGCGAATTCTACTTCATCGAGATGAACACGCGTTTGCAGGTGGAACACCCTGTGACCGAAGGCATCTTCGGGGTCGATCTGGTGCGCGAACAGATCCGTGTTGCTGCCGGTATGGATATGTCCTTTACCCAAGAAGACCTGCAGATCAACGGCCACGCGATCGAGGTCCGGATCAACGCCGAGAAACTGCCGAACTTCTCGCCCTGCCCGGGCAAGATCACGCAGTATCACGCCCCAGGCGGGCTTGGTGTGCGGATGGATAGCGCGCTGTATGACGGCTATAAGATCCCGCCCTATTACGACAGCCTGATCGGCAAGCTGATCGTCCACGGGCGCGACCGCCCCGAAGCGCTGGCGCGTCTGCGTCGCGCCTTGGGCGAGCTGATCGTGGATGGGGTCGACACCACGGTGCCGTTGTTCCATGCGCTGCTGGACGAACAAGACGTGCTGACAGGGGACTATAACATCCACTGGCTAGAGCATTGGCTTGAAACCAACCTGGGCAATGCCTGACCTCACGCCCGAGCTGTTATTACACGGCTATTCCATCGGGATTTTCCCCATGGCCGAACACCGCGACGATCCAGAGATTTTCTGGGTCGATCCGCGGCGTCGGGGTGTCTTTCCCCTCGACGGGTTCCATATCTCGCGGTCGCTGGCGCGCGCGATGCGGCGCACGCGCTTTACCATCACCACCAACACCGCGTTCAACGACGTTGTCACCGGCTGCGCCGATCGCGCCGACACCTGGATCAACGCCGAGATTTTTAGCCTTTATGGCCAGCTACACGCGCTTGGTCATGCCCACGCCCTTGAGGTCTGGGAGGATGACATGCTGGTGGGCGGGGTTTATGGCGTCACGCTGGGGCGTGCGTTCTTTGGCGAAAGCATGTTTTCAAGGCGCGACAACGCGTCCAAGATCGCGCTGGCCTGTCTGGTGGACCGGTTGAACCGCGGCGGGTTTACCCTGTTTGACACACAGTTCCTGACCCCGCATCTGGCGTCCCTTGGCGCGCAAGAGATCACCCGCGCGGCCTATCACGCACGGCTAGAGATGGCGTTGATGAAAACCGCAGACTTCACAGCGCCCGCTGCGGCCAGCCCTCAGGACGTAGTGCAGCGGATGACCCAGATGTCATAGCGCGGATGCTCCAGCGCCGACAGCGCGGGGGCAGAGGCGATCATCCAGCCTGCAAAAAGCCGGTTCTCGTCGCCCGTCTCGACGATCTCGAGCTCGGCATAGGCGTCGCCCGCAGGGTTGCCCGACGGATAGCGACATTCGTTCATCGTCACATTCAGATTGCCCACGCGCGCGGTTTCGCCGCGGCGCATTTCAACGTCACGCGACACACCCGATACCTTGTCGAGCGCGCGCAAAACTCCGCCTTCAGCGCTGGCCACCTGCTGTGCCTGCACCGGTGCGGCCATTATGGCGAGCATCATCAATATCTTGCGCATCACATGGGTTCCTTGAACGTCAAAGGGCGTCGCCAGCACAGCCGGGCCGCCGCAGCAGCGCGCGCCCGATCACGGGGCGCGCGTGTGGCGTTTATTCGGGCTGCCACGCCTCGTAGTCACCGCGGTCCGCAGGCTTTTCGCGGCGGATCGAACCTGCGGGCGCATAGGCCAGGGCGGTGCCGGTCAGGTTCTCTTGGTGGGGCTTTTCCCAGGTCTTATGCGCCAGCGGACGCGCCTCGGGGGTTTCATCCCACGAATGGTGCAGCCAGCCGTGCCAATCCGCGTTGACGCGCGTCGCCTCGATCTCGCCGTTGAAGATCACCCAGCGTTTGCTGCTGTCCGCGTTGCGGTAGTACACATTGCCCTCGGCGTCTTCGCCGACCTTGATGCCCTTGCGCCACGTGAACAGTTGCGTGTTCAGCGTCTGGCCGTTCCACCACGTCACGCCGCGCAAAAGAGAGTTGAGAATGCCCATAGAGGTCTCCTGAAGCTTTGATGGATATATGCACCAAGGCCGCGCAAAGGTCTAGCGGGCTTCGGGTCACATAGCCGCGGTTTTCAGCCGGGTAGGCAGGCGGTGACTTCGATTTCGATGCGGTATTTGTCGTCGATCAGCCCGCATTCGATCATTGTCGCGGCGGGCGGCGCGTCACCAAAGACCTCTGACAGGATCGGCCAGCAGGGTTCGAACTCTGCGCGGTCGGGCAGATAATAGTTCACGCGCACCACATCCGCCATGGTGCAGCCAGCCTCGCGCAGGGCCCCTTCGATGGTCGCAAGGGCGGCGCGGCACTGGTCGGTCACGGTATCGCCCTGCCCCACGGTGCCCGCCACATGGACAAAGCCCCCCGCCACAACGGCGCGGCAGTAGCCGATCTTGGCTTCGAATTCACCACCGGAAAAAATACGTCTTGTCATGATGCGCCTCTTGTCTGTCATGCCTGCCCCTGTCAAAGCGCCTGCCCTTGCGAAGGTCAAGCGACAAAGCGGCGGCCCCCTGCCAGATACGAAAAAGGCGCGCCATCGCTGGCGCGCCTTGATCAGTTAACATGCATGCGATGCCTAGCCGGCGGTCGCAGGCTCTTTCTCGGCGTCGGCGTGGATCATCAGCGGTGCCGCGTCAGAGGTCACCGCCTCTTCGTTCACAACCACCTCGGTGACGCTGTCCATGCCGGGCAGATCGAACATCGTGTTCAGCAAGATGTCTTCGAGGATGGAGCGCAGACCACGGGCACCGGTTTTGCGTTCGATGGCGCGTTTCGCGATCGCCAACAGCGCGTCATCGGTAAAGGTCAGCTGCGTATCCTCGATCTCGAACAAGCGCTGGTACTGTTTGACCAACGCGTTTTTCGGTTCGGTCAGGATGGTGACCAGCGCGTCCTCGTCCAGATCCTCGAGCGTCGCCAGAACCGGCAGACGGCCCACGAATTCAGGGATCAGGCCGAACTTCAGCAGATCTTCCGGTTCGAGGTCGGTGAAAATCTCGCCAATGCCGCGGGCATCCTGATCACGCACATCGGCACCAAAGCCCATGGCCGACCCTTTACCGCGCGCGGCAATGATCCGGTCCAGACCGGCGAAAGCGCCACCGCAGATGAACAGGATGTTCGTGGTATCCACCTGCAGGAATTCCTGCTGCGGATGCTTGCGCCCGCCCTGTGGCGGGACAGAGGCCACGGTGCCTTCCATCAGTTTCAGCAAGGCTTGCTGCACGCCTTCGCCGCTCACATCACGGGTGATGCTGGGGTTTTCGGATTTGCGCGTGATTTTATCAACTTCGTCGATATAGACGATGCCGCGCTGTGCACGCTCGACATTGTATTCGGACGCCTGCAACAGCTTGAGGATAATGTTTTCAACATCTTCCCCGACATAGCCCGCTTCGGTCAGTGTCGTCGCATCGGCCATGGTAAAGGGCACATCCAGAATACGCGCCAGCGTTTGCGCCAGCAGCGTCTTACCGCAGCCCGTGGGCCCGATCAGCAGGATGTTGGATTTCGCCAGCTCGATGTCCCCACCCTTCTGGGCGTGGTTGAGACGTTTATAGTGGTTGTGCACGGCAACCGACAGCACCCGTTTGGCCATCGCCTGCCCGATCACGTAATCGTCCAGAACATCACAGATGTCTTTCGGGGTCGGCACACCATCGGTGGCTTTCAGCCCCGAGGCTTTGGTTTCCTCGCGGATGATATCCATGCAAAGTTCGACACATTCGTCACAAATGAAGACAGTCGGACCTGCAATCAGCTTGCGCACCTCATGCTGACTTTTGCCACAAAAGCTGCAATAAAGTGTGTTCTTGCTGTCGCCGCTCGAAGTATTAGCCATTTCAACCCTTTCAGGTCTGTCGTTTGATCGTGTCCGCCATAGGGCAGCCATCTATATATTTTTTTGCTCGGTGCCAGCTTAGGCCAGCGGTGCGTGGTCCACAATCGCAAAATAACGGGCCACGCACGCCTTATTTACTTGCCTTTTTTGTCGCCATCTTTTGGCGCATCAGGATCATCCATCTTGCCGCGGTTCTCGACGATCTCGTCGATCAGGCCCCAGTCTTTGGCTTCTTCGGGAGACATGAAGTTGTCACGCTCGAGCGCTGCTTCGACTTTTTCCAGCGGCTGGCCGGTGTGTTTGACATAGATCTCGTTCAGGCGCGTTTTCAGCTTTTGCGTTTCCTGCGCGTGAATCATGATGTCCGTCGCCTGACCCTGATACCCGCCGGAGGGCTGGTGAACCATAACGCGGCTGTTGGGCAGCGAGAATCGCATGCCTTTTTCGCCCGCTTGCAGCAACAGCGACCCCATGGATGCCGCCTGCCCGATGACCAGCGTGGACACCTTTGGTTTGATGTACTGCATCGTGTCGTAGATCGACAGGCCAGAGGTCACAACGCCACCGGGGCTGTTGATATACATGGAAATTTCCTTGGAGGGGTTCTCTGCCTCGAGGTGCAGAAGCTGCGCCACGATCAGCGACGACATGCCGTCATGCACAGGCCCGTTAAGGAAAATGATCCGCTCTTTCAGCAGACGCGAGAAGATGTCGTACGCACGTTCGCCCCGGCTGGTTTGTTCAACCACCATAGGGACCAGCGTGTTCATATATGTATCATGTGGATCGTTCATAAAGCCTGCCTGATATTGCCGTTCGCCGGACCATACCCGCGAAACCTTGGCTTAAGATTAATCGCGCCACCTAGGGGGTTCAAGGGGGGCAGGACCGATCATCCCCTTGGCTTTGGATTTGGCCCTGCGCCACCGCCCTGCCCCGCTGATCTGTGCCGCGGATACCGGCAGCCGTTTTTCGCCCACATCCCGCCCGTTCCTGCGCTAGGGTGGCGCGCAACAAAGCCCACCGCCGCGCGCCCTGTCACAGAACTGTCATGAAAGCGGAACACATCTGTAGCACATCGCGACGACATAAGGCGCAACCGCGAGTCACCTCGCCAAACGCAATGCCAAACGCAATGCCCGACACAATAAAGGAATAGCCATGACACGTCGCCAAATCCTCGATGATCCCGAAATCGGCAACAAGGCCGAAGCCTTTGAAGCCTTCGACGACATCCCCACCAACCCCAATCTGCAGCGCACCATCGGCGATGTGATCAACGCGCGCTACGGACGCCGCGACATCTTGCGCGGCATGCTGGGGGTCACGGCGACAACCGCATTGTTCGGCACCTCGGCGATGGTCGCGCCGCGTCAGGCAAGTGCCGCTACCGCGGACAGCCGCTATGTCTTTGACGAACTGGCATGGGGCAATGACGAAACCCACCATGTGGCCGATGGCTATGACGCCAATGTGCTGCTGCGGTGGGGTGATCCGATCACCGCTGACGCGCCCGAATTCGACGTGACGAACCAGACCGCGGCGGCGCAGCTTAAGCAGTTCGGCTATAACAATGACTACGTGGGCTTTGTCCCGCTGAATGACGAGGGCAGCCGCGGGTTGCTTTGTGTGAACCACGAATACACCAACGAAGAGGTGATGTTCCCCGGGCTTGGCCGTCAGGACCGCGCCCAGTTTTCCGGCATGACGCCCGCGCTGATCGACATTGAAATGGCCGCCCACGGTTGTTCGGTGGTCGAGATCGCCAAGGACGACGCCGGGGTCTGGCAGGTGGTGCGCGACGGCAAGATGAACCGCCGCATCACTCCGCTGGACACCGCGATGACCATCGACGGCCCCGCCGCGGGCCATGCGCGGATGAAGACCAACGACGACCCCGACGGGGTGAATGTGATCGGCACGCTGAACAACTGCGCCGGCGGGCTGACCCCTTGGGGGACGTGGCTCATGGCCGAGGAGAACTTCCACGGCTATTTCTGGAGCGACCAGCTGGACGCCGACGGCAAACCCGTGATCGCCGATGACCACCCCGAAGCCGCGTCCTACAAACGCTATGGCGTGCCGGGCATGTGGTACGCCTGGGGCGCGCAATACGACCGTTTCAACATCGATAAAGAACCCCTCGCCCCCAATAAATTCGGCTGGGTGGTCGAGGTAGACCCGATGGACCCGACCTCTACCCCCGTCAAACACACCGCTTTGGGCCGCTTCCGCCACGAAGGTGCGGAAACCACGGTCAGCAGTGACGGGCGTCTGGTGATCTATATGGGCGACGACAACCGCTTTGATTACCAGTATAAATACGTCTCGGGGGGCAAAGTCTCGGACGACCGGGCGGCCAATGCCAAACTGCTGAGCGATGGCACGCTTTATGTCGCGCGCTTTGACGAAGACGGCACGGTGACCTGGCTGCCGCTGACCCACGGCACAGGCCCGCTGACGGCTGAAAACGGCTTCAATGACCAAGGCGACGTGATGATCGACACGCGGATCGCGGCCGATCTGCTGGGCGCGACCCCGATGGACCGCCCCGAAGACGCGCAGCCCCGTGGTGACGGCACGGCCTATATCATGCTGACAAACAACACAAAACGCACAGAGGATGAGGTGAACGCCGCCAACCCGCGTGCCGACAGCAGCTTTGGCCACATCATCGAGATCAAGGAAGACGGCGGCAACCACGCGGCAACGCAGGGGCGCTGGTCGATCCTTGTGAAATGCGGCGATCCGTCGGTGTCGGACGTGGGCGCACAATGGAACCCCGAAACCTCTGAAAACGGGTGGTTCGGCAGCCCCGACAACTGCGCTATCGACGCCGATGGCCGCCTGTGGGTCAGCACGGATCAGGGCAGCAACTGGGCCAAGACGGGCAAGTCGGACGGGCTCTATGCGGTCGAAACCGAAGGCGAGGCGCGCGGCACGTCCAAGCTGTTCTTCCGCTGCCCCGTCGGCGGAGAGATGTGCGGCCCCTATTTTACCGACGACGGCGAGACGCTGTTTGTCGCCGTGCAGCACCCCGGCACGGACGGGACCAAGAACATCCCCGGGTTCGAGCGTGAAAGCACCTTTGAAGATCCCGCCACCCGCTGGCCCGATTTTGACCCCAAGATGCCCCCGCGCCCTGCGGTGGTTGTGGTCACCAAACAGGGCGGCGGCAAGATTGCCGTCTGACGCCCCGACCCTATTCCAACCAAATTCATTTCAAAATCTCTGCGCCCAAGGGTTCCCCCCCTTGGGCGCAATTTCCTTGTCGCTCCGGCAAATGCGAATCATCTTTACAAAACTAGTTTTATAGTTTTGTTTGGTGCTATGACAGAACATCAAACAACTGCCCGCGCCCTCGCCGCCCTTGGCCATGATACCCGCCTCGCGATCTTTCGCCTGCTTGTCCGCGCCGGTGAAGACGCGCTGACCGTGGGAGAGATCGGTGCCCATCTGAATGCGGCCCCCTCCACCCTTGCCCATCACCTTGGGGCGTTGGTCGATGCGGGGCTGATCATCCAGCGCCGCGACGGGCGCAACATCGTCAACCGCGTCGATTTCGACGTGATGCGGGCGACGCTTTCGTTTCTCACCTCGGAATGCTGCACCGGTGTTTCACTTTTGAAGGAGACCGCCGCATGACCGACCTGCCCCACCCCGCGCGCAACCCGCTCAGGTCGCTGGCCCATCGCATCTGGACGCGAGAACGCGTGTGGCTGGTCTGTATCGCGGTGCTGGCCGCTGTCGCAGCGCTCGATGCGCCGCTTGCCGTGACCAGCGTGCAGTTCACCGCGACCAACCTGCTGGATGTCGCGCCGTTTCTGATCCTGTCCATCGCGGTTGCCGCCTACGCGGGAGCCACGGGAGCCGACGGGCTGATCGCGCGTGCTTTTACCGGATCACCCGCCGTGATGATCGCCATCGCGGCACTGGCCGGCGGGGTGTCGCCCTTCTGTTCATGCGGAGTGATCCCCTTGATCGCGGCGCTGCTGGCGATGGGGGTGCCCCTGTCCGCCGTCATGGCCTTCTGGCTGGCCTCGCCCGTCATGGATCCGTCGATGTTCGTGCTGACCACCGGCGTTCTGGGGGTGGAGTTCGCGGTGGCCAAGACGATCGCGGCCGTCGGGCTGGGGGTATTTGGCGGGATCATTGTACATCTGCTGTCCCGCGCGGGTGGCTTGACCGACCCGCTGCGCGACGGCGTGGGCAATGGCGGCTGTGGCGCGTCGAAGGTGCGCACATCGCAACCCGTGGTTTGGGCCTTCTGGCACGACAAGACGCGATCCGCCACATTCCTGCGCGAGGCCGCCAAGACCACGATCTTCCTGATCAAATGGCTGACGCTGGCGTTCCTGCTGGAAAGCCTCATGCTGGCGTGGATTCCCGCAGAGCTGGTGACCCGCGCCCTTGGCGGCAGCGGGCTGGCCCCGATCGGGATCGCGACGTTGGTGGGGGTGCCGGCCTATCTGAACGGCTATGCCGCGCTGCCGCTGGTGGGCGGGCTGATCGGACAGGGCATGGCCCCCGGTGCGGGTCTGTCGTTTCTGGTCGCGGGCGGGGTGACCTCCCTGCCCGCGGCCATCGCCGTCTGGGCTTTGGTCAAACGCCCTGTCTTCGCGCTGTATATCGGGATCGCACTGACAGGGTCATTTGCCTCGGGGCTGCTGTTTCAACTTTGGGCGTCGCTGTGACGCCCAAAGCAGGGCTTATTCTGCCAGACAGCTGGTAAAAGCTGCGGCCAGATCGCGCAGCAATGCGGGGTACATGTCCACCCCCGGCTCAAGCGCGGCGCCAATCGGATCAAGCGAGGCGGATTTCAGCGCCGTGCCGTCTTGGAGTGCGTCGACCAGACCGGCGTTGAACTGGGGCTCGGTAAAGACGCAGGCGGCCTGCGTGTCCTTTACCACATCGCGTACCTCGGCCAGACGCGCGGCACTGGGGGCGGCCCCATCGCTCAGCGAGATCGCCGCACTTGCCTCGACATCAAAGCGGGCTTCGAAATAGTGATAAGCGTCGTGGAAGACGACAAACTTCTGCCCCCGAAGCGGCGTCAGCTCGGCCTGAATATCGGCTTGAAGATCTACCAGCTGCGCTTGGGCCTGCGCAGCGTTGTCCGCGTAAAGCGCTGCGTTTTCGGGGTCGTGCGCGGACAAGCTTGCAGCGATGGCATCCAGCCAGACGATTGCGTTCTGCGGGTCAAGCCAGATATGCGGGTCCAGAGCGCCGGGTGCATGATTGTGTCCTTCGTGGGCGTCTGCCTCTTCATGTGCCTCATGGTCGTGGCCATCGTGATCTGCGTGGTCATCGTGACCTTCGTGAGCCGAATGGTCGTGCCCTTCGTGATCATCGTGCCCCGCGTGATCTTCATGACCGTCGTGATCATCGTGACCTTCATGATCTCCGTGATCATGGGCTTCGAACGCAACGCCGCTGCGGTTGGTCAGCAGGCGGATACCCTCTACGTCTTGCAAGGTCAGACGTTCGGCCCCCTGCGCCAGACTGCTCATCGGCTCTTCAAGCCACGGAGCCAGCGACGGGCCGACCCAGACCACCAGATCGGCCTTGGCTACCGCGCGCGCCTCGCTGGGGCGCATGGCATAGCTGTGGGGCGACGCGCCGGGCGGGATGATCAGATCGGGGCTGCCTGCACCCTGCATGACCATAGACACCAACGAATGGATTGGCGCGATATCGGTGGCGACACGGGGCACCTCTGCATGGGCCAGACCGGCAGAGAAAAGAAGGGTTGTGCAAAGCAGGCGGCGCATTGGCGGGCTCCTATTAATGTTATACTATAACCTTGATAGATCACACGTTATAACATATCAACACCGAACCCTGCTACGGAGGCGAAATATGTCGACCATTGGATTTGAAACGCATGATCACGGGGCCTGTGTCGACGACGCGATGGCCGCCGCAGAGGCGCGTTGCGCGGCCTCGGACCTTCGGCTAACACCGATACGTCGCCGCGTGCTGGAACTGCTGCTGGCCGAACACCGCGCCTTGGGGGCCTATGATATTCTGGGGCATCTCTCTGCCGAAGGGCTCGGGGCGCAGCCGCCCGTCGCCTATCGCGCGCTGGATTTTCTGGTGAAGGCGGGGCTTGCCCACCGGATCGAGGCGTTGAACGCCTATATCGCCTGCAGCCACGTCGGTGCCGATCACACGCCGGCCTTCCTGATCTGCCGCAGTTGCCAATCGGTTGCCGAAAGCGACACGACGCTGACCCAAGGGCGTTTGGGCGATGCGGCCCGCGCGGCGGGGTTCCAGATTGAACGCACGGTGATCGAGGCGCAGGGCCTCTGCCCCTCCTGTCAGGACGGAGCCACCGCATGAGCCTGATCGCCACCCGGAACCTGACCCTGCGCATTGGCGGGCAAACGGTGCTGCGCGACGTTGATATCGCCGTTGAGCGCGGCGAGATCGTGACCATCGTCGGCCCCAACGGGTCGGGCAAGTCGAGCTTGCTGCGGGCGTTGATCGGCGCGCTGAAACCCGCGTCGGGCACGATCACCCGTGCCGCGGATCTGCGCATCGGCTATGTCCCGCAGAAGCTGCAAATCGACGCGACGCTGCCGCTGACGGTGCATGGCTTTTTGAACCTGCCCCGCCGCCAGCCCCGCGAGACCATCGCGCAGGCGCTGCTGCAGGCGGGGGTCACGGATCTGGCGAAAAAGCAGATGACCGACCTGTCGGGCGGCCAGTTCCAGCGCGTGTTGCTGGCACGCGCCCTGCTGAACAAACCCCATATCCTCATCCTCGACGAGGCGACGCAGGGGCTGGATCAACCCGGCTCTGCCGCGTTTTACCGCCAGATCGAAGAGGTCCGCCGCGACATGGGCTGCGCCGTTTTGATGGTCAGCCATGATCTGCATGTGGTGATGGCGGCTTCGGATCGGGTGCTATGCCTGAACGGTCATGTCTGCTGCGAAGGCACCCCCGAGATCGTCGCCGATGCGCCGGAATACCGCGCGTTGTTCGGCACCGGCACCCAAGGGGCGCTGGCGCTTTACCGGCACGAACATTCGCATTCGCATGATCATGCACATGATCATAGCCACATGCACGACAACGACCACACCCACGACCATGCGCAGGGCCATACCCATGGTGCCGGCTGCAACCACGCCCATGGGGACCAAGATGCTTGATGACTTTTTGATACGTGCCGGGCTTGCCGGTATCGGTGTGGCCTTTGCGGCCGCGCCTTTGGGCTGTTTCGTCGTCTGGCGGCGCATGGCCTATTTTGGCGATGCGACCTCGCACGCGGCTTTGCTGGGGGTCGCGCTGGCCTTGGCGTTCGAGCTGCCGATTTTCGCGGGGGTGCTGCTAATCGCGCTGTCGATGGCGCTGATTGTGACGGCGCTGAACGGGCGCAGCCTTGGCACGGATACGCTGCTGGGGGTGCTGGCCCACGGGGCCTTGGCCATCGGCCTTGTGGCGGTGTCGCTGCTGCCGAACCAGCGCGTCGACCTCAGCGCCTATCTGTTCGGAGAGATTCTGGCCGTGACCAAGACCGATCTTGCGATCATCTGGAGCGGCGCCGTCCTGTCGATCGCGCTGCTGGTCTGGCGCTGGCAGGCATTGCTGTCGTCCACGCTGAACCCCGATCTGGCGACGGCCAGCGGGGTCAATCCGCGCCGTGAACAGCTGATTTTGACGCTGGCGCTGGCAGTGACGGTCGCGGTCGCGATCAAGGTGGTCGGCGCGCTGCTGATCGCGGCGATGCTGATCATCCCCGCCGCCGCCGCCCGCCCCTTTGCCCGCACGCCCGAAGTCATGGCGATGGCGGCCTGTATCATCGGAATGATCGCCGCCTTGGGCGGGCTGGCCGCGTCCTTCACGCTCGACACGCCGACGGGGCCCAGCATCGTCAGCGTGGCGGCGGTGCTGTTCATACTGTCCTCTGGCGTGGCCCCGTTGCTGAAACGCTAGGCGCGGATCTGCACACACAGCAAGGGCCGCAGCATCACGCTGCGGCCCTTGCTGTTTCGGGGTGTGGCCCTGCTTTGATCAGGCGGCTGCCGCGAAAGACTGCGACGGGCGCCCGGTGCTCACCAGACTATGCGGGAAGAAGACCGAGAATTTGGTGCCCTTGCCCACCGTGCTGGCGACCGAGATATCGCCCCCATGCGCCAGCGCCAGTTTCTTGCAGATCGCCAGCCCGAGCCCTGTACCGCCTTCTGACCGGTTGTCGGCGCTTTCGATCTGGGTGAAGGCCTGGAAGATCGATTCCAGATCTTTCTGCTCCATCCCGACACCATTGTCTTCGACCTCGAAGCGGAAGCCGCCGCCGTCCACTTCGGCCCGCAGGAAGATATCCTTGCCCTTGGAAAACTTGAGCGCATTGCCCACCAGATTGATCAGGATCTGCAAGCAGCGGCCACGGTCGGCGTTCACGTCAAGGCTGCCGTCGGGGATATGCAGGGTCACATCCTTGCCCTGCGCCATGCCCTGAAACTGGTCCTCGACCTGCGCCAGCAGCGCCCGTGTGGGGAATGTCGTCTTGGCCAGTTTGATGTCGTTCAGCTCGATGCTGGTATAGTCGAGAATATCGTTGATGATCGTCAACAGGTGGTTGCCCGCGAACTTGACGCGCTGGCCATAAAGCTCTGCCTGATCCCCGATGATATTATAGTGTTTTTCGGTGATCGGCTCACCCGGTGACAGTTTGGCCGTGGTCGTGGTCTTGAGCTTGGTCAGGAAGCCCGCATAGCCGATCACAATCGTCAGCGGCGTGCGCAGTTCGTGGCTGAGAACGCTCATGAATTCGGATTTCGCGCGGCTCGCCCCTTCGGCAGCGTCGCGGGCCTTGCGCAACTCCTCGATGCTTTCCATGCGGGTCCGGTTTTCGATGAAATAGGTGAACAGGCCGCCAAGGGTGATCGTCGTCGCCGTGCCTGCGATCACCAGTGCCAGCAGCTTGTATTCTTCTGGGTTGGTATAGCCGGGTTTCAGCCCGATACAGTCCACGCTGAACGCGGCCATGCCGGTGAAATGCAGCCCGATGATGGCGAGCGTCAGGACGCCCGTCATTTGCAACCCGCTCCACCGTGCGCTGCGGCTGCCCAGATACAGCGCGGCAGTCGACAGTACCACCGCCAGAATAACCGACCCGATGAGGTAGCCACGGTCCCAGGTCACCACGCCTTCGACGCGGTAGGCCACCATGCCGGTGTAGTGCATCGCCGATACCGCAACGCCAAAGATCGTGCCGCCGATGATCGTGCTCGCGAGCGACCGGAACATGCCCGCCACCATGATGCCCACGGTCGACCCTGCAATCGCGATCAACAGCGAGACAAAGGTCAGTTGCAGGTTAAAGGTTACCGGTGCCGAAGGCTGATACGCGAGGATTGCGATAAAATGCGTACACCAGACCGCAACGCCCGCCGTGATCGCCGTGAGGAAGTACCAGATCAGCGCCTGCCTGCGCGGTCGCCCCAAGGCGTGCTGATACAAACGCGACACCACCCAGCAGCCAAAGGCGCAAAGCAGCCCGGCCAGAAGCACGAGACCAAGGTCGTGATCATGATGGATCGTATGGGCTACTTTGAACATGTCGGCGCACTCTACCTGTTGATTACCGGACAGTTAATCGGCGGAGAAAACGGCAGATTTGAGGCGTGTTTACGTTATACTGGTGGTAACCAAGAAAAATTACCGGTCTTTTTTACCATGGGAAACAACAGCTTGCACGGCACCAATCCGGCGGAAATGGCCAGTATTTAAGGGCTGATGCCGCCGCGACGACTGCACTGCAAGCAAGGCGTAGGGGGCTGAACGTCCCGCCTATTGCCCTTTGATCTTGATAGAATACTGACGCCGCGCGCCAGCGGGGGGACGCGGGAAAGGGGCGGCCTTGCGGATCACCGATACCGCCGCCCGGTCCAGCGCGGCAGAGCCGGACCCCCGTGCGACTGACACAGAAGCCAACCCGCCATTGCTGGCGATGGCAAAAGAGATCGTCGCGGTACCCGTGGTGCGGACCCGCGGCTTGCCCGCCCGCGAGATGCGGCGCATGACCTGACCGGGGTAGTTGCTGGCGGCGGCATTGCCTTGCGCCGATGCCGCGGCTTGGCGTTTGCCGGTGGTCGTGGATTTGGCCGATGTGCTTTGGCCCGACGAAGACCCTTTGGTCGCATTGCGCTGCGCATTGCCACGTGCGGCGGCTTGCTGCGTTGCTTTCTTCTTGGCGGCTTGCTGCTCTGCCTGACGGCGTTCACGCTCTGCCTGTTCTTGCTTGGCGCGGGCCTGGGCGATCTTGGCAGCGGTTTCAGGGTTCTTGCGCATGGGTCGGCGCGACAGGACGGGGGCGTCGCTGTCGGGGTCTTGCGCCTGCAGGGTTTCGGGTGGTGGCGCGACTTGCGCGCTCTCGGATGGGGGCACGGCCAGCGGCGCGGGCACCAAGGCGGCGGATGCTGCGGGGGCCGCAGGCGTCACCGCTGCCACATCGGGCGGGGTCACGGGCTGCGCCTGTTCGGGCGGGGTGACCGGCTCGGCCTGCTCCGGCGGCGTTTGCTCTGCTGTGGTGGGGCGCAGGGGTTCTGCGGCGGTAGGTGCCTCGGCCACGGGCGTCTCTGCTGGTTCTGCCGGTTCCGGCGTGAGCGTGCCCACGGCCATATCCTCGAAACTGTTACCCATCATCGCCTCGACCGGCGCACCGCCCCCTTCGATCGCGATCTCATCTTGCGGCAGCCCGATGGTGACCGCCCCCGCGACGATCCCGACCGCCAAGGCGAAAGAGATTCCTTTGGCTGTAGGAGAATGCGAAATCATTGCAGTGCCCTTTGCGTGACGAGCATCACCTTTTGCGCCCCCGCCGCGCGCAAGTCGCGGGTCAGCGTGACCAGCGTCTCGGCAGGCAAGGCGCGATCCGGCACAAGGCGTATGATCTCGCGGTCTTCGTCAGACAGGCTGGCGACATAGGACGCGGCATCCACCTGCGCCGCGCCTTGGTAGGTCAACCGCCCGTCGGGGTAGATCACCAAAGCGTCCGGCGGGGCCTGCCCCTCAAGCGCGCGGGTCTCGACCAGCCTCAGATCGGGGTCCAGCGGCTGCGCCAGCGTCCCCGCGACCATGAAGAAGACGAGCATCAGAAAGACGATATTGATCAACGCGATGGTCGGTTCACGCTGCGGTTTGGGTTTGGCAAATCGGCGCATCTGTCAGCCCCCCAATACCGACACCTGCAAGGCAGGCATCTCGCGCAGTTTGACCAGCACATCCGTCAACCGCTGCGCGTCCACATCCGCCCCGAGCGAGACGAGCAGCACGGTGCCCTGCTCGGCCTCGGCCAAGGATGATCCGGCCAGCGCGTCCAATGCGATTTCGTCGCCATTCAGACGCAGGGTATCGGGGCCAAGCTGCAAGAACACCGGCTTGGCATCGCTGGCCTGCGCGACCGCGCCCGAACCGGCAGCGGCCAGCGGCACCTCGGAGAACTTCGAGAAGGTCGAGGTCAGCATAAAGAACAGCAGCAGCAGAAAGATGACATCAATCAGGGAGGTCATCGACAGCCGACGTCTGCGCGTGCGCGGCCTAGCCATGTGCGGCGACCATTTCAGGCGTCGGCGCTGGCGTCGCGGCGGCAGGGGCTGGCACGTCGTTGGACGGGTTCAGCACCGTGAGGATCGCCTTATCCGCGATCACCCGCTCTGCCTCCATCCGCTGTTCCAACCAGCTGAGGATCAGGGCCGTGGGCATCGCCACCACCAGACCGACAGCCGTGGTCAGCAGCGCCACCCAGATACCCCCCGCAAGGATCGACGGATCGACCTGCGATCCGGCGGCTTGCAGCGACCGGAAAGCCTCGATCATGCCCAGAACCGTACCGAACAAGCCCAACAAGGGGGCCAGCTGCGCCACGGAATCGAGCAGACGGAAACCGGTTTCGAGCTTGGCAAAACGCGTCTCTGCCTCGGCTTGCAAACGCTCTACGCCTGCGCCGCTGCCCTTGCCGTTCGACACCATCGCCATCTTGATCACGGGGGCGAGGTAGCTTTTCGACCGGCCCAAAGCCTCGCGGGCGACGGGTCTGTCGCCCCGGTCCCATGCCTCTACCGCTTCGGTCAGCGCCTTGTGCCGCCCCACGGCAGAGCGCCAGAACTGCCAGACCTTATAGATCGCCACTGCCAACGTCAGCACGGCGACGCCCATCAGGACAACAACAACCGGCCCGCCAGTCTCGGCGATCTGGCGAAACGACGCAATCAATGCAGAGAACATATCCATCAGCCCAGAACCTCGATTGACGTGCGCGATGTGGGCAGCAGGCCGGTGTCACAGATGCCACTGGCGCTGCCGCCGGTCTCGCAGGCGTTGGCCCCATTGAACAGGATGCGGCCCAAATCTTCGCAGGTGGTTTGCGGCACGACGAACTGGCGCACGCGCGGGCGGGCCGGTGGCAGGGTGCCGAAATCAAACAGCGTCAGCCGGTCCACCTGCCCTTCGGTGTCAAAGAGCACCGCCTCGTAGATGATCTTGTCGACCGGTGTTTCCAGACCATTGGTGATCATGAAGGTCAGCTTGCAGGCATCTTCGGTGGTCTCTGCCGCGTTCAGCTCGACCGAGATTTGATCCTTGATATCGGTCTCTTGCGCGGCAACCAGCGGGGCTGCGATCACAAGGGGCAGCGACAGAATAGCGGTACGGAAACGGGACATGGGACCTCCTGACCGTGGGATGAAACGATGAGATTTTTGGCTAAGGCGCTGTGGGCACCTTTGGCTCTGGCGCGGCGCAGCGGGCAAACAGCCCTTTTGGCACAGCGCGATTGCGCCGTGCCTAGCAAAGATCACGACAAGGCGCAATCCTGACTTTAACAATCAACTATTCAGGAACGCACGCGCCAGCAACAAACCGCAAAGGTAGCCCCTGCGCCGCCCGCGTTACCGAAGCTTGCGCAGATAGGCCCAGGACACGTGACCGCGCACGCGGCGGGCCTGATCAAGCGAGACGTCGCACCAGCGCGTGCCGCCGGTTTGCTGGCAATCGTGCACCTGCAAAATGGTGCCATTGGGCAGACCAAGCAGTACGATGAACCCCGTCCCCGGCCCTGCCCGCATCTTGAGCATGTCATCCTCACCCACGCCCGTTACCTCGAAACGGCCCAAAGATCCTGCGGTGGCGGGGGTGGCCCCCAAGGTGGTCGCGATCACGATTGCCGATATGGCGGCGGTCACTGCTTTGCGCATTTTTCTTGCCCTTGTTCTGATAGCCTCGGGTTCGGTGGTAGCCTGTGGGGGCCACAAAATAAACCGTGATATCGCCCAAGGGGTCATGATCCGCCGATGCGCGGGGGCGCGGGCGTCAGATGTTGGGGACGATGAAATTGGGCGACAGACCGGCCTGCGCGACGGCATCCGTCACATCCAGCCCCGTGAGCGAGCCATAGCCCGTGACCAGCGCCGTGGCAAAGCCCGCCTGCGCGCCGCCCAGAATATCGGTATGCAGCGTATCGCCGACCATCAGCACCCGTTCGGGAGCAAGGGCGCGATTGAACCGGCCGAGGGCGATGTCAAAGACCTGCCCGAACGGCTTGCCCAGAAACACAGGCATCACACCGGTGCGATCGGCCAACCGGTGCGCAAACCAGCCCGGTTCCCGCGAAAGGCCCGTTTCACGCGGTGCCACCAGATCGGGGTTGCCCACCAGCACCGGACGGGGCGCGCGTTTCAGCGACGCCTCCAGCAATGTCTGCCGACGGTCGGTCCAGCCGTCCGCGCCCACCAGCAAGAACCCGTCCTGCGCATCGTAGCTTTCGGCGTCATCCCCCAGCACAGTCGTGTTCAGCGTCGCCAGTTCCCCCAGATCGACGGCGGGGTTGATCATCACGCCCCATCGGCACGGCGGCAGCCCCGCGATATGCGCGGTCAGCGCCTCGCGGCTGGTGGTCACCTCGGAGGCGGAGAAATCGAACCCCAGACGGGCGTAGCGCGCCATCATATGCGCCTTGGGATAGGCGGCGGAGTTTGACACCACGCCAACCGCCTTGCCCGCCGCGCGCAGCGCCGCGATGGTATCGGTCGCACCGGGGATCGCGGTTTCGCCGACGTTCAGCACGCCATAGGCGTCAAACAGGATCAGATCGAAGCGCGCCGCGATGTCGGTGAACATGCCGGTTTCCGCCAGACCGCCCGCCGCGGTGCGCGGCAGACGGTCGGCGATTTGCAGATAGCGCGCAAAGGCGCTTTGCGGGTCGACGCCGATGCTCTGGGTCACAGGATACGGCGGCGCAGATAGGCAGAGATGACTTCCCCCACCACCACCAGCGCGATGATCGCCAGCAGGATGGTCGCCACCTCGGGCCAGTTGAACGTGTCGATGGCACCTTGCAGGATGATCCCGATGCCGCCAGCGCCCACCAGACCCAGCACGGTGGATTCGCGCAGGTTGATATCCCACCGCAGAATGGCCACCGCCCAGAAGGTCGGCATCACCTGCGGCACGATCGCATAGACGATCACCTTGAAGCGCGACGCGCCCGTCGCCTCAAGCGCTTCGACGGGGCGTGTGTCGATCTCCTCGATTGCCTCGCCCAGCAGTTTACCGATGAACCCGATAGAGCGGAACATGATCGCCACGATACCGGCCACAACACCGGGCCCGAAGATCGCCACAAACAGCAGCGCCCAGATGATCGTGTTCACCGACCGCGAGGTCACAAGGATCAGCCGCCCCAGCCACAGGGTCACACGGTTGGGTGTGGTGTTCTGCGCCGAGATATAGGCGACCGGCAGCGACAGCAGCACCGCAAAGGTGGTGGCGAATGTCGCGATGTTCACCGTGTCCCACAGCACCTTGAGGATGGTCTCCAGATTGCTGGGGTCCGGCGGATACATCCGGCCAAACAGATCGGCGATCTGTTCAGGGGCACCCCAGACCCACGGCCAGATCACCTCTATCGAGGTGAGCGCCCAGGCGATGGCCAGCGCACAGCCCAGAAAGATCGCATAGCGCGTCATACGTTGCTTGAATGTGAACCGGGACCAGTCGTCGCGCCCGAATTGCGTAGAAAGTGAGGTCATTGGATACGCTTTCGGATGACGCCGCTGACGGCCTCGGAGAAAAGGATCACCCCGACGATGACGATGGTGATAGCAAGGGCAAAATCATAGTCATAGCGGCCGAAGGCATTGGCGAGCGTCGCACCGATGCCCCCTGCCCCCACGATCCCCACCACGGCAGAGGCCCGCAGGTTGGAATCAAGCTGGTAGATGGTCAGACCGATCTGGCGCGGCATGATCTGCGGGAAGATCGCGTAAGACAGCGTCGAGAAATACGGCGCACCGGCGGCGCGCATGGCCTCGACCTGACCAAAGTCGATCTCCTCGATCCGCTCGGCCAGCATCTTGGCAACAAAGCCGATGGAATAGACGGTCAGGGTCAGCACTCCGGCGAACGGCCCGAAGCCGACGGCCTTGACGAAAAGGATCGCGACAATGACCGGATGGAAGCTGCGTGCGATGATGATAAGGGCGCGGCCCAGATAGAACACCGGCTTGGGGGCCACATTGCGTGCGGACATAAAGGCGATGGGGATCGACAGCAGCACGCCAAGCGCCGTGGCCAGCACCGCGATCTTGAGGCTTTCGAGAAAGCCGTCGATCAGCAGTCCGCTGCGTTCAAAGCTCGGGGGAAAGGCCCCGCCAAAGATCTTGCCTGCGCGGCCGATACCTTCGGCGACGCGGTCCCAGTCGATGGGCATGGTCAGCCCGACCCAGCCGAAATAGGCGATGGCCCCCAGATACACGGCCCAGCGGAGCGCCGGATTGGCGATGAAGGGCGGCTTGACCCAAGTGTCGCGCGGCGCGGTCATGATGCGGCTGCCTTGTCATCCGGCCCGCCGCTGCGGTCGGCATGGGGGCTGCCCGCATAGATCGCCTCCATCGCGGCGGGGTCCAGCATGTCGGGCTTGTCGTCAAAGATGATCCGGCCATAGCGCATGCCGACGATGCGGTCGGTGTATTCCTTGGCCTCGTTCACATTGTGGATGTTGATTAACACCGGCAGCTTGAGCTCGCGCGACAGGTCGCGCAGCAGGCCCATGATCTGTTCCGATGTCTTGGGGTCAAGCGATGCGGTGGGTTCATCCGCCAGCAGGATATCGGGCTCTTGCATCAGGGCGCGGACCACGCCGACACGCTGACGTTCACCGCCCGACAGCTGATCGGCGCGGGTGTCGGCGTAATGGGCGATGCCGACCCGTTCCATCAACTCGTAAGCGCGGCGGATGTCTTGCTTGGGATAGCGCCGCGTGATGGCGGACCATGTTGAAATATACCCCAGACGGCCCGACTGGACGTTCTCCATCACGGTGAGACGATCCACGAGGTTGAACCCCTGAAACACCATCCCGATCTTGCGCCGTGCGGCACGCAGGTTCTTGCCCCGCAGGCGGGTCAGGTCGGTGCCGTTCAGCTCGATCGTGCCGGAGGTGGGTTCAACCAAACGGTTGATGCAACGCAGCAACGTGCTTTTGCCCGCACCGGAAGACCCGATGATCGACACGACGCTTTCGCCCTCGATGGTGAGGTCAAGATTCTTGAGGACCGGATCGCCAGAGCCGTAGCGTTTGACGAGGTCAGTAATTTTCAACATGTAGGATACCTTATGCGTGAGGCCGGCCCATTGGGACCGGCCTCGACAGGAAAATCATTCAGCAGCAAGGCCTTGTGGCGTGTACTCAACACCGTTGGCAGACTGGATCTGGCGAATGACGGCCCATTGGTCTTTATAGGTGATCGGGACGAATTTGCTCACGCCCGAAAACTCTTCGCCCAAAGCGGTGCCAGTGAAATCGTAGCTAAAGAAGGCTTCCTTGATCTTGTCCTTCAGCTCGGGCGTCAGGTCGTGGGCCACGCCGTAGGATGTCGTGGGGAACGGATCGCTTTCCCAGACAATGCGCACCTCGGCAGGATCATAAAGCCCGCGTTCCGCCATGCGGTCCACCACTTCGGACGCAACCGGTGCCGCATCATAGTCCCCCGCGACCACACCCAGCATGGATTGGTCGTGGCTGCCCGAGTATGTCACTTCGTAGTCCTGATCCGGCACGACGCCCAGATCAGGGAACAGCGCGCGCGGTGCCTGATTGCCGGAGTTCGACGTGGGCGATGTATGCGCGACGCGTTTGCCAGCAAGGTCGGCCATCTCTTTGATATCGCTGTCGGCTTGGGTGTAGACCTGCAGCTTGTAGCCGAACTGCCCGTCTTCGGAGCCCATGATCGCGAAGGGTTCAACGCCCGCAAGGTTCACAGCAAAGGGTGTGGGTCCGGTCGAGAAGCCCGCGATATGCAGACGGCCCGAGCGCATCGCCTCTACCTCGGCAGAGTTGGATTGCACAGCAAAGAACTGCACCTTCTTGCCGGTCACCTCGGACAGGTGGTCAATGAAGGGCGTCCAGATGTCTTCGTAGATCGCGGGATCTTCGACCGGTGTATAGGCAAAGACCAGCGTCGACGGGTCTTTGAGCATGCTTTCGTCCGTGGGCGCATCGGCTACCAGATCGCCGTTGGCGTCACAGAACATCGCGTCCAGCGCGCCGCGCTCGGCGCATTCTTCGGCCAGTGCGGTGGTGCCGGTCATGGCAAAAGCGGCCATCAGGCCCGCCGTGATAAAGCTGCGTTTGATCATCTTGTTTCTCCTCCCCGAGAATACCCGCACAGAGTGTGCTGCACGATTAATTACGCGATACGAGCATTGAAGCTTTCGATTCGCAACATTTTCCGCCTAGTAATTTGGCAAGTGCCAAATATTGACGGTCGGTTGCATCGCCTCGACCGCCGAAAGGAACCGCAGAATGGATACCGGAACGGAACGCCGAAACCTGCGCAAAGCAGAGCGCCACGCGCAAATATTGCTGGAACTGCGCCTTGCCCCGCATGTGCGTGTATCGGACCTTGCGGCCAGCTTTGATGTGACCACCGAAACCGTCCGCCGCGATATTGCCGAGCTCAGCGCGCAGGGGCTTTTGCAGAAATCCTACGGCGGGGCCTCCCCCCGCGCGCCGGGGGCGCAAAGCGTGCTGGATGAACGTCAACGCGAACATGTGGATGAACGTCGCCAGATGGCGCAGCTTGCCGCAAAACGGGTGACAGACGGGCAAACCCTGATGATCGACGCAGGCGCAACGATGATGGAATTCGCGCGGGCGCTGACCCTTTCCCGCGTGACGGCGACGGTATTAACCAACAGCCTGCAGGTCGCGATGATCTTGGGGGCCTCCGACAGGGTGCGGGTGGTCATGACCCCCGGCGACTATATGAATGCAGAGGCCGCGCTGACCGGCACTGCCACCTGCGACTTTCTGCGCGGTTTCAATGTCGACGCGTGTTTTCTTGGGGCCTCCGCGCTGGATGAAACAGGCGTGAGCGAGGCCATCGCGGGCTTTGCCGAGGTGAAACGCGCCATGCTGGACCAAAGCCGCGCCGCGCATTTCCTGATTGATGCCAGCAAGTTCGGCAAACGTCACCTGACGCAGGTAACCCCGCTAAAGCATCTAGGCCATCTGATCACCGATGCAGCCCCCAAGGACGGGCTTGCCCTAGCGCTTCGACAGCATCGCACCCCCGTGATCACCCCCGAAAGCTCCTGACAGTAACCGGCATGACCGCTTTGCGCAAAAGTCTACAAAATGCCTCGATTGCGCCCGTATTTTGTCCGTTCGATAAACAATGATGCAATCAATAAAGGGGACAAAGGCAGGCAAACCAGCAACGACAGAAAGTCGTGCGGCGGCCTACCTGGACGGAAGAGGGTGGCACTTTGCTCAATAAGTTCACGGGGTATTTAGCCTCTAAGGTATTCGTCGTTCTGACGATTGTCCTGCTCGCAAGTATCGGCGGGATTGCCTATTCTATTGTGAAGCTCGACCGCGACAATCACCTCGCCGCGCTGCGCCTTGAGGTGGAACAGGCCCTGCATTCGGTGGCCGACCAGATCCAGCTGCGTTTCTTCGAAGCCGTATTGGTGGCCAAGAACATCGAGAATACGCTTGCCGTGGCGGGGGAGATCAACGAGCGTCAGATCGCGCGTACCGTGAGCGACCTGCAGCGACACAATCCTGACGTGATCGCTGTCGCTTTGGCCCCTAACCTGTCGATTACACACAGCTTTCCGCAAACCGATAACCGCGAGACGATCGGCGTCAAATACTGGCAACTGCCCGCCCAGATGGCGAGCGTTGCCCAAGCCTACCGCACCCGCGCGCCCGTGGTGGATGACCGCGTAAACCTTGTGCAGGGCGGTACCGGCTATATCATGCATTACCCTGTGTTCCTGCCGAACGCCGAGCTGAACACCGATCAATTCTGGGGCGTCATCTCTGTCGTGATGGATCAGGAAGGCCTGCTGCAAGCCCCGCAACATGATTTCTCGGACCCCGCGCAATACAGTTTCGAGCTGCACCCGCTCAAAGCCTCTGGTCTGGTAGAGGCCCTGCCCGACCACCGGTTGAGCGCGCTGAAAGACAAGCCAGTCGTGACCACGTTCAACGTTCTGGGCACCACATGGGAAGCCGCCGTACGCCCCGCCGCGGGATGGCCGGCCTATTCACCACAAAGCCGGAACCTGGTGGGTTTCGCCCTCATTTCCGCCATATTCCTGCTGGGCGTGCTGCTGGCTTTCCGCCGGATGGCGCTGAACCAGACCAACGCGCACGCCCTGCTGGCCGAGGCCATCGACGCGATCGACGAAGGCTTTATCGCGTTTGACGACAAGGAACGGGTGATGGTGGTGAACCAGAAGTACCGCGACTATCACCCCCAGATCGCCGATCTGATCGTCCCCGGTGCCACCATGGGAGAGCTTGTGGTCAACTGGGCCAACCGCACCGAAAGCCTCAGCGGCTCGAAAAGTAAACAGGCCTGGGTACGCGAGCGGCTGCAACGTTTCCGCAATCCGGGTCAGGCGTTCTTGCAAGACATCGGCAACGACAATTGGCTCAAGGTGACAGAAGCAAAGACCCCCCACGGCTATACCGTCGGCATCTGGACGGATGTGACCGCCGAGAAGCGCGCGCAAGAAGCCGCTGAAGCCGCCGACCGCGAGAAGACCGAGTTCCTGAACAACGTTTCGCACGAACTGCGCACCCCGCTGACCGTGATCTTTGGCCGCGCATCATTCATGCGGCACAGTGATAAGATGCCTCAGGCGCAGCGGTTGATGTCAGCGCTGACCGCCGATGGCAGCGGCTGTCCGAAATCGGCTGCCGCCGCGATAGAGTACCAGAAGTTCATCACCGATCAGGGTGCCGGAATCGCGGAATCATCGCAGCATATGATCCGCCTTGTGGAAGATCTGCTGGACTGGACCAAAGTATCCCGCGGCCAGCTGGAGCTGGACATGGCCCCCACCCAGTTGGACGAGATCGCCCGCACCGTCACGCAAGAACTGCAACCCGCCGCAGAGGCAAAAGGGCTGACCCTCACCTATGCCGGCGACGGCCCTGCTGCTACCGTAGCGGATAAGGTGCGCGTCAAACAAATCCTGTACAATCTGATTACAAATGCGATCAAATTCACCAGCGAAGGCAAAATCCACCTGTCGATGCTACATTCCGCCGACGAGATCGTGTTCAGCGTCACCGACACCGGCAACGGCATCGCAGAGGAGGACGCGAGCCGCGTGTTCCAGCGTTTCCAACAGGTTGACGGGTCCATGACACGGCAAAACGGCGGTTTGGGGCTGGGGCTGGCCATCTCCGAGCAGCTAGCAGAGCTGCACGGCGGATCGCTGTCACTGGAAAGCAAACTGGGCGTGGGCAGCACCTTCAGTCTGACGCTGCCCTGCACCGGCGCGACCGATAACCAGAAGACGGCTTGAAGCGCAGAAGGGCGTGGTACTTTAAATTCTAACGATAAATATTTGGGCAAGCGCCGGTTTCGCGCATATGATGACCTAGCGTAACGATGATCCTGTTTATGACCTGAAATTTTTCCAAGGGCATTTTCATTGGACCTCAAAACAAACAGCTATGTCGTGGACAACAAAGATCGGATCATCTCTGTCGGGTCCGAATGGGACGCCTTCGCCATAGAGAATGACGCGCCGGGGGCGACCTCCACCCATGTGCTGGGGCGGGAGATTTGGGATTTCGTCGAAGGGGCCAACACCCGTACCTATCTGTTCGGCGTGTTTCAGGCCTGCCGGATCGAACAGCAACTGTTCAGTATCCTTTACCGCTGTGACGGGCCGGATGTGCGGCGGTTGTACCGGCTGACGATCTGGCCCTCCCCCGACGATAGCCTGACCATCGGCAGTATGCTTGTCCACGCGATCACCAGCCCCCCTCACCCTACGGTCAGCGCCTTCGAGGAATACTACGATACCACGCGATGTTCGGTCTGCTGTGCATTCCAGATCGGCGACAAATGGATCGATCTGCGCACCCCGCCAGATGCGGATAACTTCGCCAAAAGTTATTCCATCTGCCCCACCTGCAAAGACGCCGCACAGGTGGAGTTTGCGCGGATGAAACGAAAATCAAACATCATCCCCCTACCGCGAGCCAAGCAGTGAAGCGCGCACAAAAGTGGGAAATGCATCGCGGATGCGGCGACGCCTAAAGTTGTCAATGTATTGAAATCAGGGAATAAGTGGTGCCCCCACACGGACTCGAACCGCGGACCTACTGATTAGGTAATCCCCCCATTTTTAATGGGGTCCAGCCGTAGAATTCAGGCGGCTGTTTTCAGTTTCATGGCGGGTGTCATGCCGCCGATACCCATGTTGGGTCGCTCGTTGTTGTAAGTCCAGAGCCATTCAGTTGCTTGGTCTTGTGCCTCCTCGATGGTTTCGAAGATGTATTGCCCAAGCCATTCGCCGCGAACGGTGCGGTTGTAGCGTTCAATGTAGGCATTTTGTTGTGGCTTGCCTGGCTGGATGTATTCCAGTCGAACATTGCGTTTTTCGGCCCATTCCATCAGCTTACCACTAATATATTCTGGGCCATTATCGACGCGAATTGTCTGCGGTTGACCGCGCCATTCGATGATCTGGTTTAAGCTTCTGACCACTCTCTCTGCGGGCAGCGAGAAGTCCACTTCGATGCATAGGCCCTCACGATTGAAGTCATCCAGCACGTTCAATGTCCTGATCGAGCGCCCATCTGCCAGCTGATCCGCCATGAAATCCATCGACCATGTCTCATTGGGCTTATCAGGCACAGACAGGGGTTCCGGTTTGTCCCGCTTCAAGCGTTTCTTGGGCTTGATACGCAGGTTTAGCTCCAGCTCGCAGTAGATCCGATAGACCCGCTTGTGGTTCCAGCCGTAACCCTGGACGTTGCGCAGATACAGAAAGCACAGGCCGAAGCCCCAGTTGCGCTTGTTTGCTGTCAGACGTTCCAGCCAATCGGCGATCTCTTCATTCTCATTGCTCATTACAGGGCTGTGTCTATAGCAGGTCTCGCTGATCTCGAACGCCCGGCACGCTGACGCGATGCTTACGCCGTGTCGTGCGACCGCATTCCTGGCCATCTCTCGACGCAGAGACGGCCTTAACGCTTTTTTCCAAGGGCTTCCTTCAGCAGATCATTCTGCATGCTCATCTCGGCATACATGCGCTTCAGACGACGGTTCTCTTCCGCCATATCCTTCATCTCGGACATCAAGGACGCGTCCATGCCGCCAAACTTAGCGCGCCACTTATAGAAACTGGCGCTGCTCATGCCATGCTCACGGCACAGCTCAGAGACCGGCACACCGCCCTCCGCCTGCTTCAACACTGCCATGATTTGCGCGTCGCTGTATCGTCCGTTCTTCATCGTAAATCTCCTCAGATATCTTGCCGAGAAAATTCTACTTTTGAACACCTCTAATTTTAGGGGGGATTACCATTACAAATACCTAGGGCTAGACGCTAACCGCTTGTTGGCAAAACGATAGTTGCGGTGGGCGTCCAGCGTTACAAGGATTTTGCAAGGGTCACACTAAGCTTCCAGAAGTTCTTGTATCCAAGGATGATCATCGCTCCGCTCTGCACGCAGCAAAAACCGCATATCGCCGCTAAACGGGGCTTTGGGGTTGATCATCCTCATAAGGCGCCTCGCCACTTCCTGAAAATCGCTTTTTCGGGTGATGTCTTTGGCGGCTTCGACAAACCGACGCTTACCTTCCTCAATATCCGCAAAGAGCTTAACGGCCTCGGTGTGCCGTCTCTTGCAGGTTGGCTCATAGTGAAGGTGAAGTATCTCAATTGACTGTTCTGCGCGGAGCTTGTCAGTCGGATCATCACTTGTGGCGCAAGGTTTTCCATCCTCCCGCTGACATCCAAGCAATTTGCAATCAGTTAGCACGCAAGGGTCCAGCAATACCGGTTCCTCTTGAGCGAGGGGCCCGTTCGCATACAAGCGATTTGCCTCGGTGACTAGGGGGAAACGATCCGCCTTACCGCCTACGGTCACTGAATCAACACCCTTTCGCCTGCTATTGCAGAAAGTACATGCGTATCGAAAGTTCCGTTGATCAAAAGCCAACCATCGATATCCAGAGTGAGGATGAGCTGCGTCGCTTACTCTTCCTTTGGGGCGAAAATGGTCAACTGCGTTGTCGGAGCGCTCTACCGGTGTCTCACAGAACCAACATTTGTCATGAAGAAGATCGGCCAGCCCGTTTTTTAGATCGCGCCAGACGTTCGCGTAGTTGTCAATATCATCACCATTCGCCACGGCTTCTGCAGCAGCGGTTGCTCTAGCAATCCACCCGGGCGGCAGAGCGAGCATTGCAACGTCTACATATCTCACGAAGTTTAACCCTCGACCTCTTTGGAGGCTTCGGAAACGAGCTCTTCAACGAGCTGCCTTGCAAGCGCTTCTCTTTCCTTGCGGGGAAGTGCAACCACTTGTTCTGCAAGATCATCGGAAGAATTGGCATTAAACAAATTGGTCAATGTTTCATTCCTAAGTCTCAGGTATCTTGAGTATTCGTCATCGGGATGGAAAAAATGAAAGCCTAGCCTGGAAAGCTCTACATTGATCTCGTCCAAGTCTGCCTGCTCGACATCTGTCAAGTTTGCTTTCGAAGCGTATATACGTTGTTTTTCTAGTAAAATTTGAGTTGGCTTATCCATTGAGGAAGCGATACCGAACATGTCGCTGGTAACAATCGCAGCATAGCCAAGCCCACGTGGATCCATTTCGGGATGGAAAGCCACAATTTTGTAGCTTTCGCTATCTCGAGATAGTCTCAGAATTTGAACTTGTTCCTTGTCCAACTCCGCGATTGCCAGAGGGTTATGAGTGGTTAAAAGAATATGGCTAGCATCCTGCTCTTGGTCTTCTTCAGAGACAAATTGTTTCAAATAGGAAATGTAGTCAACGCACCACCTTGGGTTAAGGTGAGTGTCGGGCTCGTCAAGTAAAAAGAGACCTTCGCTATCCGCCGTAAAACGCAACAACCCGAGAACAGTAAGAAGTTGCTGTTCTCCTTCGCTTAGCTCTCTAAATGTCACACTACCATCGCTGTTCCGAAGCCTAATTTTGATACGAACTTCGTCAATAAGCTGGGAAACATGCGTGCTCTCGAGGTCTCTAAAAAACTCAGCAGCAGGTTGCTCACCCACCAAACGGCGCAGGGCATCAACATCCTTGACATAGAGATACTTGAACTGAAGCTTTTTCTTATTCCAAAGGGATACCGGCTCAGTCCGACTTATCTCGATGGGTGCTAAAGCAATGTTATATAGACGATCAAGAAAGCTACTCACGACACCACGTGCATTCCAAAATCGAGGATCACCATCAGATGCCTTAGAATTCCACGGCGGTTGGCGGAGTACAAAAAGCACAGACTCGATTCCCTCGATCGGATCGATCCCTAGGTGGTCCACCAAGAAATCCCGCACGTTTTCAGACTGCTGAATTAGAAATGCCAACAAGACGAATTGGCTGTGAACTGGCTGAGCAAAGAATAGTCGCTTCAATCCGGGGTCTTTACCGCCACGCAGGTCGCTATCATAGCGCTCCAAATACGGGCTGAACACTTCGTGCATTCTAGTGCTTTCACCCGAATAATAGCTGAACACATATCGTGGTAAGTATCTGTCCTCCTCCTTTAAAAAGACACTAAGGGAAATCTTCTTGCCTCGCTTAGCACTTACCTCAGGCTCACCCTCCACAAATGGTAGCAACGTCCCCGCTCCCCTAGCCTCGGCATCGTCAGCGACGTGAATAATAAATGGCTCTTTCGCTCTGTCGGGATCGGCATCAATTTCAATGTGACGCGTAGCTTCTCCGCTATCCATTCTGTAATGTAGTAAAAAGGCAAACTCTGGTGACCTCTTGCGCATGATTAGATCTCGAAAGATCACCGCCAACGCTTCCAGGACATTAGATTTACCAGTGCCGTTCCAACCGATAACCACGGTTACCCAGTGATTTTGGTCGAAATCAATGGTGACATCTTTAAGGTTTTTGAATTGGTGGGTTGGGCTGTTCTTCGCGCTTCCGATTTTGATCTTATCCAGTCGCATTGATCACGCAGCCCTAAGCTTTAATTGGTCATATTGTTTGCGACCATCTTTATCTCGCACCGCTCGAACTTCGAGACGCCCAGATTTATCCAGCACTCTCAATTGAGCATAAATGGCTTCGATTTCAGTAGTTTCGGAACCTTCGACAATTCCGCATCGACTGAATGCTTCTTGTGCTGGAATCCAGTCCATTGCTTCTTCCAGAACTTCTACCAAACTCTTGGCCGTCAATTTGCCAACCTTTCTCTTCCTCGTATTGTGAGGCGATTTTCGCGTCGGTGCCGCCTGTCCCTCTACTGAGACCCGAGCCAGTATCCTGCTTGCGGGTTCATCATCTGGGTTTTGTCGCGCGAGTTCACCACGAAAAGCTTTGGACAAAATGGCTGCATCTAGCTCCGGCAGCAACTTAGATGCGGCAGCTTGTTCAGAAGAAATACGTTCAAGCCATGCGAACGCGGCATCTATGCGATTAACTATTTCAACGGCTTCGTCACTAGGAGGTACTGGCACCGGCAGAGCCGCCAGCTTTCGTTTACTGATTGACGCGAGATTCGTGGTTTGCGTTCCCTGATCAACGAAATACTGCTGACCCATTTCGTTAGCATAGTGCGATACAAATTCAGGAGGTAAAGAACTGTCCTTCAAACGAATACGAAAAACATGGTTTTGATGAATGCAATCTGCGATCTGGTTATTCCAAACCCATCCTCTCCCCAATTTGTCCCGGTCTCCTCCTTCGTTCATGAGAATATCCCCCATCCTTAGGAGGAGACGTTCTTTTTCTTGAGGCGTAACACCTATCGTTTTTATTTCTTCAAGGTCGAGCCATCCACGCTGAACATTGGCAACACGCAGATACGGAACCTCAACTAAATCGGTGCTTGAGGAACGTTTTTTGCCAACTTGTACCCCACCTTGGATTTCACTAATTTCTCCAAGAGGTTTAACTGCCCAGCTGTCAGGTATATTCTCAACACCTGTTCCTTTCCGCGAATGTTCGCCTCTAAAATCACTTGTGAGCTGACCAGTAAACGCTAACCGCAAGAAACAGGATTTGTATTTAGCGACGAGTTCCGGAATTCGACTCAACTCGTCGTGAGCGCGATCCGTGCGCCCAGTAAGTATGTCGAGTTTCTCGACAATACGTCTTTGTTCCAAACTGGGCGCAATACGCAACGGGTAGGATTTAAGACGGTTAAAATCAAGGCTCTCAACAGTAGTTCCAGCTTTGGCGCACGCATCAAGAATGTCGTCAGCATCCGCCTTTAGATGATATAGAACGTATTCTGGATCAATCCCCGAGAAAAGTGTGAGAGCTTTTATATCTTGATTAAACGCGACGTCTTTATTCGCTAAGGCCACTGGCAACGAGTGCCGCAAAATACCGCTGCGAGTCACTATTAATAGGGAGTTTTCGGCAACAACACGAGTCGTGGAGTTTTCTATCCCCAAATCAGTGACATAGTCCTTCGTATCACCAATTCGGTCTGCCTTCATATCCTTAGGTGATACCCATGGCGTACTTCCACCATTCCAATAGCTAGGGTTTCGTTTGGAGGGAGTTCCACCACCAAACCAATCGCCACAACGGCCCAAGGGGATTGTTACCCATCCATCAGGTAAATTAGGCATGGTTGTTTTCATCCAGCTCATTGATGGCCGCTTCCATTTCTCCTACTGCTGAACGTAAGTGACTAAGAATTGCAGAAGCGATATCTTCAGGTGCACCGATTATGTCGCCAGCGTCGTTAACCTCTTCGCGAAGCCAAGAAATATCCAAATTTTCGTTACGTTCAGCAATTTCTTCACGGGAAAAACAACGGAAACGGCCCATCTCACCCTGATCCTCACGCGAGGACCTACCCAATGGGTCTTCACCAAAACAGCGTTCAAATTCTGTAAAGTGTTCAGGTTTCAATTGATTGTTTTTCCCGAAAGTCGGCATATTAGAACGCAAGTCATAAAACCAGACGTCTTCAGTGCTTTTTTCTCCGTCCCGGCTGAAAAACAGGACATTGGTTTTCACTCCTGCACTGGAGAAAATGCCTTTCGGAAGCCTTAAGACAGTATGCAAGTTGCAGCTTTCCATAAGGTCTCGTCTAACGAGTTTTCCCACACCTTCTTCGAACAGGGCGTTGTCAGGCAGTACAACTGCCGCCCTTCCACCTGTCTCTAGACAGAGATAGATATGCTGAAGGAATGCGAGCTGCTTATTCGCGTTGGGGTACGGGATATCCGCACGAAGTTTGCGCCTGCTGCCAGCTTTGTTGCCAAATGGGGGGTTGGCTAAGACAAGATTAGCCGATTGAAAGCCTGCCCCATCGTCGGTCAGCGCATCACCATAGAATACTTCCGCATCAAGGCCATTGAGAAACGTGTTCATCAGGCAGATTCGGCGAGTATTCTTTTCGATTTCAGCGCCTTGGTACTTTGGAGGGTTTTTTGAATATGCACTGTCGGAGTTGCCAGACCTGATAAATTGATCAGCCGCAATTAAGAACCCACCACTACCCGCCGCAGGATCTTGTATCATTTCCCCCAGCCTAGGCCTCATAACCTTAACCATAGAGTTTACCAAGGGACGTGGCGTGAAGTACTGACCAGCTCCAGAGCGTACATCCTGCGAACTCTTCTCAATCAACCCCTCATAAATTTGACCAAAACGATCATCTGAAAGATCGTGCCACTCGATTTCCGTAATGCCGTCGATGACCGCACGCAAATTTTCCGAATGGGAAAACACGGTTGTTGGAAATGCATAGATCGCCCTTATGATCTCGCTTTCTGCGCTAGTACCCAAATGAGTTAGCATTTCCTGATAAAACCCCAGCAGGCCGTCTTCTGGATGATTAACCAAGTCATTCCAACGAAATTTGGCAGGTAGAAGCCGTTCTACACCGTTTTCCTGAGCTATTTTTAGAAACAGCAGATAGGTCAGTTCGGATACATACTGATGGTAACTGATCCCATCGCCGCGTAGAATATGGCACAGGTTCCAAATACGTTGGACTACATTTTCGTTCTTCATGGAGGTACCGTTCCGGCGAATTTCTTGAGACTTGATAGCGTAGGGTTGGCTAAGGGTACAGCAGGCCGTGCCCACAGCGCGCTATATTTTCTCTCCACCCCAGAAAAGACTTGCAGTGTGCGTGTGTTGCCCGGCACCCGATACCTTACTGCCAGAAACCTAAAGCAGCCTCTTAGCCTTTTCGTTAAGCCCAACCATGCAGTCGGTGTTCAACGCCACCGTGCTGCGCGCCCAGATGCGTAACCCGCAGATAGGCGAGAGCCGCCGCAATCGCGCGGTCAGCGTGGTGCCCCTTGCCGCCGCCAGCCAGCACAAGGTTTCCAGCACTGGTCGAGGTCAGTTCGAAAGACGCGATCTCATTGATCAAATCTTGCTTGCCGCCGAGATCATCGGCGACGGTCAAACCACCGGTCTCTACCCCGGCAGCGAGGTTCTCTACCAACAGCGATTTGGAGCAGCGCACCGTATTGCCGTCGCGGGTGATGGCTGACCCGGCAGTGATCACGACGCCCAAGTGTTCGATACCCGCCTGATCCAGAACCGATGAGAACGGCTGTCCAAGGCCCGATGCGTCAACTGTCAGCGTCCAGTGCGGGATTTTCAGCAGCCGCTTGGCGAGGTAGTCGGCGAGGTCGGTGTAGGAGAAAAGCTGGATGGTCTCTTGGAACACGACGGTCGCCTGACGCGGCCCCAATTCCTGTTCGAAACCGCGCCCCGTGAACTGCTGATAGCATTCGTCCCGCACCACGACGATGGCCGATGGGTCATTGCGCCCAAGGTCCATGCCGACGTGATGGCGAACCCAGCCTCGTTTATGCGTCCCGGCTGCTGCCGGATCAGAGTTCGATGGCAACGTGACCGTGCCATCCTTGTGAAAGATGAATTCTGGTTTTGCCATGGTTACACAAGCTCCAGTGCTTTGACGTTTGGATTGGACGCCTTCTCAAGCGCCTCCCAAGAAACCAGCGGCGTTCCCGCACCGATGAATTCGCAAAGGTGTTCACGCCGGAAGGTCGCCTCAGACATCGTTGCCTTGTCGAACTCGACCTGCGCCTTGCGCCGTGGAATGTCGATGGATCGCGCCGTGATGCGGCGCACCCGCTTTGCGGATGTCCAAGTCTCATAGAAATACCCCTGCCGCATGTTCGGGGTGCTGAGCAGGAATATCCGCCCGGTCTCTTTGCGCATCGGGAAGAACGCGGTCAGCGCATCATCATCCAGAAAGCACGCCTCATCCGCGATGATCGTGTCTGCTGTCATACCGCGCGCCTGATCAGTTGCCGGGACAACGATGATCCGCCCGCCATGCCGGGGATGCGCTTCTAGTTCGGTCTGAGTCTGGCGCACGATGGGTGGACAGAACGGATCGGTGTTCTTGTATTCCAGAATGCGTCGGAACAACTCGGTTGATTGGCGCAGTGACGGGGCCGTCAGGATCACCGTCTTGCCGCGCGAAAAGTCGTCATAACCGAGACCGCCCGCCGTGGTCGATTTTCCCGACTGGCGACCACTCAGAGCAAGGATCATCCGATCCGCCTCGTTTGAACGCGGATCCGAGCGCAGCAGATCAACCTGCCAAGCATCCGGTTCACCGATGGCAAGGCGGAAGCGCTCGACGGGATCGAGCGAAACGGTCAGCCCTTGCAGGAAGGACAGCAGATGAGGATCAGGGGCGGTCATCAATCAGAACCGATTCCTTGATCACGCCCATCCGGTCCATCTCGTCCAGAAAGTCGTGCTTGGCGTCCGGGTGGTTTTCCAGAACCCGCATGATGATCTGGCGCAACTGAATGAACTGCGGGCTCTCGTTGAGGTTCAGATGGATGTCCATCTTCTTGTTCAGCTTGCCGTGCAGGTCAGCCAGCGCCATCAGCGATTGCCGCAACTCTTTCAGCGTGCCGAGACGCATCGCCTTTTCGTCGTCATCCTTTGCGTCTTGCAGCAGCGATTTCAATTCGCGCAGAACCCATTTCAGGTCCTTGTCCGTGTCTTCGCCGAATTCGTCGATCATTTCGCCGCGTGCTTTGAAGTCAGCAATTTTTGCATCATGTGCGGCTTGCGCAAGGATACCTAGACGTTCTTCTTCGCCCACATGCTGCGCCATGAACCGGCTGACGGACGTGGTCGAGATTTTGAACTTGAGGTCGCGTTGCAGGTCTTTCGTCACCCGGTCCATGGAACGCCGTCCGAGAACGATATCTCGGACGACATCCTGCCGAACCTTATCGGGCAGGTTCAGGAGTTTATGCTGCTGACCCCGGCTCATTCGTCGCGAACAATTTCAAGGTCAACGCCACGGTCGGCGGCCAGCTTCTTCGCTGACCGATACTTGACCGGGTCGCGCGCGTCGGCTTTGGACAGCTTGATATTCTGACCCTCAGAGCCGAATTGCATCAAACCGTTCTTGTCGGTCTGTTCCTGCTGCTGTTTGGCCTCAAGACCGGCGAGCAGCTTCTTTGTCGCCTCAAGTTCGTCGACCGATTTCTTCTGCTTGAGTTCATCCAGCAGTTCGTCGTTCTTTTTGACGACGCCCTGAATCTGGGCCTCCACGGATTCCGCAATTTTGGGAAGGATTGCCTCAACCATTTTACCGGAGAGGGATTCGATCAGCTTTGCAGCCTGATCATCGTTACTTTCTGCCATTGGTGTGCTCCATAATGAAAAAGCGAGACGGGAAAATCACTGAAACCCGCCTCGCTCCTTTTCATCAGATAGGGAACACTGCGAGCCCCCGGCTCACGTCATGCTCATTGACGCTGGCCCCTATCCGGCGCAGGCCGCAACCGGAAGTTTAGGTACAACTTGCCATTCAGGACCCAGCTTCTCGACAAGCCCAAGGCGCTGTAACCGATCAAGGTGCACTCGGATCGTTGTCGTATCGAAATCACCGTCTGTTGCGAACACAAGCTGCCGGATGGTCAGGGGTGCGTCTTTGAGAGCGTGCAGAAGCAGGTCATGGGTCAGCGTCTTTTTGATGCGTGGCAGTTGGATGGGTTGGGGATCAGTTCGCTTGATACGCTTGGGCGCTGGTGGTCGCGATTTCATCTCTCGCCATATCGCACGCGATTGTGCGGCACCCTTTTCCCGCATTTTGGCTTTGTCACCGCGAGGTCTGGAAACGTCGAACATTGCCGCCAGCAACGCGTCGTTGCCCTCAAGGAACGCAACAACCCGGTGCTGTAGTTGGGTTTCCTCTAACGCTGCCATATCGCACCAGTTACGGCGCGACTGCGCCCATTCACCGGCTTGGTCAGTAAGAAAAGCGATAGCGTCACGCTTATCTTTTTCATTTAGCTGGGATGACGCCCCGGCGACGTTCAGCAGGTCAAGCAGCGCGTTCACGATGACCGCCGCTGCAAGTTGTGACGTTGGTGTCTGACGGGTCGGGTCTGCCGTCTCGATCATGGGTTACGTCACTCCGGGCAGGATGGTTTCGTCCTCGTCGATCATGTCTTTTTCGTCGTCGAGCGTCCGGTTCACGTCCATCAGTTCGCCCTTCTTGACGTTCATCAGGAAGGTGTCATGGGAGATTGCGCCCGCCTGCCAAGATTTGAGCAGTGCGGTTAGGACTGCAGGGTCCATCTGAGCCGTTACAAAGTCACGGTGCAGGAACACTTTGACCTGATCTGAGGTGCCCGGTTGTGTCCATTCAGCAGCCAACTTGAGCAGCTTGCGAATGCCTTCTTCGACCATGACGACCGACGAATGCAGAAGGGACAATTCGGACCGGTGGCGCAGCTTGGCCGTGTCGGTCGTTTCGTTGCGGCCTTTGCCGTCGTAGACCATCCGCGCGCCCAAGGTCGCCATCTGGGCCGTCAGATCGTCCAGAGCCGTCTTCTGCGCCGCAATACCAGCGCCCGTGAATTCCAGCATCCCTGCGGTCGCGCCTTGAGGCAGGACCCAGAATGCGCCACTGCCGATCTGGGTCGGCTTGTTGTCTTCGCTGATGCTGCCCGCGATCCAAGGTGTCGGTTGGGATGTCAGGAACAGCGACCAATAGTAATCCGCGGAAACGCGCCAGTGAGCCAGGTTGACGTTGACGAGGTCGAGGAACGGCGGCTTTTCCACATCGACTTTTAGGTTGTAGGGCGAGATGACAACTGCCGGGATATGGTCCAGATGCTTGCCGTTCACCACCGGCGTAATCGGCTCGTGAATTTCGACCTCTTGGCTGGAACCATCGGTTTTCGAACGGGTCACATGGTAACGCCGCACAGTGTAAACAGGGTCGAGGGTCAAGACGAGGTGTTGTTCGACGCCGCTGTCTTCCAGTTCGGCATCATCCTCATGCAGGCGCAGATAAGTCAGTTTTTGACGCCCCTCGACCAATTCATTGCGCCAGTCCAGAATCGACTCGGCGTCAAAGGTCGAAATTAATGGTGCCGACGCAGGCGCGGCCCCTTCCTGCGGATAGTCGAGGACCAGAGCGCGGCGTCCGATGGACATCACCTCGTGCAATGTGTCGTCAATCAAGGTGGTGATCGAATTGCCTTCGAACGTCGCGGTATCCCGCATCGGTTCGAGCCGGGTTGGCAATTCGATCACCGGGGCGTTGCGCGTTGCCGCGCCAACGAGGCCACGCAGTGTGCGCTCTGCAACGGCGTAGAAGGAACCGCCGGTGAGATAGCGCGTGAACTGCGATTGGGTCATGCCTTCGGGTCTGGGCAGATAAATCTCGCCCTGCTTTTTCAGGCGATCTTCGCCTTCGATCACATCGCGGATTTTGTCATATTCGATCCTGCGGTCGTGGTATGAGCGGTGATAGATTTTGGTCATGTCAAATCACGCGCGATGACCGTCCACGGAATTTCGAACCAGCTGTCTTTGGCAACGCGGTGAACACGAACTCCGTTTGCTGTCTTGTCGGCCAAGACGCCGTGGAATTCGGAGCGGGGTTTGTCATCGTCCGATTTGAACGCGGCCAAGATCAGGGCTTTCGCGTCTACGGGCGTGATTGGTAATGGCAGATGTGTGGAAGTGTGGATGTCGATCCCCACCAATCGGCAGCCCTCCGGGCTTTCAACGATCTGAAACTCTTGCATTGGGGGCTCCCCGGTGAAGTGATGCCGGGTGGGCCTGAAAGGTCAGAGGCCCAGAAGGGACGATTAAAGAACCCCTGATCGGCGAGCACCCACCCGGCGCGAAACTGCCCGCATTTCGACATACAACCCAGCGTTGGTCCGGTGTTACCGGAAGTTTAGGTACAACTCGGGAAGAATGTGGGACTCGCAGAGCGCGTCAGAGAGGCAGGTTTGTAGGTCGTTGGGCATGACGGTGGGGGAAATGCGCGCTATGGGCGTCAGCGCCGAGCAGAGCGGGCGATACGGCGGACTAATGAGCCGGAGGCGAGACTAGGGTTTGATGGGCGTGGGGAAAACGTGGAAATTGTGATCTTCTGTCTTCGTGGGGGCGGGTCAGGATCGCTCAGAGAAAAGGGGTGGTCGCGGTGGTTGACCGCGATAAACCAGTCGAATCCGGCGTTACAAGGATTGTCACAAGGATTGCGAGCAGGATTGTGCTTTTAGTTCAAAAGGTTGGGTGGTTGGACCAACTGATAAACCATCACTTGCTGTAAGCAATTGTGCGCAGATGACGGATATCTTCCGGGAGTCAGGGACAGAAAAACCTGCGTGACCGCAGTAGAACGTGCGCGCACACGCGTACATAAAAAAATGATGATGAGATTTTACGGTCACTTTCACAAAATCTCATCATCATTTTTTTATGCACATGCGTGCGCGCGATGGTAATAGACGCAGTGTTTGCAGTCCCGAGACACTGCACACTGGCACCTATAACTCGGTTATATCCACCCACATCCCAAGTTAGATAACGCCCTTTCTGGCGATATGATGCCCAGCATCAACCCAATGAACGGAGTGACCCGATCCGATGCCCTTTGACTTCGAACCCACCGAAAACAACTTGCCCCAAACCGCAATGGAACGCGCCCGCGATTTGCAGGCACGTGGTTTCACGCCAGCGACAATTGCTGTTGCGTTGCGCCCCTACTGCAGGTTGATGCAGGAGCGCAATAATGTGCTGCGTGAACTACTCGCGTAGATGCAAATTGCTGATCTCGGCTTCGATACGGTCGAGATCAGCCTTCGCTTTCGCCTCATGTTCAGAGCCGGGTGCTGAGTACTCATAGCGATGTCTTGCGCCCCGGCGTTCATCCAACAATTCATCTCGCTCACGCTCATAAGAATTGCGGATGTCCACATCTCGCCCAGTGGTACGAGCTACTTCGAAGGCATAGGCGAACCAATAATCACCCGAGTCCCAGCCCTGCTTTTCACGTTCGTTCGGATCGCGCCAATTCTGACCATCCTGAGACACGGCAACAATTTCTGTAGCAGATTCAATCTCGCGTGTGTCAGCATTCCACCAGCGCGTCTCGCTTTCGCGATACCAGATGTTGTACAAAGGAACGTTCATATCTTTTGAACAGCGTTCTTGCCTCCGGTCACCCCACTGGTGTTCGGAGATTGCTGGTCCTGGATCGAACTCTGGCGGCTTACGTGGGATAGCCCTTGGAAAGCCGCTCTCAAGCAGTTTGCCGAAATGCGCGTGCGCTTGCTGCACGAAATAGTCGCGGTGTTTTTCAACGCCTTTTGATTTCCGCAGAGCATTGGGGATAGCGAAGTCGAGCAATTCCAAGCTGTGCATTTCAACTAACAGGCACTCGTCGACCATCATGTCGCGAACCTGATCTGCTGATAAGCCTTCCTCAAGCCGGTCCTTGCACCAAGTGTCCCACGTGTGAAGATGCGAACGACCACCTTGTTGGCTCTGTCGTTCACGTTCAGTCGCGAAAGTGTATCGACGGGCAAGAGCGACCTGCTCTTGCAGCTTTGCCCACCATGCATTCACTCGCTCATGAACGTCAGCAACTTTCTTCTTACCCATAGGTCTGTTTGAAAACCATGCACGGAACGCCGAAGGTGACGCCTCGGGTTGCAGCGCCTCCATCCACCAATCTGCCGACCGGAGTGATTTCATCCACTGGTGCAGGTTTTCCTCGGGTGGCGCTTCAGGCAGATATTCCCACGGACGATCTCGCTGGTGATCATATAGGCTTTCGAGGGCGCGAACGATGCCGTTCCAAACCTCCTGCCCATCAAGCGCGCGATGCCACGTGCTATAGTTCTTGGCTTCGTCGAACGGGTCATCTTCAAAGTCCTTGTTGCAGAGATCGACGATGCGCTTTGTTGAGCTATTGAAGCCAAGCAGCGCCTTTGCATCAACAAATCGTTCGAGTTCTACAACTTCGCCATACCGATCAAATCTCTCTTTTATTGGCATCAGCTCTGCTCCCTCATCCATGCGACCACATCATCACGCAGGTAGCGAACTACCCGGCTTGTCGGTTGCGAGTAAGGCGGACCAAAGGCGTCTTTGCGCCAGCGGAACAGCGTTTCCGTTGTGACGCCAAGAAACGTCGCCGCTTCTTCTGGATTCATTACTTGGGGTGGGTTTGCGCGGATCATATCCACGCGCAGGTCAGCCAACTGCTGACCAATCTCTTCGATGGTCATGTGTGCTCCATGGTTTAGATGAAACCCACGTGACCGCGCGTACTTCCTCCCTCCGTATCCCTAGTCGCAATGCTAGGGCAGTTCGGCGCGATCTACCGGCCTTGAATAGGCTACCAAGGCGAGTAGGTAAGTGAATTCAACTTAGGCGTGCTTCCGACCAATTTCAACAACATTGCAAGGTGCATCCTCAAGTTGCTTATTGATCGCCTCAGCAATCGCGTCAGCGCCGCGCTTCTGCTCATCAAAGCTCGGCTCGCCATAATGCCCGAGCATACGCAGGTCATTGTCTGTCAGCGTCTGCTGGGCGAGCCAGCGGTGCACATGGCGCGGACAAACCTCACGCGCCGCTGTCATCCAGAAATGCCGCAGGTCGCCGGGGTTGGTCATTTCGAGCCCATCCATCTGGCCGAGGTGTTTACGCTTGTCTCCGATGATGCGCCGAGACGGAAACACCCAATCGCAATCCTCGTACCTGATCCTTTTAAGCCGTTTGAGCATCCGCACCGCATCATCTGACACGGCGATCCTGCGGTCATAGGTATGCTTACTGCGCCGGAACGTGATTGCCCCGTTCTTAAGATCAACCTGATCCCACGTAAGGGCGCGGAACGTCTCCTGACGAAACCCCGTGTACCAAGTCAGCATCCACCAAAGACGGATATGCTCGTTCGGTATCTGCTCAATCTCGGCCCAGCGATCCGCCCAAGGCATGGACAGATCAAGTTTGCCGGTTTCGACGCGGCTCTTGATCGTGGTGTTGTCCAAGAGCGATGGAATCGGCAGCGCCAAGGCGCAAAGCCGATTGACGAAACGAACCACTGCCCCAGCCAGAACAGATGCCGTGCGCGCGCCATGCGGGCGCGTCAATTGCAGAGCATTCAGGTACTGATTGATCTCAAGGATCGGCAGTTCGTCTACGTGAACATCTGCCCAGCGCGCGAAACGCAGCTTGAATGTGTTGCGGTAATCCTTGGCGGTTTTCTCGACCATCGGAGCCTTGCCCGACGCCCGTTCACTGGTGCGGTGTTCGATGTACTGCTCCAGCGCCTCGGCAAACGTCGGGATACCAAGAACCGCCTTCTGAGTTTCGCGCTCATCCTTTGTGAGCACATTGCCCCCGTGGATATCGAGCAGCGTTGCCCCCATCTGCTTCTTGGCCCAAGCGCAATGCGCGCCCTTGCTCGCCCACTGCGCCAGCTTGACCGACCGCGTTTTTTGCGCGCCAGAATCCCACTTGGTTACGTACCAAGTTTTAACGCCGCTCTTGGTCACGCAGAGGCGTAACCCCTTGCAGGACGGATCTGAGAACCATGTTGTCTTGGTTGTGGACAGCGACTTGAGCGTCGAATCCGTGAACTTAATCTGCGGCATACCATGTCCTTGTAATGACCGTTTCGTTACAAGGTTCATGATACGTTCTAACTATAATCAAACCCAACCGAAGTTTAAGAATGCACCTCAAGTAATTGAGGAAGCATCTTATTTTGCCGGTGTTTGACTGGTGTTTAAGTGGTGCCCCCACACGGACTCGAACCGCGGACCTACTGATTACAAATCAGTTGCTCTACCAGCTGAGCTATAGGGGCACTGAGGGAGCGTTTAAGAGATTGCTGCGGGCCGTGCAAGAGGGGAAATGTCAATTTTTTGCAGTTTTACACAAGTCGCAGGAAAGGCTATTGGAAAGCCGGTATCAGTAAGGGTGAGAAGACGTTCATGCAGTTGATTTTGCACACAGGTGCCCATTACACCGAAGAAGACAGGCTGCTGAAGAGCCTCCAGTCGAACCACGATCTTTTGACGCAGGCGGGCACCCATGTGCCGAGCCCCGCAACCTATCGTGGTTTGTTTCGCGATACGTTGAATGCGATGTATAAAACATCCGCCTCGGACGGGGCGCGGGATGTCTTGCTGGACGCGGTCATGGGAGACTCTGACGCGGATCGGGTGATCTTTTCCGACGCTAACTTCTTTCGCACCCCTGCGACGGCGGTTGTTGAAGGGATGCTTTATCCCGCAGCGCCTGTGCGGATGATGCGCATGGCGCAGCTTTTCCCCGAGGACGAACTGCAGATTTTCATGGGCATCCGCAATCCCGCGACCCTGCTGCCGGTGCTCTATGATGTGTCGGCCGATAAATCTCCGCCGCAGTTCTGGGGCGACAAGGATCCGCTGGATGTGCGTTGGTCCGACACGCTGGCGCTGCTACGTGATTCTGCGCCCGAGATTCCCGTGACCGTATGGTGCAACGAAGACGCCCCCCTGATCTGGGGGCAGATCATGCGCGAGATGGCGGGCCTGCCCACGATGGCACCACTGGACGGGGAATTCGACCTGCTGGAAACGATCATGCGCCCCGAAGGCATGAAACGGTTCAAATCCTATCTCGCCTCCCATCCCGAGATGACAACGGCAGAGCACCCGCGTGTGATCGCGGCGTTTCTGGACAAATACGTGATCGACGACGCGCTTGAGGAAGAACTGGACATGCCCAGCTGGACCGAAGAGCTGGTCGAAGAGATGACCGAGGTTTACGACGAAGACGTTGCGCGCATTCAGGAAATTCCCGGCGTGCGGGTGATCCTGCCATAACGGCGGGACCACCGTCTAAGGTCAGCTTTCAAATGGCAGGCTGCGCAGGGTTACGTTGCGGGCCTCGTCCCCAATGACGACGTGGAGCGACGCTTGCTTTGCATCCGATGCGATCATCCCGACGCCGATATTGGCCTCGAAACGTTTGGAATAGACGTAATCGCTAAGCACGCCGCGCGGCTGGCCTTTATCGTCCAGCACGGAAATCGAATGTGCCGCCCCCGTCAGTGGCGCGCCCGCGATGACAAAGCCTGACCTTTCCCGTTGCGCGCCTTCATCGGCAATACGGCGCAGCGCCTCTTTCCCGATAAAATCGTCGGGGGTTTCAAGATCGACCAGCTTGCCCAGGCCGATGTCATACGGGGTGCAGGGGTTGGTCTGAAGACGACCATCCGCACCATAGGACACCAGCCCGCTTTCGATCCGTTCGACGTTATTGGGCGCACCGGGGCGGATACCAAAGGGCGCGCCTGCGGCCTTTACCATTGCCCATAGCTCCCCCCCGCGGCTGCTGTCCTGGAGATACAGTTCGAAGCCGCCCTGTTTCGACCAGCCCGACCGCGCCAGCACCAGCGGGATATCCCCCAACTGCGTTTGCTTGAAGCCAAAATACCTCAGATCGCGCACCCAGTCGCCGAACAACGCGGTGATCACCGCCTCGGCCTTGGGGCCCTGAACCGCCAGCGGGGAGACGTCTGGCTCAGCCACGGTCACGTCCCACCCGCGCTCTACCGCGATGGCGCTGGCCCATAGGGCGATGTCACTGTCCGCAATCGACAGCCAATATCGATCCTGCGCCAGCATGAGCAGCACGGGGTCGTTGATAAGCCGCCCCTGATGGTCGCACATGGGCACATAGCGCCCCTGCCCGATCCGGGTTTTCGACATATCGCGCGTGGTCAGATACTGGATCAGCCGCGCCGCATCCGGCCCGGACAGTTCGACCTGCCGTTGCGCTGCGACATCCCACATGGCCACACCGTTCATCAGCGCGTCATATTCCCCCTCGGGGTCGCCATAATGCGCTGGTATGAACATGTGATTATAGACCGAGAAACAAGCCACGCCGTCTGCGACAGTCGCATCGAAATAGGCGGATTTGCGATTATTCGGGCCAATGCCGATCTGAAACGCCATGAAGAAGATCCTTTTGCCAAGGCCCACCGTACCATCCCTGTGCCCTGTCCCAAGGAGCGGGTGTCAGGGAACGGCGATGCCATCAGGCGAGCGCTCGCTTTTTCTGACACGGCAAAGCCCCGCACATCAACCGGCATCTTCCCAAAGGTTGGGATGCGCGGGCAATGGCGGGGCCTAGGGTGTGTCTAGGGTGTGAAACGCCCCCTCGGCATCCTTTGCGACAGGGGCGCGTCGGGTTACTGCGCGGCCAGCAGTTCGGGCACGCTCAGCAGCACCACTTCGTTATCCGCAGCGGCATCCAGCTTGCGCCCGGATGAGAACGGCAGGTTGTTGTCCACGGCGACCATGATGTGCGTCTCGTCCACCCGCATCACGTCCTCGATGGTGAAGAACGGCAGGCTGAACCGCCCTGCCTCGCCGCCATCGGTTTCGATGCGGGCCTTACCCTCGGGGTCGGCGATGTTCATCAGGTCGATCTGACCAATGCGGCGCACATAGCCCTCGGCATCCACATCGGCGGTATCGATCAGAACCACATGCTTGACCATCGCGGGGTTCGGGAAACAATCTGCCTGCGGGTCACCGGCGCATTTCAACGAAGGCTCGCCCTCGCCATTGTCACGCTCGATCACCAGCGCGCGGGTCTCGTCGATGAAGTTGAAGTCACCGACCGCCGTGGCCCCTTCGGCCAGCTTGAACTTGAAGCCCTCGCCCGTCCAGTCGCGTGCCTCGGGGTCAAAGGCCATGACGCGCAGGAAATCACCTTCGTTCTCGCCGCTCGCGGCCAGCAGTGGTTTCTCGAGCATGGCCCACAGCAAACCCGTTTCAGGCTGCAGCGCCATGCCCTCGTACCCGCCCGAGCGTGGCACCGTCCAATCCGTCCCCTTCACCGATGTGGCCGAGATACCGGGCGTATCCGGCCCTTTCAGTTGAACACCATCCACCATCGTCGGATAGACGCCCTTGATCCGCCCGTCCAATGTGGCCTCGATCAGATAGGGGCCGAACTCCTCGCCGATCCAGATGCTGTCGCCAACGCGCTGGATGCTCTCCAGATCGAAATCCGCGCCGGTCAGATAGCGGCTGTCGGTCCCGCCATAGGAAATGCGGAAGGGCACTTTGAAATCGGGATCATGCAGAAAAACCGTTTCCTTGATCTCGACCTCACCTGTGTCGAAATCAGCGTCCATCCGGCTGAAGAACAACAGTGTATCGGGGCTGTTCGCCTTGGAGCCAAAGCCGTTGTCCGTCAGCACATAGACCGACCCGTCCTCGGCACGGTTCATCGCGAAACCGGAAAACCCCTGCAACGGCTGGCCAATGAAGGGCAGGTTCAGCCCCGTCAGCCGTTTACCATGCAGCCCGCCCGTATCGCCTGGCACCGACATCGGCACGCCATTGCGCGCGCCACCAGTGAATTTACCACTGATCCACGCATCCTTCGGCGCATCCGCAGGTGGCGCGACAAGGCTCAGCGCAGGCAGGTAGGCATGGCCCGCAAGCGTGGCATCAAACGTCTCTTGCGCGACAGCGGGGACGGCCAGAAGGGACAGGGCAAGGGGAAGAATAGGGTGTTTCATTAGGGCTCTCCGTTAAAGACGGCCCCTGATCCGCGATTCTGGTAACAGCCGCGTAACGCAAAGGTGACGGTTCCACGACAGGCGCGGAATTGGGGAGAGGCGTATTGGAGAGGTGGGATATTGGCGGAGGAGGTGGGATTCAGACTCACGTGTGACACGAATGTCACATCTCCCTTAGGAAGGAATCCTCAAACCTTTGATTTTATATTATTTTATAAATTTGACGATGTGCCTCTATCCTATTATGGGCTTGATATGTGGTCAACAACGTGGTCAATAACCTGGTCAATTAGGGAATTCGTACATGCGCTTCCGACCACGCAGGGGCAACTATATCACGCAGCGTAGAGGGCGGTATTATTACCGCCGGATGATCCCAGCGCAGTTCCATGATCTATTCACCAAGAAGGTATGGATGATCGCCCTTGAAGGACAGAGCGACACCGAACGAGCAACCGAAGCTCAAGGTATCGCCGACCGTCACAATCGCCAGATGCGAATGGCACAAACTGTTGATGTCGACGAGGCTAGAAGTCTCGGCGCTGACGCGGTGGCGATGCGCATAGACCTATCCTCGGACGACCTACCACCCGGCGCTCCTACCCCGGTTCCAGCACGCTTCTTCCGGGATGGGCGCATTATTGAGACCACCAGATACGCCGTGACAGATGATCCAGCGCAGCGACGCGCAGCAGAAATAGATGGCTTCTTCGTGGTATCTCAAGAGGAAGCGGCAGCGCAGATTGAACTGCAACAGCAGATGGACGCCTATCAGGGGGCAAAGACATCGGAACAGGCAGAGCTTGCCGACCTGAAAGCAGAACGTGCAGCGGGTAAGATAGAAGCAGCGACCCGCGTCAGCGGAGAGACTGTCTTGTCGATCCTGCCCCGGTGGCGTGGACTTAAAAAGCAGACGCCTGCGACGTGGAAGAAACATGTCCAGTATGCCCGCGAGTTCACAGAACTACACGCCGGTGTTGGTGGTGAGCTTTACTTATCCGAAATCACCAAGCGTCATGTCATTCAATACGTTGAACATGCGCAGACCTTTACCTATCGAGGTGCACCACTGTCACCCACCTCTATCACCAAACGGTTGGACTCAGTACGGGCATTACTAGCCTTTGCAACGTCGGTTGATGAAATAGACTACAATCCAGCGACGGGTGTCGAACCGCCCGCAGACCATCGCCCCAAGGCTTCACGCAGTTGGAAGAGTTTTACCCCGGAAGAGATCAAGAAGCTTGTCAGCGTATCGACCACCCTTTGGAATGGACGCCGCAATAGCAAGCAACCGGGACGCAAAGAAGACCTAGCAACCGCCCTCCAGTGTCTGGTCTGGACAGGCGCTCGGCCTGAAGAGGTTTGCCAACTTAGGCGGGAAGATATCGACCTGTCCACTGGCGCGATACGCATTACCAACGAAGAAGCCGACGATGACGCCCGCGCACGTCAAACCAAGAACGAACGAAGCATTAGGACGCTACCCATCCACTCTCGGTTATTGCCTGCCCTGTTGGAGCACTTAAGACGTAACAATAGCGCCCTGCTCTTCCCTTCCTTTGCGCCGGAACCGACACCTAAGGAACTGAAAGAGGCAGAGAGTGCTGGGAAACTAGAAATCAAGGGCAGATACGCTCGCCCGCTGTCGCGGGAATGGACCGACAATCTAAGAAAACAGATCTCCCCAGATGAACCACGCAAAGTTCTCTACAGCTTGCGACACTCATGGGCAGCGGAGTCTCGGCGCACAGGGATGCCTGAGCATGTGCGCAATGCGCTTATGGGCCATGCCGACGACAACCCGCATGCGGGACGCTACGGCGTCGATGCAGACTGGCTGGAAGAGAAGCGGCGGCATGTCGAGCGAATGGCCTGCATTTAAGCGTGCCATTAGAAGTGCGGCAAGCTCCGCGAGCGGGAATTTCTTTGTTCTAGTTAAACCTCAGCTAACTTTCCACCTGCATCTCGTGACCCTTTTTGAAGCGATTCGTGACTCTGACCTCAAATTGTGATATACATTTGTCAACCCCAAATATTTGGGTGATGAAAATTCCACATAGAAGAGGAAATTCAGTGTATATCACTATTGCGTCTTATGCCGCCGCAACCGGCGTTTCGGAAGCGACCGCATCCCGGCGATTAACTAGAACCGCTTACCACATCCGGCCACACGAGCGTGGAAGGCGCTATTACCACCTCGCCGCCGCCGTGCAAACTTTGAAGGCCAAGGAATTGGAAGCCGGGGCGGTCAAGGCGCTTACCGGGTCCGCCTGCGACTTGTTCGGGCCTGACCTGTACCTAGAGCCTGAAAGCATACCATTGGCGCGCGAATTTTCAGACTGGCTTCCAACCGAAGCTAATCGCGGCCGACTACGGGCCGCTCAGAATGCTTTCGTTATGGGCGTGGGCGATAGCCGCATTTGCGCACCGACCATCGTGCGAAACCTTTCGCCCCTCCGTGAACTGTTCGCTTTGTGCCCGCCGGTTTTGGTATGGGTGCTGACCGGCGGCACTCCGCCCGATGCGCATAACATTGCCGCAGGCTTCGCCGTTTCGAACAATTGTGCGGCGCTCGATAATCACGCTACTTTGAAGGAGGTAGCATAGCATGGGCGATCACACCAATTTCCTATCCATCTTGGAAGGCTCCAAGGCCGTCCGGGACCGCTGGGCCGCGCTGGTAGAGCGCACCGTAACCGATGCCGCCAGACATGGCGTTTCAATTGAAGCGGACGATGTCCTGAACCTTCGTTCTGCCCGCACCGCCGCGCTTGGTGCCCCACTGGACGAAGACGAATTCAGGGCCGAAGTGCTGGCCCTTCCCGCCCTTTCCGACGCAGCCCGCAAAACAGCAATCGCAGCAGGCGACGTAGACGCTCTAACCGCAGCGGTCGCAGATTTGAACCGGAGCAAGTTTGAGGTCACGGCAAGTCGCTGGACCGATAATGCCGCACGTTGTTTATCACAGGCGCGCGACCTCGGTATAGCGACCCCGCCCACCGAAGCCTTCAACATATCGGCAAACGAGCGCCTCGACTTCATAAAGGAGGTGAACAGCCCTGCCACCAAGCTCGCGCTGGCCCGTAAGTGGGGGCTGCTTTAATGATCTCTCTCATAAAGATTGAAAATGCTGTTCGCGCTCAGAATAGTAACTGGAAAACATTTTTCCGACGTCACGGGGTCGGGTTTCAATGCATCCTTTTCCCCAAAAGAGTTCTGACAGAATACGAGTATCAGACCCTTTTACGCCGTTTCAGTCGGTCACAGGCCAAAGTAAGCCTAACGCCAGAGGAGCGAAAGCGAAACTCTATTCGCGCTCTAGCGCACAAAGCAGATGATGATGCACGATATTGACCCTGATAGCTCGATATTTGCGGGCGGACCGTTGCCACCACCTCTGACGAAATTGCAGAAGACCCGCAAGAAATCGCGAGACCGAAGATGGCTAAATGTAGCCCATCTGAGGCGTGCTATGACCGACCAACAACAGACAGCAGAAGAGCGCAGCATAAGGGCCGAAATAGTGGCGTGGATTTATCGCCATAAGGGCGGTGCAACGCTCGAGAGGCTCGACGTTGCACCGTAATCGATTCAACAAAGTTGCGCACAATTTAGCTATCCGCCGAATGCAGCGCCGGAAGATGCTTTGGCGGGCAGCCCGAGAAGCGTTCCCATCGTATTTATCATTCAGGGCAAGCACCAGAACCATAGAAAACGCCATCGCGGCGACTTTGTCCCGCGAAGGACTTTAGCCAGATTGCGGCAGGTGCTCCCCGGCCTGCCGTAGATGTCCCGCTGGGTTTATCTCCTACCCAGTGGGACACGAAATACATGAGGATTAAAAATGCACGACAACGACATAATCAACGACCTTGCCGACCTCCTGCGAGATGAAGCAAGCAAGTCCAACGGCCGTGGTCTAAGGATTTCGCTGCACTGGCTGGTAAAGGTGATGGGCGGGGACGGTAGACTTGCCCGTAATGTTCTTCGCTGTGCGGGTTTCGCCCCTGACCCTATCACTTGGAGTGTCGGGGGCGGTGCCGCAGAGCTTGGGAATTTTTCTTATCCACCAGTTCTCGCTAACAATCTGAAGGAAATTATGGGGGCGATCCCCCCAATTCAAAGTCACCTAGCGTAGCGCTGGGGACAAAGTGACGCAACGTCAATCATAAAGCAAGATATGCTATTTTGGGAAAGTGTCATTTTCAATGACATACCGCTTCCGGAAAGTTTTGATTGTGAGCTTGGCGCTTAGGTGACGCGAGCCGTGTTAACAGATGTGCTATTTTGGAAAATGTCATTTTTAGTGACATCAAGCGTCAACTAAAGTAACATAAAATCAATAAGTTAAGTTTGACTTTGGTCGAAAGCCTCCTCAAGTTCAGTGACATCAAGCCCACTGGAATAAGGAGATACACGAATGACAAACTATGACGATTTCAATCGCGAGCACAGGGAAAACGCGATTGTAAACTTGACAGATCGAATGGCTCAAATCGGTTTGATGCCACTTACATCCGACACCGCCGATGAGCTGGTGCGGTTATCGGCTAAGGTTACCAAGCTGACTGAGGATGCAGCGTGATGACAGAGAACGATGGCACTGCACGGTCCATAAGCGCCCTCTGGAGCGTTATAAACTTCTGTAAGCAACTCTCTGATATTTCAGATGAGCTAACAACTCTTCTCGAAGAAGATAAGCCCCATGCTGCGGAGCTACTCATGGAACGCGCGGTTCGACTTGGCGTCAGGGTCACGGAGACCGCAGCCGACTTCCGTAGATCAGATTTTCCCGAATTCCCGAGTTCCGCGAGCTGATCTAAGGTCTCATTGGCCGGTATCCATAGTATGCGAGATCCGCGCGTGGGACCATCCAACTATGATGAACAAAAGCGCAAGTCGCCCATTGGGCGGCGGCGAAACCAAAAGGAACGCAATATGAAAATCAACTAACTATGAAGGAGAAATAAGTGGAAGATTTTTTGAAGGAAACGAATGAACTAGGTATCGGAAACCCGTTTGCAGAAGCCGGACTAGAGCTGACCGATACTGAATTAACAAGTTATGCTGAAGAGCACTATGGTTGGGAGACAGACCCCCCCGAACGTACAGAGCCGCCACTTTGGCTATATAATCCGACCAACGAGGGAAATGTAATCCACCTAACCCGACCAGTGCTCACACGCATCAATGATGCAACAGTAGTCGGTAGCTTGTCTGAATGCGATGCGCTTCTAAACATGCCCGTTGTAGTAGGGACGACTGACACCGCGCCGTACACCTTTGGAAGCAACTGGGAGCGCCATGAACAGTCTTGGAAGGAGGCAATTGATACCTTCCTTTCGCGGCACCCGGCACAGGAGCACAAGGGCGGGAATGCCCTGTTTTTCGCTGAAAGTCAGCGGGCGCGTAAGCGCCGGAATGGCGTAGAATTATGCTACAAGCTGGAAAAGAAGATTCTGAATATACGGGCGGTGGTAGCTGATATTGACGGCGGGTGCACAGTAGAACAGGTAGTTCCCCGCTTGCGGGAATTGGGCTTGTTTGCCGTGATTTACACGACCCATTCTCACACCACCAAGGGCGGGCCCGGAAGTGATCGGTTTCGCATCATCCTGCCTCTTACAGAACCTTTTGAACTCGGTAATCGTGATGCTGATCCGGAGGGCTGGGAAACCCGCAAGGCTGAATGGCTGAGCCGTTACTTCGGATTCCTCGAAATGCTCATTCCTGCGGGCGGAGAAATCGACTCGCGCGGTTCGCTACCGTCACAGATGATGCACGCACCCGCCCGTCCCTTTGGCGCTGAGTTTAAGCACTACATCCTTGCTGGTCGTGGCGTGACGCTGGATGACATGCCCGCAGGGGATGTGAGCACTCACATGCGCCGGGGCCCCTCCGGTATCAAGGCAGGCAATGACGCGGCACGTGGTGACCCCGCCCGGCTATCCGATGGCTTCGACCTGCTGGCATGGGCGGCCGATCACGGCGAGTATTTTGACCTCTCATCATTTTTGGAAATGCTCGGCTGGGATGTTCGGGGCGATGCAGGGCGCGGCGTCGATATTCTTTGCCCGAACGCGGGCGCGCATACGTCCGGGGAAGATATGGCAAGGGCTGCTCCGGGCGAAGACGCAGACGAGAGCGCAATTATCTATTGCCATCATAACCATTGCTCTGGCCTCTACACTTGCGATTTTTTACGCCTCATCGAAGAACAAATCACTCTGCCGGAAGGGGAGGCGTTCACTGCCATTCTGTGTGACGAAATGTTCTATCCGACTGAGGTCGACGGCTCGGCGGTTACAGTCGACCAGAGAGTTTACGTCGATGAAGAGATTAAGCTTGGATGGCTAAAGACCCCTTTATCCGTAGCGCGGGCGTTCAACGCCCTGCCCGCCAACGCAGGGGCAGAACACTTAGCCGCGATCTTCGCAGGGATCGTCAAGGCGGGTGAACGTCGCGAAGCTGTTGCCAAGTGGGGCGAGCTGGTGAAGGAGCATCTCGATGCAAACGCGCGTAAGCGCGTGGAAAAGCGTGGTCGTGAACTTCTAAACGTAGAAAAGGCAGATTTTTCTGCTGATAAGGCGGTAGAGCGGCAGGAAGGTTATATCGCGGCACTGGATAGCGGTGTGCCTGACAATGTGTCTTTGGACCCTGCCGAACCACTTGGGAACACCATGGGAACCGCGTTGGCGACCTTGGCGCATCGCTTTGCACCCGTAGATCTTGCTGGTCATTTTCGCATTTTACGGAAGCCAGACTTAAGCGCCTTTAATTCGGATTATGACGCCACAATTTCTCTCTACCGGAAGGAGGACTTTCTGAACCTGCACCTTGATCGGCAGATCATGGAAGGTGACAAGATGGTGAACCCTGCTGCGACCTTCCTTGATAATGCCAAGCGCAAGAGCGGGCTGGTTTTTGCACCACCTCCGACGGTGCCGGGTACAAACGATTTCAATATGTATCAGGGTCGGAAGCTAAAGGCCGTACCCGGAAAGTATGGCGACGAGCGCGATTTTCCAATGCTCTTCGATTTCTTGTTGCGGATTGTGTGCGACGGCAGCGAGGAAAAGCTTAGCTGGCTGTTGCTCTGGATGAGCCATCTGGTCCAACGTCCCGGCGAAAAGCCTGGGACCGGGGTCATCGGGATCGGCAAGGGCGGTATCGGCAAGGGGCGCTTCGGGGCACTGCTGTCAAAGCTTGCCGCACCGCATTTCAAGCAACTTGAAAATGAAAGTCATGTGATCGGGCAGTTTGCGGGTGAGCACCTGAGCAAGTGTGTGCTGGTACAGGTTAGTGAAGCTGTTTTTGGGGCCAACCCCAAGGTGTCCAGCACTTTGAAGGCGCTTGTAGACGCGCGAGACATTCAAGTTGAAATGAAAGGCTACAGCCTTGTTACCATGCCGTCGTTCACTCGCTTCTATTTCGATTCCAACGAGGCGGTGCCGGTGCTCATAGAAATGAACGGATCAGAACGGCGGTACTTCGTGCTGCGTTTTTCTGATGTTGAGAAGGGTGATGTAGATTATTTCGACAACCTGACTTTGGCGATTGATAGCGAGGAAATGGCGGCTCTTCTGGCCTATCTTGAACGTTATAATCCGGCCTCAGCCGGACATACTTGGTCGGACGTGCGCACGGCTCCCGAGACGCCGGAACGGAGGGTCATGGGATACAATTCAATGCGCGCCGCTCAGCGGAAGTTGCTGGACGTACTTCGCGCTGGTGAGGTCACGTTGACCGTCGACGGAATGCCCGAGACCTTTGTGTCGGACGCGGTCGCGGGGCACCCCGGCCTCCGCGTCCACATGGCGGCTTTCAAGACGTACATCGAAAGGCACGGGAACAAGAACAATGCAGACGACTCTGACGTTCCGGGTATGGTCAAGCGGCTTTTTGCCGTGGACCTGATCGAAAAGCAGGGCAAGGTTGGCAGTTCGCCCAACTCTCGTTGGTGGCATTTCCCGCCTGAGGTGCTGGGGAACAACGTGGACCGGGTTTTGCGGGGTGATTGAACCCCCGCGTTAGTGGGATTTGCCCCACTACGCCCCCAAAGGCATGGGGGCGTTTTTTTCCAGCTATAGTTGGCCTAAACGCCCTTCCCCGCAAACCCCCAAGATTTCTAACACTCACGGGGAATTATGACGAGACACACACACCCACTCACCGAGAAGAACTATTGGTGTGTATGTCATGGTTCTATTTATTTCTGGTAAGAATCCTTGGGGGTTGGGGGGTAAAGTCACTTCACTTAATAAAACAAGGGCCGCCAAGCCCCCGGAAGGGTTGGGGATTGTTGGGGGTTTGGGGGCGCGACGGATTTCTAAACGGCGCGTATGGGCTGCCATCCGATTTGGCTGGCAATTTCGTTGTAGGATTTCTGCCTTTCTCCCAATCACGTCGCACCAAATTCAGGTTTGCGTTGTCATGCTTGAGGGCGTTCCAATAGGTTTCGTGGGCTTCTTTAAGGTCAGCCATAACATTGTCCCACTACTAAAAATCTCGTGATTTTGCGACGGCATAACGCCCTCCATTTTTATTCAACCTATCGTGGTGGCTTAACAATGTAGTCAAACATCGTTTGCGCCCAATTGCCCTTTTCCCATAGGTGAACCGATACCCCGTCTCGCATGGTTCTTTCATCTATCGCATACATTTCTGATAGAATCTCCTCCAGCATTGTAGAGCAAATAAGAACGACGGAAGAACGTAGAAATCATGAGGAAAAAGGTCGCACACGAAAGTCCCGTACGAGGGCCGGGCCTGCGCCGACATGCTGGATCTCCAAGATCAACGCGAGGAATACGACACGTGAAATGTATGATAAGCAGACTATCCGATATTTGTATGTGATGGGGCTGAAGTGGTCCCACCTTTTCGGACAGGTTTGCAGCGTTTCTAAGGTGTATCGGGTTTAGGTTTCATGCTGCTTTTTGCTCTTCCAATCCGGCCCAATATGCGTCGTCGGGCGTTAACCGATCAAGCGCAGAATGGGGCCGCTCGGTGTTGTAGAATGTCATCCAGCCCTTGATGACGCGCCGGGCCTGGAAGCCATCGCTGATCTCTTGGAGATAGATCGCCTCCTGCTTCAGGCTCCGCCACAACCGTTCGATGAAGATGTTGTCGAGGTAGCGGCCCCGCCCATCCATCGAGATGCGCGCGCCTGCCGCGGTCAGCGTCGTGATCCACGCCGATCCGGTGAACTGCGATCCTTGATCCGTGTTGCATATCTCGGGCGGGCCGTATTTGACGATTGCCTCCTGCAAAGCCTCCACGCAGAAGTCTGCGTGCATCGTGTTCGACAGCCTCCAGCTCAGGACTTTGCGCGACGCCCAGTCCATGATCGCCACGAGGTAGAGGAACCCGTTGCGAACCGGCACGAAGGTGATGTCGGCACACCAGACCTGGTTCGGACGCTCGATCTGCAAGCTTCGAAGCAGGTAGGGATAGACCGGATGCTGGGGATGCGGCTGGCTGGTTTTGGGCCGTTTGTAGACTGCTTCCAAGCCCATCTTCGCCATCAGCCTTCTGACGCGATGGCGCCCGACAGCAATTTCTTCCCGGCGCAGATAGGCCGCGATCTGGCGACTGCCGAAGAACGGGTATTTGGTGAAGACGCGATCGATCTCTTTCATCATTGCCAGAGTGTCCGCATCGATCCCGACCGGCGTGTAATAGAATGCCGACCGCGACAGCCGCACCAGTTTGCATTGCTTGCTGATGCTCAACTCGGGATGGTCCCGTATAATCATCGCGCGTTTTTCCTCGGGGCTCACTGCTTCAGCCCTTCGGACAAAAAATCGTTCTCGACCGCCAACCTCCCGATCTTGGCATGCAGCTCCTTGACCTCTGCTTCTGTCGGGCCGCTTTGCTTGCCGCCAGAGAACACATCGGCCATCCCGTCGATAGCCTGCCGCTTCCAAGTGCTGACCTGGTTTGGGTGAAGCTGGTGCTTCGCCGCAATCTCCTGCACGGTCTTGTCGCCACGCAGCGCTTCCAACGCCACCTTGGCCTTAAACTGATCTGTAAAATTCCGACGCTTCGCCATTCTCGTATCCCTTCAAAGGTTTGGGATACACCTTAGCCGACTGTCCAGTTTTCTGGGACCACCTCAGGCATCCCGGTTAACCTTATCAACTGGAATACGGCTGCGATTGCGCTGGGTAGATGGAAAAAATTTTAAACGGGCGGAAGGCCGGGACCGCGCCATGTCGATGCAGCGCTAATCGCCACCAGAAATTCTCTGGGTCGAAAAGCTGGAAGAGGTCCGTGCCGGGAAACGCCCACATATCTACAGACCGGCTCCATGCAGTTGTCGTTAAGCTTGGCGATGGATACACGGTTGGTGTGAAGAGCGCAGGCCAACTGGATCATGCATTTGGACTTAAGAGATTTAACGTCCGAGCGGGAGGCACGACTGACTGCCCTCGACGCAATGGAATGAAAGCGCAATCGCTAGGGCGAAGCCCCTTCTGGTGGCTCTTCCGCATCACGCAAGCCGTCCGCGATCTCACGCATGATCGCCGCCAACTCTGCATCCGCTGCCGCTTCCCGAGCCGCTTCTGCGCCTTCACCTTCGGCGCGTTCTTCTTCGACCTGTCGCAGCTCTTCTAATTGCTCGCCCATCACAACGAAGGCTTCCCGCATCTGCGCCAGTTCCACCCTATCTGCCCGTTCCTCGTTGCTACCCTCGAATCTTTCCTCGAGATCATGGGCAATCATCCAGAAAAAGGTTAATATTGAGATTAAGGCGGTAAAGTAGGCCATGCGCCGATGAAAACGGGCTTCAGCCTTAGACGCAGCCCCCGCGTCGCGTTGGCTTTCTACAAATGCACGTTGTGCGTCCAGAAGCGCTTCCTGCGCCGACAAGCTTCGGGCCAGCAGTTCGCCGATGTTCGCGGTCAGGCCTAAATCAATCTTCGGGATTGTGGCTTCGTGAAAGGACCGAATTTGTTCGGAAAGACGCTGCGACGCTAACTGAAATTCCGTCCCAATAATCCTATCTACGCTCACGCGCTTAAAAATACTGCCATATCGGTCAAAATTAAGGCCTGCGACAACCGATCCAATTTGGATATTCGGCATCGACGCGCGATAGGTTTCCATTGCCTTGGCAATGCTCGACGCTGACTCGCGGTGAAGCTCCAACAAGTCAGCAAACGGGCGCTGTTGCGCGGCAATCGACTTCTGTATCGTTTGGCTGAACAGTGCATGGCGTTCAGTAAAAGCTTTCAAGGCCAAACCAATATTAGGATCGACCGAAACAACCCGCGCCGCTTCCACCGCTTTAGCCACACTGCTTAGCGTGTTGCTATCATAGGACCTCTTTAGCGTTCCTACCCCCGTCGCTTCATGAGCTCCCATGACTTCATCCGCCTTAGCTAGCGACTGCAGCATCCCTGAGCGCTCTACAGCGCGGATAGCTTTCAATCTAGCTTCTTTCGTCTTTTCTGCGTCGCTCATTATCCTACCGCAACTTGTGCCCTCTCAGATAACTAGCACAAGCTCTTCCTCCTAAAAAGGCGCGGTAAAAACCCTTCCAGCCACCACGCGCTCCATAAACTGCAACCTCATCAAATATTACAGTTTGCATTAAACCAGCCATAACACCAAAAGGCCCATGTTTGCGCATTTAGGGAAGCATTATAAAATCGTAATTTATTGAAAAGACTCGATAATATTCCATTCTGGTGCTACATAAAGAACACAACGAACGTCGTCGATTTTTATAAGGCTCAGTTATGGTCAGTAAGTACGTTATCTACCGGAGAGTCAGTACAAATTCCCAAGCCAACTCAGGCCTTGGTCTGGATGCCCAGTCCCGTGATATCGGGCTGTTCTTGGATAACTATAATGACACCCCCTTTGATGTTCTGGAAACATTTACAGACGTCCTGAGCGGCGCTGAAACACACCGCCCCGAACTTGCAATGGCCATCGAGTTGGCGAAAAAGGAATCCGCAGAATTACTTGTGTCAAAGCTCGATAGACTCTCGCGACGGGTTAGCCACATAGCTGCTTTAATGGATGACAAAGCTCTGAAAATAAGGGTTGCGAGCATGCCCACCGCAGACAACTTTCAGCTTCATATCTACGCAGCCTTGGCGGAGCAGGAACGCGAATTCATCAGCATTAGAACTAAGCAATCCCTTGCCGCAGCCAAGGCCAGAGGCGTGAAGCTAGGCGGCCTCCGTGACAAAACAAAGAAGCGGAACAAAGCATGGAAAGAAGCCGCTGACGCGGCTGCCGGTAATGTAGCTGCTATCGTCTTTCCGATGCGCCAGAACGGTGCTTCCTACCAGAAGATTGCCGATGCCTTGAATGCGGCAGGTGTGCCGACTCCGCGAGGCAAGAAATGGGCTGCTACGAGCGTTAAAAACGCTGCTGATAGACTAACTAAATGTGTCGCCTGAAGAAGGGCGTGTTCGGATGCAGCAGCCTTCAACCTAGCTGATATTGGCTCAGGCGGCATAACAACCCCCTAGCAAATTTAACGGTGACAGTGAGTTGATGTTTTCGCGCGTGAGCGCGCGATCATTGCCGCGTAAAAGCACTAAATTCTAATTGCTTCGGCATGGTACCTAACGGGGGTACCGCCCCCCCCCCAAGATCGAGCTCACAGCGCCCGTCGGTACCTACGCAACTTAATTAATAGAAATAGTTGTACAGATCTCCGTTTCCGGACTGAAAAGTTACTTTTAGTGATTCTGCCAAATTGTTGCGTTTCGAGCGAGGTTTCGCGCCCTAAACCCCAATTAGCATCGCGGAAACCAAAACGCGTGCAATCCCTCCTTAAAAGTGCTGTTCTGTCCCAATACAGCTTAAGGACGAGTCACTTTGGCAAAAATCAACAAATCGGATATTTACGAGAAGAACTTGAATTTTCTTCTTGGCTCCGGAGCATCTTATGGCTTGCTGCCGACACTTGCTCTACGGGTCAAGGTGAATGCTACCGACGAAGCACATACGGTCGAAACTTTGGCGACCAAGTACGAGGACGACCCAGACTTTTTAGCTCACCTTTTCTCTTGGTATGTCCAAGAGGTTATTCTCCCGGCCGCTGAGTATGAACCCGGCGACGTGTTTATGACGCCACAACAAGTTACAGCGGCTGAAAACTATCGACAGTTCCTCGAGACAATACTGAAGATACTCAGCAAGAAAAGTCACAAGAAAAGAGTCAACATCTTCACAACCAATTACGATGGCATGATTGCGCACACGGCGGAGACGCTTTTTAGGCGAGGCTCATATGACTTCCATTTGAATGATGGGACCGACGGATTCGTCAAGCGCACCTTGAATGCACGGAATTTCGGACGGTACTTTCAAGACCACGGGGTGTTCGATCGTCACTCCAAAAGCGTTCCTCAAATAAACCTTATCGAGCTTCATGGCAGTGTCTACTGGCATAAAGACGGCGAAAAAATTGAGGTATCCTATGATCTGGATCGCGCAAAGAAGAGAATTTCAGACGTTCCTCTGAGAGTAGATCAAGACTTTTTCGATGACTTATTGGACGATAGCAAAACGGATAAGGATTTAAACCCGCCTGCGGACGTCACTGCTACACAAAACGAAGCTTTCCAAAAAGCTTACAAAGCTCTTCCGATTGTGAATCCCACGAAATGGAAGTTTTATGAAACTGTTTTTGAAGAGCACTACTACCAGATGTTGCGACTGCTAAGCTACGAGCTCGAAAAGCCTGACACTGTATTTATCGCATTTGGGTTCTCATTCGCGGATGAACATATCCTGAACCTGATAAAACGCTCACTTTCAAACCCATCTCTTCACATGTACGTATGCTGCTTTGACGACGAAGAGAAAGACTCGATGGTACACAAATTTATTGGCTTTGATAATGTCGAGTTAATACGTGTAAACGGGCTGCTCGACTTTACAGCTTTCAACGATGAAGTATTCACAACCAAACCAGCGAGCGAATAGTCGTGAGTATTGAAATTGGCGAGGTGGTCGCGGTTTTGGGCGTCGAAGTTTCTGTTCGAGCCTTTGAGAACTCAAACCATGAGACACATTTTTTCAATGGCAAAAAGTTCAAAGGCATTTCTATACGGGAATTTGTGTCCATTTCGCACGGCTTCCGTGAAATTGTTTGTACCATAGAAGGTGAATATTTAGATGAGCGCAACTACGAGCTCGAGGCAAGCGAAAAATTATTCACACGAAAGTTAAAGTTGCGTCCGATTGGGTATTTTGAGGACGACGTTTTCAAAGATGGGATTAAGCACCTACCCAAAATCGGCGATATTGCTAAACTTCTGTCAGAGCAACAGGTTGGCAGCATTTTTGAGAGCAAATCTGCTGATGGCTATATTATCGGTAAACTCTTGAAAGAAGATTTACCGGTATCTCTTCCTTGGCAAAAACTATTCAAGTCGCATTTGGGAATTTTCGGCAATACAGGAAGCGGTAAATCCAACACGCTGACGAAGCTGCATACGGTTCTTTTCGACAACAAAAAGGACAGTATCGGAAATACCAGCAAGTTCGTCTTTTTAGATTTCAACGGTGAATACACAAGCGGACAACTAGTGGAACCCGAACACAAGAAAATAATCAGGTTGACGACTCGAAACTCGGACGGAGATCGATTCACGCTGCTAAATGACGACTTTTGGGACGCCGACACTCTAGGCATTCTATTTCAGGCTACAGCATATACTCAGAAACCTTTTCTCCGCCGAATTATAGCTGGGAGGAACAAGTTCGCACAAATCGAAGACAGCCTGTCACGCTATGCACAAGCAACGTTAAGACGGGTACTCCGTTCGAAAGATCCAAGTGTTGAAGCCTTGGAGCAAGTCAAATCACTGGTAAAAAGTCTACCAGATTCGGCTGACTTGGAAAGCTTGCTTGAGCGGGTTGGTTTGAGAAGTGTAGCAGATGCCAATAGTTTTCATGTTGGCTCGCCTCCGACTTGGCGCTTCCTAGCCGACGACGAAAATTATTTTCAGGCTACATTTGAGCCGATGATCAATGAGTTGAATTTATCTAAGGTCTCTGGATTTTCTGAACTGCAAATTCGAGCACGATTGCAAATTGTTCGAGATGTTCTTTCCGGCTCAGCGCAGTATGAGCACATTCAGCCTTTGCTGAGTCGTATTGACAGCTTGAAAGGAGACTTCTCTAAGGTTGTCGCGGTTGGGCCAAACGAGGAGGCTAGTGCGCTAGTTACTGTCATTTCGTTGCGTGAATGCAAGCAAGACGTAAAAAAGATACTTCCTATTCTAATTGCAAAACATTTTTATGAGCAGCACAGAAATGTTGTTTCAAGCCCTCCTACTACGACACTTCATCTAGTTATTGATGAGGCGCATAACATACTCTCGCAGCAATCAAATCGTGAAGCAGAGAGCTGGAAGGACTATCGTTTAGAGCTGTTCGAAGAGATTATCAAAGAGGGTCGAAAGTTCGGTATATTTCTTACTCTCGCTAGCCAACGTCCTGCAGACATCTCCGCTACAATCGTCTCGCAATTGCACAATTATTTCATACATCGATTGGTGAACGACAGAGATCTTGCCCTGTTGGAGAATACCATCTCAACGCTAGATAGCATTTCGAGAGGACAGATACCGACGCTGCCTCAAGGCGCTTGCGTTGTTACCGGAACCAGTTTCGAAATCCCGATGCTCATGCAAGTCGACAAACTTTCGAAAGAACAAGAACCGGACAGTAGCGATGTAGACCTCGTTGAACTGTGGGCCGGTGACGCTGGCTGACTTCAGCTTCCTGGCAGAGTTCGCCGGCAGCGAAGGTCGGTTGAAATAGCTGCCGTTGGACGAAACCTTTTCCAACTGCCTTAGCTCAGAGCGACCTGATGGTCGGTTGCTAAAATTATTTCTCGGGTTGCGCTAGCTCGTTTTTGACCTCGTTCGTGACCTGCGCAACGAACAATCGATCTGCCCCGCCTCGAGTAAGCCGTGTTAAATCTTGATGAACCGTTTTGCGTCAAAATTATGCAGAGAACCTTATCTGTGGTAGAGTACCACTGAAGGACTTGCTGCAGGTGCACTCAGCAACGGCTGCTGACCTCCCACCTCCGACGAACCCTTTTCAAGTTCATCGCTGCGAACAACTATCAACAGGTGAAATACAACTTACATGACCTATATACCCCGCCTGATGGGCAATCGATTAGGCATCCACGCTAGCAAGATCGACGAGTTACGCCGGCAGGCCGGGCTGACGCCCTCGGGCTTCCGACAGGATCGGACTGATGACGTCGAAATCGATAAGGAAGCGGCTCTTGACCAAGTATATCATTGTACCGACATCAATCTGCCTTCTGGCATAGGCGGCCCGCGTTCGTGATCTAATTCAGAGATCGAAATATCAGAACAATATCACCAAGACTATCTGCGCCTTCTTGTGGTCAATAATGTGGTCAATAAGCGGAATCTTGAAATCACTAAATTGTTGTCTTTTAACAAAAAACGCCTTGGCGGAGGAGGTGGGATTCGAACCCACGGTACGCTCTCACGCACGCTGGTTTTCAAGACCAGTGCATTCGACCACTCTGCCACTCCTCCGCAGCAAGCACCGCATAGAGGGGTGTCAGCGATTCTGCAAACCTGGAAATGACGCGCGCTGTGGCACCGTAACGCAAGACAGCGGCAGCCCGTGTTGGGCGGGTTCCGGCCGGGTGGGGAAATTTGCCGATGCCGTCCTGTCAGCCTTTCCAAAACCCCTGTACCCGCGTTAGTGTAGCGCAAAGACCCCGGCAATGGGGCATCAAACATGCCGTATTGACGGCGCGATCAGGCGGCGGCGGACAACGCCGCGCCAGCAGGCAAGGACGACGGACATGAACAGCCTCAGGCTACACCCTTTTTCTGGCAACCGGCCGCTGCGGTGCACGGTAGGGGTTTTGCTGATGATGACGACTTTGGCGGGCTGCGATGCGGTCGGCAATCTGACCGGCGGTCAGAAAGGCTCTGCTGCGGTGGCGTCCAGCTCGACCAAGCTGGTGGAGCGTGACGTCGAAGCGCCCGAGGTTTTCTCGGTCAGTGATCAGGGGCTTTGGGACGGACGCCCCAGCCTTGGCGGTGTCTGGGTCGCGCATCCCGATGTCACAGATCCCGAACGGGTGATCATCCGCAACGAGGCCAATGGCAAATTCGTCATCGGCGCGTTGTTCCGCCGTGAACGCGATCTGCCCGGGCCCAAGCTGCAGATGTCGTCGGATGCGGCGGCGGCCCTTGGTATTCTGGCCGGTGCCCCTGCGCCATTGAACGTCACTGCCCTGCGCCGTCAGGAAGTCGATGACACCCCTGCCCCCGACGCAGCCCCCGAAGGCACGATCGAAACACCGTCGGAAGTGACAGAAACCACGCTTGATCCGGTCGCTGTCACGGCAGGTGCCGCGATTGATGCAGCCCCCGCTGCGGCGAAACCCGCTGCCCCTACGGCCCCGAAACCCGCAGCCCCCAAACCTGCGTCTTCGCTGGCAAAGCCCTTTGTCCAGATCGGCATTTTCAGCGTAGAGGCAAATGCCGAACGCGCGGCCAACCAGATGCGCAGCGCGGGCATGTTGCCCACCGTCAAACGCAGCGAGATCAACGACAAGCCGTTCTGGCGCGTGGTCGTCGGCCCTGCGGCGACGAAATCCGAACTGACCAATTTGCTGAAATCCATCAAGACCGAAGGGTTCTCTGACGCCTACGCCGTGTCGAACTGACCCACCGCCAAAGGAAACTGCCATGATCCGTATTTTTGCAGCCACGATTGCGACCCTTCTGTTGGCCCTGCCCGCGCAGGCGTTCGAGACACAGGCCCGCGCGGCCTATGTGGTCGACCAGACCACCGGCACCGTGCTGCTGACCAAGAACGCGGATGAACCCCTGCCGCCGGCCTCCATGTCGAAACTGATGACGCTGTATATGGCGTTCGAGGCGATCGAACGGGGCAAAAGCAATGGCGGGCTGGATCTGACAGAGGAACTGCCCGTGTCGCAGCACGCCATGTCCTACGGCGGGTCGACCATGTTTCTGGACACCACCGACCGCGTAAAGGTCGAAGACCTGCTGCGCGGCATTATCGTGCTGTCTGGCAATGACGCCTGCGCCGTAATCGCCGAAGCGCTGAGCCCCGATGGATCAGAGGCCGGTTTTGCCCGCCTGATGACCCAGCGGGCGCAGCAGATGGGCATGACCAACTCGACCTTCGCGAACTCCAACGGCTGGCCTGCCGCCGGTCACCGCATGTCGCTGCGCGATCTGGGGCTGCTGGCCACCCGCCTGATCGAGGATTACCCGCAGTACTACCCTATGTTCTCGCAGCGCGAATTCCTGTTTGACGGGCGCGCACCGCAAAACAAGACCAACCGCAACCCGCTGCTGGGGCTTGGCATTGGCGCGGACGGGTTGAAAACCGGCCACACCGAAGAAGCAGGCTACGGGCTTGTCGGCTCTGCCAAACAGGGCGACCGCCGCGTTGTGTTTGTTTTGTCCGGTCTCGAAAGCGCCGCGGCCCGCGCGCAGGAATCGGAATCGATTGTGAACTGGGCCTTTCGCCAATTCTCGCAACGGTCCATGGGCAAAGCCGGCACCATGATTGCCGAAGCCCCCGTGGCGCTTGGGGCGCAGGGTGCCGTTGGCCTTGAACTGGAAAGCGATCTGTCAGTGTTGGTGCCTGTGTCCGGCGGCAGCGATGTCTCGGCCGAGGTGGTTTATACCGGCCCGCTGCGCGCGCCCATCACCAAGGGCCAGAACATCGGCGAACTGGTGCTGACCCGCGGTGACCTGCCAGAGGTACGTGCACCGCTGGTTGCCCGCGACAGCGTTGCCGCAGGGGGGTTCATGGTCAAACTTGAAGCCGCCGCCCGCCATCTGCTGACCCGGTTGAACGAAGGGCCAGAGGCCGCTTCGTGAGCACCGCGGCCAAGGGCCTGTTCATCAGCTTCGAAGGCATCGACGGCTCGGGCAAATCGACCCAGACCAAATTACTGAAAGACCGGCTTGAGGCCGACGGGCATCAGGTCGTGCTAACCCGCGAACCCGGCGGCTCCGCCGGGGCCGAGGAAATTCGCGCATTGGTCTTGCAGGGCGACCCCGACCGCTGGTCCGCCCGAACCGAGATCTTGCTGTTCACCGCCGCCCGTCGTGATCACCTTGAACGCACGATCCTGCCTGCGCTCGAGGCGGGCAAGATCGTGATCTGCGACCGCTTTGCCGATTCCACCCGCATGTATCAGGGGCTCAGCCGGGGTGACCTGCGCGGTGCCGTGGACCAGCTGCACAGCCTGATGATCGGCGTCGAACCCGATGTCACCGTCCTGATCGATATGGACCCCGGCGAAGGGCTCAGCCGCGCGCTGTCGCGCAACACGGTCGAGGAACGGTTCGAGGATTTCGGCGAAAGCCTGCAGGTCGCCATGCGCGCCGGCTTCCTGTCGCTTGCCGCTGAATTCCCCGACCGTTTCGTCACCATCAACGGCGCACAATCCATCGATGCGGTGGCGGCGGATGTTTTTGCGCAGGTGCGCCCGCGTCTTGATGCGCGCTGACCCCTTTTCCTGCCGCCGCAATCTGCTAGACCACGTGACATGAGTGATGACGCCCCCCAGCCCGACCGTATCGACGGCGCGCGCCACCCGCGCGACACGCCGCAGCTTTTCGGCCAGTCGGCGGCAGAGGCCGCGTTCCTCGATGCTTTCAACTCGGGCAAGCTGCACCACGGCTGGCTGCTGACCGGCCCGCGTGGGGTGGGCAAGGCCACATTGGCGTGGCGTATTGCGCGGTTTTTGCTGGCCACCCCCGATGCAGAGGACGGCGGCATGTTCGACACCCCCGCCCCCACCAGCCTTGATATCGATCCCGACCACCCCGTCGCCCGCCGTATCGCGGCCGGGGGCGAAGGCGCGCTGAAGGCGATCACGCGCTCTGTTGACGAGAAAACCAAACGGCTGCGCAAGCAGATCGTCGTGGATGACATCCGCAAGCTGAACGGGTTCTTCCAGATGTCCGCTGCCGATGGCGGGCGCCGTGTCGTGATCGTCGATGACGCCGACCTGATGAACCCCAATGCCGCGAACGCGCTGCTCAAGATGCTGGAAGAGCCGCCCGCCCGCGCAATCATGCTGCTGATCAGCCACCGCCCCTCCGGCCTGCTACCCACCATCCGCTCGCGCTGCCGGACCCTGCGGCTTGGCACCCTGACGCCGGACGATATGGCGCAGGCGCTCGGCCAGTCCGAGGTGGATATTCAAGGCGATCCCGCAGCGCTCGCGGCGCTTTCCGGCGGGTCTGTCGGCGGCGCGCTGTCCCTGTCGCTGATGGGCGGGCTGGCGATGTATGGCGAACTGGTCGCCCTGCTTGATACGATGCCGCGGCTGGACCGCGCCCGCGCGCTCAAACTGGCAGAGGCCGCCGCCGCCCGCGGGGCCGAAGAAAAACTGTCGCTGCTGTTCACGCTGGTGGATCTGCTGATGCTGCGATTGGCCCGCACCGGTGCCCTTGGCCGCCCACCCGAAACCGCCGCCGCCCAGAACGAGGCCGCGGTGCTGACCCGCCTGTCGCCCACCCCCGCCCAAGGACGGGTCTGGGCCGAGACCGCGCAAGACATCGGCACCCGCGCGCGCCACGGGATGGCGGTCAACCTTGACCCTGCCGCACTGGTCCTAGATACCCTGTTCAAGATGGGCGACGCCGCACCGCGCTAGCCCACGCAAGACGAACAGGCAGGACCCCAGGCATGACAGACAGCACCCGCGACATTCACCCGATCACCGACAGTCACTGCCACCTGGACTTTCCCGATTTCGACGGTGAACTGCCCGATGTGATCGCCCGCGCCCAAGCCGCAGGGGTGACACGCATGGTCACCATCTGCACCAAGCTCAAGAACGAACCCGCCGTGCGTGCCATTGCCGAGGCGCATGCCCCGGTTTTCTATGCCGCCGGCACCCACCCGATGAGCGTCGCGACAGAGCCGATGGCCAGCTTTGACGATCTGATGGCGCTGACCAAACACCCCAAGATGGTGGGCATCGGCGAAACGGGGCTGGATTACCACTACACTGCCGACAGCGCCGAGGCGCAGCAAGCCAGCTTGCGCACCCATATCGCCGCGTCCCGTGACAGCGGCCTGCCCCTGATCATCCACGCCCGCGACGCCGATGATGATATGGCCCGTATCCTCAGGGAGGAACATGCCAACGGGGCCTACCCTTGCGTGATGCACTGCTTCTCCTCGACGCAGGCGCTTGGCCGTGCGGCGCTGGATCTGGGGTTCTACCTGTCGATGTCGGGCATCACCGCCTTCCCCAAATCCCAGGACCTGCGCGACATCTTTGCCGACGCCCCCCTGGACCGGATATTGGTCGAAACCGACAGCCCCTATCTTGCCCCGCCGCCCCATCGCGGCAAACGCAACGAACCGGCCTTTACCGCCCATACGGCGCGGCGTGGGGCCGAAACCTTCGGCATCGATTATGCCAGCTTTGCCGCGCAGACGCAGGCGAATTTCGACCGGCTGTTTACCAAGGCCGCCCAATATCAGGACGCCGCCTGATGGCCGAGATGAAGATCACCATCCTGGGCTGCGGCTCGTCTGGCGGGGTGCCGCGCCTTGGCGGGCACTGGGGGGCCTGCGATCCGGCCAACCCCAAGAACGCAAGACGCAGATGCTCCATCCTGGTCGAGCGGATCACGGATGCTGGCACGACATCGGTGCTGATCGACACCTCCCCCGATATGCGCAGCCAGCTGCTTGATGCGGGCGTCGGACGGCTGGACGCGGTGCTTTATACCCACTCCCACGCCGATCATGTGCACGGGTTGGATGACCTGCGGATGATCGTGATCAACATGCGCCAACGTCTGCCGGTCTGGGCCGACACGCCCACGCGCGAGGCGCTGCTGGACCGTTTCGGCTATGTGTTCATCCAGCCCCCCGGATCGTCCTACCCGCCGATCCTCGAGATGAACCATATTGACGGCGACGTGACGATCGACGGGCCCGGTGGCACGCTCTGCTTCACGCCCTTTCTGGTGAACCACGGCGGGATGGATGCGCTTGGCTTCCGCGTCAATGATGTGGCCTATCTGCCCGATGTGGCGCAGATCCCCGATGACATCTGGCCCCACCTCAAGGGCCTGCGCTGCTGGATCGTCGACGCGCTGCGCCGCGACCCGCATCCAACCCACAGCCACCTGGCTCAGACCCTGGACTGGATCGAACAGATGGCACCGCAAACCGCTGTGCTGACCAATATGCACAACGACCTCGACTATGACACGCTGGCCGCGGAAACCCCCGACCATATCGAACCCGCCTTTGATGGCATGACCCTGAGCTTTCCGGTCTAGCCCCCGCCCGCGGGGTCCGGACTTCATTTTGCCCTATAAACTCCACGGGGGCGTGGGGGTGTGAAACCCCCACTCCGACAGCGCCACCCGCACCCAAGGCCATATCTCTCGTGCAAACGCTTCTCGAAGTCATCCTGCCCGTCTTCCTTGTCATCGGCTTTGGCTATGTCTCTGTCTGGCGAGGGTATTTTCCGGTCTCGGGCATCGACGGGGTCATGCGGTTCGCGCAAAGCTTCGCGATCCCCTGCCTGCTGTTCCAATCGATCGCGCATCTGGATCTATCGGCCTCTTTCGACCCGCGACTGCTGTTCAGCTTCTACACCGGCGCGGCGGTCTGCTTCACGCTGGGTCTGTTCGGCGCGCGCATCCTGTTCAAACGCGACTGGGAAGACTGTGTGGCCATCGGGTTCTGCAGCCTCTTTTCCAACTCGGTCCTGCTGGGGCTGCCGATCACCGAACGCGCCTATGGGCCCGAGGCGCTGATCGGGAACTTTGCGATCATCGCCATCCACTCGCCGTTTTGCTACGGGCTGGGGATCACGGTGATGGAGTTCGTGCGCAACCGGGGCCAATCCGGTCCGGCCTTTGCGCGCAATGTGGCGCGGGCGATGTTCCACAATCCGCTGGTTCTGGGCATCCTCGCGGGCTTTGCCGTGAACTTTAGCGGGCTGGCGATCCCCGGTGTGATCGACGACGCGCTGTCGCTGATCGTACGCGCTGCCCTGCCCGCGGCGCTCTTTGCCTTGGGCGGCGTGTTGATCCAGTACCGCCCCGAGGGCGACAGCAAGACCATCGCCATGGTCTGCCTTTTGGCGCTGATCGTCCATCCCGCGATTGTCTGGTTCATGGGCAGCGGCTTTGGCCTGCCGCAGGATCTATTCCGCTCGGGCGTGCTGACGGCAGCGATGGCACCGGGGTTCAACGCCTATATCTTCGCCAATATGTATGGCCGCGCGCGGCGGGTCGCGGCAAGCTCGGTGCTGGTGGCGACGGTGGGGTCGGTGCTGACCGCGTGGCTCTGGCTCAGCGTGCTGCCATGAGGCCCGTGCTCTATTCTTTCCGGCGCTGCCCCTATGCCATGCGCGCGCGGCTGGCGCTGCGGTCGGCCCGCCAGCAGGTGCAGCTGCGCGAGGTCGTGCTGCGCGACAAGCCCGCTGCCTTTCTGGCGGCTTCGCCCAGTGGGACAGTGCCCTGTCTGGCGCTGGATACGGGCGAGGTCATTGACGAAAGCCTCGACATCATGATCTGGGCCCTGCGCCGACACGATCCCGAAGGACTGCTAAAAATGCCTGACGCGGGATGGGACTGGATCAACCGCTGCGACGGGCCGTTCAAACACGCACTAGACCGCACGAAATACGCCACCCGCTACCCCGACGCCGATCCGGAGGCAGAGCGGGCCAAAGCCGCCGCCCATCTGACGGCGCTGGACGCGCAAATTGGCACCCATATTTTCGACACCCCCAGCCTTGCCGACATGGCGATTGCCCCCTTCGTGCGGCAGTTCGCCTTCATCGACAAACCCTGGTTTGACGCGCAGCCCTGGCCGCAGTTGCAGGCGTGGTTGGACCGGTTCCTGACCGCGCAGGCCTTTACTGCCGTGATGGATAAATACCCGCAATGGGCAGAGGGCGACGCGCCTACGGTCTTTCCTGCCTAGGCCGACAACCCCTTCGCCCCGCCCCCGCGTACGCTGCATCGCGGCACAAGTTACCCTACGTCACAAAGCCGCGCCGCCACCCTGACAGCCGTCAGGCAGGTTGCCACAGCGGCGTGCACGCTCCTAACCTCGGGTCGTGGTCCCACCGGATCACAACAACCGGGAGGAGATATAATGAAACATTTCAGATCAGGTCTGGTCGCCGGGGCGCTGACCCTTGGCACCGCCTTTGCCACCCTAACCCCCGCATGGGCCCAAGAGCTGCCCCGCGGCGATGCGACCGCCTTGGGGTTCGACCCTGACCGACTGGCGCGGATGGATGCCACCTTTGGCGCGCTGGTGGACAAGGGGATGACGCCGGGGGCCGTGCTGATGCTGATCCGCGACGGTCAGATCGCGCATCTGTCCACCATGGGCAAACGCACCCCCGACGGGGAGCCGATGACCGAAGACACGCTGTTCCGCATCTACTCCATGACCAAACCCATCACATCCGTCGCCGCGATGATGCTGGTCGAAGAAGGCAAACTGCTGCTGAACGCGCCTGTCTCGACCTATCTGCCCGCCTATAAAACCCTGAATGTGGTCACCGGTGAGAAAGACGCCGAGGGCAAGCCCGTGACCCGCCCCGCCAAAGGCGTGATGACCGTCCGCGACCTGATGCGCCATACCTCGGGGCTGACCTATGGCTTCTTCGGGGCCGGTCCCGCGCGCGAGGCCTATAACGCGGCCGGGGTCGCCTCGCCCGAGAACACGGCAATCGAACAGGCCAATCTGCTGGCGTCCCTGCCGCTGGAGCATGACCCCGGCACCACATGGGAATACTCCCGCGCGACGGATGTTCTGGGCGCGGTGGTAGAGGTCGCCTCAGGCCAGACGCTTGAAGAATTCATGAAGGCGCGTATTTTCGACCCGCTGGGGATGGAGGATACGGCCTTCTACATCGATGACGCTGCGGATTTCCCGCGGATCGCCGAACCCTTCGCCGATCAGGCCAAACTGGGCAGCCGCGATGTTTTTGACCCGCGCGTGCGCAAGCCGAACCAGTCGGGCGGCGGCGGGCTGATGTCCACCGTGCATGACTATGCCAAATTCGCGCAGATGATGCTGAATGGCGGAGAGTTGAACGGCACGCGGCTGCTGTCGCCTAAGTCGGTGCAGCTGATGACCTCGAACCACCTTGAGGGCATCAAACCCGGCAAATACTACCTGCCCGGCCCCGGCTACGGCTTTGGTCTGGGGTACGGTGTGCGACTTGAAACCGGCAACGCCCCGTCAATGGGCTCCGCCGGTGAATACAACTGGGGAGGTGCCGCGGGCACCGGCTATCACGCGGACCCTGCCGAAGATATGATCGCGCTGCTGATGATCCAATCGCCTGCCAATCGGGGGCCGCTGCGGCTGATCTTCAAGAACCTCGCCTTTAGCACGCTGGCCGACAGCCGCGTCGACGATTGACCTCGCGGGGCCACGCGCCCTGCCCCATACCCTCGCGCAAAAGGCCCCTGACGTCGGGGCCTTTTGTCTTTCAGCGCGACAGATCGCTGGCTTGCGACACGGAAACCCCCTAAAATTTCACACCGGCCATTGTCAGCGGGATGGTCCGCGTTACGTCATCGCTTTGATTATAAAGGGTTCACATTGTGGCAACAGAAACACTCGGCGCGCTAAATCCTGTAACTGCGATCGCATTGGTCGGCGCGATCGGGGTGGGGTCTCAATGGATCGCATGGCGGCTGCGCATGCCCGCGATCGTGCTGATGCTAGTGGCCGGCATCCTGATCGGGCCGGTTCTGGGCATCTTCGACCCCGCACGGGATATCGGGCCGTTGATGGGGCCGATGATCTCTATCGCCGTGGCGATTATCCTGTTCGAGGGCGGTCTGTCGCTGAACTTTCACACGCTGCAGGACGCGGTCGGCGGTGTCCGGCGGCTGGTCTATATCGGCGCGCCCCTTGGCTGGCTGATGTCGGCGCTGTCGCTGCATTATGTGGCAGGGCTCAGCTGGTCCAGCTCTGCCGTCTTTGGCGGGATCATGATCGTGACCGGCCCCACGGTGATCGCGCCGCTGTTGCGCACCGCGCGGCTGTCGCGCCGCCCTGCCACCCTGCTGCAATGGGAGGCGATCCTGAACGACCCCATCGGCGCGCTGGCCGCCGTGCTGGCGTTCGAGGTCGTGATCGCGCTGAACACCGCCACAACAGCGTCCGAGGCGATGCTGGAGCTGTTTATCGGTGCCGCCGTCGCCACTGCCGCCGGTGTCGCTGCGGGGATCGGCCTGTCGCGCGCCTTCAAACGCGGCTGGGTGCCCGAATATATGAAGGTGCCCGTGCTCTTTGCCCTGCTGCTGGGGGTCTTTGCCGCCTCCGATGCCGTGCTGCATGAAAGCGGGCTGCTGGCGGTGACCATCATGGGGATCGTGATCGCGAACTCCAAACTGCCCAGCTACGAGGAAATGCGCCGCTTCAAGGAACATGCCACCGTGCTGCTGGTGTCGGGCGTGTTCATCCTGCTGGCCGCAGGGCTGGATGTCGAGGCGCTTGGCAATCTTGACTGGCGCGCGGCGGCCTTTGTGGCTGTGGTGGTGCTGGTCGCACGGCCTGTGACGGTGTTTATCTCGCTCATCGGGTCGGGCATCCCGTTCCGCGAAAAACTGCTGGTGGCCCTGACCGGACCGCGCGGCGTCGTGCTGGTCGCGGTCGCGGGTCTGTTCGGCGAACGCCTGCTCAGCCTCGGGTTCGAAGACGCCGCCCTGATCGCGCCGCTTGCCTTTGCGCTTGTGGCGGTTACCGTGGTGGTCAACGGCTTCACCCTCGCCCCCTTTGCACGGCTTTTGGGGCTGACTGGTGCGGACACGCCCGGCGTGGTGATCATCGGCGGCTCGGACTGGACAACGCAGCTGGCCGAAGTGCTGAAAAAAGCGAAGATTCCGGTGCTGATGACCGACCCCAACTTCATCCGCCTGCGCAAGGCGCGCGCGGCGGGGATCGACACATTTTCGGGCGACATTCTGTCAGAGGCGGCAGAGCAGCGCGTGGAACTCGTCAGCTATGCCACGCTGATCGCTGCCACGGATAACGACGCTTACAACACGCTGGTCACCACCGACCTGGCACCGGAATTCGGCCGCGAGAATGTGTTTCAGGTGATGCGCGAGAAATCCGAAAGCAGCCGCCACCAACTGCCCCGCACCCTTGGCGGTCGGCCCTTGGGGCTAGAGGCGACCCATGCGGAACTGCGTGATCTGATCGCCCAAGGCTGGCGCTTCCGCAGCACGCGTCTGTCCGAGGAGTTCACGCTGGAAGACTGGCGCGCCGAAAGCCCCGAGGCGCGGCTGCTCGCCCAGATCACCACCAGCGGCGAGATCAAGTTCATGCGCAAGAACGAGGAGTTCAAGGGCGGCGACGGCATCCATGTTATCGCTCTGCGCCCGCCGGAGAAGTGATCAAACCACACCGACCCGCGCAGCATACTATCTGCGCGGGTATTTCAGCTTTGCATTAACCTTAATTGGACCATTTTTTCGCCACACCGGTCAGGCAGTTGCTTCAGTCATGTAGGTAACCAACTGAAAAGGCACATCTATGTTAGTAAGTTCACTTTTCTCTGGCGGCAGCCAGCAGTCTCAGCCCAAAGGGGCCGAGAAACAGAAAGATAAGTCCGAGACCGGTAACACCGAAAAGAACAACGCCAAAGCCAAAGACGACCAGCCGGCCGCGCAAGAGACGCAGCCCACCGCTGAAACTGCCCCTGCGCAGTCGTCTCAGGCCGCCGCCCCTGCGCAGAAAGCGCAAGCCCCCGCTGCGGAGGCTCCGGCCCCCGTCGCCCCAACCCCGGTTGCCGCCTCGGACGCCGAAGACAGCGGCATGAGCGAGGCGCAAGCCCGCGCCGCAGCCGAAGCCCGGATCGAAGCCGCACAGGCCCGCAGCCTGATCGACTCGATCGCGCCGGTCAGCAGCTCGCCCCAGCAGGCCAGCAAATCCTACCTGTCGGCCCTGCTGAAATCGAACGCGCCAACAGAGGCCGCATCAACGGCCAAATCCGCCGCTGAGCCCGTCGCCGACAAGGCCGACAAAGCGCTGAAAGCCGCCGCCTAACCCACGCAGCCCCGCCGCGCCCGAACACGCTTCGGGCGCGGCGCATGGTTCACAGCCAAGACAGACATCAAAACGCAGGCGCTGAAGCGCGCGAATTATGTATGATTATCAACAAGTTGAAGTGGTGCGGGTGAAGGGACTCGAACCCCCACGCCATAGGCGCCAGAACCTAAATCTGGTGCGTCTACCAATTCCGCCACACCCGCATTGCGCGTTCACTATCAAAGAAATTTCCCAGTGGCGAGGGGGAAAAACGCGCATGACGTATAGTTTTTCTCACCTGCCACGCGTGCCTGCACCCGACGGCCGCTAGAGGTCCAGCGCCTTGAGGACGCGGGGGATTTCTTCGACCAGATCTTCGGCGATCAGCCCCGGTCCGAACTGACGTGCTGCCTCTACATGCAGCCACGTGGCGTATTGCGCCGCCTCGAAAGGCGCGATGCCGCGGGCCAGCAGACCGGTGATCATGCCCGACAGCACATCCCCCGCGCCTGCGGTGGCAAGCCACGGGGCCGCGCGATCGCCCGTGCCGTGATGCGCCGCAACGCGGCCGTCGGGATTTGCGATCAGGGTGGTCGCCCCCTTATACAAAACAACCGCCCCCGCCTTTTGCGCCGCCATCAGACAGGCCTGCGCCTTATCGGCGTCACCATCGGATATCTGCTTGAAAAGGCGCGCGAACTCTCCGCCATGCGGGGTCAGCACGCAGTGCGGGCCAAGGCGCTCCCACAGGGTGGGCTCCTGCGCGATCAGGGTCAGCGCGTCGGCGTCCAGCACGCAGGGCTTGCCGCATTCAAGCACTGCCCGCACCAGCGCCACATGGGCCGGTTTCAGCCCCAAGCCCGGCCCGATGCACAGCGCCCGCACGCGTTTGTCACCGGCCAGCTCTGCCAGATCCTCGGGGCCTGTGACGCGCGACAGCATCAGGGCGGTGATCTGCATCGCCACCTCCATCTGCGCGGCGGGCGGTACGGCCAGTGTGACCAGCCCCGCCCCCATCCGCAACGCCGCACGCCCGGACAGCCGCGCAGCACCCGTGCGCCCGGCCCCACCGGTCACGACAATCGCGTGCCCGTGGTCGAACTTATGCCCCTGCCCCTTGGCCAATTGATCAAAGTCCAGCGTGTCTGCGGTGATGGCACTCGGTTGCATGGCAGCCCCTTTCTGGTCCGTCTTTTGCCCAAAGATAAACCACCTGCCCAAGCGATAGCCAAGCCTGCCAGCACATGGATTTTCAAACTGCACAGATTTTAATCGCAACGCACATAAAACAGCCGATGCGCACAAATTTTCGCCTCTTTCGGTGGACTCCATCGCGCGTCTGGTAGACCGTCGGCCCGCACGGTGAGATGACACCGATGTAGACCGAAAATCACCCGTCTGGCAGGGAGGCCTCAGATGAAAAAGATCGAAGCTGTAATCAAGCCGTTCAAGCTTGATGAAGTCAAGGAGGCGCTCCAAGAGGTTGGCGTTCAGGGCCTTAGCGTTATCGAAGTCAAAGGCTTCGGGCGTCAAAAGGGCCATACAGAATTGTACCGTGGCGCTGAATATGTCGTGGATTTTCTGCCCAAGGTAAAAATCGAGATCGTCTTGGACGACGATCAGGTAGACGCCGCCATCGAGGCCATCGTATCGGCCGCGAAGACCGAAAAGATCGGCGACGGCAAAATCTTCGTCAGCCCCATCGAACAAACAATCCGCATCCGTACCGGCGAGACCGGGTCAGACGCGCTTTAATCGAATTTACGAGATTCAAGAAAAGGATATCATCCAATGAGCACCAAGGACTTCCTGAAGAAGATCAAGGACGAGGACATCGAATACGTTGATGTACGTTTCACCGATACACGCGGTAAACTGCAGCACGTGACAATCGTCTCCGATCTTGTTGACGAAGATTTTGTCGAAGAAGGGTTCATGTTTGACGGCTCCTCCATCGCGGGTTGGAAAAGCATCGAAGCCTCCGACATGAAGCTGATGCTCGACACGGACACCGCTTATGTCGATCCGTTCTATGCCGAAAAAACCATCTGCGTGCACTGCTCTGTTGTAGAGCCCGACACAGGCGAAGCCTATGAGCGTGACCCCCGTGGCACCGCGCAAAAAGCCGAAGCCTACCTGAAAGCCTCCGGTATTGGTGATGTGGCCTATATGGGTCCGGAAGCCGAATTCTTCCTGTTCGATAACGTCAAATTCTCGAACTCGATCAACAAGGTATCCTACGAAGTTGATGCGTCCGACGCGTCCTGGAACACCGACACCGACTATGAAATGGGCAACATGGGCCACCGCCCGGGCCTCAAGGGCGGCTACTTCCCTGTGAACCCCACGGACGAAGCCCAGGACCTGCGCGCCGAAATGCTGTCGACCATGAAACGTCTTGGCATGAAGGTCGACAAACACCACCACGAAGTGGCGTCCTGCCAGCACGAACTGGGCCTGATCTTCGGCACGCTGACCGAACAGGCGGACGAGCTGCAGAAATACAAATACGTGATCCACAACGTGGCACACGCCTATGGTAAATCCGCAACCTTCATGCCCAAGCCGATCTATGGCGACAACGGCTCCGGCATGCACGTGAACATGTCGATCTGGAAAGACGGCAAGCCCCTCTTCGCAGGCGACAAATATGCCGACCTGAGCCAGGAAGCGCTGTATTTCATCGGCGGTATCCTGTCCCACGCGAAATCGCTGAACGCCTTCACCAACCCGGCAACAAACAGCTACAAGCGTCTGATCCCCGGTTTCGAAGCCCCCGTTCTGCGCGCCTATTCCGCACGCAACCGCTCGGGCTGTGTCCGTATCCCATGGACCGAATCCCCCAAGGCAAAACGCGTAGAGGCCCGCTTCCCCGATCCGGCGGCAAACCCCTACCTGTGCTTTGCCGCGCTGCTGATGGCCGGCCTTGACGGGATCAAGAACAAGATCGATCCGGGCGAAGCCATGGATAAAAACCTCTATGATCTGCCCGCCGAAGAACTGGCCGATATCCCGACCGTTTCCGGTTCCCTGCGCGAAGCGCTGGAAGAGCTGCAGTCGGATATGGATTACCTGCTGGCCGGTGACGTCTTCACCAAAGACCAGATCGAAGGCTATATCGAACTCAAGATGGAAGAAGTGCACAAATACGAGCACACCCCCCACCCTGTTGAATTCGGCATGTACTACAGCTGCTAAACGCGGTCTCCACCCGGACGGGTGGCCAGAGCAACAGCAAAGGGCGTCCCTATCGGGGCGCCCTTTCGCTTGGAATGCGTCTTGCTATTTGAAGTTCGAAACAGCTGGGCTAGAGTCAGCCGAAGTTTAATATAGTCAGAGGTTATTTCATGCGCCCCACCAAACGTCTTGCCACGGCACTTATGCTTTCTTTGGGCTTCGCCGCCCCAGTTGCAGCGGCCCAATGTGGCAACAACGCGGGAGGCTTCGACGCCTGGAAACCCGCCTTCGCGAAAGAGGCCGCCGCCGCGGGTGTCGGTCAACGGGGGCTCGATGCACTGGCCAACGCGCGCTATGCCAGCAGCACCATCGCCGCCGACCGCAACCAGAAATCCTTCAACTATTCGCTCGATAAATTCATGCAGGTGCGCGGTGCCGATACGATCGTCGCGCAAGGTCGCAAGCGCAAGGCCCGCAATGCAAGCTTCTACCAGTCACTCGAAGCGCGCTACGGCGTGCCAGCGGGGGTGATCATCGCGATCCACGGGATGGAAACCGCCTTTGGTGGCTTCATGGGCGATACCTCGGTGGTCTCTGCGATCACCACGCTGACCTATGACTGCCGCCGCTCCGATTTCTTTGCCCCCCACGCCATCGGCGCGCTGAAACTGGTTGATACCGGCGCGATCAACGGCGGCACCAAAGGCGCAAAACATGGCGAGCTTGGCCACACCCAGTTCCTGCCCGGCAATGCCCTGCGCTATGGGGTGGACGGTAACGGCGACGGCCGCGTTGATTTCTACAACCAGACCGATGCGCTGGCCTCGACCGCGAACTTCCTGCGTCAGAAAGGCTGGCAACCCGGTGCCGGCTATCAGGAAGGGCAAACCAACTTCAATGTGATCAAACAGTGGAACGCTGCCGGCGTGTACCAGAAAGCCATCGCAATCATGGCCGCCCGCATCGACGGCTAACCCGCTCGAAAGTAAAAACAACCGCCACGCGCGCGCCGGTCCTGCGGCGCGCGCGTTTTGCTTCCAAATGGCTGAAAATCCTCGCCGAAGGCATCCGCCCCGTGCCACCCGCACCGTCCCATTGCAATTGCAGCACCCAAGCGCCATATAGCGCCCATAGGGAAAGGCCCCTGCCGTCCGCATATCGGTGAAGTCCTTGACCAAGAACACACCTTCAATCTCGCGGATTGACGGGCAACGCGGACCCCCCTTCGACTTTTGCGAGAGCAGGAGTGTTATGATGACAACCCCAAACCATCCCACCGCCGTACCTTCGGCTGATGTGCTGAAATCCCAAGCCAAACGCTTGCGCGCGGACCTTGCAGCCCAAGGCACAGCACTGTCCCATGCGGCGACGCTGGAAATGGTGGCCCACCAATGGGGCGCGCGCGACTGGAACACCCTAAGCGCCCAAGCCGCGGCCCCTGCGCAGGGCTGGATGCCCGGGGACCGCGTGCAAGGCCGCTATCTAGGGCATCCTTTTACCGGCGTGGTCAAGGCGGCGCGGCTATCGGGCAGTGGCATGTGGTCGCTGACCCTGCGCTTTGACACGGCGATTGACGTTGTGACTTCGCCCCTGTTCAGCAATATGCGGCGGCAGATCAATGCGGTGGTCGATGCCCAGGGGGTCTCCCCGCGCAAGACCTCTGACGGGCAGGCGCATCTGGTTCTGACCTAGCGCCATCACTCCCGAACCATCGCGCCTGTCTGGGTCCGCTCAGGCAGGCGCATCTCCGTCACGCACCACATAGGTGTGGATCGTAAAGACCACCGCGTCGCTTTGGGGCAGACGCAGGATGCACTGCCGCTCTGACCGGATAAAGGGCATGTCGCTGCCTGTTTCGCGCCGCCGCGGCTGGTGCAGATCCGCATCCGCATAGCGCAGTTTGTTGAACCGCCACAGGGGCCGCCCTGCCCGCACGCCGTCAAACAGACGTTGCACACGCCGCGCGATGTCGGCGTCATATTCCTCGACTGGGGTGTGAATGCCCGTCAGGGGTTGCTCTATCTTATCCGCCAGCCGCCAGTTCGCCGGAAAGCACAGTGCCGCAGCGGTCAGCACATGTTCATCGCCACGCTTTTGCAGGATGCAGAGGTCTTCTTGCACCAGATGCGCCAACGTCCACAGCGGTTGCGACCGGTCCAGCGTGACCTTGCGCCCGTCAGGACAAACCACGGCATCAGCCCCGAGGGTGAAACCGAAACGCGGCAGAAGGGTCAGCGCCTCGGACAGCAGCTCTGCCGCGGCGGGTCTGGCGGCCTCGCTTTGATAGAAAACAGCCTCGGGTCGGTCCGCCAGCAGCGCTTCGCGGTAGACCATCTGCGGCGCGTAGGCTTCGTCCATCAGCAACCAGTCCTCCGCCCCGCAAGGCCCCGTGCCCGGCAGTCCGGGCGTGCCGGTCTGCGCGTCCGGTAGTCTGGTTTGCAATATCACGGGCATGAGGTCTCCTTTTTTGGTAAGCGGATGAGGGCCAGCCGGGTGGGGTCAGCCGGGGTGAAACCGGCGGTGTGGCGCATAGGCCCGCTGCCGGGGTGCCGCCTGCTACGGGCCATGCCTTCGGCGAGGATTTAGGGCCATTTGGAAGCGGCTGTCAGTTCTTCAGAGCGTCTTGCAGCGCCGGCAGGAAGCGTTGTTCGTAGTCACTGCCGACCAGCGGACCGGCGTAGCGAAACAGCACCGTGCCGTCGCCCGCGATGATGAACGTCTCTGGTGGCGCGGTGACGCCCCAGTTGATCGCCGTGCGCCCCTGCGGGTCAAAGGCGACGCCTTCGAAAGGGTTGCCATCATTGGTCAGGTAGCTGGTTGCGGGGCCTATCGTGTCTTTGAAGTTGACCCCGATGATCGACAGCCCCTGCGCCTGCATATCAAGCAGCTGCGGATGTTCGGCGCGGCAGGGCGGGCACCAGCTGGCCCAGAAGTTGACCAGCGTCACCTCGCCATTGGTCAACACATCCGGTGCCGCGGCGGGAAACCCTTCCAGCGGTTTTTCCGGCAGCGCGGGGGCCATCTGCCCCACCAGCGTCGAGGGCAGCCCTTCGGGATCGGGGCGGAACATGCCAAAGGCGGCAAGCGCCACGAAACCGGCGAAGACCAGCGGTGGCGCGATCATGAGCGGAGAGATTTTAGCCATCTTTACGGGCCTCTATATCAGCAAGTGTGGTGCGGGCCTTGCGGCCCTTGTTCAGGCTCAGCCCCACCAGTCCCGCCAGCAGCAGCAGCGACACCCCATAGGCGGCCAGCACCTCGGCGGCGTATTTCCCAAGGTCCGGCATCATGCGCCCCTTTCGCTGCGCGCCAGCAGCGCGCGGGCGCGGCGCAGACGGATTTCGGTCCCTGTGCGGTACAGAACCAGCGCCAGAAACAGCAGGCCAAAGCCGACCATACTGATCAGCAGCGGGTAGAAAAACACATCCGATACGGTACGCCCGCCGGTGGCCAGCGGGACAGAGGTGCCTTGATGCAGCCCCTGATTCCAGAACTTGACCGCATAGCGCGACAGCACCGCAAAGACCGAGCCTACCAGACACAGGACCGAGGTCAGGTCTGCCGCGGTATCGGGGTCCTCGACCGCTTCCCACAGGGCGATATAGCCGAGGTAGAAGAGGAACAGGATCAGAAAGGACGTCAGCCGTGGATCCCATGCCCACCAGGTCCCCCACATGGGCTGTCCCCAGATCGCACCGGTGATCAGCGCGATCACTGTCATGGTGACGCCCACAGGGGCCGCCGCCTTGGCCGCGAGGGCGCTGACGTGATGCCGGCGGATCAGCCAGACCAGCGAGGCCACCAGCATCATGAACCACGCGTTGATCGCCATCAGCGCGGCGGGTACATGCAGGTAGATGATCTTGACCGTCGATCCCTGACGGTAATCGTCCGGCGTGCCGAAAAAGCCCCAGCCCAGACCGACGATCAGACACAGCGCCGCCCCCCCCCAGACATAGGGTTGTACGCGGGCCGAGAGGCCTAAAAATTTCACCGGATTGGCGTATTCCCATAAAGACATGGCGGGGTTCTATCGCTCCGTTTCCTGGCACTCAATGGTCAAAAGCGCGCACTCACCTTAAGGTCATCCGCAGCACCGCGGCAGAGGCGAAGGGCATGAGCGCGATGGTGCCAAAGGTGATGCCAGCCAGCAGGGTCAGCGGGGTCGTGGCATCCAGCCCCATTGCGCCGCGGCGCGCGGCCTCTGCCCCGAAGATCAGCGTCGGCACGTAAAGCGGCAGCACCAGCAGCGACATCAGCAACCCGCCGCGTTTGATGCCCACGGTCAGCGCCGCGCCAAAGGTGCCGATCACCGACAGCGCGGGCGTGCCCAGACCCAGCGAGGCCACCAGCCACAGATACCCCGAGGGCGCGAGGTTCAGCATCACCCCCAACACAGGGGCCGCAAGCACCAGCGGCAGCCCTGTCGTCACCCAGTGGGACAGCGCCTTGACGCTCAACGCCGCCTCAAGCGGCAGCGGTGCCGTGGCCAGCAGGTCCAGCGTGCCATCCTCGTAATCCAGCGCAAGCAGCCGGTCGAGCGAGAGCAGGCAGGCCAGCAGCGCCCCCAGCCAAAGCACACCGGGCGCGATGGTCCCCAACAGATCCGGTTGCGGCCCGACCGAGAAGGGCACCAGTACGGTCACAATCAGGAAGAACGCCAGCCCGAGGCCAAAGCCCCCGCCCGCCCGAAAGGCAAGCATCAGGTCACGGCGCAGCAAGGCGATCACAGGAAAGCCTCGTCGCTGGCACCGCTGCGCTGTGATGGTTTGGCGCGAAACGGGGTGATGTCAAAGCTATGCGCTTTCAGGCCAAGGTCGATATGTGTCGCGATCAGCGCCATGCCGCCTGCCTCCAGATGCGCCGTCACCGCCGCGGCGAAAAGCCCGACGGCGGCGGCGTCCAGCGACACGGTCGGCTCGTCCAGCACCCAGATGGGCCGCCCCGTGACCATCAACCGCGCCAGCCCCAAGCGCCGCTTTTGCCCCGCCGACAAGGTGCCCGCCAGCCGGTCTTGCAGCGGCTCAAGGTCATAGGCGGCCAGTGCGTCAGAGATATCGCGTTGCCCGAAGACCTGTGCCCAGAATGTGAGGTTTTCGCGCACGCTCAGCATCGCTTTCAGCCCGTCGGCATGGCCGGCGTAGGCGATGGTTTCCTCTGCCCCGTCGATCTGCCCCGACAAGGGCGGTTGCAGCCCCGCGATGCAGCGCAGTAGCGTGGTCTTGCCCGCCCCGTTCGGACCACGCAGGATCAAGGCAGCGCCCGGTTCAATCGCAAAGGACACCCCGTCCAGCACGGGCACACCGCCGCGCGCGACGGCAAGGTCGGTGACACGCAGGGTCATATCAGACGGGGATCATCGCCAAAGCGATGCGACGGCCTTCGCTGAGCAGGACGTTATAGGTCCGCGCCGCCGCGGGGGACGACATGACATCAACCCCGATGCCCGCATCTTCGAGCGTGCTGCGCAGGTCGGCCGGGATATGCGCAATCTCGGCCCCGGTGCCGATGAACAGGATGTCGATCTTGCCCGCCAGCGCCAGCAGCGGTGCGTGATCATCAAAGCCTTGCCACGCAGAAACCCCAGAGGTGCCTGCGATCACCGGCCCTTCGAACACAGTGCCGCCAATACGGAAGAAACCGGGGCCATAGCCTTCGACGGGTTTGGCATCCGAATACACGACCTCGTTCAAACGCATGATGTTCTCCTTCTCGCGGGGGCTGCGCGATCATAGCGGATCACGCGCGGACAATACAGATCAACTGGCGGTGAAATGGGGCGGGCCCTATGGGCATAGCGTCGCGCCGGATGCGGGCGCGGAACGGTGCTGCCAGCAAGGGGTGCCCTGCTGGCAGCGAAATATATTACGCGTCGATGTTGGCGTATTGGCCGGTATTGTTGTTGTCTTTCTTGGACCAGTCGCGTTTAACGCCCAGAAACAGCACGACGTTCTTGGCCACATAGACCGAAGAATAGGTGCCCACAACAACGCCCCATGTAATCGCGAAGACAAAGCCACGGATCACATCGCCGCCCAGAACCAGCAGCGCGATGAGCGCGAGCAAGGTGGTGCCCGATGTCATCAAGGTCCGGCTCAGGGTCTCGTTAACGCTGAGGTTCATGATCTCGCGCAGGTCGCGTTTCTTGTACTTGCGCAGGTTTTCACGCAGGCGGTCAAAGATCACCACGGTGTCGTTGATCGAATAGCCGATGATGGTCAGGATCGCCGCGATCACCGCCAGATCGAACCGGATCTGCAGGGCCGAGAAGACGCCGATGGTCAGCACCACATCGTGGAACAGCGCCGCGACCGCCCCGACAGAGAACTGCCATTCGAACCTGAGCCAGATGTAGATCAGGATCGCCCCGAGGGAGGCCGCAACCGCCAGAAACGCGGTCTGGATCAGCTCGCCCGACACTTTGGGGCCAACAGATTCGACCGAGGTGAATACGATGTTCGGGGCAACGGTTTTCAACGCTTCCTCGACATTCTGGATCATCTCGGGGGATGCGGCCTCTTCGCCCTCCTGGGCCTGGATGCGGACCATCGCGACATGTTTGGTGCTGTCGCTGGCAGGGTCAAACACCTCTGAGATGGACACATCGCCAAGCTCCAGCGGTTCCAGCGCCGTGCGGTAGGCCGCCACGTCCACGGCTGCGTCGCTTTGCGTGCGCAGGGTTGTCCCGCCTCGGAAGTCGATGCCGTAGTTCAGGCCCATGGTGAACCACACGGCCAAGGCCAGCAGCACCGCCACACAGGACGCCCCAAAGGTCAGCTTGGCGTGTTTGAAGAAGTCGATATTCGTATCGTCGGGGATCAGTCTCAGCCGCATGGTGCGCGTTCCTATACCGTGATTGTCTTGGGACGGCGGCGTTCAAACCAGAACACCACGATCAGACGTGTGACGAAATACGCCGTAAAGACCGACGTGACGATGCCAAGCCCCAGCGTCACCGCGAACCCGCGCACAGGGCCGGAGCCAAGCACAAAGAGGATCGTCGCAATGATGAAGGTGGTGATGTTGGCGTCCAGAATGGCGCTAAGCGCGCGTTCATAGCCAAGGCTGATGGCGCGGGCCGGTCCCTTGGCGGTCTTGAGCTCTTCGCGGATGCGTTCAAAGATCAGCACGTTGGCGTCCACCGCCATACCCACTGTCAGAACGATCCCCGCGATACCGGGCAGGGTCAGCGTGGCACCAATCAGGCTTAGCAAGCCAAAGATCATGCCGACGTTGATGATCAGCGCGATATTGGCGAACAGCCCGAACAGCCCGTAGCTGGCCCACATAAAGAACAGTACCGCGCCAAAGGCGACGCTGGTCGCGATCTTGCCCGCGTCAATGCTGTCTTGGCCCAGTTCCGGCCCGATGGTGCGTTCCTCGACAAAGGTCAGCCCCGCGGGCAAGGCCCCTGCCCGCAGCAAGACGGCCAGATTGGTGGATTCCTCGACCGTGAAATTGCCGGTGATGATGCCCGACCCACCGGGGATCGCGCTTTGGATGGTGGGGGCGCTGATGACCTCGTCATCCAGCACAATGGCGAAAGGCGCGCCGATGTTCTCTGCCGTGTAGGTGCCGAACTTGCGCGCGCCGGTGGTGTCAAAGCGGAAGCTGACAGCGGGGCGGCCGTTCTGGTCAAAGCTGGGCTGCGCATCGACCAGCTGTTCGCCGGTCACGACGGGCGCGGTTTCGATGATATAGAAGACACCGGGCGCTTCGGCGTCGGGCAAAAGAGAATTGCCCAGACCCGGTGCCGCGTTTTCATTGGCACCACGGTTCACCACGGGGTTAAACGTCAGCTGCGCGGTGGTCCCGATGATCGCTTTCAGCTCTGCGGCCGACCCGATGCCGGGCACCTGAATAAGGATACGGTCTGCACCCTGACGCTGGATCGTGGGTTCGCGTGTGCCGACCTCGTCGATGCGGCGGCGGATAATTTCCAGCGACTGCTGCATCGTGCGCTCGTCCGTGGCCTGTTTCTCGGCATCGGTCAGCGTGATGGTGATGATGTCATTGGCACCGTTTACCACGATGTCGTTTTGCCCTGTGCCCGTCAGCGACTGCACGGGGCGGGCCAAGGCACGGGTCGCCTCCAACGCTTGTGCCATGACAGAGGCATCGTTGATGCGCACGCGCAGCTCGCCCTTGGGGGCGTCAACGCGGCGGACCGGCGTGATCGAGCGCAACGCGTCGCGGACCTCGGGCCAGGCGGCTTCCATCCGGTTGGCGTAAACGTCTTCGACATTCACTTCGGCCAACAAATGGGCCCCGCCGCGCAGATCGAGGCCAAGGTTGACCAGACGTTCCGGCATCCACTCGGGCCAAAGCGCCTTTTGCTCCTCAAGCTCGGGGGTGGCGCCAGCAACGCTGATCGCCTTGACCGCATCATTGTGCTGTTCGACGGGACCGTAAAACGCATTGGGCAGCGCCAGCCACAGGCCAGCGGCACAGGTGAGGATGATCAACACCCGTTTCCACAGATCAATCTGAAGCATGGTACTGCCCTTTTCTCGACACGCCCGAAGAGGCGCTTACTTGGCTGGTTCGGTCTTGGAGACGACGGTGGCGATGGTCGATTGCACAACGCGCACTTTGACGTTGTCGGCCAGTTCGACTTCCAGCTCGCCGTCATCTTTGACTTTGACGACTTTGCCGATCAGACCGCCAGCGGTGACCACTTGATCGCCACGACGCAGACCGTCCACCATTGCCTTATGCTCTTTCACCTTCTTTTGCTGAGGGCGGATAAGCAGAAAATACATGATCGCGAAGATCAGGATCAGGGGTACAAATTGCTGAATGGCTTCCATGGAGGTCGTCCTTTGTGTTGGGCGCATGCCGCAAACGGCCTGCCGTCTAAGTTTGGCGGAACCTATGGTCAGACGCGGGGCTTTGCAAGGTGGGTTCCGGGGGGAAATGGCGCTGCCCGGTGTCGCAGCCTGCAATAAGCTGTTTGCGCAAGCATCCAAGGGCGCGATCCCCTCCCCCGGCGCATCCACATCTGGCACCGCGATCCACAATCGGGCATAACGCGCGCAACGCAGATCATGCGACTCGGACGACAAAGGAACAGCCCATGCACGACATCAAAGCCATCCGTGAAAACCCCGATGCTTTCGACGCCGCCCTCGCACGGCGCGGCGACACCCCTGTGAGCGCGCAGGTACTGGCACTGGACGAGGCACGGCGGGCCAAGATTTCAGCAGCGGAAACGGCGCAGGCCGAGCAGAACAAGGCCTCCAAACTGGTGGGCGCGGCCAAGGCCAAGGGCGACGAGGCCGAATTCGAACGTCTGCGTACCTTGGTCAGCGACAAGAAGGCCGAAGTCACCGCCATGCAGGCAGAGGCCAAGGATCTGGACGCGCAGTTGACCGACATGCTGGCGCGCATCCCCAACCTGCCCGCCGATGATGCCCCCGATGGCGCGGACGAGGCTGACAATGTCGAAGTGAACCGCTGGGGCGATGTGCCAACGTTTGATTTCAAAGCGAAAGAGCATTTCGAGATCGCCAGCGTCGCGGCGTCAATGGATTTCGAAACCGCCGCCAAAACCTCCGGCGCGCGCTTTGTGATGCTTAAAGGGGCCGTGGCGCGGATTCACCGTGCGCTGGCGCAGTTCATGATCGACACCCATGTCGATGAAAACGGGCTGACCGAACATATGACCCCCGTGCTGGTGCGCGACGAGGCGATGTATGGCACCGACAAGCTGCCCAAATTCGGCGACGACAGCTATCAGACCACCAACGGCTGGTGGCTGATCCCCACCTCCGAGGTGACGCTCACCTATTCGGTCGCCGGTGACGTGCTGGAAGAAGCCGCCCTGCCCCGCCGGATGACCGCCCACACCCTGTGCTTCCGTTCCGAGGCGGGCAGCGCAGGCCGCGACACCTCGGGCATGCTGCGTCAGCACCAGTTCGAGAAAGTCGAGATGGTATCGGTCACCCACCCCGATCAATCGGACGACGAACAAAAGCGGATGCTGCGCTGTGCCGAAGACATGCTGGAACGTCTGGGCGTGCCTTACCGCACCGTGATCCTGTGCACCGGTGACATGGGCTTTGGCGCGCGCCGGACCTTTGACATCGAGGCATGGCTCCCCGGTCAGAACGCCTACCGCGAGATCAGCTCTGTCTCGACCACGGGGGATTTTCAGGCGCGGCGGATGAACGCAAGGTTCAAACCCGCAGATGGCGGCAAACCGCAGTTCGTGCACACGTTGAACGGGTCCGGTCTGGCCGTCGGCCGCTGCCTGATCGCGGTGCTGGAAAATGGCCAGCAGGCCGATGGGTCGGTCAAACTGCCCGACGTGCTGGCCCCCTATCTGGGCGGCAAGATCACTTTGGGCGTTGACGGCACGCTCAGCTGATTGAACGCTGGGATCATCGGGCTATCTGAGGCGAGAACCACTTTTCGCAAGGTAGCCCGATGTCCCGTTCCCTTATTGCCCTTCTGACCTTTCTGCTGGCGATCGGCTTTGCCCTGTCGCCTTTTTTTGTCTCCGGCTTCAACGGCTTTTCGCCGGACCAGTTCCCCATTCCCCAAGACAACCCGCCGGTGCAGCCTGCGGGCTATGCGTTCTCGATCTGGGGGCTGATCTATGTCTGGCTGATTGTCGGCATGGGCTGGGGCCTGTGGAAACGCCGCGCGGATTACCTTTGGCACGACATGCGTCTGCCGCTCGCGCTGTCGCTGTTTGTGGGCTGTTTCTGGCTTGCCGTGGCCGTGGCAAGCCCGATCTGGGCGTCGGTGCTGATCTGGGTGATGCTGGTGTCGGCGCTTTACGCGTTGTTCCGCGCCCCGCGTGAGGATCGCGGCTTTGCCGCCCTGCCCGTGGGGCTTTATGCGGGCTGGCTGAGCGCGGCCTCCTGCGTGTCTCTGGGGCTGCTGGCGGCCGGCTATGGCTGGATGAGCGGGCCAACCGCGGGGCTGGTCTTTGTCGGGCTGGCGATTGTGATTGCAGCGGGGGTGCAATCGTCGCTGATGCGCGCGCCGACCTATGGGATCGGGGTGATCTGGGCGCTGGTCGCTGTGGTGGTGGCGAATGTCGCGACGGCCCCGACCGTTGCTGCGCTGGCCGCGGGGGGTGCCATTGCGTTGATCCTGCCCACCTACCGGTCATGGCGGCGCGGCTAAACGCAAAGAACCGGAGTTTTGCAAACTCCGGTCCCGATTTTTTATAACTTCTAACGGTCCTTGCGGTGCCCGTCGGTATGTTTGCGCAGCTTCGACGGCTTCGCTTTTTTGCGCCCCTTATAGGGGTTGGCGTCAGACTGGCCGCGCATCCACAAGCGGATCGGCGTGCCCGGCATGTCAAAATCCAGCCGTAACCCGTTGACAAGATAGCGGTTATAGCTTTCCGGCACCTTATCGGGGTGGCTACACATGACCACGAACCCCGGCGGGCGGGTCTTGGCTTGGGTCATATAGCGCAGCTTGATACGCTTGCCCTGCGGCGCGGGGGGCGGGTGCGCCTCCATCATGCCAGACAGCCAGCGGTTGAGCTGTGCGGTGGTGACACGGCGGTTCCACACCTCATAGGCGCGCATGATCGCGTTATGCAAACGGTCCATCCCGCGCCCGGTCTTGGCCGAAACGGTCACCAAAGGCGCGCCCTTGAGCTGCGGCAGAAGCCGTTCAAAGCTTTCGCGCAGGTCTTTCAACTTGCCCTGTTTGTCCGTCTCAAGGTCCCATTTGTTCACCGCAACCACAACGGCACGGCCTTCGCGTTCGGCCAGATCGGCGATGCGCAGGTCTTGCTGTTCAAAGGGGATATCCGCATCCAGCAGAACCACCACGACCTCGGCGAATTTCACCGCACGTAAACCATCGCTGACGCTCAGCTTTTCGAGCTTTTCCTGCACCTTCGCACGTTTACGCATCCCGGCGGTGTCAAAGATCCGCATGGGCACGTCGAACCAGTCGGTTTGCAGCGAAATCGCATCACGGGTGATCCCCGCCTCTGGTCCGGTGAGCAGACGATCCTCACCCATAATCTGGTTGATCAGGGTGGATTTACCCGCGTTCGGACGGCCTACGACGGCCACCTGCAAGGGCTTGGTCTTGGTGGGGACGGGCACGGGTGCCTCTTCGTCGCCCAGTTCGGCTTCTTCCTCGGTCAGGTCCACATCTGTTTCCGGCGCATCGGTTTGCGCCCGCTCAGCGAAACCGTCGGCGATTGGCATCAGATGGGAGTAAAGGTCGTTCAGCCCCTCGCCGTGTTCGGCAGACAGGCGGATCGGTTCGCCAAGGCCAAGGCTGTAGGCCTCGATCACACCGGCGTCGGCGGCTTTGCCCTCGGCCTTGTTGGCGGCCAGAATGACATGGGCGGATTTCTTGCGCAGGATATCGGCAAAGACCAGATCAGACGGCGTGACACCCACGCGGGCGTCGATCATGAACAGGCAGATGTCCGCCATATCCACGGCACGTTCGGTCAGGCGGCGCATCCGGCCCTGCAGACTGTCGTCGGTGACTTCTTCAAGTCCGGCGGTATCCACCACGGTGAATCGCAGGTCGGCAAGCCGCGCCGCGCCTTCGCGCAGATCGCGCGTCACACCGGGCTGATCATCGACCAACGCCAGCTTTTTACCGACCAGACGGTTGAACAGCGTGGATTTCCCGACGTTGGGACGGCCCACAATGGCGAGGGTGAAAGACATGGAACGGCTCCGAAGACTAGGTCAAGCCCGCCGCTTAGCCTATTTGCGGCCTAACGGAAAGCGTGCAATTGCCCTTTCGCGGATACGACGTACAGAACGCCCCCCGCCACGACCGGCGCAGTGGTCGCCCCGCCGGGGATCGTCACCTGTGCAACCAGCGCGCCATTGGTAGGGTCAAAGCTGCGCAGCGTGCCATCGCTAGAGGCCACGATCACGCGGCCACCGGCAAGGATGGGGCCGTAGTTGCCAAAGACCTCGGACTGGCGCTTGGGCTTGTCCTTGACGAAATTCGGCAGCGGTGTGCCCCAGATGCGGGTGCCGGTGCTGGCATCCAGACGCACCAGCTCGTTCAGGTCGGTTACAACAAAGACGCTGTCGCCTGCGGGCCAAACGGGGCCAATCGCGCCTTCGCGCGCGGTCCACTGGCGTTCGCCGCCGCCAAGGCTCAGCGCCGCCAGACGGCCCGACTGGTTGCCCACGTAAACGGTATCGCCAGAGATCACCGGCGCGCTTGTCACGTCAGAGATATTGGCCAGCGCGCGCCCCGGGCGTTTGCCCACGACAGACGTGTTCCAACGATCCAGCCCGCCCTGACGGAAGAGCCCTTGCACCTCGCCCGAGCCAAAGGCCAGCACGGCGATCTGCGACCCCACGGCGGGGGCCGGTGCGCCAAGCACATTGTTGATGCTGCTGGTCGATCCGGTCTGCCATTGCACGCGGCCGTTGGATTTGTTCAGCGCCCAACCGGTATCGTCGCCGGAGGTGAAATAGACCATATCGCCAAAGACTGTCGGGGCCCCCGATCCGGTGCCGTCGATATCCTGCGTCCAGCGCGTGCCGCCACTGTCGACATCCAGCGCCGTGACCGACCCGAAGCCGAGCGAGACGTAGACTGTGTTGCCATCGACGGCCAAGCCGCCGCCCGTCGCATCCCCCTGCCCGTCGCTTTGCGGCGTCAGGTCACGGGTCCATAATGTCGCCCCCGACGTGGCAGAGGTCGCGGTGACCGTCGCGCCGGAATCGATGGTGAACACACGCCCGCCCGACACGACAGGCGTCGCGGTGATGCGCTGCTTGCGGCTGTCGCCCTTCCCGATAGAGGCGGACCACGCAAGCTGCGGTGCCGCACCAAGCGCGGGGTGGCTGACGCGGGTGCTTGGCGTGCCGGGGCTTTGCGACCAGCTCGCGTTTGTGGTCGCTGCGGGCAGTGAAATCGCGCGTGTTGTATTGGCTGGCACCGGCGCATCGGCGGGGGCCGCAAAGCCATCGCTGCCTTGCAGGACCGATCGCACATCCTCGCGCACGCCGGGCAGGATCACCTCTGGTTCGGCGCAGGCCGACAGCAGCAGCGATGCCACCACCGCCCCCATCCCAAGTGAGGCACGGCGCGTCGACGTGGGTTTCAAGGAGATGCTGTGGAGAATGGTCATGGCCCTGCTCGCTTTGCTCTTTAAGTCCGTGTCACCTGAAGGGTTCAGGCAGGATTAGTTATTGTCTGCATCCAGCGCCGGCACGGTGTCCGTTTGCGGCGCGGGGGCTGCGGTACCCATTTGCGGATCCCCCCCCAAGGCGACAATCACCTGAAGGGCGCGTTGTTGCAAGTCCGAGGTCACATCCGCGTCGTTCAGGATACCCTGATACCGTTCGATTGCCGCCTCGGGGGCGTCTTCTTCGATGTCGATCATGGCCAGTTGTTCTTGCGCCAGCAAGCGCAGGCTGCTGCCGGGCTGCGCCAGATTTTCCAACGCCAGACGGCGTTCATTGGCGGGCATATCCGATCCTTGCAGGGTAATCGCCTTGAACTGGGCGATTTCGCGGTAGATCGCGGGCACATCCGCATCCAGCCCGATGCCGTTCAAGGTGGCGACGGCGGCGTCGGTCTCGCCTGCTTGGGCTTGTTCGGCGGCGGTCAGCAAGCCCAGCATGGCACCGGCGCGGGGGTTTGTGGCCTCGATTTTTTCAAAGGCGGCAGCGCGGGCGGCTGTGTCTTCAGCGGAAAGCGCTGCAAACATCGCGTCGCCAAGGGTTTCCGCCTCTGCGCGGGCCTGCGCTTTCTGGTATTCGTTCCACGCGGCCCCACCGACCAGCAGGATCACGGCCAGCACCGCAATCCAGCCATAGCGCTTGAGCATAAAGTAGAACCGGTCGCGGCGGACCTCTTCGTTTACTTCGTCGATGAAACTGTCTGTATCGCTCATGTGGTACCCGTCCCGCCTGATTTAACGCCCCTCTTAACCTGCGGCTGCGGGGCTGCCAAGGGCTTGGCTGCACAGCAAGTGACCCACGCGTTGTTCACAAGGTCGCATGTCGCAAGTTTTTTCAATAGTGAACTATGCAGTTCAGTTTTATTCGCTTAAGCATTTGGCCCTATAGCATACGACATACTGCGGTGCCGCAACGCCCGCGTTTCACTGAACCGAGGCCCGAATGCGCATCTTCCCTCTTCTGGCGGCCATCGCCGTATCCGCCCTGATGTATATGGCAATTTTCGAACGCGACGCCCTGTTGGGGCTGGCACAGGGGGCCGCGCAACCTCCTGCGCCTGCGGTGGATGCCGACAGCACCGATACCGCGTCCCCCTCCGATGTGGCAGAGCCCGCGCGCGTGAAGGTCGTGGTCCAGCGCAGCGCGGCGGCACCGCTCGCCTCTGCTGTGATCGTGCGCGGTCAGACCACGGCGGCGCGGCAGGTGGCGGTCAAGGCGGAGACCTCTGCCGTTGTGGTATCGGCCCCGCTGCGCAAGGGCGCGACCGTGAACGCGGGCGATGTGCTGTGCGAGCTGGACCCCGGCACCCGTGGCGCGCAACAGGCAGAGGCGCAAGCCCGCCGCAACGAAGCACAATCCCGCGTCCCGGAGGCACAGGCCCGCGTGGCCGAGGCGCAGGCCCGTCTGGATGAAACCCTGATCAAGCTGAACGCGGCACAAAAACTGGGCGAAGGCGGGTTTTCGTCGCAGACCACGCTGGCCACCGCCGAAGCTGCCGTCGCCGCCGCGCGCGCCGCACTCAGCTCTGCCGAGGCGGGGCTGAATGCGGCACATTCCGGCATTGAGGCTGCGGAGGCCGCCGTCGCCAGCACACAGGCCGAGATTGACCGGCTGACCCTCACCGCGCCGTTCGAAGGGCTGCTGGAAAGCGACACCGCAGAGCTTGGCAGCCTGCTGCAAACCGGATCGCTTTGTGCGCAGGTGATCCAGCTTGATCCGATCAAACTGGTGGGCTTTGTCCCCGAAACCGAGGTTGACCGCGTCAGCCTTGGCGCGCAGGCGCAGGCGCGGCTGGCCGCGGGCGACCGCGAGATCGCGGGCACCGTCACCTTTATCTCACGCGCCTCCGATCCGACGACGCGCACCTTTCAGGTGGAAATCGAGGTGCCCAACCCCGATCTGAGCATCCGCGACGGCCAGACCGCCGAAATCGCCATCGCCTCGGCCGGGGTCGAGGCGCATCTGCTGCCGCAATCGGCCCTGACGCTGAATGATGACGGCACCCTTGGCGTGCGTCTGATCGACGCCGCGAACACCGTAAGTTTCGCCGCAGTCACACTTGTGCGCGACACGCCCGAAGGCATCTGGGTCACCGGCCTGCCTGAACAAGCAGATGTCATCGTTCTGGGGCAGGAATATGTCACCGCTGACGTGACCGTCACCCCGACCTTCCGCGACGAGGCCCCGGAATGAGCGGCATGGTCGATTGGGCCGCGGGCCGTGCCCGTATGGTCATGGCGTTTATCCTGCTGAGCCTTGTGGTGGGGGGCTATGCCTATTCCACCTTGCCCAAAGAGGGCGAGCCTGACATCGAGATCCCCGCGCTTTTCGTCTCGGTCCAGTTTCCGGGCATCTCTGCCGCGGATAGCGAAACCCTGCTGGTCAAACCGATGGAGACGGAGCTTTCCGATCTGGACGGCCTGAAGACCATGACCGGCACCGCTGCCGAAAACTACGCCGGTGTCGCGCTGGAATTCGAATTCGGCTGGGACAAATCCAAGATCATGGCCGACGTGCGCGACGCGATGAGCACGGCGGAATCCAAATTCCCCGAAGGCTACGAGAAATATTCGATCACAGAGATCAACTTTTCCGAATTCCCCATCATCATCGTCAACCTGACCGGCCCCGTGCCCGAACGGACCATGGCCCGCGTCGCGCGTGATCTGCAAGACGCGCTGGAAGGCGTGGATGCGGTGCTTGAAGCAGGGTTGGCGGGCGACCGTGACGAGATGCTTGAGGTGCTGATCGATCCCTTGCGGCTGGAAGCCTATGACGTGACCGCGGGCGAGCTGATCAATGTGGTGCAGAACAATAACCAGCTGATTGCCGCGGGCGAAGTGCAGTCGGATCAGGGCAGTTTCTCGGTCAAGATCCCGTCCTCCTTTGATGAACCGCGCGATGTCTATGCGCTGCCGGTCAAGACCAACGGCGACCGCGTGGTGACACTGGGCGATCTGGCGACCATCAACCTGACCTTTGAAGACCGCGAAGGCACCGCACGGTTCAACGGGGAAAAGACGCTGGCGCTGCAGGTGGTCAAACGCAAGGGCTATAACCTGATCGACACCTCCACCCAGGTGAAAGAGATCGTCGCCGCCCAAAGCGCCGCCTGGCCCGAGGGGCTGAAAGCCGCTGTCACGCTTGGCACCTCGAACGACCAAAGCCGCATTGTCGACAGTATGGTGCAGCAGCTTCTGGGGTCGGTCTTTACCGCGATTGCGCTGGTGATGATCGTGGTGCTTGCCGCCCTGGGGATCCGTGCGGCCCTGCTGGTGGGCTTTGCGATTCCCACGTCGTTCCTGCTGTGTTTTGCCTTTCTCGCGCTGATGGGGATCTCCATCTCGAACATCGTGATGTTCGGGCTGATCCTTGCGGTGGGGATGCTGGTGGATGGCGCGATTGTTGTGGTGGAATATGCCGACGCGCGTCAGCAACAGGGCGAAGGCCCCATGGCCGCCTATGTCGAGGCCGCCAAACGCATGTTCTGGCCCATCATCTCGTCCACCGCGACCACGCTTTGCGCCTTCCTGCCCATGTTGTTCTGGCCCGGCGTCCCGGGGGAGTTCATGGGCATGTTGCCGGTCACGCTGATTTTTGTGCTCTCCGCCTCGCTGGTGGTGGCGCTGATCTATCTACCCGTTATGGGCGGCGTCACCGGACGGCTGGAACGCTGGATGGCGCAGAATATGACTGCCATCGCCAAGCTCCGGTTCTATCTGCATCTGCTGCTGTTTCCCATTGTCGCCGCGATGATCGCCCTGCCGCTGGCGCTGATGCAGCCGCTGTTTGCCGTGATCTCGGCGCAGTTCGCGGGCATGGACGGGCTGGATATCCTTGGCTCGGTCATTCCGGTCTTTGCCGTGGTCTTTATCTGCATCGCCGTGCTCTGCGCGCTGGTGGCGGTGGCGATATCGGGCGTGCTTTTGGGGCTGACCAGCTTTTTCGCGCTGTTCACCCGCATGGGGCGCGGGGGCCGCTGGGTCACCTCGCGGCTGTTCCGCAAAGAGCCCACCGTGATCAAGGCCGGCTACCGTCGATCAGCCTTCGGGCGGCTCATTGCCTTTATCGCGGGCAATCCGGTGATGCCGCTGGTGGTCGCGGGGGTCGTCTTTGTCTTTGTCGGCACCACGATGATCTTCTTTGGCAACAACAGCAAAGGCGTGGAGTTCTTTGTCGAATCCGAACCCGAGCAGGCGATCGTCTATGTGCTGGCAAGGGGCAACCTGTCGCTGGCGGAAAAAGACGCGATCATGCAGCAGGCGGAGGCGATCGTGCTGGCGCATCCCGGTGTCTCTACCGCCTTTGCCTTTGCCGGTGAAGGCGGGCTCGACAGCAATACCGGCGGGGCGCAGGCCCCCAAGGACAGCATCGGTCAGGTGCAGCTTGAAACCATCCCGTGGGAAGACCGCGCCCTGCGCCCGGAACTGGACGGCGACATCGTGATCGCAGAGCTCACGGAAGCCCTGAGCGCGATCCCCGGCATCAAGATCGAAATCCTTGCACAGGCGCGCGGCCCCGCGTCGGGCAAGCCGGTGCATCTGCGTCTGAAATCCGACAGTTTCACCGATCTGATCGCCGCGACGGCACAGGCCCGTGACACCTTCGAGAAAACCCCCGGCCTGACCCTGATCGAAGACACCCGCCCCCTGCCCGGCATCGACTGGCAGATCGACGTGGATGTCGCCAAGGCGGGGCAATACGGGGCTGATGTGGTCACCGTGGGCGCGATGGTGCAGCTGGTCACCCGCGGGCTGCTACTGGACACGATGCGGGTCGACAGTTCGGACGAAGAGATCGAGATCAGGGTGCGCCTGCCGCAAGAAGACCGTGTGCTCAGCACGCTGGACACGCTGAAGGTGCGCACGGCGGATGGGCTGGTGCCGCTGTCGAACTTCATCACCCGCACGCCCGTGCCCAAATTGGCAGAAATCAACCGGATCGACCAGAAACGCTATCTTGATGTGAAGGCCGATGTCTTCCCCGGGCTGGTCAAACTGGTGCGCACGGTGGATGCCTCCCAAGGCACGGCACAGGCGGGCACAGAACAGGCGGGCACGGCACAGGCGGGCGAGACGACACTCACCCTCGCGACGATGCGCCCTGCGGGGGACGCGGGCGATATCACGGGGCCCGAGGGCGCGGCCTTCAAGATCACCAACCGGACCAATGCCGCCCAAGGCGTCGATCTGCAACAAGAGCTGGACAATGGCACCCTGCGCATGATCCCGATCAATGCCAACGAACGGATTGCGGAGCTGACCAAATGGCTGGAAACCCGGCCCCTGCCCGCGGGCGTCAGCTATGAATGGACCGGCGACCAAGAGGATCAGGCCGAAAGTCAGGCGTTCTTGTCCTCGGCCTTTACCGCGGCATTGGGGTTGATGTTCATCATCCTGCTGGCGCAGTTCAACAGCATCTACAACTCGGTGCTGGTGCTGCTGGCGGTGGTGCTATCGACCACGGGCGTGCTGATTGGCATGTTGGTGATGGATCAGACATTTTCGATCATCATGACGGGCACGGGGATCGTGGCGCTGGCGGGGATTGTGGTGAACAATAACATCATCCTGATCGATACCTATCAGGAGTTCAGCCAGTACATGCCGCGGATCGAGGCGATCATTCGCACGGCGCAGGCCCGTATCCGCCCCGTTTTGCTGACCACCATCACCACGATGGCAGGGCTTGCGCCGATGATGTTCGGGCTGAGCCTCGACTTTGCCAATGGTGGCTACACCATCGACAGCCCCACAGCGCTGTGGTGGAAACAGCTCGCAACGGCCGTGGTCTTTGGTCTGGGCATCGCGACGGTGCTGACGCTGCTGGTCACCCCGTCCATGCTGGCGATCCGCGTGTGGGCCACCACCTACGCCCGCTGGATCGCGCGGCTGCTCGCCAAGATGTCACTGGGGCGCGCCAGCAAATCCGCGCAGGACTGGGCGCTGGCGCGCGATGCACGCAGGCTGCAAACAACCGTGATTCAGTGGGAGGACAACGGACCGCCGGCCCATACCCCACCGGCGGAGTGACCCTTAGGCCGCGGCGGGCATCTGGTCGGCCGCCGCGGCCTCCTGCTGCTGGCGCAGCTTGGGCATGGTAAAGATCACCAGCGCCAATGCCGCCACACCACACAGCGCGATGCTCACCACCATGGGCACGGCGGTGCCGTCAAAGAACGGCGTCGTCGCAGCGATACAAAAGGCCCCCGTCAGCATTGTCAGGCTCCCACTGAGCGAGGACGCCATACCCGCGCGCCGCCCATGCGCATCAAGTGCCGCGACCATCGCCGAAGGCACAACGACCCCCAGAAAGGAATAGGCCAGAAACAGCCCGATCAACAGCACCGGAAGCGTGCCGAAACCGGCCAGCACAACGCCCGTCAACAGCGCAGAGCAGACGGCAAAGCCGGTGACACCGCGCCCGATCAGCGTGGCAAGCCCCCACATATCCGCCAGACGCCCCGCCGCCTGTGTCGCGATAAAGAACCCCACCGCGTTAAAGGCGAAGGCCAGCGAGAACTCGGTCGGGGTCAGCCCGAATTGACCGGTGTAGACGAAGGACGCGCTGGAGATGAACAAGAAGAAGCTCGCCATGCCGAAACCCGCAATAAAGGTCAGGCCGACGAACACCGGATCGCGGAACAGGATACCACAACTGCGCGACAGCTCGCGCAGATTGACCTTGCGGCGTTTGTCTGCGGTCAGCGTCTCGGGCAGCGCGATCTGCGCCATCGTCAACGTCGCCGCCGCAAGGATAGCAAGGGCGAGGAAAATCTCGCGCCAGCTGCCGAAACTGACCACCGCGCTGCCCGCCAAAGGGGCCAGCATGGGCGAGACCGAGATCACCAGCATGATCGACGACATCAACCGCGTCGCCTGCGCACCAGTGTACATATCGCGCACGATGGCACGGGGAATGACCATCACCGTCGCCCCGCCGATGCCCTGCACCAGACGCCCCAGCACCAGCGTCTCGATGTCGGGGGCCACAGCGCAGATCACCGCGCCGACGCAGAAAATGCTCATCCCGATGGCAAGGGTCTTTTTGCGCCCGATCTGGTCGGACAGCGGCCCATAGACCAGCTGCGACACGCCATAAGCGAGGAAATAGGCGACCAGCGTGATCTGGGCGGCCGAGACAGAGACATCCAGCGCCTCTTCAATCGCGGGCAAGGCAGGCAGATACATGTCGATGGCAAAAGGACCTGTCACACAGATAGAGCCAAGAATAAGGGCGGTACGGAACATTCCGGCAGGCATGGGTAGTCCTTCAAATTTATGGGCAGGGCTGTGGGGATGCCGCGCGTCGCAGCGCTCGGCCAGCGCTGAGCTAGCACATATGCACCCGACGGCAAGAATGCACCATGTTGTTTGTATGCATATACCGGCAATTCACTGCTTGTTGATCGAATTTTGCTCGTTCGTGGGGCAAGGCGTACTAGGTTCCAGAGGGAAGCCGTGGCCCCGCGGGCCGCGCAAACCGAAGGAGAGACCTCATGATCCGCAAGACACTCGCCGCGACAACGCTCGCCCTCACGACGCTGGCCGCCCTGCCCGCCGCCGCCGACATCATCACCAAGATGAGCCCCCATTCCGTGCCCGACACAATCGACCGTCTGGAAACTGCCGTGACCGAAGCCGGTGCCACGGTCTTTGCCCGCGTGGACCACGCCGAAGGGGCGACCAAAGTGGATATGGAGCTGCGCCCGACCACGCTGCTGATCTTTGGCAATCCCAAACTGGGCACGCCTGCGATGCTGGACGGTCAGACCGCTGGTCTAGACCTGCCCATGCGCGTGCTGGCCTATGCCGATGACAGCGGTATGGTACATGTCAGCTACCACGACCCCGCCACTTTGGCCGCAGACCACGGGTTGCCCGATGACGCGGAATATCTGACCAAAATGACCGGCGCGCTGGACAAGCTCACCGACAAGGCCATCGCGGAGGAATAACCCCCGCGCCGACCGAACCTTTGTGGCGCCAGCTATTCGCCCTCGGATTGCTGGCGTTGCCACAGTTGCGCATAACGCCCGTTACGTGCCAGCAGATCGTCATGGGTGCCCTGTTCTACCACCTCGCCTTGCTCCAGCACCACGATACGGTCCGCCTCGGCCACGGTGGACAGGCGGTGCGCGATGGTCAGCACCGTGCGCCCCTTGCCCGCCTGACGCAGGGCATCCTGAATCTCGTGCTCCGTCTCGCTGTCCAGCGCACTTGTTGCTTCGTCGAGCAGCAGGATCGGCGGGTTTTTCAGCAGGGTCCGCGCGATACCGACACGCTGCTTTTCCCCCCCCGACAGTTTCAGCCCGCGTTCACCCACAGCGGTTTCATACCCGTGGGGCAAACGCTGGATAAAGTCGTGGATCTGCGCCGATTTTGCCGCCGCTTCGATGTCTTCTTGCGTGGCGTTATCGCGGCCATAGGCGATGTTATAGCCGATGGTATCGTTGAACAGCACGGTATCCTGAGGCACCACGCCAATCGCGCGGTGCAGACTGTCTTGGGTCACATCGCGCACATCTTGCCCGTCCACGCGCACGGCACCGCCTTGCACATCGTAGAACCGGAACAGCAAACGCCCGATGGTGGATTTCCCCGATCCGGTAGAGCCGACAATCGCCACCATCTCTCCCGGGGCGGCTTCAATCGACACGCCCTTGAGGATCTGTCGGTCGTCGTCATAGCCAAAGCGCACGTTGTCCAGCGTGACACGCCCACCCGAGACGTGCAGCGCAGGGGCATCAGGCTTGTCCGAGATTTCGGCCGGTTGATCGAGCAGCGTGAACATCTGCCCCATATCGACCAGCGCCTGACGGATTTCGCGATAGACGGTGCCAAGGAAGTTCAGCGGCACGGTCAACTGCACCATATAGGCGTTGACCATGACGAAATCCCCCACGGTAAGATCACCGTTCTGCACCCCGATAGCTGCCAGGATCATCACGCCGACCAACCCGCAGGTGATCAGCAACGACTGGCCGAAGTTCAGGAAGGCAAGCGAGTAGTTCGTCTTGATCGCCGCCTCTTCATAGCCCGCCATCGCCGCGTCATAACGCTGCGCCTCGCGCTGTTCGGCGACGAAATACTTGACGGTTTCATAGTTCAGCAGACTGTCGATGGCCTTTTGGTTGGCGTCTGTGTCGCGGTCGTTCATCTGGCGGCGCAGCTTCACGCGCCACTCGGTCACCGCGAAGGTAAACCAGACGTAGAGCCCGATGGTGACTGTCACGATCAGCAGATACCATGCGTCAAACAGCACGGTCAGGATGATGCCGACCAGCAGCAGCTCCAGAATCAGCGGCCCGATGGAGAAGAGCAAGAAGCGCAGCAGGAATTCCACCCCCTTGACCCCGCGTTCGATGATCCGGCTCAGCCCGCCGGTCTTGCGCGTGATGTGATAGCGCATCGACAGCTTGTGAATATGCTCGAACGTCTCTAGCGCAAGCATCCGCAGGGCGCGCTGGCCGACACGGGCAAAAACCGCGTCGCGCAGTTGTTGAAAGCCCACGTTCATCGCGCGAGCCATACCATAGGCGATCGTCAGCCCCACCGCGCCAAGCGCCAGAAACGGCACGCCCTCATTCGCGAGAGCATCCACCGCGTCTTTGTAAAGTACGGGAATAACAACAGAAATCAGCTTGGACACCACCAAGAAGATCAGCGCCCAGACCACGCGTTTCTTGACCCAAGGCATATCGTCGGGCCAGAGGTAGGGTGCCACTTTGCGCAAGACAAGCAGGTTCGACTGCCGCTCTGCAGCTTGGGCGATCTCCTCTTCTGTCATGGGATATTGGGTGGCGGGTTTGGGCTGGCTGGCAGTGCGCGGGCTATCGGCTGACATGAACGATCCTGTGTGGTTGCCCCTTACATAGGGCCGTCAGCCGGATCATGCCAGTGCAGCAGTTTCATCTGCCCGCATAGCCGCTCTTCAATCGGGCAGATCAAAGACCTGACCGGGATAGATCAGATCGGGATCGCGGATTGATGAGCGGTTGGCGGCAAAGACGCGCACATAGAGCGTCGGGTCGCCATAGCGTTCGCGGGCGATGGCCCAAAGCGTGGCCCCTTCCTGCACGGTCACCGCCTTGATCGGGCCGTCGTTGTCTGCGGTGGCACGGGCCAGCACCTCGGGGGATTCACGTTTGAACGGGGTTTCCACGCGGCTGATCACATCGCCGCCCTGATCCAGCTCATCCACGCGCAGGGTGTAGATGCCGGTCTTGATATTCTCGATATCGCCGCGCCAACGGCCTTGGGGGTCCACCTCAAGCGCGCCGACGCTGCGGTTGTCCAGATAGACCCGCACGGAAGACGCCTGCGCCTGTGCGCGCCCCGCCAGCCGGACCTCGCCCTCATCGGAATAGGTGATCGTGTCGAGCGCGATGCGGTCGGTCACCTCGGGCGCGGTGCCGGGCAGTAATTCCACACCATCGGCGTCGGATTTCAACAGGGCGACGGGGGTATCAGCAGACGGGCGCGCGGGATCGGGCTGCGCTGCTACGGCGGCGAACTCGGTCATCTCGGGGGCGCTGTCCTCGGGTGCTTCCCCCTGCGGTTCCGCGACCGGAGCGGAGGCTGCTTCAGGGGCCGTGTCGTCGTGCATGGCCTCTGATGTGGTGTCGATGGATACGTCTGCTGGTTCCGCCAGTGCCACCTGTGCCACGGCAGGAGCGGTGATCGGGGCCAAGATGACTTCCTCGACCGAGGCGACGGGGCCTGTTTCGGCATCCGCGCTCAGGCTCAGGATCTTGCCGCTGCCATCGGGCGGCAAAATAGCAAGCGTGGCGAATTTGCCAGAGCGGTCGGCCTGCGCGCTGGCGACCTCTGCCCCGTTGCTGATGACGCTGACGCGGGCCCCTGGTGCTGCGCGGCCTGCGATCACGGTCATCCCGTCCCCCTCGCGGCGCACCTCGTCAAAGCTGGGGGTGGCGGGCGATGCGGCAGGATCAGGCGTTTGCGGCGCAGGGGGAACGGTGGCGGCGGCCTTGGTGTCTTGGGGTGCGGTGGCGGTCCGCGCGGAGGGCTGGGCCGCGGGTTTCGGCTGGGCGGCAGTGTCTTTCGCCGTATCCGGCACGACGGGACCCGCATCTTGCGACCAGATATATCCCGCAACGGCAACCGCCACGACCAGCGCGGCGCCCGCAAACTGAGCACCCCGCGTTTGAAACACCGACATCCCGTTCATCCCTTTGAACTTCCCCACATTGAGGACTTGTACCAAGCAGGCTATCACGGGTCAAAATGCAGCTGCATGCCATGTGCATATTCGCAAAAAGGACCCCCGTTTATGATCCAGAAATCCGTATGTGTTTACTGCGGCTCGCGCCCCGGTGATGACCCCGAATATACCGCACAAGCCGACGCTTTGGGGCGCGCTTTGGCGCAGAACGACTGGCGGCTGGTCTATGGCGCGGGGGACGTGGGGCTGATGGGCACCGTTGCACGCGCAGCACAAACGGCGGGCGGCACGACCTTTGGCGTGATCCCCGATCATCTGGTGAAATGGGAGGTCGGCAAGACCGATCTGACCACCTATGTCGTGACCGAGACCATGCATGAACGCAAAAAGGTGATGTTCATGAATTGCGATGCCGTGGTGGTCCTGCCCGGTGGTGCCGGATCACTGGACGAGCTGTTCGAAGTGCTGACCTGGCGCCAGTTGGGGCTACATCAGAAACCCGTAATCCTATTGAATACAAATGGTTACTGGGATCCTCTCACAGCGCTTCTGGATCATGTCGTCGCCCGCGGCTTTGCCGAAGAAAGCCTGCTTGGCTATGTGGATACGGTCGATGACGTCGACGGCGCGCTGGACGTTCTGCGCCGCAGCCTGACCGCGTAGAGGTAAGCGCGGCAGCTCGCGCGGTTGTGGAGGAAGCGCCTGCGCGGCAACGGGTTGATCGGCGGCGAAGCCGGATCAGGAGTGCTATAGGCGGTAAGCGAAATCGGCCGACGCCATACTCCCTGTTCGCCGCGAGCACGCGCGATACAGCAAAGGGCACCCACATTTGGATGCCCTTTCAAATCACCGCCCTGCGGCAACCCGAATACCTATAGATCCGGCCGCATAGCCAGAAATTTACTGTTGCTATGCGGCCACATCCTCACGCTGTTTCAAGCGTCGATTTCACGATATTCTCGATCTCGTCGATAGGGTGGTTCGTCAGCGTCTTGGGGATTTCGCCCACGACTTTGTCTGCGACCTCTTTGTGCATCTCGTGACGCAACTCTCCCAGAGTGTTCGGCGGTGCGACCAGAATGATCTTGTCGAATTTGCCCTTATGCGCCTGTTTGTACAGGATATCCGCCAGCTCGCTGGCAAAGCGGTCCTTGGACAGCTGGTGCCAGTCGGTGTCGTCCACAGCCGAGCGGTGCACAGACGGGCCGTCGTTGAAGCGTCCACGACGATTGGCGGCCTGATCGCGGTTCGGCGGGTTTTCCTGCTCTTCCTCGCGGAAGACTTGGAGGAACGGATCCTCTCCGTCGGTTTCATTCACCATGAACAGCGCTTTTTCACCATCTGCGATCAGCACCCAGGTGCCATTTTCAATCTTGGTCATGCGTCTTCTCCGTGGTTGCGTTTGTCTTCGCCAGTGACGCGGGTGTCAGCGCCGGGTTTGTCGACCACCTGTTTCTCTTCGTCTTGTGTGCCGACATCGCGTTGCAGCCCGCCACCCGAGCGGCCCTGATGGTCAATATCATCGGCTTCGCTGATGTATTTGTCGGTTTCCTTGACGCCGTCCTTCGATCTGTGACGCTCTGCCATCGTGGTCTCCTTCTCATCTTGTGGGTTCACGGGTAAAACGCCCCAATCACGCCCGAGGTTCCACAAGAAAAGGCCCCACAGCGGAATGCTGCAGGGCCTTTCACATAAATATTTCAACAGGTTGGCGCGATGCCTTAACCCATCATATCGCGATTACATGCGCGACGCGACATTGTCCCAGTTGACCAGATTGTCGAGGAAGTTCGACAGGTAGTCGGGGCGCGCGTTGCGGAAATCGATGTAGTAGGAGTGCTCCCAAACGTCGCAGCCCAGCAGTGCGGTCTGACCAAAGCAGACAGGGTTCACGCCGTTTTCGGTCTTGGTCACTTTCAGGCCACCGTCGGTGTCCTTGACCAGCCACGCCCAACCGGAGCCGAACTGACCGCCACCGGCTGCCTTGAATTCATCCTTGAACTTATCGACAGAGCCAAAGCTTTCGGTGATCGCTTTTTCCAGCTCGGACGGCATTTTGCTGTCTTCGGGGGACATCATTTCCCAGAACTGGTTGTGGTTCCACAGCTGGCTGATGTTGTTGAAGATACCGCTTTGCGCAACCGCGTCAGGGTTGTAGGTGCCCTTGATGATTTCCTCGAGGGTCTTGCCTTCCCACTCGGTGCCTTCAATGGCTTTATTGCCGTTGGTCACATAGGCGTTGTGGTGCTTATCGTGGTGATATTCCAGCGTTTCCTTGGACATACCTTTGGATGCAAGCGCATCGTGGGCATAGGGAAGATCAGGAAGAGTAAAAGCCATGAGAAAAGCCTCCGTTATTGAATTGCGTCTGGGTCACATGAAGCCCGTCCCGTCATAAGGTCAAGTGCTGATCGACCCGCAAGGGGGAAACCGGCACAGCTGACGGGGCGCTTCTTTCGTCACCCGCTTAAGGGTAAAACGGCTGGCTGGGGCGAATGTTCCCGCCAGTCTGCCGCCCTGCCCCTGACCAGCGGCTTACCGCGCGGTGCTATAATATTCGGGGGCGGACCCGGCCTGTGCCGCGGTTTTCAGCAGATCAAATACATATTGCGCGACCGAGCGGAAGCAGACCAGACGGAAGCTGTCGCCGTCCTCGATCCAGAACGCCGCCGGCACCTGCGCCAGCCGCGTGCGGCGGATCATCCCGGGGGTGAAACTGTCTGGCGACAGATCCACCGGGGCGAGCTTGGCGAGCACATCGCGGCTGTGCGCCCCGCTGATGCGAAACACCGCCCGCGCGTCCGAGACATTGACCGCCAGCGTGTGATTGCTGCCAAAGCATTTGGTCAGCATGTCGAGGGTGTCGCTGACCTGATCGTAGGGGCAGAGCAACAACAGCTCGTCCGATGACATCCACGCGACACCGCGATCCCCGTTGATCTGGACACTGCGTGTATCGGGAAGGCCCAGGCCGACGGCCTTTTTCAGCGCCTTCTTCATATAGCCCGCCCCCAGATCCCCGCGGACAGAGATCATGCCAATCGGGTCCATCAGGGTCACCTCGGCAATGCCGCCGGTGAATTCCGCCGCTTTCAACGCGCTTACCGCCTCAGACATTTTGCTTGGCCCCTTCTTTGTCATAGAACACCGGATCGACGATTTTCGCCTGATAGGTCTTGCCGTCGGTCCCGGGGAAATCGAGCACCTCGCCCATGCGGTCCGGCCCGTTCAGGACCAGCCCCATCGCGATCCCCTTGCCCAACGTCGGCGAATGATAGGTCGAGGTAACGCGCCCGATCATATTGCGCTGGCCGTTCTCGTTCTCGCCCTCGCCTACGGCATAGGCCCCGTCCGGCAGGGTGCTGCCGTCGGTTGTTTCCAGCCCCACCAGTTTCCAGCGCGTCGGGTCCACCATATGGGACCGCTGCTGCGCGCGCTTGCCCAAGTAGTCATCCTTCTTTTTCGAGATCGCCCAGTTCAGCCCCAGATCCTGCGGGATCACGGTGCCGTCAGTTTCGTCCCCGATCATGATAAAGCCCTTTTCTGCGCGCAGGATGTGCAGACATTCGGTCCCATAGGGCATCACGCCCAGATCATTGCCCGCCACCATCAGCGCATCCCAGAAGGCCTGTCCTTGCCCTGCATCCACCGCGATCTCGTAGCTCAGCTCGCCCGAGAAAGAGATACGGTAAACGCGGCACTTGAAGCCCCCCAGCGTGCCGTCCGCCCACTCCATAAAGGCCAGCGCGTCTTTGCTGACATCCATGCCGCCCAGCTTTTCCAGACATTTGCGTGCGTTGGGGCCGACCACGGCGATCTGCGCATATTGCTCGGTGACATTGGCGACATAGACGTTGAAATCCCACCACTCGGTCTGCAGCCATTCTTCCATATGCTGGTGGATGCTTTCCGCGCCGCCCGTCGTTGTGTGGCACAGGAAGGTGTCGTCATCGATCCGCGCAACGACACCATCGTCGATCAGGAACCCGTTTTCCGAACACATCAGGCCATAGCGGCATTTACCCGGTTTCAGCGTGCTCATCATATTGGTGTAAAGCATGTCGAGGAAGCGCCCCGCGTCCGGTCCCTTGACGATGATCTTGCCAAGGGTGGAGGCATCCAGCATCCCCAGTTTGCTGCGCGTGTTGGTGACCTCGCGCATGACCGCGTCATGGGTGGTTTCGCCCTTGCGCGGATAGGCATAGGGGCGTCGCCATTGGCCGACGGGTTCCCATTCGGCACCGTTCGCGTCGTGCCAATCATGCAGCGGGGTGCGGCGGATCGGTTGGAACACATCGCCACGCGCCTCGCCCGCGATCGCGCCCATCGAAATCGGGTGGTACGGCGGGCGGAAGGTGGTGGTCCCAACGGCGGGAATATCCGCATCCATCGCGCCCGCCAGTGTTGCCAGCCCGTTGATATTGCTGAGCTTCCCCTGATCCGTCGCCATGCCAAGCGTGGTATAGCGTTTGGCGTGTTCGACGCTGACAAAGCCTTCTTGCGCGGCAAGCCGCACGTCCGACACTTTGACATCGTTCTGATAATCCAGCCACGTCTTCTCGCGCAGCTTCACATTTGCGCCTTGCGGCATCATCCAGACGGGGGCGAGCGGCGCTTCCTCTTGCCGGTCGGCGTTCGGCGAGACAGCATCGGCGGGCAGCTTGAACCCCAGCGTCGTGACCACCCCATCGGCGGCGGCATGGGCGTCGTGCAAGATATCATCCAGCGCAAAGAACCCACCCGCGGCACCGGCAGCGGTGACAAAACCATGCCCGTCCGCCCCCAGCGGCGGATTGTTCACATCGGGGCGGAACATGGCCCCGGCGGTATCCCAGGTCAGCTTGCCGCCGCAATGGGACCACAGATGCACCACAGGCGACCATCCGCCCGACATGGCGACGGCGTCACAGGGGAAGGTTTCAAGCACCGCACCCTCGCCCGCCTGGCTGCACACCTCTACGCCTGTCACGCGTTTGCCGCCTGTCACCCGCGCCACGGCATGACCCATCATCACGCGAATGCCCAGATCTTTGGCGCGTGTCATCAGCGCGGAATCCTGCGGCAGCACGCGGGCATCCAGAATGGCGGGCACGGTCAGTCCGGCCTCGGTCAAGGCGATGGCGGTGCGGTAGGCGTCGTCATTATTGGTGACCACCACCGTGCGATCCCCGACCGACACGCCATAGTTCACCAGATAATCCCGCACAGATGCGGCCAGCATCACACCGGGGATGTCATTGCCTGCAAAGGACAAAGGCCGTTCAATCGCGCCGGTGGCGGTCACGATATGACCGGCGCGAATACGCCAGAGCCGGTGGCGCGGTCCGGCAGTCTCGGGCGCGTGGTCCGTCAGACGTTCATAGCCCAGCACATAGCCGTGGTCATAGACTCCCGCCCCCATGACACGGGTGCGCAGGGTGACGTTTGCCATCTCCGACAGCTCTGCCACCAGCGCGTCAATGAAATCGGCGACGGGTGTGCCATCGACCGTGCCGCCATCCACGGGCGCGCGGCCGCCCCAATGGGCGGTCTGTTCCAGCACGATGACCTTGGCACCGGACAGGGCCGCCGTGCGCGCGGCCTCTAGCCCCGCGACACCGCCGCCGATGATCAGCACATCGCAAAAGGCGTGGAAATGTTCATAGGTATCGCCATCCGTCTCCTTGGGCGCTTTGCCCAGACCGGCAGAGTGGCGGATGATCGGCTCGTAGACATGCTTCCAGAAGGGGCGCGGGTGGATGAACATCTTGTAGTAGAAGCCCGCGGGCAGAAAGCGGCTCAGGTGTTTGTTGATCGCGCCAACGTCGAATTCGAGGCTGGGCCAGTGGTTCTGGCTTTCCGCCTTGAGCCCGTCGAACAGATCGGTGGTCGTGGCGCGTTGGTTGGGTTCAAACCGGTCGCCCTGCCCGAGGTTCACCAGCGCGTTGGGTTCTTCCGGGCCCGCCGCCACGATGCCGCGCGGACGGTGGTATTTGAACGACCGCCCCACCAGCATCTGGTCATTCGCCAGCAGGGCCGAGGCCAGGGTATCGCCCTCGAACCCGCGCAGCTGCTTTCCGTTAAACGAAAAACTGACAGCATTTGATTTGTTCAGCAGGCGGCCGCCTGTGGCAATTCTGGTGCTCATGAAGTCAAACCTTGGTGTGGGGCGAAAGCGCGGGCGCCTCCGGCGGGAGTTTTCTTGGCAAAATGAAGAACGGCAGCGGTCATGGGGCGGCGGAGGCCTGCCAATCGGGGCGGCGGTCCTGTATCTTGTCGATGATCTCTTGCGGGACCGTGCTGGTCTGGGCGGTATAGGTGCCGAAGACTTCGAGCGTCATGGTATCGCGCGCGGCGTGGAACCATTTGCCACAGCCATAGACATGCCGCCAGCGTTCAAAATGCACGCCCTTGGGGTTTTCCCGCATGAACAGGTATTTTTCGAAGTCGTTGTCAGAGGACCCCGGACCAAAACGTTTCAGATGCGCCTCGCCGCCCGCGTGGAATTCGGTTTCCTCGGCGGTAATGCCGCAGTTGGGGCATGTCAGGGTCAGCATGGGGCGCTCCTTTCTAAGGTCGGTTGAAACGCAAAAAGGCCAGCCCCCGCGCGAGGGCCAGCCTTGATCATATTGGATAGAGTGGAAAGCGGCTTAGTTGCCGGTTGCTTCCTCGGCCGCGCCTTCAACGGCATCGGCAGCACCATCGGCCGCGCCTTCGACGTTGACGTTGATGTCGCCAGAGTCGTCCATCGGGTTGCCACCGGCGAAGAAGTAAAAGCCGAAGCCAAGGACCAGAACGACGAGAACGCCGATGACGATCCCCGATCCGGTGCCGCTGGTTTTGTTGACGGTGGTGTGTGGCGCTTGGTTGTTGTCAGGCGTAGCCATGGGAATGGTCCTTCATAAACTTGATATGAAGTGCAAACCCCGTTCACAGGCAAAAAGTTCCACAGCCCCATTGGGCGGGCAGGTTTCCGCGCGCCGATCAATGCGCCACCCCGGCGGCTACGGATTCGTCGATGAACCGCCCTTCCTGGAACCGGTTCAGGCCGAAGGCATCCGTCAGCGGCGACCGTCCCTTGGCCATCAGTTCGGCCATGGCCCAGCCCGAGCCGGGGATCGCCTTGAACCCGCCGGTACCCCAGCCACAGTTGACGAACACGCCCTCGACCGGCGTTTTGGACAGGATCGGAGAGCGGTCCCCCGTCACATCCACAATACCGCCCCATTGGCGCAACATCTTGAGACGGGACACCATCGGAAAGGTCTCGACCAGGGCGCGGACCGTTTCCTCGATATGGTGGAAAGAGCCGCGTTGGGTATAGTTGTTATAGCCATCCGTGCCGCCGCCGATCACCATCTCACCCTTGTCGGATTGGCTCATATAGCCATGCACGGTATTGGCCATGACCACCACATCCATGCAGGGTTTGATCGGCTCTGACACCAGCGCTTGCAGGGCGACGGATTCGATCGGGAGCCGGAAGCCCGCCATATCAGCCAGATGACCAGAGTGGCCGGCGACCACCATGCCCAGCTTGTCACAGTCGATATCGCCACGGTTGGTCGACACGCCCGTCACCTTGCCGTTTTCCTGACGAATGCCGGTGACCTCGCATTTCTGGATCACGTCCATGCCCATATCGGAACAGGCCCGCGCATAGCCCCAGGCCACCGCATCATGGCGTGCCGTGCCGCCACGGCGCTGCCAGAGCCCGCCCAGAACCGGATAACGTGGCCCGTCGATATTGATGATCGGCACCAGTTCCTTGACCTTTTCGGGCCCGATGAATTCGGTCTGCACCCCCTGCAGCGCGTTGGCATGGGCCGTGCGCTGGTAGCCGCGCACTTCGTGATGGGTCTGCGCCAGCATGATCACGCCGCGCGGGCTGAACATGACGTTATAGTTCAGATCCTGGCTCATCGTCTCGTAAAGCGACCGCGCCTTTTCATAGATCGCGGCGGAGGGGTCTTGCAGGTAGTTGGACCGGATGATCGTGGTGTTACGGCCCGTGTTGCCGCCCCCGAGCCAGCCTTTTTCCAAAATGGCGACATTGGTGATGCCGAAGTTTTTACCCAGGTAATAGGCCGTCGCCAGACCATGCCCCCCGGCCCCGACGATGATCACGTCATAGCGTTTCTTCGGCTGCGCATCGCGCCAGGCCCGCTGCCAGCCGGTATGATGGCGCAGGGCTTCGCGGGCGACGGCAAAGGCTGAGTATTTCTTCATGAAAGCGGTCTCCGGCAAAGATTCGTACGCCGTGGCGTAGGCTTGGCTTCTTTCTGGGTCTTCGGGCGAAAAAGAGGATACCCGGCGCGGCATTCCTTAACAGTTTTACGACATCCGCCGCAATCTGGCAAAACCCAAGCCGCCGCCGCGACAAGGTGCAGCAATATGGCCTCTTTTGTCACGTCGCCGCAGCGGTTAGGTGTGCAGCACCTATAATTACTGGACCGCATCTTTATGAGTTTCTGGATCATCGCCGCCGCCGGAGCCGCCCTTGTGACCGTGTTGCTGGCGCGTGCCCTGACCCGTGGGGCCAGCGCGCCAGCTGAAACCGGTGCCGCCCATGATGTGCAGGTCTATCGCGACCAGCTGGCCGAGGTTGAACGCGATGTCGCGCGCGGGGTGTTGCCCGAAGCCGACGCCATCCGCGTGCGCACCGAAATCTCGCGCCGTATTCTGGCCGCGGATGCTGCCGGACAAAATATTCCCGCCGCAAGTGGCACGCCGTCGCCTATCGTCATCGTGGTGATCGCGCTGGTCTTGCTGGGCGGGAGCCTTGGGCTCTACTGGCAGTTGGGTGCGCCGGGCTATGGGGATCTGGCGTTGCAGGACCGTATCGCGCGGGCCGAAGACATGCGCCGGAACCGACCCGATCAGGCCACCGCCGAGGCAGAGCTGCCCGCCGCCGATTTGCCACCCGAGCTCAGCCCCGAATATGAAGCGCTGCTGACCCGCCTGCGCGAAACGGTTGCCGCGCGGCCCGATGATATGCAGGGCCATGTCCTGCTGGCCCAGAACGAGGCGCGCGTTGGCAACTACGCCGCCGCAGCCGCCGCGCAGGGCAAGGTTGTGCGCCTCAAGGGGGCGGAAGCCTCGATTGACGATGTGTCAGGCTATGCGGAGCTGCTGGTGATGGCGGCAGGGGGCTATGTCTCCCCCGAAGCAGAAGCGGTGTTGCGCGCGGTGCTGACCCGTGATGTCGAAAACGGCACGGCGCGGTATTATTGGGGGCTGATGCTGGTGCAAACCGGGCGCCCAGATCTGGCGTTCCGCATGTGGGACGGGTTGCTCCGCCGCGGCCCCGAGGATGCCCCGTGGATCGCGCCTATCCTGGCGCAGATCACCCCTATCGCCACGATGGCCGGTGTGGACTATACCGTGCCCGAGATTGGCAGCGGCGCGCTGCGCGGCCCCTCGACCGAGGATATCGACGCGGCGCAGGATATGACCCCTGCCGAACGGATGGAGATGATCGGCGGCATGGTCGAAAGCCTGTCGTCGCGGCTTGCCAGCCAGGGCGGGCCGGTCGAGGATTGGGCGCGATTGATCACGTCGCTTGGCGTGCTGGGGGAAACGACACGGGCGCGGGCGATTTACGAGAATGCGGTAGAGGTCTTTGCCGATGACCCCGCCGCGATGGATGATATTCAACGCGCGGGCGAACGCGCCGGGGTGACCGAATGATCTATGACGACATAACAGATTTTGCCGCCGCCCTGCCCCCGATGCAGGCGTTGATCGGGCTGGACCTTGGGGAAAAGACCATCGGCGTTGCGGTCAGCGACAGTTTTCTGTCCATCGCCACCCCGCTGGAAACGGTGCGCCGCAAGAAATTCGGGGTTGATGCCGCCCGCCTGTCAGAGATCATTGCCGCCCGCGGAATCGGCGGGGTGGTGCTGGGCTTGCCGCGCAATATGGACGGATCGGAAGGCGCGCGCTGTCAGTCGACACGGGCCTTTGCGCGGAACTTTGACCGGCTGGGAGATATTCCCATCGGGTTCTGGGATGAACGGCTGAGCACGGTCGCCGCGGAACGCGCGCTGCTGGAGGCCGATACATCGCGTCGCCGCCGCGCCGAGGTGATCGACCACGTGGCCGCGGGCTATATTCTGCAAGGGGTGCTGGACCGTTTGCGTGTGATCAAGGCGCAGGGCGCGTCGGCCTGAGGCCACATAAGCGCGACAGCGCGAGGATAAAGCGATGAGTGACGAGATCTGGAAGCGGAACGAAGTCGAAAGCCCCTGCGTGAAACTTTGCGTGGTGCACCCCGAGACGCGCCTGTGCACAGGCTGTTACCGATCCATTGACGAGATCGGCGCGTGGTCGCGTATGACGCCCGAAGAGCGCCGCAGCATCATGGCAGAGCTACCATCGCGAGCGGGTGCGTTGACGAAGCGGCGGGGGGGCCGTTCTGCGCGGCTCAAGCGTGACAGCACCGGCTGATCTGGCGAACCGGCTAGGGCGTATGGACCGTTGATGAGGATTCAGCGGGCCACGCGGTACAGAAAATCGAGCATTTCGCTGCTTGTCTGGGCCCCTTCGTGATCTTGCGGGGCGTAATTGTCATTCGCCGCTGGCACCACGGGGGTCGCCCCAAAATGCTGCGCCACGGTCACGCATTGCCACGTCGCCGCTGCGGGCACGAAGCGAAGGATATTGGTCTGCGGGTCTTGCGCTGTATCTGTCATGTTCATCTCTGCCATCTCTCGGGTCGTTCAATTTGTGCGCCGGTCGATTCGATTCTCGGTCGCTTGTCGGTAGTTTGGCTCCGACAGTGTGATATAAGTGTTAAGATATGGCAGTATTTGGGCAAAATCAGGGTAATAAACGTATCAGGCCCTGCACATTCCGGCCCAATGCCGCGGATTTAGGCAAACAACGGGCGCGTGATATCGGCCCCCTGCCCCTTGCCATGCCCGCCCCGCTATAGCATTGACCCTCCCGAACCCCCATATTTCCAGCTCGATAGACGATAAGGCTTAGACCATCATGGGACATAGATCCGATCTCACCCGCGCTGCACGGCTTTCGGTCGCCCCGATGATGGACTGGACCGACCGGCATTGTCGCTACATGCACCGGCTGTTTTCAAAGCAGACGTTGCTTTATACGGAAATGGTGACCTCGCCTGCCTTGGTACGCGGCGGCGCGTTGCATTTGCTGGATCACGATACCTCGGAGCATCCCGTGGCCTTGCAGCTTGGCGGGTCTGACCCGGACGAGCTGGCCGAGGCGGCGCGGATCGGGGCGCAGGCGGGGTATGACGAGATCAACCTGAACGTCGGCTGCCCGTCGGATCGCGTGCAATCGGGCTGTTTTGGCGCGGTGCTGATGGAGCAACCGGCGCTGGTGGCGAAATCCGTCGCGGCGATGCGCCGCGCGGTGGATGTGGACGTGACCGTCAAATGCCGGATCGGCGTGGATGACCAGAACCCCGCCGAGGTGCTGCCCGAGTTTCTGGCGCAGATCGTCGGCGCGGGCTGTGAACGGGTGACAATCCACGCGCGCAAAGCGTGGCTGCAGGGGCTCAGCCCCAAGGAAAACCGCGACATTCCCCCCTTGGACTACGAGCTGGTGCACCGGATGAAGGGGCTGTTCCCGAACCTGCATATCTCGATCAACGGGGGCATCACCTCGCTGGATCAGGCAGAGGCGTTTCTGGACGCCGGTCTGGATGGCGTGATGATCGGGCGCAGCGCCTATCATAACCCGACCGATATTCTGGCGCAGGCGGATCGCCGCATTTACGGCACCGGCGCAGACACCACGCCCGAGGATGTCGTGGCGCAGATGCTCCCTTATATCGACGCGCATATCGACGGCGGCGGCAAGCTGAACCAGATCACACGCCATATGATGGGGCTCTTTGCTGGTCGCACCGGCGCACGGGTCTGGCGGCGCACCCTGTCCGAGCAGGCCTCCCGCCCCGGTGCCGACCGTCAGGTGCTGCTAGAGGCGCTGGATACGATGCAAACACTGGCCGAGGCGCAAGAAGCGGTATAGCAACAGGGGCAACCGCACGACATTCAGGATCGCCCCCATGCAAGACCCCACCCTCCTTCTGCAGATTGTCCTTATGATCATGGCCATCGGTGCCTTTGCCGGTGTGATGGCGGGGCTGCTGGGTGTCGGTGGCGGTATCGTCTTGGTGCCTGCGTTCTTCTATGCGTTCCAAGCGCTTGGCTATGACAGCCCGCAGCTGATGCAGATGTGTCTGGCGACCTCGCTGGCGACGATCATCGTAACCTCGCTGCGGTCGGTGCACAGCCACAATAAAAAGGGCGCGGTCGATTGGGCGATCCTCAAGACATGGGCACCGGGGATCGTGATCGGGGCCATCATCGGGATGCTGGTGGTGGCACAGCTGCGCACGAGCGTCTTGCAGGGCATCTTTGGCGGGCTGGCGCTGGTCGTCGGACTATACATGGCCTTTGGGCGGGCGCATTGGCGCTTGGGACAGGCGATGCCCCGTGGGGCCGCGCGCGCGGCGTTGTCGCCCTCTGTCGGGTTTCTATCAGTACTGATGGGGATCGGCGGCGGCAGTTTCGGCGTGCCGCTGATGAGCCTGTTCAACGTGCCGATCCACCGTGCCGTGGCGACGGCTGCGGGGTTTGGCGTGCTGATCGCCGTGCCCTCTGTCATCGGGTTCCTGCTGGTTGATGCCGCGCCCAACAGCCCGCCGCTGACGGTGGGGGCGGTGAACCTACCCACCTTCGCGATTGTGATCGCCATGACGCTGATCACCGCACCGCTGGGGGTTAGACTGGCCCATGCAATGGACCCGAAACCGTTGAAACGGGTGTTCGCGGTCTTCCTGATCCTCGTGGCGCTGAATATGCTGCGCAAATCGCTGGGGCAGTAATACGCCCCGACAGGCGTCAGGCGCGCAGGATGGCGATCAGTTCGTCCTGTGTCAGCGCGAAGGGCGTGCCCTTCATCGAGGATGCACCGGCGGACAGGCGTGCCACCTCTGCGTGATCCTCGGGGTTCAGCCCCATCTCGGTCAATGTCCGCAGCCCCATCTGACGGGACCAATCGCGCAGGGCGGTGATCCCTGCCCCGTCTTGAACGTCTAATGTCGCGTCGATCAGCCCAAGCACCCACATCAGGCGCGTGTGGACCTGCGTGCCGGCCTCTGCCTTTTCCAAGTGAGACGCCAGCACCGCGGGCAGAAGCGCGCCGCAAATCTCTCCGTGGGGGGCACCGGTCTGGCCGCCGAGCACACCGGCAAAGCCATGCACCGCCCCCAGCCCCGCATTCGCCAAGGCCAAGCCACCGCAGGTGCTGACCCAAGCCATGTCGTCCCACGCTTCCGCTGCGTCTTGTTCAACCACGGCGCGCAGGGCGGCCAGCCCCTTGGGGATCGCCGCCTGACACAGCGCATCCGTCATCGGCGTCGCTTTGATGGACAGGTAGGGTTCGATCACCTGCGTGACCGCATCCAGCCCCGCCGCAAGGGTTACGCGGCGCGGTGCGCCCTGCATCAGCCCGGCATCCACGATGGCGATATCGGGAATCATCCGCGCGTCGCGCAGGCTGACCTTGACCCCATGTTCCGGCACGGCAATCACCGCGTTCTTGGTCACCTCTGCCCCTGTGCCCGCCGTGGTCGGCAGCGCGATCATAGGCAAAGGTGCGCGGTCGAGCGGTTTACCGCCCCCCACCCCTTCGAGGTAGTCCAGCGGTGCCCCCGCGCAGGGGATCAGCGCCGCGAGCGCCTTGGCAAAGTCGATCACCGATCCGCCGCCAAGTGCTACGACCACATCCGGCCGATCTGCGGACACACGGGCGAGTGCGGCTTCCAACGCAGGCAGGCTCGGCTCGGACCCGCAGCTTTGTGTGGTGACCGACAGACCCGCCGCGCGGCAATCCTCGACCAACCAAGCCGCCCGCGCTGCATTGGAGCCGTGCACGATCAGCACATGCGTCCCAAAGCCAGCGGCCAGCGTGGCCGTCTGCGCGGCCTGTCCACGTCCGAAATGCAGCGCTTGCGGAGAGAAGAACGAGAACATCGGCTTAGCTGTCAGCGGCGTCTTTGTGGTAGCTGTCAAGCACGGCAACCTCGTCGCGCGAGCCAAGGATCACCGGAACGCGCTGGTGCGGTGCCGTGGGGGCGACGTCCATGATCGCGCCCTGCCCCGTCGATGCAGCACCGCCTGCCGCTTCGATCACCATCGCCATCGGGTTCGCCTCGTACATCAGACGCAGCTTGCCGCCGGTTTTCTGGTTGTTGCTGTCAGCGGGATACAGAAAGACGCCGCCACGCGTGAGGATACGGTGCACATCCGCGACCATGGACGCGGTCCAGCGCATGTTGAACGACCGGCCACGGGGGCCTTCCTTGCCCGCGATGGCCTCGTCCACATAGCGGCTGACGGGCGCATACCAATAGCGTGCGCGTGACGTGTTGATCGCATATTCCGACGTCTCGGCGGGCACGGTCATTTTGGGGTGCGTCAGGCTGAATTCGCCGGTGTCCGGATCGCTGCTGAAGCCTGCCACCTCGTCACCCTTGGTCACCACAAACATGGTCGAGGGGCCGTAGATCGCATAGCCTGCGCAAATCTGGTTGCGGCCGTTGTGCAGCACGTTGCGGTCACCATCGGCCTGCACCTGCATGACCGAAAAGATCGACCCCACCGACAGGTTCACATCAAGGTTCGACGACCCGTCCAGCGGATCGAAATACAGCAGGTAGTCGCCCTTTTGCGGCTCTTTCAGCCAAGTGACCTCTTCCACCTCTTCCGACACAAGTGCGGCGACACGCGGGCTGTTGGCACACTCACGCTCGAACACGTCATTGGCCATGATATCCAGCGTCTTTTGCGCTTCGCCCTGCACGTTGATCTCTCCGGCGGCACCAAGGTTGCCCTCGAAGGCACCACGACGCACGAGACCGGCGATCAGTCGCGACGCCGATGCGATGTCTTCCAGCAGAAACACCAGATCGGGGTCAAAGCTGTTTTGGGTCAGATACCGGCGAAGCGTTGGGGCTGTCATGGGGAGTTCCTTAAAAATTCAGGGTCGCGTCAACGGCCTTTTTCCAGAGCGCATATTTCGCGTCGCGCTGGTCATCGTCCATTTTCGGCGTGAATTGGGTTTCCTGTGTCCACGATTTCGCGAACTGTTCCTGATCAGGATAAACGCCCGCGTGCATCCCCGCAAGCCACGCGACCCCGAGGGCGGTGGTTTCATGCACGGTGGGCCGGTCAACGGGAGCGGCGATGATGTCGGACAGGAATTGCATGGTCCAGTCGCTGGCAGACATACCGCCATCGACGCGCAAGGTGGGCTGCACGCCATCTGCTTTCCAGTCGGCAGACATCGCTTCAAGCAGGTCGCGTGTCTGGTAGCCGACGCTTTCCAGCGCCGCGCGGGCCATTTCGGCGGGCCCCGTGCCACGGGTCAGCCCAAAGACCGCGCCACGACAATCGGGGTTCCAATAGGGCGCACCCAGCCCGACAAAGGCAGGGACGAGTACCACGTTCTGATGCGGGTCCGCCTGTTCGGCCAGCCCTTGCGTCTCGGCCGAATCCTGAATGATCTGCAAACCGTCGCGCAGCCATTGCACCACGGCCCCCGCGACAAAGATCGATCCTTCCAGCGCGTACGTCGGCTTGCCGTCGAATTGATAAGCAATGGTGGTGAGCAGCCGGTTTTCCGACCGCACCGGCGTGTCGCCCGTGTTCATCAGCGCGAAACAGCCCGTGCCGTAGGTGGATTTCAGCATCCCCGGCTCGAAACACGCCTGCCCTACCGTGGCCGCCTGCTGGTCGCCCGCGACCCCGTGGATCGGCACGGCAGCGCCCAGAACATCCGCATCGGTATGGCCGAAATCATCGGCGCAATTCTTGACCTCTGGCAACATCTCCATCGGGATGTCGAGCAGGTCACAGATCGAACGGCTCCACCGGCCTTTGCGGATGTCATACAGCATGGTGCGCGCGGCGTTGGTGGCATCCGTCGCATGGGACGCCCCGCCGGTCAGCTTCCAGATCAAAAAGCAATCGACAGTGCCGAACAGCAGCTCGCCCTTGGCGGCACGGTCGCGCGCGCCTTCGACATTGTCCAATATCCACGCCAGCTTTGTGCCCGAGAAATACGGGTCCAGCAGCAGGCCGGTGCGGTCGGTGAACATCTCTTCGTGGCCCGCATCGCGCAGGGTGCGGCACTGGCTGGCGGTGCGGCGGTCCTGCCAGACGATGGCGTTATAGATCGAGCGGCCGGTCTGCTTGTCCCAGACCACAACGGTCTCGCGCTGGTTGGTGATGCCAATGGCGGCGATATCGCCTGCCGTGATCCCTGCCTTGTCGATCGCCCCGCGGCAGGTCGCCTGCGTGGTGCGCCACAGATCATCGGGATCATGTTCAACCCAGCCGGACTGGGGGAAATGCTGGGGAAATTCTTCCTGGGCGCTGGCAATCGACGTCATCGTGTCATCGTAAACGATGGCCCGTGTGGAGGTGGTGCCTTGGTCAATGGCAAGGATATACGTCATGCGCGTCCCTTTGGAAGTGTAGCAACCGTCAGATGGTGCCGTATCCTAGCAAGGGTCGGCAGGCCCGACCAGATGTCAGGGCAATGACGGATGTCGGCGTTGTAGGAAAATCAAAGGTTCCGGGGCCAGCGAACCGGCCCCGGAAAGAGTGGCTTACTGCCAGGATTTGATCAGCTCATCATAGGCGATGGTCTGTGGCTCTTCGTCTTCGCTTTCCAGTTTCGCTTTGGGCGAACCGGGCTGGGACAGCCAGTACTCTGGGTCACGCTCTTCGTTCATCTTGGGGCCGATGTCCCCTTGAACGCCGGCACGCTCCAGACGGATCAGGACTTTTTCCTGATCGGCGCACAGGGCATCCAGCGCTTCCTGAGGGGTCTTCGCACCGGACATGGCGTCGCCGATGTTCTGCCACCACAGCTGCGCCAGCTTTGGATAGTCAGGCACGTTGGTACCAGTTGGGGACCACTGAACGCGCGCGGGCGAACGGTAGAACTCAACCAGACCACCCAGTTTCGGTGCACGCTCTGTAAAGCTTTCGTGCTGGATCGACGATTCACGGATGAAGGTCAGGCCAACGTGGCTTTTCTTGACGTCCACAGTCTTGGAGGTGACGAACTGCGCATAGAGCCATGCGGCCTGTGCACGGTCGACCGGCGTGGATTTCATCAGCGTCCATGACCCGGCATCCTGATACCCGATCTTGGTGCCTTCGGTCCAATAAGCACCGTGGGGCGAAGGTGCCATGCGCCATTTCGGCGTGCCATCTTCGTTCATCACGGGCAGGTCAGGCTCTACCGACGCGGCGGTAAAGGCGGTGTACCAGAACATCTGCTGGGCCACGTTGCCCTGCGCCGGAATTGGGCCCGCCTCAGAGAAGGTCATGCCCGCAGCCGCCGGAGGCGAATACTTCTGCAGCCATTCGATCGCTTTGGTCACAGCATAGACCGCTGCTGGCCCGTTTGTGGCACCGCCACGCGCAACGCAAGAACCCACAGGCTGCGAGTTTTCGTTGACGCGGATACCCCATTCGTCGACGGGCAGACCGTTTGGCTCGCCCACGTCACCGGCACCGGCCATCGACAGCCACGCATCGGTGTAGCGCCAGCCAAGCGACGGGTCTTTCTTGCCGTAGTCCATGTTGCCAAAGACTTCGCCTTCGACGCCAAGACGCGACAGGTCGCGACCGGTGAAGAATTCCGCGATGTCCTCATATGCGGACCAGTTGACCGGAACACCCAGATCGTAGCCATATTTCTCTTTGAAATCAGCCTTGTTCTGTTCGTCGTTGAACCAATCGTAGCGGAACCAATACAGGTTCGCGAACTGCTGGTCGGGCAGTTGGTAGATCTTGCCATCGGGGCCGGTCGTGAACGACAGGCCGATGAAGTCTTCAAGGTCAAGACCGGGGTTGGTCACGGCCTTGCCTTCGCCTTCCATCCAGTCGGACAGGTTGCGGGCTTGCTGATAGCGCCAGTGCGTCCCGATCAGGTCGGAATCGTTGATATAGGCGTCATAGATGTTCTCGCCCGACTGCATTTGCGTTTGCAGCTTCTCGACAACGTCCCCTTCGCCGATCAGGTCATGGGTGACCTTGATGCCGGTGATCGCTTCGAAAGCGGGGGCCAGAACGGTGGATTCGTAGGTGTGCGTGCCGATTGTCTCGGACACGACGTTGATCGACATGCCTTCAAACGGTTTTGCAGCGTCGATAAAGAACTGCAGTTCGGCTTCCTGGTCTTCCCGCGACAGCGCGGAGAGATCGCCGATTTCCTTATCAAGGAAAGCCTTTGCGGCCTCCATGTCGGCGAACGCAGGTGCGGCAAACATGCAAGCCGCAAGCCCGATCGCAGTCGTTCCCTTTAAGCGCAAGTTCATGATGTTCCTCCCTAGAATTGAACATTTGAGAGGTCCGGTTCTTGCAGGCCGGCCCCCCTTATTTTCCTTTCCTAAACCCAGCGGAAAACCGCGATGGCGTAGAAAAGGCAGACAACCAATGCCCCCCATTGGGGCGCACTGAGCAGCCCGAGCCAAGCCAGATTGATAAAGGCCGAGCCCAGAAGCGTGATGAACAACCGGTCACCGCGCGTCGTTTCCATCCCCAGTATACCGGCGCGCGGCACTTCGGGGAATTTGATTGCAAGGATCGTAAAGGTGATCAGCGTCACCGCGATGATCCCAAAGAAAGCGGCGGTGGGCCAAGTCCAAGCCATCCAGTCCATAATGTTTCCTCCGGTCTTTCTTTGTTAAACGCGGCCCAAGGCAAAGCCTTTGGCGATGTAGTTGCGCACGAAATAGATCACCAAGGCACCCGGCACGATGGTCAGCACCCCTGCCGCGGCCAGCACGCCCCAGTCGATCCCGGCGGCGCCGACAGTACGGGTCATGGTGGCGGCAATCGGCTTGGCGTCCACGCTGGTCAACGTCCGGCTCAGCAACAGCTCAACCCAGCTGAACATGAACAGGAAGAAGGCCGTGACCCCGATCCCCGAGGCGACCAGCGGCGTGAAGATCCGGATGAAAAAGCGCGGGAAGCTGTAGCCGTCGATATAGGCCGTCTCGTCGATCTCTTTCGGGACACCGCGCATGAACCCTTCGAGGATCCACACCGCCAGCGGCACGTTGAACAGACAATGCGCCAGCGCCACAGCAATATGCGTGTCGAACAACCCGACGGAGCTATAAAGCTGGAAGAACGGCAGCGCGAAAACCGCGGGCGGGGCCATCCGGTTGGTCAGCAGCCAGAAGAACAGGTGCTTGTCGCCCATGAAGCTGTAGCGCGAGAAGGCATAGGCCGCCGGCAGCGCCACCGCGAGCGAGATCACCATGTTCATCACCACATAAGCCATCGAGTTCAGATAGCCCGTGTACCATGACGCATCCGTCAGGATCGTCATATAGTTGTCGAAGGTCAGATCACGCGGCCACAGGGTAAAGCTGTTGAGGATCTCTGTGTTGGTCTTGAGGCTCATGTTCAGCAGCCAATAGATCGGCAGCAGCAAGAACAGCAGATAGAGCGCCATGACAACCGCATTGCCCTTGATCTTGGGCAGGGCAAACCCTCTTTTTTGTGCAAGATCAGACATCAGTGGCCATCCCTTTTATCGAGGTTCGTCATCACGGTGTAGAACACATAGGAGATCAGCAGGATCACCAGATAATACATGATCGAGAACGCCGCCGCAGGACCAAGGTCAAACTGTCCGAGGGCCATCTTGACCAGATCGATCGACAGGAAGGTGGTAGAGTTACCAGGCCCCCCGCCCGTCACGACGAACGGTTCGGTGTAAATCATGAAGCTGTCCATAAACCGCAGCAGGATCGCGATCATCAGAACGCCCATCATCTTGGGCAGCTCGATATAGCGGAAGACTTTCCAGCGGCTCGCCTGGTCGATCTTGGCCGCCTGATAGTAAGCATCGGGAATAGATTGCAGACCGGCATAGGCCAGCAGCGCCACCAGCGACGTCCAGTGCCAGACATCCATCACGATCACAGTGATCCATGCGGCATAGAAATCCTGGGTGTAGTTATAGTCGATGCCCAAGGCTGACAGCGTGTAGCCCAATAGGCCAATGTCCACGCGGCCAAAGATTTGCCAGATGGTGCCGACCACGTTCCACGGGATCAGCAGCGGCAGTGACATCAGGACCAGACACAGAGACGCCCAGAACCCTTTCTTGGGCATGTTCAGCGCCACGAGGATCCCCAACGGGATTTCAATCGCCAGAATGATCACCGAAAAGGCGATCTGACGGCCCAAGGCGTTCCACATCCGCTCTGATTCAATCATCTCGCGGAACCAGTCGAGGCCAGCCCAGAAGAACTGGTTGTTCCCGAAGGTATCCTGCACCGAATAGTTCACCACGGTCATCAGCGGGATCACGGCAGAGAAAGCCACCAGCAGCAGCACGGGCAACACAAGGAACCAGGCCTTTTGATTGACGGTCTTGTTCATGACGCGGTCCTTTCAGCGAGGGTCAGCGGGAAAGCGGCGGATTGGATCATCTTAGGCCCCCTGCGGCGCAACGCGCCAGCTGTTGGCATAGACATTCACCCCGGCAGGGTCGAAAACAATGCGGTTCATATCCGGCGAAATCTCGGCACCTTCTTCGGCGATCACGTTGATTTCACTGCCATTAAAGTCAGCACGCACGATCTTGTGGCGGCCCACGTCCTCGATCCGCTTGATCGTGACAGGCAGCCCCGCCGCGCCCGTGGCAAGCCGTGTGAATTCGGGGCGCACGCCCAGTTCGACCTTGCCGTCCAGCGGCGCAAAGCCGTGTCCCAAGTCGATCTCGTGGCCGCCAATGACGGCCTTGTCGCCGGTCACCGTCGCGTCCAGCACATTCATACCGGGCGAGCCGATGAAATAGCCCACGAAGGTGTGCTGTGGTGTCTCGAACAGCTCTTGCGGGGTGCCCATCTGCACAACGCGGCCGTCATACATCACGACGACTTTGTCAGCAAAGGTCAGCGCCTCTGTCTGGTCGTGGGTCACATAGATCATGGTGTGACCGAATTCATGGTGCAGTGACTTTAGCTGCGTGCGCAGTTCCCACTTCATATGGGGGTCGATCACGGTCAGCGGTTCGTCAAACAGCAACGCGTTCACGTCCTCGCGCACCATCCCCCGCCCGAGCGAGATTTTCTGTTTCGCATCCGCCGTCAGCCCGCGCGCCTTGCGGTTCAGCATGTCTTCCATGCCGATCATCCCCGCAATCTGCTGCACGCGCTGCGCGACATAGGCCGCATCTGCCCCCCGGTTACGCAAGGGGAACGCCAGATTGTCGCGCACGGTCATCGTGTCATAGACCACCGGAAACTGGAAAACCTGCGCGATATTGCGCTTGGTCGTGGGATCGTTGGTCACGTCACGGTCGTTGAACAGGATGCGGCCCTGACTGGGGTGCAGCAGGCCCGAGATGATGTTCAGCAACGTGGATTTCCCGCAGCCCGACGCGCCCAAAAGCGCATAGGCTTCGCCGTCCACCCAATCGTGGTTCAGCTCTTTCAGCGCGAAATCATCTTCGCTGGTGGGGTTGGGCAAATAGGAATGCGCCAGGTTATCAAGGGTGATTTTTGCCATTGGTCCGGTCCTCCCTCAGGCCGCTGCCGCATAGGATGCGGGGGCCACGGATGTGCCGTCTTCGGCAAAGATGTAAACATGTGTCGGGTCAAGATAGACGTTCAGCGGAGCCCCGATCTTGAGGTCTTTGACCCCGTGCACCAGACCGACCCAGTTTTCACCGTGGTGATCAAGGTGGATAAAGGTTTCCGACCCCGTGATCTCGGTCACGTTCAGCTTGCCCGCAAACTCCAGCGCGTCGTCAGACTGCTTGGACAGTTCAAGGTGATTGGGGCGGAAGCCCGCAACATAGCTGCCATCGGCCACGGTCTTGAAGTTCCCGAAGGTCGCGACCTTGTTGCCATCGCCAAAGGTCAGCGTGTCGCCGGCCTTGGTGATGTTGAGAAAGTTCATCGGCGGGTCAGAGAAGACGCGCGCGGTCGTGGCATCGACGGGCTGGCGGTAGACCACGGGGGTCAGGCCGAATTGCGTGATGCGCCCTTCCCACAATGTGGCGGTGTGCCCGCCCAGCAAAAGCGCCTCTTCCGGTTCGGTCGTGGCATAGACGAAGATCGAGCCTGCTTCTTCGAAGATTTTCGGAATCTCGGCCCGCAGCTCTTCGCGCAGTTTGTAATCGAGGTTCGCCAGCGGTTCGTCCAGCAGCACCAGTCCCGCGTCCTTGACCAAAGCCCGGGCCAGCGCGCAGCGTTGCTGTTGCCCGCCCGACAGTTCCAGCGGCTTGCGGTCCAGCATCGGCGTCAACTGCATCAGATCGGCGGCCTTGCGCACGGCACTGTCGATCTCGTCCTTGGATTTTCCCAACAACCGCATGGGGCTGGCGATGTTGTTGTAGACGGTCATCGACGGGTAGTTGATGAACTGCTGATACACCATCGCCACACCGCGATCCTGAACGCGCATGCCGGTGACATCCTCGCCGTTCCAGATCACCTTGCCGGTGTTGGGCACATCCAGCCCCGCCATCAACCGCATCAGGGAAGTCTTGCCCGCAGATGTCGGCCCCAGCAGCACGTTCATGGTGCCGGACTGCAGCTCAAGATCTGTCGGATGAATATGCGTCTGGCCGTTTACGACCTTGGACACGCCTTGCAAAACGAGCGACATGTTCCTCTCCCCTTCACGCGCCAGTGGCGGCTGTAGTGTTGTCGGCGGGCGTGGCGGTGGTTTCCACCATCCATGCTTCCAACGTGTTCAATTCATCCGCGTCAAGCCGCAGGCCCAGTTTGGACCGGCGCCAGATGATGTCGTCAGCGGTGCGGGCAAATTCCTTGTCGATCAGCCACTTGGCCTCACGCTCGGTCAGGGTCGCACCGAAATCACGCCCCAGATCTGCCGCGGTGTGCGCGTCGCCCAAGACATCAAATGCCTCGCGCCCATAGGCTTTGACCAGACGATCCGCCCAACGTTGGGTCAAAAAGCCGTAGCGGTCCTGCAACCCTTGTTTCAACGCCGCCACGCCGTCTACCGGAAAATCGCCGCCAGGCAAGGCGACACCCGCCGTCCAGGGTTTGGCGTCATTGGCGAAATAGGGCTGGATCTTCTCTAGCGCGCTTTCGGCCAAACGGCGGTAGGTGGTGATCTTGCCGCCAAAGACGTTCAGCACCGGCGCACCGGCGGATGTGTCGACCTTCAGCACATAGTCTCGCGTTGCCGCCGTGGCAGAGCTCGCCCCGTCGTTATACAGCGGGCGCACGCCGGAGTAGGTCCAGACGATATCGTCGGTGGTGATCTGCTTTTTCAGGTATTTGGACGCAAAACGCACGAGGTAATCCTGCTCCTCGGGGGTGCAGACCGGCTTTTCGGACACATCCGTGTGGTCGGCATCTGTGGTGCCGATCAGGGTAAAATCCGTCTCGTAAGGAATGGTAAAGATGATACGCCCGTCTTCGCCTTGGAAGAAGTAGCATTTGTCGTGGTCATACAGCTTGGGCGTCACAATGTGGCTGCCCCGCACCAGCCGCACCCCTTCCGAGGAATTGATGCGCACAGTGTTGCGGATCACGTTTTCCACCCACGGGCCACCGGCGTTGACCAACATCTTGGCCTGTACCACGCGTTGGGGGCCGCCGTCTTTCGGTTCCAGCGTGACCTGCCACACGCCGTCGACCTGCTCGGCCGAGACGACCTTGGTGCGGGTGTTGATCCGCGCACCACGGGCTTGGGCGTCGCGGGCGTTCAGCACCACCAGACGGCTGTCTTCGATCCAGCAGTCGGAATACTCATAGGCCTTTTCGAACTTGTCCTGTAGCGGTGCCCCCTCGGGGGCCTGCGTCAGATCGACCGCGGTCGTCCCCTTGAGGATCTGCCGTCCGCCCAGATTGTCATACATGAACAGACCCAAGCGGATCAGCCACGCGGGGCGGCGCCCCTTCATCCACGGCATGAACACGTTCAGAAGCTTTGAGGTGGGCGTATCCCCCTCGAACCGCATATCTTTATGATAAGGCAGCACAAACCGCATCGGCCAAGAGATATGCGGCATCGCTTTCAGCAGGGTTTCGCGCTCGATCAAAGCCTCGCGGACAAGGCGGACCTCCCAGTATTCCAGATAGCGCAGCCCGCCGTGAAACAGCTTGGTCGAGGCCGAGGAGGTCGCCGAGGCCAGATCGTTCATCTCTGCCAGCTCGACGGTAAACCCACGGCCCACGGCGTCGCGTGCAATGCCGCAGCCGTTGATCCCTCCGCCGATCACAAAGAGATCGACGCTGTGTTCTGTTTCAAGCTGGCTCAATGAAGCCTCCCCGCATCATTTTCGCGTCTCGCAGCTAGGTTTGCGGGACGTCGTGACAAAAGACACCAAGCCCCTTCGTTTTTCAAGATCGAACGTTCGTTTCTTTTCGTTTTCGACTATAGCCTTGATTTTAGGCGCATTAATCCTTCGCCTGACGCGCATTTCTGCGCCTTAAAGACGATATACCACGATTCGCGGCCTTGACGTGCTTCGCTTTCCGTAGATTGTAAGTTTTGGTCGGGCGTGCAGAAACCTTGGGCATCCCCAGCCAAAGACGGGGGGATCTATGTCAAATTTCAGACAGCGCGAGATTTTGGAGCTGGCGCGCAAGGACGGCAAAGTCACCGTCGACGGGCTGGCAGAGGCGTATAATGTTACCGTGCAGACCATCCGCCGCGACCTGTCCGAGCTTGCTGAAAGCGGCAAGCTGGAACGGGTGCATGGCGGCGCGGTGATCCCGTCGGGGGTGGTGAATATCGTCTATGACGAACGCCGTCGCCTGAACGAGGAAGGCAAACGCGCCATCGCCGAACATTGCGCGCAGGCTATACCGCATGGGGCGTCGGTGTTCATGAACATCGGCACCAGTACCGAGGCAGTCGCGCAGGAAATGCTGCATCACGAAAACCTGCTGGTGGTGACGAACAACCTCAACATCGCCAATATCCTCGCCGCCAACCAAAGCTGCGAGATCATCCTGACAGGCGGCGTCTTGCGCCGTGCGGATGGTGGCATGGTGGGCGGGCTGACTGCCGAGATGGTCAAACAGTTCAAGTTCGATTTCTCGGTTCTGGGCTGTTCTGCCATTGATGCGGATGGCGATCTGCTGGATTTCGACGGGCAAGAGGTGCTGGTCAGCCGGTCCGCCATCGGACGGTCACGCACGGTGATGGTCGTGGCCGACCACCTGAAGTTCCAGCGCAAGGCCCCGCTGACGATCTGTTCGCTGCGCGATGTGAACACGCTGTTCACCGACCACCACCTACCCGATGCGCTCAAGGCGGAATGCGCGGGCTGGGGCACCTCGGTTGTGACGGCCTGACCAAAACATGGACAGAACCCCATGAAGCAGCATGACTCGCGCGGCTGGCTTTTTGTCGCCCCCGCCTGCCTTTTGCTGGGGGTGGTCGGGCTGATCCCGCTGGTCACCGTCATCAACTATTCGTTTTTCGAGATTTTCACCCTGCAATCGCGCTTCTGGATCGGGACAGAGTGGTTTCGCGACCTGATCACCGCCCCGCGTTTCTGGGCGAGCTTCGGGCGCAGCGCGCTGTTCTCGACCTTCGTGCTGTGCATCCAGATCCCACTGGGGATCGCGCTGGCCCTGTGCATCCCGCGCGGACGGATCTGGGCGGGGGCGGCCTTGGCTGTGCTGTCGCTGCCGCTGCTCGTACCGTGGAATATGATCCCTGCGCTCTGGCTGAGCCTGATGAACGACGACACAGGTATTTTGGGACAGTGGCTGGCGGGCTACGGTTGGCCCGCCGCGTGGAAGGACAGCGCCGTGCTGACCTGGGTGGTGATCTTGGCAATGGACACGTGGCACTGGACCAGCCTTGTGGTCATCCTCGCCTATAGCGCGCTGACCACCATCCCCGATCCGCTTTATCAGGCGGCCGCCATCGATGGGGCGCGCCCGTGGCAGGTGTTTCGCCATATCCAACTGCCGCGGTTGCAGCATGTGCTGCTCATGGCGGTGCTGCTGCGATTCATGGACAGTTTCATGATCTACACCGAGGCCTTTCCGATCAATGCCGGCGGCCCGGCCGAGGCCAGCCTGTTCCTCGCCGTGGATCTGGGCGAGGAGATCAAGGCGTTCAACTACGGCCCCTCGGCCGCGCGGTCGGTGCTATATTTCCTGATCGTGCTATCGGTCGCATGGGTCTTTACCAAGGTGCAGGCCAAGCTTGACGATCCCAAACCGGGGGTGCCATGATGATACCGCGTCGGGCATGGCCCGTGATCAAACTGGCGCTGCTGGGGGCGTTCATCCTCTTTACCATTTTGCCTCTGGTGCAAATGACGGTGCTGAGCTTTACCGCGACGCTGGCGCAGGACGGGCTGAGCTTGGGCGAGACGACGCTGCGCAACTATCGCGCCATCTGGGCCGACCCGAGCTTGCGCGCGGCCTTTGGCAATTCAGTCGCCTATGTGCTGATCAATATCGCGATCACCATCCCCGTCGCCCTGCCCGCAGCCTTTGCCTTTGCGCGGCTGTCGTTTCTGGGGGACAAACACCTGTTCTTCAGCTTCATCGCCTTTCGCATCACCCCGCCGGTGGTGCTGACCCTGCCGATCTTCCAGCTTTTCTCGGTGCTTGGCATCGTCAACTCGGTCACCGGCATCGCGCTGGCCCATTGTCTGTTCAACCTGCCGGTGTCGATCTGGATTCTGCAGGGGTTCATCGCCGCCGTCCCGCGCGAGATGGACGAGACGGCGTTCCTTGATGGCTATTCGCGCCCCCGCTACATCTGGAAAATCCTGCTACCGCAGATCGCGCCCGGCATCGCGGTGACTGCGTTTTTCTGCTTTATGTTCAGCTGGGTAGAAGTCGTCTTTGCCCGCATCCTGACCACCACCAATGGCAAGCCGATCTCTATGGCGCTCAGCGCGATGTTCGGCTTTCAGACAGATATCGGGATGGTCATGGCCTTTACGCTGACCTCTATGCTGCCCGGCGCATTGCTGCTGTTTGCCATGCGCAATCATCTGTCCCGCGGGTTCAAGGTCGGGCGGGTCTAGAGCCCGCCCTCCCCTTCAAGGCTACCCCCGTGCCGCCTGACGCGAGGTGCGGCGCGTCACCAGCAAACGGTTGATGAAGGCGAGGACAAAGATCACCGTCAGGATCAACACGATTGTCGGCGCCGGTGCGCTATCCAGAAAGAAGCTGGCGTAGACGCCCGCGAACATCGACAACAGGCAGACCAGCACAGATATGATCAGCATCGGGCCAAAGCTGCGCACCACCAGAAAGGCAATCGCCCCCGGTGTGACCAGCAACGCCACGGCAAGGATCAGCCCCGTCGCCGTCAGCGTCGCCACGATGGTCAGCGACAACACCGCCAGCAACCCATAGTGCAAGACCCCCGTGTGCAGCCCACTGGCCTGCGCCTGTGCGGGGTCAAAGGCGTGCAGCAGCAGATCTTTCCACTTGAGCACCAGAAACCCCGTCACAAAGGCCGAGATCAGCCCCGCCGTCCAAAGATCCTGCGCGCCGACGCCTAGCATATTGCCGAACAGCACGTGATCCAGATGCTGGTTCGTGGTGATCGAGGTGTACATGATGATGCCGATCCCGAACATGCCAGAAAAGACGACCCCCATCACGGTGTCCTGTTTGATCCGGCTGTTATAGCTCAGGTATCCGGTAAGCATCGCGCAGGACATGCCCGCGGCAAAGGCCCCTACAATCAGCGGCAGCCCCGTGATCCAGGCCAGCACGACCCCCGGCAGGACCGCATGGCTGACCGCATCGCCCATCAAGGCCCAGCCCTTGAGCACCAGAAAGCATGACAGCAACGCCGTCGGCGGGGCGACCAGCAGGACGATCCAGAAAGCGTTCTGCATGAAGGGAAACTGGAAGGGAAACAGCAACGTCTCGATCATGGGGCCACCCCGTCTCGCAAGGATTTGAGCGCCGCCGCAGCCTTGCGCCGCGCGGCCAGCACACCGTGTTTGGGCGCAAAGACAAAGGCCAGCAGGAAGATCGCGGTTTGCAGCGTAACGATCACCCCGCCTGTCGCCCCGTCCAGAAAATAGCTGGCATAGGCCCCCAAAAAGCTGGTGATCGTGCCGATCAGCACCGATACGATGATCAGCCGCGGAAAACGGTCGCACAGCAGATAGGCCGTCGCCCCCGGTGTCACGACCATGGCGATCACCAGAAAGGCCCCGACGGTCATCATCGCCGCCACCACCGCCGCCGACAGAAGCATGAAGAACACCGCCTTCAACAGCTCGGGACGCAACCCGATGGAGCGTGCGTGGTTTTCGTCAAAGAAGGTGACCATCAGGTCTTTCCACTTCAGCAGCAGTACGGTCAGACAGACAACCCCGATGATCGCCAACTGCACGATATCCTGCGGCGCGATGGCAAGGATATTGCCCATGATGATGGTCTGGATGCTGACCGACATGGGCGATAGCGACACCATGAAAAGGCCCAGGCCGAAAAATGCGGTAAAGATGATGCCGATGATCACGTCGATCTTCAGCCCCGACCGCCCCGACAGAAACAGCATCGCCCCCGCCGCCATGCCGCCCGCCAGAAACGCGCCAAGCGCGAAGGGTAGCCCCAGCATATAGGCCCCGGCCACACCGGGCACGACAGAATGGCTCAGCGCGTCGCCGATCAGCGACCAGCCCTTGAGCATCAGATAGCACGACAGAAAGGCGCAAACCGCCCCCACCATCGCTGACACCCACATGGCGTTGAACATATAATCATAGCTGAACGGCTCTAGCAGCAGGTCGATCATGTGTCGTCCTCGGAGGTGTCGATGCGTTCGCCGTAATGCACGAAGGGGCGTTCGTCGTCGGTGATGATCCGCAGCTCGCGCCCGTCGTCATCATCGTGCAGGTCTTGCCCCCCAAGGGTAAAGTGCCGCAGCACCCCGCCAAAAGCCGTTTCCAGATTGTCATGGGTAAAGACCGTTTCCGTCGGCCCATAGGCCAGCACCGTGCCCTTGACCAAGACGGTCCGGTCACAGAATTCCGGGACAGAGCCCAAGTTATGCGTCGACACCAGCATCACCCGCCCTTCGTCGCGCAACTCGCGCAGCAGGTCGATGATCTGGTCCTCGGTCTTCACGTCTACGCCGGTAAAGGGTTCGTCCAGCAGGATCACCTGCCCGTTCTGCGCCAAGGCGCGCGCCAGAAAAACGCGTTTGCGCTGCCCGCCAGACAACTCTCCGATCTGGCGATGGCGGAAATCGGTCATGTTGACGCGGCGCAGAGCATCGTCCACCGCCGCATGATCGGCGGCTTTGGGACGGCGCAGAAACCCCATATGCCCATAGCGCCCCATCATTACCACATCCTGCACCAGCACCGGAAAGGCCCAATCGACCTCTTCTGACTGCGGGACATAGGCCACAAGGTTTTCTCGCAACGCCTGTTTGACGGTCTTGCCCAGCAGGGTGATCTGCCCCTGCGCCGCGGGCACAAAGCCCATGATCGCCTTGAACAGCGTGGATTTCCCCGCCCCGTTCACCCCGACCAGCGCCGTGATCGTACCGCGCGGGATCTCGAAGCTGGCATCATAAAGCGCGGTGTGGCCGTTGCGATAGGTCACGGTCACATCGGTGGCCTTGATGCCGATCGCGTCGGGCGCAAGGCTGGCATCTGGGGTCGTCGTGGGGGCGGGGTGCATAGGGGTATCCATTTACTTCAGGCCTGCATCCAGCCCGTCCGCGACAGTCTGCGAGGTGACGCGCAGCAAGTCCAGATAGCTTGGCACGGGCCCCTCGGCGGTGCTGAGGCTATCGACATAAAGCACACCACCATAGGCCGCGCCGGTTTCCCGCGCGACCTGCTTTGCAGGCGAGGTATTCACCGTGCTTTCACAGAAAACGACCGGAATATCATTGTCGCGCACGGAATCGATGACTTTGCGCACCTGCTGCGGTGTGCCGGTCTGATCGGCGTTCATCGGCCAGAGGTAGAGCTCTTTCATCCCGAAATCCCGCGCGAGGTAGCTGAACGCCCCTTCACAGGTCACCAGCCAACGCTGGTCTTCGGGGATCTGCGCAATGCGGTCCCGCAGGGGCGTGATCGTATCGCGGATTTCCTGTTTGTAGCTTTCTGCATTGGCGGCATAGGTCGCCGCATTGTCAGGGTCGTGTTCGGCAAAAGCTGCCGCGATGTTGTCGACGTAGATCAGCGCGTTATCCAGCCCCATCCAGGCGTGGGGGTTCGGCTTGCCCTCATACTCCCCCTCCCCGATCGAAATCGGCTCCACCCCGTCGGTCAGCGTCGCCGACGGAATATCCCCGAGGTTCGAGATGAACTGCTCGAACCACAGCTCTAGGTTCATGCCGTTCCACAGGATCAGATCGGCATCCACCGCGCCCACGATATCGCGCGGGGTGGGCTCATAGCCGTGGATTTCCGCACCCGGCTTAGTGATCGATACCACCTCTGCCGCATCGCCGCCCACCTGCTGCGCCATATCGGCAAGAACCGTAAAGGTCGTGACGACTTTGAAATCAGCGGCAACCGCAGGCACGCCCGCCATCGCTGCAACACCAAGAACCGGAGCAAAAACCGACGCCAGCACATTCTTTCTCATTCTGTTCCTCCAAGGACCAATGCGTTCGCTAGATGTAAATGCGAATTAGTCGCATATGTCAAACATGCAAATAAGAATAGGTCGCATAAACTTGCGGGCAAGGAGAATCTTGCGTAACAAGAAGGCAGACGAGAAAGGACATCGGTTTGACCCACAGCGCTGATTACAAGCAATTGCTGCGTGAAGCGGGCCTGCGGGTCACGCCACAGCGCACAACCATCGTGTCGCTGCTGTCGGAAACCGACGATCACCCCAATGTCGAAGACCTGTATGAAAAGGCGCGCAGGCTGGATGACACCGTGTCAGTCGCCACGGTCTATCGCACGATGTCAGTGCTTGAAAACGCGGGTCTGGTGCGCAAACTGGTGCTGGATGATGCCCCTGCCCGCTACGAGATGATGCCCCACACGGACCACGACCATCTGGTCGATGTCGACAGTGGGGATCTGGTGGAAATTCCAGGGACCGAGATCGCTACGCTGCTGGATCGTGTCGCCGCCGAGATGGGCTATGAGCTGGTCAGCCACCATACGGTCATTCGCGCCCGCAAGCTTTAGGTCTGCGTCTGATCCGCAAGCGATCTGACCATCGCCGCCGCACCGGCCGAGATCGTGCGCAGGATCACCTCGTCCGGGATGTCACGGATCAGCCAGTCGCGCATCGGGCCAAAGGCTGACAGGAACACCATCAGATTGGCAACGATATCAAGCCGTTGATCGTCGCTGTGCATCCCCAGACGCGGGGCAAGCTGGTCCGCCAGATCCTTCATCACCGCAAACTCGCGCGCGTGCAAGGCACGGCGGTCTTCGGCCTGCATATGCGGCACGCACCGATAGGCCAGCAACGTGCCATCCCGTTTCATCGACCAGCTTTCGCGGAAGTATTTCTCGAACGCGTCCTCAAGTGACAGGTTCTCATCCAGCAGGATGATCGGCAGCGTCGACACGTCTTCGCGGAACCACAGCTGGTTCAGCAGGCGGCGCAGGATGTCGTTCTTATTCGCGATATAATCATAGATGCTGGCCTGATTGACGCCCGAGCGCGCACAGATGTCGCGGATCGTGGTCGCGGCAAAGCCTTTTTCAAGAAACAGCGACAAGGCCGCCTCGCAAATCTGTTCGCGGCGGCTTTGGATCAGCGACTGGTTCTGCACGCTGGTAATCTCCGCCTCTGCCAGCATTTGGGTGCGCAGCGCAGACAGCCGATCGCTGCGAATGGCCGTCGTGGATGTGTCGTGCATGGGGCTGTCCTTCATTTGACGTAAATCCTATCGGCTTTCGATATGCGAAACAACCGGCATCCTGCAGACGCGCCCCACGCAAAACCCCCGCCGGTACGGGGACCGACGGGGGCAGTGTTTTTCCAGCGATGTGGGGTGGGTTTAGTCGCCCAGACCCAAGGCCACAAAGCGCGGGTCACCTGCGCGGCGCACCAATAGCAACAACGACTTGCGGCCGCCGTCTTTGGCCTCGGTGATCCGGTCCTCCAGATCGGTGATGGACAGGATCGGCTGTTGCTCCGCCTCGGTGATGATGTCCCCGACACGCAGGCCTTTCTCGAAGGCTTCCGACATCTCGTCCACCTCGGTCACGGCCAGACCCTCGACTGAATCATCAGCCCCAAGCTCGGTGCGCAGATCATCCGTCAGCGGCGTGATTGTCAGACCAAGCACCGACTTTGACGCAGGCGCTTCGGGCTCTGCCTCATCCTCTGGTGCCGAGGCCGACGCCCCTGCCCCTTCGGCATCTTCGCGGCGGCCCAGCTTGACCTTGAGCGTCTGGGATTTCCCCTCGCGCAGGACAGTCACGCGGACCGAGGCCCCGACGGTGCTATTGCCCACCTGACGGACCAGACCGCGGGTGTCTTCAACCTCAACCCCTGCAAAGCTGAGGATCACATCACCGGTTTTCAGGCCCGCATCCTTCGCAGGGCCGTCCGGTACATCTGTGATCAACGCGCCGGACGCTTTGGCAAGCCCCATCGCGTCGGCCACATCCTGAGTAACGTCCTGAATACGCACACCCAACCAGCCGCGACGGGTTTCGCCGAATTCCTTAAGCTGGTTCACAACACGCGTCACAACATTCGACGCCATCGAGAAACCGATCCCGATGGAGCCGCCGTTAGGCGACAGGATCGCGGTGTTCACGCCAATGACTTCGCCGTCCATATTGAACAACGGCCCGCCGGAGTTGCCGCGGTTAATGGCAGCGTCCGTCTGGATATAGTCATCATAGGTGCCCGACAAAGCACGGTTGCGCGCCGAGACGATACCGGCCGAGACGGAAAACCCCTGCCCCAGCGGGTTCCCCATGGCCAGCACCCAGTCACCAACGCGGGCGGCATTGCTGTCGCCGAAGCTGACGAACGGCAGCGCGCTTGGGGCTTCAACCTTAAGCAGGGCAATATCGGTGTTGGGGTCGGTGCCGATGACTTCGGCCTTCAGTTCAAGGCCAGTGAAAAACTCGATGGTAATCTCGTCGGCGCCTTCGATCACGTGGTTGTTGGTCACGACGAACCCGTCTTCAGAGATAACAAACCCCGAACCAAGCGCCGACGATTTGCGTGGCGCGGGGGCTTCGCCACCATTGTTGCGGTCACGGAATTCCTTGAAAAAATCCTCGAACGGGGAGCCTTCGGGCACGATGCCACGGGGGCCGGTGCGCCCTTCTACGGTGGTGGAGGTGGTGATATTCACGACCGACGGGCTGATCTTTTCCGCAAGCGGCGCAAGGCTTTCGGGTTTGGCCAGTGCGACCACGGCCTGCATCAGGACAAAAGCCAGCGCCAGCATACCCATCATCAACCATTTGATCTGGGGCGATATTGCGTCGGTACGCGACAGGGAAACGGCCTTTGGCTGCATTCGTCAACTCCGGTTTTATAAGGGGCGATACACCCCGTTTGTGTGTCCTTGGCAGAGTGCATCTGCAAACCCACTGCTGCAAGGTGAAAGATGGTCATCCTCACGCGCATGTCAACGCGACCCTCGGTTTCTATGCGAAATTGCCGCCCATCATCCCGTTGATCCTATGATCATGCCCCCGAACGAAACAGGGGCCGGCATTTCTGCCAGCCCCTGTTTGAAAATGCACCGTGGATAGGATCAGTTGCCGGTCCCGGTGGTGGTGGTCGCGCGTTGGCTGCGGCTGCCTTCGTCCGACTTGAGATAGTTGAAGAACTCGCTGTCGGGCGACATCACCATGGTAGAATTCTCGCCCTTCAACGCTTGCTCGTAAGCGCTGAGCGAGCGGTAGAATTCAAAGAACTCCGCATCCTTGGAATAGGCTTGCGCAAAGATCTTGTTCCGCTCGGCGTCGGCCTCACCTTCGGTGATACGGGCGTCACGACGGGCTTCCGACAGGATTTCCTCGTAGGTACGATCCGCAAGGGCTGTGACACGTTGCGCCGCCTCGCGGCCACGGGCGCGTTCATCGGTCGCTTCGCGGTCACGTTCAGCGATCATCCGCTGCAGGGTCGCGTCAAAGTTCTGCTCTGGCAGGTTGGTCTGGCGCAAACGCACATCGACCACATCCAGACCAAGCGCCTGCGCACGCGCATCAGAACGTTCGCGGATCTGGTCCATCAGGGCAGAGCGTTCGGGCGACAGGATGGTGTTGGAGGTCACCCCCTGCGAGCCCAGAACCGCACGGATCTGACCGTCAAGAATACCGTTCAACTGGATTTCAGCCTGACGGCCACCGTCGGTGCCAAGGGCCTGACGGAACTGGCGGACGCTGTTGATGCGGTACAGCACAAAGGCATCCACTTCGAGACGACGGTCATCGGCGGGGGTGACCTCGATCATCGGCGTTTCAAGCGACAGGATACGGTCGTCGTAGCGCACAACTTCGTCCAGCAGCGGGATTTTGAACCCGATGCCCGCGTCTTCACGCACCTGTTTGATCTGGCCGAAACGCAGCACCAGCGCGCGTTCACGTTCGTCCACGATAAAGATCGACGACAGGGCGACAACGGCTGCGATCACAACCACGGGGATGAGGATATTGAGTTTACGCATCAGTTCGATCCTCGGTTGGAGTTGCGGAGTTCATTGAGCGGCAGGTAAGGCACGACCCCCTGCCCGGTTCCGTCAGAGCCGTTTTCGAGAATGATCTTGTCCACGTCTCCCAGTACTTTCTCCATGGTTTCGATGTACAGACGACGACGGGTCACATCGGGTGCTGCTTCATATTCCTGCAATACCGCTTCAAAGCGGCTTGCCTCACCCACGGCGTCGTTGACCACACGTGCGCGGTACCCTTCGGCTGCTTCCAGCAGGCGGGCGGATTCACCGCGGGCTTCGGCGGTGCGGCGGTTGGCGTAGGCGTCAGCCTGACGTTCCACCCGATCGCGTTCCTGTTCGGCGGCTTGCACGTCGCGGAAGGCGTCGATGACGGATTCCTGCGTGGTGTTGCCGTTTGCATCCGTCACGGTGACCGTCTGGCTGGGCGGATCCACCTTGTTGAAGTTGACGCGGATGATGTTGATCCCGGTCTCGCGGTTATCAAGCGTGGTCTGGATCAGCTCGCGCGCGGAGGCTTCGATGGTGGCACGGTCACGGTTGAGGATCGGTGCCAGCTCGGACTGGGCGATGATCTCGCGCATGGCGGATTCAGAAATCGCACGCACCGCCATTTGCGGATCCCGCAGCGAGAACTTGAAGTTCTCGGCGTTCTTTACGTTCCAGACGACCTGAAAATCGATGTCGACGATGTTTTCATCCGTGGTCAGCATCAGCCCTTCGTTGTCGTCGCCACCGCGTCCTGCGCCAATGGTTTCGGCGCGGTTGGTGGTCACGTCAAAGACTTCGGCAGTGACAAAAGGCCAAGGGGCAAAGTTCAGACCCTCTGTCCCGATGCCCGAAAACTCCCCAAGGAAAAGTTCGATCGACTGCTGTTCAGGGCGCACGGTATAAAAGCTTGCCATCCCCCAGACGACAGCGGCCGCCACCAGACCCAGACCCACTGTGCCGCGGGTGAACTTGGGGCCTGCGCCGCCCATATTCCCGCCAGAGCCGCCGGAGTTTCGGCTGCCGCCTTTGCCGCCCATGAGGACGCGCAGCTGTTCCTGACCCTTTTTCACCAGATCGTCGATCTCGGGCATCTGACCTTTGTCGCCACCCGGACCGCGCCCGCCACCACCGGTGGGCCGCTGCCCTCCGGGCCGGTTGCGGTCGCCACCATTGTTCCCACCGCCTGAGTTTCCTCCGCCGCCCCAAGGACCGCCTGTATTTCCAGCCATTAATTCTTCCCTATGTATGGCCGCGACAGCGGCCCTATCCCAACCGCCTACGCGGTTTTATCTTGTGCAGAGTTGGGCATATTCGCCCGAACTTCAAGCAGTGCGTGTCGGACTGCGCATGGTGACCAGCTCTTCGGACATGGTCGGGTGCACGGCGCAGGTCGCGTCGAATTGCTCTTTTGTCAGCCCCGCCTTCACGGCAATGCCCACCAGCTGGATCAGCTCGCCCGCGTTCGGTGCGACGATGTGGCACCCCAGAACGACGCGTGTTTCCTTGCTGACGATCAGCTTCATCATCACACGTTTGTTCTTTTCGGCAAAGGCCGTTTGCATGGGCCGGAACGACGCCGAATAAATCTCGACCGGTTCCTGCTCTGCCGCTTGCTCTTCTGTCAGGCCAACAGTGCCGAATTCGGGCTGTGTGAACACGGCCGACGGGATCAGGTCGTGATCCACGGGTGTCGGGTTGCCACCAAAGACGGTTTGCACAAAGGCCATGCCTTCGCGGATCGCAACAGGTGTCAGGTTCACGCGGTCGGTGACATCGCCGATGGCATAGATCGACGGGACGCCCGACTGGCTGTATTCGTCGACTTCGACCTCATGGCGCCGGCCCAGCGATACGCCGACCTCTTCCAGCCCCATGCCATCGGTATTCGGTGCGCGCCCTGTGGCGAACAGCACCATATCAAAGACCTTCTCGGCCCCGTTGGAGGCTTTGACCCAGATCGGCCCCTGCGTGCCCGCGCGCGCGTCGCAATTGTTCAGCTCGTTCGATTGCTCAGCCGTGGCCCCCATCGCCGCGTCAGAGTTGCTGGGCATGGTGCCCGCCTCATGTTCGGATTCCAGCGCCATTTCGACGATGCTGGTGCCGCAGTGGATATCGACGCCTGCATTTGTCATCGATTCAGCGATCAGCCCGCGGGCCTCGTCATCAAAACCGCGCAGGATCTGTGCCGCGCGGTTGTACATCGTCACCTCGACGCCCAAGCCATTCAGGATACAGGCGAATTCACAGCCGATATAGCCGCCACCTACAATCAGGATCGACTTGGGCAGGCTTTCGAGATGGAAGATATCGTCCGACACGATCCCAAGCTGGGCGTTCGGCACATCAGGGCGTACCGGACGACCGCCGGTGGCCAGCAAGATGTGTTTGGCCGTGCGGGTTTCGCCATTGGCCAGCTGCACCGTATGCGCGTCCTTGATCGTGGCGCGCTGGTCAAAGGTATCGACGTCCGAATTGGCCAAGAGCTTGCGATAGACGCCTTCCAGCCGGTCCAGTTCCGTGTTCAAACGGGTCTTGAACGCGTGCCAGTCGAAGGTGCCCGGCTTGATGTCCCAGCCAAAGCACTGCGCCTCGTCCACCAGCTCGGCGTAGCCCGAGGCAAAAACCATCAGCTTTTTCGGCACGCAGCCCCGGATCACGCATGTCCCGCCATAGCGGTCCTCTTCGGCGAGGGCGACTTTGGCCCCGTATTCGCCCGCCGCAACACGCGCGGCGCGCACGCCGCCGGAACCGCCACCAATGACAAAAAGGTCGTAATCAAAATCGCTCATCTGGGCCGGGGCCTTTCTTTGTTAATCGCTCAGGTCGGAGAACAGGTTATCCGTCTCGACAAACTCCATCTTATCGCGATCAACAGTGCCTTCGTTGATGTCGCGCACTTCGACGCGGCCATCGCCATAGCCGATCACCACGGCATCACAGATATCAATGAATAGCCCGTTTTCAACTACGCCCGGCATCTGGTTCATGACCAAGGCCATCTGGCGGGTGTTGCCGATCCGCTTGAGATGCAGGTCAAGGATGTAGTTCCCCTCGTCCGTCACGAAGGGGATGTCGCCGTTCATACGCAGCGTGGAATTGCGCCCCAGCACGTCCATCGACACCAAAGTCTCTTCGACAAGCGCTTGTGTGGTCTGCCAGCCAAAGGGAATAACCTCTACCGGAAGGGGAAATGCGCCCAGTGTTTCGACCTCTTTACCGATGTCGGCAATCACGACCATTTGATCGGAGGCGGTGGCCACGATCTTTTCTTGCAGCAAGGCACCGCCGCCGCCCTTGATCAGGTTCAGCTCTCCGTCGAACTCGTCCGCGCCATCGATGGTCAGGTCCAGCCACTTGGCTTCATCAAGGCTGATCACCTCGATCCCCACTTCGCGCGCCAGCTGCGCGGTACGGGTCGATGTGGGCACGCCTTTGATCCGCAAGCCGTCGTCGCGCACCATCTCGCCCAAGCAGCGCACCAGCCACGCGGCGGTAGAGCCGGTGCCCAATCCGACGCGCATTCCGTCTTCTACAAATTGTGCAGCGCGTTTGGCGGCGACAAATTTGGCCTTATCGATGGGTGACAATTCTCCGGTCATGGCAGCGACTCCTCGTTAATCGACGCCCTTATAGACGCAGCCGCGCCGGCGCGCGACCCTCAAAACCGCATTGTCGTCGCGTCGCGTGGCCTGCGGGCGGTGACACATGCTCTGCGCCACGGTGCCACGGGGGTGTTCTGCGCCGATAATCTGGATAGAGTACCGCAAACCGCGCAGATCGGTCGTTTTCAATCGCCCGCCTCCGGCGCAATGGGATACCACCGGCCTATGACCGATTACACGCTGCACTACGCCCCCGACAATGCCTCCCTGATCATCCGCCTCGCGCTCGAGGCGCAGGGCGTGGCCTATGACACCTGTCTGGTCGATCGCGCGGCGCAGGGGCAGTCTGCCCCCGCCTATCGGGCGCTGAACCCGCACGGGCTGATCCCCGCGTTGCAGACGCCGGACGGGCCGATGTTCGAAACCGGCGCGATCCTGTTGTGGCTGGCGGACCGGCACGGGGGGCTGGCCCCTGCCGCGACGGATGCCACACGGGCGGATTTCCTCAAGTGGTTGTTTTTCGTTGCCAATACGGTGCACCCTGCCCTGCGTATGCTGTTTTACCCTGATAAATACGTGGGCGTTGACAACGCCGCCCAAGACGCGCTGCACACAACCCTAACCCAAGCGTTGCAAACCCACCTGCGCAGGCTGGAGGACCGGGCCGCGGCGGATAAGCTGCCCCTCGCGCTTGCGCTTTACCTCGCCCCGCTGTTGCGCTGGTGCGCGCTGTATCCGCGCAACCGTGATCGCGGCTGGTTCGATCTGCGCGCCACCCCGCATCTGCACGCGCTTTGCGCTCGGGTCGAAACGCTCCCCTGCACGGCGGCCGCGCAAACCGCCGAAGGGCTGGGGCCCACGCCGTTTACCGCGCCCCACCTTGCCACCCCACCCATAGGAAGTGCCACCTGATGTTTCTCTCTGTCTTCGATATGTTCAAAGTGGGCATCGGCCCGTCCTCCTCGCACACGATGGGGCCGATGGTGGCGGCGGCGCGGTTTTTGGACCTGATGCGCGCCTCACCGTTCAAATTCGCGGGCCTGCGCGCGTCCCTGCACGGCAGTCTGGCCTTTACCGGCGTGGGCCACGCCACGGACCGCGCGACGATCCTTGGCCTCGCGGGGTTCACGCCGCAAGACTACGACAATGACCGCGCCGAAGAGGTACTGGCCGAGATCAACCGCACCCAGACGATCACCCTGCCAGACCTTGGCACGCTAAGTTTCGCGCCCAAGTCCGATATGATCTTTGACTACGACACCAAGCTGGACGGCCACGCCAACGGGATGATGCTGATGGCCACCGACGCCCAAGGCGACGTAAGCTTGCGCGAGACCTATTATTCCATCGGCGGCGGCTTCGTGATGACCGAAGCCGAACTGGCGGCGGGCAAAGACACAGACGAAGGCGCGCCGGTGCCCTTCCCGTTCAAATCCGCAACCGAGATGCTGCAAATGGCGGCAGAGTCCGGCAAGAGCATCGCCCAGATGAAACGCGCCAACGAGGAATCGCGCGGCGGGGCGGCGCAGCTGCGCGACGGCACCAAGCGGCTGTGGCAGGTGATGAACGATTGCATCAACCGTGGGCTCGAAACCGATGGCATCCTGCCCGGCGGGTTGAACGTCAAACGCCGCGCCAAGGCGATCCATGACGCGCTGGTGTCGGAGCGCGGCCAGAACCAGCGCGCGCCTCACACGATCAACGACTGGATGAGCGTTTACGCTATGGCGGTGAACGAGGAAAACGCCGCCGGTGGGCAAGTCGTCACCGCCCCCACCAACGGCGCGGCGGGTGTGATGCCCGCGACCTTGCGCTATTATCTGGATCACGTCCCCGGCGCATCAGAGGCGCATATCGAGGATTTCCTGCTCACCGCTGCGGCGATCGGCGGGCTGGTCAAATTCAACGCGTCGATTTCGGGGGCGGAAGCGGGCTGCCAGGCCGAAGTGGGCAGCGCCGCCGCCATGTCGGCCGCCGGGCTCTGTGCCGTGATGGGCGGCACGCCGCAACAGATCGAGAACGCCGCCGAAATCGCGCTGGAACATCATCTGGGCATGACCTGCGACCCCGTGCGCGGTCTGGTGCAGGTGCCGTGCATCGAACGCAATGGGCTTGGCGCGATCAAGGCGGTCTCCGCCGCGTCGCTTGCGCTGCGCGGCGACGGCACGCATCTGGTGCCGCTGGACGCCTGCATCGAAACCATGCGCCAGACCGGTGCGGATATGTCTGAAAAGTACAAAGAGACCTCGCTTGGGGGGCTGGCGGTCAACGTGCCGAACTGCTGATCTGACGCAGCGGCACGCGGCCCCACCCGCGCTTGACCCCACCGCGGAACTACAACAGTCTGACAGCCGTCAGGAAATTTGCGGGAGGGCAAGATGGAACTGAAACAGGCAATGCAGGAACGGCGCAGCATCCGGGGCTTCAAGAAAGACCCCGTGCCGCGCGCCCTGCTGGAAGAGGTCATCGCACTGGCCAATCGCGCGCCATCCTCGATGAACACCCAGCCGTGGCATCTGCATGTACTGACCGGCGAACCGCTTGAGAAAGTCCGTGAAGGGAATTCGACCCGTATGTTGCAAGGCGTGCCGCCGGTGCGTGAAATCAGCGATCACGGGGCCTATGCCGGTGTCCACCGCGACCGGCAGGTCGGCATCGCGAAACAGCTCTTTGCCGCTATGGGGATCGAACGCGACGACAAGGAGCGCCGCCAAGATTGGGTGATGCGCGGCTTCCGCCAGTTTGACGCGCCGGTGTCCATCGTCGTCTGCTTTGACAAGTCGCTGGATGACAACGGCACCATCGCGCATTTCGATCTGGGCGCGGTGACCTACGGTCTTGTTCTCGCCGCGTGGAGCAAGGGTCTGGGCTGCGTGATCAACGGTCAGGGCATCATGCAATCGCCTGTGGTGCGTGAACATGCGCAAATCCCCGAGGATCAGGTGATCATGACCTGCGTCGCCATGGGCTGGCCGGACGAGGATTTTTCGGCCAATGCCGTCGTCTCTACCCGCCGCCCCGTCGAAGAGGTCACGCGGTTCGTCGGCTTTGACGATTAACGCCCTGCGGCCCTGAGCGCCGTGAAAACCAGCGTTACGTGCGGGGGCCTACCCCGCCGTGACGGACTTGCGCACCATATCCCAATATTGCGCGATCACCTCGTCCAGCGACAGCCGTCCGCCGGCGCGAAACCACGTATTCACCCCTGTCAGCATCGCAATCACCGCCAAGGTCGCGATCTTGGTATCCGCGATGGCGAAATCCCCCGCCGCTGCCCCGTCTCGCAAGATCGTCTCTAGCCGGTCTTCATACTGGCGGCGCAATGCTTCGACCTCGGCGAAATTCTCGGGCGTGAGGTTGCGCAGCTCCATATAAGAGATGAAAACCTCGTCCGGGCGGTCGGCGTGAAAGCGGATGTGAAAATCGACAAATTTGCGCAAGCGATCCACCGCGCTTTGACTGGGGTCCCTGTCACAGGCCGCAAGCAGGTCGTTCATATGGTCCTGCAACAGGCTGAACAACAGCGTCTGCTTGTCCGGCGTGTAATTATACAATGCGCCCGCCTGCACCCCGACCTCCGTCGCCAGTGCCCGCATGGACACGGCAGCAAAGCCGTGACGGGCGAAAAGCCGCAACGCTGCCGCGCGGATTTTGGGCCGAGTGATGTCAGAATGTGATCCGGTTGTACGCGCCATGGGGCAAAGGTTAATTGAACGCATGTTCAAAGGCAAACCCCTGCTTGCGCGAATTCCGTCGCTGGTGCATGACTGATCTATGACGCACCGTATCCTTCTTCCGCTCTGCCTTGCCGCGCTGACCCTGCCCGCGGCCTGCACGCAGTTTCCCGCGCTTGACAGCCGTGCCACGCCCGAGCTTCTCGCCTCGGACTATCCCGCGCTTGTGCCGGTCGATCCGCTGCTTGCCAAGGCCGAGGCCGGACAGGTGAACATCCCGCAAACCGAAAGCGGGCTGACATCGCGGGTCGAACGGTTGCAGGCGCGCGCGGCGCGCTTGCGCGGATCGGTTCTGTCGGGGTCGGAAAAGCAGCGTTTGTCCCAAGGTTTGCAATAAGCCGCATGCAATGTCGCGTTGCGTGCGCGGTGGGAAAGGGCTACATCGCGGCTAAACCCCCGAAACGCCGCAGCCCGCTGCCGCGCACCACCAAAAGGATTGCACCATGTCACAACCGCTTCGTCTTGGGATTGCCGGATTGGGCACCGTTGGGGTTGGCGTGGTGCGGATCATCCGCAAGCAGGCTGCCTTGATCGAGGCCCGCACGGGTCGCCCCGTCACCATCACCGCCGTCTCTGCCCGCAGCCGCGACAAGGACCGCGGCGTGACATTGTCGGGCTACGCGTGGGAAGATGATCCCGTCGCACTGGCAAAACGTGACGATGTGGATGTCTTTGTCGAACTGATGGGCGGCGACGAAGGCCCCGCCAAGGACGCGACCGAAGCCGCGCTCGCCTCGGGCAAGGATGTGGTCACCGCCAACAAGGCGCTGCTGGCGATCCACGGTCAGGCGCTGGCCGAACAAGCCGAAGCCGCGGGCTGCCTGATCCGCTATGAAGCCGCCGTGGCCGGGGGCATCCCCGTGATCAAGGCGCTGACGGAAAGCCTTGCCGGGAACGAGATCACCCGCGTCATGGGCGTGATGAACGGCACCTGCAACTATATCCTGACCCGCATGGAAGAGACCGGAAACGGCTACAACTCCCTGTTCGAAGAGGCCGAGGCGCTTGGCTATCTTGAAGCGGACCCGAACCTTGATGTCGGCGGGATTGACGCGGCGCATAAGCTGGCGATCCTGTCGTCGATCGCGTTTGGCACACAGGTGGATTTCGACGGGATCGAGATTGAAGGCATCCAGCGCGTCAGCATCGACGACATTCAGGCTGCCGCGAATATGGGATACAAGATCAAGCTTCTCGGCGTCGCGCAAATGACCGGCCGCGGGCTGGAACAGCGCATGCAGCCCTGTCTTGTGCCCGACAGCTCTCCGCTGGGGCAACTCGCGGGCGGGACCAATATGATCGTGCTGGAAGGCGATGCGATCGGGCAGATCGTCCTGCGCGGCCCCGGTGCCGGCGAAGGCCCAACCGCCAGCGCCGTATTGTCGGACATTTGCGATATCGCACGCGGCTGGCATGGCCCGGTCTTTGGCCAGCAGGCGGCAACGCTCGCCTCGGCCACCGCGGCCCTGTCGCAGCGCCCCGCCGCCTTCTATCTGCGCATGGGCCTGCTGGACAAACCCGGTGCCCTGGCCAAAGTCGCCACCGTTCTGGGCGAGGCCGGCATCAGCATCGACCGCATGCGCCAGACCGAACACCGCAGCGATCAGGCACCCGTCTTGATCGTCACCCATAAATGCAGCCGCACCGCGCTGGACGAGGCTCTGGCCGCGATGGCGAAAACCGGTGTGCTGGCAAGCGATCCCGTGGCGCTGCGGATCGAGGATCTGTAACCCCGAGGGGCGCGGCCGCCCCCCTGCCCTGCCCATTGTGGGGAGGAAGGGACGGATGCCTTCGGCGAGGATTTTTGACCATTTGGAAGAGAGGGATGCATGAGCTTTCTAGGTGTTGATGCGTCTTTGACGGGGCGTCGCTGGGTTGGCCCCGGTGTCGAGGTGGAACGCGCGACCGAAGTTCTGGTGCAGCAGACCAGCCTGCCGCTGGCCCTGTGTCAGGTGCTGGCGCGGCGCGGTGTGGCAGCGGAAGAGGCCGAGGCGTTTCTTGCGCCGTCGTTGCGCGATCTGCTGCCTGACCCGCGATCCCTGCGCGACATGGAGAAAGCCGCGACCCGTTTTCTAGCTGCGGTCAAAGCGCGTCAGCGGATAGCCGTTTTTGCGGATTATGACGTGGATGGTGGTAGCTCTGCCGCGCTGCTGCTGGTCTGGCTGCGCGAGATGGGCTGCGCCGCGACGCTTTATGTGCCGGACCGGATCGACGAAGGATATGGCCCCAATGACGCCGCAATGGCCGAATTGGCGGCGTCCCATGATCTGATTGTCTGCGTTGACTGCGGGACCTTGTCGCATGGGCCGGTGGCCGCGGCGGTCGGGGCGGATGTCGTTATTCTGGACCACCACCTGGGCGGAGAGACCCTGCCCGACGCCTTGGCAGTGGTGAACCCCAACCGGCAGGATGAAGACGGTGCCTTGGCGCATCTTTGTGCCGCGGCAGTGGTGTTCTTGATGCTGGTCGAGGCAGGGCGCCAACTGCGCGAAGCGGGCGCACGCGGGCCTGACCTGATGGCGCTGTTGGATCTGGTGGGGCTGGCCACGGTGGCCGATGTCGCCCCGTTGATCGGCGTGAACCGCGCCTTTGTGCGTCAGGGGCTACGCGTCATGGCGCGGCGCGACAGATTGGGGCTGGCCGCCTTGGCCGATGTGGCGCGGATGGATACGGCCCCTGCGGCCTATCATCTTGGGTTTCTGCTTGGCCCACGGATCAACGCGGGCGGGCGTATCGGGCAAGCGGATCTGGGGGCAAGGCTACTGGCCTGCGATGATCCCCATGAGGCGCAGTCGCTTGCCGAAAAGCTGGATCTGCTGAACACCGAGCGCCGCGATGTTGAAACCGCCGTCCGCGCCGCCGCGCTGGATCAGGCAGAGGCCCGCGGCTTTGACGCGCCTTTGGTCTGGGCCTCGGGCGCGGGCTGGCATCCGGGCGTGGTGGGCATCGTCGCCTCGCGTTTGAAAGAGGCGTCCAACCGGCCGTCGATCGTGATCGGGTTCGAGGATGGCATCGGCAAAGGCTCTGGCCGCTCTGTCTCGGGGATCGATCTGGGCGCGCCGATCCAGCGGCTGGCGGCCGAGGGCCTGCTGATCAAGGGCGGCGGGCATAAGATGGCCGCCGGTCTGACCGTGGCCGAAGACAAGCTGGACGCCGCCATGGCGCGGCTGTCAGAGCTACTGGCCAAGCAGGGCGCGCATCTGGCCGGCGCGGCAGACCTGAAGCTGGACGGCATGTTGATGCCCGCCACCGCGACGGTGGAACTGGCGCAGCAAGTGGAACAGGCAGGCCCCTTCGGGGCCGGTGCCCCTGCCCCGCGATATGCCTTTGCCGACATGCAGATCCGCTTTGCCAAGCGGGTGGGTGAAAGCCACCTCAAGATCAGTTTCGGCGACGGCAACAACACCAAAATGGACGCCATCGCCTTTGGTGCATTTGACGGCCCGCTTGGTCCGGCGCTGGAAAACCACGGTGGTGCACGGTTCCATCTGGCGGGCCGTCTGGACATCAATACCTGGCGGGGCCGACAGTCGGTGCAGCTGCGTCTGGAAGATGCGGCACCTGCGTAAAAATTTTTCATTTTCTTTCGATTTCTGCTTGCGCGCCTGCGCCGCATTCCTTAGAGAAGCGCTCACAAGCTAAGTGGCCCGTTCGTCTATCGGTTAGGACGTCAGGTTTTCAACCTGAAAAGAGGGGTTCGACTCCCCTACGGGCTGCCACTTGTACCCTTACCCGACATTCTAAAGACAATGCGACCTGATCTTGGGCGAGATGTGTTTGCCGTTGTTTCTGCGCTGTTTGATCTAGCGCGGCGGGCTGGACGGCTAAGCCCTGATATCTCTGACGGCGGTTTGCGGCGCGCCTATTACATCCATAATCAGAAAACTGAGCTCAAAATTAGGTCGATTAGATAAATCACGGCAGTCTTTAGGTGGACCTCAGACACACGCGAGGATGACCACCATGAAAGCCATGAGCCTTACCGCCTAGGGTGGCGACGCGACGTTCGAGGCCGCCGCCCTGAACGCCCATATCGCGTCGACCGTTGGGCTGCTGGAAATCGACCTGTCCCCTGCGCACTTCAAAGGGCTGTCGCTGCATATCATCTTTATGCTGCTTCCAATGCTTGCCAACCAAGGCCGTGCAAAGCACGGGGGAGATCCTGACCAAACTGGCAGAGATTGTGGACGCAGGGGCGCTGAAGCCCTTGCTTGATGACCAGAGATTCGGCCTTGATACGGTGGGCGGGGCCTATGACCGCCTGACCAGCGGGCAGGCCATCGGCAAGGTGGTTGTAGACGTCTGATCATACCACCAGATGCGTGATAAGAGGTTGCCAACGTACAGGCGCTGGCAGCCCCTTATTGGCCCATTTCAACCGGAAACTGCTGGGCATCCGCCCATTGGCGCGGTGATTGCCCGTACATCCGCCTGAATTCGCGACTGAATTGCGACGGGCTGACGTATCCCACATCAACCGCCGCTTCATTCACGGACATGCCGCCTGCGATCTTCATCGCCGCATTATTGAGCCGCATGGATTTGACAAACTGGATCGGGGCCATCGTCGTCACCTGTTTGAACTTGCGGTGAAAGGCGGCGCGGCTCATCCCGGCGCGGGACGCCATATCATCGATGGAGATCGGCGCGTCCAGGTGAGAGGATACATGCGCGATCGACCGTGCAATCGCATTGCCCGCGCCGAAGGCCTGTCTGGCAAAACTCCCTGCCTCCCCCTTCAGGATCGCGTAATAAAGCTCGCGCAGCCGTGCCTCACCAAGGATCGCCGTATCTGCCGGATTGCCACCCAATTGCAGCAAACGCAGCAGCGCGTCGGCAAAGGCATCATCCCAAGCGGCCAGCCTGATCCCCTGCGCGCGCAAACCGCCTTTGACCTCGGGAATCACATTGCCGGTATTTTCCATCTCCATCGACAGTTCTGTCATCATCCGCTTATCGAGCGAAATGATAACCCCGTAGAGCGGGCTTTCGGCAGAGGCGGTCGGCGTGCCGGCCTTCACCGGCATCGACATCGGGCAGCACATATATCGGCTGTCGTCATAGATGTACCTGTGCCCGTCCAGCACGGCCTCTTTCGCCCCGCTGACGATAGCAATAACGCTGGGTTCATAGACCGCCGGCACGCACGGAATCGCCTGCGTGGCCCGAAACAGGCGCACCCCGTCAATGCCGGTTCCCGTCAGCCCCTCTTGGGTCGCGTTGTTCTGGATTAGCTGTCTGATCTGGTCTTTGCTCATGAGGGCGATCTACTGCGTCACATCAGCCTTTCGCAAGCGCGTGATACAATCAGGCAAGTATTCGCGACGATCTCGCCTGTTTTGAGAGACAGCCGAGAGCTATTTACCCTTCAACACCAAACACAGCGCGCATCGCTGCCGCGCTGACATCGAAAAGGAACATGACGATGAAGGACACGACTTTCGGACCCAAAGGCTGGACACCTGATCGCCTTGGATCGCTCAAGGGGAAAACATATCTCATCACCGGCACGACCGCCGGTGCGGGCTTTCAGGCCACGCGCATCCTGCTGTCCAAGGGGGCAAAAGTCGTCATGCTGAACCGCAACGCCGATAAGTCCATCGCCGCGGTAAAAACGCTCAAGGACACGTTCGGTCCCAACGCCGAGGTGAGCTTTGTGCGGATGGATCTGTCTGATCTGGCCAGCGTGCGCGCCGCGGCTGAAGAGGTGCAAAGCACCGTTCCCCGGATTGACGCGCTGATCTGCAACGCTGCCATCGCGCAGGTGCCGACACAACAGCTGACCGTTGACGGGTTCGAAAGCCAGCTTGGCACCAACCACTATGGGCACTTCCTGCTGTGCGGGATGCTGTTTGATCGCATTCAGGAAAGCGCGGGCCGGATCGTTGTGGTGTCCAGCCTCGGGTACAACATGGGGATCAAGACGATCCAGTTCGACGACATGAACTGGGACAAGAACTATAGCGCCAACGCGGTCTACAGCCAAAGCAAGCTGGCGCAGATGATGTTTGCCTATGAGCTTCAGGACCGGCTGAAAGCCACCGACAGCCGCGTTGAGGTATACGTCTGCCACCCCGGCGCGTCGGCGACCTCGCTGATCAGCACAAGCGGCGGGCTTTTCACACGGGTCACCTGGTGGATGATGAGCAAGACGCCAATGGTGCAATCCGCCGAAAAAGGCGCGTATCCCGAGGTCATGTGCGCGACCGAAGACGGGTTGGCGCAGCGCGCGCTTTATGGCCCGACCGGATGGCTGCAAACCGGAGGGCCCGTTGGCAAAGGCACGCTGAACCCCCATGCCTACGACAAACCCGTGATGGAGAAACTCTGGACCGTCTCCGAAAAAGCGACAGGTTTTCACTGGGAAATCTAAGGGAAACGCGCGCCCTCATCCCGCGCGCGGCGCGCCTTTCACGCGACGATCCCCTCTCGCCATACGCCCCTTTGAATACGGCATCAAAATCTGTGATTTTTTTGCCGTATTTCCCCGCTTTCTCATGCGGCTTGCACTTGCGCCCGCCGATGGCTTTGCCTAAAGAAGCGCTCACAAGTTAAGTGGCCCGTTCGTCTATCGGTTAGGACGTCAGGTTTTCAACCTGAAAAGAGGGGTTCGACTCCCCTACGGGCTGCCACTTGGTTTTCCATCCGTTTGTTATTTGCCTCTCGTCCGTTCTGCGGAACCGTGGCCTGCGTTATTTGCCTTTGTCACGCGATGACGACCGCAAAAACGCAACTTGACGGGTGGGCGGACAACTGTCATCGAAACCGGGTCGGTTTCCTTCGGGAAATAATAGGGAATTCGCCATCCGCCCTTTGGTGTGGATGAACCGGAACTGCCCCCGCAACTGTAGACGGTGAGCTACCTCCATCATGCCACTGGGCCTAAAGGTCCGGGAAGGCGGGGACAGCCGCGATCCGTCAGTCAGGAGACCTGCCGACACTGAACCTGAAACACCGGGCGGGGTTGCTCGGGAGAGGATGATGATGGGACCGGATCTTACCTTACGCGCAGACCAAAATGCGCCCGCGCGCCGTTTGGCTGGCCCCTTCTCTTTCTATTCAAAGACCCCGGCATCGGACCAACCGGAGCCCTTGATATGAAACCATTTTTTTCCAGCCTGACCCTAATTGCGAGCCTTGCGGGCAGCACCGCGCTTGGCGCAGAGACAGACTATCCGCTGACGATCGACAACTGCGGCCATACGCTCAGCTTTGACGCGGCACCCCAGACCACCGTGACCATCGGGCAATCCACGACAGAGATCCTGTATCTGCTGGGCCAGCAGGACCGGATCGCGGGAACCTCTGTCTGGTTCAGCCCCGTTTTGCCAGAGTTCAAAGAGACGAACGATGCGATTGAACGGTTGGCGGACAACGATCCCAGCTTTGAAAGCGTGTTGGGCAAACGCCCCGATCTGGTCACCGTGATGTATGAATGGCACGTCGGCCCCGAAGGTATGGTCGGCACCCGCGACAGCTTTCACGAGGTGGGCGTGCCAACCTATGTGATGCCCACCGATTGCGCGGCCAAGGATAACTCTGTCGGCGCGGACGGCACGCGATCTGAACTGTTCACGACCCAGCAGTTGTATACCAGCATCGAAGAGCTCGCCCGCATCTACAACGCGCAAGACGCCGGTGCCACGCTGCTGGCAGACCTGCAATCGCGCGAGGCAAAGGCGGTCGAGAAAGCCAAATCGCTGAACCTGCCGCAAGGCACCTCGGCGCTGTTCTGGTTCTCGTCGTCCGAGATGGCGGCGGACCCTTATGTGGCAGGTCAACAGGGTGTGCCCGCCTATATGATGGACAAGCTTGGCGTTGAAAACGTCGTGACCTCGGCCGAGGAATGGCCGCTGGTCGGATGGGAGACTCTGGCGAAATCCGACCCGACCTTCATCGTGCTTGCCAAAATGGACCGTCGCCGCTTCCCCGCGGATGACATCGAGAAAAAGCGCGACTTCCTGATGAACGACCCCGTCGCCCGCGAGATGACCGCGGTGAAAGAGGGCCGCATCATCACCATGGACGCCCATGCGATGGACCCCACCGTGCGTGCGATCTATGCGCTGGAAACGATGGCTGACGCGCTGTCCGGTTTCGATCTGGCCGAATGACCGCAATCGACCGCTCTGTGATGCGCAGGCCGCAGTGGCACTGGTGGGTGATCATCCCGCCGGTGCTGCTGGCCGCACTGCTATTTGGTGCGGCCATCGGCGAGGTCTCTATCCCGCCGCTGGTGGTGCTGAAGGTGCTGGCCAACAAGGCGCTGAACGCGGGCTATGCGGTGGACAAGATCGACGAGGGCATCGTGTGGAACTACCGCATGGCGCGGGCCGTGGTGGCGATGTGCTGTGGCGCCGGTCTGGCGCTGTCGGGCGTCGTGTTGCAAGCACTGCTGCGCAATGCACTGGCGGATCCCTATCTGCTGGGCATCTCTGCGGGGGCGTCCACGGGTGCTGTTGCAGTGACCATCCTCGGGCTGGGGGGTGGTGCCATCTCGCTGTCTATCGGTGCGTTCAGCGGGGCGCTGGTGGCTTTCGCTTTTGTCGCCTTGCTGGCGCAGGCGGCGGGGGGCGGTGTGGGCCTGCGGGCCGCGGGCGTGATCGTGCTGGCCGGTATTGCGGGCAGCCAGATGTTCAACGCCCTGACCGCGCTGATGATCACGAAATCGGCCAATGCCGAACAGGCCCGTGCCATCATGTTCTGGCTTTTGGGGAATATGTCGGGCGTGCGCTGGCCCGATGTACTAAGCGCCCTGCCCGCGGCGATGATCGGTCTGCTGGCCTGTCTGTGGCACGCCCGCGCGCTGGATGCCTTTACCTTCGGCAGCGACAGCGCCGCGTCCTTGGGCATTCCGGTGCGCCGCGTGCAGCTGCTGCTGATCGGTACGGCGGCGCTGGTCACGGCGGTGATGGTCTCGGTGGTGGGTGCGATCGGCTTTGTCGGGCTGGTGATCCCCCATGCCATGCGCATCGTCGTGGGGCACCGTCATGCGATCCTTGTGCCTGCTTCCGCACTGGCGGGGGCGGTGTTTCTGGTCTTTGCCGATGTGATCTCGCGAGTGATCGTACCGGGCCAAGTGCTGCCCATCGGCGTGGTGACCGCTTTGGTCGGCGCGCCCGTCTTTGCACTGATCCTGATTGGCAAAAGGACGTCGCCATGATTCTGTCCTGTCACGAACTGGGCTGGCGGGTGCGCAACCGCGCCATCGTCAATGACGTGTCCCTGTCCTTGCGTCCGGGCGAAAAGCTGGGGCTGATCGGGCCGAACGGGTCGGGCAAATCCACGTTGCTGCATATGCTTGCCGGTATTCAGAAACCCTCGCGCGGGCGGGTCGAGCTGGACGGCGCACCGCTTGCAAAGATGCGCCAGCGCGATATCGCGCAGCGACTGGCCCTGGTTGAACAACACGCCGATACCGCAGATCGCATCACCGTGCGCCATGCCGTTGAACTGGGCCGCACCCCGTGGTTGTCCGCCCTGCGCGGGTGGAGCGCAGGGGACGACGCCATCGTCACGCAGGCGCTGGCGGATGTGGATCTGTCGGGGTTTGGCGACCGACACTGGCACACGCTGTCGGGCGGTGAACAACAGCGCGTGCATATCGCCCGTGCACTGGCCCAAAGGCCGCAAGTGCTGCTGCTGGACGAGCCGACGAACCATCTGGATATCCGCCACCAGCTTTCGATCCTTGAGCTGATCCAGCGCTTGCCGACAACGGCGATCATCGCCCTGCACGACCTGAACCAAGCCACCCTTTGCGACCGGATCTGCGTCTTGCAAGATGGCAAGCTGCGCGCCATCGGCACCCCCTCCGAGATCATGACCGAAACCCTACTGCGCGAGGTCTTTGGCGTCTGCGGGCATTTCCTTGTCGATCCGGCGGATAACGCGCAGGTGATCCGCTTTCACACGGCGACCCATTAAGCGCGCCAAGCGGCCACACTTCTATTCAACTCCTTACGCATTTGGTCGGGAACCATCCGTCACGCTACAGGTTTTGCCTGTGGACCCTGAAGGAGTAGCTACAGATGACCGACAAGAAGCAAACCCCTCCCACAACCACAGACGCCGGCATTCGCGTTCAAAGCGATGAACATTCGCTGACCGTTGGCCCCGATGGCCCCATCGTGCTGAATGACCACTATCTGCTTGAACAGATGGCGAATTTTAACCGTGAACGTATTCCAGAGCGCCAGCCCCACGCCAAAGGCTCGGGCGCATTTGGCACCTTCGAGACGACGCAAGACGTGTCGAAGTACACGATGGCGAATATCTTCCAGCCCGGCGCGAAATGCGATGTGGTGATGCGGTTTTCGACCGTTGCAGGCGAACGCGGCAGCCCGGATACATGGCGCGACCCGCGCGGCTTCTCGATCAAGATGTACACCGACGAAGGCATCTTTGACATGGTCGGCAACAACACCCCGATCTTCTTTGTCCGCGATCCGATCAAGTTCCAGCAGTTCATCCGCAGCCAGAAGCGCCGTGCGGATAACAACATGCGCGACCACGATATGCAGTGGGATTTCTGGACGCTCTCGCCCGAAAGCGCGCATCAGGTGACCTATCTTATGGGCGACCGTGGCATTCCGAAAAACTGGCGCGAGATGAACGGGTATTCCAGCCACACCTATTCGCTGGTCAACGCCGAGGGTGAAAAGTTCTGGGTCAAGTTCCACTTCCACACCGATCAGGGCGACGGCAATGCCTACCTTAGCCAGGATGAAGCCGACAAGCTGGCCGGGACCAACGGCGACTACCACCGCGCCGATCTGTTCAACAACATCCGCGACGGGAACTACCCCAGCTGGACGCTCAAGTGGCAGATCATGCCTTACGAGGATGCCAAGACCTATCGCATCAACCCGTTTGATCTGACCAAGGTCTGGCCGCACGAGGACTACCCGCTGATCGAGGTCGGCAAGCTGACCCTGAACCGCAACCCCACTGATTTCCATACAGAGATCGAACAGGCCGCGTTCGAGCCAAACAATATGGTGCCGGGCGTCGGTCTGTCGCCAGACAAGATGCTGTTGGCGCGGGGTTTTTCCTACGCTGACGCGCACCGCGCGCGGCTGGGTGTCAACTACAAACAGATTCCGGTCAATAAGCCCGTCTCGCCGACCCATAGCTATTCGAAAGACGGCGCGGGCCGGACTGAAAAAGTGTCTGATCCGGTATATGCGCCCAACTCCTACGGTGGGCCCTCCGCGCAGCCGCATCAGCATGAAGCGGGCCTGTGGTATTCCGATGGCGACATGGTGCGTCAGGCCTATACCCTGCGCCCCGATGACGATGATTGGAGCCAAGCCGGCAAGCTCGTCCGCGAGGTGATGGACGCCGATGCCCGCGCGCGTCTGGTATCGAACGTGGTGGGGCACCTGTGCGACGGTGTCAGCGAAAAGGTGCTCGTCCGTGCCTTTGAATACTGGCGCAACATCGACAAAGACACCGGCGACAAGATCGAGGCCGGTGTGCGCGAGAAGCTGGGCGGGGAATCCAAAGCCCCCGGCATGGCCTCTGCCCTCAGCATCGGCGGCAAGTAACACCGGACCGTTCCAAGCCAAACGATCAGCGGGGCCTTAGCGGGCCCCGCTTTTCTTCGTCTAACCGACGGCGATATTGTCGATCAGCCGCACACCGGCCAGCCATGCGGCGGCCAACAGACGTGCGGGGCGGTCGGGCGTGGTCATCAGCTCCAACTGGTCAGCAGATCGCAGGTCAAGGTATTCCACCTGCGTAAAGCCCGCACGTTCCACCCGCGACACTGCCGCCGCGCGGAGCGTTTCGAGATCGCCACCAGCAAGCAGCCCCTCTGACATCTCCTCCATCGCACGGTGAAGTTCGGGGGCCCAGGTGCGGGCGCGATCCGACAGCAGCAGGTTGCGCGAGGACATGGCCAGACCGTCTTCCTCGCGGATGGTGGGGCAGCCGATCACCTCTATCGGCAGGTCCAGATCACGCGCCAGACGGGTCACCACCTGAAGCTGCTGATAATCTTTTTCGCCAAAGAATGCCTTGTCCGCCTGGGTCTGGGTAAAGAGTTTGGTCACGATGGTGGCCACGCCGTCGAAATGCCCTGCCCGATGCGCCCCGCACAGCCCTTGGGTGATGCCTTCGACCGACACAGTCGTCGCGAAACCGTTGGGGTACATCTGTTCCCCATCTGGCACATAGACGACATCCGCCTTCAGCGCGATCAGCTTGCGCGCGTCCTCTTCCTCGGTGCGGGGGTAGTTCTTGTAGTCGTCAGGGTTGTTGAATTGCTTGGGGTTGATGAAGATCGTCACGATCACACGGTCGCACGCCTCTTTTGCGGCCCGCACGAGGCTCAGGTGCCCCTGATGCAGCGCGCCCATCGTCGGCACCACGGCGACACTTTCGCCCGCGGCTTTCCATCCGGCGACCTTGCTGCGCAGTTCAACCAGCGTGCGGATAATTTCGGGTGTCATGTTTTGGAAACCTCGTCAAAAAATACATGCTCGGGTCCGGGGAAGGATCGCGCCGTGACCTCGTCGGCATAGGCCTGCACCGCGGCCTTTGCGTCATCGCCCAGATGGGCATAGCGTTTTACGAATTTCGCCTTGAAGGCGGTGAACAGCCCCAGCATGTCATCGACCACCAGAATTTGCCCGTCGCATTGCGCTGACGCACCGATGCCGATGGTGGGAATGGCGACCGTTTCAGTGATCTGGTCCGCCAAAGCCTGCGGCACTTTCTCAAGCACCACGGCAAAGGCCCCTGCCCGCGCCACCGCCTGCGCATCGGCCATCAGCTGCGTGGCGGCCGCACCGCGCCCCTGCACCTTATACCCGCCAAGCGTGTGAATCGACTGCGGCGTCAGGCCGATATGCGCCATCACCGGAATGCCGCGTTTGGTCAGGAAGGCGATGGTGTCTTCCATCACCTCCCCCCCTTCAAGCTTGACCGCACCGGCACCGGTTTCGCGCATCAAACGTGCCGCGTTCTCAAAGGCTTGGGCCGGGCTTTGCTCGTAGCTGCCGAAGGGCATATCGATCACCAGCATCGACTGGGTCAGCCCGCGCCGCACCGCTTGACCGTGCAGGATCATCATCTCCATCGTGACCTCAAGCGTCGAGGGCAGCCCGTGCAGCACCATCCCCACTGAATCGCCCACAAGCACGAAATCGCAGATGCCATCCATCACTTGCGCCATCGGCGTGGTATAGGCGGTCAGGCTCACCAGCGGAGCCCCCCCTTTGCGGGCCAGAATATCCGTCGGCATGGGGGCGGTCTTGCGGGCTGTGGCGCTCATCTGTGGCGGTCCTTTTTGGTAAGGTCGTCATTGCAATCTATCGGGGCCATGGCGGGGCATGGGGCGGCTTGGCGATGCTTCTAGACTAAAACGCCGCAATGTAGGTAGCAAAAGCGCAAGAATTTTACCCATGTCGCTGCGTCAGTCGAATCCGATACTACTTGGGCGGGATCGGGGCCACCGGCTGCGCGCCCCGCCCCGTGGGCACGGTCAGCACCAGCAGGCAAAGCACAACCAGCCCCACGCCGGCCCAGCCAAGGGAGGGCAAGCGTTCGCCCACCACGACAACGGCCAGCAGCGCTGCGACCACCGGCTCGATCAGCGTCAGGGTCGTGGCCGTACTGGCCCGCACCCGCGACAGCCCGTAGCCGAAACAGATATAGCCCAGAAACATCGGCACAAACGCCATATAAAGCCCGACCGCCGCGTTCCCCCACGAGGCCAGCAGCGGGCCGCCGGTCGCCAACAGCACAGGCATCAGCATCAGCCCGCCCAGTCCAAAGGTGGCACCCATGGCCACCGAAGACCGCAGGCCGCGCAGCATCATCGCGCGCGCCGTCCAGCTATAAAGCGCATAGGTAAACCCGCCAAGCAGCCCCAGCACGACCCCAAGCGGCACATTGGTGCCCCCCACGGCCCCATGCCCGCCCTCGGCCAGACAGATCAGCACCATGCCAGCGACGCCCGCCAGCGCGCCAAGGCTCCACCGGAGGGTCAGCAAGGAACGCTCCATCACATATTCGATCAGCGCGGCAAACAGGGGCGCGGTGCCGATGGTGACGACGGTCCCGATGGTCACCCCCGCCAACCGCATGGAGCCATAGAACGCCAGCGGATAGATCATCACCGCCAAAGCCCCCAGCAGCAGCAACCCACGCTGCTGCCAAAGTTGCGCACGCGCATGGGCGATGCCCCGCAGCGCCAGCAGCGCCTGCCCGATGCCGCCGATCCCCATCGCCGCGGCACCGATCGCCGCAGCACTCACGTCAGGGGCAAAGGTCGCGGCGGTGCCGGTGGTGCCCCAGACAATGCCTGCAAAAAGCACACCTGCCACGCCAAGTGCATTGCTCTGGCGGCCCGAGCTTTCCTGATCCGTCATCCTGTCATCCCCTGCGCTGAGCGGTCCTGTGGCGTAGTGATGACCCGCCAAGCGCCTGAGGTCAAAGCATCATTCGGACTGCAAGCGCGATACGATACTGCCTGCGGTAACGGTGCCGATCGTCTCTCCGTCCTCGACCACGGGGATCGCCTGCGCATCATCGCCGATCTTGCCAATCAGCTCGGCCACCGGCGTCTCGGCGGCGACGGCCCCGTCCGATGTCGCGGCGGGCGGGCCCATCACATCGCGGGCCGTCAGCACGCCAAGCGGGTTCATATTGGCCACGAATTCCGCCACATAGTCCGACGCGGGGTTCGAAAAAATCTCGCGCGGGGTGCCGCATTGCACGATGCGCCCGCCCTCCATAATCGCGATGCGCCCGCCCAGCTTGAAGGCTTCGTCCAGATCGTGGCTGACGAAGATGATCGTGCGTTTCAACTCGCGTTGCAGATCAAGCAGCTCGTCCTGCAGACGGGTGCGGATCAGCGGATCAAGAGCCGAGAAAGGCTCGTCCATCAGCAGGATCGGGGCTTCGGTGGCAAAGGCGCGGGCCAGCCCCACCCGTTGCTGCATCCCGCCCGACAGCTCGCTGACCTTGCGATCGGCCCAATCGGCCAGACCGACAAGCCTAAGCTGCGCCTCTGCCCGTTCAAGCCGTTCGCGCTTGGGGACATCGGCCAGTTCCAGCCCAAGCGCCACGTTGTCGCGCACCGTGCGCCACGGCAGCAATCCGAACTGCTGGAACACCATCGACACACATTCGCGGCGCACGCGGCGCAGATCAGCGGCAGAGCTGGCGGTGACGTCACAGCTCCAGTCGCCATCATGCACCCGCACCGATCCACGCACCAACGGGTTCAACCCGTTGACCGCGCGCAGCAAGGTGGATTTGCCAGAGCCGGACAAGCCCATCAGCACAAGGATCTCGCCCTGCTTGACATCAAGCGTGCAGTTATGCACCCCGAGGATCTGGCCTGTCTCGGCCTCGATTTCGGCACGGTCTTGTCCGGCATCCATCAAGGGCAGCGCCTTTGCCGGTTTCGGGCCAAAGACGATGGACACATTGTCGAATTCGACGGCGTTTGCGGGGTTGGTCATTTGATCGCTCATTTTCGTGTCACCCGTAGCATCCGGTCCAGCATGATGGCGACCACGACGATGATCAGCCCCGATTCAAAGCCAAGCCCCGTGTTCACCTGATTAAGCGCGCGTACCACCGGCACGCCAAGACCATCCGCCCCCACGAGGGCCGCGATCACCACCATCGACAGCGACAGCATGATCGTCTGGTTCAGACCGGTCATGATCTGTGGCAGCGCATAGGGCAGTTCAATCTTCCACAGGGTCTGGCTGGGCTTCGCGCCAAAAGCCTGCGCGGCCTCAAGCAGCGCCTTGGGGGTGGAGGCGATACCAAGCTGCGTCAACCGGATCGGCGCGGGCAGGACAAAGATCACCGTCGCGATCAGCCCCGGCACCATGCCGATGCCGAAAAAGACAATCGCGGGAATAAGATAGACGAAGGTGGGCAGCGTCTGCATCAAGTCCAGCACCGGTGCCATATAGCGGTACATGCGCGGTCGATGCGCCGCGGCGATGCCGATGGGAACACCGACGCCCATGCAGACCACACAGGCCGACAGCACCAGCGTCAGGCTTTCGGTGGTTTCTTCCCAGTAATCCTGATTGAGGATGAACAAAAACCCCAACATGATCAGCAGCGGGGTTTTCCAGTTGCGCTGGATCGCCCAGGTCAACGCGCCAAAGACAGCGATAACGATCAGCGGATGTGGCGTTTGCAGCACCCAGAGGATCGCGTCAATCAACCACTCCATCGCGACGGCCAGCCCGTCGAACAGCCAACCGGCGTTGATCAGCAGCCAATCAAAAACCGCCTCTGCGGCGTCATCAATCGGGATCTTGTTATCGGTGAGCCAGTTCATGGGAACCTCCGGAGGCTGGTATCATGCGATGATGGCAAAAAGGGCCCGCCCGATGGCAGGCCCTTTTCACATCCTAAGGGTGGATTACTCGACGATGGTCTTGGCGGCCGCCATCGCGTCGCCACCGTCCACGGTGGTCACGCCGTCCAGCCATGTGTCGAGCACATCAGGGTTCGCCTTGATCCAGGCCGTCGCCGCATCGCGGGGCTCTTCGCCGTCATCCAAAATGGCACCCATGATCTCGTTCTCCATAGCGAGGGTGAATTCCAGATTGGTCAGCAGCTTGCCCACGTTGGGGCATTCCTCGACAAAACCGGCGCGGGTGTTGGTATGAACGGTCGCACCGCCCAGATCGGGGCCAAAGAAATCGTCCCCGCCTTCCAGATAGGTCAGATCAAAGTTCGCGTTCATCGGATGCGGTTCCCAACCAAGGAAGACGATAGGCTCGCCCTTGGCGGACAGGCGTTTGACCTGTGCCAGCATCCCCTGCTCCGAGGATTCCTTGACCTCGAACTCGGCCAGATCAAAGGCGTTATCGTCGATCATCGACTGGATCAGGCGGTTGCCGTCATTGCCCGGCTCGATGCCATAGATCTGACCGTCCAGCGCGTCTGCATTGGCAGCGATATCGGCGAAATTCTTGATCCCCATGTCAGCGGCGGCTTTGTTCACGGCCAGCGTGTATTTCGCGCCAGTCAGGTTCGCGCGCACTGTGTCAACACTGCCATCCTCGCGGTAGGGGGCGATGTCCGCCTCCATCGTGGGCATCCAGTTGCCAAGAAACACATCCACATCGCCTGCGGCCATCGACGTGTAGGTCACTGGAACGGAAAGGATTTTCACGTCTGTCTCATAGCCCAAAGCGTCCAGCACGACGGTGGTTGCGGCAGTGGTCGCGGTGATGTCGGTCCAACCTACGTCGGAAAAGGTGATCTCGTCACAGCTTGCGGCAGCAAGGCTGCTGGCAAGGGACAGGGTAAGCGCGGTGGTTGCTGCAAGAACTTTCATGGCAGAGGAACTCCCGTTATGTTTATTGTTGATCGCGTAATAGAGCGCGATTGCGCCCTTTGATGCAACCCGATTTCTACACGACCGCGCGGCAAGACGCGGCTCAGGCAAGGAGACACCCTATGATCGGCACCCCCTCTTTCACCACTCCCCTCTTCACAGGCCCCCACGCGTGAGCGGTGCAAGCCCCGCGTGGATCGGGGTCGATGTCGCGGATGGGCATATGCATCTGTGGGTGCATGATCCACGCGGCGATGTGCTGGCGCAGGCCGACGGGCCGGTCGCTGCCTTGCCTGCGGAAGACGGCTTTGTCGCGGCCCTTACGGATTTGCTGTCGCCCTATCTGTCGGACCAACAGCGTTTGCCGGTGATCGTCGCGGGGCTGCCCGCCCTGCCCGCCAGCAGCCTGCGCCCCGTTCCGGCAGAGCCCTTGGGCGGGGTGCTTGCCCTGGAGGTTGATGACCCGCGGCTGGAACTGTGCGCGGTGCCCGGCCTGAAACAGGCCAGCCCGCCCCAGATCACGCAAGGGGCCGAGACGGCGATTGCGGGCTACCTTCAGGCAGCGCCCGAGTTTGACGGGGTGATCTGTTGCCTTGACGCGCAGTCCACATGGGCCCACATCAGCGCCCGCGAGGTCGTCAGTTTTCAAAGTTTTCTCACCCCCGTGATGGCCGCGCAGTTGTCCGCTACAGCCCCGCTCTCCAAGGCGGTTGTCGGTGGTGGGTTGGATGAGGATACTTTCGACGCCGCCGTGAATGATGTCATGGCTCGCCCGCAAATCTTTGCCACCGCGCTGGCCGAGATTTCGGCGCAAGCCACCATCGACGGCCCCACGACGGACGCAGGCTGGTCACGGTTGATGGGTTTGTTGATCGGGCTAGAGCTGGCCGGTGCCCGCGCCTATTGGCTGGGCCGCGAGGTGGTCATCCTCTCCGACAGCCCCCTCGCCCCGCTCTATGCACGCGGGCTTGCCGCCCAAGGTCTGACGGCCAGCCACGTCTCGCGCCGCGACCATGTGCGCGCCGGGCTGCAGCTTTGCGCCGACGCAAGCGCCAGTTGATCTGACCCGCGCGCGAGATAAACGAGGACGCCCCCGGCCCTAGGCCGGGGTGCCACCGTTTTCAGGAAAGAAACACGCCGCGGCATGATGCCCCTGCGGCAGTTCTGGCCGCATGGCGCGGCATTTGTCGCGCACTTTCCAGCACCGTGGCGCAAAGGGGCAGCCATCGGGGATCGCCAGTGGAGATGGCAGTTCGCCTTGCAGCTTGATCCGCTCTTTCGCGCCGCGTGGGTCCGCTTGGGGCGTGGCCGACAGCAGCGCCTTGGCATAGGGGTGGAACGGCGCACCGAAGACATCATCGCGGCTACCGCGTTCGACCGCGCGCCCCAGATACATGACGATCACCTCATCCGCCACGTGACGCACAACGCTCAGGTCATGGGAGATGAACAGATAGGCCAGTTGCAGACGTTCCTGCAGATCGACCAACAGGTTCAGCACCGAGCTCTGGATCGACAGGTCCAGCGCGGACACAGGCTCGTCCAGCACCAGCACTTTGGGGTCCAGCATCAACGCCCGCGCAATCGCGATCCGCTGGCGTTGACCGCCGGAAAACATATGCGGATAGCGGTCAAAATGTTCAGGCCGCAAGCCCACCAGACCGAGCATCTCGCGCGCTTTGGCGGTACGCTCCTTGCTGCTCATGTCGGGGCGGTTGATCTTGAGAGGTTCCTCGAGGATCGCGCCGATCCGCTGGCGCGGGTTGAGCGAGCCATAGGGGTCTTGGAACACGATCTGCACCGATTTACGCAGCGATGCCCAATCTTCGCGGACCACGGGTTTGCCATCCAGCGTCAGCGATCCGGCGGTCGGGTCTTCGATCATCGTGACCATCCGCGCCAAGGTCGATTTCCCGCAGCCGCTTTCGCCTACGACGGCCAGCGTTTTGCCGGGATAGAGCGCGAAATCGAGCCCGCCCACGGCCTTGAGCGTACGCGGCTTGCGAAACAGCCCGCCGCCGACTTCATAGTGACGCTCTAGCGCCGTTGCAGTCATCACAGGTGCGGTCATGATGCGACCCTTTCGTCTGTGTTCAAGGGGTAGAAACAACGCGCATAGCCCAGATCAGCGCCCAAGGCGGGCGGCGCTTCGGACTTGCATTTGGCGTTGGCGAATTTGCAGCGTGGCGAAAACAGGCATCCTGCGGGGCGGTCGAATTGCCCCGGCACCACGCCCGGAATGGTCGGCAGCCGCTTTTCAGTCGCCCGTTCTGGCAGCGCATCCAGCAGCGCCGAGGTATAGGGGTGGTGCGGCGCGTCAAACAGCGGGATCACCGGCTGTTCTTCGATCTTCTGGCCGGCATATTGCACGCTGACCCGTTCGGCGGTTTCCGCAACAACACCCATGTCGTGCGTGATCAACACCAGCCCCATGCCCGTTTCCTCGCGTAGGGATGCGAGCAGATCGAGGATCTGCGCCTGAATGGTCACGTCGAGCGCCGTGGTAGGTTCATCGGCGATCAGCAGCTTGGGCTTGCAGGCAATCGCCATGGCGATCATCACCCGCTGGTTCATCCCGCCCGACATCTGGTGCGGGAAGGCCGACAGGCGCTTTTCGGGATCGGGGATGCCGACCTGTTCAAACAGCTCGATCGCGCGTTTCTGACGCTCGCGGCGGCCCATGCCAAGATGCACCCGCAGGGCCTCGCGGATTTGCCAGCCCACGGTGAAACAGGGATTGAGCGATGACATCGGCTCCTGAAAGATCATCGCCAGATCATTGCCGACGATCTTGCGACGCGCCTTGGCGTCCATCGTTAGCAGGTTGTGCCCGTCAAAGGTCAGCTCGTCCGCGGTGACGGTGGCGGTCCAGGGCAGCAGCCCCATCAGCGCCAGCATCGACACGGATTTACCCGACCCGCTTTCCCCCACAATCGCAAGGATCTCGCTTTCGTTCACGTCCTGGTCGACACCGTCCACCGCCCGGAACTTGCCCGAGGCCGTGGCGAAATCAACGCTTAGGTTTCTGATACGCAAAAGTGTCATGGCTCAGCTCCGTTTCAGTTTCGGATCAAGCGCGTCGCGCAGGCCGTCACCCATGAGGTTGATCGCCAGCACGGTCACAAGGATCGCCACGCCGGGGAAGGTCACGACCCACCAGGCGCGCAGGATGAACTCGCGTGCTTCGGCCAGCATGGTGCCCCATTCAGGTGTGGGCGGCTGCGCCCCCATCCCCAGAAAGCCCAAGGCCGCGGCATCAAGGATCGCGGTCGAGAATGACAGCGCGGCCTGCACGATGATCGGCGCAAGGCAGTTGGGCAGCACGGTGACAAACATCAGCCGGAAGATCCCTGCCCCCGCCACGCGGGCCGAGGTCACGTAATCCTTTTGACGTTCCGACAGCACGCTGGCGCGGGTCAGGCGCACATAGTGGGGCTGCAACACAATCGCGATGGCGATCATTGCGTTGGTCAGCGACGGCCCGAGGATCGCCACCAGCACCAACGCCAGCAGCAGGGACGGGAACGCCAGCACGATATCCATGACACGCATGATGATGCTATCGACCCATTTGGGCGCAAAGCCCGCGATCAGCCCGATGATGATCCCGCCGGTCGCCGCGATAGAGACAACGACGACCCCCACAAAGAAGGAATAACGCGCGCCCACAATCAGACGCGACAGCATATCGCGCCCGAGCGGATCGGTACCCAGGATATGGGTCCAGCTGCCGCCCTCTTGCCACGCGGGGGGCTGTAGGGTGGCCGCGCGGAATTGCTCTGTCGCGTCATGGGGGGCGACCCAAGGACCAAACAGGGCCAGAAAGGCAAAGACCGCAAAGATCCACAGCCCGATGACAGCGCCGCGGTTTTCGCGGAAGTAGAACCAGAATTCGCGCAAGCGGCCCGGACGTTCCTGGACCATTGCGGCTTCGGCAGAGAGTGCGTCGTCCATGTTATCGCTTTCTGATTTTGGGGTTGATGACGCCGTAAAGCATGTCGACGGTCAGGTTCACGACCATCACCATCACAGCAATCAGCAGCAGCCCGCCCTGAACCACGGGGTAATCGCGGCGGAAAATACTATCGACCATCCACTTGCCGATGCCCGGCCAGCTAAAGATGGTTTCGGTCAGGATCGCACCGGCCAGCAATGTGCCGACCGACAGACCAATCACGGTGATCACGGGAATCAGCGCGTTGCGCAGGGCGTGGATGCCGTTGATCCGCCCCGGAGACATGCCCTTGGCGCGGGCGGTTCGGATGTAATCCTCGCCCAGAACCTCCAACATGGCCGACCGCGTCTGGCGTGCGATCACGGCCAGCGGGATTGTCCCCAGCACGATCGTTGGCAGAACCAGATGGCGCACCGCTGACAGGAACGCCCCCTTCTGCCCCGACGCCAGACTGTCGATCAGCATAAAGCCGGTGGGGTTAGGGAAGTAATACAGCAGATCAATCCGCCCCGACACAGGTGTCCATTGCAGGTTGCCTGAAAAGACGATGATCAGCAGCAGCGCCCACCAGAAGATCGGCATCGAATAGCCCACCAGCGCCGTCGACATCAGCGCCCGGTCAAAAAACTTGCCCCGGTTCACCGCCGCAATCACCCCCGCCGGAAGGCCAAGGGCGATGGCAAAGATCATCGCGCAGACCGCTAGTTCAAGCGTGGCGGGGAAGAGCGTAAAGAATTCGTCGAACACCGGGCGCTTGGTGACAAAGCTATTGCCCAGATCGCCCTGCAGCACGCCGGTCAGATAGTCCCAGAATTGCACATAGATCGGCTGGTCATAGCCGAATTGTTTGGCCAGTTGGGCATAGCGCTCATCAGAGATGCCGCGCTCGCCCGCCATCACCTGGATGGGGTCGCCCGGCAGCGCGCGGATGAACCCGAAGGAGATCAGCGTCACCCCGATGAAAGTCGGGATGAACGTCAGCAGTCGTCCCAGAACATAGTTCAGCATTTTATCACCATCAGCTCTTTGGGGAAGTTGGTCAGCGTTTCATAGCCGTCGTCGGTAATCAGCACGTCATCCTCGATGCGCACGCCGAAATTTCCGATCTCGTAGAGGCCGGGTTCATTGGTGTAAACCGTTCCGGCGGGTAAAGCCATGTGGTTGCCCCGCATGATATAGGGGGCCTCGTGGACCTCGCGGCCCAGACCGTGGCCGGTCTTGGTGCGGATGCGGTCCCCATAGGGCGAGGCTTCCAGCACAGAGATCACGGCATCGTCGATGTCATGTGCGGTCACCCCCGCGCGCGTCACGGCAAGCCCTGCCATATTGGCGCGCAGCACGGTGTCATAGACATCGCGCCCCTCGTCGGTGACGTGATCCAGAAAAACGGTGCGGGTGATGTCGGCGGCAAAGCCGTTCTTGCGCGCGCCAAAGTCCAGCAGCAGCGCATCGCCCGCCTTGACGGCGTAATCCTCGCGCGCATGGGCATGGGGCCGGGCCGAGCCATCCGCGGCGGCCACGATGGGACCAAAGGACAGGTCATCCGCCCCTTCCGCGAAAAGCGCCTGCACCAGCGTCTGTTCGATCTGCTTCTCGCTCTGGCCGAGCTTGACGCTGTCCAGCGTGCGTTGAAGGGCGCGTTCGGAAATGCCGATCGCCTCGCGCAGGGCGGCGATATCCTCGGGGGTTTTGATCATCCGCAGTGCCGAGATTTCGCGCTCTGCATCGGTGATGGTCAGATCGGGCTGTGCGTCTTTGAACGCATGGTGCACGAAGACGCGCATCACCTGCCCTTCGACCGCCAGCGACGTGATGCCCAAATGCTGCGTCAGCGCGGCAAATGCATCGGCATAGCCGGTCTGGTCGCGCCAATCAAACACCGCGCCGTCAAATCCGACCATGTCCCAACTGCCCAGTTCGAGGTTCGGCAACAGCACCGCCGCAGGTTTATCCGCAGGGATCACCAGAACAAAGGGACGCTCATTGCTCATAAACCTATGGCCAACGGCGCGCGAGAAATTGGGTCCGGGCACCAGCGCCACGGCATCGACGCCCAGATCGGCGGCCACAGCGGCATAGTCGGCAAGACGTTGAGAGAGGTTCTTTGACACGGGGGCTTGCGCCTTTCGTTAACGTGGCCGGGGCCTAGAATAAAGGAAGGGACGGCGCGACATGCACCGTCCCCATTGCTTTGTCATCGCTGTTATTGCGACAGGCCAACCTGGTTGAAGATGTGGCCACCCAGCGGGTGCACAACATAGTTTTCAACTTCGGGACGCATTGGCATGTAAACAACCGAATGCGCGATGGTGGCCCAAGGGGCTTGGTCCTTGAAGATTTCCTGCGCTTTTTCATACAGCGGCGCACGCTCTTCTTGTGTTGGCAGAACCTTGGCTTCCTGAACAAGCGCGTCGAATTCCTCGTTGCACCATTGTGCGCGGTTGGATTTCTCTACGCCGTCGCAGCCCAGCAGAACCGCGAGGAAGTTGTCGGGGTCACCGTTATCACCTGTCCAACCCAGCAGAACGGCACCATCGCGGTCTTTTGCTTTGGAACGCTCAAGGTATTCACCCCATTCGTAGGACACGATCTCTACGTCGACACCGACCTTCGAGAAGTCTTCCTGCATCAGCTCGGCCATACGGCGGGCATTGGGGTTATAGGGACGCTGGACCGGCATCGCCCAGATTTTCAGCGTCAGGTCGGATACGCCTTCGGCTTCCAGCGCGGCTTTCGCGGCTTCCGGATCGTATTTGTCATCCTCGATCGCATCGTTATAGGACCACATTGTCGGCGGCAGCGGGTTCTTGGCGATTTCGCCGGAGCCCTGGAACACCACGTCGATGATCGCTTGCTTGTCGATCGCCATGTTCAAGGCTTTACGCACATTGGCGTTGTCGAACGGAGGCATCTGCGTGTTGTACGCCAGATAGCCCACGTTCAGGCCCTCTTGCTCCATCACGACGACATCTTCGGCGTCTTTCATCGCCTGCACGTCCGCAGGGTTCGGATAGGCCATGACGTGGCATTCGCCCGCTTGTACCTTCTGGTAGCGCACGGAGGCATCCGGTGTGATCGCAAAGATCAACGCTTCGACTTTCGCCGGGTCACCCCAGTATTCGTCGTTGCGCACGTAACGGATCACGGCGTCTTTCTGGTAGGCTTGGAAGGTGAACGGGCCGGTACCGATAGGTGCCTGGTTCAGCATTTCCGGCGTCCCGGCTTCCAGCATCGCGTCGGCATATTCCTTGGACACGATCGAGGCAAAGTCCATTGCCATGTTGGCAATGATCGGCGCTTCGGCGCGGGTCAGGTTGAACTGAACGGTGTAATCGTCAACCTTTTCGATGCTTTCGATCAGATCAGGCATCGACATCGCACCGTAGTATTCCCAGGTGCCACCCGATACTTGGTTGTAGGGGTTGTCGGCGTTGCCCTGACGGTCAAAGCTAAAGATCACGTCATCGGCGTTAAAATCGCGTGTGGGCGTGAACTGGGCGTTGCTGTGAAACTTGACGCCTTTGCGCAGCTTGAATGTTACGGTCTTGCCGTCTTCGGACACCTCCCAGCTTTCGGCCAGCGCGGGAATGGTTTCGGTGGTACCGACCTTGAATTCCGCCAAGCGGTTGTAGATCGGGTGGCTGGACGCATCAAAGGTCGTGCCTGCGGTGTACAGGGCCGGGTCAAAGCCTTCTGGCGACCCTTCCGAGCAATAGACCAGCGACTGCGCCTGCGCCGCAACGCCAAGCGTGCTCAGCAGCAGGCCCGTGGCCATGATTTTCTTGAAAGACATTCGATTTACTCTCCTAGTTGGTAAAGTGTTATCTCCCCACGGCCTCTCTGGGCCGATGAGGGCGATAGGGTTAACGCCTGAGGGGTAACATTTCGCGCGAGCTCTCTGCCGGCGCGGCCTCACTCTGTCCGATTTCCCCGGACTTATCGTATTTCATGCGACCGACCCATAAGATGCGGGCCTGCCGGTCTGTTCTGTTGGCCCAGCAATGGGGCGTGGTACCCAGATAATGCAGGCTGTCGCCCGCCGTCATCAGATACTCCCGTTCGCCAACCATCTGCGAGATCTCACCCTCGAGGATATAGATGATCTCTTCGCCAACATGGGTCACCGTTTCGGATTCATAGCCGGGCGGCACGTTCATCACATAGGATGTCATCTCGTGGCCCGCGCGTTCGGCACCGATCTGTTCATATTCAATCGACGATCCTGCCACCGCGAAACGGGGCCGTGCGGCACCGCGGGTCAGGCTGTCGACCGTGCGCGGGGTCCGCACGAAAAAATCCGCATCAACGTCAAGCGCGGCAGCGATTTGGCTCAGCGTGCCAAGCGTCGGTGTCGCGTTGCCGCGTTCCACTTGGCTCAGATAGCCCACCGACACACCGGAGGCCGACGACAGCTGCTGCAATGTCATCGCCATCCGATGACGCTGCATCCGCATGCGGTCGCCTAATCCCTCTGGCGGCGAAAGCGCCGCCGCCTGTATCGCAGTTGTTGACAAATAATCCCCCGAAGCACGCTTTGGCGTATCTTGGCGCTCAGACTGTCGCGCAACTTTGTTTACGTCAACAATAAAAATTATTGTCAGAGTGAAAACAGAGCCCTTGGTCGCGACGTCACCTGACCTCTTTTACACCGGACCCTCCCCCCGAACGCGCCCATGTGATTCTATTTATACGTGCGCATCCACGCAGTCCAGTTTCTGCACATTTTTTAGGCAAAAGCTAGAAAAACAATGCAAACCGCGCGATGAACACTTGTACCCAGTTGCAACAATCGGTCCCGCACCACACGCTTGATCTATGGCTATGTCTTTACCCCTGCTGGTGTTTACGGACCTTGATGGCACGTTGCTGTCACATAGTTCCTATCGCTGGGATGCGGCCACACCGGCCTTGGATACATTGCGCAATATCGGGGCCGCAGTGGTGTTGGCGAGCTCGAAAACCGCGCCCGAGATCGCGGAGATTCGCGCCGAACTGGCATGGGATCACTGCCCCGCGATCATCGAAAACGGTGCCGGTATTTTACCGCCCGACAGCACTGACATGCCCAAAACGGACAGTTACGTGCGCCTGCGCCACGCGCTCGACAGCCTGCCCGCCGATCTGCGCGACCCGTTTTGCGGGTTCGGCGATATGACGGTGGCACAGATCGCGCAGATCACCGGCCTGTCGCATAATGACGCCGCCAACGCGGCAGAGCGGGCCTTTTCCGAACCCGGCATCTGGTCGGGCAGCGCCGAGTTGCGCGGCGCATTTATCGACGCCCTGCATGATCACGGTATCCATGCGCGCGAAGGTGGGCGGTTTCTGACCCTTTCCTACGGGCGCACCAAAGCCGACCAGATGGCCGCGCTGACCGACGCCTTTGCGCCGCGCCATACGCTGGCGCTTGGCGATGCCCCCAATGACATAGAGATGCTGCAAGCGGCCGAGTTTGGCGTCATTGTCGCCAACCCGCACCGCGACCCCCTGCCCCCGCTGCCCGGTGAGGACATCGGCAGGATCACCCGCACCACGCTCCCCGGCCCTGCCGGATGGAACGGTGCCGTGCTGGACCTGATCGCGCGGCTTAACCTGAACTAAGGAATGACAAAGCATGGCTGATTTTCATCAAAACGGGAATATCGCGACCCTGCACAATCTGCGCACCCGCTCGCTGGACGAAATGACCTACGAGCTTGAGACGTTTGCCCAGACCCGCAAAATGGCGCTGATCCTGCCTTGTCTCTACTCCGAGCTAGAGACCGAGGCGATGCCCCGCATTCTGGCCGAGCTGTCCAAGGTCACCTATCTGCACCGCATCATCATCGGTCTGGACCGCGCCGACGAGGCACAGTTCCGCCATGCGAAAGAGTTCTTCAAGGGCCTCAACCAGAACCATATCGTGATCTGGAACGACAGCCCGCGGATGCTGGCGCTTGGCGCGCAGCTCAAAGACATGGGCCTCGCCCCCGCCGAACAAGGCAAGGGCAAGAACGTCTGGTCCTCGCTCGGCTATCTGATCGCCTGTCAGGACAGCGCGGTGATGGCGATCCATGATTGCGATATCGTGACCTATACCAACGACCTGCTGGCGCGGCTGATCTATCCTGTCGCCAATGCGAATTTCCCCTATCAGGTCGCCAAAGGCTATTACGCGCGGGTGGGCAGCGACAAGCTGAACGGGCGGGTCACGCGGCTGCTGGTCAGCCCGCTGCTGATCGCGCTGAAAAAGGTCGTGGGCGACCGTGACTATATCGATTACCTGCGCGCTTTCCGCTATCCGCTCTCGGGTGAATTTGCCATGCGCACCAATATCTTGCCCGATCTGCGCATCCCCTCCGACTGGGGGCTGGAGATCGGCGTGCTGTCAGAGGCATGGCGCAACCTCGCGCCGAAATCGGTCTGTCAGGTCGAAATCGCCGACGACTATGACCACAAGCACCAAGATCTGAGCGAGGCCGACGCCGATGCGGGGTTGAACCGCATGTCCACCGACATCTGCAAGGCTATTTTCCGCAAGCTGGCGGCAGACGGCACGGTGTTCACACCCAATGTCTTTCGCACGCTCAAGGCGACCTATTATCGCTGTGCGCTCGACCTGCTGGATGCCTATTACAACGACGCCAAGATGAACGGGCTGAGCATCGACCGCCACAAGGAAGAACGCGCGATCGAGCTCTTTACCGAGAATATCATGCGGGCGGGACACTTCTTTCTCGATAACCCGCACGAGACCCCCTTTATCCCCACGTGGAACCGCGTCCACGCCGCCGCGCCCGAGTTCCTTGCCAATCTGCGCGAGGCCGCCGCAGCGGATGACGCAGAATACAACTAGCTGAGGGCCGCGCGGGCTGCTGGGTCAGAACCGGTTTGTGACCCACATGCATTGATAGGAGGCCAGCGTGATGTGATCCGCGCTGGCGTCAATCAAATCACCGCTGATCAGGTCCAGCCAGGGTTGATCCTCGATCAGGTTTAGCGCCGCCGCCGAAATCGCGACAGAGGCGTCGCTGACGTTGTGCAGCGCAAAGATCGACTGTTTGCGGTCCAGACTTTGACGCCACACGCCGAACACGCGGTCATCTTGCAGGTTCACGGTGAATTGCGTCGCATTGGGGTGAAACGCCTTTTGTTTCTGTCGCACCTTTAGCCGCGCCGACAGATCGCCCAAAACGCGCGCCTGCGCGCTGGACCCATCGGCCAGCCGGTCGCGCAAGCTCGGATAGTCCCAGCGGTGTCGGTTGATCGCGCGGCTCATCCCGCGATGTTCGACCTGCGCGTGATCATTGGGCGTCGCCAGCATGGCGTGGATGTAGAAGGCGGGTATCCCCTCCAGCGACATGACGATGGTCTGCGAACAGATGAACCGCGCATGATGATGGTCATCCTCGCCCTTAAAGGTCCGCGACAGCGCGTCGTAAAAGGTCGTGTTCAGCTCGTACGGGCTTTGCCCGCCGTCAGGCAGGCTGCGCATCGACACCAAACCGCCGACCTGTAGCACCGTATCAATGACCTGTTGTTTTTCATCCTCGGGCAGCAACCCTTCGGCGGGGCGCATGCCGATCCCGTCGTGACTGGCGGTAAAGTTCAGATAGGCGCAGCCCATGGGGGCCGGCGGCATCGTGCGTTGCCAGCGCCTCAGATGCGCCCCATTGCCCGACATCATCGCATGCAAGATCAGCGGCGGCAGCGGGAAATTATAGATCGCATGGGCCTCGTCCCCTGCCCCGAAATAGCTGAGGTTTTCGGCCTTGGGCACATTGGTTTCGGTCAGCAGGATGATCTTTTCCGGCGCATAGTCGCACAGCAACCGCATCAGCCGGATAATCGCATGGGTTTGCGGCAGGTGGATCGACGGGGTGCCGATCTGCTTCCACAAGAACGCCACCGCATCCAGCCGGATGATCTGCACGCCATTATCCACATGCAGGCGGATGATCCGCAAAAACTCAAGCAACACCTCGGGGTTGCGGAAATCAAGGTCGATCTGGTCATGGCTGAAAGTGCACCAGACGTGGCGCGGGCCGCTTGAGGTTTCTACCTCTTGCAACAGCGGCGTCGTGCGCGGGCGCACCACCTCGCGCAGATCATCCTGCGGCGAGGCTTCGAAAAAGAACTTGTCATAGGGGGCCTGCCCCTGACGGTAGGCGTTGAACCAGTTCCCCTGGCTCGACACATGGTTCAGCACCAGATCGGACATCAGCGTGAAATCGGCGGCGATGCGGTTGATATCAGGCCAATCCCCAAGCTGCGGGTTCACCGCGCGAAAATCGGAGACGGCAAACCCGTCGTCAGAGGTATAGGGGAAGAACGGCAGGATATGCACGCTGTTCAATGTACCGCGCAGGTAGCGGTGCAAGAAGTCGTTCAACAAATCCAGCGGCTTATGCGCCCCGTCCACGATAGAGTTGCCATAGGTGATCAGCAGCGCATCCCGTTCCGACCAAAGCGTATTGCCGGCAATCCGGCCTCTTTTGCGGCGGGTTGTCCCCTCGGGCCAGAAGGCATCAAGCACCATGCTCGAAAGGATGTCGGCATCCAGATCGGGATAGACCTCTGCCAACACCGCGCTGAGCCGAGAGCCGAGAGAACGGGCACTGTCCGTCATGATGTCCTGCCTTGCCTGAATATCCTTTCCCAAAACCCTAACGCAGCCGCGCCCGTGTGACGAGCAGCCAAAAGCGGTGCCCCCATAATCATGGCACCGCAGCCCCCTGCGGCGCGTTTTGAGGCAAGCTGCACAATCTTGAAGCATTGCGCAGATTGAACGCCCGCAGATCTAAAGGCCCCGCAATTATGACGCGTACCAAAGCCAGCACGCCCAGCGCGCGCCGTCATCTACTGCAGCGCGTGTGGTTTCTCCCTCCCCTTCTGCATGGCGTCTGACACAGCTTCACCGTGCACCGTGTGCCGCGCACGCCCAGCTTGCTTAGAGCGGTAAAGCGCCGCATCGGCGTCCGACAGGACATCTTCGGCCACGGCGTCCTGCCCCGCTTTGACCCATATGCTGCCGATGCTGGCAGAGATCTGGCACGCCGCGCCATCAAATTTGATCGGCTGCTCCAGTCGCGTGATAATCCGTTCGGCGACCTGTGCCAGATGCGCGCTGCCGGCAACGCCTGGCAACAGCAGGGTAAATTCGTCACCGCCGACGCGGGCGACGGTGTCGATGTCCCTTGTTGCCTCCACCATGATCCGGCCCGCGGTTTGCAACACGTGATCCCCCGCCGCATGGCCCAGGCTATCGTTCACCGCCTTGAAGTAATCCAGATCGATCTGCATCACGGCAAATCCCTTGTTCCCCGCGATAAGCCGTGACAGCACGTGATCCATCGCGCGCCGGTTTTTCAAGCCAGTCAGCGTATCGGTAAACGCTTGCTCCTCCGCCGCGATCTTTGCGACCTCAAGCTTCTGGTTCAGCGCACGCGACGCCGCCATCGCCGCCGATTTCGCCTCCATCAGATAAAGCATCTCGACCGCGAGGTCGGTCGGCGCGAAATCGGCATTGCTCAGGCGATGGGTGCGGACGCCGTTCAGGATCGATATCCCGAATGACAGGTTTATCAGACAGTCGGTTTCCGAGCCTTCCATCTGATCTTCGCCACAAGGCAGTGGGACCAGAACCCCTTTAAAAATCTGCTCGGGCCGGTCATGCAACGCCAGATGCAGCTTGCGCCCCGCCATCGGGCGAATTTGCGCAATACTGTCGGCCATATTCGGTCGGCGCATGACAAACTGGTCGAAAAAATTGCTCCCGATCCAAGTGCCACGATGGCGCAGTTTGTGGATGGTGGGGCCCACATGCCGGATACGTCCGCAGGACTGCACGATCACATGCATCGGGCATAGCACATCCAATGCCGCCTCATAAGCTGCCCCACCTGTCACCCGCGTGCACCCAGATCAAAGCTGCGCCCCTGCGCGTAGTGCCGGTCAATAATCGTGACGGTAATTACCTCCCCCTCCGGTGGGGCGGCTTTGCAATCGAGCAGGGCCAATGTGCCATAGTCATCCGCAATCACCCGCATCACGCCCATCATCACATAGCCAAAGCCTTGCACTTTCCCGCGACAGGTCAGCGTAAAGCGCCAGTCATCAAGCTGCGCGACCTCCATCTGGGGCAGTTGCAGGTCTTCCACGGCGAGGGTGGCACGTTCTGGCAAGTCGTTGAGAGAATGCAAGAACTCTTCAAAATCGTCGCCGCCAAAGCGCAGCAAGCGCCGCACGCCTTCGCGGTCGGGGTTGGACACAAGCCAGGCACCCAGATCTTCCAGAAGATCGGGGATCGCGCGTTTCATCACGGCAGACAAGCGGTTGATAACCCGCGGCGTGATGGCATCGTCATAGGTGAGCATCGGTTCGAAATCCGCCGTGCCCATCACGGCGCAAAGATCGGCGCGCAGGGCGACCTGCGCCCAGACACGGTGGCCAAAGCTATCCAGCACGAACCGTTGGATCGTATGGTTGATCAGCCCGTGCATCGCGCCCCTTTCCGCCGTTTCACGGGGAAGATCGCGGAGGAGAGTTAACAAAGGCCGAAGGCTAAACCTCCGACGCGGCGGAATGCGCTTTGGTTTTGTCTCAAATGCAAACTAGCTGTCAGCCCTGCGGGTCATGCCTCTGCCCGTCCAGCCACGCGGGCAGATGGCCGATGTCGGGCAGCACCACATCGGCGGCCCCTTCCAGATCCTGACGTGTGGCCAGCCCCGTCAGCACCGCAACGCAGGCCATACCCGCCGCACGGCCCGCCGCCATATCGTGCAGGCTGTCACCGATCATCGCGACTTCCGACGGGTCCACCCCCACGGCTTTGGCAAACGCCAAGAGCTGCCCGGGCGTGGGCTTTGCACCGTGGCCGCTATCGAAACCGGCGATAAAGTCAAAATATCCGGTCACCCCCGCGCCGCCCAAATGCGCACGGGCGGGTGCCTCGGCGTCATTGGTGGCGACGCCAAGCACCAGCCCGCGTGCCTTGAACGCCTCTAGCAAGGCAACCAGCGGCACCGCCTCTGCCTGAGGGGCGTTTTCGGCCTCGTGGTTCAGCAGGTCCAAGAGATCCGTCTTCGCCATCTCGACCACATGGGGGGCCAGCGCATCTACGACCTCCCCCGGTGTGCCCGCAATAACGATGCTGTCGGGCGAGAATCTCTGCGTCCCGTAATCAAAGCCGATCTGCTGCCCCAGCAAAGCCGCTCTCTCTCCGTCTCCCTTGCTGATCCGGGTCAGGAAAGCATTGGCCCATGCCTCCCATGTGGCGGCGAAGTCGAACAGGGTTCCGTCTTTGTCGAACAGTAGCGCTTTGATCACTTTCAGGTCCAATTCATCTGCGCGCCACCCGGAAGCGACTGACGGGCTTGCATGATGCGGTCGTAAGGGATGTTCACCGTATCGCAAAATCCCGTGACCCAGGCGTCATCCATCATGATGAAATCCAGCACTGCGCCAAGAAACACCGGATCACCGGCCTGCGTGCGCAGATCTTCGGCAGATGCGCCCGTTGATCCCATAAAGGTGGGCATCAGGTCTTCGTTCGCGGCCAGCCAGGCCAATGCCTGCAGGGCGACCGTCTCGGCGGCATCTTGCTTCATCATATTAATTTCCATCACGGTTTCCCAAACGAAACCCTTTGTTAACCAATCACGGCAACAAAGGGCGCTTAAGCCAGTTACACGTGAGTGGAGAATGAAGACAAGTGCCCGGTAAAGTCCTGATTGTGGATACGGTTGTGACCAACCGCATCGCGTTGAAAACCAAACTCACGTCCGCCTCCTACGAGGTATGGCAGGCGTCCACCGTGGCCCAGGCTGTCGACGTCTCGCGCCGGTCGGGGCCTGATTTGGTCATCACGGCGCATCATCTGGACGGGCAAGATGCGACGGCCCTATGCACCATGCTCGCGGGGTCGCCGCGGACATCACGGATACCTGTCTTTGCCTTGGCCGATGGCGGTGGCGCGGCACTGTGTTTGCACCTGCTGGCGAATGGCGCACAGGAAGCGATGGTCAAACCTGTCTGCGACAAGCTGTTTCTGGGACGGGTGCGCAGCATGATACGCGCGGGCCACGGGGCCAGCCCCACGGCGATGCGGGACGCGATGTGCCTCCCGCTCGGGCTGGAAGAAACCGCTGCCACCTTCACCCGCCCGGGCACGTTCCAGGTCGTCAGCCATGACAAGGCAGAGACACAGGTGCATGTCACCCAGCTACGCAAACGTCTGCGGGGGGCTGTCAGCCAGACGACCATCCGCGACGCGTTGACCGGTATCCGGCAGAACGCGCTGCCCGATGTCTTCATCCTGACCCTGACCGGTGTCGAAACGCGCGACGAGGCGCAACTGCGCCTGATCTCGACCCTGCGGGCGAATACGACAACGCGGCACTGCGGTATTCTTGTGCTCCAATCCCGCCCCCACCCCGCCGGTGCCGCCCATGCGCTGGATCTCGGGGCCGACGATCTGATGCAGCATGGCTTTGATATCGATGAACTTTCGCTGCGGCTGACCGGGCTCCTAGCGCGCAAACAGCAGGGCGACACGATCCGGCGTGATGTCGATACGCGCCTGCGCGAAGCGGTTTTTGATCCGCTGACAGGGATCTACAACCGCCGGCACGCCCTGTCAGAGGTCGCGCGGCTTGCCGTGCGCACCCGCCGCAAAGGGATACCGCTGGCCGTGATGCTGGCAGACATAGACCACTTCAAACGCGTGAATGACGCATTCGGCCACGCCTCGGGGGACGCCGTGTTGGTCGAAACAGCACGCCGGCTGAAATCATGTCTGCGCCCGCTTGACGTTGCCGCCCGCATCGGAGGGGAGGAATTTTTACTCATCCTCCCGGGCATCACAGAGGCAGAGGCCACCCGTATGGCCAAACGCATATGCGAAGCCTACCGCACGACGCCATTTACCATCCCCGCCAGCGCGCAGCCTATCCATGCCACGATCAGCATCGGGCTATGTACCGCACAGCCTGAAACCGGCGACGCCTTCCCCGCCCCACTTGATGCCTCGGCCATCGCGGCAGAGCTGATCGACCGCGCGGATCAAGCTTTATACAGTGCGAAACACCGCGGGCGCGATCGCGTCGGTCTGATCAGGTCAGCGGCGTGAAATCATCCTCTCCCCACGGTTGCAAAGCCGGAAAAATGCCGCCACTCTCGCCGCGATATGCCTGCACATCTGGGGCGTATCCCCCTGATCCTCGACAAAGGCTTTGCCATGCTGCCCGATAAACCGATGACCGGTATTGCCATGATGCTTGGCTTTTGCATCGTTGCCCCTGTGGGTGATGCGATTGCGAAACTGCTGGGGTCGTCCGTGCCGCTGGGTCAGGTCGTGTTCATCCGCTTTGCCGTGCAATTGCTGATCTTGCTGCCGCTCGTGCTGCTGACGGGCAGGCCGCTGGCGATGCGGGGCCGAACGCTGTGGCTCGCCTTTGTGCGCACAGTGCTGCATGTCATCGGGATCGCGATGATGTTCACCGCGCTGAAATACCTGCCGCTGGCCGATGCGGTGGCGATTATCTTTGTCATGCCCTTCTTTATGCTTCTGCTCGGCAAATACGTGCTGGGGGAAGAGGTCGGCACCCGCCGGCTTCTCGCCTGTATCGTCGGCTTTTGCGGCACACTGCTGGTGGTGCAACCCAGCTTTGCAGAGGTGGGCTGGCCCGCATTGCTACCCGTTGGCGTAGCGCTGAACTTTGCGCTGTTTATGCTGGTGACACGGCAGATCGCGAAACACACCGACCCGATCAGCCTGCAAACGGTCAGCGGGTTTATCGCCGTGGTGATACTGCTGCCCTTGCTGGGTCTGGGGCAAACCGTAGCGGTGCCCGCCTTGGGCTGGCGCGTCCCTGACGCGAACGCCTGGATGCTGCTGATCGCAATCGGCGTCCTTGGCAGCGTGGCACATCTGCTGATGACATGGTCCTTGCGCTACGCCCCTTCGGCCACGCTGGCACCGATGCAATATCTCGAAATTCCCGTGGCGACGCTGGTCGGGTTGATCGTCTTTGGCGATCTGCCCAATGCGCTGGCGGCGCTCGGGATGGGGATCACCATGGCCGCCGGTCTTTATATTATTCTGAGGGAGCGGGCCACGCAGCGGCGTCTGGCTGCAGCAGCGATTGTGCAACCTGCGGAATGAGCACCCTGGGCACCATCACCAGCGCAGCGGGACGATCGACCCTAAGGGTCGCGGGCCCCGTCGCACGGTTCGATGTCCCCAACCGCCCCAGCGGCGAAAGCTCTAGCCCGTCAAGCGGCCACTCAAGCCCGCTGCTTTCCCCGTGGACCGCCGCCAGCGGGTATATCGACACCACATCCCCCGCCCGTGTCGGCAGATCAAGCCGGGGCGGCGCGAGGAAAATCACCTGCTCTCCGGCGATGAGCAGGCAACGTTGGTGCGGATGCCGCGCCAGAGAGCTCAGGGCGGCAAGCTGATGGTCCACGCGCCCGCCCGAAAACCCCACCGCCACGATCAACGGCGCGGCCACCGACCGCAGCGCCTTGTCGAAATCGGTGGTTTCCTGCTCTGCCAGTTTGAACTGCCGCGCGAGCGGGATTTGCGACAGGGTCTCGGGCGTGACAGAATCGAAATCCCCCACCAGCGCCGCGATCTCTACGCCTGCGTCGCGGGCCAGATTTGCCCCGCCATCGACCGCCACACACATCGGGGCAAGCTGCAACGCCTCGTTCAGGTCGTTCGGGCCGGGCTGCCCGCCCCCGATGACGGTGACAGGGCTGCGGCTTGCCACAATGGTTGTTTTCACGCGGTTTTACCTCAAATTGGAAACAATGCCGCAATTTTGACATTAAATGATACGTTGCAGGGCACAGATTCGAGCCGAATTGGTCTTGAACCTTATGGTAAACAGTAAGCTGCAAATAGGCAGAGGACGACCATCCGATGATGAATAACAACAAAATTCTGACGGTCTCATACGGCACTTTCTCGTGCACGTTGGAAGGCTTTGACGATTCATTCGGCACCATGAAGGCCATCGCAGAGTATTTCCGCGACCTGTCGTCGGAGGATCGGTATTTCGGTGCGGAACCCGCACAGCCCGATGCGGAGATGCTGGCCCATATCGCCCAGAAAGAAATCTCGCGCCGCGTCGAGGCGCGCCAGCAGGACGGTCAGATCGTCCTGAGCGCGCAGACCCCGGAAGAACCCGCAGCGCCAGCGCAGCCCGCCCCTGCGCCCGAAGCAGCCGAAACACCCAAGGCTCCTGCCGCACCGCAGCCGCAGGTCAGCAGCACCGCCGCCGGTCCGTCGGTGGTGTCGACTTCCTTCGCGCCGCGCCGGCCCAAGGAAATCTCTGCCTATTATGACGCCTACCGCATCAACGCGCTGAAATCTGCCGAGCCAGTGACAGCGCCAGAGGCCGCACCCGCGCCTCAGGCCGAAGCCGCCGCACCGCGCGACGAGGTGGTCAGCCGTGATGTTGCCGCGCCAAAGCCTGAAGCCACGCAAGCCGAAGCGGCCCCTGCTTCTGCGGCCCCTGCTTCTGCGGCCCCCGCCCCCGAGGTGGATATCGTCCCCGGCCAACCCGACGAAGATGTCGAAGCGTTTTTCGCCGATAGCCCGCGCAACGAGGTGACCGTCGACGACCAAGACGCCGAAATCCAGCCCGTTGCTGCCCCTGTCGTTGATAGCATCGCGGCCAAACTGCAGCGCATCCGCGCCGTGGTTGCCAATCAGGACGCCCCCGCCGCACCGCAGCCTCAGGTCTTTGACGACGAGGACACAATCGACGCGGAAGACAGCACCGACGACGTCATCGCGAACGCGATCAACGACATTCAGGGCGCGCTGGACGCCGACGATACGGTCGAAGACATGGCACAATCCTCCGACCTCGAAGCTGAAGAAGACGTTACCGCTGCACAAGAGGCCGAAGAACAGCACGAAGACGTTGCGGCTGATGAAGTGGCAGAATCTGACGCCGCGCAGGTTGACGCTGAGGAAACGGAAGAAGCCGAAGAAGACACAGCGCCCCGTGGTCGCGTGCTCAAGGTCAAACGCGCCGACATCGACCGTGCCATCGCCGAAGGCGAGCTGGAAGAGGTCGAAGAAGACGCGCCTGCGGTTCTGGAAGAGCCTGAGAAGCCCGCCCTGCGTATCCAGCGCGACCCCGAATCGACGCTCTCTGACGAGGATGAAGAAGATCTGGCCCGCGAGCTGGCCGAGCTTGAGGCAACATTGTCCTCCGCCGCTGCCGACACGCTGACCGACGCGCCTGAGGACGCCGAGGAAGCCGTCGCCGATGAGGACGACGCGCCCGAAGAAGAGACCGCCGAGGAAGACACAGCCGAGGAAGACACAGCCGAGGAAGCCTCGCAGGAGGACACGGCCCAAGAAGAAACCGTCGACATTGATGTTTCCGAGGATGACGCCGAAGAGGTACAGGCCGAGGTCCAAGCCGAAACCGCGGCAGAGCCCGAGGCCGAAGCCCCCAAAGCCGCCCCGCAACGCCGCAGCCTGCCAACGCTCGACGCGGACAGCGGCCCGGATATGAACCGTCTGCTGGCGGAAACCGACAACCAGATGGACGAACCCGAAGCCGCTACACGCCGCGACGCGATCACCCATCTGCGCGCCGCCGTTGCCGCGAAAAAGGCCGATATGGCCCTTGGTGCGCCCGATGCTGCGGAACGCGAAAACAACGCCTACCGCAGCGATCTGGCCGAGGTGGTGAAACCGCGCCGACCCGCGTCCACCACGGCCCGCACCGAACGGCCCGCCGAACCGCGCCCTGCCCCGCTGAAACTGGTAGCGGCACAGCGGATCGACACGGACCAGCCGCGCAATGTGGCCCCCGTACGCCCCCGCCGCGTGGCCGCAGTGGCCCCCGCGCCGGTGCCGCAAGCCGGTGGCTTTGCCGAGTTCGCCGAAGAAATGGGCGCGACCCAGCTTCCCGACCTGCTGGAGGCGGCCGCGGCCTATATGGCCTTTGTCGAAGGCATGGACGATTTCTCGCGTCCGCAGTTGATGAACACCGTACGCCAAGGCGGTGCCGAGGATTTCAGCCGCGAGGAAGGTCTACGCTCCTTCGGTCAGCTGCTGCGCACCGGCAAGCTGCAAAAGCTGGAAGGTGGCCGCTTCAAGGCCTCCGAACAGATCGGGTTCCAGCCGGATGCACGCGCCGCTGGCTAAGCGGGCAAGACAGGATAACCGAAACGAAAAACGGCCCCCGAGGGGGCCGTTTTTTTATGCGATAACTGTGATCAGCAACACTGTAAGACGTGCAGGCGAAACGGGTTATTCTGCGTCGTGATCCGCGTTCGGGTCCGCCTGACCGATCCCCTTGAACACAAATTTGAACGGGATCGCCCAGACCACGCCAAGCGCGATATAGATCACCAGTTCGATCCAGAAGGGGGGCCGGTCAAACAGCGACACGGTGACCACCGCCGCAATGATATAGAGCGGCAGCCCAATCAGCAGAATGACCAGCGCCCACCGGCGGCGTGCTTTATATCCAAGGGCCATTGTGTCGTCCTTTCATCACGTGCCAAGGGCCCCAAAGGGCCCCGGCGTGTCAGATCAATCGGCGAAGGGGTCGGTAACCAGAATCGTGTCTTCCCGCTCTGGCGAGGTGGACAGCAGCGCCACGGGGCACTGGATCAGCTCTTCGACGCGGCGCACATATTTGATCGCGTTCGCGGGCAGATCGGCCCAGCTGCGCGCGCCTTCAGTGCTTTCGGACCAACCGGGCATTTCCTCGTAGATCGGGGTGCAGCGGGCTTGCTGGTCGGCCGCTGTGGGCAGATAGTCTAACTGCTCCCCGTCCAGCTCGTAGCCGGTGCAGATCTTGAGCGTTTCAAACCCGTCCAGCACGTCCAGTTTCGTGAGCGAGATACCGGTGACGCCGCTGGTCGCACAAGTCTGGCGCACCAAAGCCGCATCGAACCAACCACAACGACGCTTACGCCCGGTGGTGGTGCCGAATTCATGGCCCCGCTCGCCCAAACGCTGACCGTCCGCATCATGCAGTTCGGTCGGGAACGGGCCTTCGCCGACGCGGGTGGTATAGGCTTTGACGATGCCCAGCACATAGTTGATCGCGCCCGGTCCGATGCCGACGCCGGTCGCCGCCTGCCCCGCAATCACGTTCGACGAGGTGACGAAAGGATAGGTGCCAAAGTCGATGTCCAGCAGCGCGCCCTGCGCGCCTTCGAACAGGATACGCTTACCGGCCTTGCGCTTTTCGTTCATCACCTTCCAGACAGGTGCTGCGTATTCAAGGATCTTCGGTGCGATCTCTTTCAGCAGTTCAACCAGCCCGTCGCGGTCGATGGCTTCGACGCCCAGACCCTTGCGCAGCGGATCATGGTGCTGCAACGCGCGGTCGACGCGGGCTTCAAGCGTGGCTGTATCGGCCAGATCGGCGACGCGGATGGCGCGGCGGCCGACTTTATCCTCGTAGCACGGGCCGATGCCGCGGCCGGTGGTGCCGATTTTGGTCCCTTTTGATGCGGCCTCTTCACGGGCGCGGTCCAGCTCGCCGTGGTAGGGCATGATCAGCGGTGTGTTTTCCGCGATCATCAGCGTTTCCGGCGTGATCTCTACGCCTTGGGCGCGGATCGTCTCGATCTCTTTCAGCAGGTGCCACGGGTCCAGCACAACACCGTTGCCGATGACCGAAAGCTTGCCGCCGCGGACAACGCCCGAGGGCAGCGCGTGCAGCTTGTAGACCTTGCCGTCGATGACCAATGTGTGGCCCGCGTTATGGCCGCCCTGAAAACGCGCGATGACATCGGCCCGTTCGCTGAGCCAGTCCACGATTTTGCCTTTTCCTTCGTCGCCCCATTGGGCGCCTACGACTACGACGTTGGCCATGAAGATATTCCTTTAACAGTTCAAATAACCGTGCAAACCCGTGGAGGTATAGCGACGACCGTCGGGGACCGAAACTGTAAAATGCAGACAAAACGCCGCCGCGTCATTTTTCTGGGCATTTATCAGCTTGGGGCCGTGAAACTTCGCAACGGGCCATAGACTTTGCCTGGGCTGCACCGATATTCCATGCCGGATCAAACAAGGAAGTACCGCAGATGGGATTCATCATACGTTGGGCCTGCGCCTTTGTCTTGCTGGCCGCGACCTTTAACCCGACCCCCTACAACTATGTCACCTGGGCGCAGCGATACGGGCATATGAACCTGTCCATCGCGGTGCTGCTGGGGCTTTTGCTGTTCATCGGCTACGTGATCTATCTCCGCGCGACGCTACGCTCTATCGGCGGGCTGGGGATGCTGCTGGTGCTGGCGTTGGTGGGGTCAAGCCTTTGGGTGCTTTATGATCTGGGCATCCTGCGGCTGGACAACCGCAGCTTTAACCTCTGGCTCGGCCTTGTCGCGCTGAGCTTTGTGCTGGGCATCGGCCTCAGCTGGAGCATCTTTCGCAGGGCGGTATCCGGTCAGGCAGACGTGGACGATGTGGAAACCTGAGGCGGCTTTCACACGGGCTTTCCGCCCAAGCGGCACCGCGGGTGCCAATCCTCCCTTGCCCCCATAGGCAAACTTGCCTAGACACGCCCAAAGTCCAAAACGCAGAGCCGTAGGTACCCATGGAAAATGTAGTCCTGATTGTCCATCTCATTCTGGCCCTTGGCCTGATTGCAGTCGTGTTGCTGCAACGGTCCGAAGGGGGCGGCCTTGGCATGGGCGGCGGCGGTGGCGGCGGGGCCGTTTCCGGTCGTGCAGCAGCCACGGCTATGGGCAAACTGACCTGGGTTCTGGCCGCGGCCTTTATCGTGACCTCGATCACGCTGACCATCATCGCGGCTGAAAAATCTGCCGGGTCTTCGGTCATCGATCGTCTGGGCGGCACGCCACCCGCGCTGAACCAGGGTGACGCACCAGCGCTGCCCGATGCCGACGCGCTGCTGCCACCGACACCTGCGGAAAATACACCGCAAGTGCCGACTGCGGATTAATCCAGACACTACAACAGCTTGAGGTTGGGCCAAGATACGCAACAGGATGTTGCGGCTTGGCCTTGCTTTTTCCATCCGAATCCTGTTAGGCTTAAGTCCCGTGATGCTGCGGTTTTCCGCAGCTCAATTGCTTGGCTTTTGCCGCATCAAATCTGAACTCACGGGGGCCTTCATCACATGGCACGCTATATTTTCATCACCGGTGGTGTGGTTTCCAGCCTTGGCAAAGGCCTTGCCTCTGCGGCGTTGGGGGCCTTGTTGCAAGCGCGCGGATACTCCGTCCGTCTGCGCAAACTGGACCCCTATCTGAACGTCGATCCCGGCACGATGTCGCCCTTTGAACATGGCGAGGTTTTCGTCACCGACGATGGCGCCGAAACCGATCTGGATCTGGGCCACTACGAACGCTTTACCGGCGTGGCCGCGCGCAAGACGGATTCGATCAGCTCGGGCCGGGTCTATTCCACCGTGCTCGAGAAAGAGCGGCGCGGCGACTATCTGGGCAAGACCATTCAGGTGATTCCCCACGTCACCAACGAGATCAAGGATTTCCTGCACGTCGGCGATGACGAGGTCGACTTTATGCTGTGCGAAATCGGCGGCACCGTCGGCGATATCGAAGGCCTGCCCTTCTTCGAAGCGATCCGCCAGTTCAGCCACGACAAGCCACGCGGCCAGTGTATCTTCATGCACCTCACCCTGCTGCCCTATCTCGCGGCCAGCGGCGAGCTGAAGACCAAGCCGACGCAACACTCCGTCAAGGAACTGCAAAGCATCGGGATCGCGCCCGATATTCTGGTCTGCCGCTCCGAACATCCCATCCCCGAGAAAGAGCGCGAAAAAATCGCCCTGTTCTGTAACGTCCGCAAAGAGGCCGTGGTCGCGGCCTATGACCTGAAAACCATCTATGACGCGCCGCTGGCCTATCATGCGCAGGGGCTGGATCAGGCCGTGCTGGATGCTTTCGATATTTCCCCCGCCCCCAAGCCCGAACTGTCGGTCTGGCGCGATGTCTCTGACCGCGTGCACAACCCCGAAGGCGAAGTGAACGTCGCCATCGTCGGCAAATATACCCAGCTGGAAGATGCCTATAAGTCGATTGCAGAGGCGCTGACCCACGGTGGCATGGCCAACCGCGTCAAGGTCAAGATCGACTGGGTCGATGCCGAGGTCTTTGATCAAAGCGATGATGTGTCGGCCCACCTCGAAGGGTTCCACGCGATCCTCGTGCCCGGCGGCTTTGGCGAACGCGGCACCGAGGGCAAGATCAAGGCGGCGCAATATGCCCGCGAGCAGAAAGTCCCCTATCTGGGGATCTGTCTGGGCATGCAGATGGCCGTGATCGAAGCCGCGCGCAACGTGGCCGGTCTGACGACCGCAGGCTCGGAAGAATTCGACCACGAATCCACCGGCAAGAAACGGTTCGAGCCCGTGGTCTACCACCTTAAGGAATGGGTGCAGGGCAACCACAAGGTTGAACGCAAGGTCGACGATGACAAAGGCGGCACCATGCGCCTTGGCGCCTATGACGCGACGCTGAAAGAAGGGTCGAACGTGGCCAAAGTCTATGGCACCACGTCGATCGACGAACGTCACCGCCACCGCTACGAGGTCGATACCGCCTACCGCGAACAGCTTGAAAAAGCGGGTCTTACCTTCTCGGGGATGTCGCCCGACGGCATGCTGCCGGAGATCGTGGAATGGTCCGATCACCCGTGGTTCATCGGCGTGCAGTTCCACCCCGAACTCAAATCCAAGCCCTTTGATCCGCACCCCTTGTTCAAGGATTTCATCCGCGCCGCCAAGGAAATGTCGCGGCTGGTCTGACCCTCGCGAAAGGCGGCCAACGGCATGCTCAGCTACCAACATATCTACCACGCCGGCAATCTGGCCGATGTTCACAAACACAGCCTGCTGGCGTGGATGTTGGGGTATCTGACCCGCAAGGACAAACCGCTGTCCTATATGGAAACCCATGCGGGGCGCGCGCTGTATGACCTGTCCGACACACCTGCGCTGAAAACAGGCGAGGCGGCGCAGGGCATTGGCCGCGTGCGCGGCTGGTTCGACGATGCGCATCCTTACGCAAAGGTGCTTGACCAGATCACCGCTGAACATGGCGCAGACGCCTACCCCGGTTCGCCCCTGCTGGCGGCCAAGCTGCTGCGCGACAGCGACAGCATCCATCTGGCCGAACTGCACCCCGGCGAACATGCGGCACTTGATCTGGCAATGTCGCCCTACGACGTCAAATGCCACCACCGCGACGGGTTCGACATGGCTTTCGCCCTGACCCCGCCCACCCCGCGCCGTGGCCTGATGCTGATCGACCCCAGCTTCGAGATCAAGACAGACTACGCCGATATCCCGCGCCACATTGGCAAGCTGGCGCGCGCGTGGAACGTCGGCATCATCGCGCTGTGGTATCCGATTTTGACCAATAAAGCGCATCAACCGATGCTCAGCGCGCTGATGGGGGCCCACCCCGAGGCCCTGCGTCACGAGGTCAGCTTTGCCCCTGCCCGCCCCGGTCACGGGATGGTCGGTTCAGGCATGTTCGTGCTGAACCCGCCCTTTGGGCTGAAAGAAGAAGCGGCCCGTCTGGCGGCCAAGTTCAAAACCCTACCCCGCTAAGGAGCCCCCGATGCCCAAAGGTTACTGGATCGCTAACGTCGACGTGCATGATGCCGAAGTCTACGACAAATACCGCGCCGCCAACGCCAAGCCCTTTGCCGATTTCGGGGCGAAGTTTCTGGTGCGTGGGGCCGCGCCCGACATCCGCGAAGGCACGTCGCACCCGCGCATCGTGGTGATCGAATTTGCCTCGCTGGCCGATGCGGTGGCCTGCTATGAAAGCGAGGGCTATCAGGCGGCCAAGGATATCCGGTCCTCCGTCTCTGACGGGAATCTGGTCATCGTCGAAGGGTATGACGCCTAAGGCCGCGACAGGCCCCCCGACGCCCCCGCTCCGCCTGCCCCTGCGGCATTGCGCTTTTTATACATCACCCCTTTGCGAATATGGGAAAAACGGAACGCTGCGCGCGGAATCGGGTTAGCCTCATGTGCCCGTAAGGATAAAGAGTTGCCATGTTTGAACGTCTATTCCCCCGCCGCAAGCCGGACCCCAAGCCGCTGCCACAGCCGACCCCCCAGCTTGCCCTTGGCGCGTTGCTGGTGCGTGTGGCGCTGGCCGACCGCACCTACCGCGCTGCCGAAGTGGGGCAGATCGACCGTATCCTCGCGCAGACCTTTGGCCTGAAACCGATCGAGGCCGCGAAACTGCGCGCCACCTGCGAAGCGCTGGAACGCCACGCCCCCGGTACGCCAGAATTCGCCCAGATCCTGCGCGAGGAAGTCCCCTATGAGGACCGCAAGGCGCTTGGCGATGCGATGTGGTCTGTGGCGCTGGCCGATGGGGCACGTGACGACGACGAAGAGATCCAGCTGCTGGCGATTGAGACCGCGCTTGGCCTTAGCGACGCCGACATGACCGCCGCCCGCGAAAAAGCGCTGAACGCTTTGTGACCTTGGCCTTGCGCCGCAACCGCTCTATATCACGCCCATGTTCGCAGAATTCATCAAACGGCTGACCCAGCCTGATCCCGCCCAGCTTCCCGATGGGGATGCCCGCCTTGCGCTGACCGCGCTTTTGGTGCGCATCGCCAAGTCGGATAATGAATACGCCCCGTCCGAGCGCGCGCGCATCGACCAGATCATCGCGAAACGCTATGCGCTGGACGCAGATGGCACCGCCTCCCTGCGGGCAGACGCCGAAGCGCTGGAGGCCGAAGCCCCCGATACCGTCCGCTTTACCCGCGCGATCAAGGATGCCGTCCCCTATGACGACCGCCTTGCCGTGATCAAAGCCCTGTGGGAAGTCGTGCTGGCCGATGGCAGCCGCTCTGACGAGGAAAACGCATTGCTGCGTTTGGTGGCCAACTTGCTGGGGGTCACAGACACCGACAGCGCCATCGTGCGCAAGCAGATTGAAGACAAAGACTAGTTTACGCGCAGGCGGTGAATTTACGCGGGGTCAACCGTTGAATTATTGGGCAAAACCCAAGTTCTGGATTGCAAATCCCCCTTGAAATCACCTTAACTTGCTGCGGAATGCACAATAAGGCAGCACAGTGACAGATCAGCCCCCCGTTATTGAGATCAACAATCTTCACAAGGCTTATGGCCCTCTGGAGGTGCTCAAGGGGGTGTCGGTCAAGGCCCCGCGCGGGCACGTCATCTCGCTCATCGGGTCGTCCGGCTCCGGCAAATCGACGCTGCTGCGCTGCTGCAACCTGCTGGAAGACAGCCAAGAGGGCGATTTGCGCTTCAACGGCGAGGCCGTCACTTGGAAAGGCACCGGCCACCACCGCCGCCCTGCCGATCCCAAACAGGTGCTGCGCATCCGCACGAACCTGTCGATGGTGTTCCAACAGTTCAACCTGTGGTCCCATATGACGATCCTGCAAAACGTGATGGAGGCCCCGCTGACCGTCCTGCGCCGCGACCGTGCCGAGGTTGAGGCCGCCGCGCGGGCCTATCTCGACAAGGTGGGCATCGGCGACAAATGCGATGTCTTTCCGGCGCAACTGTCCGGCGGCCAGCAACAGCGCGCCGCCATCGCACGCGGACTGTGTATGGAGCCCGAAGCATTGCTATTCGACGAACCGACCTCGGCGCTGGACCCCGAGCTTGAGCAAGAGGTCGTCAAAGTCATCAAGGATCTGGCCGCCGAAGGGCGGACCATGATGATCGTAACCCATGATATGAAACTGGCGGCCGATGTCTCGGATCACGTCGTGTTCCTGCATCAGGGTTTGATCGAAGAACAAGGGGCCCCCGAAGACCTGTTCGGCGCCCCTAAATCAGAACGTCTGCGCGGGTTCCTCTCGGCCACTCACGCAGAGTAAAACCACCTAAAAACAATAAACTGGGAGACTTCAAAAATGAAAACACTCGTTCTTGCAACCGCCGCACTCGCGCTCAGCACCGGTTTCGCCATGGCAGACGCCCACGGCAAGACCATCCGCATGGGGACCGAAGGGGCCTACCCTCCCTATAACTTCCTGAATGACGCGGGCGAAGTAGACGGCTTCGAGCGCGAAGTCGGTGACGAGCTTTGCGCCCGTGCCGAACTGACCTGCGAATGGGTCACCAACGAATGGGACAGCATTATCCCGAACCTGACATCGGGCAACTATGACACCATCATCGCCGGTATGAGCATCACCGACGAGCGTGAAGAAGTGATTGATTTCACACAGAACTACTTCCCGCCCGCGGCTTCCGCCTATGCGGCGAAATCGGCGGATGCGGATGTGATGGGCGGTGTTGTTGCAGCGCAGACCAGCACGATCCAGGCCGGTCACGTGGCTGAATCCGGTGCCACCCTACTGGAATTCGCCACCTATGATGAAACCGTCGCAGCCGTGAACAATGGCGAAGCGGATGCGGTTTTCGCCGACAAGGACGCGCTGGTCCCCACGGTCGAGGAATCCGGCGGCGAGATGGTCTTTGTTGGTGACGACGTGCCACTGGGCGGCGGCATCGGCCTTGGCCTGCGCGAAAGCGACACAGAGCTGAAAGCGAAATTCGACGCCGCGATCCAATCCATGAAGGACGATGGCAGCCTGAACAAGCTGATCATCAAATGGTTCGGCGAAGACGCCAATACATTCTGATCATGATCGGGGCGGCGCAGAGGCCGCCCCTTTTCTCTGCCTGCCGATCTGACTAAAGACCCAAATCCAGACGCTCGTCAAAGGGCGCATACCACCGGGACATTCCGCCATTTTTGCCTGCACCGACCCAGAAACGCTTTCCGGCCTGTCGTGGCTGACGTGCTACCTGACCACGGGCAAGCATTTGGCCTTTTATGGTGCATTCGGCACCGTCTTGCTGCTGCTCGCCATCACCGCCCCCGCAGCACTTGCCTTTGGCTTTGGCGGCGCGATGGCCGCACGGTCGCCCTTTGCGCCGCTGTCATGGCTGGGCCGCGCCTATATCGCCATTGTGCGGGGCGTGCCCGACATCGCCTTCTTCCTGTTCTTCGTCATCGCGCTGGATCAGGGCATCGAATACCTGCGCCACAAGGTGAAATGCCCCGACTGGGATCAGCCGATCCGTCAGGGCAGCGACTTTATCGTCTGTCAGGCCGCCAAGATGCCGCTTGGCAACTCTGCCCAATGGGTCCACGAGGCCTATGGCTTTTCGCTCGCGGTGCTGACCTTTGCCATCGTTTTCGGGGCCTTTGCCGCCAATGTGCTTTATGGCGCGATGCGCGCTGTGCCCCGCGCCCAGATCGAGACCGGCGAGGCTTATGGCATGACCCCGCGCCAGACCTTCTGGCGTATCCTTGTGCCGCAGATGTGGGTCTATGCGCTGCCCGGTCTGGGAAACCTGTGGATGGTGCTGATCAAGGCAACCCCACTGTTGTTCCTGCTGGGCGTCGAGGACATCGTCTATTGGGCGCGCGATCTGGGCGGAGCCAAGACCCCGCGCTTTACCGATTACCCCCACCCCGACTGGCGCATGTGGTATTTTCTGGCGCTGCTGGTGTTCTACCTCTGCTTTACCCGTGTGTCTGAAATCGTGCTCGACCGGCTGATGCGCCGTCTGACCAAGGGTCAGGCCACCGCCGGCGGCGAAGCACAGCGAAAGGCAGCGGCATGACCTGTTGGGAAACAATCCAATCCTACGGGCTGCGCTCGCTTGGCTATGGCGAACGGCTGCTGCCGCGCAGCGACTTTACGCTATGTGACCAGTTCACCCTGATCGGGTCGGGCATGATCTGGAACGTCTACTACGGTTTTTTCGCGCTGGTCAGCGGCTTCCTGCTGGCGACGGCGCTGGCCGTGGCCAAGGCCCACCCCAGCCCTTGGCTGCGCAAACCGGCCGAATGGTTCATCTTCCTGTTCCGCGGCTCGCCCTTGTTCATCCAGTTCTTCTTTGGCTATTTCCTGTTCCTTAGCCTAAAATCTGTGCACCCGTTCTTTGATATGTTCACCTCTGCGTGGCTTGGGGCGCTGATTGTTCTGTTCTTCAACACCTCTGCCTACTCGGCCGAGATCTTCTATGGCGCGCTGCAATCCATCCCCAAGGGCGACACCGAAGCCGCCGATGCCTACGGCATTTCCGGCTGGCCGCGATTCAAGCGCATCATCTGGCCCACCATGCTGCGGCTGGCATGGCCCGCCTATACAAACGAGGCGATCTTCCTGTTTCATGCGACAACGCTGGTGTTTTTCACCGGTTTTCCGGCGCTGCAACAACGCGGGGACGCGCTGTATTACGCCAGCTATTTCGCGGACAAGACGTTTAACCCGTTTATCCCCTACCCCATTCTGGCGGGCTACTTCATTTTGCTGACGCTGGTGATCATCGCCATCTTCGGGCTGATCAACCGCCGTTTGAACCGCCACGTGCCTCAGGCTGCGGTGCGGAAAATTCGCTTGCGTCTAAATCTGATCCGGTAGTATCTGTTTTTTGATCAAATTATTTAGCGCGTGGGCGCTACCCCCGGTTTTCACGTTGTAAGAACGCCGTTCATGCCCGCCGCTTGCAAGGTGTGATATGAAAAACTGGCTCCGCAAACATCCTCAGGTCCGCACAATCCGTGTGGCCGCCGCCGACCTGAATGGTCAGGCCCGCGGCAAGCGCATCCCCACGCGTTTTGCCGACAAGGTGGTAGAGGACGGCACGCGCTTTCCGATGTCGGTGCTGAACCTCGATATCTGGGGCGAAGACATCGACGACAGCCCGCTGGTGTTTGAAAGCGGCGATGCCGATGGCATCCTGCACCCGACCGAACGCGGCTTTCTGCCAATGCCCTGGCTTGATGCGCCCTCGGCCCTGCTGCCGATCTGGATGTTCCACGAAGACGGGCGCCCCTATGGCGGCGACCCGCGCCATGCCCTGCGCGCGGTGGTCGAACGCTACAAGGATCGCGGGCTGACGCCGGTCTGCGCGGTCGAGCTTGAATTCTTCCTGATCGACGATTCGGGCCGCAAACTGCAGGTGCCGCTGTCGCCCCGGTCGGGCAAACGCCGCAAGGCCGCCGAAACCCTGTCGATCCGCGCGCTGGACCAGTTCGATGAATTCTTCACCGATCTTTATGACGCCTGCGAAGAGATGGACATCCCCGCCGATACCGCCATTTCCGAAGCGGGTCTGGGCCAGTTCGAGATCAACCTCATGCATTGCGACGACGCCCTGCGCGCCGCCGATGATGCCTGGCTGTTCAAGATGCTGGTCAAGGGCCTCGCCCGCCGCCACGGCTTTGCCGCAAGCTTCATGGCGAAACCCTACGAGGATTACCCCGGGTCGGGCCTGCACACGCATTTCTCGGTGCTCGACAAGAACGGTAACAACGTCTTTGACGACGGCGGCCCCCAGGGCACGGCGATCATGCGTCACGCTGTGGCGGGCTGTATGAATGCCATGGCCGGCTGCGCGCTGGTCTTTGCGCCCCATGCCAACAGCTTCGACCGTATGGTGCCCGGTGCCCACGCCCCCACAGGGATCTCTTGGGCCTACGAGAACCGCACCTCCTCCATCCGTATCCCGTCCGGCAGCCACAAGGCGCGGCGGATCGAACACCGTGTGTCGGGCGGCGACGTGAACCCCTATCTGATGCTGGCCGCCGTGCTGGGTGCTGCGATGAACGGCATCGAGGACGGGGCAGAGCCCCCCGCCCCGATCACCGGCAACGCCTATGCCGCCGACCTGCCGCAAATCCCCGGCGACTGGAAATCCGCGATCGACGCCTTTGAAAACTCCGCCGAGGTAAAGCGTATCTTTGCCCCCGAAATGGTGCGCAACTTTATCCTCACCAAGCGCCAAGAGCTGCATTATATGCAAGAACTGACCCCGCAAGAGCAGGTCGAAATCTATCTGGACACGGTGTAATCAGATGCCCCCCATGAAAATCGGTATCCTTCAAACCGGCCACTCCCCCGACAACATGAAAGACGCGCTTGGCGATTATGGCGATATGTTTGTCAAACTGCTGGGCGGGCACGGGTTCGACTTCCAGATCTGGTCCGTGGTCGATGGCGATTTTCCCGCCTCGGCGGTGGATGCGGACGGCTGGCTGATCACCGGATCGAAACACGGTGCCTACGAGGATCACGACTGGATCCCCCCGCTGGAACAGCTGATCCGCGCCATCCGCGAAGCAGGCCGCCCGCTGGTCGGCATCTGCTTTGGCCACCAAATCATTGCACAGGCCCTTGGCGGCAAGGTCGAGAAATTCGCCGGCGGCTGGTCCGTGGGCCGCACCGAATATACCATCGACGGAGAGACCCTGGCCCTGAACGCCTGGCATCAGGATCAGGTCACAAAACTGCCCGACGGGGCCAAGGTGGTCGGCGCTTCAGACTTCTGCGCCAATGCGGCCCTGCTATATGATGATCAGATCTGGACCATCCAGCCCCACCCCGAATTTACCCAAGACTTTATCGACGGGCTGATCCGCACCCGCGGCAAGGGCGTGGTGCCCGATCACCAGCTTCAGGCGGCCTCTGCCCTGCTGGACGCCCCCACCGACAATGCAAAAATTGCCGACCATATTGCAGATTTCCTCAAGAAAGAGAGATTATGATGTCCGACTGGCTTGAAGAGCTTCCCCCCGCAGCACGCGAATATCTGGAGGGCAAGCGGCTCGACGAAGTTGAATGTATCATCCCCGACCTCCCCGGCATTGCTCGCGGCAAAGCGGTGCCCGCCACAAAATTCGCACGGCAGGAATATTTTCACCTGCCCGACAGCATCTTCTACCAGACCATCACCGGTGAATGGGGCGACGCCGCCGGTGCCGATGGGTTCATCGAAAAAGACATGATCCTGCGCCCCGATATCTCGACCGCGACCGCCGCCCCCTGGACCGGCGACTGGACACTGCAAGTGATCCACGACGCCTTTGACCGCGACGGCAATCCGGTGGAATATTCGCCGCGCAATGTCCTGAAACGCGTTGTCGATCTTTATCGCGCGCAAGGGTGGGAGCCGGTTGTCGCCCCCGAGATGGAATTCTTTCTGGTCGCGCGCAACCTTGACCCCGCGCATGAGATCAAACCGATGATGGGCCGCTCCGGCCGCCCTGCTGCCGCGCGTCAGGCCTATTCCATGACCGCCGTCGATGAATTCGGCCCCGTGATCGACGACATCTACGACTTTGCCGAGGCACAGGGATTCGAGATTGACGGTATCACCCAGGAAGGCGGCGCGGGCCAGCTTGAGATCAACCTGATCCACGGTGACCCGGTGCGGCTGGCCGACGAGGTGTTCTATTTCAAACGTCTGATCCGCGAAGCCGCCCTGCGCCACGATTGCTACGCCACCTTCATGGCGAAACCCATCGCCAACGAACCCGGCAGCGCCATGCATATCCACCATTCGGTGCTGGATGCCACGACGGGCAAGAACATCTTCTCTGGCCCGCAAGGGGGCGAGACGGACGCGTTTTACCACTTTATCGCCGGCATGCAGAACCACATGCCCGACGCGCTGGCCGTCATTGCGCCCTATGTGAACAGCTACCGGCGCTACGTCAAAGACCATGCCGCGCCGATCAATCTGGAATGGGGCCGCGACAACCGCACCACCGGCATCCGCGTGCCCCTCTCCGGCCCCGCGTCGCGCCGGGTCGAGAACCGCCTCGCCGGGATGGACTGCAACCCCTACCTCGGCATCGCCGCCTCGCTCGCCTGCGGCTATCTGGGCCTGATTGAACAGAAAAAGCCCAAAGCCGAATTCAAGGGCGACGCCTATGACGGCGACGGGGATATCCCGCAGGTGCTGGGATCCGCGCTGGATCTGTTTGAAGAGGCCACGACCCTGCACGAGGTGTTGGGCCCCGAGTTCGCCCGCGTCTACGCCATCGTCAAACGCGCGGAATACGAAGAGTTCCTGCATGTGATTTCCCCCTGGGAACGCGAGCACCTGTTGATGAACGTCTAGGCCCGCCGCACCCGCGGGAGCCTTCGGCGAGGATTTAAGACCATTTGGAAGCGGCCAAGGGGGCCGATCTGCAATGAACCTGCTTTACGCAAACGACGCGCCGGGGCGCTATCCAGACAGCTGGTACGCCGCGACCGCAACCCCGACCGATGCCTACCCCACGCTCAAGGGCGATCAGCGCGCGGATGTCTGCGTTGTGGGGGGCGGCTATACCGGCCTGTCGGCGGCGCTGCATCTGGCACAGGCCGGTCGCCGCGTCGTGCTGGTCGAGGCGCAGCGCGTGGGCTTTGGGGCCTCGGGGCGCAATGGCGGCCAATTGGGGAGTGGTCAGCGCGTCGAACAGGACGCGCTGGAAAAGATGGTCGGACGCGACACCGCAACGCGACTATGGGATCTGGGTCAGGACGCCAAAGCGCTTGTCAAAAGCCTGATCAAGACTCACGACATCGATTGCCACCTCAAGCCCGGCGTCGCCTGGACCGCCAGTTCTGCCGGTGACGTAGAGCATCTGCACGCCTATGCCGGTTTCTTGCAGGACCGCTATGGCTACGACCAGATAGAGGTGTTGGACCGCGACGCGCTGCGCAACGTCTGTGCGTCGCCCGCCTATCGCGGCGGTATTCTGGATATGGGGGCCGCGCATCTGCATCCGCTCAACCTCGCCCTCGGGCTGGCACGGGCGGCGCAGGCGGCAGGGGTCGAGATCTATGAACGCAGCGCCGTGCATCAGATCACCGAAGGCAGCCCCGCCACTGTGCAGACCGACGGCGGGCGGGTGACGGCGGACCATGTGATCCTGGCCTGCAACGGCTATCTGGGCGGGCTGAACCGCAAGGTCGCGGCCAAGGTCATGCCGATCAACAATTTTATCGTCGCTACCGAACCCTTGGGCGACCGCGTGAAAGACGTGTTGCCCCGGGATGTCGCCGTGGCCGATAGCAAATTCGTGGTGAATTATTTCCGGCTCAGCCATGATGGGCGGCTGCTGTTCGGCGGCGGCGAAAGCTATGGCTACCGCTTCCCCAGCGACCTCGCCGCCAAGGCGCGCAAACCCATGGGCCAGGTTTTCCCCGCGCTGCGCGACGTCAAGATCGACTATGCCTGGGGCGGCACGCTGGCGATCACCATGAAACGGCTGCCCTTTCTGGCCCGCGTGGCCCCGAACATCCTGTCGGCTTCGGGCTATTCCGGCCACGGCGTCGGCACCGCGATCCACGCAGGGCAGCTGATGGCCCGTGCGATCCAGGGCGATGGCGACGGCTTTGACACGATGAGCGCCCTGCCCACGCCGACCTTCCCCGGCGGCGGCGCGCTGCGCAGCCCGCTGCTTGCGCTCGCCATGAGCTGGTTCAGCCTGCGCGACCGTCTGGGGATATAGTCACAAAACATTCATGAAGCGGAACGGGGAAAAGGCTTGGTCCCATAGGCGCATTGTTTTACCATTCTGAAAACAAACATTCAGGATATTGAAATATGACCCTGCCCGACATGCACAGCGCCGAAGCCATTCCCGACACAGCCCGCGCCGAGATAGAGCAGCTGTTGCAAAGCGGCGATCTGTTTCGCTACACCGCTGCGGCCGATGCGCCGGTGTCCCTGTTGGAGGCCGAGTTTGCGCAGATGATGGGCAGCCGCTATGCGCTGGCGGTGTCGTCCTGCTCTGCCGCGCTGTTTCTGTCGCTGCTGGCGCTGGACCTGCCGCAGAACGCCAAGGTGCTGATCCCCGGCTTTACCTTCGCGGCCGTGCCCTCTGCCGTGATCCACGCCCATTATACGCCGGTGCTCTGCGAGGTCGGGGAAAACTACCGGATCGATATAGAGGATTTCGCCGCCAAGCTGCCGGGCGTTGACGCGGTGATCATCAGCCACATGCGGGGGCATACCTCGGATATGGATGCAATCATGCAGCTGTGCGATGCCGCAAACGTGCCGGTGATCGAGGATGCGGCCCATTCGCTCGGCACCCTCTGGCACGACCGCAAGATCGGCACCATCGGCAAGATCGGCTGCTTTTCCTTCCAGTCCTACAAGATGGTAAACGCGGGCGAAGGCGGCATCCTGATCACCGACGACGCCGATCTGGTGGCCCGTGCGATCATCATGTCCGGTGCCTATGAACATAACTGGAAGAAACACCCCGGCATCGCGGACGCCTGCGCGCGCTGGCAAAACAAACTGCCGCTTTATAACCTGCGTCTTAACAACCTGTCAGCGGTTCTGGTGCGGGCCCAACTGGCCGAACTGCCCCGCCGTGTGGCCGACGGGCTGCGCAATCATGACTATGTCGCGGCCAAGCTGAACGCCGCCCCCCAGATCGACGTCCCCGCCCCGCTGCCCCCCGAAACCCGCGCGCCGGATTCCATCCAGTTCAATCTGGTCGGGCTGGACGATGCCGCCATCCGCGCCTTCGCCGAAGCCAGCGCCAAGGCCGGCGTCAAGGTTCAGGTCTTCGGCCAAAGCACCGATAACGCGCGCGCCTTCTGGAACTGGCAGTTCATCAAGGACCTGCCCGACCTGCCCCGGACCCGCGCCATGTTGATGACCGCCTGCGACGTGCGCCTGCCCGTGCAACTGCAACCAGCCGAGCTCGACGCGATTGTGAATGTGCTGCTCGGGGCGCTGGCAACGGTGACGAAATCTGCCGCGGCCTGAGGCTTCATTTTGCCAGATAAACTCCCGCCGGAGGCATCCGGCAGACACACCAAAGCCCACCCGTCAGCGGGTGGGCTTTAACCGTTCAAACGGGGGCCAATCGCCGTCACTTCAGCTTGGAAAGTTTTTCCTGCAGCTCGGCCAGTTGTTGTTTGATCGCATCCAGACTTTCGGCGTCATCGCCCTTGGCGCTGGCGGGGCGCTGATCGGTCTTGCCCATGCCGTTCCAAGGCGTTGGCATATTGCCGGTCATCGCCTTCATGAACGCCTCTTGCTGGGCCTGCATGACCTCGAAACCGGGCATCTTCGCCATCGGGTTGATCGTGTTCATGTTCTCAAGCACCCGCGCCTGACCGTCGCGCAGCATGTCAAACGATGTCTTGAGGAACTGCGGCACAACGCTCGCATCGGGGGACATATAGCTGCGCACAAGATCGTTCAGCACATCCACGGGCAGCACGGATTCACCGCGGCTTTCATGTTCGGCGATGATTTGCAGCAGATATTGGCGGGTCAGATCGTCGCCTGATTTCAGGTCCACAATCTGCACCTCGCGCCCGTCGCGGATAAACCCCGAGATATCATCCAGCGTCACATAGTCACTGGTTTCGGTATTATACAGGCGGCGGCTGGCATATCGTTTGATAAGCAGGGGCTTGACTGTTTCGGTCACGGTAGATCCTTCCCAAATAGCATGCTGCATTGCAGCTTAGGGCAGCTTAAATGAAAAAGATAGGTGCCACAAAAAAGGGCAGACCGCAAAGTCTGCCCTGATCAATCTTTACCTGAACCAAAGGCCGGTGCGATTACTTCGCAGCGGCTTTCTTTGTGGCGGCTGTCGCGTCGGATGTCGCTTTTTTCACAGCAGCGGTTGCTTCTTCGGACATGTCTTTGCCCGCAGCCATCATCAGCTCGACTGTGTCCATCTGGACCTTCTTCGCGATTTCAGCGAAAGCGGCCATATGCTCGGACGCGACTTCAGCAGAGGCCGAGGTGAACTCGGTCATTGCTTTGGCGTAATCTGCTGGCTCTTGCTTGGCTTTCGACATCTCGGACATTTTTGCCAGAGTGTCTTTTGTCCATTTGCTGGAAATCTCGGCGGATTTCTCGGCAGCGTTCAGTGCTACGCCGGACAGCTTTTCGTTCAGTGTCGCGGTTGTTTTGAACGCGTCGTTCATTGCGGATGTGTCAACTGGGAATGCACCCATCATGTCTTTCATCATCGCGGCGAAATCTGGTGTCTTCGTCATGGTAAACTCTCCTTCTGGGGTCAAGCGGCGTCTACCGCTACGTTATGACTACCCCATAGATAGATGCTGCGGTGCGGCATTGCAAGTTTTTTCTGCGATGCAGCATCGGACCGTTCCAACCCGCCGCCCCATAAAAAATTGACTAATCAGATCAGCCCCTTGCCTTGCGCACCACATAGGTACCCGGGGCTTCGCCCAGGGTGTCACGGCCCTTTTCACCCGGAATACGGGCATCGACTTTCCCGTCAGAGCGATTCTCGAGCCACGCGCCCCAGCGGGGCCACCACGACCCTTCGTGGAACTTTGCCCCCTCCAGCCAGTCCTCGTGATCCAGCGACAGGTTGTCGTTTGTGTAGTGGCCGTATTTGCCTTTGCTCGGCGGGTTCACGATCCCCGCGATATGGCCCGATTGGGTCATCACAAAGGTCTTGTCCGCGCTGCCCATCATGCGCACGCCGCGATAGCTGTCTTTCCACGGCGCGATGTGGTCGGTCTCGCAGCCGATGGCGATCAGCGGCACGTCGATATCCTCCAGCTTCAGACGATGACCCAACAGTTCAAAGCCGCCCTCGACCAGCTTGTTCTGTTGGCAAAGCCCGCGCAGATACTCCATCGCCATGCGCTGCGGCAGATTCGCCCCGTCGCCGTTCCAATACAGCAGATCAAAGGCCGGCGGCGTGTCGCCCAGCATGTAGCTTTTGATCGCGGGCCCATAGACCAGATCATTCGACCGCAAGAAAGAGAAGGTCCGCGCCATGATGACCGAAGGCAGGATCCCCTTGTCCTTGGTCTCTGCCTCGATCCCGTCGATAAAGTCATCGGTCAGGAAGGGCTGGAACTCCCCCTGATCGGAAAAATCGGTGAGCGCGGTAAAGAAGGTCGCGGATTTGACGGATGTATCGCCGCGCTGCTTCATCAAGGACAGCGTCAGCGACAGCGTGGTCCCCGCGATGCAATAGCCTACGGCGTGCACCTGTTCCTGCGCCGTGATCTCCTTGACCTCGCGGATCGCGGTCAGGAACCCGTCCTCGATATAGTCGCCCATGCCGATGTCACGATGACTTTGGTCCGGATTGACCCATGACACCATAAACAGCGTATAGCCCTGATCCACGATCCATTTCACCAGACTGTTCTGGGCCTTGAGATCAAGGATATAGAATTTATTGATCCAGGGCGGGAAGATCACAATCGGCGTGGCATCGACCTTTTCGGTGCTGGGGCTGTATTGGATCAGCTCGAACAGATTGTTGCGATAGACGACCTTGCCGGGGGATGTGGCGATGTTGCGGCCCAGTTCGAACGCGCTTTCATCGGCCAGCCGCACGATCAACTCGCCGTTATTCGCCTCCAGATCGGCAATCAGGTTCTCCAGCCCGCGGATCAGGCTTTCGCCCTCGGTCGCCACAGCGCGTTCCAGCGCATCGGGGTTGGTGGCCAAAAAATTGGTCGGGCTCATCATGTCGATGATCTGGCGGCTGAAGTATTGCAGCCGTTTCTTTTCATGCGGGGCCAGATCGGCCACATGATCCACCGCTTGGCCCAAGGCCTCTGCGTTGATCTGGTACTGCTGTTTGACAAAGTTGAAATAGGGGTGCGATTTCCACAGCGGGTTGGCAAAGCGGCGATCCTCGGGCGAGGTATCTTCCGGCGCGGCCAGTTTGCCTTTGGCCAGCGCCTGCTGCGCCTCCATAAAGTGGCCGACGGATTTGCTCCAGTAGGACACCTGCTGTTCGATCATCTTGGCAGGGTTCTGTACGGCTTCGGTCCAGTAGGACGCGGCGGCCTTTGCAAACAGCTCTTGATTCGGGCCGTCCAAACTCGCCTGATGCGTGTCCCGCCCGACCATGATCTGCGACAGCCGCGCGCCAAGCGCTTCGACCTTACGCAGGTTTTCCTCCATACGTTCCTGTGCCTTGGAGCTCTCTGCGTCGGTCTTGGTTGTTTTTATTGTCATAGTAACCGTTCCTCCCTATGTTTGCACCTGCAGCATCGCGCCGACCTTTGGGGGAGGGTCTGACATGATGCCGGGCACAAGGCCCCCAACAGGAGACCCCTTACATGAAGTATATGGCATCTTACGATTTAATGGAAACGATGAGAAACACCAACCAGTGGCTGGGTGCCACGGCATTGGCGATGGCATCGTATCCCGCTTTTGCCGCCATCCCGAACCCTGCGCTGAACTGGATGGCCGCATGGGGCGAAGTGACCGAACGCAGCTTTTCGCGCATGGTGATCAAACCTGATTGGGATATCCCCCCCGCCGTGGGCGTTGATGGTGCGGACCATCCCGTCCTGATCGAGAAAGAGCTGGAAGGTGCCTTTGGCGATCTGGTGCATTTCGTCGTACAGGGCCGCGATGCGCCCAAGCGCAAGATCCTGCTGGTCGCGCCCATGTCGGGCCACTATGCGACGCTGCTGCGGTCGACCGTCATCAGCCTAATTCCTGACGCGGACCTTTATATCACCGACTGGCACAATGCCCGCGACATCCCCGTCAGCGCCGGCAAGTTCGACGTAGAGGATTATACCCTGCGGCTCGTTGACTATATGCGCCATCTGGGCCCCGACGTGCATGTCATCGCCGTGTGCCAACCCGCCCCGCTGACCCTCGCCGCGACCGCCTATCTGGCGGAACAGGACCCCAAGGCGCAGCCAAGCTCGCTTACATTGATCGGCGGCCCCATCGACACCGCGGCCAGCCCGACAGAGGTGACGGATTTCGGCCACCGCGTGAACATGAACCAGCTGCAAGAGATGATGATCCAGCAGGTCGGCTTCCAGCACCAAGGCGTCGGCCGCAAGGTCTATCCCGGTCTGCTGCAGCTGAATTCCTTTATCACAATGAACGCCGAAACCCATGCCAAGGCCTTCCGCGACCAGATCATGCGCGTCGCACAGGGGCTGGCGGGCGACCACGACAAACACAACAAGTTCTACGACGAATACCTCGCCGTGATGGACATGCCCGCTGAATTCTACCTCTCCACCGTGCAGCGGATCTTCAAGGACAACGAGATCGGCACCAACAGCTTCTCGATCAAGGGTCAGCCCGTGGACATCGGCAAGATCACCGATGTCGCCGTCAAAACGGTCGAGGGCACCAAGGACGATATCTCGGCCCCCGGTCAATGTATCGCGGCGCTGAACCTCTGCACTGGCCTGCCCGACGACAAAAAGGCAAGCCACCTTGAAGACGGCGCAGGGCACTACGGGATCTTTGCCGGCAAAAGCTGGCGCGAGAATATCCGCCCGCTGGTGCTGAAGTTCATCGACGACAACCAGCGCACGGCCAAGGCGACAGCCCCCAAGGCCCCTGCGGCCCCGGCCAGCGCGGGTAAAACCTCGATCCCCGCACAGAAGTCGACGGCATAATGCCCGCCGCGCCGCGTGACCTGCCCTTTGCCTGTGCCTGCGGCACGGTCAAAGGGACCTTGCGCGGCGTGACACCCGCGCGCGGCAGCCACGCCCAATGCCACTGCATCGATTGCCGCGCGGCCGAGGTCTACCTCGACCAGCCCGACCCCGCGCCACGGGCGATCCAACTGTTCCAGACCACCCCCGACAGATTCCACTTCGATCAGGGTTTCGACAAATTGTCGGTGTTTTCCTTCGGGGAGACAAATCTGCTGCGCTGGTATGCCACTTGCTGTGGCACGCCGATGTTCAACACGCTGCGCAAGCCCAAGCTCGCCTTTGCCAGCATCATGACCCGCACCCTGTCCGACCCTGCCCCGCTTGGGCCGATCGTCGGCACCGGCTATATCCCGACGCCCTCGGGCAAGCTGCGGAACGAAGGGCTGCCGCGGTTGATCTGGGGGGCGCTGTCGCGGGCGGCCGGGGCCAAGGTGACAGGCCGCTGGAAGGTGAACCCCTTTATCGATCCGGACACGGCAACGCCCAAACGCCCCGTGCATATCGTTCCGCGTGACCAGCGCAAGGCAATCACCGAGGCGCTGCGCTAACCCGCACTTGACCAGCCCCGATCACGCAGGGGTCAGGGGCATCTTCAACCATTCCTTGATCGCGGCAGTCGTGGCTTCGGGCTGTTCCAGCGTAGGCAGATGCCCTGCCCCCTCGATCACGCGCAAAATCGCATAAGGCAGCAGTTCGGCCATGAAACCATGGCGTTTGACGGGATTGAGCCTGCCCACCTCGCCACACATCACCAGCGTCGGCACCTTGCACTTGCGCAATACCGCCTGCTGGTCACGGGCCCGTTGCAAGGCGCGGGCTTGGCGCACATAGACTTCCGGCCCCAGCGTGTCGGCCATATCCAGCGCAATCTCCAAAATCGCCGCGCGGTCCGGACCGGGGGCGAGCCAGACGGGGTTCAGCTCTTCGCGCATGGCATCGGCCAGCCGCCCCGACTTGACCTTGACGATCAACATCTCGCGCGCGGCGGCGCTCTGCGGCGTTTCGGCCAGCGGGCTGGCATCGATCAACGCCAACCGCGTCAACCGATCCGGCGCACGGCGCAAAATCTCAAGCGCGACAGCACCGCCCAACCCCAAGCCTGCCAGCGCGAAACGCTTGGGCAACTGGTCCAGCAGACCAGAGGCGATTTCCTCGATCCGCTCGCCTTGGGTAATCGGGGCGACAGTCACAGCGGTTTTCGCCGACAGCTCGGCGATCTGCGGCCAGAACACCCGCGCGTCAGACATGAGGCCCGGCAGAAGAACAAGAGGGTCAGCCATGTATGTCCCTGTCACTAGTCATAAATTCGCGTCACTTCGGGACACTGCTGCTGCGCCGCACCTCATCACGGATAGGCGATGCCACGCAAGGGCGGAAAATCGCCATAGCGCGCACGGCGCTGCGCCACGGGCTCCGACGGCGACTTCCCGCCGCGCAACAGCATCCCGCGCGGCGCGATATAGCTCGAGATGCTGCGCAGCGGCTGCGGTCTCCACGTCAGGTTGAAGGCGGCGAGCTTGGGAAAGAACCACATCTCGGAATAGGGCAGATGGTCATGCACCCACCACGCCAGATCACGCCAGTCGCGCCCCTGATCATACTGGTCGGCAAACCACGGGATCACGATGGTCGCCCCCGCAATCGCCTGCGCCTCTGCGCCACGGTCCCAGATGTGACATTCGATCGGGTTGTCATTGGCCGCGCAATTCAACTTGTGCCGGTTGCCATAGGCATTCAGCGCCGCCGACCGATACCCCGACCGCACGGCGATGCGGCCAAAGGTTTCCTCTAGCGGGTCCAGCAGGGTCGTGCAGAAGGCCCGCCCGTTTTCGATGGCAAGATCGGGATTGTCGGGGATATTGGGCTGCCCGTGAAACCCCGAAATCTCTGAGTACATGAAATCGCGCATAAAGAAATGCCGCGACAGCCGGACCCGCCCAAAGGTTTCAAGGCTCCACATGCTGGCCGGTTTACGCATGGCAAAGCCCCTTATCCTCAGGCCGTGGCAGAGACCTCTTCCACCGCTTGGATCAGCAGTTCCAGACAGCGGTCGTCGGAAAAGCGGTGGTCCGCATCCTTGACCAGTTGCAACTGCATGTCCGGCCCCTGCGCATGTTCCAGCAGACGCACGGCTGTGGCAACGCTGACAGCGGTGTCTGCGGTGCCTTGCAGAAAGCGCGTCGGGAACGGCAGATGCAGCGGATCGCGCAGCACCAGCTGCTTGCGCCCGTCCTCGATCATCCGGCGGGTGATGATGTAAGGCTCCATATAATCGGACGGCAGTTCGACCTGCCCCGTCTCGGCCAAAGTCTTTTTCTGCGCCTCGGTGAAGCTGGCCCAATAGCCGTCTTCGGTAAAGTCAGGGGCCGCGGCGATGGTAACCAGCCCCGCGATCCGCGCGGGCAGCGCGCGCACCAGCAGCAGCGATTGCCAGCCGCCCATGGATGATCCCACCGGCAGAATAGCCCCCTCGGTCAACGCTTCTACCGCGGCCAATGTGTCTTCGGCCCAATCACCAATGCAGCCATCTGTGAACGCTCCAGAGGATTCCCCGTGACCCGAGTAATCGAACCGCAAGAACGCCCGCCCCTCGCGTTTGGCCCAGTCTTCAAGGAACACCGCCTTGGTGCCCATCATGTCGGATTTCAGACCGCCCAGAAACACCACGCAGGGGCCTGTGCCTTCGGTCTTGTGATAGGCCAGCCGCCGCCCTTGCGGCGTGTCCAGATACATCGGTGCCGTCATCCTCAGCCCCCCAGATAGGTGCCCTTGGCGGGGCGATAAAAGATTTTCTGGTTGTGCAGACGGCCCAGCAGATCGTCGATCCGGCGCAGGCTGTCTTTGGCGGCATCGGCGGGCAGCATCGATGCGGTGTCATTCAGCGCATCCATCGACAGATCGCGTTTGGTCACATGTAGCGCCGCCTCGATCAGGTCGATATCGCTGATCGTCAGCTCGAAGTTGCGGTTGTGTTTGGACATGGGCGAACCCCTTTGGATCAAATGCGCGCCCCAGTCATACGCCCCGCCGCCCCGACGATCAATCCGCCGCTTCGACTTCGTGCAGACCAAGCGCCGCAATCGCGGCCCCTGCGGACATGACTGCGAATAGAACCAGCGTCGCCACCGGCCCGATCAACGCGGCACCGCCCCCCGCCACGCCCGCGACCAACAGCAGCCCGCCAATCACCGTGTTGGACACGGCGGCATAAGCCGACCGCTGGTCCTTGGGCGACATATCCACCAGATAGGTAGACCGCCCCTGCCGCACCCCGTGATAGGCGATCATCAGGATGAACAGCACCAGCGGCATGGCCCAGATCTGCGTCGCCATCCCAAGCAGCGCCAGCGCCACCGCGCCCCCCATCGCCAAGGCCCCGACAATGCCGGTCAACATCAGCACATGGCGGCTCGACTGGTCCGACAGCCGCCCCCAGACGTACGAGCTTAACAGCGACGCCAAAGCCGAGGCGAGCACCAGCGCGCCAAGCTGGCCAAGGGCGGATTGGTCCTCGCCCCCCGCCAGCACCACAAAATACGGCGGCGCGAGCGATGTGGCGACCAGCAGCCCGCGCACCAGAATGAACCGCCGCAGGTTCGCATCCTCCTTCAGGATAGAGAAACTGGCAGGCGTCGCCTTGCCGCCCTCGCTTTTGGCCTCGTCCAGCGTGGAAAACAACAGCGCCGCGCCGCCCCATAGTGCGGCCGCCAGCGCGATGGCCGCGATCACCACGCCGCGATCCTGCACCAACCCCGACATCAGCAAAAGCGCCAGCACCAGCACCCCGGCAGAGGCGACAGACCCCGCCGTGCCCGTGATCGACCCGCGCCGCGACTTGCCCACGGTCTTGCCAAGGATATCCTTATAGGACACCGAACAGGCCGCACGGCTGACCGCCAGCCCCGCCAGCGCCGCGCAAATCGCCAGCCCCGCCGCTGATCCGTCCAACGTGAGCGCCGCCAGCACGATCAGCGCCGCGAAGATGCCCTGCCCCGCAGATCCGGCGACCCACGCCCATTTGCGCCGCGCCATCGCCTGCACCCAGCCCGCCATCACGATCTGCGGCAACAACGCCCCCGCCTCGCGGATCGGCACCAGCGCCCCGGCATAGACCGCAGGCGCGCCAAGTGCCGTCAGCAGCCACGATAGCATGAGCTTGGGGTCAATCAGCCCGTCGGCCACTTTGGTCATGGTCAGGCTGGCGATATGGCGCAGGGCGTTCGGGGCCTCGGCCTCTTGCGCATGGGACGACAGATCCTGCGCGTCGCCCTCTGCCCCTGAAAGCGTCTCAAACGCCCGCTGCGCCACATCATCCTGCATGTCTTCACGTCCCGTCGCTACCCGTTAATCTGGTGTTATCTATGGCACCGCGCCCCCAAGGAAAGGACGGCGCCCCATTTCACACGCCGCGCCCGCGCGCCCCACCGCGATATTGACAAGCCAGACCACCGACGCCAAACAGGCCGGACGCATATAACCCGCAACCGGGCGTCTCGTAGGCGCCAAACCGACGAGGAGGCCCAGATGGCCCAGATCACCCTCACCCTTCCCGATGGCAACGCACGTCAGTACGACGCAGGTATCACTGCGGGCGACGTAGCGAACGACATCTCCAAATCGCTTGGCAAGAAAGCGATCAGCGCCACCGTGAACGGTGCCCATTACGATCTGGCATGGCCGATCAACGCGGACGCCAGCATCGCGATCCACACCATGGCCGACGAAGCGCAGGCGAACGAGCTGGTGCGCCACGACCTCGCCCACATCATGGCCCGCGCCGTGCAAGAGCTTTGGCCCGACACAAAAGTCACCATCGGCCCCGTCATCAAGGACGGCTGGTACTATGACTTCGACCGCAAGGAATCCTTCACTCCCGAAGACCTTGGCCTGATCGAAAAGAAGATGAAGGAAATCATCAACAAGCGTGACCCCGTCCGGACCGAGGTCTGGGACCGCGAGCGCGCGATCAAGCATTACGAGGACAACGGCGAACCCTATAAGGTCGAGCTGATCAACAGCATCCCCGGCGACGAACCGCTGCGCATGTATTGGCACGGCGACTGGCAGGACCTCTGCCGTGGGCCGCACCTGCAACATACCGGCCAGGTGCCGGGCGACGCGTTCAAACTGATGTCCATCGCGGGGGCCTACTGGCGCGGCGACAGCGACCGCGCGATGCTGCAACGCATCTACGGCGTGGCCTTCACCGGCAAGGAAAAGCTGAAAGCCCACCTGAACATGCTGGAAGAGGCCGCCAAACGCGACCACCGCAAGCTGGGCCGCGAGATGGACCTTTATCACATGCAGGAAGAGGCCCCCGGTCAGGTCTTCTGGCACGCCAACGGCTGGCTGATCTACACCCAGCTGCAAGACTACATGCGCCGCAAGCAACGCGCCGGCGGCTATGTCGAGGTGAACACACCGCAGGTCGTGGACCGTAAACTCTGGGAAGCCTCCGGCCACTGGGAGAAATACCAAGACCACATGTTCATCGTCGAAGTGGACGAGGAACACGCCCGCGAGAAATCGGTCAACGCGCTGAAACCGATGAACTGCCCCTGCCACGTGCAGATCTTTAACCAGGGTCTGAAATCCTACCGCGACCTGCCCCTGCGCATGGCCGAATTCGGGTCGTGCAACCGCTACGAACCCTCGGGCGCGCTCCACGGGATCATGCGCGTGCGCGGCTTTACACAGGATGACGGCCATATTTTCTGCGCCGAAGACCAGATCGAAGCCGAAACCGCCAAGTTCATCGAATTCCTGTCGGGCATCTACAAAGACCTCGGCTTTGAAAACTTCAGCGTCAAATTCTCGGACCGTCCCGAAAAACGCTCAGGCTCGGACGAGGTCTGGGACAAGGCCGAGGCGGCGTTGCTGTCGGCCACCCGCAAGGCAGGCATCGAACCCACGCTCAATCCCGGCGAAGGCGCGTTCTACGGCCCGAAACTGGAATTTGTGCTGACCGACGCCATCGGCCGTGACTGGCAATGCGGCACCCATCAGGTGGACTTCGTGCTGCCCGAACGGCTGGACGCGACCTATATCGGATCGGACGGCGCGAAACACCGCCCCGTCATGCTGCACCGCGCCACCTTGGGGTCGTTCGAACGCTTTATCGGCATCCTGATCGAAGAACACGCGGGCAAGCTGCCCTTCTGGCTCGCCCCGCGTCAGGTCGTCGTCGCCTCCATCACCTCCGAGGCGGATGATTACGTGCACGAGGTCGTGGCCACCCTCAAGGCGCAAGGCGTCCGCGCCGACGCCGACATCCGCAACGAAAAGATCAACTACAAGGTCCGTGAACATTCGGTCGGCAAAGTGCCGGTGATCCTTGCAGTCGGCGCGCGCGAAGTCGAAGAGAAAACCGTGTCCGTCCGCCGTCTGGGGGAAAAGCAGACCTCGGTTCAGGCGCTGTCGGATGTGGCGAACGCCTTGGGCATCGAAGCCACACCGCCCGATTTACGCGGCTGAAAACTGTAACAAACCCCTCGGGGCGCAACGAACTTGCGCCCCGAACATGTCACTATGTTTCAAAATTGCGCCTCCCAACGCTGGAATCTCGCGAATTGTTACAAAAAAACCGGCGATTTTCTGACGCCTCCGTGACACACTCCGATGTGAGTAGCTTTGTCGCACCCCACGCGGCTTAATGTCCTTATCGACAAGCAACCAACCTCAGGAGGAAACACCAATGTCCAACACAATGAAAACACTCGCCGTTGCAGGCGCAGTTGCCGCTGCCCTGTCCGCACATTCGACCGCAGCAAACGCCGCGTCGAAAGAAAAATGCTACGGCGTGGCGCTTGCCGGTCAGAATGACTGCGCCGCAGGCCCGGGCACCACATGCGCTGGCACATCCGTCACCGACTACCAGGGCAACGCCTGGAAACTGGTTGACGCAGGCACCTGCGCCGACATGGAACTGCCCGCAATGGCAGACGGGTCCGAGCGTATGGGCTCCCTCGAAGCGCTGGACCGCGACCTGCCAGCCTAAGCCCTTAGCGGCCTAAACCCTTCGCCTGCGCGGCACGCCCCATGCCGCCGCGCAGGCCCCTTTACACGACCCCTCGAATAGGGAGCCTCTTATGCCAGACGGTGCCACCCGTTTCGACACATTGCCCGCAAGCCCGGGCGTCGGCTATAAACCCCAGCATTTCAAAGACCTGCAAGACGATCCTGGTCCAGTTGAATGGATCGAAATCCATGCAGAGAATTACATGGGCGATGGCGGCCGCCCGCTGGCGCAGCTGCGCGCCCTTTCCGAAAAATTCGCCCTCTCCGTTCATGGCGTCGGGCTGAGCATCGGTGGCGAAATGCCACTGGATCGCGACCACCTCGCCCGTTTGAAAAAGCTCTGTGACTGGGCAAACCCTGCCAGTTTCTCTGAACATCTTGCATGGTCCACCCATGACAGCGAGTTTCTGAACGACCTGCTGCCCCTCCCCTATACCGAGGCCACCCTGTCCCGCGTGGCCGATCACATCAGTCAGGTGCAAGACACGATCGGGCGTCAAATGCTGCTGGAAAACCCTTCGAGCTACCTCGCCTTTGATGAATCCACCTTGTCTGAAACTGACTTTTTAGCCGAGTTAACCCACCGGACCTCCTGCGGTTTATTGCTGGATGTCAACAATGTCTTTATTTCAGCAAAAAACCTCGCCCTCTCCCCGCGCGACTATATCGACGCCTATCCGGTAAACGCCGTGGGCGAGCTTCACGTCGGCGGTCACGAGGAAGACAGCGTCGGTTTCAACCAGCCGCTTCTGATCGACAGCCACAGCCGCCCCGTGGTCGACCCCGTTTGGGATTTGCTGGCCTATACGCTGGACCGTACCGGCCCCAAGCCCGTGCTGGTGGAATGGGACAATGACGTGCCCGATTGGCCAACCCTGCGCGCCGAGGCAGAGCGCGCGGCGGATGTGCTGGCCCGATGACCACGCTGCACCGGTTTCGGACACCCCTGCTGGACCCGACGCAGGACCGCCCCGAGGGGCTGCGCGGTGCCGCTGGCGCGCCCGCTGACACGCGCTATGACGTTTACCGCAACAACGTCACCCATTCGTTAATTGGCGCGCTGCACAGCGCCTTTCCCTTGGTGGTCAAGATTCTGGGCACGCAGAACTTCGACCAGATCGCCCCCGCCTTTGTGCGTGCGCATCCGCCGAGCTCTCCGTTAATGATGCACTATGGCGCTGATTTTCCGCAGTTTCTTGCCGCGCAACCGGCTTTGTCAAAGATGGGTTACCTGCCCGATTGCGCCCGTCTCGACCTGGCACTCCGCCGGTCCTATCACGCCGCCGACAGCGCGCCCTTTGACCTTGCCGCCTTCCAGCAGATTGCGCCCGACGCGATGATGCAGGCGCAGCTGCCCCCCGCCCCCGCGACGGTGTTGCTCCGCTCTGACTGGCCGCTGTATGACATCTGGCGGTTCAACATGCAGGCGGATGCCCCCAAGCCGCAGATGCAGGCGCAGGACGTGTTGATCACCCGTCCCGACTTCGACCCCGCCCCGCATCTGTTGCCCCCCGGCGGCGGCGCATGGTTCGCCGCCTTGGCTGGGGGTGCCACGCTTGATCAGGCCCATGACACCGCGCTGGCCACGCACCCCGATTTCGACCTTGGCGCGGCTTTGGGGCTGTGCTTTGCAACCGGCGCGTTTTGCGCAAAGAACGGCGGATAAGATGCTGAAGACCCTCACCCTTTACGATCGCGCGACCGGCTGGATCACCGCGCAAGACTGGCTGCTGCCCACATTGGCGCGGTTCCTGTTCGCCGCGGTGCTGACGCAGTATTTCTTTACCTCCGGCCTGACCAAGCTTGACGGTCTGTTCACGCTGAGCACCGGTGCCTATGTCCAGATCTTCCCCCGCGCGTTCGAGGAGGCGGGCTATGACGCGACCGCGCTGTCGGCGTGGCACGGGCTGGTGGCCTATGCGGGGACGCTGGCGGAGTTCGTGCTGCCCGCGTTGATCGTGCTGGGGCTGTTCACACGGTTTGCGGCCTTGGGGATGATCGGCTTTGTGGTGCTGCAATCGCTCACCGATCTATACGGCCACGGGCAATGGAGCGCACTAGGCCAGTGGTTTGACCGCCTGCCGGACGGGACCATTCTGGACCAACGCGGGCTTTGGGTGCTGCTGCTGGTGGTGCTGGTGGTCAAGGGCGGCGGGCCGGTTGCGCTGGATCGCGTCTTGCTGGCGCGCCGCCGCTGAGGGTTACTGCGCGGCTTTGACCTTTTCCTCTGTCGCGTCGTTCCAGCCGAGGAACAGATCCTCCCCCACCGCGATCAGGGGGCGTTTCATCAAGGCGGGATGGGCCGCGAGCAATTCCAGCGGATCGGCACCGCGTGCCGCCTCGTCCAGACCGCGCCATGTGGTGGAACGGGTGTTGACCAGTGCTGCGCCGAATAGCGTGTGGGCGCGGGCCAGCACGTCGGCGGGGACACCGTCCTTGCGCACATCGACGAGCTGCGCGTCGGGCAGCGCCTTGATCGCCTTGCGGCAGGTATCGCAGTTTTTCAGACCGTAGATCAGCATTCTCACCTCACTTTTTTGGGGTTTCATATGTCCTAAGATAATCGGGCAGCGCAAAATTTCTTGATTTCCGGCGCGGGTGAACAACCTTTTATCGCGTAAGGCGGCGAAAGCAATTTTTCGACGCTGTGACAGCGATTAATGAGGAGCGTTGAGAAATGCCAACGGGTACAGTCAAATGGTTTAACACCACCAAAGGATACGGATTCATCGCGCCGGAGGGCGGCGGATCGGATGTGTTTGTCCATATCTCTGCGGTGGAACGGTCGGGGCTGACCGGACTGGCGGACGAGCAGAAAGTGTCTTTCGAGATGTCCGAGGGCCGCGATGGCCGTCAGATGGCGACGGATCTGGAACTGCTGTAAAAAAGCCCGATGCCCAAGGGACACCGGGTTTTCTGGTCGTCATGCGGGCAGAGGCACGCGGGGCTGCGGCTTAGCGGCAGCCCTTTTCCCCCGGCACGCAGGAATAGGTGACGGGACGCGGCGTATAGTGCCGCACCTTGTGCTTTTTCGGCGCGGGGTGCGCCATCATCTGCTGGTAGCTGGTGCTGGTGTTCGGCGTGCCGCAGCAGATCACACCGGAAATGGTGATCGGCTGAAGCCCTGCGGGGCAATAGTTGGCCGAGGACGGGTAGGCATAGATCCTGGGCTCTGCCGAAACCTGCGCGGGCAGCAGAACCGCGCCCATCAGACCCAATCCGGCCATCATTCCTGTTGTTAGACGCATAATATCCCTCGTTATTTTCAATTTCCCTTAATTTGCCCCGCGTCAGCGGCCAAGTCTAGCCTTTTTGCCCCCTAGGGGTGTGTTGCTGGTACGGCGTACCGGCAGAGGCGCGGGTTGCGGAGCGGGGCTCGGGTTACCCATGGGTAACTTAAGTAATTGTTATTGTTAGTTTATTTTTGGTTAGACTGGGGGGCGGTGGCGTGCGTTCGCTGGTGTGAGGCGTGGTTCGGCAAAGCCGGATTGAACAGTCCAGTGGACTGTTCGAAGTGCCGAACGCGGAATGTGCAAGCATTTCGCAGGGGAATTATGAGGTGACCTAAACAGGGCCCGCCGCGCCCAAACCGAGGGGTGGGAAGCGAAGCGCCTGCTCCGCGAAGGCAAGCCTTCGCTCTGTCGGTTGCGCGGATGCTTTGCATCCGCTGACCCGCCCCGTGTGGGGGGGGGGTGAGAGACGGTCCGGCGAAGCCGGATTGAACAGTCCAGTGGACTGTTCAAAGTCTCGAACGCGGAATGCGCAAGCATTTCGCCGGGGATGTATGAGGTGACCTAAACAGGGACCGCCGCGCCCGAACCGAGGGGCAGGAAGCGAAGCGCCGACTCCGCGAAGGCAAGCCTTCGCTCCGTCGGTGACGCGGATGCTTTGCATCCGCTGACCCGCCCCGTGTGGGCCCCGCCCCGTGGGGGGGGGTGAGGCACGGTCCGGCAAAGCCGGATTGAACAGTCCAGTGGACTGTTCGAAGTCTCGAACGCGGAATGCGCAAGCATTTCGCCGGGGATGTATGAGGTGACCTAAATCGGGACCGCCGCGCCCGAACCGAGGGGTGGAAGCGAAGCGCCCGCCCCGTGGGGGCGGTTCGGGCGCTGCCCAATCGGAGATTGGGCAATGGGTTTTCAACGGTACCGACGAATGCATCGGGTTTTGAGATGCCTATCCTTCGAGCAGCTGTCTCACAACTGTAGACTAGGCTCAAATATCATCGATCACATCGAAGATATTTGAGTTATCAATGCCTCTGACCTTGATGACCGTATACTTAACAACTCGACCCAGCTTTGAACGCGTGGTCAAAACATCGAACTCCAAAATAGAATCTTCCGCGTTTCGATCATTTAAATTTTTAGTATAACTTTTTCCAATAAGATTAAATGCACCTGGACTTCTTCCAGCATGTGTCAGAAAAAAAGGTACAGTCCTATCTTTTTCTGGAATGAATAACCTTCCATTAAACGTATTAGGATTAAATACTGAAACTTTTCCACGAATTTTTGTTATTTCGTCAGCTCGGCTCCGGTACTTCAATTGCCCATACGTTCCGTGATCGAAAACAATTGAACGCTCCGTTTTCTTACTCATACCCGGAAAAGTAATGACGCCGCTTTCAGCGGTTCCAGAGCTTATCATAGGCCTATGCAACTTGGTCAGGGGAGGCTCAATTTTTTCGGCAAGCGAATCGAATTTACTCGCCTTCGGAAGCCTGATCCCTAACGTTCCTAAGCTTTTTCCGTTCTCATAGACTTCCCTCAAACTCTTATCATAGTCTAAATCTTGACCAGTGACCTTATGAACGACGTAGTCGTAAGCCGAGTAAACTAAGTGCCCTAGTGGATTATCTTTTTTTAGAGTTCCTAGCTTGTATGCCCCATAACCGACCATTCCGATTCCAGCCAAAATAGTGAAGCTACCCGCCTTGGGTGTTCCGCAAACAATTCGGGCCCCTTTCAGTGCTGTTGCTTGGGTTATAACTTCATCATTGAGGATGAGGTGTGTCGTTAAAGCGAGGCTCCTTTCTAAACCCTGAAGAGCTTGAGACAAATCGTATAAATCCAGTTGGTGTTCATCTGACAGAAGACCGTGGTAGGCTAATTTAATCGGTAAAGGCTCAAACTGTATTTCTTCACCCATCAATCACTCCCTTAAACTCCCGCCATTCCCCCTTGCTCATGCCAGAGGTCTCCTGCGTGACCTCCTCACCCTTCACCATCCGGCGGATACACTCAAGAGCTGTATTGGACATAGTCGCGCCACCTAGACGGTAATCCTCGAAGGCGCGGTAGGCGGCGGGGACCCAGTCGGCGACGACGTTGCAGATGGCATCGGCATAGACGCGGATCTCGTATTGGGCGTGGGCATCGGCGCGCAGACGCAGGAAGTGGAACAGGTTGTGCAGGTCCACCTTCCAGTACCATTGCGTGTAGATGTTCGACGGCAGGTTCATCCGCGCCAGCTCTCGTGCCAGACCGTCCTGCGGTTCTCCGTCGGGGCCGGTTTCGGCGATCATCGCCTCGTAATTGTCATAGGCGCGGTTGCTGTCGGACTTGAGGATTTCGAGCACACGGGCGGCCTCTGCCCCTTCCAGAACACCGCCGCGGCCCTGATTGTTCACCACGCTTTGGGCGTTCACATGGGACGGCTCGGGGATGTAGAATTCGCGGTCCAGGATCGAATAGCGGGCGGAGTATTCGTTGACGTTGGCAGTGCGGTGGCGGATCCACTGGCGCGCGACAAAGACGGGCAGTTTGACGTGGAGCTTGATCTCGCACATCTCGAAGGGGGTGGAGTGCCAGTGGCGCATCAGGTAGCGGATCAGCCCTTCGTCGTTCTGCACCGATTTCGTGCCGCGCCCATAGCTGACGCGGGCCGCCTGACAGATCGCCGCATCGTCGCCCATATAGTCGATGACGCGCACAAAGCCGTGGTCGAGCACGGGAATGGCCTTGTAGAGATGGGCCTCCATCCCTTCGGAGACGGTGCGCAGGGTCTGTTTCGGCTCTGCCCGCAGAGCGTCGATTTCGGCTTGTTGGTCGGGGCTGATCGGCATGGGGGGCGTCCTGTCATATGGGCGTGGATTCGGGGTCTACTATATCTGCGGCAGCAGGCCACCGGAACCGCCATATGCGGTATTGTTTTTGGGTAGCACTTTGGCGGCAAATGCAGGCGACACGCGGTGGAGCGTTGACAGCAGGGCGCGCGATTGGCGACTGTCGCGGCAATCAACAAGAAATTTTCGAGGCAGACAGTTATGAAATTCGGGACATCAGCGCTGGCGCTGTGCGCATTTTTGGCAGCATGTGGCAATGGGACGCCGTTTAACGGCGAGACAGAGGCAGATACGGGCACGGGTACTGACGGGAGCACGGGTGCCAGTGCCATTCCCGAAGAACTGGCGAACGACCTCAAGAGCTTTAGCTATGATCCGGCGTCCCAGACGCTGTCGATCACGGGTATCACCGCAGATGATAGCGAGTTCACCGCCAATTATCGCCGCCGCCCCGGCTTGGACCGCAACGGATATGAAGCCTACACCGCGCAGGACGGGTCGCTGGACCGCCACGTCACCGCGTATGTGAAGGACATTGATGGCACCCGCGCCGCTGTGGTGATGACGGGTGGGCAATTCGAGCAGGTCTTTTCGGGCACCGGATATTCCAACACCTCGTATTCAGCGCCGGTCGCACCGGGCACGCAATCCGAGGGCGGGCTGGTGACCTATGCGGGGAATTACATCGGGTTGCTGAACGGAGCCGGGTCCGGGGAAGATCTGGCACCGGTTGCAGACGGGACTGACCCCGACCCCCTGTCGCGTCAGGCCGCCGAAGTGACGGGCAAAGTGGTTCTGACCGGCGACTTCACCGACGCGGCGGTTGCAGGGATCATCTATGATCGCAAGGTGACCGACTTTGATACAGGCGGTGCCTACGATCCCAACTCCGCCACCCCTTTCGAGGCGCAGAACATCGCGCTGGACAGCACTGGCATCGCGGAAGACGGCACTTTCTTCGGGACCGCGTCACAGTCTAACAACGCGGTCGGCGAATACGGCGGTATTTTCGGGGGCACGGGTGCCACGGAAGTTGCTGGTGTGATCCACGCCGAGAACCACATTGCGCTGGGCGGATCGGGCACACCGATCGAGTATGGCGCGTTTGTCCTGACCCAATGCGGCCAACCCGGTGAAGACGCGATCTGCGATCAGCCCGAGCGATAGAGCGGCTGTCTCGTGTCTTTCGCCAAATGCGCCATCGGCTGTGCAGTGGCCGGGCTCTGCCTGCTGAACAGTGATCCTGTCGTGGCAGAGCAGTCGGTCGCGTTGTCCCTGCCAGAGGCCCGATCATTGGCGGTCCATGCGCTGAAGGGTGAACGCCCTGCTCTGGCGTCGCAAATCGCGCGAGGGTTGCTGATCGCGGACCCGCATTCGGCGTATGCGCATTATGTTCTGGCCACAGCCCATGCAGATATGGGGCACGGAACGGATGGGCGAAAGTCTGCGGCCCGAGCCTACCGCTATGCAGACAACAGGGTACAGAAGTTTCAGGCCGCGGAACTGGCAGCACGGCTGACCTTTGCAGATGGGCACCCGACCCTCACTCAGCTTTGGCTTAGACGTGCCGTTCAAAACGCCCCGACCCCGGAAATAGAAGAGCAGCTTGCGCGTGACTATGCCCGTGTGCGGCGTGAGAATCCGTTTCGCTTTTCTATAACAGGCGGGGTGAAGCCCTCTAGCAATGTCAACAATGGTGCTGACACCGCACAGCAGGTGATCGACGGCTTGCCGTTTACCGGGCGGCTCAGCGGATCGGCGCAGGCCCTATCGGGTATCGTCGGTACCGTCGACGCGGTCGTCGGGTACCGTTTGCGGAGCACTCAAAAGACGCGGACGGATCTTTCGGGTCGCCTGTTTGTACAACGTGTGGTGCTTGATAGCGGGTCGCATGATTTGGCACCTGAAGCACGTAACAGTGATTTCGGAGCGACCTATGCAGATGTTTCACTTCGGCAGTCCTTCGCGGTCGGCGCTGCGGGCGGAAGCGCCGATGTAACCGGATCGCTTGGCGAATACTGGTCAGGAGGCGACCGCAGCTATTCATTCATGCGTGTTGGCGTCGGTCGCCGCTGGCAACTGTCTGCTTCGACTTCGGTCTCCATGGGCGCCACACTTGAGAAACGGTTTAGTGACCGAATTAGTTACTTTGACAGTAACACCGTGTCCCTGATTGTAGGGTCCCAACACAGGCTCGCTTGGGGTGATGGTATCGGCGTTTCCGTCAATCTACGCGAGACCGACAGCGACTTCGTCAACTATGCCTCGCAAGCCGCATCTCTACGGTTAAGCTATAGCTTCGCCAATCAAATCGGTCCGGCGGTTGTGAACGCAGGCTTAACCTTGGGAAAAACCGACTACGACACCTATTTTGCGGTTTTCGATGTCCCCGGTGGCAAGCAAGACTACGCAACCTATGCTGACGTTAACATCATGTTACCCGACGTGGACTATGCGGGGTTTGCGCCCAGTGTGACTTTACGCGCCGGACGGACGCGATCCAATGTCAGCCGGTTCGAAATGAGCGAGTTTTCCGTCTCATTGGGATTTCAGTCAAAATTCTGACATCCGCTGGCAACCGCCGCCAGCCGTGCTACCCTGCAGGTCGAAGACGAAAGCAAAGGAGCCAACCCATGCCGATCAAATATTTGCACACGATGGTGCGCGTCAAGGATCTGGAGAAATCGCAAGCCTTCTACGAGCTGCTGGGCCTGAAAGAGCGCCGCCGGATCGACAATGAGGATGGGCGGTTTTCGCTGATCTTCATGTGCCCTCCCGGGCAGGACGACGGCCATGCGGATGTGGAGCTGACCTATAACTGGGACGGCGATGATGCGCTGCCCGATGACAGCCGTCATTTCGGGCACCTCGCCTATACCGTTGAAAACATTTATGAAACCTGCAAGATGTTGCAAGAGAACGGGATCACGATCAACCGTCCTCCGCGCGACGGGTATATGGCGTTCATCCGGTCGCCCGACAATGTGTCGGTCGAATTGCTGCAAGAAGGGGACCGGCTGGAGCCGCAGGAACCCTGGGCCAGCATGGAAAACACCGGCCATTGGTAAGCCGATGATCCGGGCGGCCTTCCTTGCCACAGCGCTGGGCGTCGCACCCGCGGCCCTTGCGGCGGCGGAGTGTCGGCTGGCGCTGCTGCTGGCGATGGATGTGTCCAGTTCGGTTGATGCGGTCGAGGACCGTTTGCAGCGTGGCGGCACCGCCGCCGCGTTGCTGTCAGACCCGGTGCGGCGGGCGTTTTTCGCCAGCGATCTGCCGGTGGCGCTGGCCGTTTATGAATGGTCGGGGCGCTATAACCAGCAGATGGTGCTCGACTGGCAGATGATAGACTCGCCCGACGATCTGACGCGCGCGGCGGGCGTGGTGGCGGGCAGCCAGCGCAGTCATAATGATTTTCCCACGGCCATGGGCTATGCGCTGGGGTTTGGTGCGGCGGTCATGGCGCGGGCACCGCGTTGTTTATACAAGACAATTGATCTGGCGGGGGATGGTCAGAACAACGAGGGCTTTGGCCCGCCGCTGGCCTATCGGTCGTTTGATTTCGACGATGTGACGGTCAACGGGTTGGTGGTGAATGCCGCCGATTTCGAGGCCGAGACAGGGCTGATCGCCTTTTACAAACGCGAAGTCTTGCACGGCCCCGGCGCGTTTCTGGTGATCGCCAACGGGTTCGAGGATTTTGAACGCGCCATGCGGATCAAGCTGGAACGCGAGCTGACGCCCCCTGCGATTGGCAGCCTGCCCGTGGTCGAGGACGCGGGATGATCCGCGCGGGGGTTGCGGCGCTTGTCGGCGCAACGCTTTGGGCGTCGGCTGGCGTGGCGGAGTGTCGGCAGGCCTTGGCCTTGGGGCTGGATGTGTCGGGGTCCGTCGATGCGCGGGAGTACCGCTTGCAATTGGACGGGGTTGCCGGGGCCCTGGACGATCCGGCGGTGCGCGCGGCGATCCTGTCGGCACCGGAGGCGCCGGTGTCCCTGTTGGTCTATGAATGGAGCGGCCCGACAGACCAGCGCGTTATTGCCCCGTGGCGGTCGATCCGTGATGCCGCCGCCCTGCAAGAGCTGATCGACGGGCTGCGACAGGTGGAGCGCGCGGCCGCGTCGCCCGGCACCGCGCTTGGCGTGGCGGTGGCAGCGGGGGCGGCCTATCTGGCGCAGCGGCCTGCATGTTTGAAGCACACGCTTGATATCTCGGGCGACGGGATATCCAACCTTGGGCCCCGCCCCCGTGACGTGAAACGACAGCTGGCGGGGCGTGATCTGACGGTGAACGCGCTGGTGGTCGAAGCGGCGGAGGGTGACAGCACGCTGACGGGGTATTTCATGGCAGAGGTGATCACCGGCCCCGGTGCCTTTGCCCTGCCCGCCGCGGGGTTTGATGCCTATCAATCTGCCATGACCACCAAGCTGCTGCGCGAGCTAGCGGTGCTGTCGCTGGCGCAACTGGCTGACGAAGCCCTGCCCGCCCTGCCCGCCCTGCGCGGTCAGTAGATATAGCGGATCTGGTCCGTCCAATAGCGTTCCATCCGTTTGAGCGCGCGGGTGATGTCATCCATGCCCGATGCGCCCAGCGCGCCCTTGTGCATCAGCCCGCTGGCGTGGCGACCAAACAGGTCTGACACGACGCCGCTGATGTGACGCCCCTTGCCGGTCAGCCGCACCCGAACCGAGCGGCGGTCGATCTGGCAGCGCTGGTGGTGCATATAGCCCATATCCACCAGTTTTTTCAGGTTATAGCTGACGTTGCTGCCCTGATAGTAGCCGCGGCTTTTCAGCTCACCGGCAGTGACTTCGTTGTCGCCGATGTTGAACAGCAGCAGCGCCTGCACGGCGTTGATGTCCAGCACGCCGACGCGTTCGAATTCATCCTTGATCACGTCCAGCAGCAGGCGGTGCAGCCGTTCAACCAGCCCGAGCGCATCAAGGTAGCTTTGCATGAATCCCGCCTCTGACGGGGGGACGGGAATGGGGTTTTGGATACTCATATTCAACTCCGACATTGCGATTGGGGCGGAAGCTGAAGATAAAAATAAAATATATCGTTAAACCGGACGGATGTCGGCGCGCGGGGGCCGACATCCGCAGGGGAAACCGCGCCTAAAGCGGGTTTGCAGCCAGATGAGTCTGGATGTCCGCGATCAGCGCGGTAAAGGGTTCGGGCGCAGGTGTTTGCCCCGTAACCCATTGATAAAGATCGTGATCATTCTCGCTCAGCATGTCGTCATACAGGGACAATGCCGCGTCATCCATCGTCGCGAGACGGGTTGCGGCATAAGAAGGTAAAATGAGATCCATTTCCTTAATACCTCGCCGCATGGAGCGCATATGCAGACGTTTGACCTTGTGTTCGTGCAGCTCAGCCATGGGTGTTCCCTTTGAAAATCCGGCGTAGTTTCTTTTCGAGACGGCCCATTTGTTCGGCCCGTTTCAACAGATCGGCGCGCATGTCGCGCAGTTCGATCAATGCTTCTTTGATATTGGCGTCGGTGGCGGCTGTGTCATCGGGGGCGTCGATGCCTTCGCCCTCGCCGTTGATCAGCCACATCATCGACACGCCCAGAACCCCGGCGAGCGTGGACAGGCGGTTGGCGCGGGGTTCGGACAGGTCGTCTTCCCAGCCGCGCAGGGTGGATTGCTTGATCCCCAACCGCTTGGCGAGCGCGGCTTGGGTCATATCCGCGTTCTCGCGCGCGGCGGCGACCCGGTCGCCAAAGGTTGCCACGTCGGATGCGTACCAGTCTTCGTTCTCGGCCATTGCGTCTCTCCTGTTTAGACCGATCTGGCTTGATCGGTTCGGGGGTGCGCCCTATGAGGGTGCTGCACACATATCAAACTGAGGCCGAAATGGAACTGCTGTCCAAGACCCTTGCGCGCGTAAAACCGTCGCCCACCATCGCCGTGACCCAAAAAGCTGCCGAGCTGAAGGCCGCAGGCAAGGATGTGATCGGGCTGGGTGCCGGAGAGCCGGATTTCGACACGCCGCAGAACATCAAGGACGCCGGTATCGCCGCCATCACCGCGGGCAAGACCAAATACACCGCCGTAGACGGCATCCTCGAGCTGAAGCAGGCGATTTGCGCCAAGTTCAAGCGCGACAACGGGCTGGACTATACGCCGTCTCAGGTCAGCGTCGGGACCGGTGGCAAGCAGATCCTGTACAACGCGCTGATGGCCACGATGAACCCCGGTGAAGAGGTCGTGATCCCTGCGCCCTATTGGGTCAGCTACCCCGATATGGTGCTGCTGGCCGGTGGCACGCCGGTGATTGCCCCCGCGACGCTGGAGAATGACTTCAAGCTGACGCCAGAGGCCTTGGAAGAGGCGATCACGCCCAACACGAAATGGTTCATCTTCAACTCGCCCTCGAACCCCACAGGCGCGGGCTATAGCTGGGATGAGCTAAAGGCGTTGACCGATGTGCTGGTGCGTCACGCCCATGTCTGGGTGATGACCGATGATATGTATGAACATCTGGCCTATGATGATTTCAAATTCTGCACCCCCGCGCAGGTGGAGCCCGCGCTGTATGACCGTACGTTGACGGTCAACGGTGTGTCCAAAGCCTATGCCATGACCGGCTGGCGCATCGGCTATGCGGCGGGGCCGGAAAAGCTGATCGGCGCGATGCGCAAGGTACAGTCGCAATCCACGTCGAACCCCTGCACCGTCAGCCAATGGGCCGCGGTGGAGGCGTTGAACGGCACGCAGGATTACATCGCCGAGAACAACAAGATGTTCACCCGCCGTCGCAATCTGGTAGTGGATATGCTGAGCGAGATCGACGGCATCGTCTGCCCCAAGCCCGAGGGCGCGTTCTATGTCTATCCGTCCATCGCGGGGTTGATCGGCAAGACCACCCCGTCGGGCGTCACCATCACCGATGACGAGGTTTTCGCCACGGCGCTGCTGGAAGACACCGGTGTTGCCGTCGTCTTTGGCGCGGCCTTTGGCCTGAGCCCGAACTTCCGCATCAGCTATGCCACCTCGGACGAGGCGCTGAAAGAAGCCTGCACCCGTTTGCAGCAGTTCTGCGCCGCGCTGAGCTAAGCCAGACCGTAAAGGAGCCCCCATGGCGAGCGACCTGCCAGAGTATTACTTTCGCGTGCGCGAGAATGGCGCGGCGGTGTTTCGCGTGGATGCAGAGAACCGCCAGCGGCGGATCGAGATGGACCAGATCGCCGTTGTGAACATCCGCAACGGCGAGATCAAACCCCAAGGCGATCGCGTGCTGTCAGACGGCGATCTGGAGCGTATCCGCCAGTGGATGACCGAGCGCGCACAGGTGCTGGCGCAACGCGACATCGACGATATCCACCGTGCGGTGGATTATCTGAACCTGACAACGCAGTGGGTGCAGTCAAAGGCCACGGACGACCAGCTTGATGCCGTCACGGACGCGCTGCTGTTAGCGATGCATGATCTGCGCAGCACGTTGGTGCGCAAGAAGGCCGACCGGCTACCCTAGGCGAAGCGGCTGCCGGTCAGCAGGTGGTGTTACGCGGCTGCGGGGTCTGTTGGCCCCAGACGTTTCAGCACGCTGCCCCAGAAGCGCGCGTTCAGCAGGATCGCCGCCACGCCAAGGCCAAAGACCAGCCCAAGCCAGACGCCGACCCCTTCAAGATCGAAGACGAAGCCCAGCAGATACGACGCGGGCATGCCCACGATCCAGTAGCTGAAGCCCGCAAGGAGCATCGGTACGGTGGTGTCCTGCACCCCGCGCAGAATGCCCAAGGCCACGGCCTGCGCGCCATCGACAAGCTGGAACAGTGACGCCATCGCCAGCAGCCCCACCCCGATCACAAGGATCTGGTCGCGCGCGGGTTCGTCACGTTGCATGAACAGGTTGATCAGCGGTTCGGGCCACATCACGAAGACAAAGATCGTCAACACTGCGACCAGCGCCGACATCACCGTCGCGGTGATCGCGCCACGCGCCAGATGCGCCGGATCGCGGCGGCCATAGGCGTTGCCTGCCCGAATGGTGGCCACGTTGCTGATACCGAGGTGCACCATAAAGGTGATTGATGCCAGTTGCAGCGCGATGCCGTGGGCGGCCAGCGCCACGGTTCCCAGCCAACCCATCATAACGGCGCTGGCGGCAAAGAGCCCGACCTCGCTGAGCCCCGTGAACCCAATGGGCAGGCCAAGGCGGAAAACACGGGCCAACATCTCCCAATCGGGGCGCCAGAGGCGGACAAACATCTGGTGTTGCGGCATTTTCCACAGCACATAGATCACCACGGCGACCAGCGACACGCTGTGCGACGTGACAGAGGCAATGGCCGCACCGCGCACGCCAAGCTCTGGCGCGCCCCAGTTGCCGAAGATGAACGCATAGTTGGCCAGCACATTCGCGACGCCCGCCAGCAGCGTAATCCACAGCACGACCTGTGTGCGTTCCAGCGCGGCGAGGTAGCTTTTCAGCACCATGACCATCAGCGCGGGGAAGATGCCCCAAGCAGCGATGAACAGATAGCCGTCGACCATATCGGCCAGTGCCTGATCCTGCCCCATCAACGCCATGATCGGCCGCGACCAGATCATCAGCGGCAGCGCCAGCACGGCAAAGCCCATCGACAGCCACATGCCCATGCGGGTGGCGCGACGCAGGCCGACCTCGTCGCCTTCGGCGTCAAAGGCCGCGACCAGCGGCATCACGCCCCATGCAAAGCCCGACCCGAAGATCAGCAGCACGAAGAAATAGGTGCTGGCGAGGGTGACAGCGGCCAGCGCCTCTACGCTGTACCAACCCGCCATGACCGTATCGGAGACCCCGATCGCGATCTGACCCAGATGCCCGCCTACAAGCGGAAGCCCCATCACGGTGATGGCTCGGGCGTGGCCCGGATATGTCATTTGCTGTGTCATGCGCCTTTCCTACGCCGCCCCGCCCGCAAGGGGAAGAGCCGATGACCTAGGGGAAGGCAGCGCGGCGGTTTGCGTGGTCGGGCGGGCTTGCACCCTGCGGCTGGCCGCGCCACAGTCGCGACACCGAAGTTGGGAGGATACCGCCTTGCACAACCGCATCGATCTGCTGCGCCCCGACGCGCCAGCGCTGGCGCAGCGTGGCCCCCATCCCGTCGGCGTGACCACCCTGACCGCCCCTGTGTCCGACACGCGCCAATTGACGCTTGAGGTCTGGTATCCGGCGGCGAAAGGCACTGGTGCGGGGACATCCTATGCCACCTTGCTGCGCGACGGGGTGACGCCGACTGTTTTGCACGGGTCGGCCTGCCGCGAGGCTTTTGTCGCCACGGGATTTTCAGCGCCGCTGATCGTGATCTCGCACGGGTATCCCGGGAACCGCTTTTTGCTGAGCCATCTGGCGGAATCCCTTGCGCGCCAAGGGTTTGTCGTGGCGGCACCGGATCACGCGGGCAGTACCTATGACGATCAGCAGGCCTTCGGGGTGACGTTGCTGAACCGTCCGCTGGACCAGCGCGCGGTGATTGACGCGATGGAGGCGCTGACGGGCCCCTTGGGCGATCTGGTCGATTGTCGCCGTGTCGGGCTGATCGGCTATTCCATGGGCGGCTACGGGGCGATGATCTTTGGCGGGGCCGGTCTGGCCGAGACGGCGATGCAGCATCCCCGCGCGCCCGAGGGCGGCAGCCTTGCGCGGCATCTTGCGGGGTCAAAGACCCACGCCGCCCTGCGCGACCCGCGGCTGTGCGCGATCATGCCCATCGGCCCTTGGGGCAACGGGCAGGCGATGTGGGATGCCGGTGGGCTGGCGCAGATGGACACGCCGCTGTTCATGATGGCCGGCACCGTCGATGATGTATCAGACTATGCCGCGATGCGCCGCCTCTTCACCAGCTGCGCCAGCGACCGCTATTTGTTAAGCTTTATCAACGCGGGCCATAATGCCGCCGCGCCGATCCCTGCCCCGCTGGAAAGCTGGGCGCATTCGGATCTGCTGGGGTGGGCACCGTTCCAGCACTATGCCGATCCGGTCTGGGACACGCTGCGCATGAACAACATCGCGCAACATTATGCGGCGGCCTTTATGGGCATGCATCTGCGCGGTGACGACACCGCCGGGATGCTGGACGGGGCTGACTGGCCCGGTTTCGCCCCGGGCTCCGCCGCAGGGCTGCGGCTGGAGCATTTGCCCGCCGGCCCCGCCCCGGACAAACCGAAAAGGAAGACGACATGACCGCCCATTGGACCGAAACCCGCCAGATCAACGGCAATTCTTTCTTTATCCGCCACTGGGGCGATGAGAACGCGCCCAAGCTGCTGATGCTGCACGGCTTTCCCGAATATTCGGGCGCGTGGAACGATCTGGCCCCGCTGCTGGCCAAGCGGTTCCATTGCATTGCCCCCGACCAGCGCGGCTACGGGCAAAGCTGGCGACCCGCCGAGGTAGAGCAGTATAAGACATCGAAGCTGGTGTCGGATATGGCGGCGTTGATCGGGGACGACCCCGTGATCCTGCTGGGCCATGACTGGGGGGCCTCTGTCGCCTATGCGCTGACCATCGGGCGGCCTGATCTGGTATCGAAGCTGATCATCATGAACGGCGTCCACCCCGCCCCCTTCCAGCGCGAGCTTGCCAAGGGCGGCGCGCAGACCGATGCGTCGCAATACATCCACTTCCTGCGCCGTGAGGGGTCGGAAGATATTCTGGCCGCGGATGATTTCGACAAGCTGATGGGGCTGTTCTCGGCGCATATGGATATGAGCTGGCTAGAGGGCGAGACGCTGGCGGGCTACAAGGACGCCTGGCGTGATGCGGCGGGACTGCGCGGGATGGTGAACTGGTATCGCGCCTCTCCGCTGAAGCTGGGGGCCGAGGGCGAGGCGATTGACGACGCGCTCAGCTTTGATCCGGCGCGGTTGCAGGTGCGCTGCCCGCATCTGCTGGTCTGGGGCACCGATGATACCGCGCTGCTGCCCGAGACGACCCGCGGGCTTGAGGACTACGCCCCTGACCTGACCCGCGTCACCATCGAGGGCGCGGATCACTGGCTGCATCACCAAAAACCGCAAGAGGTGGCGGAGGCCATTCTGAACTGGCTTTAGGCCACGCCTGCCCCGTCCCGCGTTTTACTTGCGCGCGCGGGTAAAGACCATTTTCTGCTGGTGCAGATCGGCAGGATCGCCCATCCACGCATAGGCCAGAAGCGCCGGTTCGCGGTCGCCCACAGTGATCCGGTGCAGATGTTCAGGCGGGTTAAAGATCATCGAACCGGGCACATAGACGCCCTGATGGTTCTCGGACACCGCGCCGGACAGGCAGACGTAGCTTTCGGTTATCCCCTTATGGGCATGGGCCGGATAGGTGCAGCCCGGCGCGAAGAGCACCACGCCCAGAATGATATCATGGCTGACCACCGGCCCCTGCGCCCCTGCCAGTTCGGCATAGGCATAGCTGTTGGTCAGCCCCTTGGGGACTTTCTCGTAGCCGTATTGCCAGCTGAGGTCATGGGCCACGGCATCCAGCGCCCGGACCGCGGGGGCCAAGGCCCCCTGCTTGCCCTCGTCCAGCGCGCGGCGCAGATGGGCGGTGACGGGCTTTTCCGCGCGCGGCTGCAACCGCAGTTCGGCATTGCCCCGCAGCAGCCTAGCGATGGCCTCGCGCGCCTTGCGTTGATGGCTTTTGATCCGGTCGCTGCCGCCCGCGGGCAGGTAGCGATAAAGCTCGTCACATTCCTGCATCATATAGCGCCAGTCGGGCACATCGCGCAGGGTGGTGGGGGCAGCGGTGTCAAACGTCATGGCAAGCCTTCCAACGGTTTCCTGCCCCGATGATAGCAAAGGCACAGCCGCAGGAAACACCGCATTGCGACGTCATCCGCCCTTCCCCCGACCATAGCGCTCTGGCATAGTGGGAGGCTCAACAAAAGCAACAGACAGGCAGGCCCCTACATGTCCGATCTTCTTTCCGGTGCGCAGAGCAACGCCAAGGAATATGATGCCTCTTCGATCCAGGTTCTTGAGGATATGGAGCACGTGCGCCTGCGCCCCGGCATGTACATCGGGGGCAAGGATGATCGCGCGCTGCACCATATGGTCGCGGAAATCATCGATAACTCGATGGACGAGGCCGTCGCGGGCCATGCCACCTGGATTGAACTGGAACTGCATGAAAACGGCCATGTCACCGTGCGTGACAACGGGCGTGGCATCCCCACCGATCCGCACCCCAAAGACCCCAGCAAATCGGCGCTGGAGATCATCTTTTGCACGCTGAACGCGGGCGGCAAATTCTCGGGCGATTCGTACGAGACTTCGGGCGGTCTGCACGGCGTGGGGTCGTCCGTGGTCAACGCGCTGTCGGATCACCTGCGGGTCGAGGTCGCGCGCAACCGCGAGCTGTTCGCGATGGAGTTTTCGCGCGGCATCCCCCAAGGCAAGCTTGAGAAAATCGGCGCGGCCCCGAACCGGCGCGGCACGGCTGTCACCTTCCACCCCGATGCAGAGATCTTTGGCCCGCTCAAGCTCAAGCCCGCGCGGCTGTTCGCGATGGCGCGGTCCAAAGCCTATCTGTTTTCCGGCGTCGAAATCCGCTGGAAATGCGGCCAGCAGGACGGCGACACCCCGCAAGAGGCGACGTTCCACTTCCCCGGCGGCCTGTCGGACTATCTGAACGAAACCCTGAAAGGGTCGACAACCTACGCCGAGCATCCCTTTGGCGGCACCGTCGACTTCCGCGAGAAGTTCAACGCACCGGGCAAGGTCGAATGGGCGATCAACTGGACGCCGTCGCGCGATGGCTTCATCCAGTCCTATTGTAACACCATCCCCACCCCCGAAGGCGGCACCCACGAGGCGGGCTTCTGGTCCGCGATCCTGAAAGGCGTCAAAGCCTATGGCGAACTGGTCGGCAACAAGAAGGCCGGCACCATCACCCGCGACGATCTGATCACCGGCGGCTGCGCGCTGGTGTCCTGCTTTATCCGCGAGCCTGAATTCGTCGGCCAGACCAAGGACCGTCTGGCGACGGTGGACGCGCAGCGCATGGTGGAAAACGCCGTGCGCGACCACTTTGACAACTGGCTGGCGGCGGATACCAAAAGTGCGGGGGCGATCCTTGATTTCCTTGTGCTGCGCGCCGAAGAACGCCTGCGCCGCCGTCAGGAAAAAGAGACCGCGCGCAAGACCGCCACGAAAAAGCTGCGCCTGCCCGGCAAGCTGACCGACTGTACCTCCAAGACCCGCGAAGGCACCGAGCTCTTCATCGTGGAGGGCGATTCCGCCGGTGGGTCCGGCAAGGGCGCGCGCAACCGGAACACGCAAGCCTTGCTGCCGCTGAAGGGCAAGATCCTTAACGTGTTGGGGGCCGCGTCGAGCAAGCTGAACACCAATGCCGAGATCAACGATCTATGCGAGGCGCTTGGCGTCGGGATGGGCACAAAGTTCAACCTTGATGACCTGCGCTATGACAAGATCATCATCATGACCGACGCGGATGTCGACGGGGCCCATATCGCGGCGCTGCTGATGACGTTCTTCTATACCCAGATGCGCCCGATGATTGACGCCGGGCACCTCTACCTAGCCTGTCCGCCGCTTTACCGTCTGACCCAAGGGGCCAAGCGCGTCTATGTGGCGGATGATGCGGAAAAGGACATGTGGCTCGAGAAAGGCCTGGGCGGCAAAGGCAAGATCGATCTGCAACGGTTCAAGGGTCTGGGCGAAATGGACGCGAAAGACCTGAAAGAGACCACGATGGACCCCACCACCCGCAAGCTGATCCGCGTCACCGTCGACGAAGACATGCCCGGAGAGACCGGCGATCTGGTCGAGCGTCTGATGGGGAAGAAGCCCGAGCTACGCTACCAGTATATTCAGGAGAACGCCCAGTTTGTGGAGGAGCTGGATGTTTGAGCGGGGGGTGGTACCCTTCCATTTCGGAACTTGAACCGAAATGGAAGGTAAGGGGTTATGCAGCGGCTTTCAAAACGCCTGATAGCTGCTGCTGTTCATTTGAACCAAACATTTCTGACTTCTTGAGTTCCGTGAGCCCAACTTTTTTAATTGCGCTCAGAAAAGCCTTGTAACTATCTTGTTCCCGTAGGCTGCAAGCCATAACAACTCTCCCGTACATAAAAACCTAACTCGGCATACTATGTGTCAGTTAGCAATTTGCTAACAAATAGCCATGATCCAACCATTTTGATATCCGAAAAGTGACCAAATTTAGTCATTTCCTCTGAAAAATTGCGGAACAAATCCAGATCAACTGGACTTCGGAAGTGGATTTTGACGTGCGGGCATACCAAGTCTCGATCACTTAAAGCCAAAACTGATTCGAATATTGAAGCTAGCAGGCGTGCATAATCATCGGCGCTATAGCTCCCTAAGTCATACTTTGGAGCAAGGATTAGGTTTCTAACACGCAAAACTCGACCGCTGAAGCGCGGAATGAATGCGCGGTTCACAAAGCACACAGCGTGGTGCTCCCCTGCAGCATCTACATGGGCATATACGCCGTTCCATCGTTCACCTGAACAAATCTCAATCTGTTCCCCTAAGAGCGGAATAGTAGCTGGCATATATGAAGAAAAATCTTCATCGAAATCGTGACACTGTTTTGCCCACTCCTCTAACAGATGTGCCCATGATCCGTCGTCGTGTAGAAGTTGCTTCATTCTTAACCTTTCCCAAAAGTGCTCAATCTATGCGGAAACAGCGTAAGCATAAAATACAACTTAAGCGATAGCTCACCGTGGCTTTAATAGAAATCCGCATTCTTTTCTTTGACAAAGTGCGTCTACGATCACTTGTTGCTCGTCCAATAAATGGTCTAATTGACAAATCTTACCCGACGGTTAACGACGAATTCATGCCCCCTCGATGCTGACGCATCCCCCCAGCCTCAAACTGTCCCCCGGACAGTTTGCAAGACGGCCTCCGCCCCAGGGTCAGGCGCGGCCCTTAACATCTGTTCCGCAGGATATCTGCTCCGCCCATTCGATCCTGAAACCTTCCCTCGGAAGATTGCAACACGGGCCTCACGTCAAAAATACCGCTTGATCCGCCCTGCGCTTTCACTCAACGTTTCGCCATGATCCGCGCCTTCATCCTCCTCATGTTTCTGGCCTCTTGCGGGCGGCCGTTGACCCAGAATGAGCTGCTGTTCGCGGGGGACATCATGGGGGATACGCTCAATTACCCCAAGGTGCGGCTGCATGACGGGTCGCCCTCGCGCGGGGTGACGATGACGCGCAAGGCGCGGCCGCGCACGACCTGTCGCGAGCGTATCCTGCCGCCCGAAAAGGTCGGCGAGGTGATCACCACCAAACCCGCCGCCGTGGCGCTGTGGAATACGGTGCTGTTTGACGAAGACTGGTATCTGGACGATTACCTGCCCGACTATCCCGACCGGATCGGGCTGATCGCGGCGATGATCTTTGCCCATGAGTTGACCCATATCTGGCAGTGGCAGAACCGCAAGACGACGGGCTATTCGCCGCTGCGTGCGGCGTTTGAACATGGCGGCGGCGCGGACCCGTATCTCTTTGATCTGGAGAGCGACCCGAAGTTTCTGGATTTTGCCTTTGAACAACAAGGCTCTATCGTCGAGGAATTCGTCTGCTGTCGCGCGTTGGACCCGCAGGCGCCGCGCACCAAACGGCTGCATGCGCTGATCTCGCAAGAAATGCCCGTAGCACCCCTGCCCCAAAGCCGGCCCTATGCGGTGCGGATGCCCTGGGACGGGGTCGAGGTGAACGGGATCTGTAGTTAACGCTGGATGCTTTCCAGATAGACCAGCAGCCCTGCCAGCACCCTTGGTGTGGGCGTCAGCTGGCCATCCAGATCGACAGGCACCAGATCCAGCGCCATGCCCTCGCCAAACTGCGGCATCACCCGTTGCAGGTGGCTGTCTGTGGCACCGCCCGCAGGGTCGCCGTAGATGTAGGCCAGCGTTCTGGTCTGCGGAAACCGCCCGCCATTGTCGCGCGCCAGTAAGGTCAGGTCGCGGGGCTGCGGGCGAAGGCCCTTGGCCGCGGCACCGGCCCCTTGGGCGTTCACCCCGTGGCATTGCACACAGTTTTCGGCAAAAAATGCCGCCCCTTCCGCGCGGTCGGGGGCGTCGGGCGGGGTCTGTGCGGTCATACAGGCGGCCAGCCCCAAGAACAGCGGCACGCCGAGGGCGATTGTGGTTTTCATCATATGATCCTCCGGTAGGTCACGGGGATGCTTGCCCTTGGCGGGGGTCTTCGCCATGATCTGGATCAAGAAACGGGAAAGATTAGGAATACTCATGGCGCATTATGCAGTTGTGATGCTTTTGGCCGGGGTTGGCATTCCCGTTCTGGCCGCGTTGAACGCAGGGCTTGGCAGCCGGATCGGATCCCCCGCGGCAGCGGCTACGGTGCTGTTTGTGGTGGCGTTCACCGTCAGCTTGCTGGTCGCGATGCTGGTGGGGCGGCAAGGGTTTGCGCAGATCCCCGCGGCCCCGAAGCATCTGCTGCTGGCCGGATTTCTGGTAGCCTTCTACATCCTGTCGATCACCTTTATCGCGCCGCATTTCGGCGTCGGCAATGCGGTGTTCTTTGTTCTGGTGGGCCAGCTTTTCAGCGCCGCGGCGATTGACCATTTCGGGCTGTTCGGCGCGCAGGTGGCACCCTTGGGGGCCGCGCGGGCCGCTGGCATCGCCTTGATGTGTGCCGGTGTCTGGTTGACCCAGCAAGCCTGAGGTCGATCAGGCCTCGTCTTGTAGCGGGTTGGTCAGCACAAAGAGGATTTCATCCTCCGCCAAGGGGTTTTCGATCCCCGGCAGGGTGATGGTGAGCCCTGTGCTGAGCGTGACCGTCAACTCTCCATCCGCGACGGTCTGATCGGTGACAGAGGCGTTTTCATCGTCGGTTTCGACAATCAGCGCATCGGTGCCCACGTCATAATCGGTGACCGTGATCCCGCCTGTGGCACCGTAGATCGCGGTGAAACTGTCCGCGCCCGTGCCCCCGATGCCGGTGTCATTCGCCCCCAATCGCAGGCTGTCGTCGCCGTCTTCGCCGATCAGCTCGTCCGCGACCCCGTCGTCGCTGCCGTCTTGGGCGTTGACCCCGCCCGAAAGCGTGTCATTGCCCTGCCCGCCAAACAGGATGTCGCGCCCGTCGGTGCCTTGCAATGTATCATCCCCCGCCGTGCCGGTTTGCGACTGTGCCTCATCCTCGGGCGGTTGCGCGGTGTCGTCGATCGTCTCGACCGCTGGATCCTCCGCGGTCGGGACATCGGTTGGCGCGTCGGCTTCAGGATCTGCCGGGTCGGGGGTCAGCGCGTCGTCCATGCCTGCGCCCGTGGTCGTCCCCATATCGGGCGTGCCGATGGGGATTTCTTCGTCCTCGGGCTCATCCTCCGTATCATCGCCAAACGGGTCAAACACGGCCAGCATCGGGCCGAAAGCGGCAAAGAGCATGACGAGCAAAGGTGACATGGTAGCATCCTGTTTTGACACAGTTTGCCCCCTGCTCGTGGCACCAGTTGGGTCTGGGTAAGGATAAATTAAGGCAGCCGCCTTAAAGCGCGACGAGCTGCCCTGCTTCAAGCCGGATCTGGCGGTCCATCCGCGCGGCAAGCTCGAGGTTATGGGTCGCGATCACCGCCGACAGCCCCGTGCCCCGCACCAGCGTCATCAACGCGGCAAAGACCTGATCCGAGGTGGTCGGATCAAGGTTGCCTGTGGGCTCATCCGCCAGCAGCAGCCGCGGCGCATTGGCCAGCGCACGACAGAACGCGACCCGTTGCTGTTCGCCCCCCGACAGCGCCGCCGGGCGGTGGTCGGCGCGGTGGCCGATGCCGACCTCGTCCAACAGTGACAGCGCACGGGTCTGCGCCTCGGACTGCGAGACACCGTTCGCCAGCTGCGGCAGGACGATGTTTTCCAACGCGGAAAATTCAGGCAGCAGGTGGTGGAACTGATAGATAAACCCCACATCGCGCCGCCGCACGCCGGTGCGTTTGCGATCGGACTGCCCTGTCATATCGGTGCCACCGATTTCAACCGTCCCCGCGTCGGGCGTGTCCAGCAGACCCGCGATATGCAGCAGCGTCGACTTGCCCGCGCCAGAGGGGGCGACCAGTGCGACGACCTCTCCGGCGGCGACGGTCAGGTCGATGCCGCGCAGCACGTTGACTTCGTTCGGTTGGCCGGGGTTGTAGGATTTGCCAATCCCCGAGAGCCGCAAAACAGGATCATTCATAGCGCAGCGCCTCGACTGGGTTCATGCGCGCGGCACGGCGCGCGGGGAAGATGGTGACGACGAAGGACAGGCCAAGGGACAGGCCGATGGCCGACATCACGTCACCGAATTGCAGTTTGGCGGGCAGGAAGTAGATGCCGCGGATCGACGGATCCCATGCGTTGCCCCCCGAGAGGTAGTTCACGACGGCAAAAATCTGATCGACATAGAGCGCGAAGAGACAGCCAAGGATCACCCCCATCGCAGTGCCGATGATGCCCGTGAAGGCCCCGCAGATGAAGAACACGCGCAGGATCGACCCTTCGCTTAAGCCCATGGTGCGCAGGATCCCGATGTCGCGCCCCTTGTTCTTGACCAGCATGATCAGGCCCGAGACGATATTCATCGCCGCGATCAAGACAAGGATGCTGAGGATCACGAACATCACGCGGTCCTCGATATCCAGCGCGCTTAAAAACGAACCCGACGCATCGCGCCATGTCCAGATCAGGCCGCGTTCCCCCGCAGCGGATAGCAGCGGCACGGTCAGATCATCCACGCTATCGGGGTTTTCGACCATCACCTCAAGCTCGTCGGCGACGCCTTCGCGGTTGAAGAAGGACTGCGCCTCGGCCAAAGGCAGATAGGCGCGGGTGCGGTCGATGTCATAGCGACCGGCCGAGAAGATATAGGTCACCTCGTAGCCATTCACGCGGGGCGAGGTGCCAAAGGCGGTTTTCACCCCGTTCGGAGAGATGATCTTGATCGTGTCGCCCAAGCCGACCCGCAGCGCCTGCGCCACGCCGGACCCGATGGCGATGCCCTGTTCGAAATCGGCCAGATCGCCATCGGCGGTTTCGGGATTGGCGATGCGCGGGATATTGGCCAGATCGGCGGCCTCAATGCCGAAAATCTCGATCCCCGCGTTGGCCTGACCCTTGTTGGCCATCACCTGACCGCGCACCAAAGGGGCCACCTGTGTCACGCCCGGCACCTGGGCCACACGCGCGGCCATCTCGGTGTAATCGGGTATCCCCGTCTGGGACACGCCGTTCTCATCCACCGACGCCATATTATACACGGTCACATGGGCATTGGCCCCAAGGATCGTATCGACAAATTCAGCCCGAAAGCCCGACCGCACGGCAAGGGTCGCGATCAGGGCAAAGACCGCCAGCGTGATCCCGATCAGGCTGATCCAGGTCATCACGCTCACGCCGCCTTCGGCGCGGCGCGCACGCAGATAGCGCCAGGCGATCATCCATTCAAAAGGGGCGAAGGGCGGTGTCGAGGATACTGGTTTGGCCAAGGGATGGTTCCGATCTGGGATCAATCGCGCGCAACCTCGCGGTTTCGGCGCATCGGGTCAAGCGAGGAGTGGTCGAGCGGCAGGGTGTACCGCAGGTAAAGCTGCGCGTGTCAGCGGCCCTGCGCCGGTATGCGGGCACCGCGCCGCCGGAACGGGGCGCGTAACAGTCGCAGCAGCGCCCCCAGCCCCAAGCCGCCCGCGACAAAGCCCGCACCCGCAAACACCACCCCGGCAAAGTTCAACGGTACAGCGGGCTGAAACGCCTGCCACGCCGCCCCCGCGATCTGCGGGTCCGACATCTGCGGCAGATGGTAGGCGCGCATGAAAGGCCCCTGCCCCTGCAATCGGGTCAGGGCGGTTTGCAATGTCTCGTAGCGGGCAAAGGTCGTGGCCATATCGGCGCGGCGACGCTCCATAAAGTCGGTGCCGGTCATCTGCGCCAAGGCATCGCTGCGCGACAGGCCGACCGCTTGGGCGCTGGCATCGAAATCGGCAACGACCTCGTGCAGCGCATCGACCGCCCCGCCCAACCGTTGCAGATATTGCTGTGAGTATTCGGGGAATTGCGAGGTCACCGCCGCGCCCGCCACACCGCCAGCAAGGGTCAGCGCCCGCAGGATCATGAAATGCCCCAAAGGTCCGTTACGCAGCGCTTCATGATCCGCCCCCGTTCTTCAAGGCCCGTTGTTACAAGGCCCCTCGTTAAAGGTTAAGCGATACCGCGATAAATCCCGGCGATCTTTTCGATCGCGGCCTCGGGCGTCATCTCTTCGCTTTCGCCGGTGCGGCGCGAGGTCAGCTCGACCACACCGTTTTTCAGCCCCCGCGGCCCGACGGTGATCCGCCATGGCAGACCGATCAGGTCCATCGTCGCGAATTTGCCACCCGCGCGTTCCTTGGTGTCGTCATACAGCGGGTCCAGACCCAGAGCCTGCAGGCTGGCATACAGCGCGTTACAGGCCGCATCCGCCTGTTCGTCGCCCTGCTTGAGGTTCACAATCCCCACATGGAACGGCGTCACGCCTTCGGGCCAGATGATGCCCTTGTCGTCATGCGATGCCTCGATGATCGCGCCCAGCAGACGGCTGACGCCGATGCCGTGCGACCCCATGTGCACCGGCACAGGCTTGCCGTCGGGCCCCTGTACGGTCGCCCCCATCGGTTCGGAATATTTGGTCCCGAAATAGAAGATCTGCCCCACTTCGATCCCGCGCGCGCTGCGCTGGCGTTCAGCGGGGACTTCGGCAAAAAGCGCTTCGTCATGGGTCTCGTCCGTGCGGGCATAGCGCGAGGTGAACTCCTCCATCACGGCCTGACACTGGTCGACGGAATCATAATCGATCTCGCGGTCGCCGAACTTCAGCTCGGTGATCTGGCTGTCATAGAACACCTCGGATTCGCCGGTTTCCGCCAGCACGAGGAATTCATGCGTGTCGTCGCCGCCGATCGGGCCGGAGTCCGCGCGCATCGGGATCGCCTGGAGCCCCATGCGTTCATAGCTGCGCAGATAGGTCACCAGATGGCGGTTATAGGCGTGCAGCGCATCTTCTTTCGTCAGATCAAAGGTATAGCCGTCCTTCATCAGGAACTCGCGGCCCCGCATCACGCCGAAACGGGGGCGGACCTCGTCGCGGAATTTCCACTGGATGTGGTACAGCGTCATCGGCAGGTCCTTGTACGACCCGACGTGGCTGCGGAAGATATCGGTGATCATTTCCTCGTTCGTGGGGCCGTAAAGCATATCGCGGTCCTGACGGTCCTTGATGCGCAGCATCTCGGGGCCGTAGGCGTCAAAGCGGCCGGATTCCTTCCACAGGTCCGCCGATTGCAGCGTCGGCATCAGCATCGGGATGTGGCCCGCACGCTGCTGTTCTTCGTGCACGATGGTTTCGATCTTGCGCAGCACCTTGAAGCCAAGCGGCAACCACGAATAGATCCCCGCCGCCGATTGCTTGATCATGCCCGCCCGCAGCATCAACCGGTGGCTGACAATCTGCGCCTCAGAGGGGTTTTCCTTGAGCACAGGCAAAAAATAACGGGACAGACGCATGATGATCCTCTCAGAGTGAATTGGCACCTGACTATGATAATCCCCGCGCCGAGACAATCACGAACAGAAGGGGCACCAACAGCGGGACACCAGGTCCCGCGTCCCGCAACCGATTGACCCTCGGCGCACAGACGCGTTTGTTGTCAGCGGCACAAAACAAAAAGGACGCCCCATGACCATGATCCTAGAGCCCGCGCGCGAAACCCCTGTGATCCACGAGACCGGCGTGCTGGTGATCGGCTCCGGCCCCGGTGGTCTGGCCGCGGCCCTTGCCGCCGCCCGCGCCGGGGCAGAGGTGACGCTGCTCGACCGGTTCGGCTGCTTTGGCGGCAATATCACCGTGGTCGGGGTCGAAGGCTTTGCCTGGTACCGCCATGAACAGACGATAGAGGCCGGCGGCATCGGCTGGGAATTCGAGGAACGCGCCAAGGCGATGGGGGCTGCCAGCCCTGAATCCCAATCGCTCAGCTACGAGCTGGACAGCGAGGGGTTCAAACTTGTCGCCGACCGGCTGGTAACCGAAGCAGGCATCCACCCGATGCTGCACCGTCAGTTCGCAGCCCCCATCATGGAGGGCGACACGATCCGGGGCGTCATCGTCGAATCAAAAGCGGGCCGCGAGGCGATCCTCGCCAAAATCGTGATCGATGCCACGGGCGACGCCGATGTCGCCCACCGTGCAGGTGCCCCGACCTACAAGACCCCGGTCGAGGAGATGCAGGCCGCCTCGGTCATGTTCCACATCGCGGGCGTCGATAAGGCGGCCTTCATGGCGGGGGTCAAGGCCGACCCGCAAACCTATGCCAATTGGTCCACAGGCGAATGGGTGGTCGAAACCGATGGCAAGGAAGACGCGATGTTCTCTCCGTTTCTGGCCAAACCCTTTGCCCAGGCCATCCGCGACGGGCGTATGCCCGCCAACCTCAATACCATCGGGGGCACATGGGGCGCTGTGCATGACAGTGGCGAAATGACCTATATGAACCTCGTCCACCTTGCGGAATGCGACGGCACCGACCCCGACAGCATGACCCGCTTCGAGATCGAGGGCCGCGCGCAAGCGATGCACGCGATTGACGCGCTCAAGGCCTATACGCCGGGCTGCGAGACCGCGCGGCTGCGCAATTTCGGCATGAGCATCGGCATCCGCGATACGCGCAAGATCGACGCGGTCTACAATATGACCGAAACCGACGTGCGCCAGCAGGCCCGTTTTGACGACAGTATCGGCATCTACCCCGAGTTCATCGACGGCTACGGCGTGTTGATCATCCCCACCACGGGGCGCTACATGCATATCCCTTACCGTGCGATGCTGCCCAAAGGGGTGAAGAATCTGCTCGTCGCGGGCCGCGCCATCGGCGGCGATAAAATCGCCCATGCCGCCACGCGCAACATGGCGTGCTGCACAGTGGCGGGCCAAGGCGCGGGCGTCGCGGCGGCCATCGCGCTGGCTTCGGGCTGCCCGCTGGACGCCGTGCCGCTGGAGCGCGTGCAAAAAACCCTGCAAGATCAGGGCGTCCGCCTGCATTGACCGCGCCACGCCCGCTTCCAAATGGCTTTAAATCCTCGCCGAAGGCACCTGCCCTATCGGCGGGTGCTGCCGATCCATTTCACCACGGGCCTTGAAAAATCGCCCCCGTTGCGCAATGTCGACCGAAACCAGAATGCGAGGATGCGGCATGGGCCTGCCTATCAGAGATCAGATGAAATACTGGGGTGTCGCGGGGGCGCTTTTTCTGGTGTTCCTGTGGTTCACCGGTGACGTGCTGCTGCCGTTTCTGATCGGGGCGGCGATTGCCTATTTCCTGGATCCCGTGGCCGACCGGCTTGAAGCCATGGGGCTGAGCCGCGCGATGGCCACGATGGTGATCACGCTTGTCGCCCTGCTGATCTTTGTGCTGATGGCGCTGCTGGTGATCCCGACCTTGATCAATCAGGCCATCAACCTGTTCGAGGTCGCCCCCGAGCTGACCCGCAATTTCACCAATTTCCTGACCGAACGTTTCCCCGCCCTGCTGGACGAAGGATCGACGCTGCGCAGCTCGATCAACTCTATCGGGTCGACCATTCAGGAACGGGGCGGCGAGGTGCTAAACACGGCGATCTCCTCGGCGGCGTCGCTGCTGAACGTGATGGTGCTGTTTGTGATCGTGCCGGTGGTTGCCGTCTATCTGCTGCTGGACTGGGACCGTATGGTCGCCCAGATCGACCGTTTGCTGCCACGCGACCACGCGCCGGTGATCCGTCGTCTTGCGCGTGACATCGACCGCACGCTGGCAGGGTTCATCCGCGGCATGGGCACCGTCTGCCTGATTTTAGGCGCCTATTATGCCATCGCGCTGATGCTGGTGGGGCTGCAATTCGGCCTTGTCGTGGGCTTTATCGCGGGTCTGGTCACCTTCATCCCCTATCTCGGCGCGGTTCTGGGCGGTGCCTTGGCCATCGGTCTGGCGCTGTTCCAGTTCTGGGGGGATTGGTTCTCGATCGGGATGGTGGCGGGCATCTTCGTGCTTGGCCAGATGATTGAAGGCAACTTCCTCACCCCCAAGCTGGTGGGCAATTCGGTCGGGCTGCATCCGGTCTGGCTGATCCTCGCGCTGTCGGTCTTTGGCTCCTTGTTCGGCTTTGTCGGCATGCTGGCCGCCGTGCCGATTGCCGCCGCCCTTGGCGTGATTGCACGCTTCGCGACCGAGCAATATGTCGAAAGCTCGCTCTATCAGGGCACGCAGCGCAAGACCTTGGACGAAACGGCGGACTGACACGATGGCACAACAGCTTGGACTTGACCTTCCCAGCCGCCCCGCACTGGGACGGGACGACTTTTTCGTCGCCCCGTCCAACGCGATTGCCGTGGCCATGATCGAGGGCTGGCAGGCCTGGGCGGGGCGCAAGATGGTGCTGACCGGCCCGCCCGGATCAGGCAAGACCCATCTGGCGCATGTCTGGGCCAATCTGTCCGGCGCAGGTATCATCGACGCGCGCGACATTGCCACGGGCGATATCCCCGCGCTAGCCCAAGGCCCGCTCGCGGTCGAGAACGTCCCCGACATCGCGGGCGATAATGCGGCCGAGACGCATCTTTTCCACCTGCACAATCTGGTGCTGGCCGAAGGCCATAGCCTGCTGCTGACCGGCACCCCGGCGGTGCCCCAATGGGGGCTGCATCTGCCTGATCTGACCAGCCGTATGCGCGCGGCGACGGCGGCCGCACTTGAAGCGCCCGATGACAGCCTGCTCACGGCCGTCATGGCCAAGCTGCTGGCCGACCGCCAACTGACCCCCAAACCCGATGTGATCCCCTATCTGCTGCTGCGCATGGACCGGTCTTTCGCCGCCGCGGGTGATCTGGTCGCGGCCCTGGATGCCGCCAGTCTGGCGCAACAAAAGCCGGTGACACGGGCGCTGGCCGCACAAGTGCTGGACAATGGGTTTAACGCCGCGCGATAATCTTCTCAGATTTCGTCACAAACCCATTACAATGCAACGCCATAAGGCCGTCATGACAAACGCTGACTTTCTCGAATCCGCCTTCGTTCCGCCGCAGGATATGCCCGATCTGGATATCACCGGCCCCGGTCGTTTCTATAACCGCGAGCTCAGCTGGCTCGGGTTCAACTGGCGTGTTCTCGAAGAGGCCAAGAACCCCCGCGTGCCGCTGCTGGAACGCCTGCGCTTCCTGTCGATCTCGGCGGGCAACCTCGACGAATTCTATACCGTGCGTGTTGCGGGCCTGCGCGAGCTGGCTCAGGCCGGCAACACCACCCCCGCCAGCGACGGGCTGACCCCTGCCCAGCAATTGGTGCTGATCAACGAAGACGCGCGCAAGCTGATGACCGAACAACAGCGCGTACTGGTCGATCTGATGTCCGAGATGGACGACCAGAATATCATGCTCGAACGCGCCGCTGATCTGGACGAGGCCGATCTGGCCTATCTTGACGATGTATTCCTGCACCGCGTTTTTGCGGTTCTGACCCCGCTGGCGATTGACCCCGCGCACCCCTTCCCCTTCATCCCCAACACCGGCTACGCGCTGGCGCTGCAACTGGAACGCACCAGCGACAAACGCCCCCTTCAGGCGCTGCTGCCGATCCCGGCGCAGATCGACCGTTTCGTCGCCCTGCCCGCCGCCGAAGGGTCGCTGCGGTTCCTGCCGCTTGAAGATCTGCTGGTGCTCAAGGTGCCGGGGCTGTTTCCGGGCTACAAGCTCAAGGCGCATTTCGAATTCCGCGTGCTGCGCGACAGCGATCTTGAGGTCGAGGAAGAGGCCGAAGACCTAGTACGCGAATTCGAGGTCGCCCTGAAACGCCGCCGCCGCGGCGAGGTCGTGCGCCTGACCCATTCCGCCGGTGCCCCCGAAAAGCTGAAATCCGTGGTCATGGCCGAACTGGGCGTGCGCCCGCAGGATGTGATCGAACTGGACGGGATGATCGGCATCAACGACCTGTCCGAACTGGTGACCGACAGCCGCCCCGATCTGCTCTGGCCGCAATTCACCCCGCGCATCCCCGAACGCGTGACCGACCACGAAGGCGATATGTTCGCCGCGATCCGGTCCAAGGACATGCTGCTGCACCACCCCTACGAGACCTTCGATATGGTGGTCCGCTTTCTGGCACAGGCCGCACGCGATCCCGATGTGGTGGCGATCAAACAGACGCTCTACCGCACCTCGCGCGACAGCCCCATTGTCGAGGCGCTGTGCGAAGCCGCCGAAGACGGGAAATCCGTCACCGCGCTGGTCGAGCTCAAGGCGCGTTTCGACGAGGCTGCCAACATCCGCCAGTCACGCCGGCTGGAACGCGCAGGCGCACATGTCGTCTATGGGTTTCTCGATCTCAAGACCCACGCAAAAATCTCGACCGTGGTGCGCCGCGAGGGCGATCAACTGGTCACCTATACCCACTATGGCACCGGCAACTATCACCCGATCACCGCACGCATTTATACCGATCTGTCGCTGTTCACCTGTGACCAGAAGCTGGGCCGCGACGCGACCAAAGTGTTCAACTACCTGTCCGGCTACGCGCAACCCGACACGCTGGACAACCTCGCCATCTCGCCCATCTCGTTGAAGCCGCGCCTGCTGGCGATGATCGCCGCCGAGGCCGACCATGCCGCCGCTGGCAAACCGGCAGAGATCTGGGCCAAGATGAACTCCATCGTGGATGCGGATGTGATCGACGCGCTTTACGCCGCGAGCCAGGCAGGGGTGAAGATCAGCCTGGTGATCCGCGGCATCTGCGGGTTGCGCCCCGGTATCAAGGGGCTATCGGAAAACATCCGCGTAAAATCCATCGTCGGGCGCTTTCTGGAGCATTCACGCATCGTCTGCTTTGGCAATGGCTACGGGCTGCCGCATAAGAAATCGCGGGTCTTCATGTCCTCCGCCGACTGGATGGGCCGCAACCTGACCCGCCGCGTCGAAACCCTGGTCGAGATCGAGAACCCCACCGTCAAGGCGCAAATCACCAGTCAGGTCATGGCGGCCAATCTTGCGGATGTGGCGCAAAGCTGGGTCATGTCCCCCGATGGCAGCTTTGCCCGCCCCGAGATTGCAGAAGGCACCTTCGCCTTCAACTGCCACCGCTTCTTCATGGAGAACCCCTCTCTCTCCGGGCGTGGCACGGCGGGCGCATCCGACGTCCCGAAACTGACCCATACCGAAGACTAACCACTTCATTTTGCCTGTAAACTCTCGCCGAAGGCGCATCTGTCCGATTGCGTTCCCGCTGGCGTTTATATCCCCCCAACGCGGCGGGGTTTTTCACGTGCCCGTTTGCGTTAACGATTGACGCGGCGGGCCGGCTGGGCCAACTTGCCCCCCAAACAAAGGCCCCCGCAGGAGCGTCCGTGGCAGATAAAACCGACACCCCTCCGCCCTCTCCCGTCCCCGAAACGGGCGTCGCTGATCTGGGCCTGTTCGGCAAACCCCTGTTCCTAGACCCTTCGGCCCGTGCGCTGGCGCGTGTGGGCGTGGTCGATGTGGGGTCGAACTCTGTCCGGTTGGTGGTGTTTGACGGGGCCGCACGGTCGCCTGCCTATTTCTACAACGAAAAAATCATGTGCGCCCTTGGGGCGGGCATGGCCGAAACAGGCCACCTGTCGCCCGAAGGCCGGGTCCGCGCCCTCTCTGCCATGCGCCGCTTCAGCAAGCTGGCACAGGGCATGGGCCTGTCCGAGCTGACCGTCGTCGCCACCGCCGCCGTGCGCGATGCCAGCGACGGGCGCGATTTCTGCGACGAGGTGCAGCGCGAGACGGGCCTGAAGATCTGGGTCATCGACGGCGAGGAAGAGGCGCGGCTGTCAGCGCAGGGTGTTTTGCTGGGCTGGCCCGGTGCCTTTGGTCTGGTCTGCGACATCGGCGGGTCGTCGATGGAACTGGCGGAAATCTCGGGCGGGCGCGTGGGCAAGCGGGTGACCTCGGCGCTCGGGCCGCTGAAACTGCGCGACATCAAGGGCGGGGCCAAGGCACGGCAGACGCAGATCAAGACAGTGATCGAAGGACTGGCCGAAAAGATGGGCGCACAGCGCGACCGTCTGTTTCTGGTGGGCGGCTCATGGCGTGCCATCGCGCGCATCGACATGGTGCGCCGCGGCTACCCGCTGCACGTGCTGCATGAATACCGGATGACCCCGAAATCCGTCCGCGAGACGGTGAAACACATCCAGACCAGCGACCATGAAGAGCTGCGCAAGATCAGTGGCGTCTCCTCCAGCCGGATGGCGTTGGTGCCCTTTGCCGCCGAAGTGCTGTCGCGGCTGGTCAAGACCTTCAAACCCAAGGATATCGCGATCTCCAGCTACGGGATCCGCGAGGGGATGCTGTATGAACAGATGCCCCAACGCCTGCGCGACCGCGACCCGCTGATCGAGGCCTGCCGCTTTGCCGAAGCCAAGGACGCGCGCACACCGGGGTTCGGCAAGGCGCTGTTCGACTTTATCCTGCCGCTCTATAAATCCGCGCCGCCGCAGCGCAAACGTCTGGTCAAGGCCGCCTGCCTGCTGCACGACGTCAGCTGGCGCGCGCATCCCGACTACCGTGCCGAAGTCTGTTTCGACAATGCGACGCGGGCAAATCTGGGCGGGCTGAAACATTCAGAACGGATCTATCTGGGGCTGGCGCTGCTGCACCGCTATTCCAACAAGCGCGAGAATACCCGTTTCGAAGACCTCTATGAAATGGTCGATGAAAAGACGCGGCTAGAGGCCGAGATTCTGGGCAAGGCCATGCGCTTTGGCGCGATGCTGTGGATGAACCCCGAGGAAGAGCGCGGCCACATGCGCTGGTTCCCAAAGAAAAAGCTGCTGGAGCTGTGGCTGACCGACGACATGATGCCCCTGTTCGGAGAGGTCGCCGAAGCGCGACTGAATTCCCTCGCCCTGTCCCTGGGGGCCGAGGTCCAGCTTAAGACTTGCAAGAAATAGCCTGTCTTACAGGTCGATCTGCGGCACCTCGTCCAGATAGATCGCGGGCGGGGGCGGCGTTTCCTCGGGTGTCTTGTCTTCGGGCATGTCATCTTCCGGCGCGGGGTCTGGCTTGCGGCGGATCACAATATCGCCGTTGGGCATCTTTTGGGGCGGCTCATAGACGCTCCAATCCTCGACCTCGTCCAGCAAATCGGTAAAGGCGGGCCCCATCTCGGAAATGAAATTCCGCAGCGCGGGGCTGGCCTTGCGCCCCCACTCGCCCAGCCCTTCCAGCGCGGGGGCCATCTCTTTCTTCATACCGTCAAAGAAATCCCGCGCCCCGCGTTCCATCAATGAAAAGCCGGAGCCGTCGTTTTCCTGCTCTTGTGCCACGGCGACACTGGACAGGCAGATCAGGGTGGTGGTCAAAAGAAACTGTCTCATGCGGTGAAGACTGCCCTATTTCATCTTGTGATGAAAGCGGCATTAAAGGCGCGTCGTCAGGTCCAGATCAATCGTCACCGGAAAGTGATCCGACGCCGTGATCAAGGCGTCGCGCAAGGCGGCATCCCCCCAGCATTCCGGATCGTCCAACGGGTGCCAAATGCGCCAGTGCGGCCGATGCGCGGTCAGGGCCGGGCTGATCATGATGTAATCCAGCAGCGCCTGCAGATAGCGTTTTTCGGGCGCGATCCAGAAGCGCGACGTGGTGGGCATCGCCCCGATCCGCTGGCCCAAGGCGCGGATCGCATGGGGATCGACGAGCGCGCGATCCTGCCGGTGGCCCATCACAATCTCGACCGAGGACCGCCCGAAAAGATCCTCGAAACTGTCCAGGCCCGGCCCGTCGTTCAGATCGCCCAAGACCATCAGCGGCGTGCCATCGTCGAGCCGCGCATCGATCCGCCGACGCAACCAGATCGCCTGCGCCAACTGCTTGCGCCGGTTGGCGATGCCGATGCGCAGCGCATCCTGCGGCGTCTTGGCCCCATGGGGGGCCTTGGACTTCAGATGCGCGCCGATCATGTGAAATGCCACCCCTTCGCAGGTGACGATATCCAGCTCGAGCGGCGGTTTGGAAAAGACGACATGATCCTCGCGCGCGTCGATATCCAGATCAATGTCCAACGTCCCGTCAAAGCGCGGCGCATCCCCCTGCCCGACCGAACCACCGGGCGCGTGGCTGGCCGACAGCCGGTCCGGATCGAGCAACAGCGCGATTTCCTGCTGCGTGTCATTGGCAAAGCCGATCACCGCCTTGCGGGTGCGCAGATCGAAATGCGCGGCAAAGCGTTCCAATGCCGCCACAGTGCCGCGTTTTCGGCTTTGGTCAGGGGCCTCGATCACCATCACAGCATCGGCATCCATCGCCCGAAACACGGTGCCCAAAGCCTGCGCCTGCTGCGCACGGGTGATATTGTGGCGTGCCGACCAGCCGTCATCCAGCAACAGTTGGTCCTCATCGTCGAACAGACCTGTGAACCATTCGACGTTATAGGTCGCGATCCGCATTACTGCGCCTTGCCTGACCAGGTCTCCCACGCGCGGTTGATGTCGATCATGCGTTTTTCGGCCATGGCGATGGCCTCTTGCGGCAGGCCGCGGGCGACCAGAGCGTCGGGGTGATTAGCCCGCACCAGCTTGCGCCACGCCGCGCGCCCCTCTTCAAGCGAGGCATCGGGCGGAATGCCCAGAACCGCATGGGGCAACGGCGAGGTATCGGGCACGAACCGCGCCCGAAGCGAGGCAAAATCGCTGTCATCCATCGCGAAAATTTGCGCGACACGCACCAGAAACGCATCCTCGTTCGGATGGTACATGCCGTCGGCCATGGCAATGTGGAACAACCCTTCGATCAGATCATGCAGCGTTTCGGGCTGGTCCGCGAACATCTGCGCAATGCGCGCGGCGTAATCCTCGAACCCGGCCACATCGTGCCGTGCCAGATTGAACACCCGCGCCGCCCCCTGCTGGTCGGCCTCGGCAATCTGGAACACTTCGCGAAAGGCGGTAACCTCGTCGCGGGTCACCTGCCCGTCGGCCTTGGCCATCTTGGCCCCAAGCGCGATCACCGCAATGGTAAAGGCCACCGACCGCTCTGGCGGGGTGCGCAGACGGTCGAAAACAGCCGACAGCCCCTCACCGGCGGTGAGCGCTGACAAAGCTTCGGTGATGCGAGACCAAATAGACATGACGCCCACCATACGGGGCAGCGCCGGGGAAGTCAGCGGGGCGTCAGCATTTTCTGCATCAAAATTAGGTCAAGCTGCTGCCCGTTCTTCTGACCGATGCGCGGCATCCTGCCCACGTGGTCAAACCCGAGTGCCGCATGAAAGCCGACGGCACCCGGATTGGCCCCGCTGATCGCCGCCACCATGACGCGCCGCCCCTGTGCGACGGCCGCATCACAGGCAGTTTGCATCAAGGCACGGCCGGCACCCGCGCCCTGTGCAGCGGCATCAAGCACGATCGAATGCTCCACCGCATCGCGATACCCCACCCCGCTGCGAAAAGCCCCGTAGGTCATGAAACCGGCGACACCCTCCGCGTCGGCCACCCAGAACTGCCCCGCGCGACCGGCGATCAGCGCCTCGACCTCTGCACCGGTCTTGGGCTGCGACGTGAAGGTGAACAGCGTTTGCGTGATCATCACATTCCACAGGGCCGTCACCGCCCCGGCGTCACTGCCCGTTGCTGGCCGGATGATCACGCCAGCACAGCGCGGCCCGCGGGCGTGTCAAAACGGGCAGACAGCGCCGGTGTCCCGACCTCGAACACCACGCGCGCATCGGTGAGGATCGGGGCAAGCGTTGCCGCCAACGTCTCTGCCTGCGGGTGCTGGACCGTCAATGTCACCAAACGACAGCCAGAGTCATCAAGCCGCTGGGTCGGATGGGCCTCACCCTCCCATTGCATCAAGGCAGGGGCACAATTGTCATAGGGCAGCATACCGGTTTCCGGCACCGCCATACGCCAGCGCAGATCCCCCCGCTGCAACGCCACCGGCGCGCCATAGCCTTCGGGCAAGGCTTCCAGCGTCGCCTCAAGATCATCGCAGCGGCAAATCCAGTTGGACAGCCGCGCCGGTCCGTTGAACCGGTCCAGATCAAACCAGCGCGCATAGGCAGGCGCAGGCGCGTCGGGGTCGACGGCAATCGCCTCCAGATACAGCGCATCAGCAAGCCCCAGCAGGTGGTTATGCGTGCCAAACACCGCATGTGCGCCGCCCGGTTGCAACGGCACCCCAAGCACCTGCGCGGCCATGTCAGACGCGGCTTTCAGGCTCTCGCCCGCGACGGCAAGATGGTCCAGTTCGATCATTGGTCCTGCTTCCAGATGGTTCAAATCCTCGGGGGAGTGTGAGGGGGCAGACAGCCCCCTCGCGCCCGTTTAGCTGCGTGCGGCACGGATCAGCTTCAGGATATCCTGCGCGGCATTGGGGATATTTGTCCCCGGTCCGAAGATCGCCTTGACCCCAGCATCCTTGAGGAACTTGTAATCCTGCTGCGGAATCACCCCGCCGCAGATGACCAGAATATCCTCGGCCCCTTGGTCCTTCAGCGCCTTGATCAGCTGCGGGGCGAGCGTTTTGTGACCCGCCGCCTGGGACGAGATGCCGATGACATGCACGTCGTTGTCCACGGCGTCCTGCGCGGCCTCGGCGGGGGTCTGGAACAGCGGCCCCACATCCACGTCGAACCCGATATCGGCAAAGGCGGTCGCAATGACCTTGGCCCCGCGGTCGTGCCCGTCCTGACCCATCTTGACCACCAGCATACGCGGACGGCGGCCTTCGGCTTCGGCGAAATCCTCGACCGATTTCTGGATTTCCGCAAAGCCGCTGTCGCCCTCATAGGCCGCGCCATAGACGCCGGCCAATGTCTTGACCTCGGCGCGGTGACGTCCGAATTTTTCTTCCATCGCCATGCTGATCTCCCCTACGGTGGCGCGGGCGCGGGCGGCTTCGACCGCCCCTTCCAACAGGTTTCCGCCCTCTGCGGCGCGGCGGGTCAGCTCGGCCAGGGCGGCTTTGCAGGCGTTTTCGTCACGCGCGCTACGGATCGCTTCGAGACGCTTGATCTGGCTGTCGCGCACCTTGACGTTATCGACATCCAGAATGTCGATCTCGTCCTCGACCTCGCGGCGGTATTTATTGACCCCGACGATCACCTCGGTGCCGCGGTCGATCTTGGCCTGACGGGTGGCGGCGGCCTCTTCGATGCGCAGTTTCGGCATGCCGGAGGCGACGGCCTTGGTCATCCCGCCCAGCTCTTCCACTTCTTCGATCAGCTTCCATGCGGCGTCTGCCAGATCGGCGGTCAGCTTTTCGACATAGTAGCTGCCGGCCAGCGGGTCGACGACATTGGTAACGCCGGTTTCTTCCTGCAGGATCAACTGCGTGTTGCGCGCAATGCGCGAGGAGAAATCGGTGGGCAGGGCAATCGCCTCGTCCAGGGCATTGGTGTGCAGCGACTGCGTGCCGCCCAGGACCGCGCTCATCGCCTCGTAGGCGGTGCGGATCACGTTGTTATAGGGGTCTTGTTCCTGAAGGCTCACCCCGGAGGTCTGGCAGTGGGTCCGCAGCATCGAGGATTTGGGGTTCTTCGGTTTGAATTCATCCATGATCCGCGACCACAGCAGACGCGCCGCGCGCAGTTTCGCGGCCTCCATAAAGAAGTTCATGCCGATGCAGAAAAAGAAGCTCAGCCGGGGTGCAAACCGGTCCACATCCATGCCCGCCGCAATCGCCGTGCGCACATATTCGCGACCATCGGCAAGGGTAAAGGCCAGTTCCTGCACAAGGTTCGCGCCCGCCTCTTGCATATGGTAGCCCGAGATCGAGATGGAGTTGAACTTCGGCATGTGGTCCGAGGTATATTCGATGATATCCCCGATGATCCGCATCGAGGGCTCGGGCGGATAGATATAGGTGTTGCGGACCATGAACTCTTTCAGGATGTCGTTCTGAATGGTGCCCGAGAGCACAGATTTATCATGCCCCTGCTCTTCGCCCGCGACGATGAAATTCGCCAGGATCGGGATCACCGCGCCGTTCATCGTCATGGAGACCGACACTTTGTCGAGCGGGATGCCGTCGAACAGGATCTTCATATCCTCGACGCTATCGATGGCCACGCCCGCCTTGCCCACGTCGCCCTCGACGCGCGGGTGGTCGCTGTCATAGCCGCGGTGGGTGGCCAGATCGAAGGCCACCGACACCCCCTGCTGCCCCGCAGCAAGGGCGCGGCGGTAAAAGGCGTTCGATTCCTCTGCCGTAGAGAACCCCGCGTATTGGCGGATCGTCCACGGGCGGCCGGCGTACATGGTCGCCTTCACCCCGCGGGTAAAGGGTGCCTCTCCGGGGATGCCGCCCAGATGGTCCAGCCCTTCGGTGTCTTCCGCGGTATAAAGCGGTTTGACATCAATGCCTTCCAGCGTGTGCCACGTCAGGTCATCGAGGCTACGCCCGCGCAGTTCCGCCTCAGCCAGATTGCGCCAGTTTTCTTTGTCCGCTGTCATGGTGGTGTCCTTTTCTTCTATCGCCGTCTGGCCAGCTTGTGCCGGCTCTTGGGGCGGTTGAGGTCTCTGTCAGGGTGGCAAGACCATCCGCACCGGCTGTCAGCCAGAACAGATCGTCCGCATAGGTTTCACGCAAGGCCGCGGCCTGCGCGTCGCTAAAGGGGTGCCAGTTGCCCAGCCCGTCGCTGCGCAGCCCTGCCGCGGCAGGGCCCATCTGCGCACGCAGGCTGGCCTCGTCCGGGCGGCGGTTCAGCCAATAGCCTTGGGTGGTGGCGGGGGCAGCGCGACCGGTGAGCTGCGTAAACAGCGCATCGGGGCGGCCAGCGTAATCGTCATAGCGGGCGATGCTGATCTTCGCCTCGGGCAAGGCGCAGGCAAGATCGGTGATGACATCGCGCCAGCCGCGCCGGTCATGAGCGATACGGTCAATCTGGTCGGCATCCGGTACGGGATGCCCGCGCCCCACGGTATAGGCCAGCGCAGAGGCCCACCAATGGTCCGTCTGCCGGATGGTCAGCACCACCTGCGTCACGCGCCCGCCAAAGCTGGCCCCGAACCGCGCCATACGTTCGCCAATGGCCGGAAACAGCCGCCCGCTGCGCACCGAATGGCGCGCCGAGCCGATCATATTCTCGTCCGAGATCAGCAGTTGATCCGCCCCGAGGTCCCGCGCCTTGCCCATCAGCAGCGACACGCGCCCGTTTACCAAATTCGGCCCCGAGGCCAGCATTCCCGACGCCGGAAACAGCCCTGCAAACAGCCCGCCACGGGTCTGGCGCGGCCCCCAGACGCAGGTGCCCTGCGCCGCGATGGGATCGGCGTGATCCGCCAGATAGCGTTGAAAACTGGTGGTTCCTGTACGGTGCGCACCAACGTGAAGAAGAATATCCATGATCTGCTTGCCCAATCCTTGAACGGGGGCCAGCCACTGTGGCCCACTAAGAGTTTGAGCCACAGTCATGCCCGCAAACCTGTTGCAGAGTGCTTAATATGCGCAGATGTCCGGTTGTGCATCGCAATTGCGTCGCGCAAGCTTATATCTGTACGGACAGGAGACAAAATGAAACCAGTGATAGCCCTTGTTTTTGCAGGATTGTTTGCGGTCTCGGCGGGGGCGCAAACGGCCACGGAACCCGAGGTTCCCACGTTGTTCCTGCCCGCAGATATGGAAGATTTGAGTGAATTCCACTGGAAAAAAAGACCGGTTCTGGTCTTTGCGGACAGCGAGGATGACCCCGCCTTCCAATCCCAAATGGAGCTTTTACGCGAACAGCCCGAAGACCTGATCGAGCGTGATGTGATTGTCCTGACCGATACCGATCCAGCCGCGCGCAGCCCGTTGCGGCTGCGGATGCGGCCGCGCGGGTTCATGTTGGTGCTGGTGGGCAAAGACGGCGGGATCAAGCTGCGCAAGCCCCGCCCCTGGGATGTCCGCGAGATCACCCGCAGCATCGACAAAATGACCATCCGGCAACGCGAAATTCGCGAAGCCAAGGAAAAGTCAGGTAAAATCTTCGACTGAACAGCCAGCAGCCGCTGCAATATGGGCCGGTGCTGCGAAGGGATCCCCCGCAGCGCCGTGTTGTATCCCATGATGGCAACGGCTGGCATGGCGCTTATTCGAACTCGATGATGACATCATCCACAGCGAGGCTATCCCCCGCTGCGGCATTTACCTTGGACACTTTGCCCTTCTTCTCGGCGCGCAGGATGTTCTCCATCTTCATCGCCTCGATGGTGCAGAGGTTCTGGCCTTCCTGTACTTCGTCGCCAACCTCTACATCGATCTTCACCACCAGACCCGGCATGGGGCACAGCAGCATTTTCGATGTGTCGGGCGGCAGTTTCTCGGGCATCAGACGGGCCAGTTCGGCCTGACGCGGGTTGCGCACATGCACTTTCATATCCGCGCCACGGGCCCGCACGCGGAACCCGCCAGAGATTTTGCCGACCTTGAACACCAGCGGTGCGTCATCGATGGTCATCTCGGCCAGTTGGTCGCCCGGTGTCCAGTCGCCCGCGACGCGCAGCGCAGTGCCGTCGTCGAAGGTCACCGTCGCGCCCTTTGGGTCGGCCTGAATTTCCACATCGAACGACTGGCCTTGCAGCGCGACGTTCCAGGCGGTGCCGACCTTGCGTTCGTGGTTGTCCATGCGGCCCGACACGCGAGTCCGGCGGATCTCTCCGACGCGGTGCATGGCTGCGGTGGCCGCCGCGATCCGGCGCAGTTCTGCGTCAGGCAGCTCTACCCCATCAAAGCCGTCGGGGTATTGTTCGGCGATGAAGGCGGTGGTCATGTTGCCTTCGACAAAGATCGGGTGATCCATCACGGCAGAGAGGAACGGCAGGTTGTGCCCGATGCCTTCGACCTCGAAGCTATCCAGCGCCACGCGCATGCGTTCAATCGCCTCGGCGCGGGTCGGTGCCCATGTACACAGCTTGGCGATCATCGGGTCGTAATACATCGAGATCTCGCCGCCCTCGTAGACACCGGTATCGTTGCGCACAGCCGTGTCACCCGCTGGCGCATCGCCCTGCCATTTGTCGTTGGTCAGCAAGGGACCGGCCGCGATCTCCATCGGAGGACGGTAGCGCGTCAGACGCCCGATGGAGGGCAGGAAGCCGCGGTACGGATCTTCGGCATAAAGCCGGTTTTCGATGGCCCAACCGGTCAGTTTCACATCGTCCTGGGTGATGGTCAGCTTTTCACCATTGGCGACGCGGATCATCTGTTCGACCAGATCGACACCGGTGATCAGCTCGGTCACGGGGTGTTCCACCTGAAGACGGGTGTTCATTTCAAGGAAGTAGAAGTTCTTGTCGCCGTCTACGATGAATTCGACCGTACCGGCAGAGGTATAGCCAACGGCCTGCGCCAAGGCGACGGATTGCTCGCCCATGGCTTTGCGGGTGGCTTCGTCAAGGAAAGGCGACGGGGCCTCTTCTACGACCTTCTGGTTGCGGCGCTGGATCGAACATTCGCGCTCGCCCAGATAGATGCCATTGCCGTGGGCGTCGCAAAGCACCTGAATTTCGATGTGGCGCGGCTGGGTGACGAATTTCTCGATAAAGATACGGTCATCGCCAAAGCTGTTGGCAGCCTCGTTCTTGGACGACTGGAACCCCTCGCGGGCCTCTTCGTCGTTCCACGCGATACGCATCCCCTTGCCGCCCCCACCGGCAGAGGCCTTCAGCATTACCGGATAGCCGATTTCGTTCGAGATCTTCACCGCCTCATCCGCGTCTTCGATCAGCCCCATATAGCCGGGGACCGTGGAAACACCGGCCTCCTGCGCGATTTTCTTGGAGGTGATCTTGTCGCCCATTTTCTCGATCGCGCCCTTAGGGGGGCCGACAAAGGCGACGCCAGCGGCCTCGAGCGCCTCGGCGAATTTCGCGTTCTCGGACAGGAAGCCATAGCCCGGGTGTACAGCCTGCGCGCCCGACTGCTTGATCGCGTCCATGATCTTGTCGATCACGATATACGACTGGTTCGCGGCAGGCGGGCCGATGTGAATCGCCTCATCGGCCATCTGGACATGCAGCGCCTGCGCATCAGCGTCGGAATAGACGGCGACGGTTTCGATGCCCATCTTCTTGGCGGTCTTGATAACGCGGCAGGCAATTTCGCCGCGGTTGGCGATCAGGATCTTATTGAACATCGACTGTCCCTTTTGGTCTTGAGTGAACGGAAAAACCCCGCATCAGCACGCGGCTGAGCGGGGCAAAATCTTTGGCACTGCAGCTACCGCGATCCGAGGCCGCGGCAGATGTCAGATTATTGGCAGCGCACTGCGCCGGTTTGGCACGCCAGTACGTTTGCGCCAGCACCGATGGCCGCGCCTTGCGCGAGGCTACCGCCTGTGACGGCTGCTGCACCGGCACCCACGACACCACCGCCGAGCGCTTGTTCGCCCAGCGTGTCACCGCATGCAGCGAGGCCAGCGGACGCAGTAACGGCGAGAAGAATTGTTTTGATGGACATGGGATTAAACCTTTTATTGATCGTGCGTTATTCGCGATGTGATACTGATAAACGCATGGTTTCGCAGAAGGTTCCACCGCGGTTTGAATAACGGCGCGCGCCCCTGCCCCGACGGGCAAATTACCGCCCAACATGCCGCGCATGTGGCAAAAAGCAGCCGAACGGAAGGGGGCGACACGCATCATCAATCCTCGAACGCGTCGGGGAAAGACGCCCGGGCAAGGGCTTCGTTGATGACCAGCATCGCGTCATAGTCGGCTGGATCAAAGGGGTCGTCTACCGCGACGACCTCGCGACCAAAGAGCCAAGACAAACGCCCCGCGTCCAGATTGCCCCTTTCGAACGGCTGGTCGCCGAAGGCTTCCCACAGCGCGCGCATAAAGGCCGTGTCAACGCGACGGTCCGCCGCCTTGCGGTCGGAACGGCGTTCGCGACGGGTCAGCGGGGTGACCCCACGCGGATTGGCGCGACGGATAACGAATTGATAGTCTGATCCGGGCATACGCCCCGGAAAACCGCGATGTTTCAGCATGATACCCCCCAGACTGCGAGGGCGATGCGCGGTGCTACCCCTGCGCTACATGCCGCAGAGGGGTTGGAGACAGGCGCAGAGGCCTGTCCCCGACAAGCATTACTTGTACTTGCCTGTGTACACGGGCTCAACCGAGATGGGCTCGGGTGCGACCACGACATATTCTTCTTGCTGCTTGGGTGCGCATGCCGCAACGGCTGCGATAAGGCCGAATGCGGCCAGCATTGTGATGCTCTTGGACATCTAAGTCTCCTGTCACTGTTTAAAGGGCCCGGCACTGCCTCATGCCAATCAGACCCCGATGTTAAAGTAAGAAATACGTCGGTATTCCCCGCCGCGACATTATCGCAGTTCATTGGCGTTGCATACGGTGTGCTTTCCAATGCGGCCAGATGTGACGCCAAAGCCGCAGTTCGGCGCGCTGGTGCCGCAGCGCTCGCAAGATGTTGTGGGTGCATCAAAGGCCCTCCCAGATACAGGTGTCGTTGCTCAGGCGAAATGCCTCGAAAAACTGTGTCGCATCGGGGTCGGACACCCCGAATTCCGTGACGCGATCAGCCAAAGAGATCACGATGACCTCTCCGTCCAGCGCATGTTGCGCCATGTAGGGAATGGCCAGCGCGTCGCACAGATAGGTCATATCGGCCCCAACCTGCGCAAAGTCCACAGCGCCCGTATCGCGCGCGATATAAGGGGCGACAAAACGGAAGCGCAGCCATGTCTGCACGCCCACCTCGTCTATCAGCACCTCTTGCAATTCGATGCTTTCGCCCGACGGCACCTCGACCGGCTGCGCCGCGGCAGAGGCCGTGGCGAAAGCTGCGCAAACCGCAAGCCACTTCAGTGCCGCACCCGCTGGATGCAGCCCGAAGGGCAATGACGCGGAAAGAGAGGGGTGATCGGTTACCAAAGCGGTCTCCTGCCCCTCGGGCACCTGCAAAGGCACCGCGAGGGATATGGATTAAACGACGTTAGAGCGGGATGTTGTTATGCTTTTTCCAAGGCATCGCGGCTTTCTTGTTGCGCAACGAGGCAAAGGCGCGGGCAATCCGCTTGCGCGTGGTACGCGGCTGGATCACCTCGTCGATAAAGCCACGCTCTGCCGCGACAAAGGGGTTCGCGAAACGCTCTTCGTAATCGGCGGTATGGCGCGCGATCTTTTCAGGGTCGTTCAGATCGGCACGGTGGATGATCTCTGTCGCGCCCTTGGCCCCCATCACGGCAATCTCGGCTGTGGGCCACGCGTAGTTGAAGTCGGACCGCAGGTGCTTGGACGCCATCACGTCATACGCGCCGCCATATGCTTTGCGGGTGATGACCGTCACCATCGGCACCGTCGCTTCGCCATAGGCGAACAGCAGCTTGGCACCGTGTTTGATTACGCCGCCATATTCCTGCCCAGTACCGGGGAGAAAGCCGGGCACGTCCACCAGCGTCAGGATCGGAATTTCAAACGCATCGCAGAAGCGCACAAACCGCGCTGCCTTGCGCGAGCTGTCGATATCAAGGCAGCCCGCCAGCACCATCGGCTGGTTCGCGACCACACCCACGGTGCGCCCTTCGATACGGATAAAGCCGGTCAGGATGTTCTTGGCAAAGTCTTCCTGAATTTCGTAAAAGTCGCCTTCATCCGCAAGCTTGTGGATCAGCTCTTTCATGTCATAGGGCGTGTTGGCGTTGCTGGGCACCAATGTATCAAGCGATGCCTCGATCCGGTCGGGCTCGTCAAAGAACGGGCGCACGGGTGGCAGGTCGCGGTTGTTGGCAGGCAGAAAATCGACCAGACGACGCACCTCGGCCAGTGCTTCGACGTCATTTTCAAACGCGCCATCCGCGACTGAGGATTTGCGCGTGTGCGTCGTCGCGCCGCCCAATTCCTCTGCGGTGACCTGTTCGTTGGTCACGGTTTTGACCACGTCAGGGCCTGTCACAAACATATAGGACGTGTCTTTAACCATGAAGATAAAGTCAGTCATCGCAGGGGAATAGACCGCCCCGCCCGCACATGGCCCCATGATCACGCTGATCTGCGGGATCACACCAGAAGCTTCGATATTGCGTTGGAACACCTCGGCATAACCCGCGAGGCTGTCGACGCCTTCCTGAATACGCGCACCGCCGGAATCGTTGATCCCGATGACAGGCGCACCGTTCTGGATCGCCATATCCTGAATCTTGCAGATCTTCTGCGCGTGGGTCTGGGACAGCGATCCGCCAAAGACCGTGAAATCCTGACTGAAGACATAGACCAGACGGCCATTGATCGTGCCCCAACCGGTGACAACGCCGTCACCTGCGGGTTTTTGCTGCTCCATCCCGAAGTCGGTGCAGCGGTGGGTGACGAACATGTCGAATTCTTCAAACGACCCATCATCAAGCAACAGGTCGATCCGCTCGCGGGCGGTCAGCTTGCCACGGGCGTGCTGCGCATCAATGCGCTTTTGCCCTCCGCCCAGTCGGGCGTCGTCGCGGCGGGTTTCAAGCTGTTCCAGAATATCTTTCATCACGCACCTCTATAAGATTTCCGCCACCGTAACGCCGCCCCCGCGCGAACCAAAGCGCATTTTTGCAAATTTGCAAAAACTATACACCCTTCTCTTTGCTAATTGAAAACTTGCAAATCGTTCGGTTACCGTATGGTTCTGGATAGACAAGATGCAACCGCAGGCATACTGATATGCAATGATCAAGGATAACCCCGTCCGTTTTCTGGATAAAACATCCCCCCCGCATATTTCCACGCTGATCCTTCTGTCGGGGATCGGGGCGCTGGCGATGAATATGTTCTTGCCAAGCCTTCCCGCTATGGCTGAATATTTCGACGCCGATTACGCTGTGATGCAACTTTCCGTGCCGCTTTATCTGCTGTGTAGCGCGGTACTGCAGGTGCTGATCGGCCCGATTTCGGACAATCTGGGCCGCCGCAATGTGCTGCTATGGGGGTTGGCGATATATATGGTCGCGACGGTGGGCTGTATCTACGCCCCCACGACGGCTGTGTTTCTTGCCTTCCGCTGCGTGCAGGCCATCGTCGCCGTGTCGATGGTGCTGAGCCGCGCCGTGGTGCGCGATATGTTCGCCCAAGATAAAGCCGCCTCCATGATCGGCTATGTCACGATGGGCATGGCGCTGGTGCCCATGATCTCCCCCGCTGTGGGCGGGTTGCTGGAGCAGTCCTTCGGCTGGCAGGCGACCTTCTGGGCGATGTTCTGGATCGGGGCGCTGGTACTGGCGATCACATGGTTCGACCTTGGCGAGACCCACGTCGCGTCAGGGCGTACGCTGACCCAGCAATTCGCCGAATACCCCGAGCTACTCGGCTCTCCGCGGTTCTGGGGGTACTCGATGGCGGCGGCCTGCTGCTCGGGTGCGTTCTTTGCCTACCTTGGCGGCGCGCCCTTCGTGGGCAGCGTCGTTTTCGGCATGGAACCGGCCGAGCTTGGCATCTATTTCGGCGCGCCCGCCGTGGGCTATTTCCTTGGCAACTTTATCACGGCCCGCAAAGCGACCGTGGTCGGCGTCAACACGCTGGTGCTTTGGGGCTGTCTGGCCAATGCGATTGGCGGGTCGGTGTCGATGATGATCTTCCTGCTGGGCTATGGATCGCCGCTGTCGTTCTTCGGGATGATGACGCTGGTTGGGCTTGGCAACGGGCTGTGCATCCCCAATGCCACCGCGGGCCTGTTGTCGGTGCGCCCGCATCTGGCGGGCACGGCATCCGGGCTTGGCGGCGCGATCATGATTGGCGGTGGTGCGGGACTTAGCATTTTGGCCGGTGCCCTGCTGAGCGAGGAGACCGGAGCCTATCCGCTGCTCTGGATCATGCTGGCTACCGCCGTCGCGGGCGTCGCGTCGATCTTGGTCGTGATCCGCCGTGAACGGGCGCTTGGTATCGCCTGACGGGCCTTGCCGCCGCTAGTTTGCAAAGATACGCTTTGCAGAACCGGTAACTTTGCAAAGGCCCCACCCTGATGGCGATCCAAAAGCTATACGCTGGCGCAAAACTGCGCGAGCTGCGCACAAATCTGGCTCATACCCAGAAAGAATTCGCCGCGCGGCTTGGCGTATCCCTCCCGTACTTGAACCAGATGGAGAATAATAACCGACCTGTCAGCACCACGGTCGTCTTGGCGCTGGCGTCTGAATTCGGGATGGATGTCACCGAACTGTCGAGCGGGGACAGCGAACGGTTGGTCAGCGACATGCGCGAAGTCCTGTCCGATCCGGTGTTCGAGGGCGATGTGCTGCCGCTGGCCGATGTGCAGCTTGCGGCCTCCAACGCGCCGGGGTTGGCGCGGGCGTTCATCAAGCTGCACCAAAGCCACCGCCAGACCCAAGAACGGCTGGCCTATCTGGACGAAGCCTTGGGCCGCGAAGATGCCCGCCCCTCCCCCAGCCCGTGGGAAGAGGTGCGCGACTTCTTCCATTATTGCGACAATTATCTGGATGCCGTGGACCGCGCCGCCGAGTACTTCGCCCGCGACACCGGCACCGGCCAAAGCCTGCGCGACACCACGCTAGAGGCGCTGTCCAGCGCAGGGATCACCGTCGCCTTCGACGAGACAGACGCCCTGCGCCGCTATGATCCAGCCAGCGGCGTGTTGCATGTCTCGGCCCGCGCCTCGCAAGCAACACAGACGTTCCAGATGCTGCTGCAGGTCGCCCTTGTGCGCCAGAACGACCTGCTTGAGGCAACCTTGGATTTCGCGCGTTTCAACAGCCCCGCGGCCCGTGACATCGCGAAGATGGGGCTGGCGAACTACTTTGCCGGGGCCGCACTGATGCCCTACGCCCGGTTTCTGGAGCGCGCCCAAAGCTGCCGCCACGACCTCGAGGTGCTGGCCTCTGATTTCGGAGCATCGATCGAACAGGTCGCGCACCGGCTGTCGACGCTGCAACGCCCCGGGTCAAAGGGGATTCCGTTCTTCTTTGTCCGGGTGGATCAGGCGGGCACGATCACCAAACGCCATTCGGCCACCCGTCTGCAATTCGCGCGGTTCGGCGGGGCCTGCCCCCTGTGGAACGTGCACAGCGCCTTTGAAACGCCGGGCCGCTTCCTGCGTCAGCTGGCCGAAACGCCGGACGGGGTACGCTATATCTCGCTGGCGCGGGACATCTCGAAGCCGGCGGGGCGGTTTGGCGCGCCGGTGCGGCGCTATGCGATTTCGCTGGGGTGCGAGGTGCGCCACGCGCCTGCGCTGGTCTATGCCGACGGGATGGACACGACCCGCGCTTCTGCGTTTGAACCCATCGGCATATCCTGCCGTATCTGCGAACGTAAACATTGCCACCAGCGGTCTGTGCCGCCGCTGGAACGCCAGCTGGTGGTAGACCCGAACCTGCGCGACGTGCTGCCCTATCAGGTGGATTGACCGCTTACCGCTTGGCCGCCCGCCATCCGGCGGCACGCGCCTGCGCCGCGCTGCAGAACCAGCGTTCGCCCTTGTCGGTGCGGATCACGGTCCGGTCATAGTCGTGCTGTCCGGGCATGTGAAAGATCCGCGTGCCCTTGCTGCTGACATTCCCCTTGATCACACAGCCGCCCGGCCCTGCCGAGGCGACAGGCTTAGGCGCTGCTTTAGAGGCTTTGCGATAGGCATCAGGGCGCTGCGTTTCATAGGCATGTACCCCGCGTCCCGCCCGCTTGGCCGCCGCTTCGGTTGCGACATAGGCGCGGCTGTAGCGCGCGTAGGAAAAGGCCAGCCCCGACGCGACCAAAGCTTGCCCCATATCCTGCCCCAAGGCGGCACAGCGCGCGACAATCCGGCCATAGCGGTCGGTATCCACCCGCTGGCAGTCGGCCCGCTGACCGTCATAGGTGGCGCGCACCTGCGCCGTCACCCAAGCGCCGCAGTTCAACACGCGCCCATCCGAGGCACGGCAAGGCTGGTCCCCTTCGACCGCATCAATGCCGAAAAGCCGGATCCGCGTCTCACCCAATGCGATCGTATCGCCGTCGATCACCCGGATCTCGCCCGTCAGGCGCGGTTCGACCGCCGCAGCGGGTTGCGTGAAAACGGCGACCAGCGCCGCGGCGAAACATGAATGAAGGAGGACTTTCAT
>NZ_CH959310.1:1775362-1814358 GCF_000152605.1 Sulfitobacter sp. EE-36 | reverse complement strand
CCCAATCAACCAGAGATATTAACCAAGGTTAACTTTCGTTAACACTTGTGTCCTCTCGACCAAGGGAGGGGGCAGTGCCTTAGCGCTGCGCGGTTTCCCAGTCGGGGTGGATCCAGGGCACGTCATTCGCCGCGGCCAATGGATCAAGCCCCAGCACATGGTCCGAGATTTTCTCGCCCACCATGATGGACGGGGCGTTCAGGTTGCCATTGGTGATCCGCGGGAAGATCGAGCTGTCGGCGACGCGCAGCCCCTCTACCCCGATTACACGGCCCTGCGGATCGACCACCGCCTGCGGGTCATCGGCGCGGCCCATGCGGCAGGTACCACAGGGGTGATAGGCGCTTTCGGCATGTTCTCGGATAAAGGCATCAAGTTCCTCGTCGCTTTGCACATCGGCCCCCGGCTGGATCTCGTGTTTGACGAAGGGTTTGAAGGCGTCCTGCGCAAATATCTCTCGGGTGAGGCGAATACAGGTGCGGAACTCCTCCCAATCCTTGTCCTGCGACATGTAGTTGAAAAAGATCTTCGGCGCGTCGGTCGGATTGCCCGAGGCCAGGGTGACAGACCCGCGCGAGGTCGACCGCATCGGCCCCACATGCGCCTGAAACCCGTGGCCTTCGGCGGCGGCCTGCCCGTCATAGCGCACGGCAATCGGCAGGAAGTGATACTGGATATCGGGGTATTTAATCCCTGCCTTCGACCGGATGAAAGCCGCGCTTTCAAACTGGTTCGACGCGCCCATGCCGGTTTTCGTAAACAGCCATTGCGCGCCGATCACGGCCTTGGAAAAGATGTTCCAGTGCTTGTACAGCGTAATCGGCTGGCTGGCGGCCATCTGGATATACAGCTCAAGATGGTCTTGCAGGTTCTGCCCCACACCGGGGCGGTCGGCGACCACGTCGATACCATGCTCTGCCAGATGGGCCGCAGGGCCGATGCCCGACAACATCAGCAGCTTGGGCGAGTTGATGGAGGACGCCGCGACGATCACCTCGCCGCTGGCACGCAGCACCTCGGTCTTGCCACCGCGCAGCACCTCGACCCCGATAGCACGACCGTCTTCGATCACAATGCGCTGCGCCAAGGCGCGGACGAGTTCGACATTGCCGGTCTTTTGCGCGGGCCGCAGATAGGCGTTGGCTGCGGACCAGCGACGGCCCTTCCAGACCGTCTGCTCCATCGGGCCGAAGCCTTCCTGCTTTTCGCCGTTATAATCGTCGGTCGCCTCGTATCCCGCTTGTTTGCCCGCCTCGACAAAGGCTTCGAACAAGGGGTTTTCACGGGGGCCACGGCTGACATGCAGCGGGCCGTCAGTGCCGCGCCAGTCGGGGTCGCCCCCGTGGCCGCCATCGTGCCAGCTTTCCATGCGTTTGAAATAGGGCAGCACATCGGCATAGCCCCAGCCGTCGGCCCCCTGCTCTTCCCAGTGGTCATAGTCCATCGCGTGCCCGCGCACATAGACCATCCCGTTGATCGACGACGATCCGCCAATCACCTTGCCACGCGGGGTCGCCAGACGACGGTTGTTCAGATGCGGTTCGGGTTCGGACTGGAACCCCCAGTCGTAGGTTTTCATGTTCATCGGATAGGACAGCGCCGCCGGCATCTGGATGAACGGGCCCGCATCGCTGCCACCATGTTCGATCACCATCACCTTGCGCCCTGCCGTGGCCAGGCGGTACGCCATCGCGCAGCCCGCGCTGCCCGCCCCTACGATAATAAATTCAGCTTCCATCCTATCGCCTTCCTTCCGTGAGTCTTGCGCGGGTCAAGGAGGCCGCAGGCCCCGCGCCCCCGGCGCGGATTGTCCTTGGCGCGCGCAAGACTCGCATCCCAACATTGACGAGGTGACTTGAGGATCAGACCGATCCCTCAAGCACCTCTCAGCATATTCCGGCACGCCCTGCCCAAGCCCCCCCTTTGTTGCCGAAGGAAAGCTTGGGCCGGATGCGTGCCCATCTATCGCATACGCGTCAGCGCAGCGTTGGATCAGCGCCCTAGAAAGGCGCCTCCATATCGCCCATGCGCACATAGACGGTTTTCAACTGGCTATAGTGATCAATCGCCGCCTTGGAGTTCTCGCGCCCCACGCCCGAATTTTTCATGCCGCCAAAGGGAGCTTCGACCGGTGCGTCGTTATAGGTGTTGATATAGCAGGTGCCCGCCTCGAACCCCGCCGCGACGCGGTGCGCGCGGGACAGGTCTTTGGTGAACACACCGGCGGCGAGACCGAATTCGGTCGCATTGGCGCGGGCCATCACCTCTGCCTCGGTCTCAAAATCCAGCACCGACATGACGGGCCCGAAAATCTCTTCGCGGGCGATGGACATGTCGTCGGTCACATCGGCAAAGACGGTGGGCTGCATATAGAAGCCATCGCGGTCGATTGCTGCCCCGCCATAGACCAGACGCGCGCCTTCGGCCTTGCCCTTTTCGACATAGCCAAGCGCGATCTCCATCTGACGTTTCGATACCATCGGGCCAAAGCTGGTGTCAGGGTCCATCGGGTCGCCGATCACGGCGGTGTCCAGACGTTCGGCCAAGCGTTTCAGGAACGCCTCTTTGATGTCGCGGTGCACGAAGACGCGAGTGCCGTTTGAACAGATCTGACCCGAGCTGTAGAAATTGCCCAAGATCGCGCCGCTGATGGCGTTCTCGATATCGGCGTCCTCGAACACGATCATGGGGGACTTGCCGCCCAGTTCCATCGTGACGTGCTTGATGCCTTCGGCGGCCGCGGCATAGACCTTGCGGCCCGTGGGCACAGAACCGGTGAGCGAGACTTTATCGACGCGCGGGTCGGTCACAAGGGAGGCCCCCACTTCGCCCATGCCTTGCACAACGTTATAAAGACCGGCGGGCAGCCCTGCCTCTACCAGAATTTCCGCGACTTTCAGCGCGCAAAGCGGCGTCGTCTCGGACGGTTTGAAGATGATCGAGTTCCCACAGGCCAGCGCCGGTGCGCCTTTCCAGCAGGCGATCTGCGTCGGATAGTTCCATGCGCCGATGCCAACACAGACCCCCAGCGGTTCGCGGCGGGTATAGACCCAATCTTCGCCCAGCTGGATATGCTCCCCCGTCAACGAGGCCGCCAGACCGCCGAAATATTCCAGCGCATCGGCACCACTGGTGGCGTCTGCGACAGAGGTTTCCTGATAGGGTTTGCCGGTGTCATACGTCTCGAGGATCGACAGATCGTGGTTGCGTTCGCGCATGATGTCAGCGGCGCGGCGCAGGATACGGCCCCGTTCGGTGCCGGTCATCGCGGCCCAAGCAGCCTGCGCGTCCCGCGCGGCGGTGATGGCTTTCTCGACGATTTCCGGCGTGGCGGCATAGACGGTCGCGATGACCTCGCCCGTGGCCGGATAGATCACCTCGATCGGGGTGCCGTTGGTATCTTCGACATATTCGCCGTTGATGAAATGGCTGGCGATGGGTTGCGTTTGCATAGGTCTCTCTTTTCGGTTGGGCCCCGCTCGTATGGCGGGGCCGCTTAGGATTAAGGGTTATTCGGCCGGGATATTTGCGTTGCCATCCAGCCCGTGCAGGTGACGGCGTTTGACAAAGAACATATAGCCAAGCGCCAGCAGGTAGATGCCGATCACGATGGTCCCGACCCACTGGATCTGCAGCCATTGGCTTTGGAACAGCAGGGTCAGCACGAACAGGCCGATGGCGTTGGCCAGCACGTAAGACACCGTGCCAAAGCGTTCGGTCGTGAAGTTGAGGTTATCGGTGTACAGCCGGATCAGACTGTCGAAAGAGTTGATCACGAACACGATGCCCACGATGGTCATGGCCCAATTCGGGAAGCCCGCGGTGCCGATGCCGTTCAGGTGGTAGTAATACAGCACCGAGAACCACAAGCCCAAGGGGATCGACGGGAATACCAGCAAGGATGCCAGTAGTTGCCATGTCTTCAGCCCGCCGACAAAGCGGCTGACGAACTGCCCGATCATGATCGACCAGGCGAACCACCAGAACAGGTAGAATTCGTGGTAATCCGTCAGCGGGATGATGAACTTGTGGATATTCGCGAAATAGCCGCCAAGGTTGCTGGCGCTGGAGGCAAATTCGCCCAATCCCATGCCGGCGTTCAGCCACATGTAAGCGATCAGCGCCAGAAACAGCAGGGTCGAGCTGACGGACAGCACACGCACGAACTTCAGATCGGTTGAGCTGAAGGCCGCAATCAGGATCACGAGGAAGCAGATCAGGTAGAAGACCGGCAGGATCGTCTCTCCGTCGCCGACCTCGGCGATGTAATAGGGCATATAGATCAGGAACAACGCACCGGTGAAGGCGCAGGTGGTGATGATCACGATGTTGTTCAGCAGTTTGATCGCGGGGATCTCGAAGAACTTCACCCGCGGCTCGATGGCGCAGAAATAGAAGGTCGTCAGGAAGTAGAACGTCCAGATCAGAAAGCCCCAGAACCCGAATTCAAGCGCCAGCGGGTTGGTGAACCCATAGGCCGGCTCGGTCGCCGTATCCGCATAAAGCGGAAAGTCGAAGGCCAGCGGGAACATGATCAGCCCCACGTCCAGCCCCGACGTGAAGAGGATCGCGATGAAGGTGAACAGCGGCACCGGCGTCACGCCGGTCAGCGGCAGGTTCCACCACTTGATCGTACAAAAAATAGTTAAGCCCAAAGCCAGTATGACCCCGAACGAAATGATGGTCGTTAACATTGTGTCCCTCCGTGTTGGGGGTGCATTATTGGTTTGGTTGCCCGCACCCCTTGGGCAGTCGTTCTATTCGCCGCGCGGAAAACGTTTGTTTTCTTCCAGCACGTTCAGATCCATGTGGTTACGCATGTACTGCTCTGACGCATTGCGCAGCGGCTGGTGATCCCACGGATAGTACCCGCCCTTGCGCAGCGCCTCGTAGACGACCCAGCGGCGGGCCTGGCTTTTGCGCACATCGGCATCGAAGGCGGCCAGATCCCAGCGGGCGTCGGCCTTGGCCGACAGGGTGAGCCGCGTGCCCTGATGGGCAGGTTCTTCGGCAAGGTTGGTCAGCTCGTGCGGATCGGCTTCCAGATCGAACAGTTGGTCCGGGTCAAGCGCGCAGCGGTTGAACTTCCACTTGCCGTAACGCAGTGACACCATCGGCGCGTAAGACGCCTCTGCCGCGTATTCCATGGCGACGGGTTCGGTGCGTTCCACCCCCTGCCCCATGGGCACCAGCGATTGCCCCGTGGTCCATTCCATCACCTCGTCCATAGACACGCCTGCCAGATCACAGACGGTGGGGCACACGTCGATATTGCTGACCGGCGTGGTCTGCAAACCGGGTGCCATCTGCGGGGCGGCGATCATCATCGGGACGCGGGACGACCCTTCGAAAAAGCTCATCTTGAACCAGAGCCCCCGCTCGCCCAGCATATCGCCGTGGTCCGAGCAGAAGATGATGATCGCCTCTTGGCGCGTGTCCTCTAGCGTTTGAAGGATCTCACCGATCTTGTCGTCAAGATAGCTGATGTTGGCAAAGTAAGCCTGACGCGAACGTTTGATGTCGCGTTCGGTGATGTCAAAACTGCGCCAATCGTTCGCGTCAAAGATACGTTTCGAATGGTTGTCCTGATTTTCATACCCCAGATCCGGCACCTCGGGCAGCAGGTGGTCGCAATCGTTGTACAGATCCCAGTATTTCTTGCGCGCGACATAGGGGTCATGGGGGTGCGTAAAGCTGGCGGTCAGACACCACGGGCGCGGATCCAGACCGCGTGACAGGTCGTAAATCTTGCGCGTCGCCTCATAGGCCACGGCGTCGTCATATTCCATCTGGTTGCTGGTTTCCGCCACACCTGCGCCGGTCACCGACCCCATATTGTGATACCACCAGTCAATGCGTTCCCCCGGCTTGCGATAGTCCGGCGTCCAGCCGAAATCGGCGGGGTAGATATCGGTGGTCAGGCGTTCCTCGAACCCGTGCAGCTGATCGGGGCCGACGAAATGCATCTTGCCCGACAGGCAGGTCTGATAGCCCGCACGCCGCAGATGGTGGGCGTAGGTGGGCACGCTCGACGCGAACTCTGCCGCGTTGTCATATACCCCTGTGGCCGATGGAAGTTGCCCCGACATGAACGCCGCCCGCCCCGGCGCGCACAGCGGGCTGGCGGTATAGGCGTTCTTGAACCGCGTCGACCGCGCCGCCAGCTTTTTGAGGTTCGGGGCATGCAGCCAGTCAGCTGGGCCGTCGGGAAACAGCGTGCCGTTCAACTGGTCGACCATCAGGATCAGGATATTGGGCTGGGTCATTCTTTGGTCTCCACAAGCATATGAAGCACCGACAGGGCGCGGTCACTGGCGGCGCGGGCGCTGCCCTCGTCCGACAAGGCGGCACGCAGGTAAAGCCCGTCGATCAGGGCGGCCAGCGTATCGGCATCCCCTGCCGGATCATCCGAGATCGGGCGCAGCGCATAGGTCAGGTTCGACCGCAGCCGCTTTTGATACACCACCAGCAAACGGTAGGTTTCGGTATTGGTCCGCGAGGAGGCATAGAGCGTCATCCAGGCGCTGACCGTTGCCGGATCGAAATAGCTTTCGTCAAAGCTCGCGCGGATGATCGCCTCGGCCCGTCCCAGCGGGGATTTGTTCAGACGCAGCTCGCGGCGGACCTCGGCGCTGTATTCCGTCAGGATATAGCGCATGGCCGCCAGAAAGATCTGATCCTTGCCGCCAAAATAGTGATGCGCCAGCGCCGAGGACATCCCCGCGCGGCGCGCGATCTGGCCGACCGTCACATCCAGTGACTGGGCAGCACCGATTTCAGCAATCGTCGCTTTGACCAAGGCGTCGCGGCGAATAGGCTCCATTCCGACTTTGGGCATAAAGAATCCTTAGTGGTTTGATAGCGTCTGGCCATCAAACCTACGTTCATTGACTGACAAGTCAATAAAAACCTGAGAGCGGATCAACTCAGGGTTTAGCCATATCCCAGCCGGCGGTGTCGCTAGAATTTCGTCGCCGGCGTGGCAGGGGTAATCTGACGTTTCAGCATCGCCTCGCGCCATGTGATAAACGTCACCGACCCAAGGATCACCGCCCCGCCGAGAACGACCCAGATATCAATGGGTTCAGCAAAAACGACAGCACCTAGCGCCGTGGCCCAAACCAGTTGCAGGAAGGTCACCGGCTGGGTCACCGTCAGCGGTGCTGCGGCAAAAGCCAGCGTCATGGTATAGTGGCCTGCGGTTGCAAAACAGGCGACAGCGGCGAGGATTCCGATCTCTTCCCACGTAGGGGTGATCCAGTTGGCAAGCGCGAAGGGAGCCAGAAACAGCGTCACGAACAGCGACATCATCGCGACGACGACCGACGGGCGCACCTCATCCGCAAGCACTTTGGCCAGCAAATAGGCCCCGCCAAACACCACCGCCGCGATCAGCATCGCGAAATGCCCGCCGGTCAGCTCTCGAAACCCGGGTCGCAGGATGATCGCGGCCCCGACCAGCCCCAGCACGACCGCAATGATCCGGCGCAGGGCCAAGCTCTCGCCCAGAAACAGCGCGGCCCCGATGGTGACATAGATCGGCGCAAGATAGTTCATCGCCGTCACCTCGGCGATAGAGATACGGGTCATGGCGTAGAACCACAGGATAACGCCCACCCCATGCAGCCCGCCGCGTACCGAAAAAAGCGCCCATTGGCGGCGCGACAGCTTCGCCTCGCGCAGCGCGCCAATCGCGGGCAGCAGGAACACCAAGCCAAAGCCATAACGGATAAAAGCAGCTTCGGAGGACGGCAGGCGCGGGCCCATATGTTTGACCAAAGCGGTCACGCAAATGAAACACAGGCCGGTCACGACCATCCAGAAGATACCGGTGACGGGGCGTTGGGGATGTGCAGTTGTCATGGGCGCAACATTCCCCAACCCTTCCCCAAGGGCAAGGTCACATCAGCAGAAGTTTCAAAGCAATCGCCCACATGGTCAGCGCGATCACACCATCCAGAATTTGCCAGCTGCGCGGCTTGCTGAAAAACGGCCCCAACAGGCGCGCGCCATAGCCCAGGCTGAAAAAGAAAACAAAGCTCGCCGTGACCGCACCTGCCCCGAAGGCAAGGCGGCTTTCATATTGCGCGGCGATGGACCCCAGCAGCACGACGGTATCAAGATAAACATGCGGGTTCAGCCAGGTCAGCGCGAGCAGGGTCAGGATCGTGCGGCGCAGGCTGGTTTGCGCGGCCCCGTCAGCGGCGAGCGCATGGCCGCCCTGCCAAGCCGATCGCGCATTCTGGAAACCGTACCAGATCAGGAACGCCGCCCCGCCGTAGCGCATCAGCGTTTCGAACCACGGCACCGCCGTTGCCAGCGCACCGAACCCCGCCACCCCTGCGGCGATCAGCACCGCATCTGACAAGGCGCAGGTCAGGCAGACCCAAAAGACATGCTGCAACCGCAAGCCTTGGCGCAAGACAAAGGCGTTCTGCGTCCCGATAGCCAGAATCAAGGTCAGGCCCAAGGCAAAGCCGGGAAAGAAGGCGGTCATATGTCAAAAGCTCCGTCGGGAATCTGGGCCGGTCTCGGGCAAGATGCACCGCCGGACCCCACCCAAAAATAAATTTTCATCCCCTGCAACCCCAACTTTATTGTTGCGGCCGCGAAACATTTGCGTGATTGGGCCCGTTACTACTAGCGAACCACAGATACAGCGCCTATCTGACCCGCATACAACCAAGGAATAATGTCATGTTCGACGACAAACAGAAGCTGGAAATCAGCCAAGATGAATTGGCGCTTATCGAAGCAGCCCTGCACACACAGTCCAAGATCCTGAGCGTTCAGGCAAGCGCAGGCGGATCAAAGGCCTTGGGGCACCTCAACGAGGTCAAACGCGTCCTCGCCTCTATTTCGCAGCAGCGCGTGCGCGACACCACGGCCAAACCGGCCTGGGGTGGTCTTTTTCGCATGGCGCGCCTTTTGGGATAAATTCGGCCCCAAACGCTGACACAAAAAAACCGCCCCGCAGCTAAGCCAGGGGCGGTTTTTTTGTGTCTCGCGGGCGCGTGACGCACCCGCCCCCCGCCAAAGCAAAGCCCCGCCGCGACATGGGTCAAAGGCGGGGCGTAAATGTTACAGCTGCTCCATCACCTCGTCAGAGGCTTCGAAGTTCGCGGTGACCCGCTGCACGTCGTCGTCGTCTTCCAGGGCGTCGATCAGCTTCATCAGCTTTTCCATCCCTTCCAGATCCATTTCGGTCGTGGTGGTCGGACGCCAGACCAGCTTGGTGCTGTCGGATTCGCCCAACTCGGCCTCCAGCGCGGTGCTGACATCGTTCAGGTCGGTATCCATGCACCAGATCACATGCCCGTCATCCGAGCTTTCGACGTCTTCCGCGCCCGCTTCGATGGCGGCCATCATCACGGTGTCGGCATCGCCAACGCTGGCGGGATAGGTGATTTCGCCCTTGCGGTCGAACATGAAGCCGACGCTGCCTGTCTCGCCCAGATTGCCGCCGTTCTTGGTGAAGGTGGACCGCACGGTCGATGCGGTGCGGTTGCGGTTGTCGGTCATCGCCTCGACGATGACGGCAACACCATTGGGGCCGTAGCCTTCATAGCGGATTTCTTCGTAATCCTCGCCCTCGCCGCCGACGGCTTTCTTGATCGCGCGTTCGATGTTGTCCTTGGGCATGGACTGGCCCTTGGCCTCTTTCACCGCCAGACGCAGACGCGGGTTCTTGTCCGGATCGGGTTCGCCCATCTTCGCCGCGATGGTGATTTCTTTGGAGAGCTTGGAAAACACCTTGGCGCGCAGTTTGTCCTGACGGCCCTTACGGTGCTGGATATTTGCCCATTTTGAGTGACCTGCCATGGTGACCTCACATGCTAAAATTCTCGGTTGGCTCTCTATACGGCACCCCACGCGCCTGAACAAGCCACCGCGCACGCGGGCGGTATGGCCGGGTTTGGGGCAGACAGGCGCGCGGGCGGCTGCTAGGGCTTTGGTCGCAGTTCACGCAAGGTACGCCCACATGACCACCGATCAAATCATCCTGTTCACCCTGTTTGCCGCCGTGTTCGGCATGCTCTTGTGGGGGCGGTTCCGCTATGACCTTGTCGCCTTTGCCGCGCTGATGGTTGCCGTGGTGCTGGGGGTCGTCGACAGCAAGGACGCCTTTGCCGGCTTTGGTCACCCTGCGACGCTGGTGGTCGCGCTGGTGCTGATCGTATCGGCGGGGCTGACGCGGTCTGGCGCGGTGTTGCTGATCACCCGCACCCTGGTCGATGCCTCGCGCAGCCTTGGCGGGCATATCACGCTGATGGGGGTCATCGGCGGGGTGCTGTCAGCCTTCATGAACAACGTCGCAGCCCTCGCGCTGCTGATGCCGGTCGACATCCAGACCGCCCGCAAAGCCGGTCGGTCCCCGGGGTTGAGCCTGATGCCGCTGAGCTTTGCCACGATCCTTGGCGGCATGGCGACGCTGATCGGGACGCCGCCCAATATCATCATCGCCTCGATCCGACAGGAATCCCTTGGCGAACCGTTTCGCATGTTCGATTTCGCCCCTGTCGGCGGGATTGCAGCGGCGGCGGGGCTGGCCTTTGTCGCGCTGATCGGCTGGCGCTTTATCCCGCAGCGCGAGAACAACGTGCTGGGCCCCGAAGACCTGTCCCCCTATCTGGCAGAGCTGACGATCCCCGAAGGCAATGCCCAGATCGGTAAACGTCTGGCAGAGCTTCAGGACGCAGCCGAGAAGGCCGATGTCGCCATGCTGGGGGTGATCCGGGACGGCAAGCGTCGCTATGGCCAGTCACGCAACCTGCCCCTGCGCGCGGGCGACGCGCTGGTGCTTGAGGCGACCCCCGATGCGCTGGACGAATTCCGCAGCACGCTGGACCTGCATGTCGCCGACGCCGACCGCGAAGACCGCCTGCGCGCCGATGGCGAAGGGGTCGAGATCATCGAGGTCGTGGTCACCAGCGATTCCCGCCTGAACGGCCGGTCGGCTCAGGCGGTTGGCCTGTCGTGGCGGCAGCGCTCCGTGCTGCTGGGGGTATCGCGGCGCGGCAAACGCATTACCTCGCAACTGCGCAAGACCGAGCTGCAGGTGGGGGATATTCTGCTGCTGCTCGTGCCGCGCGATACCGCGTCCCATGTGGTCGAATGGCTGGGCGTGCTGCCTCTTGCTGACCGCGGGTTGGCGGTGACCGAAAACCACAAAGTCTGGCTGGCCATCGGTCTGTTTGGCGGCGCGGTCACGGCGGCGAGCTTTGGGTTGATCTACCTGCCCGTCGCCCTGGGGCTGGTCGTCATCGCCTATGTGCTGGCGCGGATCGTCCCGCTGTCGGAGCTGTACACCCATATCGAATGGCCGGTCGTCGTCTTGCTGGGGTCTATGATCCCGCTGGGGGCGGCGCTCGAAAGCTCTGGCGGGACGGAGCTGATTGCCGGCGCGCTTGTCGGATTGACCCGAGGGCTGCCCGCATGGGTGGTGCTGACGGTGCTGATGCTGGTCACCATGACCCTGTCGGATGTGCTGAACAACACCGCCACCACCATCGTCGCCGCCCCCGTGGGCATCCAGATGGCGGCAAGCCTTGATGTCTCGCCCGACCCGTTCCTGATGGCGGTCGCCGTCGCCGCATCGAGCGCGTTCCTGACGCCCATTGGGCATAAGAACAACACGCTGATCCTTGGTCCCGGGGGCTATAGCTTTGGCGATTACTGGCGCATGGGCCTGCCGCTTGAGATCATCGTCGTCGCGGTGTCCATTCCGGCTATTCTGGTCTTCTGGCCGCTTTAGAGGCAGAGCCAAGTGAAAGAGCCGGGGGCCAGCCCCCGGACCCCCGGGATTTTTGCCATTTGGAAGCGCGGGAACAGTGCTACCAGAAGAGCGGGATCATCATGGAGACGAGCAGCGACATCGACAGGTTGAGCGGAATGCCAATGCGCATGAAGTCGGTGAAACGGTAGCCGCCCGGCCCATAGACCAGCGTATTGGTCTGATAGCCGATGGGGGTGGCAAAGGCGCAAGACGCCGCGATCATCACCGCCACGACCAAGGGGCGCGGGTCCATGCCAAGTGCGGACCCCAGGCTGATGGCAATCGGTGTCATGATTACCGCCACCGCGTTGTTCGACACGATCTCTGTCAGGGTTGTGGTCAGCAGGAACACCGCGAAGATCACATAGAAAGGCGACAGCGTGCCGAGGAAGGGTGCGATATTGTCAACGATCAGGCTGATCGCGCCGGAGTTTTGTAACCCTGCCCCGACCGCAAGCATCGAGAAGATCAACGCCAGCAGACGGCCATCGACAAAGCTGAAGGCCTCTTCCGCGTCGATACAGCCCGTGACCAGGACCAACGCCACGGCCAGCACCGCCAGCAGCAAGATCGGCGCGACGTTCAGCGCGGCCAAGACCACGATTCCCACCAGCGCCGCGATGGCGATCGGGGCATGCCCCCGCCGGAAGGCCCGTGCCGACGGCTGCGAGACGTCGACCATATCCATATCCGAGGCAAGGCGCTGGATATCCTCCATCGCGCCTTCAAGCAGCAGCGTGTCACCGACCTTGACGATGAGGTCGTCAAGCTGGCGACCGATGTTCTGGTTCCGCCGGTGTACCGCCAAAGGGTACACCCCATAGCGCCGCCGCAGACGCAGCGCGCCGAGGGTGCGGCCCACCATCTTGCAGCCCGGCGTGATCAGCACCTCTACGGTCGAGGTTTCCACCGCCGAGACCTGATCGACGCGCTTGAGCTCTTTATTGGCCTGAAGGCTGAGCAGCTCTGTCATCTGGGTGCGTAGCACCACACGGTCACCGACCCGCAGTTCGACACCGGCCAGATCGCGGCGCAACGACTGATCGCCGCGCACCACGTCGATCAGCCGCACGCCTTCGCGTTTGAACAGCTGCACGTCAAGCACCTCGCGCCCGATCAGGTTGGAGTCGGGCGGGATCACGGCTTCGGTGAAGAACTTCATCTTGGAGCGGTCCGACAGCATATTCGCCATACTGTCGCGCGCGGGCAGTAGTTTGGGGGCGAAGACGGCCATATAGATCAGGCCCCAGGCGCAGACGACCAGACCGATGGGCAGGATTTCGAAAATGCCAAACGGCTCCAGCCCCTGCGACCGTGCGACACCGTCCACCAGAAGGTTGGTCGAGGTCCCGATCAGCGTCAGGGAGCCGCCCATGATCGCCGCATAGCTCAGCGGGATCAGCAGTTTGGAGGCTTTGGTGCCAAGCGTCTGGCTGAGCTGCACCACGACCGGAATCATCACCACCACCACAGGCGTGTTGTTCATCACCGCCGAGGCCGCCATGACCGCCACGATCACGCCCACCACCGCCGTTTTCGGATGCGTCTTGGCATAGCGTTCAGCCATGCGCGTCAGCACATCCAGCGCGCCCGTGCGCACCAGCGCGCCCATCACGATGAACATCGCGGCAATGGTCCAGGGGGCAGAGTTCTGCAGCACCGCCTGCGCATCGTCATAGGGCAAGATGCCAAGCGCCAGCATGATGGCCGCCCCCGATAGCGCCACGACCTCGGTCGGGAGGGATTCGCGCAGGAACATGACGAACATGATCACAACGACGGTCAATGCCAGGATGGCAGAGGTGCTATCCGACAGGTTTAGAAAGTCCATTCAGGTATATCCGGCCTTGGGCAGATGAAAATCAAACTGCAGTGTCGTTGATTGCAACGTCCACGGCAAGCGTCGCCTTGGGGCAAGCGTCAGATGCGCCTGCCCTGCGCTATTCCGGATACGGGTCTAGAGCGTGCCAGCCGCAACGCGGTCAGGGCGCGCTTTGCTGCAGCTTGCCGCCCTGACGCACGGGCACGATACGGGTCGCTTTGCCGGTGCGGTCGTCGGTTTCGATATAGACGCCGGATAGGGTCGCTTCTTCGTTGGCGGGGGTGAAGCGGTCTTTGGGCATGCCGGTAATGAAGCGGCGCAAAGGCTCTGTTTTCTCCATGCCAATCACCGAATGGTAATCGCCGCTCATTCCTGCATCTGTCAGATAGGCCGTCCCGCCCGGCAGGATCATCGCGTCAGACGTCGGCACATGGGTATGCGTGCCCACAACAAGGCTGGCGCGGCCATCACACCAATGCCCCATCGCCATCTTTTCCGAAGTCGCCTCGCAGTGCATATCCACAATCACCGCCGATGCCATGCCGCCCAGAGGGTGGGTCTTGAGCACGGGTTCAAGCGCCGAGAACGGATCGTCAAAGGGGCGTTTCATGAAGACCTGACCAAGCGCCTGGGTGACCAGCACCTTGCGCCCGTTCTTGGCGGCGAACAGGCGCGCGCCCTTGCCCGGTGCGTTTTTCGAAAAATTCAGCGGCCGGATGACACGCGGCTCCTGCTCGATAAAGCTCAGCATGTCTTTTTGGTCAAAGGCGTGGTCACCCAAGGTCAAACAATCGGCCCCTGCGTCCAGCAGCGTTTTGGCGTGGCTGCCAGACAGCCCCATGCCAGAGGTGGCGTTTTCACCGTTCACCACCACAAAATCCAGTTTCCATTCCGTCCGCAAACGGGGAAGGTTTTCGCTGATTGCGCGGCGGCCCGCGCGGCCCATGACATCGCCGAGGAAGAGTATTTTCATGCCCCAAGCGTTAGGCTGCGCAGCGCCCGAGGGCAAGGGGCGGAGCTGCGGTTTTTGCGCGCGGGGTGCGGGCGCGCCTAGGCGATCTCGATCACGCCCGTCTCTGTCACGATCAGATCAAGCGGCTGGTCGGTGGGTTCAAGCGGCAGATCGTCAACCTCTTGCCCCGCAAAGGCAAAACCGATCGCCAAGGTCGCCCGCCGCGCACGCAACTGTTCCAGGGTGCGGTCATAAAACCCGCCGCCATACCCCAGTCGCCCGCCAGTGCGGTTGAACGCCAGCAGGGGCACGATCACGATTTCAGGGTCAAAGACATCCTCGACAGCGGGGATCTGAGCGCCAAAGGCACCGTCCACCAAAGGGGTATCCGGGGTCCAGCGCGAAAACCGCAAGGGCTGCGCCGCGCCCATGATCACCGGCACGCCCACGGGGCCATGGGCCGCCGCCTCGGCCATGGCGGGGCGCGGGTCAATCTCTGTGCGTATGGGTAGAAAACCGGACAGCGGGACGCCGCGATACCCCGCGAGCACTTCGCTCAGATAGCCGGCTTGCGCGGCGTTGGCACCATCAAACAGCGGCTTGCGACGGGCGAAGGCCGCCTTGCGCGCTGCCGCCTTGACCGCTGCCATATCCATCACAGCAAGACCGCCGCCGCCAGCCCCAGAAAGGCGAAGAAGCCCACGACATCCGTCACCGTCGTCACAAAAGCACCAGAGGCAAGGGCCGGATCCACGCCGAAACGTTCCAGCAGGATCGGGATGCCCGTCCCCGCAAGCCCCGCCACGACCATATTGATCACCATCGCCGTCGCGATCACATAGCCAAGCGCGGGTGACCCGAACCACAGGATCCCGACGATCCCCATGATGATCGCGAAAATCAGGCCATTCACCAGCCCCACAAGACATTCACGCCGGATCACGCGCCAGACGTTCGATCCGGTCAAATCCCGGGTCGCGATGGCGCGCACGGCCACGGTCAGACTTTGCGTCCCGGCATTCCCCCCCATTGAGGCCACAATGGGCATCAACACCGCCAACGCCACGATCTGCGCGATCGCCGCCTCGAACTGCGAAATCACCATAGAGGCCGCGATGGCCGTCACCAGGTTCACCGCCAGCCAGGGCAACCGCTGCTTGGTCGTCTCGATCACACGGTCAGACAGCGACCCTTCGCCCACACCGGCCAGACGCAGGATGTCTTCTTCGTGTTCCTCGTCCAGCACCGACATGGCGTCATCAATGGTGATCACCCCGATCAAACGCCCCTCGTCATCGACAACGGGCGCAGAGATCAGGTGATACTGGTTGAACGCATAGGCGACATCGCCCTCGTCTCGCAGGGCGGGAATGACCTGAAACGTATCCTCCAGAATGTCGCGCATGGGGGTGGCGCGTTTGGACCGCATCAGCTTGCCAAGGGTGACATTGCCCACAGGGTGTAACCGCGGATCGACCATGACGATGTGATAGAACTGGTCCGGCAGGTCTTCCTCGGGCGTGGCGCGCAGGTGATCGATCGCCTCGCCCACGGTCCAGTGTTCGGGGGCCATGACAACTTCGCGCTGCATCAAACGACCAGCGGAATATTCGGGATAGGTCAGCGCCTGTTCGACAGCGACCCGGTCCGCATCTTCCAGCGCCCCCAGAATGGTCTCGGCCTGCGCATCCTCAAGGTCTTCGATCAGATCGACAACATCATCGCTGTCCATGTCGCGCACGGCGTCCGACAATACCTCGGGCGTCAGAATCGCAACGACTTCCTCGCGGATCGATTCGTCGAGCTCCGACAGAATCTCGCCATCGAACTCGCGGTCATACAGCCGGATCAGCTTGGTCCGTTCAAAGGCGCTGATCTGTTCCAGAAGGTCGGCGATGTCGGCCGCGTGCAGCGGCTCCATCAGTTCTGTCAGCTTGGCGGCGTCATCGATTTCCACCGCATAAAGAATGGACGCCACGGCCTTTTTGTTCAGCCGATATGCCTCGCCTTCATCCTCGGCGTCGGGGGAGAGTTCAAGTTCCTGTGCGTCGTCAACCATGGCTGCCCCCACTTGCGATTTTGCGCAGACCATAAGCGTGCCACAGCGCGGATACAATGGCGCGGAACCCTGCGCTATCGGATTGTCGGCACGGCGGGCTGCGGTTAGACAGGCGGCATGAAAACACAAACACTCCTCCTCGGCCAAACGCTCCGGTTTACGGGCAATCCCCTCTCTGACCCGTGGGAGGAGACGGTTCATATCGACAGCGACGGTGGCGTGCTGATTGAAGGCGCGCAGATCAAGGCCGTGGGCCGCGCCGACGACCTGCGCAAGGCGCACCCGCAGGCAAGGGTGCAGGACTATGGCGACCGGCTGATCTGCCCGGGGTTTGTGGACGCCCATGTGCATTATCCGCAGACCGCCATCATCGCGAGCTGGGGCAAACGGCTGATTGACTGGCTCAACAGCTATACCTTCCCCGAGGAAATGCGCCTGTCAGACCCCGCCTATGCCCGCGACATCGCCGGGCGCTATCTGGATCTGACGCTGGCCAACGGCACGACCACTGTCTGCTCTTTCGCCACCATCGCCCCCACCAGCGTCGACGCGATATTCGACGCGGCAGCAGAGCGTGGTCAGCGGATCGTGGCGGGCAAGACCTGTATGGACCGCAACGCCCCCGACGGGCTGCGCGATACGGCGCAATCGGCCTATGACGACAGCAAGATGCTGATCGACCGCTGGCACGGCAAAGGCCGCGCCAGCTATGCGATTACGCCCCGTTTCACCCCGACCTCGACGCCGGAACAACTCGCGGCATTGGGTGCGCTCTGGACTGAGCGCCCCGACTGCCTGATGCAGACCCACCTGAGCGAACAGATCGACGAGATCGCTTGGGTCCAAGACCTTGTGCCCCACGCCCGCGATTATCTGGACACCTACGAGGAACACGGGCTGGTGCGTGATCGCGCCGTCTTTGGCCATGCCATCCACCTGACCCCGCGCGAGATCGACCGCCTTGCCGACAGCGGCGCATCGGTGGTGCATTGTCCGACCTCGAACACCTTCATCGGATCGGGACTGTTCGACATGGCGCATATCGCCGCGCAGCGGATACCGATCGGCTTGGCCACGGACACCGGCGGCGGGTCGTCCTTCTCGATGCTGCGCACAATGGCTGCGGCCTATGAGATCGGCCAGCTGCGCGGCACCCCCACCCATGCAGCGCAGTTGATGTGGCTTGCCACCGCCGGCTCTGCCCGCAGCCTGCATCTGCACGAAAAGATCGGCACACTCGCCGAAGGCTTCGAGGCCGACATCACCGTGCTCGACCTCGCCTCCACCCCCGCGATCAAGCAGCGCAGCGACAATGCGCACAGCATATGGGATCAGCTTTTCGCCACAATCATGATGGGCGATGACCGCGCCATCAGCGACGTCTGGGTCAACGGGGTGCGCCGAGGCTGACGCCAGCCTCCTTCATTTTGCCTTTAAACTCCCCGCGGCGCGTCCCGCAGGCGCGCCTTGCGGCACGGCTTCGGGCCCATCCTAACAGGGTGCGGCCAGAACCATTGCCCAAATCCGGTCCGGCCCCTGAAACAGGCCAAAACCCGTGGCATTCCGGCTCATCATATTGCGGTAATGCGGCGCCGATTGCGCCCATCCCCGCATGACCTGCGTCAGATCCCCCTGCCCCTTGGCAAGATTCTCGGCCACATAGCACCAGCGATAGCCCTGCGCCCGCACCCGATCGCCGACACCAGACCCATCGCGCCCCGTGTGCGCGAAATATCCGTGCCGCGCCATGTCCAGCGCATGTGCCCGTGCGGCGGCCTCTAGCCGCGGTGCATAGGACAGCGGGGCCACCCCCTGCTGCGCGCGCATGGCATTCAACATCTGAACCGCCTGTGGGTCAGCGCGCAAAGGCGATATCGCGGCAATCAACAGAGCCACGGCCAAAGCCAGCCTTCGCAGAATATTCATACCGTCAACTCCCCCCGCTTTCGCGCTACCTGCGTCTCTACTTCCTCCCAAGACCGAGGCACGCTTGTTTATATCGCGTCCCGCAACGCCCGCGCGAGCTTGTTTTGCTGCGCGATCTGCGCGGGTAAATCTATGGTCACGACCTGCCCGTCCCGCACGACGCTGCGCCCTTCAACAAGCAAATCGCGGACCGTTGTCGGCCCCGCAAGCAACAGTGCCGCAGGATCCCAGCTCCCGGCGCTTTCAATCCCGCTCACGTCCCAGATGGCGATGTCTGCACGCGCGCCCACCTCGATCCGCCCGCATTCGGGGCGGCCCAGGATGTCTGCACCGCCGCGCGTGGCAATCTCGAGCGCTTCGCGTGCGCTCATCGCATCCGCCCCGCCAGCAACGCGCTGCAAAAGCATCGCCTGCCGTGCCTCTGCGACAAGATTACCGGCGTCATTGCTTGCAGATCCATCGACCCCTAGCCCCACGGGAACCCCGGCATCTCGCATCGCACGAAGGGGCGCGATCCCCGAGCCCAAGCGGCAATTCGAACAGGGGCAATGTGCAACGCCAGTCTTGGTCTGCGCGAATAACGCGATCTCGCTCGGGTCGAGCTTCACGCAATGGGCATGCCAGACATCGGGCCCGACCCAGCCCAGATCCTGCGCATATTGACCCGGACGACAGCCGAATTGCGCCAATGAATAGGCGATATCCTCGTCGTTCTCGGCAAGATGCGTATGCAGCATCACGCCTTTGTCCCGCGCCAACAGCGCTGCGTCCCGCATCAGGTCCCGACTTACCGAGAAGGGCGAACAGGGCGCGATCCCAACCCGACACATGGAAGAGGCCGATGGATCATGAAAACCGTCGATCACACGAATGCAATCTTCCAGTATCGCAGCCTCGCGTTCCACCAAAGCATCAGGTGGCAACCCACCGTCGCTTTCCCCGATGCTCATCGCGCCGCGCGTGGGCTGAAACCGCATCCCGATCTCTGCCGCGGCGTGTATTGTATCCTCCAACCGGCTGCCGTTCGGATACATATACAGGTGGTCCGAGCTTAAGGTGCAGCCGGACAAGGCAAGCTCTGCCAACCCCACCTGAGCCGAGACATACATGTGATCCGGCGTAAACCGCGCCCAGATCGGATAAAGCGTTTTAAGCCAGCCAAACAGCAGCGCGTCCTGCCCCCCCGGCACCGCCCGCGTCAGACTCTGATAAAGGTGGTGATGGGTGTTCACCAACCCTGGCGTCACAACGCACCCTGATGCTTCTATCACCTCCCCTTCAGTTGTCAGGTTTTGTCCCACCGCCACGACAACCCCATCGCGCAGCAAAACATCAGCCGATACCAATTCGCGCCGCGTCTCATCCATCGTCAAAAGACAATCAGCGTTGCGTATCAGCAGTTCGGTCATATCGGACAATTCCTAACAAACTCTAAAGCTTCGGCGTGAATATCGGCATTGGCTGCCGCGATAGCGCGTCCCCCATGATGGGCGGGGCCGCCATCCCAGTCGGTAACGATGCCACCGGCGGCCTGGACAAGGGCGATTGGTGCTTGAATGTCATAGGGTTGCAGGCCCGCTTCGATGACCAGATCGACCTGCCCCGAGGCCACCAAAGCATAAGCATAGCAATCCATCCCAAAACGCGCCAAACGCGCATGTCGCGCCACCTCGGCAAAGGCGGCCCCTTCGGATGTCGTCCCGACCTCCGGGAAAGTAGTGAAAACGGTCGCCTGTGACAGTGCACGCGCCCCACGCGTCCGCAGCGGATGAACGCCAGACGGGCCCGACACCTCTGCTTGGCCGCTATGCCCAACAAAACGCTCGCGAATATAGGGCTGGTCGATGATCCCAAAAAACGGCCCATCCGCATTGCTGACCGCGATCAACACGCCCCAGGTCGGCGTGCCGGAGACAAAACCCCGCGTGCCGTCAATGGGGTCCAAAACCCAGGTGAGCCCGGAGGTCCCTTCCGCGATACCATATTCTTCGCCCAGGATGGCGTCGTTGGGGCGTTTGCGTGCCAAGATATCGCGCATGGCCCGTTCGGCCGCACGATCGGCTTCAGTAACGGGATCATAGCCCGACTGGAATTTGTTGTCCGCAATCAGATCTGCTTGACGAAAATGGGGAAGTATCGCGGCACGGGCGGCGTCCGCCAGCAAATGGCCCACACGCAATATATCGGGATCGGAGTGCATATTTGGTATCATAGCTACCGATCTGACACTTTCGCCAGATCCTTGCAAGATAACACTTCCCGCTAAAGGTTAAGCCACATCACTGAGGACACGCGCCAATTCGAACAGGCGGCGACGCTGGTTTTCGGGGATCGCATAGTAAGAGCGGATCAAATCCATCGCCTCTTTATCGCCGCTCAGATCGGCGGGGATATTGTCCAAGGCCTTCTCGGGCTGAGGCTTTTCGGCTTCCAGACCTTCAAAGAAATGCGAAACGTCCACGTTCAGGGCAAAGGCGATGTCCCAAAGTCTGGACGCGCTGACACGGTTTGCACCTGTTTCATACTTTTGGATTTGCTGGAATTTTATGCCAACAAGTTCTGCTAAGCGCTGCTGTGTCATGCCTGTCAGCCAACGGCGCTGCCGTATTCGCTGACCAACATGAACATCTACTTTATGAGGCATCACGATCTTCTTTCTAACTCAGCGCCCATAATTTCGACGCTTGTATTTGTGGAGAGGAAGTGACCAATTCACGTGGTCATTTCCGACAAAACGTGCTACTTGCAAATATACTCACTATGCGCAAATAAAATGAAAATGGACATACGTTCAGTTATCATTCCAATCAGCGCCAGCACTTAATCAAGCGTTGTTTCCGCGAGAAAAATACCCCTTATACGCGAATTGAACGTAGCAAGCGTTCGGGAACTCGCAAAACTTTTTACCTGAGCCGAGCACCATAAATTCGCCGCAATGCTGTGTGTCAGCATTTCCAACACATTGAGACCCGCTCCTCTCACGCTCAAGAATACCATATTTGTCAGTAAGATAGCCCCGCCCGTCAGCTTCGCCACTACATTCTGCGCGGGTGCGCGATGTTTTGCTCACGGCACCCAAATACCGCCTGATTAACGCAAATAACGAAAACGTTACGGCACAATTGCGCCCGTCGCGGGGAAGAATCATCTTTTTCATGGGCAAAAGGCTTGCAGTCTAAACCTTAAAATACCGTTCAGAGACGCGAGAACGACGCAGCAAAGCGCCGCGACGCAAAATTCGCAAACGCGTTAGGCAAATCTTCACATCTCTTCTTTAGCTCATTCATCACGGACACGCAGATGTGCAACCGAAAGGCTGCGTGTTCCGACGGAAGAAATGCCTATGTTGCGCCACATTCGGCAAAGCAAAACGCCAATAGTGCCCGCTGCGCTAGAATTGGATGCGAAAGCTCTTGAAAACAAAGACGTGTGTGCCGATATTTGACCCAATACCGAGGTCGGAGAACCGACTTTGCAACACGTCTATTATTTGGAGGATATTCATGGCCGACGTGAACACAATCCGGTCTGCGGCCGGATCCCGCGCCGCCGCTATCGATGAAGGGCTGCGCACCCATATGAATAAGGTGTATGGCACCATGTCGATTGGCATGTTGATCACCTTTGCAGCGGCTTGGGCCATTTCCGGCCTGGCCGTGACGACCGATCCTTCCGGCGCGGTTGCGCAGATTGGCACGGACAAATACCTGACCTCCTTCGGCTCTGCGCTGTATATGTCGCCGCTGAAATGGGTCGTGATGTTTGCACCGTTGGCGTTTGTCTTCGGCTTGGGTGCCGCGATGAATAAAATCTCGGCCGCGACTGCGCAGACATTGTTCTATGTTTTCGCTGCCGTCATGGGCGTTTCGATCAGCTCGATCTTTCTGGTCTTTACGGGCTATTCCATCATCCAGATTTTCTTGATCACCTCGATCGCTTTCGCGGGCCTCTCGCTGTGGGGCTACACCACGAAAAAGGATATCTCCGGCTGGGGTAGCTTCCTGATCATGGGCGTCATTGGCTTGGTTGTTGCGTCGATCGTGAACATCTTCCTCGCCTCCCCTGCCCTTGTGTTCGCGATCTCGGCTATCGGTGTTCTGATTTTCGCTGGCCTCACCGCCTATGACACGCAGAACATCAAGAACACTTACTTGGCGCACGCACATCACGGTGACCAAGAATGGCTGCAGAAGTCCGGTATCATGGGCGCGTTGAGCCTGTACCTGAACTTCATCAACATGTTCATGATGTTGCTGCAATTGTTCGGCAACCGCGAATAACAGACTTCCCCACGACGCGGGGAATACCTAAGAACGAGCGCCCATCGACATCCGTTCGGTGGGCGCTTTCTTTTGTCCTAGGTGTGATCACAACCGTCGGCCCGACTACCTAATCTGCCCGCGACGCTTCCGTATAGCTGCGATCCCCCTTAAGCAGTCCGTTCAGTGACATTCGGTTCTACAAGCGTGCCGACACGACCTTGCGACTGTACGTCTTCCAGTCGGGCGCGCAGAAAAGCACCCCCGCAGAGGAGCGAACCTCCTCTTGAAATGCTCACAGAAGTGATGATTTCAAAGGTCTCAGCTTAGGCGCCAGCTCACCCCCGACCAAGCTAAACCGCAACGTGGAAGGCTTGCCCCAACGCAGCGGTCACGGCCATCGCAAGCGCGCCCCAGACCACCGCACGAATAGTCGCCGAACGCATGGGCGCACCGCCAAGCCGCGCACCGCCGCCGCCAAGCAGTGCCAGAGCGAGCACAGCGGTCACGGCAATCGCCATCAAAGCGTACCCGGCAGGGGCGACAAGTGCTGCGATCAACGGAAAGGCCCCACCCAGAGCGAAGGCGAGCGCGGAAGCCCCGGCGGCCTGCAGCGGATTAGCCTGCCCTGCCAGGCCAAACATACCGAGCTCTTCGCGCGCATGCGCACCAAGAGCGTCATGGTCGGTCATCTGCGTGGCAACCTTAACGGCGAGCGCGGCATCGACGCCGCGGTTCTCCAACCCTTCGGCAAGCTCTTCCAGCTCGTAGTCCGGGTCTTCCTCCAGCGCGATACGCTCACGCTCTAGATCGGCGGCCTCCACATCGGCCTGCGCCGAAACAGAGACATACTCCCCCGCGGCCATGGACAGCGCGCCAGCGGTCAATCCGGCGAAACCGGTCAGGGCGACATTTCCGGTCGCCATCCCCGCCGAGGTAACGCCGACCAGAAGGCTAGAGATGGAAACAATCCCGTCATTCGCTCCCAGTACAGCGGCGCGCAACCAGTTGCTCCGGTTGATGTAATGGCCTTCTTTGGGCATTGCCCGTCTCCTTGCGATCACATCCGGTACTCAGCCGCGACAGCAGGGCTGTTCCCATGTCCGAGGTAGAAAAACGCAAAAGGCCGCGCACGAGGCGCGGCCTTCATATCGCGTCGACGGTAAGATCTTACTTGATCTTGCCTTCTTTGTATTCAACGTGCTTACGAATAACGGGGTCGTACTTTTTGATGACCATTTTCTCGGTCATGGTACGTGCGTTTTTCTTGGTTACGTAGAAATGGCCTGTGCCCGCGGACGAGTTCAGACGGATCTTGATCGTGGTTGGCTTCGCCATAGTCGTTCTCCTGCAACGACGAGCAGGCCGCTGATCGACCGCTCGTGAAATCCTGAGTTTTGGGTTCTAGTCACGCCTGCGCCTGAGTCAACCGCTATTTCCTGCCCATGGCCCAAACGAACCGGAAAAATTGAAGTTTTCCGGACCAAGCCCCCGAAGAACAGGGATAAAGACCATGATTATGCGCGGAAGGCCTATAAGCCGGATTTTGTCCCCGCCTTGCGACAGGGGATGACCATTCCTCTGACCATGCAGTTGCCTGCACAGCTACAGCTGCCAACCCGGACCTGCTGGGGCAGAAGTGGCCCCGCCTTGCCTGTTGCCAGACGCGGCGCGCGGTCCCTATTTGGCATTGCTCCCGGTGGGGCTTGCCTTGCCAGAGATGTTACCACCTCCGCGGTGCGCTCTTACCGCACCGTTTCACCCTTACCTCCCCGGTGGTATCGGTTGCCCGACCCGTCGAAGCGGCGGTCTGTTTTCTGTGGCGCTTTCCGTCGGGTTACCCCGCCCGGGCGTTACCCGGCACCGTTTCTTCTGGGAGTCCGGACTTTCCTCGACCTTGTTGCCAAGACCGCGGCCATCCAGCCTTCCGCGCGCTGCACGCCTAGCGCCTAACTTCAGGCGGGGTCAATCAGTTTCACCCGCCGCGATGCCTTCGGCGAGGATTTTTACCATTTGGAAACGGGTGTGGTGCTAGAGATCATGCCCGAGGGACATATCCGCGGCGCAGAGCGGCCCCTTGCGCCAGGGGGCATAGCGCAGGCGCGTGCTGTGCAGCAGAAGGTCAATATCATCGGTGGCGGTGTAGCCTGCCGCATGTGCCGCCGCGATAAAGGCAGCCGGCGTGGGGTCGGATCCGCGGTTTTTCTCCGCGTACCGACTGCCTTTGCCGGCAAGGTTCTGACGCGCCAGACGTGGCCAGTCGAATCGCGGTCCGGGGTCGATCTTGCGTCCGGGGGCCATATCCGAATGGCCGATGACCCCTTCGGGCGGGATTGACCACCGCTCCATAATCCCGCGCAGCAGGGTTTCGAGCGTGACCATCTGCGGTTCGGAAAAGGGGTGATTGCCGCGGTTATCCAGCTCTATCCCGATAGAGCGTGAATTGATGTCATCCTGACCCTGCCATTCCCCTGCACCGGCATGCCAGGCACGCTGGTCTTCCGGGACAAGTGGTACAGTCTCACCCTTGCCCGTGATCAGATAGTGGGCGGAGACTTCGGCCGCAGGGTCACAGAGACGCGCGCAAGCCGCTTCTGCACTGTCCATCGCGGTATAGTGGAGCACGATCAAAGAGGGCCGCAACCCGTTGCGGCGCGGCCCATGGTTCGGGGAAAGGTAGCGGTCAGGCGCATCTGCCATAGGGCCTAGCCCTGCACCCCTTTGCGATAGGGGCTCGGGTCCCAGTTGCAGGCGTATCCGTCGCCGTCAGGGTCCATGCCAGAGCGGTCCTTTTCAGGGCCGCCCGCACTGAGGAAGGCGATCTGCGCCTGATCCGGGTGCGAATACTGGGCGCAGGCCCGTGCGAATTTGCGCTGCTTGTTGAACCCCCGACGGGTGTAGATCGGGGTGCCGACCGCGTGATTGTTCTGCAAAGCATAGGCCACGATATTGGGGCCGGCATCGGCGCGATCCGGCAGGGCTTCGGGTTGCACCACACGGTATTGCGCGCGGTTGGCCGCGATGCGAGCCGCGTCGCCTTCGATGCTGCGCTCATCGGCCACGGCGTCAAAGTTGTTCTCTTGCGAGATTCCCCCTGCCCCCAGCACCGGTGGCGCAGGATTGGACGGGCTGGCGTTCACAGGGGCCACGCCCGAATTGGTTGCGGCATCATTGCCAAGCCCACCGGGGCGCGTGGCATCCAGGATACGTGCCGTTTCCGCAGCCGTCGCCGCAGCGGAGCCATCATCGACAGCGTCCAGCGGCGTGGCGTCCACCGTGGCGGGTGCTGGCATCGTTGCCACCGCCCCGCCTGCCAAAGCTGTATCCCGCTGGGATTGCACGGCGTCGAACGACCCGTCAAAACCGACACCCCGTCCACTGTCGGGGATTGCGGGCTGGCAGGCCGCCAGGGCGAGCCCCAAGGCTGCAACAATTGAACAACGTATCATCATCGGACCTGCTTTATCTGCTCTGGTTTATCGGCGAGGGTTTACCACCATTTCTGCGGCTTGGCTACAAAGCCCGCCGCCTGCTCCAGCGCATAGGCGGTAGACAGCAGATCGGCCTCTTGCCATGGGCGGCCGATCAGCTGCAAGCCAAGCGGCAGGCCGGTCTCGCTCGTGCCGGTGGGCAAGGCGATACCGGGCAGCCCCGCGAGGTTCACGGTGACCGTGAAGACGTCGTTCAGATACATCGCCACAGGGTCCGTATCCGTCATCTCGCCCAGACCGAAGGCCGCCGAGGGCGTGGTCGGGGTCAGGATGCTGTCGATACCGGCCGCAAATGCGTCTTCGAAGTCTTTCTTGATCAACGTGCGGACCTTGCGCGCCCGGTTGTAGTAGGCGTCGTAGAAGCCCGCGCTTAGCACATAGGTACCGACCATGACACGGCGCTGCACCTCGGCCCCGAAGCCTTCGGCGCGGGTCTTTTCGTACATCTCGGTGATGCCGTCGCCGTGGTCCAGCTTGGCGCGGTGACCATAGCGTACCCCGTCATAGCGGGCGAGGTTCGACGAGGCTTCCGCCGGTGCGATCACGTAATAGGCAGGCAAGGCGTATTTCGTATGCGGAAGAGAGATATCAACGATCTCGGCCCCGGCGTCGCGCAGCATGGCGATACCGTCCTGCCACAGCTTGTCGATCTCGGCAGGGATACCGTCGATGCGGTACTCCCGCGGGATGCCGATCTTCTTGCCACGGATGTCGCCGGTCAAGGCGGCTTCGAAATCAGGGACCGCCAGCTCGGCAGAGGTGCTGTCCTTGGGGTCATACCCCGCCATGGCACCCAGCATGATCGCCGCATCGCGCACGGTCTTGGTCATCGGGCCCGCCTGATCCAGCGACGAGGCAAAGGCCACGACGCCCCAGCGGGAGCAGCGGCCGTAGGTCGGCTTGATCCCCACGGTGCCGGTAAAGGCCGCGGGCTGGCGGATCGAGCCGCCGGTATCGGTGCCGGTGGCCGCAAGACAAAGATCCGCCGCCACAGCTGCCGCCGACCCACCCGAAGATCCGCCGGGTGTCAGCGCTGTCTCATCGCCCGAACGCCGCCACGGGTTGACGGCATTGCCATACACGGAGGTTTCATTGGACGATCCCATCGCGAATTCATCCATGTTGAGCTTGCCCAACATGACGGCCCCGCTATCCAGCAGGTTCTGCGATACGGTGCTTTCATACTCGGGCAAGAAGCCTTCAAGAATGCGCGATGCAGCTTGCGACGGCACCCCTTTGGTGCAGAAAAGATCCTTGATGCCGATGGGCAGACCACACATGGCAGGCGCTTCACCGGATTTGATCCGCGCATCGGCGGCGTTGGCCTGATCCATTGCCAGATCACCGGTGTGGTGGACAAAAGCATTCAGCGCGCCCGCGCCCTCGATCGCGCTCAGACATGCCGCCGTCAGCTCGGCCGAGGTCACATCCCCCTTGCGCAGCGCGTCACGTGCATCGGCAAGGCCCAGTTTATTCAGATCAGCCATTATTCAACCACCTTCGGAACCGCAAAAAATCCTTCGCGCGCGTCGGGCGCATTGGCCAGCACCTTGGCCTGCTGGTCGCCATCGCGCACCACGTCCTCGCGCTTTTTCAACACCTGTGGCGTGACCGATGTCATCGGCTCTACCCCGTCGACATCGACTTCGTTCAACTGCTCGATAAAGCCGAGGATATTGTTGAACTCTTGCGCCAGCGCGGGCAAGGCGTCGGGTTCGACCTTGATGCGGGCCAGTTTCGCCACCCGTGCGGCTGTGGACTCGTCAATGGACATGGGCGCTCCTTCATCTGATTGGGTGCCGTTTATCGCCCCCTGCCCGCCCCCGCAAGTCTGGGGGCTGCCTCTGACCCGCAATCGCGCCGGTTGATCCTTCATTTTGCCAAATAAACTCCCGCCGGAGGCTCCCCAAAGCGGCATCACGCGCTACAGTCCGCTAAAGACACGGAATAAGGGAGACCCAAATGGATATCATCTGGCTTGGCCACGGCAGCTTTCGCATCGAGATCGAGGATCAGATTCTGCTGATCGACCCCTGGCTCACCGGCAATCCGATGCTGGACGACGCGCAGCACGAGGCCGCACTGGCAGGCGTCACGCAAATCCTAGTGACCCACGGGCATTTCGACCACACCCAGGACCTCAAGATGGTGGCCGAGAAAACCGGCGCGCCAGTTGCAGGCATGGTCGAACTGATGGGCTATTTCAGCGCGCAGGGCGTGGAGAACACCACCGGCTTCAACAAAGGCGGCACCATCCGCTGCGGCAAGGTCGATGTGACCATGGTACCTGCGTCGCATTCCTCTTCCGTCGATGGGGACGCGGGGCCTGTCTATATGGGGGCCGAGATCGGCTTTATGATCAAGGGCGAAGGCCGCACGATCTATGTCTCGGGTGATACGGATATTATGGCGGATATGGATTGGATGGGCGACTACCACAAACCCGATATCGGCATTCTCAGCGCGGGCGGCCATTTCACCATGGATATGGCCGGTGCGGCCTATGCGGCGAAACGGTACTTTGACTTCAAGACCGTCATCCCCTGCCACTACCGTACCTTCGACGCGCTTGAACAATCGGCGCAGGTACTGATCGACGGCTTGCCCGGCGTGGATGTGATCGAGCCCGAGGTGCTTAAACCGATCAGCCTGTAAAACGGCCTAGTTCACAGAACCGGCGCGATCCCCGATGAAACAAAGGGTGTCGTTGGCGCGCAGGGCGATGGCGTCTTGATCAAATGCAGCTTTGCGCGCCTCAGCCGGATCAAGCGCCAGCTTGGCGCAGACCTCGAACGCGGTATCGCTGAGGCGGTGATAGGCGTAAGGCGCGCCCGTTGCAGGGTCGCCTTGGGTCAGCACATCGCCCAATCCGGGCCGCATTCCGGGACAATAGCTGTCATCCGCAAGCGCTTGCGGCAATGCTTTGCGCGGGTGACCAAGGCACATCAGATGCGTGTGCAAGGTCCGCAGATCGCTGAGGCGCTGACTGTCCTGCTGGGCGAGCCTTGCGTGCTGCGGGCCACCCACCACGACCAGGCCGCCGATGATGGCACCACCGACCAGCACAGACATGCACATCAGCAGCAACTTGTTCACGCCGGGGCCTCTTCGCGCAGATCGCGCAGATAATAGGCAAAGATGCCCCCGGCGACGACCAGCACCACCAGCGCCTTGAGCACGAATTGCGCCGTCAGGTCACCGGTTAGCAACGCATAGATGGTGGCAATCGAATCCCCTAACATCGTCAGCGCCGCCAAAAGCAGGCCGATGTAGATCATCCATTTGCGGATCGCAGAGCGGTAGAGCGCAGGGTCGCGCGCCAGTTTCCGCCGCTCGCGCAAGGTCAGCCACAGATACATCGGTCCGGTCACGATCAACACCGCAACACCCCAGCGGATCGGGCGGTCGCTACCGCCGTCGCCCGTGGCAAAGACCACATCGACCAGCGCCTGTAATACGACAACCAGATTGAACGCGCCAAGGATCAAGACGCAGAACGTCAGCGCATAGATAAAGAAGTCCCGCGCAGACACCGTCGCCACAGGCCGCGGAATGGGCGGAGAGAACGGCATCTCGTCCCAGCCGTTCAGCGCATCCTGCACCTCAGCGCTGCGCCAACCGGCATGGGTCAGCGCGGATGTGATCTCGGCCCGTGACTTGCCCGCGGCCAAGGCGTCGCGCACGAAAATGCTCAGCTCGTCCCGTTGGGCCATATGGGTCTATCCTTTTCGTTTCTCTGCAAAAAACGCCTTTAGCAGATCTTCGCTTTCGGGCGCTGCAATGGCGTCATAGACGTCGGGGGCGTGGTGACATTGCTCGTGGGAAAACACCCGCGCACCCTGCGCCACACCGCCAGACTTGGGGTCTGACGCGCCGTAGTACAAGCGTGCCACCCGCGCGGCAGAGATCGCGGCAGCACACATGGCGCAGGGTTCCAGCGTCACATAAAGCGCATGCCCGCCCAGCCTTTCGGACCCCGCCGCCGCACAGGCAGCCCGGATCGCCAGCACCTCGGCATGGGCGGTGGGATCGTTCAACTCGCGCGTCCGGTTGCCCGCCTGCGCGACGACCTGTCCGTCGGGGGCCACGATGACCGCGCCCACGGGCACTTCACCACGGGCGGCGGCGGCGCGGGCCTCTTCCAGCGCTTGGGACATATAGGACGTAAAGCTCATACACCTCTCTTGCCCGCAAACGCCGCCCTTTCGCAAGCGCGGGAAACAGGGTAAGCGCTGAAGTATGAGCGCAGATACACCCTCCCAGCCCCCGAAATCCGGCACCCCTCCCGGTGACCGCATTGCCAAAGTCCTGTCCCGTGCCGGCATCGCCAGCCGCCGCGAGGCCGAACGCATGATCGAGGCCGGTCGCGTGCGCGTCAACGGTGCGCAGATCGATTCGCCTGCGTTGAACGTGACGCCCTCGGACGCGATCACCGTCGACGGCAAACCGGTGGGCGAGCCCGAACCACCCCGCGTCTGGCTGTTCCACAAGCCCACGGGGCTGGTCACCACCAACCGCGACGAAAAGGGCCGCGGCACGATCTTTGACGATCTGCCCGAAGACATGCCCCGCGTCATGAGCATCGGTCGGCTTGACCTCAACTCCGAAGGGTTGCTGCTGCTGACCAATGATGGCGAGGTCAAGCGCCGCCTCGAACTGCCCTCGAACGGCTGGCTGCGCCGTTACCGCGTGCGCGTCAATGGCCGCCCCACCGACGATATGCTTGAACCGCTGCGCAAGGGCATCACCGTGGATGGCGAGGACTTTCAGCCGATGACGGTCACGCTGGACCGGCAACAAGGGGCGAACGCCTGGCTGACCGTCGGGCTGCGCGAAGGCAAGAACCGCGAGATCCGCCGCGCGATGGAAGCGGTGAACCTGTCGGTGAACCGGCTGATCCGCACCAGCTATGGCCCGTTCCAGCTTGGCGAGCTGAAAACCGGCGAGGTCGAGGAACTCAAGCGCAAGGTGGTCCGTGACCAGTTGGGCCTCGAGATTGCCGATACCACCGGCACCGCGATCAAGAAAAAGCCCGCGCGCATCATCAAGCGCAAGGCCCGCAAACCCGGAGAGCCGGGCCCCGGTCGCCCCGGCCTGCCCAAGGAACCCGGCGATAAGACCGCGACAGGCAAGACCATCCCCGGCAAGCCCAAGCCCGGCTATGGCAAGTCCAAGCCCGCACGCCCCGCGTCCGACCCCGCGCCGCGCAAGTTCGGCACCCGCGTAAAATCCACCCGTAAACCCTGATTTCTGTGGGTTTACGGCCCTTTGGCCGCTACTTTTGCGTGCGTGACCCTAGCGGGTGGCGGGCACTGCGACTATATGTCGTGCAAAGGAAGGTCCGATGGGTCGATTGCTTGTCTTTGTCGCCACGCTGGCGCTGATTGTTGCGTTTGTCGCCGTTTTGGTGACAATCATCGCAAGGATTCTGGACGCGGGCCGTCGTGCATCGACACCAGCGCATGGACAGGAGGTTTATCGCCCCATGGCACCGACACCGTTTCAGAAAATCACCTATGCCGCGCTTGTCGTCTTGCTCTTCGGTGTCTCTACCGGCTGGCTCGGGGGGCTTTGATCCATGGCGCAGCGCTTTGGCGGTAAATACAGCAATCATGACACGAACGGCAGCACGCCGCCCCCGCAGGGCACCCGTGCCAAACGGATAGAGGTCGACCCCGCAAGCGGGCGGGCCAAAATCTTGTTCATCCCCGCCATTCCGCTTGTGTTCATGTCGTTGAACGACGGGGCGCAGGGGCTTGCATTGGGGCTGCTGGCGGCGGCGACGCTGACCGGTGCCGCGTGGATGCTGCGCGAGGGGCTGAAAGCCGAAGCCGCCTATACCGCGCGCAAGGTCGCCGAACGCCCCGCCCTGCCGCGCAAGATCATCGCCAGCCTTCTGACCGGTGCCGGCGTGGCGCTTGCAGCCTATAAGAATGACCCCGGACTGGCGGCCCCTGTGCTTTATGCGCTGGCCGCGATGGGGCTGCATGTGTCGGCCTTTGGCATCGATCCGCTGACATCCAAGGGAATGGAGGGCGTGGACAGCTTCCAGAAAGACCGCGTCGCCCGTATCGTTGACGAGGCGGAAAAACACCTTGTCGCGATGAACACCGCCATTGCACGCGCGGGCGATCGCAAGGCGCGCGACCGGCTGGCGCAGTTTCAGGACACCGCGCGCACCCTGATCCGCACCGTGCAGGATGATCCGCGTGATCTGACCGGTGCGCGGAAATATCTGTCGGTCTATCTGCTGGGCGCGCGTGACGCGACAATCAAGTTTGCGGATATCTACGCCAGCACCGGCGATGCGCAGGCACGCGCCGATTATTTGGCTTTGCTGGATGATCTGGACAAAAACTTTGCCGCGCGCACCCAAAAATCGCTATTGGAAGACAAGACCGACCTGAACATCGAAATCGACGTGCTGCGCGAGCGGCTTTCCCGAGAAGGCGTGCGTCTCGACTGACGCGCCCCGCCCCAAGAGCATAGGAATACTTGAAACATGTCTGATACCGTTCGTGACAAAGCGACCCAATCCGTAGCGCTGGTGGAAGAGGTCAACGCGCAGATCCTGCCCGACCCCGCCCCTGCGGATGCCGTCGTCTCGCTTGAGAAAGCCGATGCGCCACAATCGGCAGAGATCAAAAGCCGCATGGCAGAGATCGACATGGGCGACACGCAATCGATCATCGGTTTCGGGTCCGGCGCTCAGGCCGAGCTGCAGGAGATCAGTCAGGCGATGTTGCAGGACGTGCGCAACAAGGATGTGGGCCCCGCCGGTGACAGCCTGCGCACGATCGTGACAACCATCCGCGGCTTTTCCGTGTCCGAGCTGGACGTGCGCCGTGAACGCAGCTGGTGGGAACGCCTTTTGGGCCGTGCGGCCCCCTTTGCCAAATTCACCGCCAAGTTCGAAAAGGTACAGGGTCAGATCGACCGCGTCACGGACGAGCTGCTGACTCATGAACATACCCTGCTCAAGGATATCAAATCCCTTGATATGCTGTACGAAAAGACGCTGCAGTTCTATGATGAGCTCGCGCTTTATATCGCCGCGGGCGAGGCCAAGCTGGCAGAGCTTGACGCGACCACAATCCCCGCCAAACAGGCAGAGGTCGACGCCGCACCAGAGGCGGATCAGGTCATGGTCGCACAGGAACTGCGCGACATCCGCGCCGCACGGGACGATCTTGAACGCCGTGTGCATGACCTGAAACTGACCCGTCAGGTGACGATGCAATCGCTCCCCTCGATCCGCTTGGTGCAGGAAAACGACAAGTCGCTGGTGACCAAGATCAACTCGACCCTCGTGAACACCGTGCCGCTGTGGGAAACCCAGCTGGCGCAGGCGGTCACCATCCAGCGCAGCGTCGAAGCCGCCGCCGCCGTGCGTGACGCCAATGACCTGACGAACGAGCTGCTGACCTCTAACGCGCAGAACCTGCGCGAAAGCAACAAGGTCATCCGGACCGAGATGGAACGCGGCGTCTTCGACATCGAAGCCGTCAAACAGGCCAATGCCGACCTGATCGGGACCATTCAGGAATCGCTGCAGATCGCCGACGAAGGCAAGGCGCGCCGTGCCTCAGCCGAGAAAGACCTGCAAGAGATGGAGGCCAATCTGCGCGACACGCTGGCCTCTGCCAAAGCGGCCAAGCCCGCGTCCCCTGCGGCGTAACCCCGTCAAAACCTGGAGCGCGCGATATGGTATGGCAACGGTTGGGGCGAACAGGATGGATCGGCACGGCGGCTGTGGTCGCCGCGTTGGCCGCCTGCACCCCGCAGCCCCCTGTTGAACCGACGCTGAAACCCATCGCGCGCCCCGACACGCCGCCGGCACCGCCCCCCGTGGTGGCCAAGCCCACGTCGCAAAAAAGCGCCAAGCTGCGCAGCTATTTCAACCAGGTACAGCAGGCCCAGTTGAGCCAGGGATTGCTGCGCCGGGATGGTGGCGGGCAGGACACGCCCTTTACCGCCGACATGCTGGTGCGCAACTTTGAACAAATCGCTTTTTACAACGAATATAACGCCACCCTGACCGGACGTGGCGATAAGACCCCCATGCGCCGCTGGGAACGCCCCGTCCGGATGGAGGTCGTCTTTGGCGACAGCGTTCCCCCGTCCGAGCGTGACCGCGATGCGGCCTCGATCCGCGACTATGCCACCCGCCTCGCCGCCACGACGCAGCATTCCATCACCGTGGGCGGCAAGCCGAACTTTATGGTGATTATCGCGGGCGAGGATGACCGCCCCGCCGCCCTTGCCCAAGCCGCCGAACGCATCCCCGGTGTGACCGCCGAAAGCCTTGCCGCGCTCAGCGATCTGCGCCGCGATACCTATTGCATCGTCGCTGCCTATGCCGGTGGCGCGGACCCAAGCACCTATACCGCTGCCGTCGCCGTCATCCGTGCCGAGAACCCCTCGCTTATGCGGCTGTCGTGTATCCATGAAGAACTTGCGCAGGGCCTTGGCCTTGCCAACGACAGCCCCACCGCACGCCCGTCGATCTTTAACGATGACGATGAATTCGCGCTGCTCACCCGTCACGACGAGCTGCTGCTGAAAATGCTCTATGACCCGCGCTTGCACGCCGGCATGACCGCCGAAGAGGCAACCCCCGTGGCCCGCAAGATCGCGCTCGAACTGATCGGCGGGCCCGTTTAACCCGCCACCGACCTCCCCCGAAAGGACCAAGACATGGGTATTCTCGATTTTCTCTCTGGCCAATTCATCGACGTTATCCATTGGACGGATGACACCCGCGACACAATGGTGTCCCGGTTCGAGCGCGAAGGCCACGAGATCAAATACGGGGCCAAGCTGACGGTCCGCGAAGGGCAAGCGGCGGTCTTTGTCCACGAAGGTCAACTGGCCGATGTGTTCACGCCCGGCCTTTATATGCTTGAAACCAACAACATGCCGATCATGACATCGCTGCAGCATTGGGATCACGGCTTCAAAAGCCCCTTCAAATCCGAGATCTATTTCGTCAACACCACCCGTTTCAACGATCTGAAATGGGGCACCAAGAACCCGATCATCGTGCGCGACCCCGAGTTCGGCCCCGTGCGCCTGCGTTCATATGGCACCTACTCTGTCAAAGTGTCGGACCCCGCGCGGTTCCTGACCGAAATCGTGGGCACCGATGGTGAATTCACCATGGACGAGATCAGCTATCAGATCCGCAATATCATCGTGCAGGAATTCTCGCGCAGCATCGCGCTGTCCAATATTCCGGTCATGGATATGGCCGCCAACACCCGTGAGCTGGGCAAACTGGTGAGCACCGAAATCTCGGCCACCATTGCAGAATACGGGCTGACCATCCCCGAACTTTATATCGAAAACATCTCGCTCCCCCCCGCCGTGGAGGAGGTGATGGACAAACGGTCGTCGATGGGGGTGATCGGGGATTTGAACAAGTTCACGCAGTTCCAAGCGGCAGAGGCATTGGGCCGCGAGGGCGCTGCGGGCGCAGCAATGCAGACCGGACTGGGCGCCGGATTGGGCATGCAGATGGGCCAGGCCGCCGCCGCGCAGGCAGGCCCGTGGGGCCCGCGCCCCGCGGCTGCGGCCCCCGCTGCACAGACGCCACCGCCCCCGCCGCAACCTGAAAAAGTCTGGCATCTGGCAGAGAACGGCCAGACCAAGGGCCCGTTTTCAAAGGCCGCATTGGGCCGCATGGCCACGGATGGCGGGTTGACCCGCGAGACCTATGTCTGGACCCCCGGTCAGGATGGCTGGCTTAAAGCAGACGATGTGGCCGAGCTGGCGCAACTCTTTACCGTGCTGCCGCCCCCGCCGCCGCCTGCGTAAGGCTCTGTGAAACTTGGAACGGGCAAGGCGCGTGTCTAGGGTATGACCCTGCGCCGTCGCCCCTTGCTGCCCCACCGTCGGACCCTGATGAAGCTTTTGCATTGGGGCATGGTGCCGCTGTTTATCTGGTTCCTGCTGGTGCAGCCGGCGGATGTGGCGCGGATCGGGTCTGCAGCGGTGCGGTTCCATTCGGTCATGGGCTTGGTCTTTGTCAGCGCGGCCCTGCTTTGGTGGGTGTCCTACATGCGGCGCGGCTTGCTGGGGCGCCCCGGCCCCAAGCTTGCGGGCTGGGCCCGTTGGCTGCATCCGGTGCTGCATAAGACCCTAATCTGGGGTATCTTTGGCGTCGCCCTCACAGGGCTGCTGATCGGGGTGACCTCGACCGTGCAGCTTTGGGCCGGTGGGATTGTCCCGATTGCCGTGCCCCTTGATATGCCGCGCGCCAATGACCTCGTCGGGCTGATCCACAGCATCGAATTCTACGCTCTTGCAGGCATCGCGCTGGCCCATGCCGCATTTCACATCTGGCGTCACCTTCGCCTGCACGACAACGCCCTGCGCATCATGGCCCCTAAAGTGCTGCACCGTTTTTTGTGACCCTGCTCTGGCGGCAGGGGGCGCACTGCCCTATGTCTGGGGCAGGCCTGACCAAAGGACAGCTCTATGCCCGCCAGCACCGGCTTTGACGACCCCGACCTGCCCCCCACACCGACCGAGGAACACCGGTTCCCCTGTGACACCTGCGGGTCCGATCTGCGGTTTGATCCTGAAAGATATCTGCTGGTCTGCGACCACTGCGGCAATACCGAAGAGATTTCAGGCACGCGCGGCCTGCATAACCCGATCGCCGAGCTGGATTTCCAGGCTGCACTGGCCAGCGCTCTCCCCCAATCGCAGATGGAGGATACACGGGTCACAACCTGCCCCAACTGCGCCGCACAGGTAGAGTTCGACCCCGGCAAACACGCCACCGAATGTCCGTTCTGCGCAACCCCTGTTGTGATCGATACCGGGGTGAACCGCCATATCAAACCCCGCGCCGTGCTACCCTTTGGCCTGACCGAGGATACAGCACGCGATGCCATGACCGACTGGCTGGGCAGCCTGTGGTTTGCCCCCAATGGCCTGCAGGAATACGCGCGCAAGGGCCGCAAGATGCAAGGCATCTATGTGCCCTACTGGACCTATGACGCCGACACGCGCTCCAGCTATTCGGGCGAAAGGGGCACGGTCTATTACGTCACCCAGACCGTCATGCGCGACGGCAAACGGGTGCAGCAGCAGGTGCCGAAAATCCGCTGGCGGGCGACCTCGGGTCGGGTGGCGCGGTTCTTTGATGATGTGCTGGTGCTGGCGTCGAAATCGCTCCCCAAAAGGTTCACCGATGCGCTGGCCCCGTGGGATCTGGCGGCCCTTGAACCCTATGCCCCGGAATACCTCGCCGGGTTTCGCGCCGAAGCCTATGCGGTGACGCTTGATGAAGGCTATGCGCAGGCACGCGAGGTGATGGACGCGATGATCCAGCGCGATGTGCGTTTTGATATCGGCGGCGACCGACAGCGCATCCACAATATTCAGACGCAGGTCAGCGATGTGACGTTCAAACATATCCTGCTGCCGGTCTGGCTGGCAGCTTACAAGTACCGCGGCAAGACCTATCGTTTTGTGGTCAACGGCCGCACAGGCAGCGTACAGGGCGAACGCCCCTATTCCGCTGTGAAAATCACCTTTGCCGTGATCCTTGGCCTGATTGTCGCCGGGGTCGTTGGCTATTTTATGGCGCTCCAAAAATGACCCAGATCGATACATTCACCGACATCCTGCGCGCGCGTTCTTCGTGCCGCGCCTTTCGCCCCGATCCGGTCGACGACGCGATCATCACCCGTATCGTCGACGCAGCGCGCCACGTGCCGTCGTGGTGCAATGCGCAGCCTTGGCAGCTGACCGTCACCAAAGGGGCCGCGACCGACCGCTTCCGCGACGCCTTGGCGCTAGAGATTGCGAAGGGCACCCCCCCCGCCCCCGATCTGGACTGGCCGGCCTCTTACAGCGGCGTCTACGGCGACCGGCGGCGGACCTGCGGGTTCCAGCTGTATGACGCCGTCGGGATCGAGAAATCGGACCATGCGGGCCGCATGGCGCAGATGATGCGGAACTATGCCTTGTTTGACGCGCCCCATGTGGCGATCGTGACCTCCCCGGCTGAGCTAGGGGCCTACGGAGCAATGGACAGCGGCGGCTTTGTCACGGCCTTTACGCTGGCGGCAACGGCGCTTGGCGTGGCCACCATCGCCCAGGCCGCCATCGCTGCCTATGCGCCCACCGTGCGACAGCATTTCGACCTGCCGCAAGACCGCCTGATCCTTTGCGCGATTTCCTTCGGCTATGCGGATGACGCGGCACCGATCAACCGGTTCCGCACGCAGCGGGCCACCCCTGAAGACATCATCGATTGGAAATCCTGATATGCGCGCACTCCTACAACGCGTCAGCAACGCCTCCGTCACTGTCGATGGCCAGATCATCGGTCAAATCGAACACGGGCTGCTGATCTTCGTCTGCGCCATGCCCGACGATACACATGCGACCGCGCAAGGACTTGCACAAAAGATCGCCAAGCTGCGTCTGTTCAAGGATGATGCTGGCAAAATGAACCGCAGCCTGCCGGATACGGGCGGCAGCGCGCTGATTGTCAGCCAGTTTACCCTTGCCGCCGATACCTCCCGCGGGACCCGCCCCGGTTTCTCGCGCGCCGCCAAGCCCGATCAGGCCAAAGCGCTATACGAAGATTTCATCACCTGCGTCGACGCCCTCGGCATTCATGTCCAAACCGGTTCATTCGGAGCCGATATGTCTGTCGCGCTCACCAACGACGGCCCCGTCACCCTCTGGCTC
>NZ_CH959310.1:1525809-1775262 GCF_000152605.1 Sulfitobacter sp. EE-36 | reverse complement strand
CCGGCTCACGGGCAAGTGGTGATCAAAGTGGCCTATGCCGGTGTGAACCGCCCCGATGCGCTGCAACGCGCGGGCATGTATGCGCCGCCCCCCACTGCCAGCGATCTGCCCGGGCTTGAAGCCTCGGGCGTGGTGTCCGCCGTGGGCGAGGGCGTCAGCGGTCTGGCTGTCGGTGACAAGGTATGCGCGCTGCTGCCCGGTGGCGGCTATGCGGAATATGTCGCGACGCCTGCGGCCCATTGTCTGCCGGTGCCCAAGGGCATGGACATGAAGCAAGCCGCCTGCTTGCCCGAGACATTCCCTTGCCACGCCTACGGCTCCCGAAACGCCTCTTTGGACTTGTAAAGCGGCTTCAACAGATACTGCAAAACCGTCTTTGACCCTGTGTGCAACTCCACGCTTGCCTGCATGCCGGGTCGGATCTGCAAAGACGCCTGCCGCGGGGTGAGGTGTTCTGTGTCCACCTGCAACGTGACCTTATAGTGCGGATCCCCATCCGGCGCGCGGGATCGTTCGTCCTTGAACGTATCGGCCGAGATCAATTTGACCGTGCCTTTCAACGTGCCATAGATCGTATAGTCATAGGCCGACAGCTTGACCGTCGCCTCCTGGCCGGGGCGCACGCCGGCGATGTCTTCGGGCTTGACGCGGGCCTCGACGAAAAGCTCTTCGTCCAACGGGATGATCTGCAAAATCTCCTCGCCCGGGCGCACGACGCCGCCGATGGTGGTCACGCTCAGGTTGTTGACGATGCCGCGCAGGGGGCTGACCAGGACGGTGCGGTTCAACTGGTCCGTGCTCGCCTTGAGGTTCTGTTTCAGCGTCGCCAGTTCCTTGAGCACATCGGAATATTCCTGCGCACGCTCCAGCTCTGTGCCGGTGACGATCTCGTCCAGCTTGATCCGCGCATCCGCATGGGTCTTGCGCGCGCGCGTCACCTCGATCAGCGAAACGATCTTTTTCTTGAGCATATTCTCAAGCAGCTCACGCTCTTTCAACGCCTCGGTCAGCACCCGCCCCGCCCCTTCGGAGCGCGAGACAAAGTCCGATTGCCGCGCTTTCAGCAATGCCCGTTCAGAGGCAACGATATCTGGCGTGCGCGTGGCATAGGCGTCGGGCACGTCAAAGTCGTACTGTCCGGCCAGCTCTGCCTCCAGGCGCAGACGGCGGATTTCAAAGGCGCTGATCTGGTCGCGCAGGTCGTCCACGGCGGATTGGAACTGGGTGCCATGCAGACGGGCCAACACGTCGCCCTTCTCCACGTGATCGCCCTCGCCCACGGCAAGTTCTGCCAGAATACCACCTTCAAGGTTCTGGATAATCTGGGGTCGCGAGCTGGAAATCATCGACCCTTCGGCACGCACGATTTCGTCGACCCATGCAAAGGCAGCCCACAGCAGGAAGACCAGCACGGACGCGCCGCAGAGCCAGATCACCATGGACGGCCCGCGCATCTGCCCCGTCATCTGCGCGCCCAGTGGCGTGGTGCTGAGACTGCTCATGCGACGTGCCCCTTCTGTCCCGCCAGATGGGCAAGCACTTTTTCCTTGGGCCCGTCGATGGTCATGCGGCCATCCTGCAGCACCAGCGTGCGTTCAGTCAGCGCAAGGATCGGGGCGCGGTGGGTCGCGATGATCGCAGTGCGCCCTGCCATCCAGCTTTGCAACCGCGAGACCAGCGTTGCCTCCAACCTTTGGTCCAGCGCTGCTGTGGGTTCGTCCAGAAGGCAGATCGCCGGATCCTGCAACCACAGGCGCGCCCAGCCGATGGATTGGCGCTGCCCGATGGACAGGCCCGCGCCCGCGTCCTTGATCTCTAGGTCCAGCCCCTTGTGGTGGTTGCGCACGAACGGCCCCAGCCCTGCGAAATCAAGGGCTGCGTGCAGGCGGTCGTCGTCGCGTTCCAGCATGGTGAGGTTCAGGTTGTCGCGCAGCGTGCCCGAGAACAGGCGCACGTCCTGTCCCAGATAGCCGATCAGCCGGCGCAGGTCGCGCGGCTCTATCTGGCCCAGCTCTGTGCCGTCCACCAGAATGCGGCCTTCAGTCGGGGCATAAAGCCCGCTGAGCATCTTCAGCAGTGTCGATTTGCCCGATCCATTGGCCCCCAGCACGGCGACATGCTGCCCCGGCTGGATCAACATGGCTTTGATGTCCACCGTCGGTGCGCCGTCATCTTCGTAGCGGAAGATCACGTCGCGCAGTTCGAACTGGCCTTTCAGCTTTTCACGGCGCAGATAGGTGCGCGCCTCTGCGGTGTCCTGCGGCGCGGCGACAATCGCGTCGAGCCCGTCAAGCGCGCCTTTGACATTGCCCCACCGCGCCATGGTACCCGACAGTTGCGTCAGCGGCCCCAGCGTCCGGCCCGTCAGGATACCGACCGCGATGATCGACCCCACGGTAAATTCCCCCGCAAACACCAGATAGGTGCCCACGATGACCGCCGCGACATAGGTGGCCTGCTGAACCCCTTGGCTCCAGAACGTGAGGAAGGACGCGAGCTTGCGTTGCTCTGACGATTTGACGGACGACAGGGTGTTCAGCTCTGTCCACAGGCGCAGCACGCGGTCCTCTGCCCTTTGGGTTTTGACCGTATCAAGCTCGAATATCGCCTCGTGCAGCAGCCGCGAGGATTTGGTCGACGCGCCTTGGGTCTCCTGCGTCAGTTGGATCGCTTTCTTTTGCAGAAAGAACCCCGGCACCAGCATCAGGATACCGCCAAGCACCAACACCCACACAACATTCCCCGCAATGCTGGCCACGAGGAAGAGGAACACGAAGATAAAGGGGATATCCGCGATCGTGCCAATGGTCGACGCGGTAAAGAATTCACGCACCGACCCGAATTCGCGCATCGCGGAAAACAGCTGGTTCGGGGCTTGGCCGCGCGTGTCGGACCGCATCCCCAGCAACCGGCGCATCAGGATGTCCTGCACCGACAGCTCGATCTGCCGCCCTGCCCCATCCATCAAACGCGCCCGCGCCATCTTGAGGAAAGCTTCCATCAGCAACGCTAGCCCCGCACCGGCGGCAAGCACCCAAAGCGTCGCTTCGGATTGATGCGGGATCACGCGGTCATAGACCTGCAAGGAAAACAGCGCCACAGCGACGGCCAGCAGGTTGGCCACGAAAGACCCCGTCGCGACCTCTATCAGCTGGCGGCGAAAGCGCGGGAACTGCCCCCAGAACCAATGCGCAGGCGCGCCATCGGTCTTATGGGTTTCGGCCACCGTTTTCAGCGAGGCTTCGGCCCGCAGGATCAGCCCCGCAAAGAAGGGTTTGAAATCGCTGATCGGCACCATCGCGCGATTGTCGGTGCACGTCGTGTCATACAGGATCAGATCACCACGCTGCTGCCCCATGACAAGCAAGACCTGCCCCGAGGTCATATAGGCCAGCGCAGGCCACATATCCCTAGAGATCCCCCGCGCCCGGCTGACTTGCGTCACCAGCCCTGCACTTTCCATCCCGCGGGCCAGTGCTTCGGCCTCTACCTGCGGATCATTGCCCTGCAAGGGGGCCGTGGCGACGATTTCAAAGATGTCGCGTGGCGCGGTGGTGACGCCCAGCAATCCGGCATAGGTCGCGGCCAGTTTTGCCCGCGCCATCAGACGGTCTTCGGGGCGGTTGGCGTTCTCTGCCTTGGGCCGGGCTGCATCCGCCGCCGCCATCCGACCCTGATTGCCGTTGGTGATTGTCAGCGTAAAGGTCGGCTTCTGGGTCAAATCGCGCTCCCGTCCGCCAACACGCCCTGTATCTGCGCCATCTCGATCTTCAGACGCACGGCCTCGTACTTGAGGGTGATCTGCGACTGCTGCTGACGCGAATAGGTCTCGTAGACGCCGACGACATCCATAACCTGACGCTGACCGGCGTCATATTGTTCCTGAAACAGGTCAAGGTTGCGTTTGGCCTGTGCCGCAAGGGTCGCGGCCTCGGTGGCCTGACGGGTCTTGGCGCTCAGCTGTTTCTCCAGACGGCGCAGCGCGCGGTTGGCATCCTCGACCGATTGCCGGACCTTGCGGGTCGCGGTTTCCTCGGCCATGGCCGACGCATCAAGCGAGGCTTTTGTGCCCAGACCCAGAAGCTGATCCGATTCAAGGCTCAACCCTGCGCCGCCCCCTTCACCGATGGTCGCACCCGCCGACAGCCCCGGCAGCAATCCGGCGCGTTCCACCTTGGCGGCGGCGATGGCGCGGGTCTTTTCGGCCTCGGCACGCACCACGGACAAAGGCGCACCGGCAAAGCTGTTCACGGGCACTTCGGGCAAGCCGTGCAGCGTATCCAGCGGGCGGATCGACATGGCGTTCAACTCTGACATCGACGTGGCTTCGCGTTCGACGGAGGCATCAAGCGTGGCGCGGATCTCAAGGAGTTTCTGGCGCAGAATGGTCAGGTCGGACACATCGGACACGCCGCCTTTGACCCGTTCCTGCATCACCCATTCGAAATGCGTCATATCCTTAAGCGCGACACGGTTCAGCGCGGCGGTATCGCGCGCCTCGATCGCATTGGTATAGAGCTTCAGCGCAGTCGCCACGCGGTCGTTCGTGTCTTGCGCCAGCGACACGGCAGCGACCTCGACATCGGCCACGGCAAAGGCGCGTTCACCCGCACGGCGGCCATTGTCAAACAGCACCTGATCCACCACCAGATTGGCCGCCAGCGACCCCAAGGATGTCAGGCTGACCTGCGGCCCGATCTTGGGCAACCAGTTCTTGCTTGCGGCTTCCGAGCGGAGGGTGGCGGCGCGCAGCTCTGCCTCGGCGGTGCGGCTGTTGGCGGCCAGCACGGCAGAGGCCACCTGATCCGACACGGTGTCATCGGGCAGAACAGAAGACCGCAGCGCCAGACCCTGGATGATCTGGCTGTCTGCGGTGATTATTTCGGCGTAGGTGGGTTTGATCGCCTGCGAGGCATCGGGGGTGCGGAACCGGGTAACGATGTCAGATTGCATCAGGTCACCGGGCACCATGCCGCTGCCGAAATCCGACATGCAGCCGGATAGGGCCAGCGCTGCTGCGCACATGCCCCCTGCCCGTTTTACACTCTGCCTCATTATCCTGCCCTTAACGTGCCGGTTTTTTTATTCTGGAAACGCCTGCGGTCGTTGCCGCCTGCGTGTGCCAACCGCGCCCCCTTGAACAGAGGGCGCGGTGCAATCTTTAGACGATGACGTTGATATCGTTGTCGATCATCAGCGTGGCTTCGTCGCCCAGTGTATAGATGTCATAGGTTTGATCCCCACGCACCTCTGAACCGCCACGTACCGCGCCTGTGATTGTCACGGTGTCGTCGTTATGCCCGTCGATGATCAGTTCGTTCGTATTGCTCGACAGGTTGACCAGCGCGGTTTCCGTGATCGTCAGATGCGCCTCTTCGGCGAACTGCAGATCAACGGTTTCGATGTTGTAGTTTCCCAGATTCGCGTTGGTCAGGGTCAACTGCGTGTTCGCCGCTTCATCATCCAGCGCCAGATACGTGCCGGAAAAGTTTCCCGCAGCGTCAGTGGCCGTGACAATCAGGTCGGACCCGTCTGGCACATTGCTTTCGAACTGGAAGTTACGCTCGCCAATGGCGTCGATGTCAAAGCTGGTGGATTCCACTTCCGAGATGGAGCGGTCTGCGTTCACCTGATGCACCTCAAGCGTATCGGGGCTGATCTCGGTCGAGATGCCACGGATACCGTCGCCATCGCGGGTATAGGACGCGATGACGGGGCCTTCGGGCGCATAGGTATCGATTGCGAGCGTGTCGGTGATCGACGCGATGTTGCCCACATGGTCCGTCGCGGTGACAGAGATGTCGGCGTCATAGGTGCCCTGACGGATTTCCGAAGGCGGGATCGTGACCGACCAGTTGCCCGCGCCGTCCACAAACGCGGTGTAGTTGGTGCCGTCAAAGTTGACCACAACGCTAGATCCCGCTTCGACCTGACCGTTCAGATCAATGCCGGTCTGGGCTTCGCGTGCGCTGACCACAGCGTCGCTGCCGCCCGCTTGGTTCATGTCGAGCGGATCAACGACCGTATCGATCAGCACCGCGTGGCTTGCCGTGGCAGAGTTGCCCGCGGCATCCGTTGCCTTGACCGAAACGGTGGTGTTGATCGTGCCCTCGGGCACCTGACCCGGTGCAAAGGTGACGGACCAGTTGCCATTCGCATCCACCGCGCCGTTCACCGATGCCGCGCCAAGCGACACGACAACGGACGAGCCGATTTCAGAGGTGCCGGTGACCAGAACGCCGCCATTCGCCAGACGCTCTGCCCCGCTCACGATGTCATCGCCTTCGACGGTGTTCAGCGACAGATTGTCGACGCGGGTGTCCACGCGCACGCTGTCAGAGGCGCTGCGGCTGTTGCCCGCCGCGTCGGTCGTGGTTGCGGTAATGTCGGCGGTATAAACGCCTTGGGCAACTTCGCCCGCGGCGTAATAGGCGGTCCACTGACCGTTGCCATTTGCCACAACCGTATGGGTGACACCTGCCAGCGTGACCTGCACAACGGCGCCCGCATCGGCGGTGCCCGAGATGGCCACACCGTCACTTGCCTCGGCCGCGTTCACCACGTCGTCGCCCTCGACGGGCAGCGGGCTGATGGTCAGCGAACCGGCTTCGGTATCGACTGAAACAGACTGCGATACGCTATCAACGTTGCCTGCCGCGTCGGTGGCGGTGGCGGTCATTGTGCTGGTGTAGGTGCCTGCGGGGATGTCGCTGGGGGCGAAGCTGACGGTCCATGTGCCGTCCGCCGCAACCGTGGCCGCACGCGACACCTGGCCAAGCTGGACCATCACAGTCGAGCCGGGTTCAACCGTGCCGGTCATCACGATGCCCTGCGCCGCCTCTGCCGCGTTCACAACCCCGTCGCTGCCGCCGGTCTGGCCGGTGAAGGCAAGGTTGTTGACCAAGGTATCGACATCGACTTGGCCGGTTGCGGTGGCCGTGTTGCCCGCCGCATCGGTCGCGACTGCGGTCACTGTCGCCGTCGTCTCGCCCGTCGGGATTTCGGAGGCCGCGAAATCTGCGGACCAGTTGCCGTTTGCGTCAACCACCGCTTCACGGGTCACACCCCCAAAGGTGACCTGAACGGTCGACCCGGGCTGCGATGTGCCGGTCAGCGTCACGCCGTCGCCACGCTCTGCCGCGTTGATCACGCCGTCAACTTCGACAGTATCCGCCGCAATCGCGACTTCAGAGACGGTATCGACGACCAGCTGCTCGGTCGAGGTGGAGCTGTTGCCGAAAGCATCGGTGGTCACGATGGTGACATCGCTGACGTATTCGCCTTCGGGCAAGGTGCCCGCCTGCCATGTCGCGGACCATGTGCCGTTGTCGCCCACAGTTGCGGTGCGGGTGATGCCACCGATGGTCAGCTGCACGGTTGAACCGGGCTCCCCCGTGCCGTTCAGGGTGACACCGTTGCCAAACGATGCGGCATTATAGCTGTCGCCCACGGATTGCGTGCCCGATGTCACAGCGACGGTCGGTGCGATGGTATCAACCACCAGCGTTTCGGTGGTGGTGGAGGTATTGCCGTATTGATCGGTGGTCTTGATCAGCACCTCTGTCTCGTATTCGCCCCCCTGCAGCGTGCCGGGTTCGAATGTGACGGACCATGTGCCGTCTTCGCCGACGGTGGTGCTGCGCGTGACATCCGCGACGGTCACGTCAACGGTCGCGCCTGCTTCACCGTTCCCGGTCAGCGTGACGCCATTCGCAAAGGAGTCACCGTTAAAGAAGTCGCCGACACTCTGCGTGCCTTCGGACATGGTGACCGCGGGGGCTGTGGTGTCGATGACAAAGCTCGGCCCGTCAAGCACGATCTCATTGCCGTCCGTGGTCACGACGACCTCGGCTTCATAGGTGCCGTCGTCGGGGAAGTTATCGCCTTCGAACACGGCTTCGAATGTGCCGTCGTCACCAACTGTTGTTGTGACTTCTTTATCGCCGATGGTGACCACGACATCCGATCCGGGCTCGCCGCCGCCAGTGACAACGACCTGCTCTACCGCGCCGTCGCCGCCGACCGTGCCGGTTGCGTCGGGCTCATTCACGAACGGAGGTGCGACCGAAGGGCTGCCGCCATTGCCACCACCGCCGCCACCGATGACAGCTGCACCACCGACAACTGCCGCACCGGCTGCTGCCGCGGCACCACCACCGCCAACGACGCCGCCCAGCAAGGGCGCTGCCAACATCGACACTTCGTCGTCACCCGCGCCCGGCATGACACCGCCCGGCACCGACGCCACATCGCTGCGGCCCAGATAGATCAGATCGTCAGAGGGGCTCCATTTGCCCCACTGCTCGGTCGGGCCGTATTGCGCATAAAGCCCGCCGCCTTCGGCCTCGACGAATGCGACTTCGTTCAGATAGCCATCTGACGAAATGAACAGGCGGTTCGCGGCACCGGTTTCGTTAAAGTAATTCTCGATGGTGATGACCGACCCGTCATTCAGCGTGAGTATAAGATCGTTGCCCGACCGCTGATGCGATTGAAAATCGGTCTGACGCAGGTTCAGCGAGATTTCCTGACCTGATGTCGCTTGGATAACATGGAAGTTTGCGTTTTCCGCAACCGTGCCACGCTGCAATGCGCCCGCTTGATCGCGAACGACGAAATCTATCGTCTTCATAATATCTGCTCCACCTCGGTGCGCATTCTGCGCGCGACACCTGAGAAATTTTATGACCGCCAACGCGTTGATCGCATCGTGCAGCCGCCTGATTATGTCCGTCGTAAAAAACGAAACGTATTATTGAGGCAGAAGGTAGCCGCTTAGACACATAAAAGCCAAGGTTAAAGTGGAACGCCACATTCTTGCCTTATTTCAACAGTGCAACACGGCCACAGTTTCTACCACCGCGGGAAATCGTTAATAATAGTTAACGTTGCCAGATAATTAACCACCTCATTTCACTCAGGAAAAATCCCCATGGGTGCCACACCGCAAGCCCGTGCAAACGGTTGACAATACCGGGCTCCCCCCTGACCTTCGCGGCATGGATACCGCCCAGAACACCCCGCTATCACTGATTGAAGACCCCGACATGGGCATCACCCTCTCGGATGGATGCCGGCTTTCCGCACGAGTCTGGCGGCCTGAAAACTCCGATACCGCCCCCGTGCCCGTGATTCTGGAATACCTCCCCTACCGCAAACGTGACGGCACCACCGCACGGGATGCGCTGACCCATCCTTGGTTTGCCGAACGCGGATATGCCTGCGTGCGGGTCGATATGCGCGGGAATGGCGACAGCTATGGCGTAATGGAGGATGAATACACCCCTCAGGAACAGGCCGACTGCATAGAGGTGATCAACTGGCTTGCCGCGCAACCGTGGTGCAGCGGGACGGTGGGCATGATGGGCATCAGCTGGGGCGGCTTTAACGGGCTGCAGGTCGCAGCCCATGCGCCAGAGCCGCTTAAGGCGGTGATTACGCTATGTTCCACCGTCGACCGCTTTGCCGATGACATCCACTATAAGGGCGGGTGCCTGTTGAACGAGAACCTTGGCTGGGGGGCGACGATGTGGGCCTATTCCAGCCGCGCGCCCGACCCTGCCCTGCGCCCTGACTGGCGCGAAATGTGGCTGGAGCGGCTGGAGGCAGAACCGTTTCTCCCCGCGCTTTGGCTGCGCCACCAATCACGCGACGCCTATTGGAAGCAGGGGTCGGTGATCGAGGAGTATAGCGCGCTCAAGGCCAAAGTGCTGGCGATTGGCGGCTGGGGCGATTCCTACAAGAACGCGGTCCCTCAGCTGGTCGAGGCGTTGCCCGGTGCGAAGGGGATCGTTGGGCCTTGGGTGCATAAATACCCGCATTTCGCCATCCCCGAACCCCGTATCGGCTTTCTGCAAGAGGCGCTGCGCTGGTGGGATCGGTGGCTCAAGGGGATCGACACGGGCGTCGAGGACGACCCCGATTATCGCGCGTATCTGATGGACGGCATGCGCCCCGCCACCTGGACCCATGAACGCCCCGGCCGCTGGATCACCGAACCCACAGGCGCGACATCGCATCTGCCCGTCAAAACGTTGCATCTAACGGATGAGGGCCTGCAAGACACCGCTGCCCCGCTGGACCGCAGCGTCGCCTCCCCCGCGCATTGCGGGGCGGATGGCGGGGAATATTGTGCGATCTGGCTTGGCCCCGAAATGCCCGGCGACCAAAGGCAAGACGATGCGCTATCGGTCTGTTTTGACAGCGGGCCCCTGGCGCAGCAGATGGATATCCTTGGCGCGCCGCGTCTGCGCCTGCGTCTGGCCTGCGACAAACCACAGGGCCAGATCGCGGTGCGGTTGAACCATATCCACCCTGATGGGGCCTCGGCGCGGATCACCTATGGCGTGCTGAACCTGTCCCATCGCGACAGCGCCGAACATCCGCAGGCGATGGCGCCCGGTGCGATGACCGACATCACGCTGGACCTTGACCACATCGCCTATCGCATCCCCAAGGGGCACCGGCTGCGGGTGTCGATCTCTACCGCCTATTGGCCCCTGCTCTGGCCTGCGCCCGAAGCGGCAGAGGTCACGCTGTCGTCAGGCCAGATCGACCTGCCGCAGCGCCCGACCAGCGGCGGGGACGAATACAGCTTTGCCCCGCCCACCTCTGCCCCCCCGTGGGAGACAGAGACCCTGCGCCCCGAAAACCACATCCGCCGCCAAGAGATCGACCGCGTCACGGGCATCGTCTCTCTGATCATCGAGGATGACTTCGGCAAGCTCCGCGATGCCGATCACGGGCTGATCGCGGGCTCCGTCGCCCGGGAGGTGTGGCGCATTCACCCCGACGATCCGCTGTCCGCAAAAGGCACCTGTCACTGGACCGAAGAGCTGGAGCGGGACGACATCATCCTGCGCACAGAAACCCGGTCGCAGATGTGGTCGGACGCGACCCATTTTCATCTGACGGCCCGTCTTGAAGCGTACGAAAACGACAAATTGATCTATGAACGCGACGTGACGGAAGACATTAAGCGACACTTTATGTAACAAACTCGTCACATGGCCGCCGGTATTACCACTTGCGACACGGGCTGAAATGCTTAACGTTGTGCCACCAGTCAATAAAAAAACCTGCGCACCAATGCGCGGAAGTATCACCTAAAACAGGGAGTTCTCATCATGGATGATCAACTGAAACATATGACCGGCCAAGTGGCCAAGGGCACTATGACACGCCGCGAATTCGTCGGGCGTGCCGCTGCTTTGGGCGTGACAGCCGCCGTCGCCAACTCGATGCTGGCGAACCACGCGCAGGCTGCAGCCCACGAAGCACCGATTCGCGGTGGCACACTGAAAATCGGGTCGTCGGGCGGTGAATCCACCAACACGCTCGATCCCGCGCTGACCGCTTCCGAAGTGCCGCTGAACAACCTGCGCCACCTGTACGAAAGCCTTGTAGAGGTCGATCCCAACGGGGAAATCGAAAACCGCATGGCCGAAAGCTACGAGGCCTCGGCCGACGCGAAAACCTGGGCGTTCAAGATCCGCAAGGGCATCCAGTTCCACAACGGCAAGGAAATGACACCCGAAGACGTGCTGAAAACCATGCAGCGCCATTCGGATGAAAACAGCCAATCCGGTGCCTTGGGCATCATGCGCGGCATCGAGAACATGAAGGTCGATGGCGACAACTTCATCGTTGAACTGGGCGTCGGCAACGCTGACCTTCCCTATCTGCTGGCCGACTACCACCTGATGATTCAGCCCGATGGCGGCATGGACAACCCCGGCGCGGGCATCGGCACCGGCCCTTACACGCTGGAAGTCGACGAGCCCGGCGTGCGCCACGGCTTCAAGCGCAACGAAAACTACTGGGACGCCGACAACCGCGGCCACACCGATTATAACGAAGTGCTGGTGCTGAACGATGCCACCGCACGGACCGCGGCGCTGCAGTCGGGTCAGGTCAACATGATCAACCGCGTTGATCCCAAGGTTGCCGCCCTGCTGGACCGCGCGCCCAACCTGACGGTGAAATCCGTTGCCGGTCGGGGGCACTATGTGTTTATCGCCCATGTCGACACCGCACCGTTCGACAACAACGACCTGCGTCTGGCGCTGAAATATGCGATCAACCGCGAGGAAATGGTCGACAAGATCTTGCGCGGCTACGGCACCATCGGGAACGACATGCCGATCAACGCCTCTTATCCGCTGTTCGATGAATCGATCCCGCAGCGTGAACATTCCATCGAGAAGGCGAAAGAGCATTACGCCGCCTCCGGTCACGATGGCAGCCCGATCATCCTGCGCGTTGCAGACGGTGCCTTCCCCGGTGCGGTCGATGCGGCATCGCTATTCCAGGAATCCGCCAAAGCCGCCGGTATCCCGCTTGAGATCAAACGCGAGCCGAACGATGGCTACTGGTCCGAGGTCTGGAACAAACAGCCGTTCTGCGCCTCTTACTGGGGTGGCCGTCCGGTACAGGACCAGATGTATTCGACCGCCTATCTGTCGACCGCGGACTGGAACGACACCCGCTGGAAACGCCCCGAGTTCGACGAGATGCTGCTGTCGGCCCGCGCCGAACTGGACGAGGCCAAGCGCAAAGAGACCTACTCCAAGATGGGTCAGATGATCCGCGACGAAGGCGGGTTGATCCTGCCGATGTTCAACGACTTTGTGGATGGTGTCGCCAACAATGTCGGCGGCTGGGTCGAAGATCCCAACGCGGAACTGTCCAACAACAAAGCCGGGATCAAATGCTGGGTCAAAGACGCATAAGGTAAACCCAGCTTATGCATCCCATCGTCAAACTGATCGCCCAACGCTTAGCGTTGGGCCTTCTTCTCCTCTTTGCCGCGTCGATCCTGATCTTCGTAGGCACCTCGATTTTGCCCGGCGACGTGGCACAATCCATCCTAGGTCAATCCGCCACGCCCGAAGCGCTTGCGAACCTGCGCCGAGAGCTTGGCATGAACGATCCCGCCATGACCCGCTATTTCGCCTGGCTGGGCGGCGTGCTTCAAGGAGACTTGGGCACCGCGCTGACCAATGGCCGCGACATCGCAGAAAGCCTTGGCGGGCGTCTGAAGAACACGCTTTTCCTTGCCTTCTGGGCTGCTGCAATCTCTGTGCCGCTGGCGATCTTTCTGGGTCTGCTGGCTGTGCGCTACAAAGACCGCTGGCCCGACAAGCTGATTTCGGCCGTCACGCTGACCACGATCTCTATCCCGGAATTCATGATCGGCTATGTGCTGATCTATTGGGTGGCGATCAAATGGCGGCTGTTTCCGTCGGTGGCGATCATCAACGATAGCATGAGCCTCGGGGCCAAGCTGAACGCGATTGCCATTCCGGTGATGGTGCTGACGCTGGTCGTATTGGCGCATATGATGCGCATGACCCGCGCCGCGATCCTGAATGTGATGCAATCGGCCTATATCGAAACAGCCGAGCTTAAGGGCTTGGGCATGCTGAAGATTATCCGCAAGCACGCCTTCCCCAACGCCATCGCCCCGATCGTCAATGTGGTGATGCTGAACCTCGCCTATCTGGTCGTCGGCGTCGTGGTGGTAGAGGTCGTCTTTGCCTATCCCGGCATGGGGCAATATCTGGTCGATCACGTCAGCAAACGCGACGTGCCCGTGGTGCAAGCCTGCGGTCTGATCTTTGCGGCCGTTTATATCGGGTTGAACCTTGTGGCCGACATCGTGTCGATCCTTGCCAACCCGCGCCTGAGGCACCCCAAATGAGCGCCGCGCATCTCCCCCCGAGGCAATGCGCGACGCACGGGGCCGCAGTTCAGCTTCGCACAAACGCGAACCCCTGCCGCATGCCCGTATCGCCACCTGACGTTGACCCATTCATTTGTTTGGGAGCGAACCCATGACAAACATTCCTATCTCCGCCATGATCGGCCTGTTCTTTACCAGCGTCTATTTCATCATGGCCGTCTTTGCCCCTTGGCTCGCCCCCTATGGCATGGCTGAAATCGTCGGCGACGTGTGGGAGCCTTCATCGTCGGAGTTCCTGCTGGGCACCGACAGCATCGGGCGCGATCTGCTGTCGCGTATGATCTATGGTGGGCGCACCACGATCTTTATCGCCACTGCAGCCACCATCCTCAGCTTTACGCTGGGGTCCATTCTGGGCTTCTTCGCAGCCGTCTCGGGCGGTTGGGTCGACCAAGCCATTTCGCGCTTTGTCGATCTGATCATGTCGATCCCGTCGCTGATCTTTGCGCTGGTCGTGCTGTCGGTGATGCCGACCACCGTGCCGATCCTGATTATCCTGATGGGTCTGCTGGACAGCACCCGTGTCTACCGTCTGGCGCGCGCTGTGGCCGTGGACATCACCGTGATGGACTATGTCGAGGCCGCCCGCCTGCGCGGCGAGAAGATCGGCTGGATCATTTTCCGTGAAACCCTGCCGAACGCGCTGTCGCCGCTGATTGCCGAGATGGGCCTACGGTTTATCTTTGCGGTGCTCTTTGTGTCGACGCTGTCGTTTCTGGGTCTGGGCGTCCAGCCCCCTCAAGCCGACTGGGGCGGCATCGTGAAAGAGAACAAGGAAGGCATCAACTATGGTATTCAGGCGGCGCTCTACCCGGCCTATGCCATCGCCACGCTTTGCATCTCTATCAACCTTGTTGCGGACTGGATTTTGAACCGCACCACATCGCTGAAAGGGGGCCGCGGATGACCGAGCCACTTCTCAAGGTACGCGGCCTGAAAATCGGCGCGACCGCCTATCCGCCCGGCGAAAAGCCGATTGATATCAAGATCGTGCACGGCGTCGACTTTGATCTGCAACCCGGCAAGGTGCTGGGGCTGATCGGGGAATCCGGCGCGGGCAAATCCACCATCGGGCTGGCCGCTATGGCCTATGGCCGCGGCGGGGTAGAGATCACCGGCGGCGAGGTCTGGGTCAACGGGCGCGACATCCTCAAGGAGCGTCTGCGCGCCGTGCGCCGCCTGCGCGGGGCCGAGGTGACCTATGTCTCGCAATCCGCGGCGGCGTCTTTCAACCCCGCGAAAAAGATCATGGATCAGGTGACCGAAGCCGCGATCTATCAGAACAAGTTTACCAAGGCCGAGGCCGAGGAACGCGCGGTTGATCTGTTCCGCAAGCTTGGTCTGCCGGACCCAGAAACCATCGGCAACCGCTACCCGCACCAGGTGTCTGGCGGGCAGTTGCAACGCTGCATGACCGCGCTGGCACTGTGTCCGCAGCCCGATCTGGTGGTCTTTGACGAACCCACCACCGCACTGGATGTGACCACGCAGATCGACGTGCTGGCCGCCATCAAAGAAGCCATCGCCGCCACCGGCGTTGCCGCGCTCTATATCACCCATGACCTCGCGGTTGTGGCACAGGTCAGCGATCATATTATGGTGCTGCAACAAGGGGATATGGTCGAATACGGCACCGTTGATCAGATCATCAACGCGCCCAAGGAAGACTACACCAAAGCGCTGGTTTCAGTCCGGTCGATCCGCCACGAGGAAAAGACACCGACCGATACCCCTGTTCTACGGGTCGAAAACGTCACCGCCCGCTATGCCGGCACGGATTTTGACGTGCTCAAGAAGATCAACGTCGATATTCATCCGGGCCAGACATTGGCTGTCGTGGGGGAATCCGGCTCGGGCAAATCCACGCTGGCCCGCGTGATCACCGGCCTGCTGCCCCCAAGCGACGGGACGATCACCTTTGACGGGCGCGAGCTTGCCCCCGCCCTGGCGCAACGCCCCATCGAAGACCTGCGCGAGATGCAGATGATCTACCAGATGGCCGATACTGCGATGAACCCGCGCCAGACCGTGGGCACCATCATCGGCCGCCCGCTCGAGTTTTATTTCGGGCTGAAAGGCAAGGCAAAGCAGAAGCGTATTCAGGAACTGCTGGACGAGATCGAATTGGGCGACGGGTTTCAGGACCGCTATCCGGCAGAGCTGTCGGGCGGGCAGAAACAACGTGTCTGCATCGCCCGTGCGCTGGCCGCCAAGCCCAAGCTGATCATCTGCGACGAGGTGACAAGCGCGCTGGACCCGCTGGTGGCAGATGGCATCCTCAAGCTGCTGTTGAACCTGCAAAAGATCGAGGATGTCGCCTATCTGTTCATCACCCATGACCTCGCGACGGTAAAAGCCATCGCAGACAGTATCGCTGTGATGTATCAGGGCGAAGTGGTGCGGTATGGCACCAAAAGTCAGGTGCTGTCACCGCCCTTTGACGATTATACCGACCTGCTGCTGAGCTCTGTCCCCGAGATGAAGATCGGCTGGCTGGAAGAAACCATCGCACATCGCAAAATGGAAAGTGCTGGCAATTAGGCCTGTGGGCAACGAGGACGTTTGTATCGGAAAAATACAAGCGCCGTGGCCCGCCGAAGAGGTATCGACATGAAGAACAAGCTGCTTTTGATCATCCTCGACGGTGTGCCCTACCGCAATTTCCGTCGGCTGTTCGGCAATCTGGAAGGCTGGGTCGATAGTGGCGAGGCGCGGGTCTGGACCCAGCGTGCGGTGCTCCCGTCAATCTCTGCCTCCTGCTATGCCTCGATCCACACGGGTGTGGCACCGGCTGAACATGGCTGCACCGGCAACGGCAATGTGTTCCGGCTAAAGCACAAGGACGTCTTCGCCCAGACCCGTGCTGCAGGCGGTGTGACAGGGGCCGTGGCCCATTCTTTCTGGTCGCAATTCTTCAACCGCCACCCCTTCGACTATGTGCGCGATGTGGAATACGACGAGCCCGAGAGCGACACGATCAACCACGGCCGGTTTCACACGATGACCGGCTACGGGCTGGTAAACCAGATGACCCCGTCGGATGTGGATCTGTTTGGCTCCCTCACCAATCTGGCGCTGCGGTTCGGGCTGAACTACGGGATGCTGCACACCTGCACGCTGGACAGCATGGGGCATCGCTTTTTCCACGACTGTCAAGAAATGGACCACGCCTGCGCCGTCATGGACGAGATGCTGGCCCCCTTCATCCCGAAATGGCGCGCCCTGGGGTATGAGGTGATCGTCACAGCGGATCACGGGCAGGACGAACGCGGCCATCACGGCGGACGCAGTGCCTTACAGCAGGAAACCGCGCTGTATTACTTTGGCGATGCCGAAGGGCCGTCCGAAGATACGGTGATCGACCAGCTGCAGCTCGCGCCGACGATCCTTGGCCGTCTGGGTGCGCCTGTTGCTGATACGATGAAGGCGCAGTCTTTCCTGAAATAATGCCTTTTCTTAGGCCGTGCTGATCGCAGGCCACTGCCCTGCTCCGACAGCGCTGATCGCCGCTGTCACCTGATCAAAGAATGCCGCCGCCTTGCGTGACATCACCCGCGCGCGCAGACAGCCGTGGACAAGGCCCGCGGCCTCGTGCCAATGGGCCTGCCCGCCTGCCCCGTTGATCGCGGCGGCATAGGCTTCCCCGTCGCTCGACAGCGGGTCACAGGCGACCGTGAGGATCACCGTAGGCGGCAGGTCGGTAAAATCGGTATCGTGCAGCGGGGCGTAGCGTGGATCGTCCACAGGCGGTGCCCCACCGGATCGCACCTGCTGGTAAAACTCCATATCCGCAACCGTCAGCTGCGGCGCGTTGGCGTGGGTGATATAGCTGCCCCTGCTGCGATCTCCGCCCAGTCCGGGATAGATCAGAACCTGACCCGCTATGCGCCCGTCATGAGATCCTCGCGCGGTATGGGCGACGGCGGCAGCAAGATTGCCGCCCGCACTGTCCCCCGCCAATACAACCCTGCCGTCATATGCGGCTGCAATCGCCTGAAACGCGGCCCATGCGTCGTTGAAGCAAGCGGGAAAGACGGCCTCGGGCGCGAGCACGTAGTCGACAGAGATCACACGGTAGCCGGTCGCGGCGCAAATTTCGGCGCAGACATCATCATGACTGTCGAGTCCGCCAACAACAAACCCGCCGCCGTGATAGTAGACGACCGTGATCGCGGATGTGTCGGCCTCGTAAACGCGACATGGGACGCCGCCGAAGGCCACGTCCCATGTGCGGACCCCATCAGGGTGGGGTTGGTGAAAAGCAGCGCACATCCGGTTATAGACAGCGCGCTGCTGGTCGATGGTGAGTGACACCGCGTCCGGTGGATAGAAACTGTCCGAGCGGTCCATATAGGCCCAGATTTCCTCATCCAGTAGAACGCGGTAGTCGGGTTGGATCACGCGGCCTCCCAACCGAAGGTAAAGACGTCCAGCGATGCGCCGACATCGGCCTCGCTTGCGCCGTTCATGGCGATTTGCGCCACCAGACCGCGTTTCTTGTCATCGGTGACAGAGGCAACACGCGCGGGCAGACCGGCGGCTTCCAACGTCTCGTCATAGACGCGCGTGATCGCGTTTTTGCGCAGGTCGGGCTTAAAGATCTTGCCGACGGCGGTTTTGGGCAGTTCGCTCATGATAGTCATATGCTTGGGCTGCGCCGCGCGTTCCTGCACGTGCTCTTTGCAGAACTCCAGCAGTTCGGCTTCGGTGATCGACGCACCTGCGACCAGTTCGACAAAGGCGCAAGGCACCTCGCCCGCGTGGGCATCCGGCTGACCGATGGCACCGGCAAAGGCGACGGCCTCGTGACCCAGAAGCGCCTCTTCGATCTCGGCGGGGTCGATGTTGTGACCGCCACGGATGATCAGGTCTTTGGCGCGGCCCGTGATCCAGAGGTATTTGTCGCTGTCAATACGGCCCAGATCCCCTGTCCGCAGGTGCGTGCCCTGATAGTAGAGATCCTTGTTCTTATCGGCTTCGGTATAGGTGTTGCCCGCATAGACGCCGGGGTTCGAGATACAGATCTCGCCGATCTCGTCGACCTCTGCCTCGACCAGACCGTCGCTGGTGCTTTTGACGATCTTCACATCCGTATAGGGGAAGGTGATGCCGATACTGCCCACTTTGCGCACGCCGTCCGTCGGGTTCGACGACACAAGGCAGGTCGCCTCTGTCAGGCCGTAGCCTTCGATCAGCGTGATGCCGGTGGCCTTTTCAAAGCGCCGGAACAGTTCCAGCGGCAAGGGTGCCGAGCCGGAGAAGGCGGTTTTCACGGTCGAGATATCAGCGTTGATCGGGCGCTGCATCTTGGCCGAAATCGCCGTAGGGACAGTGATGATGAAAGTGATTTTCCAGCGCTCGACCAGTTTCCAGAAATTGTCGAACACCCCGTCCCCGCGATAGCCCTGAGGCGTCGGGAAGACCACATGCGCACCGGATTTCACCGCGGCCATAAGGATCACATGGCAGGCGAAAACGTGGAACAACGGCAGCGGACACATGATGTTGTCGTTTTCCGTGTACAGCAGCGTGTGCCCAAGCCAGCCGTTATAGACCATGCCGGAATACTTGTGCTGCGCCACTTTCGGCATGCCCGTTGTCCCGCCGGTGTGGAAGTAGAAGGCGACGCGATCCTCTTGCGGATCGTCGAATGTCAGCTCGGCCGATTGCTTGGCAATTTCGGAATTGAAGTTCTTGTAGGTCGCCTGATTGGTGACCTTCAACTTTGGACGGATCAGCGGCACGATCCACGACTTTGGCGCGGTCAGATAGCGGCACAGGTCCACTTCGAGCACGGTCGTGACATTCGGTGCCAGCTTGACCGCCTCGGCGGTTTTCTCGGCCACATCCGTCTTGGGGAAAGGCCGCAGGGTCACAACGACCTTGGCATTGGTTTCACGCAGGATCGATCCGATCTGCTCTGCCTCGAGCAGCGGGTTGATGGGGTTCGCGATCCCTGCGACGGCACCGCCCAGAAGCGTGATGACCGTCTCGTTACAGTTTGGCAGGACATAGGCGACCACATCGGTCGGCCCCACACCCAGCGACCGGAACAGATTGGCCGCACGACCCACCTGCCCCCGCAGCTGCGACCAGCTTAGGGTTTCCGCGTGATCTTTCGGCCCAGAGAAAATCTGGTAGCTGATTGCGTCGTGGCTTGGAAACTTCCCGGCGGTTTCGCTCAACATGCTCCAAAGTGTTTTGGGCACGTCGCGGTCAGCCCACGGCATTTCTGCTTCGATTGCGTTACGGTCTTCTACACCGGCAAATGACATTATTTTCCTCCCTTAGTGGTGCGGTTTGCCCGCATCCCGTTATTCCCTGTTGTCAAAGATGATTGCTAATTCCAGCTTTCGCAAGCATTTGCAGGCGCTCAAACGCTGCGTTCAAGCCCACTGACCCAACGGAAGGCTCGAAAAAGAGCGGCAGACGCCGCCTGCCGCTCTCTTTTATGGGGTAAAAGCGCGTGGCACACCCCCTATGTGTGGTGCGATTACTTGGCAGGAATACGCAGCATCTGACCGGGATAGATTTTATCGGGGTGGGTCAGCATGGGTTTATTCGCTTCAAAGATTTCTTCATAGCGCGCGCCATTGCCAAGGGTCTTGGCCGCGATAGCCCAAAGCGTGTCGCCCTTTTCAACGGTGTGGAAGGTGCCGTCCCCCTCGCCGCCGTCCATGTCTTCTTCAACCGCGGCAACGCCTTCGACGTTCCCGACGGCCAGAATGACCTTTTCTTTCATCTCTTGGCTCGCCGCCTTGCCCGAGACCTTGACCTTGTCGCCTTCGACAGAAATATCGAGCCCTTCGGCATCAAGCCCGAGGTCTTTCAATTCATCCTGAAGCGCGGCTCCGGTGACTTCGGTATCATCACCGCCGCCAAATACTTTTTTGCCGGCGTCTTTTACGAAACTCCACAAACCCATGTTGTTCTCCTTCTGGATCCATTCGGGTGTGATTGTTTCCATTTAACCGTGAAATTCACAAGGTTTTTTATACGTCCCCGCGCCCATCGGTGAATTGCAGCCGCGCCAAGCGCGCATAGAGCCCCCCTTTGGTGACCAGCTCGTCATGGGTGCCCATATCGACGATCCGCCCTGCTTCCAGCACGACAATGCGGTCGGCCTTTTTCACCGTCGCCAGACGGTGCGCGACGATCAGGGTGGTGCGGTCCGCGCTCAACCGATCCACGGCGGCCTGCACGGCGCGTTCGCTTTCGGCATCCAAGGCGCTTGTGGCTTCGTCCAGCAGCAGCACCGGCGCGTCGCGCAGGATGGCGCGGGCGATGGCGATACGCTGCTTTTGCCCGCCCGACAGCATCACCCCGCGTTCGCCCAGATAGCTGTCGTAGCCGTCGGGCAATGCGCTGATGAACCCGTGGGCGGCGGCGGCCTCGGCCGCGGCGTCAATCTCGGCGTCTGTGGCGTCGGGGCGGCCAAAGCGGATATTCTCGCGGGCAGAGGCAGCGAAGATCACCGGATCTTGCGGCACCAAGGCCACCGAACGGCGGAAGGCCGCACGCGAGACATCGCGCAGATCGACCCCGTCAAGGGTGATCCGCCCGGAGGCAGGGTCATAGAACCGCAGAATCAACTGGATGATCGTGGTCTTGCCTGCACCCGAGGGCCCGACGAACGCGACCGTTTCACCGGGGTTGATCGACAGGTTGACCCCGTCCAGTGCCTGCACATCAGGTCGTGCGGGGTATCTGAAATGCACGTCCTCAAAGGCAATCCGACCGGCGACAGGGCTGGGCAAGGCGATGGCCGCAGCGGGGTCTTGCACGGTGTCTTCGGTCCGCAACAGCTCTACCAGACGTTCGGTGGCCCCGGCGGCGCGTTGAAGTTCACCCCAGATCTCGGACAGCGCCGCGACCCCGCCTGCCACCATCACGGCATAGATCACGAATTGCACCAAGGCACCGGGGGTCATCTGGTCGGCACGCACATCCCGCGCGCCCATCCACAAAACGCCCACGACGCCGGCAAATACCAGAAAGATCACAATAATCGTCATCAGCGCGCGGGTCTTGATCCGACGCTGCGCCGCGTCATAGGACGCTTCGGTCATCTGTGCGAATTGCGATTGGCTGGCGGCTTCATTGGTAAAGGCCTGCACGGTCTGCACCGCGCCCAAACTCTCGGACGCATTGCCCGAGCTCGCCGCGATCCAGTCCTGATTTTCACGGCTCAGCACCCGCAAGCGCCGCCCCAGAACAAGGATCGGCACAATCACCGCCGGTACGATCAACAACACCATCGCCGTCAGCTTGGCCGAGGTGAACAGCATCAGCACCAGCCCACCGGTCACGATCAGCATATTGCGCAGCGCGATGGACACGGACGACCCGATCACCGACAGGATCAGCGTAGTGTCCGTGGTGATCCGGCTCAGCACCTCGCCGGTCATCAGGTTCTCGTAGAACGCCGGGCTCATCGAGATCACGCGATCGAACACCGCCTTGCGGATATCGGCAACGACCCGTTCGCCAAAGCGCGTCACCAGCGCATAGCGCAGCCCCGTGCCCACAGCCAGAAGGGCCGCGATGATCAGGGCGGCAACGAAGTACTGGTCCAGCAATTCGGCCTCGCCGGTGCCGAAGTTATCGATCACGCGGCGCACGGCCAGCGGCAGCGTCAAAGAGATCATCGCCGTGAGCACCAGCGCCAGAATGGCCGCGATCATCAGCCCGCGATAGGGCGCAAGAAACGGCAGCAGCGCGCGCAGGGCCCCCAACTCACGCGATTTTTCGCGTTCTTCTGTGCCGGGGCCGGGCGTCGGGGTACGTGCCATGAGATATCCTTTGGAGTGCTGCCGTGTCATCGCCCGCACATCGCGCGGGGTCAAGGGCTGCACCCCTAAGGCGCTTGCGACAAAAGCGCATTGATCCAGCGCAAATAGCCAAAATCAAAAGGATGTCGGGAAAGGAGTGGAGCGGGCGGCGGGAATCGAACCCGCGTCTTCTGCGTGGAAGGCAGAGGTCTTACCATTACACAACGCCCGCGCTACGGGAGGAGGGGTAAGTCATACGCTGCGGGTCGTCAAGGCCGTCTGCACGCGCGAAATGCAGCAAAGATCGAAATGCGCCATTTGCCGCCCTTTACCTAGCCCTGCCGATGGCGCAAATTCCGCGCTACCAAAGGTCAGAAGGAGACGACGATGCCCAACCCGCTTTACGACGCTTTATTCGGTCGCCACATCGGGCAAAACACGCCGTTCCTGATCCTGCCGGACGGGCGCACCATCACCCATGACCAATTCATCCGCTCTGCCGCGCGCTATGCCAATGCGTTTTCGGACAAGGGGCTGACAGTGGGCGACCGTGTCGCGGTGCAGGTCGGCAAATCGCCGGATGCGCTGGCGCTTTATGCCGCTTGCGTGCAGGCAGGGCTGGTGTTCTTGCCGCTCAACCCCGGCTACACCGCGTCCGAGGTGGATTATTTCGTCGGCAACTCGGGCGCGCGTCTGCTGGTTTGCGATCCTGCCGATGTTCCCGAACTCACGCCGGTCGCTGCCGCCGCAGGTGCTGCGGTAGAGACGATGGACAACACCGGCCGCGGCACGCTGCGCGATCTGGCGGCCACCCTGCCCGACACATTCGATACCGTCGACCGAGCGGCCGAGGATCTGGCCGCCTTCCTCTATACCTCGGGCACCACAGGCCGATCAAAAGGCGCGATGCTGAGCCAGCGCAACCTGCTGAGCAACGCCGAAACGCTGGTTGACGTCTGGCAATTCACCAAGGCCGATGTGCTGCTCCATGCGCTGCCGATTTTCCACACACACGGGCTGTTCGTGGCGACCAATATCATGCTGCTCAGCGGTGGCGCGATGGTGTTCCTGCCCAAGCTCGATATCGATCAGTTGATCCGTTTCATGCCGCAGGCCACCGCGTTGATGGGCGTGCCGACCTTCTACACCCGTTTGCTGGGCTCTGATGACTTCACCGCCGGGTTGACGGCGCATATGCGTCTGTTCATCTCGGGTTCTGCCCCCTTGCTGGCCGAAACGCACAAGCAGTTCGAGGAACGCACAGGCCACCGTATTCTGGAACGCTACGGGATGACGGAAACCAATATGAACACCTCGAACCCCTATGACGGGTCGCGGCGCGGCGGTACTGTCGGCACGCCCCTGCCGGGGGTCGAGCTCAAGATTTGCGACCCCGATACCGGCGAAACCCTGCCACAGGGAGAGATCGGCGTCGTCGAGGTCCGCGGGCCGAATGTTTTCCAAGGCTATTGGCAGATGCCCGAAAAAACCGCCGCTGAACTGCGTGCGGACGGGTTCTTTATCACCGGTGATCTGGGGCTGATTGACGAAGACGGCTATGTGCAGATCGTCGGGCGCGGCAAGGATCTTATCATATCCGGCGGCTATAACATCTATCCCAAAGAGGTGGAACAGGTGCTGGACGATCAACCCGGCGTGCTGGAAAGCGCCGTGATCGGCGTGGCTCATGGGGATCTGGGCGAGGCGCCGGTTGGTGTGCTGGTCGCCGATGGCAGCCGTGATCTGGACCTGGAGGCGCTGTCGCAGACCGTCGCGCAATCGCTGGCGCGGTTCAAATGTCCGCGCAAGCTGGTGGTGGTTGATGCCCTGCCCCGCAATACGATGGGCAAGGTGCAAAAGAACCTGCTGCGCGAAACCTATGCGGATTTGTTCAAGGGCTGACTACGGGTGCGGATCGCCCACACAGGGCGTGCCGCCTGCCACCCAGATCGCCAGCGCCTCCTGCATCTCTGGGATACTACCGGGGGCCGCCGCGCGCCCTGCGCCGGGATCAAAGCCCCATGCCACAAAGGCCGACGTTCGCAGGTGATCGGACAGGTCTTCGGGCGTAAAGCCACCGTTGCTGTCGGGGTCACGCAGTTGTGCGCATATCTCGGCGCTGGTCTTGCCTTTCCACGCCATCTCTATCGGGGGAAGCCGCCATGCGTCCGCAATCATCGGTGGCGCGTGAGGGAGGGTATTTTCCGACGCGGCGCTGATGTGACAGGTACGGCAGGGCATCGTCTCGGCCCCGATGCGGCTTTCGTCGGCAAGGATGTTCATGCCGTGCACGGGTTTCTGGTCGGCAGCCTCCTCGTGGCCCAACCCTTCCCAGAGCGGCACGCCAGCAGGGCCCACGTGGCAATTGGTACAGCGCGGATGCGAAACGACCGCGTGGATATCATCCCACGCCGCCAGCGCCGCTGCGCGATCGAGTGCTTCTTGCGCAAAAGCACCGCCCGCGCAGACCAGCGCAATGATCCCGCCGATGATGCCCCCGCGAAGGGAGATCATACAAAATCAATCGACTTGGACAGCGGCAGTTCGCGGATACGCTGCCCCGTCGCGGCAAAGATCGCATTGGCCAAAGCAGGTGCTGCGGGGGGGACGGCGGGTTCACCGATGCCCCTGATCTTGTCGCCATTCTCAAGCCCGCGCACCATGATCAAAGGCGTCTGGTGCAGGCGCATCCCTTCGTAGGCGTGGTAGTTATCCTGCTCTGCCACGCCGTCGCGGTAGGTCAGCTCGCAGTTCATCGCGTGGCCCAGGCCAAAGATCACACCGCCTTGCAGCTGCGCCTCAAAGTTCACGGGGTCCAGCACGCGACCCACATCGGCGGCGACGAACACCTTGTCGATACGGATGCCGTCTGGGGTGTTGGTGACCTCGACCACCTCGGCCACGGGCACGCCGAAGGCCAGCGTAAACGCCAGCCCCCGCCCCCGGTTCGGCCCCAGATCGCTGCCCCACTCCGACATCTCGCCCACCGCCTCCAGCACCTTGCGCGATGCGTCGTGCCAGCACAGGCGCAGCCGCTCTTGCAACGGGTCTGCACCCGCTGCGTGGCACATCTCGTCCATGAAGCTTTCGTGCATGAACCCGTTGCCCGATGCCCCGACCGACCGCCAAGAGCTGATGGGCACCATTGCTGGCGTGCGGTAGCCGGTGACGCGGTAGTTGGGGATCTGGAACGGCTGGTCCCACGCCCCCGCGACAATCGCCACATCAGGACCGAAGGCGGGCTGGTTCAACCTTGCGAGCGAGGATTCAGCGACCGAGGGGGCCGCAATCGACAGATCAAACGCCGCGATACCGGCATCCGCCACAGCACCGCGCCCGCGCGCAATGGCCAGCGGGCGGGGGAAATCATGAGTGAAGTCTTCCTCGCGCTGCCAGATCATCTTGATCGGCGTGTCAGGCATCTGCATCGCGATCTCGACCGCTTGGGCGATATAATCATCCTCAAGGCGCCGGCCAAAGCTGCCACCGGACATCAGCACATGCACGTGGATGTCATCCCCGTCCAACCCTGTCAGCCGCGCCATATTCGCCTTGACGAAACGGGGGATTTGCGTGCCGGTCCAGATATCCAGCCGCCCCTCGGTCAGCTTGACCACGACGCTCATCGGTTCCATCGGCGCATGGGCCAGATAAGGGATGCGGTATTCCGCCTCGACCACCGAGGCATCTTGCAACGCCTCTTCTACATCGCCTTCATCCTTGAACCGGCTGTCGCGGTGATCGTCGGTGAAAGAGGCCGCCACAGCGGCAAACTGATCAGCGCTGTCACCGATATAGGGCGACGGGCCCCAGTCACATTCAACCGCCTGAGCCGCCTGAAACGCGCGCCATGTGTTATCCGCCACCACAGCGATGCCGCCGGTGATGGGCAAGACCGCGCTGACCCCGCGCATCTGGCGTGCCGCCTCAGCGTCAAACCCGTTCAGCCCGCCGCCAATCGCCGGATTGGTGCGGGTCGTGGCGATCACCATACCGTCCATCTGCATGTCGATGCCGTAGATCTGCCGACCGGTGGATTTCGCCACGATGTCGGTCCGCTTCTGCGGCTTGGTCAGATAGCGCCATTCCGACGGATCACGAAGGGTGACATCCTGTACCGGCTCGATCTCGGCGGCGATGCTGGCAAGGTCGATGTATTCGATCTTCAACCCATCGGGCAGCACGATGCAGCCGTTCTCTGTCCCCAGTTGGTCGCGCGGCAGGCCGGTCTGCTTCATCGCGGCCTTGATCAGCGTCTCGCGTGCGACGGCACCGGCCATGCGCAGGCGATCATACATATCAGGCACGGTGGACGAGCCGCCGGTGATATGCAGCCCCATCAGCTTGCCCATGACATCGACCGCACCGCGCCCGCCGCGTGCCAGCATCGTGTCAGAGGTCGCCGCAATCGGCAGCGCCTCTGCCCCGACAACGCCGTTGTAGTAAATCGCATCCGCCGGACCGGGCGACAGCTTGGCGCTGCGCGGGTCAATGTCGAGCTCTTCGGCGATCATATGCGCTTGCATCGACCACGCGCCCTGCCCCACATCCGCGCGCGGCGTGATCAGCGTGATCCCTTGAGCGTCGATTTTAACGTAGGGGGTGATCGCGGTTTCGCCGGGTTTCAACCCGTCGAGCAGCGGGTTCTCGCCCTCGCGTTTGTAAAGATAGGTGCCAAAGACGACGCCGCCTGCGACAGCGGCAGAGCCGATCAGGAAGCTGCGGCGGGCAATTGTTTTCACACGTCCCATATCACACCGCCTTCAGCTTGATCGCGGCGGATTTCACCGCCTCGCGAATACGGGGATAGGTGCCGCAACGACAGAGGTTCCCGCTCATCGCGGCGTCAATCTGGTCATCCGTAGGGGTGGGGTTCAGCTCAAGAAAAGAGGCCGCCTGCATGATCTGCCCCGATTGGCAGTAGCCGCATTGCGCGACCTGCAGGTCGATCCAGGCCTCCTGCACCGCATGGCGCACCGCCGGAGAGCCCAACCCTTCGATGGTGGTAATCTCGCCCTCGACATCGCCCGCGGCCAACTGGCACGACCGGACCGCGATCCCGTCCATATGCACGGTGCAGGCCCCGCATTGCGCGATCCCGCAGCCGTATTTCGGGCCGGTGATCCCCAGAACGTCGCGCAAGACCCAGAGCATGGGCATGTCTTCCTCGACGTCCACATCATGGGTCACGCCATTCACTGTAAGTTTCATGCCTTGTCTCCCGACGTTCACTCTATAAATACCAGCGGGATCGGGGTGGTAAACCCAATCTATCCCGCATCCCCTCGTGCCCTCACGTCAAAACATCGTGTCACGAGGGGTTTCAGAAAACATAAAACGCCGCCCCCGTGAGGACGGCGTTTGTCGCAAGTTTTACGAATTCGCGCTTAGAATTCAACGACGGCGCGAATGGATTCACCTTTGTGCATCAGCTCGAACCCTTCGTTGATCTGGTCCAGCGTCAGCTTGTGGGTGATCATCGGGTCGATCTCGATCTTGCCGTTCATGTACCAATCCACGATCTTGGGCACATCGGTGCGGCCCTTGGCCCCGCCGAATGCCGTGCCTTTCCAGACGCGGCCCGTGACCAGCTGGAACGGACGGGTCGAGATTTCGGCCCCCGCCGGTGCGACACCGATAATGATCGACTCCCCCCAGCCCTTATGCGCGGCTTCAAGCGCCTGCCGCATGACCTTGGTATTGCCTGTGGCATCAAAGGTGTAATCCGCGCCGCCTTTGGTCAGCTCGACCAGATGCGCGACCATATCGCCCTCGACCTTGGTGGGGTTCACAAAGTCGGTCATGCCGAAGTAGCGGCCTGTCTCTTCCTTGTCGTCGTTCAGATCGACGCCGACGATCTGGTCGGCGCCCGCCATGCGCAGGCCTTGAATGACGTTCAGCCCGATGCCGCCCAAGCCAAAGACCACACAGCGCGCGCCGATCTCTACCTTGGCGGTGTTGATCACCGCGCCGATGCCCGTGGTCACACCGCAGCCGATATAGCAGATTTTATCAAACGGCGCGTCCTTGCGGACTTTAGCAAGCGCGATTTCAGGGATGACCGTGTGATTGGCGAAGGTCGAACAGCCCATGTAGTGGTGGATCGGCGTGCCATCCATCATCGAGAACCGCGTGGTGCCATCGGGCAGCAGCCCCTGGCCTTGGGTCACGCGGATCGCCTGGCAGAGGTTGGTTTTACCCGATAGGCAATATTCACACTCGCGGCATTCGGGCGTGTAAAGCGGGATCACGTGATCGCCGACCTCGAGCGTGGTGACGCCCTCGCCGACCTCAAGCACGACGCCTGCGCCCTCGTGGCCCAGAATGGCCGGGAAAATCCCTTCGGGGTCGTCGCCCGAACGGGTGAATTCATCGGTGTGGCACAGGCCGGTGGCCTTGATTTCGATCAGGACTTCACCCCGCTTGGGGCCTTCGAGATTTACGTCCATCACTTCAAGCGGTTGACCTGCGGCAACGGCGACGGCGGCGCGTGTTTTCATCATAAGAAGCGTCCTTTTGCTGTTTCGGCCAAAAGGACGAAAAATCGCTGCGATGTCAAGGTCAGGGGGATGCCGGACAGGCATAAGGGGGCGCTGCCCCCGGCACCGCTTTGCGGCCCCTCCCCCGGGATTTTCATCCATTTGGAAGGGCGGATATGCGTTTGCGCGCCGCGTGTTTTTCCTGTCCAATCGGTAGCGAGACAATGAACACCCACCGTGACCGAGGAGAAGAACATGGCCGACCGAACCGAGATCGGTATGACCACCCGCCGCGCCGTTTTGGGCGATGCCCATGTGGACCGCGCCGAAGCCGCCAAGACCGAGCTGGACGCGCCGTTCCAAAGTCTGATCACCGAAGCGGCCTGGGGCACCGTCTGGGCCAGCGACAAGATCAGCCGCCGCGAACGGTCGATGCTGACGCTGGCACTGCTGGCGGCGACCGGCAATTTCGAGGAAATCCCCATGCACATCCGCGCCACCGCCAATACCGGTGCCAGCAAATCCGATGTGATCGAAGCGTTCCAGCATGTTGCCATTTACGCGGGGGTGCCAAAGGCGAACCATGCGCTTAAACTCGCCAAACAGACCTATCAGGAAATGGAAGCCGTCGAATGACCGATCAGAACGGAGCGTTCTTTCACCGTGACCGGAGCTGGCACCCGCCCGCGCTGGCACCGGCCTATAAGACATCGGTGGTGCGGTCGCCGCAAAAGGCGCTGATCTCGATGAATACCACGCTGAGCGAGCAGACCGGCCCGGTCTTTGGCCACAACATGCTGGGGGCGCTGGATAATGACCTGATCCTCAACTACGCCGCCGAGGGCGAGATGGCGATTGGCCAGCGGATCATCGTGCATGGTCGTGTGCTCGACCAGAACGGGCGCGGTGTGCCTGGTGTGTTGCTCGAATTTTGGCAAGCCAATGCAGGGGGGCGCTATCGCCACAAGAAAGAGGGCTATCTGGCCCCGCTCGATCCCAATTTTGGCGGATGCGGCCGCACGGTGACCGATGCGAACGGCGGCTATAGCCTGCGCACAGTCAAACCGGGTGCCTACCCCTGGCCCAACGGGGTGAATGACTGGCGCCCTGCGCATATCCATTTTTCCGTTTTCGGACAGGGTTTTGCGCAGCGCTTGATCACGCAGATGTATTTTGAGGGCGATCCGCTGATCTGGAAATGCCCCATCGTGCAGACGATCCCGTCGCGCGCCGCGGTAGAGCAGTTGATCGCGCCGTTGGACATGGACAATACCGTGCCAATGGATGCGCGGGCCTATAAATTCGACATCGTGCTCAGAGGCCGCCGGTCCACCATGTTTGAAAACCGGATGGAGGGGAACTGATGCAAGAGCTGACCCAGTTGAAAGAAAGCCCGTCGCAGACTGCAGGGCCCTATGTCCATATCGGCTGCGTGCCGAATTTTTGCGACATCACCGGCGTCTACCCCGAGGATCTGGGCACGCGTATGGTCAATGCCAAGACCAAAGGCGAACGGATCACGGTGAAGGGCACGATCTATGACGGCACCGGCACGCCGCTGAAAGACGCGCTGGTCGAGATCTGGCAGGCCGATGCGGCGGGGCTCTATCCGGGCAACGACCCCCGTGGGGCCGCCGATCCGAACTTTACCGGATGGGGCCGCCAGGCGGGCGATTATGACACCGGCGAATGGCAGTTCGACACCATCCGCCCCGGTGCCGTGCCCTTTCCTGACGGGCGTATGATGGCCCCGCATATCAGCTTGTGGATCGTCGCGCGCGGGATCAATATCGGCTTGAATACACGTATGTATTTCCCCGATGCCGATAACAGCGCCGACCCGTTGCTGACCCGTATTGAACATCAAAACCGCGTTGCGACCCTGATCGCGGAGAAAGAAACCGATGGCGTCTATCGGTTTGATATTTACCTTCAGGGCGAGAAAGAAACAGTGTTCCTAGATGTCTGATCCATGCATTCTTTGCGTTGCCATCACCGGCAGCGTACCGACCAAAGCCGCCAACCCCGCCGTGCCCGTCACGATCACCGAGCAGATTGAAAGCACGCATGAAGCTTTTGAAGCCGGGGCAAGCATCTGCCACGCCCATGTGCGCAATGATGACGAGACGCCCTCCTCTGACCCAGAGAAATTTGCGCGGTTGAAAGAGGGGCTGGAGAAACACTGCCCCGGGATGATCATCCAGTTCTCGACCGGCGGGCGGTCAGGTGCGGGCAAGGCGCGCGGCGGCATGCTGTCACTGCGGCCCGATATGGCCTCGCTGTCGGTGGGGTCGAACAACTTTCCCACCCGCGTCTACGAGAACCCGCCGGATCTGGTGGATTGGCTGGCGTCCGAAATGCGCGCCCATGAGGTTGTGCCCGAGATCGAAGCCTTCGATCTGAGCCACATCCTACAGGCGATCCAGCACCACAAGGACGGCAAGCTGTTCGGGCGGCTTTATGTGCAATTCGTCATGGGGGTGAAAAACGCCATGCCCGCGGATAAAGAGGTTTTTGACTTCTACGTCGCGCAGTTGAAAGCCCGCGCGCCCGAGGCCGCGTGGTGTGCCGCAGGTATCGGGCCGAACCAGATCGTCGTGAACGAATGGGCGATTGCGGCGGGCGGTCACACGCGGGCCGGCCTGGAAGACAACGTGCGTCTGGACCGTAACACGCTCGCCCCATCCAACGCGGCGCTGATCAAACGCGCGGCGGATCTATGCGAGAAATACGAACGCCCCGTGGCGACCTGGCAGCAGGCGCGCGACATTCTGGGCCTGCGCAGCGTCTAAGACATCCGCTGCCGCCCCGGGCTTTCGGTGGGCGACAGCGCTTTCATCGGCTTTGCTGGATTTGCGACTGTAATTGACTGGCGCTGACGGCGGCGTTGATCCGCACGACGGCGACGCCGAGCCTCAGTTCCGCACCACGGCCTTCGTCGATTGTGATGGTCGGGGCGGCCGGCCAGTCGGATAGGTCGAGCGTATAGTCGTCCTCCCATCCGGTAAGTGTCGTCACGCCGCCATAAGCCACGTGGAAGGTCGCACGCCCTTTGCCGGGTTCAATCGTGTTGTGCCCGCTGCCGATATAGATCGTATCATCCCCGCCTGCGGATTTCACACGATTACGGCCGGGGCCGGTGTGGATTTCGGACCCGCCTTCGCCGTCGGAAATATCGTCATTGCCCGGCCCGCCGTAGATCTTGCTGCGCCCTGCCCCGCCACGGATCACGTCGTTGCCCGCGCCCCCGTCGAGGATGTCGCGCCCATTGCCGCCGATCAGCGTGTCATTGCCCGCGCCGCCGTAGAACAGGTGCACATCCTTGCCGCGCCCTGATTTGGCGATCAACATATCGTCGCCGGCACCGCCATAGAAGGTCGCGCCCGCGTATTTTGCACCGATCATCACATCGGCCCCGCGGCTTCCTTGGACGTTCACCGCGACCCTTTCGGAGGTTTCGAAGTTCATCGGGGTATCGGGATGCGCCACAACCGCAATGGGCTTGCCCTTCGAGGGGTCTTGCTCTTCCCGGGCGACGACAGTGGCGATGCGGATATTCTCGATATAGGCGGGCATGTGCAGCACATAGTCATCTGGTCCCGCCATATACCACAAGGTGTCATTGCCGCCGTCCTCATCTTCCGAAATCTTTTCGGCATTGGCCCCATAGGCCCAATAATCATTATCCGCCGTGCCCCCCGCCAGCACCACAGAGCCGTCCAGCGCCATCATCGCATTGACCCCGCGCTGCGGGTTCTCGAACCCGCGCAGGTCAAGCCCGAGGTCGAGCGCATTGTCCACCATCGTGCGGCGCAACGCGTCGAGCGGGGCCGTTTCCACGATATTTTTCGTCTCGCCGGGGTCGGCGACCAGATCATAGATATGCTCTTCGCCGTTGGGGTAGCGGAAGTAGCGGTATTGGCTCAGATCGGGATCGGCGGCGCGCACGGAGAGCGTGCCGAAAACGCTCGTCACCGGAGATTTGCTGTCGTCATACGATCCGAAACTGTCATCGATCAGCGGCAGCAGGCTTTGGCCCGACGTCCAGTCCGGACGGTATGGCAGCCCTGCCAAATCCATGATCGTCTTGGGCACATTGTGCAGCGATACGGGCATCTCGACCACGCGGCCCTGCGTCATGCCTGCGTGCCAGATCCCCAGCGGCACATGGGCGGCGCTGTCCCATTGGCTCATCTTGTGGAAACTGTCGTGGGTGCCAAGGTTGAACCCATTGTCTGACAGCAACAGGACGGTGGTATTTTCCACCAGGTCCGAGCCGCGCAAGGCGTCCATGAAGCGACCGATTTCCGCATCCACATGGCTGATGGCCGCGAAATAGGCGCGTACAACCTGTCGCCACGCATGATCGCCCGCCTTCTCCGGGGTCCAGGGACCGTTGGCGATATAGGCGGCCTCGTAGACGGCCATGCCCTCCTGCGGGCCAAAGTAATCTTCCGGCGCGGCTGAATTGGGCCAGACGATCTGGTCGGGATCATACTGCTGATAGAAGCGGTCGGGGCATTGCAGGTTGTAATGCGGGTGCTTGAAGCCCAGCTGGATCAAGTGCCGCCGCGCAGGGTCGGCCCGATCCAGATAGTCGATGGCGTTCTGCGCCACCCTATTGTCGTAGAAGCGGTCATCCTGGCTGCCATCGTCATCGGGATGGTTCACGCCCGCGATCCCCGGCCCCTTGTCGAGGTATTTCTTGACCTTGGATCGCCGCCCCGCATCCTTTGCCTCAGGCTGTTCATGAAAGAGGATGCGCGCATATTCATGGGGCATGGGTTTGTAGTTGCTGTCGACCTTGCCCGTCGTGAACGTCCGGAACCCGTTGCGACGCAGATCGTATTGCCAGCCCGCCGTTGGCGGCAAGATATCGCGCCAAAACCGGTTGAGATCGACCAGCCCCGTGCGAAACGGTGACAACCCCGTCGCCAGTTCCGCCCGGCACGGCGCACAAAGCGGCACGGTGGCATAGGCATTGGAAAACCGCGTCCCCTCGGACATGAAGCGGTCGATATTGGGCGTGCTGATCTGCAGCCCGAAGGCAGTTCGCCACGTGAAAATATCGATCATGTCATCGATCCAGATGACACAGATATTGCCGCCAGCGGTGTCGGCTCTGGTAAAGCTCATGGGCGTTCCCCTGTGTTTCGGGGCGCTTCAGCATAGCGGCAAGCGCGCGCGACCTGTTCAAGGGCGGCGGGCGTGCTGGCACCATGATCAAGCCAGATCAGCACATCATGCACCACCGATGAGCCCAGGGTCTTGAGGATCCCCTTGCGGTGGGACCGGCAGCCGATGAACAGATCAGCCACACCGTTCAACTCTTCCGCCAGTTCAGCGCTTGGTCGGGTGCTCTTCTGCGGGATCGGAAACACATCCCCGACCGGTGCGGCGGTCAGGTGCAACTTCCCTTGGTCAAAACCTGCCAGCACCCAATAGTCCTTACCCGGTGCGGGGATAGAGACCTCGACCATACCTGCATCATCCCGCCAGATCAGCCGGCCCTCGCTTTCGCTGAGAAACAGGTAGTTGTCGCTGGCGTCGGGGTTCACCGTCAGGAGGCTACGCGCCTCTGCGTCGGGCGAAGAGACGCGGATGGCAAGGCAAAAGCAGTCCTGCTCGACCAGTGCCGCATCAACGACAAAGCCGCAGTTCACCCCGCGCGTGAATGCCACCCCGCCGCCCTCCAGCAACGTGCCATTGTCGTCATTCGGATCGACAGGGCGCGCGCGCGGGCCAAGTCCGTTCTCGGCGGCCCATTGGGTAATCGCCTTTTGCGCATTGAAGGTCATGGCGGGGGCATGGGCATGGTACCAGACCGCCTGCGCATCATTGGGGTGACAGGCGTCCACGACGCTGGCCTGCCCTGCGTCATCGCGCAACAAGGCACCTTCGGGCAGGTCGATATCGACATAAAGGGGCGTAAAATCTTGCATCAGTGCACCGGCAGCGCGGCTGGCAGCGCCCAACGGTGTAACATCTCTCCGGTTCGGCTGGCATAGCAGAACCCGTCGCGCAGCGCCCCGCGATTGGCGGGCATCCCGTCGTCGCTGGGTGCGGCCCCGATGGCGTAACACAGCGTCAGCCCCTCCCCCGTCGGAGGCTTGTCACAGGTGATCAGCAGATCGTTACGGTCTTTGGCATCAACTTGCACGCTGGTAATCTTGGCACCGGCACTGTCCCCTTCAAGGCGGAAACCACAGGCACCACCGGCATTCAGCGGATCGGCGGCATCCAGCACAAAGGAGCCCATCCCCTCCCCGCGGCAACGGATCACGCTGGGGTTGTCGGGCTCACGCTCTGCCAGCAGAAGAACGGGACAGTTCCACGGTTGGTCGCTGTTGCGCGCCTCGATCGCGCAGGCCTCCATCTCGGCCATTTGCAGCCGCGCGATATCTGTGGGCCGGCCAAATTCATCCAGCGCGAACATATAGCCCGGTGCCGCGTAGACGTGATCGTGCCCGCCCTTGTTCCATGCCAAATCCCACTGCGCGCGCAGCACGTCCGAGTCCGATACATCCCGCGTCCCTGCATCAAAGACAGCCGTAAACAGCGGCTTGCGCAATCCGTGGTCGGCGAAGATATCCGTGATACGGCGCATCAGCGCGTGCATGGCGGCGCACCATTCGGGTCCGGTGCTCAGAACATCTTCGAGCGTGAAATCAAGCCCCACAGACAGGACCTTGGCCGGTTTACCCAATGCGCGCGCGGCGGCACAAAGGTTGGCGACAGTCTGATGAAAGCTGGTAAAGGCGGCCCCGTCGATCAACGCGCTGATGCTGGCGCTGCTGTCGGTTTCGGTGCGCGCATATAGCAGTGGCAAGGCCCGGTGCTCCGCGTGTCTGCGACGCAGAATTTCGTCGGCGATCAGGCTGTCGCGGGTCTGTTCGGTCAGGCGCTGCATCAGGTCAGTGGGTGCCAGCGTTTCTGTCCCCGCAGCCCCAGCGGGCCCCAAGTCGTCACCGGTGGTCACCACATGGTAGGGGAAGGACAGTGTTTCATCTGCAGTCACCGCCCGCCGCGTGCCCCCGATGGCCAGAACACCAAACACCGCGCCCGACGTGTCGGCAATAATGTCAGGCGCGCTAGCGTCCGGGGCAGCGGTGATTTTGCGTCGAAATTGCCGCGTGCCTTGGGCACCGGGCAGGTTCGCGTCAAACACGTACCATTCTCCCTGCTCTCGAAGGTTCCACGCATCGACATCGCCCAACACGGCCGCATCGACGGGCAGCACCTGCCCCCCGGCAGGCAGGCGGCGGTGGATATCCGCGATGACGGTGTCCGAGAGGTTCAGGCGCAGGCCCGTTTCGTCAAAGCCGATCACGTCGCCGTTCTTTGCCCGAAGAAGGACACCGCGTTTACTGGGGGCGTGGTCTGGCATTTGATACGTTCCTATTGGCGGGTCGGGCGCCGTTTCGCGCCCCCTTCAGCATCGTTTATGTCACCATCCCCGAGGCGGCAAAAGCACCGCAGCCGCCATCCCCTTCGGGAAAGCCGTCTCAGGTCGCATGGGCAGCCTGCTTTGGCTCGATGATAACAAACTCGGGCATGCTTTGGTCCTGGTCGGGCGAAAGGCTCGGGTCTTTGACCTTGCTCCGTTGTGCATGGAACGCGGCCACGGCAGGCCCGAACAACACGACACGCGTCACAGGGCCAAGCGTCACCCGGCTAAGCAATCCGCCGCCCAGTTCCTCGTAGCTGATGCGCAGAACATCCGGCTGATGGTCCGCGATCATCTGGTTCACCCGCGCAAGGGTTTCGGCATCGTTGTCGCAGATCACCGGCGCGTTGATCATGGACAAACGGTCGCCCATTTCAAGCGCGTTATGGTCCAGCACGTCGCGCATGATCGCAAACCGCGAGCTGTTATCCTCTTGCGCCAAAACCGTCGCACCTGACACCGTTTGCGCGGCATGAATCGACAGAAAACCGATCCCCGCACCAAGGTCGAGCACCTTTTGGCCATCCTCGACCATACGCCCGGTCATGCGCGCCATACGTCTTTGGTATTTGCCGCGCATCACAAGCTCGAGCGTGCTTTGCGCAAAGATACGCACATCCGCAGGCAGGGCGATGTCGTGGTTGGGCACCCAGTCCACCGCCGTTTGAACTGATACGTCAATGTCGCCCGGAACGAACCCGTCGCCGCCCTCTGCGACATCCGCGAATGCGGCTTCCGGCACGCTACGGCGTTCCTCGGCGGGGCGGTCGGCGACGTTTTTCTCGACCTGAGACATCAGCTTGGCGATCTCTTCGGGGTCGCGGGCCTTGGGCGGCTTGGCCACGATCTGCGTGATCGGCACCTCGGATGCCTCAAGCAGCGATTGCTTCAGCTCTGCATAGGCGTCGGTCGCGCGGTATTCTTCAAGCCGTGCCTCGACCTTTTCGATAGCGGCATTATGGAGACGCGACAGAACCGGATCAGTCAGCAGCTCGTCCATGATCTGCTTGCGCCGTTCGGTATAGCGAAGGATCTTGTCATCATAGACCTCGTTGCGGTCCTGCAATGACCAATAGTCGGCGTTATACTTGTCTTTCTTGTTGTTCACATTGCCGCGAAACTTGCGGATCGCATAGCTGTCGACCGATTTGACCGCATAGTGGTTCATCTGCGCCCATTGATAGCCCACGGTGCGCCGGATCGACCGCCAGCCGCGAAACTTGAAGTAATCCTCCATCGGCTGACCCGACCCGTTGAGCCATTTCACAGTGTCGGGAAAGCCGGTCTCCAGATGCTTGTTCTTGATCGACGGGCGATGGATGCCGATTTTCCATTTGTCAGGGTCAAACTTGAACAGCGTCTTAACGCCCCAGCCCTTGTTCCACGTCGGCGGGGCCGCATAGAGGTATTGTTCGGTCACCGGATCGCGGGACCAGTCGACCACATTGCCAGAGCCAAATATCCGCCAGGTGATCACGATCCCATTGGCATCCCCCGCCGCGTCCAGCATCGGGTCCAGCGTGCCGTCACCATAGTTGATGCAGAGGAATTCATCGGCATCGAACATCAAGATCCAGTCGGCCTCGGCGACTTTGGGTTCGGCCTGCGCGTATTTCATCGCCGATGGCTGCGGCTTCACACCTTCGGGGATGTCGTTGCGCCGGTGGTAGCCCAGACCCAGCTCTTCAAGCCGGATCAACATGTCATCCGTGCCGTCGGAACAATCGTTTGTGTAAACGAGTATCTTGGTGAACCCCACGGCAAGATGATGGGCATACCACTCCAGCAGGAATGGTGCCTCGTCCTTCATCATAGAGATGGCCAGCAGCTTGCCGTGCCGGCTGGTGTGCGGTTTCAGATTGATGGCAAAGGCCCTCTGTAACGCGGCTTAGCGCAGCGCTTTGGACGGGTCGATCCCGATCTTCTCGCACATCCGCGCGGCATAGGAGCCGGGCAGAGGTTCGTTCTTTTCCCACCACGGTTTCGTGCCATTGGTATAAAGGTGCACCGAAAGCGTCTGATCGGTGAAATGCCCTTCAACGCGGCCATGCGGGTCATAGAAGATGTCGTTCAACTGGAACGGCACCGGATACAGCACCTCGCGTTCGCTTGCTTTTTCATACTGGCCGGTCTGCTTGGCGAAATAGGTAAACGCCTGCGGGCCAAAGGCCGTACGCTCGGCGTTATAGATGCGGTGCGCGTGGGTCAGTTTGGGGTCTTGGCGGTCGTATTTCTTGCGCTGGTTCTTGTTCCACCATGCGGGATAGTCCGGCAGGTTATCGTAGTAATCCAGCAGTTGATCCATCAACTCGCATTCCTGCGGCAGCCCCACCACACCACAGTTGAGAGCGCCGGACATGCCGTGGCGGCCAAAGATATATTCCTGATCCTCGGGGAAAGGCTGGTGGCAGAAAGCGTCGCAGTCGATCCAGATCGCGCCGGTCTTCTGGATCATCTTGTAGCGGAACACATTCGACAGGAAAGACGCGCTGGTCGCGGCGACCAGCTCGCGGTCAATCTCCATGATCTCGGACGCGGGGCGCACCTCGACCCCTACGGGGGCGTTGTCCACTTTATCGGCGCAGTAAAGGATCGTTTTATGACCTGCAACGACATGGGACTTGAGGCAAAGCTGGTTCAGATAATGAAGCTTTTCGCCAATCCAAAGGGAGGCGACAGGGCGACGGGTGTTCATGATATAAGGGGCCTCTCTGGTGGCGCGAAACGCGGGGCTGAAATGCACCGTGGTGTTTTCAAATACATTGGCAGAACGATAGCTTAGCCGACCCCAGCTTGTAAACAATCCTAAGCCGGCGCAGCATCGCCCGTGGCAAAGATTGACTTGCCCTGACCCGCATGAGAGTCATTTGCCCAACCTTTGATATCCTGACCCAAGGGACCGCCCGCCCGTGACACGTATCCTTGCCGTAACCTGCATGCGCAACGAAGGGCCCTATTGCCTTGAATGGATCGCGCATCACCGCGCGGCGGGGGTGACGGATTTTCTGATCTTTACCCATGATTGCACCGATGGCACGCCGGCCCTGCTGGACCTGCTGGATGATGTGACCCATGTGCCCTTTACCCCCGAGGGCGACACATCGGTGCAATGGCAGGCCATGCGTCTGGCCGACCGCCATGACCTGATGAAACAGGCCGACTGGGCGCTGTTTTTCGACGCGGATGAGTTTCTAACCCTCGCAGCACCGATGCGCGGGCTGCCCGATCTGATCGCGTCGGTCCCCGCGGATACCGACGCGATTGCCCTGCCGTGGCGGTTTTTCGGCGCGGACGGGCAAGAGGCGTTGCAAGATACGCTCACCCCGCTGCGGTTTCGCCATGCGGCCCCTGATCCGTTCTTTCTGCCTGCGGGAAGCTTCTTCAAGACCCTGCACCGGCCCGCGGCGTTTCAGAAGCTCGGCGTGCATCGGCCCAAGAAAAAGCGCGATGTCAGCCCGCAGTGGAACCTGGGCGGTGTTCAGACCGCCCCCGGGGGCTTTGCCGAAAATGATAACCGGATCAACCTGTTCGGCGTGATGCAGAGCCAAGCGCGCGCGCGGCTGAACCACTATTCCCTGCGCTCGGCGGGCGAGTTTATGGTCAAACGCGGGCGCGGCCTGCCCAACCGGACGACAAAGCGGCTGGATCTGCATTACTGGGCGGAGCGTAATTTCAACACCGTGACTGACACGATGATTGACCCGATGCTGGACGCAACAATGGCAGAGGTCACCCGCCTGCGCGCCCTGCCCGGTGTGGCCGACGCGCACGCGCAGGCGGTGCAGTGGCACCATGACAGCTTTGCCGCATTGATGACCGATCCGGCGGAAGTACAATTCTACTGGCATCTGCTGTTGCTGGGCGGCAGCACCCCACCCACGGCAAAGCAGGCACAGGCCCATCTGCTACGCCACGCGGGCAGCTAAGCCCTGTTTCATCTGACACCACGACATAAAAAAGGGCGCGACCGGATACCGGCCGCGCCCTTGGCACTCGTTACCTACCCTTAGGCGAGATCAAAACGGTCGAGGTTCATCACCTTCGTCCAGGCGGCGATGAAGTCGGTCACGAATTTGTCTTTCGCGACATCACCTGCATAGACCTCTGCAATCGCGCGCAGTTGCGAGTTCGACCCGAAAAGCAGATCAACAGCGGTCCCGGTGTGCTTCAGCTCACCCGTGGCGCGGTCGCGGCCTTCATAGATGTCGTCCGTCGCCGTCTCGTCCGCCTTCGACCACACGGTGCCCATATCCAGCAGCGTGGTGAAGAAGTCGTTGTTCAGCGTGCCGGGCGCATCGGTGAACACGCCGTGTTTGGCGCGGCCCACGTTCACGTCCAGTGCACGCATCCCCCCAACCAGAACCGTCATCTCTGGCGCGGTCAACGTCAGAAGCTGTGCACGGTCGACCAGCAGCTCTGCCGTGGTGACCGAATAGCGGGTCTTGGCAAAGTTGCGGAAACCGTCGGTGACGGGTTCAAGATAGGCAACGGAGTCAACCTCGGTCTGTTCAAGCGAGGCATCGCCGCGACCCGGTGCGAAGGGCACGGTCACGTCGTGGCCCGCGTCCTTGGCGGCTTTCTCGATCCCGGCGGCACCGGCCAGCACGATCAGGTCAGCGACAGAGATTTCTTTGTCCCCCGACTGCGCGTTGTTGAAGTCTGCGCGGATCGTTTCCAGCACGCCAAGCACTTTGGCCAACTGATCGGGTTCGTTCACCGGCCAGTCTTTCTGCGGTGCCAGACGGATGCGCGCGCCATTTGCACCGCCGCGCTTGTCGGACCCGCGGAAGGTCGCGGCAGAGCCCCAAGCGGTGGCCACCAGTTCCTGAACGCTCAGCCCCGACTCCAGCACTTTGGCTTTCAGCGATGCCACATCTGCGTCATCGACCAGCGTATGCGTCACGGCGGGGATCGGGTCCTGCCAGATCAGCTCTTCGCTGGGAACGTCCTTGCCCAGATAGCGGGCAATCGGCCCCATGTCGCGGTGGGTCAGCTTGAACCATGCACGGGCAAATGCGTCGGCAAATTCCTCGGGATTCTCATGAAAACGCGTCGAGATTTTGAAATACTCGGGGTCTTCGCGCAGCGCGAGGTCAGAGGTGAACATGATAGGCGCGTGACGTTTGGACGGGTCATGCGCATCCGGCACGGTCCCTGCGGCGTCGCCGTTCTTTGGGGTCCACTGTACGGCACCGGCAGGGCTTTTGGTCATTTCCCATTCGAGCCCCAGCAGGTTGTCGAAGTAAGTCATGTCCCAGCTTGTCGGAGTTTGCGACCATGCGCCTTCAAGCCCGCTGGTCAGGGCGTGGATGCCGTGGCCTGTCTCGTGCTTGTTGGTCCAGCCAAATCCCTGTGCTTCCAGTGGCGAGGCTTCGGGATCGGGGCCGGCATTCTCGCCACCCACGGCACCATGCGCTTTACCAAAGGTGTGACCACCCGCGATCAGCGCGACGGTTTCGTAGTCGTTCATCGCCATCCGACCAAAGGTGTCGCGGATGTCATTGGCCGACCCTTGCAGGTCGGGTTTGCCGTCCGGCCCTTCGGGGTTCACATAGATCAGGCCCATCTGCACAGCGGCCAGCGGGTCTTCCAACGCGCGTTCCTGGCTGTAGCGTTTGTTGCCCAGCCATTCGTCCTCGGGGCCCCAATAGACATCCTCTTCGGGTTCCCAACGGTCCACGCGGCCACCGGCGAAGCCGAATGTTTTCAGCCCCATCGATTCCAGCGCGATATTGCCGCACAGGATGATCAGGTCACCCCAAGAAATCTGGTTGCCGTATTTTTGCTTGATCGGCCACAGCAGGCGGCGCGCCTTGTCGAGGTTGGCGTTATCGGGCCAGCTGTTGAGCGGCGCGAAACGCTGCGTGCCCGTGCTGGACCCGCCACGGCCATCCGCCGTCCGGTAGGTGCCTGCCGCGTGCCATGCCATACGGATGAAGAACGGGCCATAGTGACCATAGTCCGCGGGCCACCAGTCTTGCGAATCCGTCATCAGCGCATGCAGGTCAGCCTTGACCGCATCAACGTCGAGCTTCTTGAACTCTTCGGCATAGTCAAAGTCTGGCCCGAGCGGGTTCGAATCGATGGTGTTCTGGTGCAGCAGCTTGAGGTTCAGCTGGTTCGGCCACCATTCGTTCAACGACCGCGCACCGCGCTTTGAGTTGCGGCCGTGGCTGCCGACGACCGGGCATTTGCTGATGTTTTCGACGTCATTTCCGTCCATGGTGGTCTCCGATGTTATCTGTCTGGTGCGCGGTTTTGCACCGCGTCACGGGGGATGGATGTCGGGGGCGCGATACAGTCTGCCCCGTCTTTCTGGAATTGTTCTAACAGCAGTTATTGATTAGTTTAAGTTGGCATTTCCTATCAGTTTGATAAAAATAAACTATGACCAACATTTCCCTGAAACAGCTTCGCTACTTCGAGGCCGTTGCCCATCACCGTCACTTTGGCCACGCCGCCGAGGCCTGTGCGATCTCGCAGCCCGCCTTATCCGTGCAAATCAAGGAGTTGGAGCAGAACTTGCAAACGCCCCTCTTTGATCGCGGCGGGCGGAATATCACGTTGACCAGCTTTGGCGTCGATTTCGCGCCGCGCGCGCGGGCGATCCTGCAGGGGGTGGACGAGCTTCAGGATATGGCGCGCGCCTCCAAGGACGGGCTGATGGGCCGGCTGAGAATCGGCATCATTCCTACCATCGGCCCATATCTACTGCCTTCGATCATCACCAAGCTAACCCGGATGAACCCCGCGCTGGATATCCACGTGCGCGAAACCATGACCCCGCGGCTGATCACCGAGCTGACTGAGGGGCGCATCGACACTGCCATCGTCGCCCTGCCCGTATCAGAACCCTCCCTGACCGAAGTCACCCTGTTTGACGAGAAATTCATGCTGGTGCGTCCCGAGGCTGATCGCGGCAAGCCGATCCCCAGCAGCGCACATCTGAACGAGATGAAGTTACTGCTGCTTGAGGAAGGGCATTGCTTTCGCGATCAGGCCCTGTCGTTTTGCGATATGCAGTCGGAAACCGCGCGCGAGGGGCTGGATGCGAGCTCCCTGTCCACGCTGGTACAGATGGTCGGCGCGGGCATTGGCGTGACGCTGATCCCCGAGATGGCCGTCGCCGTGGAAACGCGGTCGGCGCAGGTGGCGGTCAACGCCTTTCCCGCGCCCGAACCGACGCGCCGTGTGGGGATGATCTGGCGCAAGACCAGCCCGCTGGCCAGCAAACTGTCCGAAATCGCCGACCTGATCCGCCCGACCTAAGCGAGCGGATCATCGTTTCATCGCGGTATCAGCCCAACCGCGCCAGCAGCTCGCGCGACGGGTCGCCGGTTGCGGGCAGCCCCTGGCTTTGCTGATAGGCGGTGATCGCCTTGCGGCTGTTCGGGCCGATCACACCATCGGTGCCGTCTGTGTCAAAACCGCGGGCGGTCAGCCGTTCCTGCAACGCCTTGCGATCATCAATGGTCAACCCGTATTTATCGGGGCCAAAGCTGGCCTGAATAGGCCCGCCCCCTGCGATACGGTCCGACAGATGCCCGACGCCAATCGCGTAATTGTCCGAGTTGTTATAGCGCTTGATCGCCTTGAAGTTGTTAAAGATCGCAAAGCGCGGCCCGCCCGCATCCGGCTGGAGGATCTGCACCGGCGTGGCAGAGCTTGCCGCCGCGGTGCCCATTTCTGCGCCCCATTTCTGGCCGGACTTCCAGCCCGACTTCGCCAGATAGGCGGCGGTGGAGGCCAGCGAATCCGACGGGTCGTCAGACCAGATGTCACGTTTGCCGTCGCCGGTGAAATCTACCGCGAAGGATTGATAGGATGTGGGGATGAACTGCGTGTGGCCCATGGCACCGGCCCAGCTTCCGGTCAGACCGGCAGCCGACACATCGCCGCGCTCAAGGATATGCAGCGCCGCAATCAGTTGTTTCTCGAAAAAGGCCCCGCGACGACCGTCATAGGCCAGCGTCGATGTCGCCGACACGACCGGCACATTCCCGCGCCGTTCCCCGTAAAAGCTTTCCAGCCCCCACACGGCGGTGACGACTTCGGCAGGCACGCCATAGCGCGCCTCTATCTGGCGCAGCACGCCCTGGTGGCGCGCGAATGCTGCGCGCCCTTTGCTGACACGTTCGTCCGATGCCGCAATGGCAAGGTAATCTTCAAGCGAGCGGCTGAATTCCGTCTGGTTGCGGTCCCGTTTGACCACCCCCGGTAGATAGCCCGCCCCTGCAAAGCCGCGACGCAGCGTGCTGTCGGAAATGCCCTGCGCCGCAGCGCGTGACTTGAACGCCGAAACCCACGCGTCATAGCCCGCGTTCGGTTGGGGTTGCAGGTCCGGTGCCAGCGCCGCATCGCTGCGCGGCGCAAAGCTGCCTGCCCTGTTGCCAGTGCTACAGGCCGCAAGACCCAATGCTGCCACTCCGACGGTGAAACTTCTTCGAGAAATGCTCATACTGCCCGCACCCTTGTTTGTTATGACTTCGGCATAGAATAGCCGAAGCATGGGGGCGGGCAAAGCGGATGATACGCCTTGGCAAAGCTTTGCCTATTTGGTCGGTACGTAGAGCGGCACAGTCGACATCGACATTTTTGCAGATCCGTTCTGCACATCGCGCGCGTGGCTGATATAGACCAAGGTGTTGTTTTCCTCGTCGAAAATCCGTTTGACCTTCAGCGTCTTGAAGATCACGGACCGGCGTTCGCTGAACACCGTCTCGCCCTCGTCATCGCGCGAGATGTCCCCAATCTCGATCGGGCCGGTCTGGCGGCAAGAGATGGAGGAATTCGATGGGTCCTCGAACCAATTGCCCTTTTGCAGCCGGTCGATCAGACCGCGTTCAAAATAGGCCAGATGGCAGGTAACGCCCTTGACCTCGGGGTCTTGGACCGCCTCTACGACGATGTCATTGCCCAGCCAGTCCACATCGACATTGCCCACCACATCAGCGGTAGCTGCAAGAGGAAGGGCAAAGCCAAGGGCGGCAATGGGGGCGAAGGCGGCGCGTTTGAAAATACTCATGCATCCATACGCGCGACGTGCCTGTTGGTTCCCGCGTCGCGGCAAGAAAAGCCCGCGCACGCGCTGATCAGGTTACCCGCGTCCAGAACCCCGCTTTATGGGCATAGCCTTTGCGCAAGCGCCGGACAAAGGCGTCGTGGCTTTCGAAAGCTCCGTAATCCTCGATCTCGATATCCGCGGCGGCGCAATCCATCAGATGATCTGCCGCCTGCGCGTAGCGAGACTTGGCGCTTTCCCACAGCGCGGCTTCGATAATGGCGCGCCAACACAGCGCTGCCGCCAAGGGATGGCGCGCCCGCAGCGCATCGGCGGCACCAGAGAGTGGGGCGACATGGGTGCCGTTCAACGTCTCGGCGCGCGCCTCGATCATCGCTGCAAGCCCGCGCAGGTCGGGCCACGCGAGGAAAAAGGCGATCGCCGCGTTGAGATCCTTGAACGTGGCCGCATGGGCCTTGGCGGCTTCCTCTACCTCAAGATCATCGAAATCCGGGAGCTGTTTGAGGTGCGCCCGCAGCATCTCTGGGTCGAGCGTTTCGGTAAAACAGCGCCAGCGGTGGGCTTGCGCCTCGTCCTCGCGCCCCGATGCGATCAGCGCGTGGATATAGGCCGCGTCCCACGCCTGCCGCCCCGCCTCTTTCCCCTTGGGGCGCGCGCCCTCAAGAACATCAAGCGCGGCATTGTGATTGCCAGCAGCCGACCAGAGCGCCGCCACCTCGACCGCGACGGTGGGCCGCGCCACATCGCTGGGAGAGAACAGCGAGATGTAGGTCTGCGTATCGCCCTGCGCCAAGGCCACCTCGCGCAGGTGCATCTGGACAAAGCGTTTCTTGCGTTGCGCGGCGTAGTTTGCATTGCGCCCGCGCAGCTCACGCAGGAATTGCAAGGCGGGGTGATCCTCTGTCGCGTCCAGCGGCGCGGCCTCGAATATCTGGATCAGCTCCTTCAGATGTGCGAGCCCGCTGTCGCCCAAGGACGGGGCCATGCGCGTGATAATCCCGTCAAAAGCGCCATCCGTATTCCCCTGCACCGCCTCCCACGTGCGTTCCGCCAGCGCGATCGGGTCCAGCGGGGCGCGGGCGGCAATCTGGCTGATCTCAGCAAGCGCATCGGCAAAGACGGCCCCCACGTCCCCCTTGCTGTCGTCCACCCGATCCATGATCGAAGGGGCAAGCGCTAGAAACTCCCACAGCAGGTCGAAGGCGTCGGCGGGGGCGTCTGGGGCGATCTTGTCGATGATCATCGCGGATTGGGTACGCAGGTCTTTGATCAGCGCCGTCCGCTTGCGCCACCCGACGTAGCTTTTGGCCCGCCGTATCGTGACCAGCCGTTTGCGCACATCACGCGCCAGTTCAGCAGGGCCTAGGTTGTGGCTCAACTCAAGCCGCAGACGGCGTTTCATATCGGCGCTGCCGGTGCTGACCTCGATCAACAGTTCGGCCAGCCGCTCCGCCCCGAGGGCGGCAAGATTTGCGGTGTTCAGGGTCTTTTTCGACATGGGGCCTTGCTACATCGGATTTGCGGCCGGTCAAAGGGGGCGCGCGGCTCGGACGCGTCAGGCAAAGAGATAGACGGTGACGCCCCAGCCCGCCAGTTCGGCCAGTTTCTGCATCGCGCCGATCACGTCGCCGGTCTGCCCGCCGATTTGCCGCAGCGCCAGCGCCGCCACCAGCGCGGTGGCCACGACGACCCCCGCAAAGATCACCGCCGCCGCGCCAAAGCCTAAGGGCAGCAGCCCGATCAAGCCAAAGGCGACCGCGATATAGACGCAAGTCGCCGGCACCTGCGCCGCGCCGTGCCCCAGCCCGTCGGCCCGCGCGGCAGGCATCCGCGCCAGCCAGAACGGCAGCATCGCGCGGCTGGCCATCGACAGACCAAGCGCGGCAGGCACGACCAGTGCAGGATGATCCAGCCGTGTGATCAGCGCCACCTGCAGCGCCACCGTCAGGATCAGGGCCATCACCCCGTAGCTGCCAATGCGGCTGTCGCGCATAATCTCGAGCTTGCGCGCGCGGGTCTGCCCGCCGCCGAACCCGTCGGCCATATCGGCCAGCCCGTCTTCGTGCATCGCGCCGGTCAGCAGTGTCGTGGCAAAGATCAGACCAAGGGCCGCAACCGTCGGGCCAAAGCCCGCCGCGTGCAGCGCCCAGTAGATCAGAGCGGCAGGCAGCATCGCGACCGCCCCCGCCAAAGGCCAGCCCCAGGCCGAGGCTCCTGTCGCGGGGATCGGATCGCGCAGATATCCCACGGGGATACGGGTCAGCAGCAGCATCGCCAGCCGCGCCTCTGCCACCCGGGCGCGCAGCATCAGCCGTCCGCCACGCCGGCTTCGGCAAAGGTCGCCATGCCGCTGTGGCACGCCAGCGCCGAGCGCAGGATACCAAGCGCCAGCGCGGCGCCCGATCCTTCGCCCAAACGCATGTCGAAATCGAGCACGGCCGTCTTGCCGATCGCATCCAGCAGACGTTTATGCCCGGGCTCGACGCTCAGGTGCCCGATCAGACAATGGTCCAGCGCCGCAGGGGCCAGCGCGAAAAGCGGTGCGACAGAGGCGGTGCAGATGAACCCGTCAAGGATCACCGGAATACGCCGTTGCCGTGCGGCCAGCACCGCGCCGCAGATCGCCGCCTGCTCGCGCCCGCCCAAGGTCATCAGGATAGACGCCCCGTCTTGCGGGGTGGTGGCGTGGCGGGCAAGTCCGCGGGTGATAGCGTCGACCTTGCGGCGCAGACCTTCGTCGTCCGAACCGGTGCCGCGCCCGACCCAATCTTGCACAGCCCCACCAAAGACCGCCGCCGTCAGCGCTGCGGCGACGGTCGAATTACCGATTCCCATTTCGCCCAGGATCAAGACACTGGCCGCGGGGTGCAGCGCCGCCGCCCCTGCGTTAAGGGCCGCGACACAATCCGCCTCGGTCATCGCGGGGGCTTGCGTGAAATCGGCAGTGGGGCGGTCAAGGTCCAGATCAATCACCGACAGCTGCGCGTCATTGGTGCGGCACAACTGGTTGATCGCAGCGCCCCCCGCCTTGAAGTTCTGCACCATCTGGGCCGTCACCTCTTGCGGGAAAGGGTTCACCCCCTGCGCGCAGATCCCGTGGTTACCGGCAAAGACGAGGGCCTGCGCCATGTCGATCTGCGGCACCGCCTGTTGCTGCCACCCCGCCATGAACACCGCCAGTTCCTCCAGCCGGCCCAGTGATCCGGGCGGTTTGGTCAGCGCATTCTGCCGGTCGCGCGCGGCGTCTTGGGCGACGGAATCAACCTGAGGCAAATCGCGGGTCAGCGCGTCAAGGTCGGACAGGGAAGTCAGGGGAAAAGTCACATGCGCCATGCAAAGGGGTCTCTTTCGTTTGGAAATCTATCGTATGTCGGGATCATGGGTCAGGCAAGCGAGGCCGGAGCCTGCGCACTACCCTTCAGCGTCAGGGGCAGACCACAGCTGACCAACACGACATGCCCCGCCACCGCTGCAACGCGCTGGTTCATCAGGCCCGAGGCATCGCGGTAGCGCCGTGCCAGCGCGGACATCGGCACGATGCCCCCGCCCACCTCATTCGTGACCAGCACCACCGGAGAGGACTGTGTGCGCAAGCTGTCCAGCACTTTTTCAAGCTCCGCCTGCCAGTCGCGTTCGGCATGCATCACGTTGGACAGCCACAGCGTCATGCAATCGACCAGCCGCGCGCCCGCCCCATCGGTGCGCATCAGCGCGCCGCATAGATCAAGGGGCTCCTCCACCGTGTCCCAACCGTCACCGCGTTGCACCCTATGTGCGGCGATGCGGTCCTCCATCTCGGGGTCGAAGGCCTGGCTGGTGGCAATATAGACCAGCGGCAGCCCGTAGGCGCGTAGGTGGTTTTCGGCAAAAAGGCTCTTGCCCGATTTTGCTCCGCCGGTGACCAGCGTGATCTTGTCCATGATATCCGCCCTTTGCCAAGCGGGGCGCGGGCGAATGCCCTGCCCCGGTGGCGATCAGAATTCCACACCGGCCTGTGCGGCGATACCCTGTTTGCGGAAAGGATGTTTGATTTCCTTCATCTCGGTCACCAGATCCGCAATCTCGATCAAGGCGTCGGGCGCGTTGCGGCCGGTGATCACCACATGGGTCATATGCGGCTTCTCGGCCTGCAGGAAATCGACCACATCCTGCACGTCGATATAGCCATAGCGCAGCGCGATGTTGAGCTCGTCGAGCAGCACCATGCGATTGTTGGGATCGCGGATCAGCTCTTTGGCTTTTTCCCATGCGCGCCCGGCGGCGGCGATGTCGCGTTCGCGATCTTGCGTGTCCCAGGTAAAGCCCTCGCCCATCACATAGACCTGACAGATGTCGCTAAAGCGGTCCTCAAGCAGTTGACGGTCCGCCGACACCCGTGCGCCCTTGATGAACTGCACCAGCGCGCAGGGGAACCCGTGCCCGATGCAGCGCATGATCATCCCGAAGGCAGAGCTGCTTTTACCCTTGCCGGGCCCGGTGTGGACGATGATCAACCCCTTGGTCACGGTCTTTTCCGCCATCATCTTGGCGCGGGCAGTCTGGACCTTCGCCATCTTTTCGGCGTGGCGCTTGTTCTGGTCTGGGGTGCTGTCGGTCATCTGTTATCTCTCCTCGTGGCGTATCTGGTTGCCTGCCCTGCGTACGTCTTGCACCGCCCGCAACGCCAGCGGCGTGCCGCAGACCCAATCGGGCGAGCTATACACCATCCGGCCGGTCTTGGCGTATTGTGCGAGCGCAGGATGTAGCATGATCTCTTCGGATCGGGAACCTCCGGGATAGGGTGTCGTGGTGACCAAAACATCGGGGGCATTCATCACCAGTTCTTCCAGCGCCAGACGCCCGCTGTTCCGGCGTCCGAGTTTCTGCGAGAGGTTGCGCAGTCCGCCGGTGGTCACGATGTCGTGGCCCAAAGTATCCACCCCCAGCGAATAGCCGTTCGGGTAATAGAACGCCGCAACAGGGGCATCGGAGGCGAGTGCGGGCTGTGCGGCCAATGTCTGTTCGACGTCGCGAGCCATCGCCTCTGCCCGCGCGGGCTGTTGCAAGAGGTCGCCCATCCACCGGATCTGCGCGGGAATATCGTCAAGCGCCTTGGTGGTCGGCATCTGCTCTACCCGCAGGCCAAGGTGGCGCAGCATCGCGAGGGTCGCTTTGTCGGAGTATTGCCCCGCCAACACCAGATCCGGCGCGGAGAGATATATCTCTTCTGCACCCCCCGCGTTCTGCGGATGTGCCGATGCTTCCTGCGCTAGGGACGACGATCGCGGATCGCGCGCCAATCGGCTGAGAGAGGTGATTTGATCTGGGTCCGCCAGCAGCAGTACCATCTGGTCCGTGCACAGGTTCATCGACACCACACGGGGCAGGTCTGCGGCGCTGGCTGAAGTGACGGCTATCAGGGCGGCTATCAGGGCGGCCACCAGCCCCAGCAGCACCCGCCGCCCTCTCATTGTGATGCGACGGATCACGCGCCGTCTTTCAACGCGGTCTCTAACCGGGCCCAATCACCGGCCGGTCCGGGCAGGCCCAGACGGATCCAGCTGTCGGAATAGGGGAAGATCCGCGACCAGATGTGATGTGCGGCCAAGGCGTTTTGCGCAGCCGTGGCATCCGGCGTCGCGTAGGTGCGAAACAGCGGGGTGCCGCCTACCAGCCCCCACCCTGCCCGCGCCGCCATCGCATCCAATTGCGCCGCCTCGCCTTGCAAGCGCGCGGTGGTCTGTGCCGCCCATTCAGTATCATTCAGCGCGCGCAAGGCGACCTCTATCGCCATGCCGGAAACGGGCCATGGCCCCGTCATCGCGCGCAGCCTTTCGGCCAAAGGCTCTGCCGCCAGCACAAAACCCAAGCGCAGCCCCGCCAGCCCGTAAAACTTGCCAAAGGACCGCATCACAAGGACATTTTTCGGCAGTTCGGCCCCGCCGCGGACCAGCGACACCTCTGGATCGGGGTCGGCAAAGCTTTCATCCACGATCAACAGCTCGACCGTTTCGGCAAGCGCGCGCAAGGCGTCAGGGGCGTGGCGCTGCCCGTCGGGGTTGTTCGGGTTGACCACCACGGCAAGGGCATACCCTTCAAGCGCGGCAAGATCCGTGGCTTCGGTGACCTGCCAGCCTTCGGCCCGCAATGCGGCGTCATGTTCGTTATAGGTGGGCGACAGGATCGCGGCTTGCCCGGGCGCGATCAGGCGCGGCACCAACTGGATCGCCGCCTGCGCCCCTGACACAGGCACAACAGCACAGTTTGCGTCATAGGCCCGCCGCGCGGCGTCTTCCAGCGCGGCAAGGGCACTGCGTTCGGGCAGACGGGTCCATGCCTCTGGCGAGATCGGCCCCACCGGATAGGGCACCGTATTGATCCCCGTGGACAGGTCGATCCAATCAACGCGGTCGCCGCCGAACGCCTTGATCGCCCCATCCAGATTGCCGCCGTGGTCCCGCATCGCTTGCCCCTGTCAGATCAGCGCCACCAGCGCCAACACGACTGCTAATACGAACATGGCGCGAAGGTAAAGCGTCAGCGCCCGTCGCAGGGTGGTTGCATCGGCCTCGGTCCCTTCGGCATTGAGCCAGGGTTCATCCGCGATCTCTGCGCCGTACACACGCGGGCCGGACAGGCGCACGTTCAGCGCACCGGCCATCGCCCCTTCGGGCCAACCGGCATTGGGGGACCGGTGGTGGCGCGCATCGCGCAGCATCACGGCGGCGGCGCGGCGTGGCTGGCCCGACACGATCACGAACAGCAGCCCCGTTGCCCGCGCCGGGATCAGATTGACCAGATCGTCGAGCCGCGCAGCCACCATCCCGTAGTGACGGTAGCGTGTGGACCGGTGCCCGATCATCGAATCCATCGTGTTGATTGCCTTATAGGCCACCAGCCCCGGCAGCCCCAGCAGCACGCCCCAAAACACCGGAGCCACCACCCCGTCCGAGGCATTCTCGGCCAGGCTTTCAATAGAAGCACGGGCAATCGCGGCAGCGTCCAGCTGATCAGGATCGCGCCCGATGATCATCGAGACGGCATAGCGTGCCCCTGCAATGTCGCCCTGTATCAGAGGCGTGGCGACGACCTGAACGTGGTCGAACAGCGACCGCGGTGCCAGAAAGGGCCACGCCAGCAGCCCGCCGACAACGTAGCCCGCCCAACCAGACGGCAGCAACGCGGCAACCACAATCGCAGGCAAGACCGCAAGCGCGAGCACGAGACAGACCCCGACACCGCCCAACAGGCGCAACCGTGCGGGCGATGTATCGGCGCTATTCAACCGCGCCTCGATCATGCGAATGGCGTGGCCGATCCAGGACACCGGATGGCCGATTTTCGCATAAAGCGGCGCAGGCCACGACAAAGCCGCCTCGATCACAAACCCCAGCAGGATGCCCGCCGCGCCGATCATGCGTCCCCTCCGGTTGTGAACCGCATCGCGCCGGTCAGCCCGTGGTCGGCCAACAGCTGTTCAGCATCATCCGGGACAGTGCCCGGCGCAAAGATGAACGCGCGCGCGGACCCTGTGTGCGCGCGCGCATAGCCCAAAGCACCGAGCCGCTGCGCCAGTATCGCGCTCGGGTCGCTCAGAGGGCCGCGCAACGCGGTGGTGCGGTCTGCGCTGATGCGCGCCAACCGCGCCACCTGAGGCAAATCACCCTGCGCCACGGCGCTTTCCCAGGCTGGCAACAGGTCGGCAATATCCGCAAAACCGCTATCCGCCGCATCGGTCCGGATCGGCTCGCCAAAGTAGCCGCCGATGATGTCAGCCCGTGGCGGCGCGCCCAGCGCGCCCTTGCTTTGCGCCAGCCGCGAGGCCCAGATCACGCGGTCCGGATGCGGTAACATTAACGGATCGGTGGCCCCTTCCACCGCCAGACACAGCGACGGCAAACGGTCCTCGGCAATGCCCGCAGCCCGCGCCAAAGCCACCAGCGCGGCAGTGGATGCACCTGCCCCGACCCCGACAGGAAGGTTACCAGACAAGGTAAAACTGCCCCCATTTTCCCCTGCGGCCTCTAGCAGGTGTCGCAGCTGCGCGAGGCTCACCGCTGCGGGTTCACCCTGCGTCAGGTCCAATGCCCCCCCGCGGGTAAACCGCGCCCGCACCCCATGTGCACGGCACAGCATCGTGACCAGAACCACCGGGCCCTCCGGCCCCAACCGCCCCTGCACCCATTCACCGAAGTGACCGAAAACAGGTGGAGTTTCTGCAGACGCTCCTGATTTGTCGAAAATTGTCTGCAAAATACTGGCTTTCGTGCGGCGCGAGAGAATTGGTGCCGACATATTCACCATCCGCGGGCAAACGGCAACAGAGCAAGGGCCTATGGATTAAAGGCTTTTCCGCATCGCACCGCCTACCGATTCTGGGTGGGACGCTCTCGAAAGTATAGGGCGCTATTCTGGAAGGCAGGGGGATTGTACCTGCGCAGTGTCGCTCGCGTTAACCTTGTATGAGAACTTTAGACATATCCCGGGGGGCAGGAAAGACGGCGAGGTCGTCTCCGGCCAATGTACAAGGTGTTTGGGACACCGCAACAAGAGGTCCGTCTGATGTCGATTTCAAAGTTAACCTTTACAACACTGAATTGTGCTGCCGCTTTGGCGGCTTTGGTCGTTACAGGCGCTAGCCAAGCTGATGCCGGCGAGTTCGAACTTGATTGGGGCACCTACGACTGGCCCGGCGGCAATCTTGGCCCACTGACACGCACCCTGCGGGACCAATACGGGTTCGAGGTTGACCTGACCTTTGAACATACAGGCAACTACACCGGCTTCAGCGGCGAAGGGACACCCAACGATTCGACCATCTTTGGCGGCAATATTGAATCTCTCGTGGTCATTTCGGATGCGCCGCCAAACCGCGGGCGTTTCGGGGATGCGCGGACGACTTCCTCTATTTCCACCAGTTCGGGCGGGGTCGCCTTTCCGATCGACAATCTGCAGATCGACATTTTGGATATTGACGCCAGCGATAGCAACGCCGGGTCTGACCGATGCGATTTTGTGACCGCCTTTGGCGATAACGGCAATCCGACGCTGGCACCGGTTAGCGCGGCCCCCGCAGTTCTGGTCGGCCCCGGTCCCGGATCTGGCTTCACCGGCACCATCGGCGCGAACCAGGCACAATGTATCTATGTCGAAGGGTTCGGGGCCTCGCCCACATCGAACAACGATGACACCGGCACCGTGCGGGCGACCTTCCCCGACAGCACCTCGACGGTCACCTTCTGGTATGATGAAACGATCGGCAACGTGCGCAATTATAGCCAGTTCACCAATTATGACCCCGCCCCGCGGGGTATCGGGATGTTCGGTGCGGCAACGTTCAACGTGGATCAAAGCATTTCACTGACACGTACCGCCAGCCCCAGCACAGGGACGCAGGGTGAGACTGTGACCTATACTTACACGGTCACAAACACCGGCGCGCTGCCGTTCAACACCGGGCAGGACATTGTGATCGACGACGATCTGCTGGGGCCTGTGCTCTGCCCCGCGATCACCACGCCTGTCGCCCCGGGTGGTACAATCGTCTGTCAGGAGGACTACACCATTCAGGCGGCCGATGTGCTGACGGGGTCTGTGGACAGCAACGCGGTTGCGGGCATTGGCCGTATCGGCCAGCCTTTTGTTTCACGGTTGCAGTCCAATTCTGAATCCCTGTCCATCGTCAGCAGCGTGCTGTCAGGCGAGACCGGTTCGCAAAGCTGCACGCCTCAGTCCGTCTTCCGCCAGCCATCGACCCAGTTGGCAGGGTCCGGCAGCCCGACGAATGTAACCCCGTCAGACATCTTCCTGTTCGACGACGTGACAACCGATATCAACGGCAACCCGATCGATGTGGTCATGCAGGTCACGAGCATCAATAATGCGACCGCGCTTACCCTCGATACATCCCTCGAGGCGCGCATGACGCCAGAGGACGACGCATACATCACCTACCGTCTGCGGCTGGTCCAGGATGGCACGGCCACAGCGGCCAACCCGCAAGGTCTGGCCATTGACCAAAGCCGGATTAACGGTGTCATTGTCCAGCAAACGGATGTCGACAGCCGCGGCACGGGCGATGATTCTTCGGATGTGGTGGGCTCGCTCACCAATCCGACGGTGACCTCTTTCTTCAACACCGCGCCCTTGTCGTCTTTTCCGGCCGGGCCGAACGCGATCGCGATGGATCCTGCCAAGACAGGCAACCCGCTTGATTGGGTGGACGAGCCGAATGAATCGAGCTTTGACAACTACGCCACGTATGAATTCAACACCTTCGTCGAAGCTGAATTTATCCACGGCTACACGGGGACATCCGACCGTAGCGCGACGCGCGGGTCCGGCATCCAGCTGTGCGCAATCTCAAACACCTCGCCCGATATTGTGGCGCAAGACGACGACTACACCGCGTCGCCAGTGAACACTTTGCTTGGCGGCACCGCAGGCGAAGTCATGTCGAATGACACAATCAACGGCCTGCCCGCCGCCTTCCCGACCGCGACGCTGACTGTATTGACCGAAGCCGTGCCGCAGAACACGGGCGATCCTGTGCCGATTCTGGAAACAGCCGGTGCCGAAGCCGGTCGCGTTATCGTCCCCGCGGGCGTTCCCGCTGGCGTCTACACCATCGAATACCAGCTCTGCGATGCGCTGGACCCCGCAGATTGTGACCGTGCGTTGGTCACGGTGGCGGTCTTTGCCGGGCTGGGTGTGGACTTTGGCGATGCACCGCTCAGCTACCTCACACCGACCCACGGCGTTGATGCCTCTCCGGGTGTGTATTTGGGCCTGATCGAGCCGGATATCGAACTGGTTGCACAATCGGATGCCACGGCAACGGCGGATGACCTGATCGGCACCGACGACGAAGACGGGATCACCTTTCCCGTCCTGACCCAAGGCACGATCAGCACGCTCGACGTGACCGTAACAGGCAATGGTAACCTGCAGGCCTGGATCGATTTCAACGGCGACGGTCTGTTCGAAGAGACACTCGGCGAGCGTATCGCGCTTGACCTCAAGGATGACGGCACGCAATTCGACAATGTCGCGGGCGATGGCGTGATCCAGATCGACGTTACCGTGCCGTCGGATGCGACCACATCGACCACCTACGCGCGCTTCCGCTACGGCTCCGAGACGGGGTTGAGCACATCGGATTTTGCCGTGGATGGCGAGGTAGAGGATTATTCGCTGGTCATTGCGGCTGCTGATCTGTCCGACCGCGGCGATGCGCCCGCGACTTATGGCGATCCGCGTCACATCGTGGTCCAGGACATCTATCTGGGTGCTGGCGAACCCGACACCGAACAGACCCCTCAGCATAGCCCCGATTCCGATGCGGATGACCTGTCGGGCTTTGACGATGAGGATTCCATCGCCGTCTTTCCCATCCTGGAGGCCGGCACAACCGTGCCCCTGACCATCGTGACCCATGAAACCCTGAGCGCTCAACTCGCCTTGGGCATTCCGGTAACCGCGGGGATCACAAACCTGCAGCTTTGGGTCGATTTTGACCAAAGCGGCACCTTCGATCCCTCCGAACACATCGCGGTCGACTACCGTGATGGGGGCGCGGGCGATACAGATGGGGTGTTCAACAACCAGATCACCCTGAACATCCCTGTCCCTGCGAATATCAGCAGCGGCTTTACCCATGCACGTATCCGCTGGTCGACCTCCAGCGCCGTCGCGGCGGACCCTTTTGATGGTTTGAATTTCGACGGTGAGGTCGAGGACTACAAAGTGATCCTCTCGGCAGGGGCGGTGCCCTTTACCTGCGATGGCTCGCTCTACCGTGTGACACAGACGGATACGCAGCTGCAGCGGCTTAGCTTCGCGGAAAGCGCTGGCGTGTACAGCATCACCGCGACCGACATCGGTGCCCCTGCGGGCGTGCAATATGACGGCGGCTGGGGCTACAATGCGCTCGACGGGTTGTTCTACGGGGTGCGCAGTGCAACGCGCGAGCTGATCCGCCTGGACTCCACCGGCAACTACGAGGTCGTCTCGACCCTCCCCGCGTCGGCGGCGGTGGGCTCCACCGCAGGCGACATCCTGCCCAACGGGGTGATGGTCTATCGTGTGAACGGGGCAAACGCGTTGCAGCTGCTGGATCTTTCCGATCCGTCCGCCCCCGTTGATCTGGGCCTGATCACGCTGTCGGCTGCGGTTGAACCCTCCGACATCGCCTATAATCCGAACGACGGCATGTTGTACGGCGTCAACGAGGCCTCTGACCGCCTGTTCTATATCGACCCTGCGGATGGTACGTCGGGCACCCGCGCGCCGGTTGAATTCGGCCCGACCGCCTGGACAGGTTCCTATGGCGCGGTGTGGTTCGATTTCTACGGCCGCATGTACATCAACCAGAACGTCACAAACGAGGTCTATGAGGCCGATGTGGGGCTTCAGGGCTCCGGCTCGGGCGGGGGGCAGTTGATCAATACGGTACCTGTCGGCGAGGGTGGCCTGAACGACGGTGCCGCCTGCCCGTCGCGCTTTGGCCCGCTGCCGCCCGAAGGTGACCTGTCCGGCGTCGTCTACCGCGACACCAACTATTCGGACAGCTACCAGCCCGGTGAAACCGTGCTCAGCGCCGTGACCGTGTCGCTGTACGACGACAATGGCACAGCTGACACCGCGGATGACACGTTCCTGACCAGCGTAGAGACAGCCAGCAACGGCACCTATCTCTTCTCTGACCTATCTGCCACAGCGACCTACCGCGTAGAGGTCGACGCAGCCGATCCCGACATGCCCCCCGGGCTTGTGGCCGGTACCGTGAACCCGCAGACGGGCGTATCAATCACCGCCGGCAGCGTGCGCACCCTTGATTTCGGGTTTGTGAACGGCGGGGCGACGGCGGATCTGTCCCTGGCCAAGGGCGTGTTCGACACCAGCGGCCAGCCGGTGACCCAAGCGGGCCCGGGCACAGAGCTTGATTTCGTGCTCACCGTGACAAACGACGGCCCTGACGGTACCACCGGTGTGCGGGTCCGTGACCTGATCCCCGACGGGTTCACCTTTGTCTCTGCCACACCGGCGGATGGCACCGATACCTATGACGCCAACACCGGTACATGGGACGTCGGCGAGGTGGCCAATGGCGCGAGCGAGACCCTGACCGTGCGCGTCACGATGAACGCCACAGGCGAGCATACCAACGTGGCCGAGATCATCGCTTCTGACCTGCCGGATCCCGATAGCGATCCGCTCGTGGGCCCGCTGACGGACGATCTGGGCGACGGGGTTGCCGATGACGACGAAGCCGCCGTGAGCGTGAGTTTTGCCGGATCCGGCCCAAGCTTGTCTGGTAAGGTCTTTATCGACAATGGTGCAGGTTCCGACACAGCCTATGACGCGCTGCAAGGGGCCTCGGAAGCCGACACTGGTGCCGCCGAAGTACGGATCACCGATAGCAGCGGCACGTTGATCGGGTCGCCGCAGGTTGCCAGCGATGGCAGCTGGAGCCTAACCCTGCCCGAAGGCTTTGCCGATGACGTCACCATCACCGTGGTCCCGGACAACGGCTTGCTCACCGTGTCCGAAAACCCCGGTGCCCTGCCCGGCCTGGTCAACCCGGCCAGCGGCGATGGTACCTTCACCTTCACGCCTGCGGCGGGGACATCCTATCCTGATCTGGATGTGGGCCTGATCGAGGACGCCCGGCTGAGCGAAAGCCAGCAAAGCGCGATCCGTCCGGCACAGGTGGTAACCCTGCGGCATGAATATCTTGCCGATGCAGAAGGCTCTGTGGTGTTTGACACCGATATCCAGTCGATCACCGCGCCGGGGCTCTTTACCGTCGCACTTTTCGAGGATGCCGCCTGCGACGGGACGGCCACCAGCCCCATCACCACCGCCCTGCCCGTGACCCCTGACACGCGTATCTGTCTGGTGGCTCGTGTCGCCGCCTCGGGTGCGGCGGCACCGGGATCAACCATCGCCTTTGATGTGGTCGCCGACACGACCTATGGCGCGACCGGCGCGACCGAGCAGGACCGCAACACCGATCTGGTGCGGGTAGAATCCTCCGAAGGGGTGCTGAAACTGCGCAAGACGGTCCGCAACGTCACCCAAGGCACGCCCGAAGGCGTCAGCAACGGTGCCGCCGCGGGGGATGTGCTTGAATATCGCATCTTCCTCGATAACCCAGGCGAGCTGCCCGCGACCAACATCGTGATCCACGACCGCACGCCGCCCTACACAGAGCTGGCATCCGCCATCCCAAGCCCCGTCTCCATCGGCGGCGATGTGGTCTGCACGATGACCACGCCCGGGGCAGATACGGCGGGCTATGCGGGGGCGCTGCAATGGGACTGCACTGGATCACATGAACCGGGTGCAACGGGGTCTGTGTCCTTTGAGGTGCGGATCGCCCCCTAAGGCGGCGCTTATGGTCAGGCACGGAAGGGGGTGTTTCCCGCGCCCCAAACGAACAAAAATCCCCCCGTACCGCGGATGCGGCGCGGGGGGATTTGCAATAGGAATAGGCACTAAGCCCGCTGAGCAGGTGCCAAAAGATCACCCGAAGAGGCGTACCAGCATCCAAAGCCCCATGCCCAGCATCATCACGTTCTCGGTCAGGGACACAAAGCCAAGCGGCACATTGCTACTGCCGCCCACGCAGGCGCATTTCAGCTCGCGTTTGTCGATATAGACCGCCTTGATCACCGAGATCGCCCCGATGCCACCGATCACGATCGCGATCGGTGCTGCCAGCCACAGGAGCGCCCCTGCGGTCATGGCGATGCCTGCAAAGGCCTCTCCGAACGGGTAGATCTTGCCGTAGGGCACCCAGCGTTTTGCCAGCAGGTCATAGTTCAGGAACATGGTCGAGAAACTCTCGATATCCTGCAACTTCTGCACGGCGAGGAAACACATGGAGATCGAGATAAACCACTGGAACGCCTGCACGGTAAAGATGCTTTCGAAGGCAAACCACGACAGGCCAAGCGCCATCAGAACGGCGACCGAAAAGATGGCGATCACCGGCTGGTACGACGTGTCAGATTGCTGGTCCTTGGGTTTGTCCAATCCAAAATAGACCCTCAGATCGTCATAGCCGCCGATCCGTTCCCCGCCGATAAAGCTCTGCGGCGTCGTTTCGACATCATGCTCCGCCTTGAACGCGTCTGTCTCTTCGCGCGTTGTCAGGTGATGATCCTCGACCTCGAAGCCCTGACGCTCCAGCAGGTCTTTCGATTTCAGACCGTAGGGACAGGTATGGTCAGGCATCACCATACGGTAGAGTTTTGCCGGTTGTGTCTGCTGTTGCGTCATTGCGTCCTCACTTCCCGTCGATTTCTGGTGTTGCGGCTGGCCCGCCTTCAAGATCCGCGATCAGGGCCTTCATCTCGTCGATCTCAAGCCGTTGCGCTTCGATGATATCATCCGCCAGCTTGCGCACCCGCGGGTCCGAGATATTGGCACGCTCGCTCGTCAGGATCGCGATGGAATGGTGCGGGATCATCGCACGCATCCACGCCGTGTCATCGATCGTGGACTGGCTACGCACCAGAAACAGCGACACCGCAAAAACCAGCGCGCTGCCTGCAAAAATCGCGATATTCACGCCACGGTTGCTGTACATCCCCAGCATGAACGCCAGCATGATGACCGCCATCACCGCGCCCATATACAGTGCCATATAGCTGCGGGTTTCGCTAAAGAACACGTGATCGATTGCGTAGGTGTTCAGATACATTAAGCCGAACATCACCACGGTAGAGGTGATGATCATTGCAAAGAAGCGCCAGTATGACATGAGAAGACCTTTCGTGATGTTGCTATGACAACAAAACCGCCTTCCCGCGCAGGAGGGTTCCCGCCGACCTGCATTATTTGACATATCTTGCGCTTATGACTGCGGGCGAAAGCCCTGCATTCGCCCGCAGAACAGACTTGAGTTTAGCTATAGGCTCCGGCGGAATAGGTCAGCTCGTAGCTGTGGCTGTACAGCTCGAACACGATGCCAAAGGGGTCTTCGACATATACCATCCGATAGGGTTTATCGTCGGGGAAGTATTCGCGCACCGGCATCCGCTGTTTGCCCCCTGCCGCGACAATCTTGGCCAGCAGGTCTTCGAGGTTGGGATCCTGAATGGCGAAATGGAACGTGCCGTGCTGGCGGAAATTCAGCGGGTCTGCGGGCGCGTGGTTGCCGTCAAATTCGAACAACTCGATCCCGATACGGTCTGCCGTGGCAAGATGCGCGATACGCAGGCGGCCCCAGCCTTCGCCAAAGACATCGGTACACATCTGCCCGATATCGCTGCCGTCTTCGACAATCTCTGTCGGTTGCATGATAACGTAGAACCCCAGCACGTCGGCGTAGAATTTTACGGCTTGGTCCAGATCCGGCACGGAAAGCCCGATATGAGAGAAACTGCGTGGTGTCGGTGTCATGGTCTATCCTTTGTTCTGTGATACCCCGTGATTTAGGTGGACCGCGCGCAAACATAAAATTATCATATGGAATTAAATTGATAACTTTACGGAATGGTCCGCGTGCTAAACGCCTCATGGCTCGAAACGTTCACGACCCTATGTGACATCGGGCATTTCACCCGCACCGCAGACCGGCTGGCCATGACCCAGCCGGGGGTATCGCAGCATATCCGCAAGTTGGAACAACAGGTCGGCCAGCCGTTGATCCTGCGCGAGGGAAAGTCCTTTACCCTCACCCCCGCCGGAGAAGAGCTGCTGTCGATCGGGCGTGCCCGCCGGACAGAGGAGCGCGCCTTGCGCGAAAGGATGCAGCGCGATGATCCCTTGTCAGGCACGGTGAGGATCGGCTGCTCTGGCAGCTTTGCGTTACGGCTGTATCCGCATCTGATCGCGCGGATGCAGCAGGCCCCGAAGCTGGAAATGCACCTCAGCGCCGCGCCGCAGGCGCGTATTCTGGCTGATATACTGGCAGGGACGCTTGATCTGGGCGTGGTGACTGCGGTGCCCGATATGCCCCGTGCTCAGGCCACGCCCCTGTCGCAAGAGGAACTTTGCCTCGTGCTGCCCGCCACCTTTAACGCGACGGATCTGACACTGCAGAAGCTTGATGACTTGGGGTTCATCGCGCATCCCGATGGCAATGCCTATGCCGATGATCTTCTCGGGCGCAACTTTGATGACTACCGCGGGGCAGAGCATTTGCGGCTGCGCAGTTTTATCAACCAGATCGGGCAAATCCCCCTGCCCGTGGCCCAAGGACTGGGCTATACCATCCTGCCGCGGTCGGGGGTGGAGGGGTTTGCGCACCGCGACGCACTGGCGGTGCATACCCTGCCCCAACGGCGGTTTCACGACCTATGGCTGATCGCACGTAAAGACCGCGCCGCATTCGCCCGTGTTGCCGCCACCGCTGATGGCATACTCGGGCTGCAATAGCCCGTTGGCGGTGCCCCGACCTATCTGACCACATGCACCGCGCATTTGGCGTGACGCACCACATATTGCCCGACCGACCCCAGCAGGATGTCAGACAACGCGGGCTGATGCGACGCGATCACGATACAGTCGGTCCCGTTTTCCTCGGCCCAGCGTGTCGCCCGTGGCCCGGCGCGCCCGTCCGCAATCGCTGTCGCGGCCCCCGGCAAGCTTAGCGCCAGCGCATCCAGCCGCGCCTGTACCGCCTCGCGGGTGGAGGTCACGACGTCGGTGGGGATGTATTCGGCGACATAGACCGGCACTGCCTCTATCACATGCAGCAGGGTCAATCTGGCGTCCGGTGCCGCCAGCGCCTGCGCCGCATCAAAGGCGGTCTGGGTGATCTCGGGGGTCTCGAAAACAACGGGGATCAGGATATTCTTGTACATGCTGCACTCTCCTATGAAGGTGCAGACAGGGAACGCCTTGGGGTGCCCTGCGTCGTTGATACAGATCAAATCAAAGGGAATATTTCCCTAGTCGCAGTCGTCGCCCGAGGCCGCATGCAGCGCGTCCACATCGGCCACGCGGAATCGGCGACGGTCGACAAAGCTCAGGATACCCTCTTTCTTCATCGCGCCAAGCTGGCGGCTGACCGTTTCAAGCGTAAGCCCCAGATAGTTGGCGATCTCGTACCGTGTGAGAGGCAAGACCAGCTCTTGCCCAGGGGTATCCGCATTGGCCAATTGCTGCCGCCGCGCCAGCATTTCAATGAAGGTCGCGATCTTTTCGCGCGCGGTTTTGCGGCCCAGCAACAGCATCCAGTCACGCGCCGCGTCCAGTTCATCGAGGGCCATCTCCATCAGCCTTTGGGCGATATGCGGCGTGGTTTCGATCAGCGCCTCGAAGGGTTTGCGCTGGAAGCAGCACAGCGTCACATCAGTAACGGCGACCACGTCGAAATCAATCGCCGCGCGGCCCGGACGGCCGATGAAATCCGACGGGAAAAGCAGCCCGACCATCTGGGTGCGCCCGTCTTCCATCGTTTTGCCAAGGCTCGCGACGCCCGACACGACCGACGCGACATAGGTCAGCCCGTCGCCCCGCCAAAGCATCGGATCACCCGCCTTGAACGACCGATAGGTCTTGATTTGCTCCAGCATCAGCAGTTCATCATCATCGCACCGCGCACAAACGGCGCGGTGGCGGATCGGGCATTCACTGCATTTCGGGCGCGACTGAAGATCAAGCATGGCGCGATCATAGCGTTCATTCGCGCGGACCACCATCACCAAGACGCACCGCCACCGCGCTGTGTCCCGATGCCGCTTGGCCCGTCAGGTCACATCGCGCTTCTGGTGATACTCGGGCCGGTCCCAACTGCGGGTCGCAAGGATGTCGGCAAGGATGTCGACCGCGCCGCGCACGTCACCTTCGTCGATGTACAAAGGCGTGAAGCCAAAGCGCATGATGTCAGGCGCGCGGAAATCACCGATCACGTCCCGTGCGATCAACGCCTGCATCACCGCATATCCGTTCTTTGACGCGAAAGACACCTGACTGCCGCGCTGGTTTGCATCCCGTGGGCTGGCCAGCACAAGCTCGGGGCATTTTTCTTCGACCAGCGCGATGAACAGCTCGCTCAGCGCGACAGACCTCTCCCGCAGCTCGGCCATATCCACCTCGTCCCAAAGCCCAAGCGCATGTTCCAGCGCGGTCATCTGGATCACGGGGGGCGTGCCGACACGCATGCGCTCGATGCCCGCAGCGGGGCGGTATCCGGTCTCGAAGGCGAAGGGCGCGTCATGGCCCAGCCATCCGGCCAAAGCGGGCTGGATGTCCGCGACGATATCGGGGCGCGCATAGATGAACGCAGGGGCCCCCGGCCCGCCGTTGAGGTATTTATAGGTGCAGCCGACGGCGAATTCCGCGTTGCAGGCGGCCACATCGACGGGCACCGCGCCTGCGCTATGGGCCAGATCCCACAGCATCACCGCCCCTGCCCCATGGGCCGCCGCGGTCACTTGCGCCATGTCATGCATGCGGCCCGTGCGGTAGTCGACTTGGGTGATCATCGCGACAGCCACGTCATCTGTCATGGCGCTGGCGACATCTTCGGGGGCGACGATGCGCAGCTCGTAGCCTTGCCCCAACTGCTGGATCAGCCCCTCGGCCATATACAGGTCCGACGGGAAGTTGCCGCTGTCCGACAGGATCACCCGCCGGTTGGGGCGCATCTTGAGGGCAGCAGACAGGGCCTGAAACACTTTGACCGACAGCGTGTCGCCCATGGTGACCGACCCCTCGGGCGCGCCGATCAGGCGGGCAATACGGTTGCCGACCCGTGCGGGCTGCGCCATCCAGCCGTCAAGGTTCCAGCCCTTGATCAGATGCGCGCCCCATTGCGCCTGCACCACATCCTGCACCTTTTCGGCCGTCCCCACAGGCAGCGGCCCAAGCGAGTTTCCATCAAGGTAGATCATGCCCTCGGGCAGGGAAAAGCGGTCTTTCATCGGCAATCGGGTCACAGGGCACCTCGTACGTTCCAGAGTTCGGGGAAAAGTTCGACCTCGAGCATCCGGCGCAGGTATTTCACCCCCGACGTGCCGCCCGTGCCGCGTTTGAAGCCGATGATGCGTTCCACCGTGGTCACATGGTTGAAACGCCAGCGGCGGAAGTAGTCTTCGAGATCGACGAGCTTTTCGGCCAGTTCATATAGTTGCCAATGGGCGCGCGGGTCTTGGTAGACGCGCACCCATGCCTGCATCACCGCATCATCCGCCGCATGAGGCGTGTCCATCGCATAGGCTTGCGGGTCAAAGCTTTGCCCCGTTGCCTCTGCCAGCAGATCAAGCGCGACATGGTAGAGCGATTTGGTGCCCAGTTCCTGCGTCAGCATATGGTGCAGTTCGGGGCGATGTTCATGCACTTTCATCATCGCGCGGTTGCGGTTGCCGAGGATGAACTCGATCAGCCGGTATTGATGCGACTGAAACCCCGAGGACGCGCCGAGGTCGTCGCGAAAATCGCTGTATTCACTGGGGGTCATGGTGCGCAGCACATCCCACGCGCTGTTGAGCTGTTCAAAAATGCGCGCCACACGGGTCAGCATCTTCATCGCCGGCGCAAAATCACCCGCCGCGAGATGGGTGCGCGCCGACGACAGCTCGTGCAGGCACAGGCGCATCCATAGTTCTGAGGTCTGATGCTGGATGATGAACAGCATCTCGTCATGGGCGTCGGATTTGCAATTCTGCGCCCCGAGGATCGGGTCGAGCGACAGGTAATCGGTATAGGACATATCCTTGGCAAAGGACATTTGCGCCCCTTCGTCAGCGGGGTTGTAGCCGGTCATGCGGGGTGCTCCGATTGGGGGCCGAGGGTTCTTGCAAAGGGTGAATGGGCCGGCATCAGCGTCGAAAGCTCCTCGAAGGCGGCGATGCTCAGGCCGGTGTGATGGCGAAAGGCCGCAAGCGCCGCCGCCGGATCATGATCAAGCGCTGCCTGATAGAGCGCGCGATGCGGCTCTAGCGCCATACCGGCAGAGAATACCTCTGCCGCTTTGGCCGCCAGCGGGGGCGCGCTTTGGGTCAGATCGCGCAGGCCCGCCTGAATAAAACGGTGGTAGCGCCCCAACTGGTCCTGCAACTGCCCCGCAAACCGCGCCATCCATTCTGACCGCGCCCCCGCCACCAATGCCTGATGAAAGGCCAGATGCCGCCGCGTCCATTGGGCCAGCGCCTCGTCATTATGGATCACCGAAGGCACGGGGGTTTGCGACAGGTGCTGATAGGCACCGATCACCCCTGCCTCCCACGCGTCATCGGCGTGGCTGACGGAATGGGCCAGCATCGCGCCTTCGATGGCATCGCGGCTGCGTTCCAGGTCCAGAAGATCGGCACGGGTCAGCGGGGTGACGCAAAAGCCCTTGTTATGCTCGGGCACGACAAGCTGTTCAGCCGCCAGCCGGTTCAGACATTCGCGCAGCGGCGTCAGGCCGATGGCATAGCGTTCCGACAGGGCCGGTAGGCGCAGCGCCATGCCCGGTTGCAGATCCAGTGACAGGATATCATGGCGCAGCCGGTCGAATAGAATGTCCGATTTCGATTGCCGAAGTGTCATGATGCGCCCCTTTCGAAACACACCATGACAAATAAATACGATCGTGTAAATCGTATACGATTTTTTTCGCGTAGGTCCGCATTGAGTTCTTCGGACCCCTTCTAGACTAGAGCGCGTTCGGCGGGGACTCTCCACGGAAGAACGCGTCAAGATTATCCAGTGCCTTGAACCCCATCGCATCGCGGGTCTGCACCGTGGCGCTGCCCACATGGGGCATCATCATCACGTTGTCATAGGACGCGAAGGCCGGATTGCCCCCCGGTTCGGTGACAAAGCAATCCAGCCCCGCCGCCCCGATATGCCCCGCATCCAGAGCGTCGACCAAAGCGGCCTCGTCGATCAGATTGCCGCGGGCCGTGTTGACCAGCACTGCCCCTTTGGGCAGTTGCGCCAAACGGTCGGCGTTCATCAGCCCGACCGTCTCGGGCGTTGCGGGGCAATGGAGCGACAGGAAGTCGGACACCGCCAGCAGGCTTTCCAGCGTCTCGTGATAGATCGCGCCCGCTTCATCCTCGGGCGAAAGACGGCTGCGGTTGTGATAGTGGATCTCCATATCAAAGCCGCGCGCTTTGCGGGCAAAGGCACGGCCCACACCGCCCATCCCCACGATCCCCAGCCGCGCATCGGTCAGCTGTTTGCCCACCAGAAAGGCCGGCGACCAGAAATCCCATGTGCCGGACCGCACAGTCCGGTCCCCCGCGACCGCATTGCGCGCAGCCCCCAGCATCAGCATCATCGCCAGCTCTGCCGTGGCATCCGACAGCACATCGGGCGTATTGGTCACGACGATCCCCTTGCCGCGCAGCGCGTCCAGATCGCAATGGTCCACCCCGACCGAATGGTTCGCGACGATTTTCAGCCGCGGGTCGAGCTGCGCCACGACATCTGCGCTGAAATGTTCGGAGTGGCACGGGATGATCCCGTCGACGGATGCGCTCATCTTGATGATATCCTCGGCGCTGCCGGGGGTGTCGGCGGCATTCCAGATCACCTCGTAGTCGCGGCGGGCGCGTTCCAGCGTGGCATTCGACAGGGTGCGGGTGATCCAGATCACGGGTTTGGACATCGGCTAGTCTTTCTTGTTGCGACTGGAGGTGAACAGATCAAAGGCGATGAACGCCAGTGTGATCGCCACGATGATCACCAGATCGGGGCTGGGCACCTTGACCGCCAGTATCAGCAGAAAGGTGGTGATGGTCGCAAAGGCCACAAGTGCGAGAAGTCGGTTCATATCAGATATCCTTTATGCAGAGGCACCGGCGGCCCAGTCGGTCAGCCATTGTGCCGTGCGTAGCAACCGCGCGTCATTGTGGCGAGCGCCGACCAGTTGGACGCCCATGGGCAGCCCTTCGGTCGAGGTGAAAAGCGGCAGGTTGATGCAGGGCGTGCCGCAGAAGGTCCACAGCCCGTTGAACACCGGATCGCCCGTGGTTTCCAACCCTTTGGGTGCCGGACCGGGGGCCGAGGGGCAGAGGATCACATCGCAGCGGGTGAACATCTCGTCCAGCGCGGCGTTCAGCACCTTGGGCATGTCGCGGGCCGACAGGTAATCGCGGGCAGGCACGGCGTTGCCTTGCTCTATCGCGTCGCGGGTGATCGGCCCCAGCTTGTCCGCGCCCCGGTGCCAATAGGGGTAGTAGTGATAGGACATCTCGGCCAGATTGATCAGCTTGCGCTGGTCTGCTGCCGTGTCGAACACCGCTGGCAACGGAAGCTCGAACGCCTGATCGCCAAGCGCGTCCAGCAGCTCGGCAAAGGCCTCATGCAGTTGCGGCTCCGCATCCTCCCATCCCGGCGGGCGGATGAAGCCGAATACGGGCGGCAGCGGCGGGGCCGAGGTCGCCGCCGCATGCAAGGCGGGCGCAGCGCAAAGCGTGGTCGCGTTGTCTTCGTCGTCCTGCCCGAAAAGTACCTCGGCCAGCAGTGCTGCCCCTGCGGGATCGCTGGCAAAGACCCCGATCGTATCAAGCGAGGGCGATTGCGTCAGAACCCCCCGCCGCGGGATCGCGCCGAAGGTGGGTTTATATCCGGTCACCCCGCAGAAGGACGCCGGTCGGATCACCGACCCGCCGGTCTGGGTGCCGATGGCAAGCGGCACCATCCCGTCCGCCACCGCCGCGGCAGAGCCTTGGGACGATCCGCCGGGCGTATGCGCCAGATTATGCGGGTTCGCGGTCTTGCCGGGCTGCATGAAGGCAAGCTCGGTCGTGACCGTCTTGCCCATCAGGATCGCCCCTTCCTTGCGCAGCCGGTCTACCACAAAAGCGTCGCGCAGGGGCACGCGCCCCGCATCCTGAACGCAGCCGTTTTCCGTGGGGATGCGTTGGGTGTCGATCACGTCCTTCAGCGCGACCGGCAACCCGTGGAGCCGCCCCAAGGGACGCCCTGCCCGGCGATGCTCATCCAGCGTGCGGGCCTGTGCGCGCGCGAATTCGGGATCGAACCACGCCCATGCACCGACCTGCGGCTCGCGCGCCTCGATCCGCTTGATATAGCTGTCGACCAGCGCCAGCGCATCCAGCGCGCCGGACGCCAGCCTGTCGCGCAGCAGCGTCACGCTGGGGGTGCCGTCCACCCCGTGACCCGTCATCCGATTACCGTCCATAAAACAGATCCGGCAAATAGAAGACGATCTGCGGGAAGACATACATCAGCACCATCGACAGGATCACGCAGAAGAGGAACGGCATGACCCCCTTGAAGATCTGCGTCAGCAGGAGCGACGGCGGCGCGATACCCTTAAGGTAATAGGCCGACATCGCCATCGGCGGGGTCAGGAAACTGGTCTGCAGGTTCAGCGCCACAAGGATACCGAAGAACAGCGGATCAATCTCGAACACCGCGAGCAGCGGCAGGAAGATCGGCACGAAGATGATGATGATCTCGGACCATTCCAGCGGCCAGCCCAGCAGGAAGATGATGAGCTGCGCCATGATCAGGAACTGGATCGGCGACAGGTTCATGGATTGCACGAACTCCGAGATCACATGCTCCCCCCCGAGGTAGGAGAACACGGCAGAGAAGGTGTAGGAGCCGACGAACAGCCAGCAGACCATCGCCGTTGTGCGCACAGTGAGATAGACGCTTTCACGCAAACGCTGCCATGTCATCGCGCGGTAGATAAAGGCAAGGAAGATACCGCCCAATGCACCGATAGATGCCGCCTCTGTCGGGGTGGCGAGACCGAAAAGGATCGACCCGAGCACCGCAAAGATCAGGAAAGCCAGTGGCACGAAAGAGGTGATGATCATCATCACCAGCTTGCCCATTGGCATGTCCGGCACCTCATCCGCCGTAGGCTTTGGCGCCGAGGATGGCTGCAGCAAAGACCGCCCGATAATATAGACCAGATACAGCCCCACCAGCGTCAGCCCCGGCAGCAGCGCCGCCGCATAAAGGCGCACGATCGACACGTTGGTCGCCGCCGCATAGACGATCAGCATGATCGACGGCGGGATCAGGATCCCCAAGGTACCGCCCGCACAGATAATGCCCGCCGCAAAGGATGGGTCATAGCGCGCTTTCAACATCGCCGGCAGCGCCAGCAGGCCCATCAAGGTCACAACCGCGCCCACGATCCCTGTCGCCGTGGCAAACAGCGCGCAGGTGATCAGCGCCGCCACCCCCATCGATCCGGGGACATTCTTGGACGCGATGTTCAGCGTGGTGAACAAACGGTCCACGATGTTGGAGCGTTCGACGATATAGCCCATGAACAGGAACAAGGGCACAGCCGTCAGCACCTCGTTCGACATCACGGTAAAGGTTTGGTTCACGAAGAGGTCAAATATTCGGTTGTTATAGAACCCCTCTATCCAACTCGACCATTGTTCCCATTGTCCGGCGGTTTCATCCAGCCGGTCAAAACCGCGCCACATGCGGCGCGCATCGAAATAGGCGTAGTAGCCAAAGCCGATGCCCATGGCCATCAGGGTAAAGGCGATCGGGAAGCCCAGAAAAACAAAGATGATGAACAGCCCAAGCATCATCAGGGCGATTTGCGGATCGGTCATGTGATATGGTCTTTCTCGGCCATGTTGGCCTTCTGGATCAAAAGATCTTCGGTCTCGAAAACGTCTTCGTCCGCTTCAAGCCAGTAATTGTCCCGGATCGCGATAATGCAGCGGCATACCTGCGCGATCCCCTGGATAAACAGCAATATGCCCGCCGCCACGATCACCGCTTTGAACTGGTAGATCGGCACACCTGCGGGACTGTTGACGGAGACCTCTCCGTATTGCCAGGACCGCGCGGCGTATTTCCAGCCGGACAGGATCAGGGCCAGCACACCGGGGAAAAAGAAGACGATATACAGCACGATATCGATTTTGCCCTGGGTCTTGGGTTGCAGCAGCCGGTACAGGAAATCGCCCCGCACATGCCCGCCACGCGACAACGTATAGGCCCCGCCCATCATGAACAGCGTGCCGTACATGATAAAGGAAACGTCCAGCGCCCAGGCCGTCGGGCTATTGAGCACATAGCGTACGAAAACCTCGTAGCCCGTGCCGATGGACATCAGCAGGATAAGCCACGCGAATGACTTGCCAAACCATGCCGACAGGCTGTCGGCGAACCGTATAAATGAAATCATGATGTCCCCATGCCTCGTCTGAAACCCCGGCACACATAGGTGCCGGGGTTCTGTACTTTACCTGTCAGCGGGATCAGAGCTTGATCTTGCCAGGGAAGTAATGCTCGTAGGCCAGACCGTAGTCGGGCGAGTTCATCAGCTCGTAATACGACACACGGCTGACCCACTCGCGCTGGCTGTCGAGGGTCTTTTTCATGAACGGATCGGCTTCCAGCTCGGGGATCAGTTCGTCCCATGCCTTCAGCTGTGCGTCCAGAATCTCTTTCGAGGTGCGGCGCACGGTGACCCCTGCTTCATCCTGCAAGAACTGAAGATCCGCGGAATAGCGGTTCATCGCCTTGGCTGTGTTCGCGGTAGAGGCCGCTTCGACAGCATATTTCAGGATCGCCTGCAGATCCGGGTCCAGATCTTCAAGGAAGGTCCGCGAGAACAGGAACTCGAAGCTTTCGGACGCCTGGTGATAGGACGACAGATAGTAATTCTTGGCCACGTCCTGCGCGCCGAAGTCTTTGTCCGACGAGGGGTTGTTGAACTCGAAAGCGTCGATCACGCCACGCTCCATCGCAGGCACGATTTCGCCGCCCGGCAGCTGAGCGACGGACATGCCGAGTTTGGCCATCAGATCGGCCGCCAGACCCACGGTGCGATATTTGAACCCTTGCAGATCCTCGACCGAATTCACCTCTTCCTTGAACCAGCCAAAGGGCTGCGCAAACATCGGAAAGCCCATATAGCCAACCACGTCGAGGCCCATGATGTCCTGTGTCAGCTCGTTATACAGCTCTTGGCCGCCGCCTTCGTAGAACCACGACAGCATCGTCGTTGCGGACCCGCCGAAAACCGGACCGGTGCCGAACAGCGACGCGGCCTTGTTCTTGCCGTACCAATAGACAGGCACCGAATGCGCGGCATCGATCAAGCCGTCATTCACAGCGTCCAGCACTTGGAACGCCGCAACAACCGCGCCGGCAGGCAGCACATCAACCTTGACGCGCCCGCCCGACATTTCTTCGACGCGGGTGGCATAGTCGCGTGCGAAGTCCTGCCAGATGTTGGCATCATTCCATGACGTTTGCATTTTGATAACCAATGGCGCTTGCGCCAGAACCGCCGGAGCCGCCAGCATGCTGCCAGCCGCAGCCCCGCCAGCGACTGCCGATTTGGTCAAAAACGAACGTCGATTAATACTATTATTAGTCTTCATTTTGTTCTCCTCCCAGAGCGACTGCACGGCCCTTTTTCAAGTTCCCTACCGGCAATCGTGTCCCGACCTTACCGCCTTGACTGATTTAATCAAGAATTCTGATCATTGCTCTCCGCGTGGCTTGCTTGTAGAGAAATAGTTACGTTATAACATAACGAATCACTTCTCTACCGACCCTGAATGGAGCCCATGATGACCCGCATCCACACCGCATTTCTTTCCGCTCTGGCCGCGACCTCTCTTGCCGCCACAGCCCTGCCCGCCCTTGCCGATCACGCCAAAGACAAGGCGCATGACCACGAAGCCCATGATCACAGCCACGACCATGATCACGACCACAAGCACGACCAAGGCGACGACGACATCTACAAAGGCTACTTCGACGACGCGCAGATCAAACCGCGCCCGCTGGCCGACTGGGAGGGCGACTGGCAGTCCGTCTACCCGCTGTTGCAAAGCGGTGATCTGGACGCGGTGATGGCGCATAAGGCGGCCAAGGGTGACAAAACCGCCGAGGAATACAAAGCCTATTACGCCACCGGCTATGCCACCGATGTCGACCGGATCGTATTCTCGGGCGATACCGCAACCTTCTACACGGGCGAGACATCGGTGCAGGGGCGGTATGAAAGCGACGGCTTCGAGGTGTTGACCTATGAAAAGGGCAATCGCGGTGTGCGCTATATCTTTGAAAAGATCAGCGGCGACGCCGAGGCCCCGATGTTCTTCCAGTTCAGTGACCACAAGATCGCGCCCGCCAAGGCAGATCACTATCACCTTTATTGGGGGGATGATCGCGCGGCCCTGCTGAAAGAGGTCACCAACTGGCCGACATATTACCCCGCGGCCCTCAGCCCCGCTGACATCTCTGCCGAGATGCAGGCGCACTGACATCCTGCGCCGCTGCCTGCCTTGACGGTGGCGGCGCACCCCTTGCTTGCAGCGACAAAAGTACCATGCCAAAAACCACCCTTCGCCAGCCCAACTGCCGCAGCAGCCTTGCCGCACGCCGTCGCACACAAGACCCGATGGCCGCCTATGACCGCTTGCCGCCGGAACTGCGTGGCTGGCTGGCCCAAGCGGCATTGCCTTGGTCCGCACGCTCTGCCCTGCGGGCGTGGCAGCGCGCCTTGCAGCGGTTCAGTGGCGATACGGATGCCGCAAAACAGCACCTGTCGCGCTGTGAGCGCAACACGCTGACCCGCGACCGTCTGCATTTGCCGGACGCCCCTGCCAAATGCGCAGGTGTCCGCCCCCTCTGATCCGCTGATCTGGCCTTTGGCCCGCGCCGCCCTACCTGAGCTGACAGAATGATACGGGATGCCGCCGCTTGGTGGTGCCCCTGATCGACCCTTGATGTGATAGGAAAGCCATGTGCCGCGTTCTCGCCTATATCGGGCCCGAAATCCCGCTTGAAAGCCTGCTGATCAAGCCGGAAAACAGTCTGATCAACCAAAGCCTTGACCCCGAGCTGCACCCGAACCTGCAGCTGGCCGGTTGGGGCTTCGGATTATGGAGCGCGCATCTGCTGAAGCCCGAGGAACCGCTGCTGTATCACCGCCCCATGGCCGCGTTCCACGATGACAACGCCCCCGGCATCATCCCCAGTTTGCAGGCCAGCACCATGCTCGCCCATGTCCGCGCTGCGGCCTATGACGCCCGCAATGTGCTGGCGGACGAGAACTGCCACCCGTTCTCGTTCAAGGGCACCCCGTGGATCATCGCGCAAAACGGAGCCCTGCCCCATTGGCGGCTGCTGCAACGCGAATTGCTGCCCCTGTGCAAAGACGATTTCCTGCGGCAGATGAAAGGCACGACAGACACGGAATTCTTTTACGTGCTGCTGCTGTCCCTACTAGAGGGCGATAGCGATGACGACGTGCAGGCGGCGTTCGAGAAGCTTCTTGATGCCGTATTGCAGGCGATGCGCAAACTGGATCTGGTCGCCCTGACCAAGTTGAAGATCGCGCTGGTGTCCACCGACCGGATCATCGGCGTGAACTATGGGGCCGGCCACAAAGGCGAAACCGCACCCGAAGGCGACTGGAAAGAGCTGCGCAAAGCCGGCCCCGGCACCGATGACTACGCCCTGTCGATGCTGCTTGAACCGATGTACCTGTTGATGGGCGAGAATTTCGAGGACTACGCCGACAGCTACAAGGTCGATGCCAGCCCCGAGGGCGAAGCCACCTCGGCCATTTTCGCGTCGGAACCGTTGACAGAGGATGGGTCAGACTGGCTGCACATCCGCTTCGGAGAGATGGTGAGCCTGCGTCGCGACGGCGGCAAGATCAGCAAAACGATCACCAAGCTGGACGTTTAGACTATGGCCGACCGCTACCCTGATTTCGCCACGCTCGCCGCGGCGCATGACCAGGACCGGGACTACCGTATCACCGTGCAGGATCGTGGCACATGCGTCGTGATCCTTGCGCCCCACGGCGGGACGATCGAACCGGAAACGGCAAGCATCGCACGGGCTGTCGCCGGGAATGATCTGTCGTTCTACTTGTTCGAGGCGCTGCGCGCCGGGGCGCATGGCGATTACCACATCACCTCGCATCGGTTTGATGAACCTCGGGCGCTGGCACTGGTGGCAGGGGCGGACACGTCGATTGCCATTCACGGGCGCAAGGATGATGGCAACGACACGGTCTGGCTGGGCGGGCGTGACGAAACCCTGCGGGATGCTGTCGGCGACGCATTGCGCGCGGCGGGCTTCGAGGCCGCGCTGAATACGGCCCTGCCCGGCGTGCACCCCAGCAACATCTGCAACCGCACCCGCAGCGGCGCGGGCGTGCAGTTGGAACTGCCCCGATCCCTGCGCCGCAACTTGGCAGAGGATGGCGCGATGATGGCGCGCTTTAGCACAGCGCTTCGGGCAGCAATTTCAGTGGCGGGCCTGGACGGCGACGGGGCTACCCGCCGAGCTTGATGCTCACCGGTCCGACCGACAGGGATTGCGGGGCCAGCGCATCGGCGTCTCGCAACCCCTTTATCAGCGCGATGGCAGAGGCCGAAGTGCCCGGCAAGAAGTGATTGCTGCCCGTGTCGGCGATGCCCGTCATATCCACCACGAAGACGCCAAGCCCTTCAAGCTGGTCCAGATCCTCTACCGATCCCAGACGCGCAGCCCCCCCTGACAAGCCCGACGACAGGCGCAACAGCCGGTCGTTCTGCGCGATCGCCACGGTAAAGGGCTGCGGCAAATGGCCAAGCGCATGGGCCTGCGCGCGGAACAGATCCATATCGATATCGGGCGAGATCAGCGTCGTCGCAGACAAACGGTCCAGCAGGGCGCGGTCCCCGCTCAGCGCGATCTGGCGCAACGTCTCCATAATCAGCAGCCCGCCCATCGAATGCCCCACCAGCGATACGCGCAGCCCGTCCTCGCGCAGCAGGCGCCGCAGCAAAGTCGCCAGCGCATCACGGGCGATCAGCACGCTGTCGCGGTCATAGGTATATTCGAAGGGGTTCGCCGCTGAGGACCACGAAAAGTGGATCTGTGGCCCCTTCAATTCATAGTCCCAGGCCACCTGCGCATGACGGTATGCGGCTTTGGCAAAGCCGTTGTTATAGCCATGCACAAAGACCACCGCCTCTTGCCCCGGTGTCGACGCGGCGCGGGCGGCGGTGACCAGCGCCTCCAGATCCGGCAAGGTCTCTGCCCCGGTGAGGGCGAAATGGCGTGCGGGGTCGGCCCGCGATCCGCGGCTGCGTTCGATCTGCCCGACCGCGTGGTTCGGCGGGATTGAGATGGCAAGCCGCGCGAAATCCAGCGTTTTGGCCCGCCCCGCCCCATAGGCGATCGGCGCGGGATCGGCGGTGCGTGTGGTCGCAACGAGCAGCTGTTGCACGCCCGCGCCCACATCCGCCCCGACACCTGCGCCGGCGTGGTCCGGATCAACGACAGAGAACCCGCCCTGCCCGCCACATCCGGCGACGGCACCCGCACTGGCAAGGGCGATAAAGTGGCGGCGGGTCGGTGTGCGCATCAGGGGGCCTTCCGGTCGTGTCGGGCGTATATACGCGCCGCCGCACCCTGCCCGTCAAGCCGGATGTCACGTCATGGCGGCTTTGGCCCCATACGCCGACGGTCAACAGGCTTGACAGCGACGGGCGCTTCTGGTCCGCCTGCGGCAGTTTTTGCAGGGCTCCGGACGGGGCATATTGGGCGGCAATCAACACAAAGGGCGCAGCATGGCGACACTCTTGATCCACACGGGCGGCACGATTGGCATGGCCCAGACCTCCGACGGCTTCGCCCCTCGCGACGGGGTGGTCGAAGATGCGGTCGCAGCGCTGGTGGCCAGCGGCAAGATCGCCGGAGAGGTCGAGGTGCTGCGCCTTGATCCGCTGGTCGATTCCGCCCTTGCCACGGCGCAGGATTGGGCACGCATCGCGCAGACCATCCATCAGCATCGGGGCCGCTTTGACGGCTTCGTTGTGACCCACGGGACAGATACGCTGGCCTATACCGCCGCCGCCCTGTGCCTCGCGCTGCCCGGTCTGGCGCAGCCTGTGATCGTGACCGGCGCGATGCGACCGCTGACTGTGGCTGACACGGACGGCACGGCCAATCTGATCGATGCGCTTGCCGCAGCGCGTACGGCACCGGCGGGGGTCTGGGTGCAATTCGGCGGCAAACGGCTGCATGGCGGGCGGGTGCGCAAGGCGCATTCACAGGCGCTGGACGCCTTCACCGCCGCGCCAACCGACAGGGCACCGCGTGCCACCGCTCCCGACCCGCAGCTCATCCCCCTGCGCGCCCAGGAGGTTGCCCTTCTGACCGTCACCCCCGGTTTCAGCGCCGCCCTGCTGGATCATGCGGCGACCACCTGCGGCGGGATCGTTCTGCGCTGCTTTGGCGCGGGCACGGTCCCCGACAGCCCCGCCCTGCGTGCCGCCTTGCGCAAAGCGCAGGACAAGAGCGTTCCCGTGGTGGCCGTCAGCCAATGCGCCGAGGGCGGCATGCAGATCGGCACCTATGCCGCGGGCAAGGCGCTGCGCGACAGCGGGGTGGTCGACGGCGGCCAGATGACAGCCGAGGCGGCCTTCGTCAAAATCCACCTCGCGCTGAGCTGCTTTGCGGAGTTTGACGCGCAACACGCCTATCTGGCTGCGGATCAATGCGGAGAAATGGCCGATTAACGCGTGAAGAGCCAACCCGCTAGAGTTGAATTGCGAAATAACCTGTATAAGGATCAACGCACTAGACGTCGCGCAGGGGCTGCGTGCTTCCCGCTGCGTCATTCGGCTTTACGCTTTGGCCAAGAACACCGTAAAACGCGGCAAAACAAAGGGACATTTATATGGAATTTCTACAAACGCTCTTCGGCTGGATCGGAGACTTCACCTGGGGATGGTCGCTGATCCCGATCCTCGTCATTTTCGGTATCTTCATCACCATTGCCACCGGTTTTGTGCAGATCGAATACTTTGGCCGCATGTTCCGCGTGCTGTCGAACAAGAACAACGCGGATGATTCCAACCAGATTTCAGCGCGCGAAGCCTTGCTGGTGTCGGTCGGTGGACGTGTCGGCGGCGGCAACATCGCGGGCGTCGCGGTTGCGATCACCCTTGGCGGCCCGGGCGCGGTCTTCTGGATGTGGGCCATCGCGTTGGTCGGTATGGCCACGAGCCTTGTCGAATGTTCGCTGGCACAGCTGTTCAAGCGCAAAGTCGGAGAGCACAGCTACCGCGGCGGTCCGGCAGCGGCCATCATCCACGGGTTGGGCAAGGAATACCGCTGGCTGGCAGTGATCTATGCGATCTGCCTGATTGCGGCCTTCGGTCTGGGCTTCAACGCGTTCCAGGGCAATACGGTTGCGGGGTCGATGCAGGACAGCTTTGGCATTGACCGTCTGTGGACCGGTATCGCGCTGGCGGTCATCTCGGGCTTTATCATCTTTGGCGGCATCCACCGTATTGCCAAAGTGTCGGACGTTGTCGTGCCGATCATGGCCATCGGCTATCTGGCAATGGCGCTGATCGTGATCCTGCTCAACATCACCAGCCTGCCCGGCGTGATCTATGACATCGTGACCAACGCCTTCGGCCTGCAAGAAGCCGTTGGTGGCGGTATGGGTGCTGCGGTTGCGCAAGGCCTGCGGCGTGGTCTGTTCTCGAACGAGGCGGGTCTGGGTTCTGCCCCGAACGTGGCTGCCACCGCCGAGGTACGTCACCCCATCAGCCAAGGCATCACGCAGTCGTTTTCGGTCTTTATCGACACGATCATCATCTGCTCGTGCACGGCTTTCGTGATCCTGCTGGGCGATGTCTATGTCCCCGGTGCCGAAGGCATCGACGGCGTGGCGCTGACACAGCAAAGCATGGTGTCGCATCTGGGCACATGGGTGCAGTATTTCCTGAGCGGCGCGATCCTGCTCTTCTCGTTCTCGTCGATCATCTACAACTATTATCTGGGTGAAAACGCGATGACGGTACTGACCAAGAGCCCCTTGGGGATCCTCGGCCTGCGGATTGCGATCATCGCGATTGTCTTCCTGGGTGCGACAGCACCGGCGGCGACTGCGGTGTTCTTCTTCTCGGATCCGATGATGGGTATTCTGGCGTTGGTCAACTTGCTGGCGATCATGATGCTCTTCCCCGTGGCCATGCGCCTGCTGCGCGACTTCCGTCGTCAGTTGAAGGCAGGCGTCGAACGCCCCGTGCTGAACCCGGACGATTATGCCGATCTGGATATCGACCGCGACGCATGGAAGCTCCCGGCAGAGTGATCCGGACGCATCCTACCTGAATTCGAGACGGGCCGTAGCATCTGCTGCGGCCCGTTTCTTTTGCCCCCCGACGCAGCGTTCTGAAACTCGGCAATGGTCAATACCGTCTGCGCTGTCCCATAGTCGGCGCAAAGACATGCAACCAATCGGGGAGGAACGGCACATGGCTGAATTCGATATCATCATCTACGGCGCGACTGGGTTTACGGGGCGGCTGGTCGCGGAATACATCCACGCGACCTATCCGGACCGTCCTTGGGCGATGGCAGGGCGCAGCGCGTCCAAGCTGGGGCAGGTGCGCGACGAGATGGGCCTGCCCGCCGATACCCCCCTGATCGAGGCCGATGCCTCTGACCCTGCCTCGCTTGACGCGATGGTCGCGCGGGCGCGGGTTGTCATCACCACGGTCGGCCCCTATCTGCTGTATGGCGAGCCGCTGGTCGCGGCCTGTGTCAAGGCGGGCACCGATTACGTCGACCTGTCGGGCGAACCGCCCTTCATGTGGGACATGATCGAAAAGTACAACGATGCCGCCAAGGCCAGCTGGGCCCGGATTGTACACTCCTGCGGCTTTGACAGCATCCCCTTCGATATGGGCGTCTATTTCCTGCAGCAAGAGGCACAAAAACGCTTTGGCGCGCCGCTGAAAGACGTCAAGGGACGCGTGCGCGGGATGAAGGGTACGTTCTCGGGCGGCACGGCGGCGTCGGGCAAAGAGACGATGAAGCTGGCCATGGGCAATCCCGATGTCATGAAACGCCTGGTCTCGTCCTTCGCGCTGACACCGGGGTTTGAGGGGCCGACACAGCCTTACGGCAACAAGCCCTACGAAGACCCCGATTTCGGCATCTGGGTCGCCCCTTTCGTGATGGCGTCGATCAATACCAAGAACGTGCACCGGTCCAATATGCTGATGGGGCACCCCTACGGCACGGATTTCACCTATGAAGAAATGATGTTCACCGGCAAGGGCGAAAAAGGCGAGGCGATCGCCAAGAGCATCGCCAAATCCAACCCGATGGGCGATGATGATATCAAGCCCGGCGAAGGCCCATCGAAAGAAGAACGCGACAATGGCAGCTATGACTTGATGTTCACCGGCACCTCCGCAGACGGAGAGCGGCTGACCGTTGGCGTCAAGGGCGACCGCGATCCGGGCTATGGCTCCACCTCCAAAATGCTAACCGAAGCGGCGCTTTGTCTGATCGAGGAAGCCGCCGACACCCCCGGCGGCGTGCTGACGGCGGCCCCTGCCTTTGGTGGTGCGATCATCGACCGGCTCACAGCCAATGCAGGGCTGACGTTTCAGGTAGAGAGCTAAGCATCACCCCCTCGCGGTGTTCACCACTGCGGGGGATGCGACCTCGGCGCGGGCCAAAGCGGCTGACATAAATCGCGCGGCGTAGCCTCTTGCACCTGCCAGAGGGATCGGCAACCCTACGCTGTGCGCCACCACTTCGGCGCGAACTCTGGGGAGGAGATCACCGATGAAGAAACTATTTACACTACTGGGCATCGCCCTGCTGGCCTTGCTTGCCTACCTCGCGTTCTGGCCCGTATCCGTCGCCCCCGTCGCGTGGGAGGCCCCGCCCGATCAGGGCTACACCGGTGATTTCGCGGCCAACGACCGTTTGACCGCATTGAAGATCGTCGAGCTTGAGGGCCGCAGCGGGCCGGAGGATGCCGATATCGGCCCGGACGGGCTGGTACATGTCGCCACCCACGATGGCGAAATCCTGCGGATCGAAGAGAACGGGGCCATCACCGTCTTTGCGCAGACCGGGGGCCGCCCCCTTGGGATCGAATTTGACGACAGCGGCACGCTTTACGTCGCCGACGCCTATCGTGGCCTGCTGTCGGTGGACCGCGGCGGCAAGGTGACCCTGCTGGCCGAGACGACCACGGACGGCAGCCCGATCCTTTACGCCGATGATGTGGATATCGCCGCCGATGGGAGCGTCTATTTCTCGGATGCCTCGACCCGCTTTGGCGCGCAGGATAACGGCGGCACGCTGGCGGCGTCGGTGTTGGATCTGGTGGAGCATTCGTCGAACGGGCGCATTCTGAAATACGACCCCACATCGGGCGAAACGACTGTCTTTGCCGACGGTCTGAACTTTGCCAACGGGGTGGCGGTGGATGACGCGAACAGCGCGGTATTTGTGGTCGAAACCGGCAGCTACCGCGTCTGGCGCTTCCCCATGGACGGCAGCGCAGGCACGGTGGTGCTGGAGAACCTGCCGGGGTTTCCAGACAATATCAACAACGCCCCCGATGGCACATTCTGGGTCGGTCTCGTCAGCCCGCGCAACCCCGTCATGGATCAACTGGCAAACAGCCCCTTCCTGCGCCGCGTGATCATGCGCCTGCCCGACGCGATGAAACCCGCGCCGCTGCGCTATGGCTTTGTCCTGCGAATGGATGCCTCGGGCAAAGTGCTGGAAACGCTTCAGGATCCGGCAGGGGACTATGCATTGACCACGGGTGCTGTGACCCTGCCCGACGGGCGCATTGCCGTGACCTCGCTGACAGAGCCGCGTCTGGGGATGCTCGACGCCGCCCCCCGCTAAGGCCTACAGACGCTGGCCCAAGGGGCGGGCCAGTGTCACGCCTGTGACACCTCCCGAAGCGCAGCCGCGACCTGTTCGATCTGCGTGCTGCGCAGACCGGCGATATTGATCCGTCCGGTGGCCGTGCCATAGATCGCGTGGTCGCGGCGCAAGCTCTCCATCTGGTCGGGCGCGAGGGGCAGCAGCGAAAACATCCCCCGATGGTGCCGCAGCGCCTGAAATGCGGGGGCCGCATCAATCGCGGCCAGCGCATCGGCCAGTTGCTGCCGCAGCGATTGGACACGGGCGCGCATACTGTTGAGCTCTTCCTCCCAGATGGTGCGGGTGTCAAAGACATGGCAGGCGACAGCGGCACCATGTTCGGGGGGCATCGAATAATTCGCGCGGGTCAATGTCTCTAGGTGGCGACCCACATGGGCGATGGACGCCGCATCCGGCCCCAGCACCATCGCCGCCCCGATACGTTCGCAATATAGCCCCATGTTCTTGGACCCGCTTGCCGCAACCATCGCCACGGGCACCGCATCGACCATCACCCGCAGCCCCGCCGCATCTTCGTCGAGCCCGCGGCCAAAGCCCTGATAGGCAATGTCGATCAACGGGATCAGCCCCCGCGCCGCGCAAAATCGGGCCAGCGCATGCCACATATTCGCATCGGGATCGATGCCCGTGGGGTTGTGGCAGCAGCCGTGCAGCAGCACCACATCCCCCGGCTTCGCCGCCGCCAGATCCGCGAGCACGCGGTCAAGATCCAGTGCGTCGCCCTTGGCCTGCCAGCGATACAACTGCAGCGTCAGCCCGGCTCCCTCGAATATCGGACGGTGGTTCACATAGCCGGGGTCCGTGCTCCAGACCGTGGTGTCGGGGCGCAGGCTGGCCAGCATATCCCCCAGGACGCGCAAGGCGCCTGTCCCGCCGACCGTCTGGATCACATGGCTGCGCGCGATCCGCGCGGGCGCATCGCCCAAGACCAGCCGCGCCATGCCCGCGTTGAACACCGCATTGCCCGCCAAAGCGCGGTAGGTTTTCGGCGCACTGTCCTGCGCCAAGGCGCGCTCGGCCATGCGCACCGCCTTCATATTCGGCGTGGCCCCGTTGTCATCGCGGTAGACGCCGATGACCATGTCGATCTTGTGGCTGCGCGGATCGGCGCGAAAGGCAGAGGTCAGACCCCAGATCGGGTCTTCGGGAAGGGCGGCAAGCGCGTCGAGCATCGGGGTTACTCCTTGGGGCGGTTGGCCAGCATGACGCCAGCGCAAATGATGAGAACGGCCAAAATCGTGCCAAACGTCAGGGCCTCGTGCAGCAGCGGCACGGCAAGCACCGCCGCAATCGCAGGGGCGAGCGACCCGATCGCGGCACATTTCGCGACACCAAGGCGCGCGATGGCGATGGCATAGGTCAGGCTCGAGACAAGGCCGACACCGACCCCTTGGGCAAGGATGAACGGCATCGCCTCGGCCAGTCGCACCTGCGTCAGATTGCTGGGCAGCACCCCCGTGGCGAGCAGCGGCAGCAGCACCAGCGTGGATGGCAGTGCCAGCACCAGCGCGCAGCCAATCGGGTCCAACCCGCTGCCCCGCAGCCCCAGCGTATAGCACCCCCAGAGCAGACTGGCCGATAGCAACAGCGCCACGCCGGTCAAACTGCCTGCCGCCAAATTGCCCGAGGCACCGATCAGCGCCGCCACCCCCACAAGGATGACCCCCAGCGGCAGCAGCACCGCGGGGCGTTGGCGGTAGACCACCCACGTCAGAACAGCCACCGACACCGGTGTTGTCCCGGCAATCAACGCCCCCACATGCGTGGCCGAGGTCTGCGCCCCGCCCATAGCCGCGAGCCAGAAGAACGGCAGCCCCGCCCCCGCCGCGATCATCAACCAGCGCCGCGCGGGCAACTGCCTTAACACAGCGATACGTTTTGGCAGGAAGGGTAAAAAGAACAGCGCCGGAATACCCGACCGGATCAGCGCCACATCGCCAAACGTCAGCTGCGCCCCGCTGACGGCACGGGTGGACAGCGCGAACCCCGCCCAGACCAGCACGGTCACCGCAATCGCGAGATAGCCAACCAAGGGCCGAAGGGGGATCTGCCGCGGACCTAATCCGTTTGCGGCGGGCAGTGAGGGGGAACTGAGCATATTCGTCCTGCGCGTTGTATTTGCGCTGTTTTACGCTGTATCCACGGGCAGATGCTTGCTAATGATTGCGCAATAGTAATAATTTTGGGCATATCCTGCCCTTAGAGGGCCAAGATGGACAATAAAGATCGCGACATCATCAAAGCGCTGCAGCGTAACGGGCGTCTGACCAATCAGGATCTGGCGGCTCAGGTGAATCTGTCGCCCTCACCCTGTTTACGGCGCACCCGCGCGCTTGAGGAAAAAGGCGTGATCAAGGGCTATACCGCGATTGTGGATGAACGCGCTTACGGTCTGCCCGTGACGGCGCTGGTGCGCATCCGGCTGAGCAGCCACACGGGCGACGTGGTGAAACTGTTCGAGAAGAAGGTGCACGAGACCGAACAGATCCTCGAATGCTATGTTATCACCGGCAGCGAGGATTATCTGTTGCGCGTGCTGGTCGAGGACCTGAAAAGCTACGAGGAATTCGTGCGCCACAAGCTGCACAACATCCCCGGCATCGCGTCGATTGATTCCAGCTTTGCCTATGGCGTGCTGAAGCAGTCGAACGTCTTTCCCGTGGTGACCTGAAACCCCCTACGGATCGTCGAACCGGTCGTGAACCCCTTCAAGCAGCGTATCCAGCGCGGATAGGAAATGCGCCGCCGCTTGGGGGTCGAGCTTGTCCAGAAACCGCGCCTGATGCGCGTCGACCAGCACCCGCGCACGCGCCAACAGGTCTTGTCCCGCCTCGGTCAGCGTGATCGCACGGGCGCGCCCGTCGCCTTCTGTCAGGTTCTGCACCAGCCAGCCTTTGTCGCGCATCTGCTTGAACGTCCGCGACGCCGTGGGGCGGGTGATGCCGATATTCTCGGCGATACCGGAGGGCGCGGTGATGCCTTCCAGCGCGATACTGGCCAAGACGCACCATTCCAACCGTGTCAGCCCAAGCTGCGAAAGCTCTGCATCCAGACTGGCACGCATGACCGCGGCCAGCCGCGACACGCGAAAGCCCAGCCTGTCGTGCAGACGATAGGAGGCAGTGGCAGAGGTGTTCTCGGGTCCGGTCATAAAGCATGAATACTTCATTTTTGCCGCACCGCTACTGTTTGCTTGCAAAATAGTTGATCTAGGACAACTATAGCGCCGAACAACGAGGCAATACCCATGACCCCACGGCTGCGTTCCCGCAAAAACCGCCCCATCCATATGGGTGCCTACCCGACTGAAAAGCTGCGGCGGGCGGAGGGTGTTGCAGGGCCGGTGCCGGCCTTCACCCCCTTGGGGGTGACGGAGGACGCGCGTCCGCTGGCCCAAGCGACGCGGGATCACCGCGCCATGCTGGATGCGATCCGCGAGGGTCTGGTGAACAAGGCCTTGGCCGAGATCCCCGCCGATCTGACCGAGCGGGCGCAGCACCTCAAGGCGTTTGCCCATTTCAACGATGCGACGATGGTGGGGATTTGCAAGCTTGCACCCGACCACCATCTGGCGCAGCCCCTGCGCAATGCGGATGTCGCGCGGCTGGCGCAGGATTTGCAGACGCGTCAGGTCAAAACGCTCGCCTCTGGTGTGGATGCGATCATGGCCGACCTGCGCGACTCCGTCACCGCGCCCGAGACGGATATCGCAGGCCATACCCATGCGCTGGTGCTGCTTTTCGCGCATCCCCGCACGGTCGAGCAGGATGAACCCGGTGCGACATGGATCGCGGGGATGGAGGATCACCGGTCGTCTCTACTGGCCGCGGAATCGGCGGCGGTATTGTCGAATTACATCCGCCTGCTGGGGCGTCCGGCGCGCGGGCATACGATGACGGCAAGCGATGTGGATCTGAACCGGCTGGCGGTCGCGGCGGGTCTGGCGCTGCCCCAAGACGGTCAGTTGACCGCCCCTTTCGTCGGCACGCGCTTTTCGCTGGCCGCCGTCACCATGGCGATGGATCTGGCCTGTGACCGCCCTCTGGCCACCGCTGCCCTGCCCCGCACGCCGCCCGCCTATGCAACGCGACGCTTTGTCGATGGCGCGCAGCCTTTCGAAAAGCTTAAACGCGTGGACAGCCCCACGACCTATATGGACGAACCGCGCATCCCGCGCCTGCCCAAACGCACCGATATGTTCAGCCGTGCGCTGTTCGGGGACATGGGCAAAAAGCTGCAAGACGGGGCCACCGGCGGGCGCTATATCCGCAAGACGCCGACCTCGATGGCGCAGCGACGCGCGCTTGGGGCCTTTGGTCTGCTGCAAGACGGGCAAGCTGCCGAAACGCAAACCGCCCTCGCCCCGCAACAGGCGGCAGAGATGGTCAAGGCGGTTGCCTATTTTCTGGGGGCCGATGCCGTGGGGGTCAGCCGTTGTCCCGATTGGGCGTGGTACAGCCATGACGCCACCGGCACCGCGATCGACCCGCCCCATGATCAGGCGATCAGCCTTGTGATCGATCAGGGTTTCGACACGATGGAGGGGGCCTCGGGCGATGACTGGATCAGCGTGGCGCAATCCATGCGCGCCTATCTTCGGTTCAGCCTTGTGGGCGGCGTGCTGGCGCGGTTGATCCGCGATGTGGGATATCCCGCCAAGGCGCATACGGTGATGGATGGCGATGTGCTGCAACCCCCGCTGCTGCTGCTGTCGGGCTTGGGTGAGGTCAGCCGCATCGGCGAAGTCATCCTGAACCCCTATCTTGGCCCGCGTCTGAAATCGGGCGCGGTGACGACCACCCTGCCGATGACCCATGACAAGCCGATCGACTTCGGCCTGCAGAAATTCTGCGAAAGCTGCCAGAAATGCGCGCGGGAATGTCCCTCGGGGGCGATCACGGCGGGGCCGAAGCTGATGTTCAACGGCTACGAAATCTGGAAATCCGACAGCCAGAAATGCGCCACCTACCGGATCACGACCGAGGGCGGTGCCATGTGCGGGCGCTGCATGAAGACCTGCCCGTGGAACCTTGAGGGGATCTTGGCCGACAGCGTGTGGCGCTGGACCGCGATGAAGCTGCCCGCTACCGCACCAGCGCTGGCCAAGCTCGACGATCTGCTGGACCGTGGCGACATCAACCCCGTCAAGAAATGGTGGTGGGATCTGGAGGTGCAGGACGACGGTGGCTACCGCCCCACGGACAAGCCGGTGAACACCCGCGGTCTGCAAAAAGACCTGAAGCTGCGCGCGAAAGACCAGACGCTGGCCGTCTACCCTGCGCCGCTTGCCCCGCATCCCTACCCCTACCCCGACCCGATGGACCGCGAGGCCGGCATCCGCGCCTATGGCGCGATGATCCCCGCCGCCACACACCGCGCGCGGGTCGCAAGCGGAGACACGCAGGGGCTGGTCCCTGCGCTCAAGCCATTGGCGGATAGTCCGGTATTGCCGCTGACCGTCACCCGCGCGGATGTGTTAAGCGACGGCATCACGCGATATGAACTGCGTGATCCCGACGGGGCCGATCTGCCCCTGTGGCAGGCAGGGGCGCATCTGGATGTGGTGATCGCGCCCGAGTACCTGCGCCAATATTCCATGTGCGGCGATCCCTCGGACCGGTCGCGCTATGTCATTGCCGTCCAGCGCGAGGATCAGGGCCGCGGCGGCAGCGCCCTGATGCACCGTATCTTCACGCAGGGGCGCAAGATTTTCGCCGCCCGCCCGATCAACCATTTCCCCCTGACCGAAGACGCCCCCTTCAGCGTGTTGATGGGCGGTGGCATCGGTATCACCCCGATGATCGCTATGGCGCACCGCCTGCATCAGTTGGGCCGTGACTTCGCGCTGCATTATTCAGCCCGCACCGCCGCTGATCTGGCCTTTGCGGCCGAGATCGCTGCCGCCCCCTGGGCCGCCCATGCCGTGCTACACGTCAGCGATCAGGGCAGTCGGGCAGAGTTTGACACGATCCTGTCGGGCCATCCTGTGGGCAGTCACGCCTACGCCTGCGGCACCCCCGCCTATATGGAAGCCGCAATGACCGCCGCCGCCCGCGCGGGCTTTGCCGAGGATCAGTGTCACATCGAATATTTCGCCGTCCCCGAAGCCCCCCCGCGCGAGAACCACAGCTTTACGGTCCATCTGGCCAAGACCGGCAAAGACATCCACGTCCCCGCCGACCGCAGCCTGTCGGATATGCTGACAGAGGCAGGCGTGCCCGTGGATGTGAAATGCGCCGACGGGATCTGCGGGGTTTGCGCTTGCGGGCTGGTCGAGGGCGACGCCGATCACCGCGATTATGTGCTGTCACAGGCGCAGCGTGAAACCACGTTGATCACCTGCCAGTCGCGCGCGGCGGCAGCGGGGGGGCATCTGGTGCTGGACCTGTGAAAACTTAGCGTTCAGCACATCGGTAAAGTCAGGGCGGGTATGCGAAAACTGCGCTTGCAATACCCCCGGCCTTTCTGTCTACGGGCGCCACCGCAACCGACCGCAGGCTGGACCGATCATGACAGAACCCAACGGCGCTTCGATCACGTTCGAAAACGTGGGTAAAGCCTATTCCAAATCCGGCGGCACGACTGTCACGGCGCTTGAAGGCGTCTCTTTGGCGATGGAGCCGGGATCAATCACCGGCATCATCGGACGGTCGGGGGCTGGCAAATCGACGCTGCTGCGCATGGTCAACGGGATCGAGCGGCCTACGACGGGCGCGGTTCTCGTGGGCGGGCAGAATGTGGGGGCTGCAAAAGGGGCCAAGCTGCGTGCGATCCGCCGCGATGTGGGGATGATCTTTCAGCACTTTAACCTGCTGGCCTCGCGCAGCGTGGCGGGCAACATCGCCTTGCCGCTGGAAATCGCCGGTGTGCCGTCATCGCAAATCAAACCCCGTGTGGCCGACCTGATCGAACGGGTCGGACTAAGCGCGCACGCCACACGCTATCCGGCAGAGCTGTCGGGCGGGCAAAAGCAACGCGTCGGCATCGCGCGGGCATTGGCCACCGGCCCCAAAGTGCTGCTGTCGGACGAGGCGACATCCGCGCTGGACCCTGAAACGACGCAAACGGTTCTGTCGCTGCTCAAGGACATCAACCGCGAACTGGGGCTGACCATCCTACTGATCACCCACGAGATGGCCGTGGTCCGTGACATCGCCAGCCACGTCGCCGTGATCGACGGGGGCCGAATCGTCGAACATGGCGAGACCTACGATATCTTCACCGCGCCTCAGCATGCGACCACGCGGTCTTTCCTGTCGGGGGTGACCGGCGTCACCCTGCCCGCTTTCGTCAAGGATCGTCTGATCTCAAACGCCCCCGCGCAGGGCGGCGAAGAGGTGATCCGCGTGACCTTTGCGGGCCAGCACGCCACCGACCCGATGCTGGCGCGGCTGACGCAGGACATGGGCATTCCGGTCAATATCCTTGCCGGTGCGGTCGAGGAAATCGGCACCCGCCCCTTCGGCAACCTGCTGGTATCGCTGCCTGTGGCAAAAGCCGCAGAGGCGCGTTCATTCTTGGAAAGCCACGGGCTTATGACGGAGGTGCTTGGCTATGTCGGCTAACCTTATCAACCTACTGATCGAGGCCACGGGCCAGACGCTTTATATGGTCGCCATCTCGGCGCTGCTGGGGACGCTGCTTGGCCTGCCCTTGGGGTTGTTTCTGGCGACCTCGCAACGCGGCGAGCTGCTGTCGGCCCCGTGGGTCAACAAGGTGCTCGGGCTGGTGGTCAATGCCACGCGGTCGGTGCCGTTCATCATTCTGGTGGTCGCGATCATCCCCTTCACGCGGATGGTTGCGGGCACGTCGATCGGCACGACAGCCGCGATTGTGCCGCTGACGATCGCCACCGTGCCCTTCATCGCGCGTCTGGTGGAAAACGCGATCCGCGAGGTTGAGTCCGGCCTGATCGAGGCGGCGCGCGCCATGGGGGCGACCCCGTTGCAGATCATCCGCAAGGTGCTGCTGCCCGAAGCGCTGCCCGGTATCACGCTTGGCCTTACACTCGCCATCGTTAGCCTGATCGGCTATTCCGCCATGGTCGGTGCCGTGGGCGGCGAAGGTCTGGGCGATCTGGGCATTCGCTATGGGTATCAACGGTTTATGCCCGACGTTATGGCGGTTGTCGTGATCATCCTCATCGTCCTGGTGCAGCTTGTGCAATCGATCGGCGAACGCATCGCAGCCGCTGTCGACAAACGCGCCACCAGAAGCGGCGGGCAATAGCGCCCGTCTCCTCCTCCCAATTTCGTTTCCCAGTTAAAGGAGCATATACATGCTACGCATTGCGACCCTGACCTCTACCCTCGCGCTTATGGCGACATCGCTGATGGCCGAGCAGATCAAAGTCGGCGTTTCCCCCGGCGAGCACGCCGAGATCATGGAAGAGGTCGCCCGTGTGGCCGAACCGATGGGCCTTGAGATCGACGTTGTCGAATTCTCTGACTATGTGGTGCCGAACCAGGCGCTGGCCGATGGCGACATCGAGGCGAACTCCTTCCAGCACGTGCCTTACCTTGAGGCACAGATGAAAGACCGCGGCTTTGCGCTGACGGTTGTGGGCAACACGATCACCACGCCGATGGGCATCTATTCGGACAAGATCACCGATATCGCCGCGCTTGAAGAAGGCGCGACCTTTGGCATCCCGAACGACCCCACCAATGGCGGGCGCGCGTTGCTGGTGCTGCAACAGCTTGGCATGATCAAGGTCGATCCCGCTGCAGGTCTCGTGCCCACCGTTCTGGACATCACCGAGAACCCCAAAGACCTGTCGTTCAAGGAACTCGACGCGGCGCAGCTGCCCCGTTCGCTGGCCGATCTGGATGCGGCGCTGATCAACACCAACTACGCCATCGCCTCGGGCCTTAGCCCCAAGGAAGATTCCATCGCGATGGAAAGCGCCGACAACCCCTATGTGAACGTGATCGTTGTACAAGAAGGCAAGGAAGACGCGCCTTGGGTCAAGACCCTGCTAGAGGCGTATCACTCGGACGAGATCAAAGCCTTCATCGATGAAAGCTACCACGGGACCGTCATCACATCTTGGTAAGTGACGCACCGGATACCGCCAATGACGCGGCGGTATCCGGTCTCTTGGGCCGCGCCCTTGTGGTCAGAGCGGCACACGCAGAACGCCCGCGGCGGGCAGTTCGACACCGTGACAGGCAACCTCTGCATCTGAATAATTGAACCAGAACCGTTCGCCCCCCGTCGTGCGGGTACGTACCCCTTCGGGCATCGGCAGCACGTCGATCCCTGCCTCGCCGCACAGCCCGCTGATGAATTGGTCGAGCGTGCGCTCATCCAGCCAGCCCCCCAGATAGATCTGCTGCCCGTCGCGCATGGCAACCGGCTCTGCGTCTGTGGTCTGCAAGATGACCTTTGCCGTGCCGTCCAGCACATCACGGTAGCGGATCACTTTCCCACCGCCCTCCAGCGGTACGGAAATGTCATGCCGCAGGCTTTCGACCTGCGTGACCGTTACGTCCAACCCGTCGATTGCGGGGGGCAGCGGCACGGGGATCGCCATCTCGGACGTGCGCGCGCCGCTGCGGGGGCCATAGACGACCGTCGCCGCGCTGCGCGCCAGCGCCTGTTTCAGAGCGTCCGGCATGTGCATCACCCCCGGTGCCATCACCAGCCCGTAGCCGCCAAAATCGCGGCAGGTGGCGGGCAGGATATCAACCGACAGCCCCTGACGCCGCAGCGCCTTGTAGGTGTGAAAGACCAACCCGAAATAGCTTAGATCCGCACCATGGGGCTGGGTCGCCCATGCGAAATCCGCGTCATAGTCGAACACCAGCGCGACCGGTGCCTGCGCGGGCTGCACATCCGGAGCCTTGGCCATCTCTGCGCCGACCTGCCGGACCTCCGCCATCGCGAAGGCGTCGGCACTGTCGGGCCGGAGCAAGCCGGCGTGCAGTTGCTCTTGGGCGAAAGGGGCCTGTCGCCAGCGGAAATAGCACACCGCTTCGGCCCCGTGGGCGAAGGCTTCCCATGTCCACAGACGCACCATACCGGCCAGTGGCACAGGGTTGTGCGGGGCCCAGTTGACCGGCCCCGGCTGCTGTTCCATCACCCACCAGCGCCCCTTGCCCACGGCGCGGTAAAGATCGTGGTGGAACGCCTGAAAGTCCGGGTCGCCCTGCCGCGCATAGCGGTGCTGCTGCGCCGCATCCGCGCCGACCCGATCCTCGAGAAAGCCCAGCGGGTAGCTGTCCCATGTGGCGATATCAAGATTTTCACCCACCGCGAAATGGTCAAAGTCGGTGATCCGGCCCATGTAGTTATGGCTCACGGGGGCGGCGCTGTGCTGGCGGATCACGTCAAGCTGAAGCCGGTTGAATGCCACCACCTGATCCGAGCTGAACCGCCGGAACGCCAGACGATGCGCAGGGTTGGCTTCGGTCACGGTCAGGTTGGGCGGGTCGATGTCGTCAAAACTGTCGTAGTCCATCGACCAGAAAGTATTCCCCCACGCGGCATTCAGCGCGGCGGGGGTGCCGTAGCGTTGTGCCAGCCAGCCCCGAAAAGCATGGGCTGCCGCGTCACTATACGAGATCACCGTGTCGTGGCAGCCGTATTCATTGTCGATCTGCCACGCCGCCACATGGGGGTTCGCGCCATAGCGTTTCGCCATCAACGTGGCAATCGTGACGCATTCCTTCTGATAGCCTTCGTGGCTGAAACAGTAGTGCCTGCGCGACCCGAATTTGCGCGGACGCCCTTCAATATCCACGGCAAGCATATCGGGGTGGCGTTTCAGCATCCAGCGTGGCGGGGTGGCGGTGGGGGTGCCCAGCACAACCCGCAGACCAGCAGCCCCCAAAACCTCGATCGCGCGGTCCAGCCACGCCCAGTTATACTGGCCGGGTTGCGGTTCTAGCTTGCTCCATGAAAACTCGCCGATGCGCACCCATGTCAGGCCCGCTTCTACCATGCGGCGGGCGTCGGTTTGCCACATCTCTTCGGGCCATTGTTCAGGGTAATAGCAAGTCCCTAGGGTTCGTTTCATCACGCCTCACAAAATTATCCGGTGTTCCCGCTGGCCTCGCACGTCCGATGCAAGCTGGAAGGTCTGGCCATCCTCCGCCCCGTCGCGGCCCTGCGCGGCTGAGGTGACAAAGAGCGTCCGCAGATCCGCACCGCCAAAGGCCGGACAGGTGGCCTGCGCTGCGGGTATATCAACGGTCTGCAACAGGGAGCCATCGGGGCTGTAACGGGCGACCTGCGCGGCCCCCCATTGCGCGTTCCACAAGCAGCCGTCGCTGTCGACAACCGCGCCGTCGGGGTTACGCTTGTCTTTCTTGAGATCGACAAACACCTCTGGCGGGGCCGAGGGCCAGCCGTCTGCGGCATCAAGGGGCACGCGCATGATCTGGCGCGTGGGCGTGTCGGTGTAATAGGCATAACGTCGGTCGGGCGAAAAGCAGATCGCGTTCGAAATGGTAATCTCCGCGAAAAGCTGTCGCAGCGCGCCTTTATAGTAGCGGTAGATCGCCCCCGCCCCCCGCTCTGCGTTGAAGCCCATTGTCCCGATCCAGAAACCACCCCACGGATCGGCGCGCCCGTCGTTGGATCGGGTCAGCGGCTGATCCGCCTCAAGTGGCACGACGAGGGAACGCTCCTCTCCGTTTAGGTCGAACCGCCACAGCGCGGTTTCGGACGCGACAAGCAGGGTATCCCTATCGATCCACCCGGCGGCAGAGACGCATTCGTCAAACTGCCACGACAGCGTTTTGTCGCCCTGCCGCGACATCAGGGTTTTGCCGAGGATGTCGAACCAGAACAACTGGCCGCGTTCGGGATGCCACAGCGGCCCCTCGCCCAACGCGCACGCCCGCGCATCAAAGAGTGTGGCGTTCAAGAGAGCGTCGCCTTGTCATAGGCGCTTACCGCCGCGCGCGCGCTTTGTGTCACATCCGCCGCGCTTTGCCCCGGTTTGTACAGGCTGGACCCAAGGCCAAAACCCGTCACCCCTGCCGCAAGCCATTCCGCGAAATTCGACGGGCCGACGCCGCCGACCGCATAGGTTTCGGTCTGAGCCGGAAGCACTGCCCTGATCGCCTTGAGCCCTTCGACCCCCAGCAGGAACGACGGAAACAGCTTGAGCCCATCGGCCCCGGCCTTAAGCGCGGCAAAACATTCCGTGGGCGTCATCACACCGGGATAGGACATCATGCCCGCCGCCTTGCTTGCCGTGATAACAGAAGGATCCGCATTCGGAGAGACAATCATCCGCCCCCCCACAGCCGCCACCGCTGCGACGTTTTCAACGTCCAACACCGTGCCCGCGCCGATCAACGCGTCGGCCCCATAGGTTTGGGCCATCGTTTCGATGGATTTCAGCGGTTCTGGCGAATTCAGCGGCACCTCGATGCGGGTGATGCCTGCGTCGATCAAGGCGGCGCAGATGTCGGCGGCCTCATGCGGCTGGATGCCACGCAGAATGGCGATGATATTGCGGCTCATACAAGGGCCCCTTTCAATGAACGATAGGCAGAGGTCAGGCCCGCCAGCGTCAGACCCGCGTTATCCAGTGTTTCGGCCTGCACACCCTGTGCGGCCAATGCGCTACGGTAATGTGCGGCGACGCTGTCTGCGCCCAGAATGGCGACATGGCGGCCCAGCCAATAGGGGCGCGTGCCGGCCAGCTCTAGCCCCACAAGCAGCCCTGACAGCCGCGCCCGCGCCGCCCCTGCAGATGTGCCCTGCAACAGCCCCCCTGCGCGCAGGCCGAACAGTCTGGAGGCGAAGCTTTGCGGGCTGTCCATCGCCTGCGTGACGCCGTCGATAAAGCTGTCCTCGTCCCACTCTGCCGTGGTGACCGAATGGCGCAGGACCGACTGGCTGGCCAGCAGCGCGAAGATCTCGCCAGTCATGCAGGTCTGGAAGCTCACGATCTCGCCCGCGCTGATATGGACCCATTTGGTGTGGGTGCCGGGCAGACAGAGGATGCCGTCAAACTCCGGCTGACTGTGCAGCACCCCTGCGATCTGGGTTTCCTCGCCGCGCATCACGTCAGGGGCAGCCATCTGTTTCACGCCGGGCAGGATGTGCACTGCGATCCGCGGGTCATGGGATGGTACCGCAACTGCCGCCCGCGCATCCGGAGGCGCGCAGGGCGTGGCGACGTAGGCGGCCTCGCGCCAGCCTTCGCGGGCGCCCACCATACCCGCGCAGATCACAGGGGTCACATGGTCCGGATCTAGGTAGGGGTCTATCAACGAAAGCAAGGCCGGTTCGAACCCGTCCTGCGTCAGCCCCGCCATCCCCTTGTCAGACCTGTCAGAGGCAAAGGGCCGCCCATCGGCCCCCATCATCCAGACCCGCAGGTTTGACGTGCCCCAATCGACAGCGATCCATTCAGCGTAGTGTTGCACGGTATCCCTTCCTATCCGGTGACCACGACGCCGCCATCGACGGCCATCAACTGCCCCGTCATCATGCGGCTGGAGGCAGAGGATAAAAACAGCACCGCATCCACGATGTCTTGCGGCTTCAACGTATCCTTAAGGCATTGCCGGTCAATATGCGCCGCCAGCGCTTCGGGCGTGACCCATTGTTCGATCTGCTTTTCCGTCAGCACCCACCCCGGTGCCAGCGCGTTAAAGCGGATCTTGTCCGGCCCAAATTCCCGCGCCAGCGAACGGGTCATCCCATTGATGCCGGCGTTGGCGGTCGTATAGGCAGGATAGCCCGCGTTCCCCATCATATACGAGATCGAGCTCATGTTCACCACGGCCCCGCCACCCGCGGCGCGCATCCCTGCGAGTACGGCCTGACAGGCGAAGAAATAGGACTTGAGGTTGATCGCCTGCGACTGGTCCCAGAAGTCTTCGGTGACCTCTTCGGCGGTGTGGCGGGCATCATTGGCGGCGTTGTTCACCAGAACCGTGACAGGGCCATGCTCATCGGCGGCCGCGGCCAGACTGGACCGAAGTGCCGCGATATCCGAGATATCGCAGGTCTGCGCAAAGGGGCGCTGGCCATGTTTTTCTTCCATCTCGTTGCAAAACGCGGTGGCGTCGCTGCGCTGGACAAAACTGACCTTGGCCCCCTGCGCCAGAAAGCCGTCGGTCAGAAAGGCACCGATCCCCGCGCCGCCGCCGGTGATGAACACCGACCGGCCGCGCAGATCGGGAAATGTTGCGTTCAGGGTCATCAGTGGCTCTCCCGTGTGACGGGGCGGGTGTCTTTACCCACCAGAAAATCAAGGTCCGCGCCTTTGTCTGCCTGCAATACCGTCTCGGTATAGAGCTTGGCATAGCCGCGGTCGTATCGGGGCGGTTCGGGTACCCAGGCAGCGCGGCGCTGTGCCAGCACCTCGTCAGAGACAAGCACGTCCAATGTGCCCTGCGCCACCGACAGCCGGATACGGTCGCCGGTCTGTACCAGCCCCAGATTGCCGCCTGCGTTGGATTCAGGGCTGACGTGCAGGATCACAGTGCCATAGGCGGTGCCGGACATACGCGCGTCGGACACGCGGACCATGTCGCGCACGCCTTCTTTGACCAGACGCGCGGGGATCGGCATATTGCCGACTTCGGGCATACCGGGGTACCCCTTTGGGCCGCAGCCCTTGAGCACAAGAACCGTATCTGCGGTCACCGGCAGATCCTCGCGGTCGATATTGGCTTTCATATCCTCGATATTCTCGAAGACATATGCCTCGCCCTCGTGTTCCAGCAAGGCGTCCGTCGCCGCCGAGGGTTTCACGATCGCCCCGTTGGGCGCGATATTGCCGCGCAGCACCTTCAACCCGGCCGCAGGGCGCAGCGGATTATCCAGCGGGCGGATCACATCCTCGTTGTAGCATTCAGCCCCTTCGGCATAGGCAAGGATATCCCCACCCATGACGGTCTGCGCGGGCCGCAGCTTGTCGCGCAGATGGGACAGCACCACGGGCATCCCGCCCGCATAGCAGAAATCTTCCATCAGATATTTACCCGAGGGCATGCAGTTGACCAGCAGCGGGATATCCGACCCAAGCTCGAAATCATCGAGCGTCAGATCGATGCCGACGCGGCCCGCGATGGCCAGCAGATGGATCACGGCATTGGTCGACCCGCCGACAGCGGCATTGGCCAGAATAGCGTTCTCGATAGAGGCACGGGTAACGACCTGTGACAGCTTGATATCTTCCTCGACCATCTCGACAATGCGCTTGCCGGTCAGATGCGCCAGCGCCATGCGGCGCGCATCAACGGCAGGCAGCGCGGCGTTGGTGGGCAGCGACATCCCCATCGCCTCTACCACGCTCGCCATCGTAGAGGCCGTGCCCATCGTCATACACACGCCCTTGGACCGGCTCATGCCGGATTCAGCGGCCATGAAATCCTGCAAGGTCATCTCGCCCGCGCGCACATCTTCCGAGAACTTCCACACATCCGTGCCAGAGCCGATGTCCTTGCCCTTCCACTTGCCGTTCAGCATCGGGCCGGAGCTGACAACGATCGTCGGAAGATCGACGCTTGCCGCGCCCATCAGCTGACCCGGCGTGGTCTTGTCACAGCCGCCCAGCAGAACCACACCGTCAATACCATAGGCGCGAATGCTTTCTTCGACGTCCATCGCCAGCAGGTTGCGAAACAGCATGGCGGTCGGCTTCATCTGGGTCTCGCCAAGGCTCATCACCGGAAATTCGACCGGAAAGCCCCCTGCCTCCCACACGCCGCGCTTCACCCCTTCGGCCAGATCGCGCAGGCCGGAATTGCACGGGGTCAGTTCGGACCATGTATTGCAGATACCGATAATGGGGCGGCCATCAAACGAGTGGTCGGGAAAGCCCTGATTTTTCATCCAGCTGCGGTGAATGAACCCGTCCCGATCATTCTTGCCGTACCAAGCGCGGTTGCGTTTCTCTTTTGTCATAGCCGTGTTCCTTCAATGACCCACATGCGTTCAGGGAACGACCATGGCAGGGTCACGCCATGGTTCATGAGGTACTGGCCCGACAGCACAAGATCGCGGGTCTTGAGCGCGGCATCACCCCGTGACAGCGCGACCGCCTCGTCGCGGTTTGCCAGCGTGATCCGGTAGCGCGCCTGCGGGTCAAGTGCGGTCAGCCGCAGCGGGCGCGGTGAGATCTGGGCCGAGGTCGCGGCCTTGCCTGCGAACACCACGAAACGCATCCCATCGGTGGCCTGTTGCTGCTCTGCGATCACCGCCGGATCAGCGCTGTCGAGCCGCAGGATATCCGCGGTGCGCATCCATCCGCGATTGTCCTTCCACCACTGCGTGACCTGTTTCAGCACATCGGTTTCGCGGGCGTCGAGCTCGCGCGGGTCCATCTCGAACCCCATGTGGCGCTGCGCGGCGACCCAGGCGCGAAAGCTGATGTCCAGCGTGCGCCCAGAGGTGTGGCAGTGGCGTGGGCCGACATGGCTGCCGGTCACGGCAACGGGCAGGAACAAGGCAGCGTCATGCTGAATGCGCAGCCGTTCCAGCGCGTCGTTGCTATCCGACAGCCAGACCCGCTGGGTCCGCGCCATGATCCCGAAATCGATCCGTCCCCCGCCTGACGCGCAGCTTTCAATCTCGACCAGCGGAAAATCGGCGCGTAACCGGTCCAGCAGCGCATAGACGCCGCCTGTCTGCGCCGCGTCGGGTGCGGGCAACACGCGATTATGGTCCCATTTGATATAGTCGATGGCATTGTCGCGCAGCACCGTGGCGATACGGTCGTAGAGCAGATCTTGGACCTGCGGCAGCGCCATGTTCAGCACCAACTGCTGACGCCCCTCTATCTGGTCCTGCGGGCCCAGAATCCAATCGGGGTGGGCGCGGTAGAGGTCACTATCGCGCGAGATCATCTCGGGCTCGAACCAGAGGCCAAAATGCATTCCCAACCCCTGAACATGGTCGATTAGCGGGGTCAGCCCCTTGGGGTATTTGCGCGGATCAATGATCCAGTCGCCCAAACTGCTGGTGTCGTCGTCGCGCTGTCCGAACCACCCGTCATCCAGCACGAAACGCTCTGCCCCCAAAGCGGCAGCACGGTTGGCGATATCGGTCAGGACAGACCAGTCGTGGTCGAAATACACCGCTTCCCAACAGTTGTAGTGAACGGGGCGCGGGGTGTCTGGCTTGGGCCATGTCACGATGCGGTCGCGCAGATGACGCTGAAAGCTGACGGCACAGCCGTTCAGGCCGGTGTCAGAATAGGTCAGGTAAAGCGGCGCCGTCTGGAACCGTGTCGCGGGGGCGTCCTGGGTGCCAGCCGCATGGCCCCATTGCACCTGCCGCCGCCCGTCCTGAAGCTCCTCGGCGATCATCGTATGACCGCCCGACCAGCCATAGTGGAACCCGTAGCACGTCCCTTGGGTGTTCGTGGCCCCCGTGGTCGGGATCAGCAGTCCGGGGAAGTGTTCGTGGCCCGTGCGACCCGTGCGGTTGTCGCGCGCGTGGATGCCTGCCCGCCACGCGGTGCGGTTCAACTGGAATTCACCGCACCACCGGCCCGAGACGTCAATCATCTCTGTGCTCAGCTGCGGCGCGGGCACCACCGGCGCGGCAAGCCAGTGCAGGCGCACGGGCTGCGCGGCCTCCAGTGTCGTCTGGCAAGTGATCACGCCGGTTGCGGCATCAACCGCAAAGTCAAAGGTCAGCGTCAGACCCTCCTCCGGTGCCGCGCAGGTGAACCGCAGCCCTGCATCCTGCACCACGTTGCGCAGGTGAAACACGGGGCGCAGCGGCGTGCCGTCGGCGCGCGCAACCGCGATCCCCGCCTGCCCCGGAAAGCTACGCCCGGCTTCGGGGCACAGCGACAGATCAGGGATCTCGTCCAGCATGCCGCCTGTGACGTCGATGGCATGGGCGGCGCAGATCTCTTCCAGATTTTCGCTGTCGGGCAGCGGGCTGCCCCAATAGACCACCTGCGGCAGGCGGTCGTGCGCAGAGGCCAGAACAAGCGTCTGGTGCCCGTCATCAAGGCGGTAGGTCTGTGTCATAACTCTCTACTTTACTGCGCCAAGCGTGAGACCGGCGATGAAGTGTTTTTGCATCAGAAAGAACATCGCGACCGGCGGAAAGGCGGCGACAATCGATCCCGCGCTCATCAGGTGATAGGCTGCGCGGAACTGCGAGTTGAATTCGGTGATGCCCGCGGTGACAGGTTGCGCGCTTGGTCCTTGGGTCAGCACGACGGCCCAGAAGTAATCGTTCCAGATGAAGGTAAAGACCAATACCGCCAGCGCAGCCAGCGCGGGCTTCATCAGTGGCAGCACGACAAAGAAAAAGATGCGCCACTCGGCCACGCCTTCGACGCGGGCGGCCTCGATCAAGGGGAAGGGCAATGCGCGGATGAAGTTGCGCATGAAGAGCGTGCAAAAGCCCGTCTGGAACGCCACGTGAAACAGGACCAGCCCCTGAATGCTGTCATACATCCCCAGCGATATGGTCAGGTCGCGCACGGGCACCATCAGGATCTGGAACGGGACAAAGTTGCCCGCGATGAACATGAAGAAGATCAGCAGGTTGCCCTTGAACTTGTAGATCCCCAAGGCGAACCCCGCCATGCTGGACAGCGCAATCGCCCCCAGCACCGTGGGCAGCGTGATAAAGACCGAGTTCATCAGATAGCGCGGCATATTACTTTCAAAGAAGACCTTGCCGTAGTTCGTCAGCCCCTCGAAGCTGGACGGCCACCCCCAGTAGTTCCCGGCGGCGAAATCCGACCCCGGCTTGATAGAGAACAGCGCCACCGCGATCAGCGGCAAGAGCCACAGGATCAGCGCGACGGGCAGCAACGTCTGATAGGTCAGCTGGCGGCTGCGCGATTGTTTGGCGATCGGTGTAGGGAACATCAGCGAGCCTCCCGCTCTTCGCGCCACATGGCATAGAGGAAATAGGCGATGAACCCGAGCATGATGAGGAACAGGATCACCGCGATGGCAGAGCCATAGCCCATACGGAAGCCGAACTCGGACAGCGCTTCTTCGAACATGTAGAACGACAGCACGCGGGTCGATCCGAAGGGGCCGCCGTTGGTCATGACGCTGATCAGGTCAAACGACCGCAGCGCGCCGATGATGGTGACGACAAAGGCGATGAACGTCGCGGGCTTGAGCTGCGGCAGGATAATGTACCACAGCATCTTGCGCCCCTTGGCCCCGTCCAGTCGCGCGGCCTCGATCTGTTCGGGGTCCACCGCATTCAGACCGGTCAGATAGAGGATCATGCAATAGGCCGTCTGCGGCCACAGCCCCGCCGCGATGATCCCGTAGGTCGCCGTAGACGGATCGCCCAGGATATTCACCGGCCCTGCCCCGAAAATCGCCAGCATCGCGTTCAGCAGCCCTTCGCGTGGCAGGTAGAACCACGAGAACACCAGCCCGACGACCACCTGGGAGATGACAAAAGGAAAGAAGAACAAAGACTTGTAGATACGGATGCCGCGCACGGTCTGGTTCAGGAACAAGGCGATGAACAGCCCCGCAGGCACCGCCAGCAAATACAGCACCAGCCATTTGAGGTTGTTCCAGAACGAGATCTCGAACTTGCGGTCCATCTTCTGGTCGCCGATCCCCAGCAACCTTTCATAGTTCGCGGTGCCGACAAAGGTCTTTTCCCCCAGTCCGTCCCACTGGTAGAAACTGATCGCCACGCTTTGGCCGATGGGAATGATCACATAGACCGCAAAGAACAGCATCGCCGGCAGCAGGAAAAGCCACGGCGTCAGCGCGATCTCGTTGCGTTTGTACCAACTGCGCGCGGGGGGCGGTGTTGTTGCTGCCATGCCGTGGTCTCCGGTAAATCAACACATGCGAAAACCGGCCGTCGGCGGGCTTGCGAATGGATTGAGGCGGTGGGTTGCGTCCCCCCGATGCGGGAGGACGCGACGCTTTAGCGTTATTCGTAGATGCGCTGACGCGTTTCTTCGAGACGCTCGAGGATGTCGTCGAGGTTGTCGGGAACCACCATGAATTCCTGCAACCCCTCCATGCCGACGCTGGCCATCTCGGCGCTGAAGTCGCGGTCGAAGAACTGGGCCACACCGCCCTTGGCGCTGGTGTTCAGCATCTCGAAACCCTGCTCGAGGAACTCGTCCTTATCGACCGAGGATTCAGAGTTGATGGGCAGCTGCCCCAAGGCGTCGCCTGCGTTGATCTTGGTCTGCACATCAGCCGATGTCACATACTGAAGGAACGCGCGGGCGTTTTCCTTGTTCTTGGCTCCTGACGGGATGTGGAACGTGTCGGTAGGGGCATCCTCGCCCTGTGGCACATCCGCGATCTTCGGGAACTGGTAGAAGTCGATCTGGCTGTCGTCCAGACCGCCTTCGCGCATCGCGGCAACGGCGAAGTTCCCCATCAGATAGGCCACCGCATCGCCTTCGATCATAAAGTTCAACGCTTCCTGCCAGGAATAGGATTGGTGATCGGCGACATAGCCGCCCATGTCGATGATCTTGCGCCAGTTGGCAAAGGTTTCGCGGACGCGCGGATCGGTCCAGGGCACCTCGCCACGGGCCAGCTCCATATGGAAGTCGAAGCCGTTGGTGCGCATGTTCAGATAGTCGAACCAGCCGCCAGCGGTCCACAGGAACTTGGTCCCGATGGCATAGCACGCACGGCCCGAGGCAACGATCTTTTCGCAGTTCGCAAGCTCTTGCTCAAAGGTTTCAGGCTCGGTCAGTCCCAGTTCCTTGAAGATATCTTCGCGGTAGTACATGCCCCACTGATAGTAGGTATAGGGCACACCATATTGCTTGCCGTCGATGGTCAGCGCACCTTTGACGGACTCAAGCCCGGGCAGATCGCCGTTGGCATACATATCAGAGATGTCTTCGAACAACCCGGCAGAGACATAAGGGCCCATGCGGTTCGCGGCATACCAGTTGACCACATCGGGCGGGTTCGCCCCCAAGGCGTTCCGGATCTGCGTCTTCCACGCTTCGCGGTCGACGATCGTCAGTTCGATATCGACGTCCGGATGCAGCTCTCCGAAACCGGCTGCCAAACTCTCCATCACCGCGCGCGGCGCGGGGTTCGACATGTCAGAGGTGATCTTGAGCTCCCCTGAAAGCTGACTTTCGTCCGCGACAGCAAACGATGTTGAAAATCCCGCAGCGACAACGGCCGCGAGTGACCTCTTGAGAATGGAATGCATGGTATCCTCCCTGATGCTTCCGCAATCCAAAACTGTCTCATTATTTGAAACTTAGTTTTGTATATTGATATATAAGATCAAGCTCGCTAGCCTTGTCAACAGTTTGGTGCGCTGCATGGGGGACGGGTCAGTCAAAAGACCCCACAGGATGCAGCGCCCTGAGGGACGGAGAACGATATGAATGTGGTGAACAGCGACGGGACTGTTGCAAAGGCGCTAAGCGTGCTGGATCAGGTGACAGCAATGGGCCGCCCTGTCCGCATGCGCGAATTGCTGGAGACATCGGAGTTTCCAAAACCGACGCTGTATCGGCTACTTCAGACGCTCACCAGTCAACGTATGCTAAGCTATGACAAGGATCAGCAGACCTATGCGCCGGGCATCCGTCTGGTCAGCCTTGCCCATTCCGCATGGTCGCAAGCCTCGCTTGCACCCATTGCCGCCCCCTATATCAGCGCCCTCGGCGAACGCCTGCGCGAGGCGATCCACCTTGCGCAAATCGACAACGGTCAGGTCGTGTTCGTCGACAAGCGTCAGGCCAGTAGCCGCTTTGCCACGCTGGCGCGCACCGGTCAGGTCGCCCCGGCCTATTGCACAGGAGTCGGCAAGGCGATTCTCGCGCATCTTGAACCCGAGGCACAGGCGCAGGCGCTGCAGCAGCAGGCGTTTTTGAAATATACCGATGCCACCCATACCAGCACCGAAACCCTTGTGCGCGAGCTGGAACAGATCCGCGCCGAGGGCATCGCCTTTGACCGCGAGGAACACGAGGCCGGCATCATCAGCATCGCCGCCCCCATTCTGACCGACGCGGGCCGCGTCGTGGGTGCCGTATCCATCGCAACCGCAACACACCGTCATACGCTGGACGGTCTGAATGCGTTCCGCCCTGCCCTGCTTGATTGTGCCACCCGCATCGGGGCCGAGGCGCAGTCCTGGCAGTCCCCCTCTGTCCCCTCATAAAAGGAAGTCGTATATGGCCGGTGTCGTCATGAAAGATGTCGTGAAACGCTATGGCGGTGTTCAGGTGATACACGGGATCGACCTTGAAATCGAAAATGGCGAGTTTTGCGTTTTTGTCGGCCCGTCAGGCTGCGGCAAGTCGACCTTGCTGCGCATGATTGCGGGGCTGGAAGAAACCACCGAAGGCAGCATGAGCATCGGCGACCGGGATGTGACCCGCATGGACCCGGCAGAGCGCGGGGTCGCGATGGTGTTCCAGACCTACGCGCTCTATCCGCATATGACCGTGCGCGACAACATGGGGTTCGGCCTGAAAATGAACGGCCATCCCAAAGCCGAGATCGCCCAGAAGGTGGCCGAGGCGACGCGAATCCTGAAGCTGGAAGAGTATCTTGACCGCAAGCCCGCCGCCCTGTCGGGGGGCCAGCGGCAACGCGTATCTATCGGGCGCGCCATCGTACGCGGCCCCGAAGTTTTTCTGTTCGACGAACCGCTATCCAACCTCGACGCCGAGCTGCGTGTCGAAATGCGCGTCGAGATCGCCCGCCTGCATAAGGAAATCGGGGCGACGATGGTCTATGTCACCCACGATCAGGTAGAGGCGATGACCCTCGCCGATAAGATCGTGGTGCTGCGCAAGGGCCGGATCGAACAGGTCGGCGCACCGCTTGACCTGTACCGCGATCCTGACAACCGCTTTGTGGCCGGCTTCATCGGTTCGCCCGCGATGAACTTTCTGGATGGCACCACCAGCGGCGGCAAGGTCGTGTTGGACGGGTTGGACGGCAGCTATGCCCTGCCCGTGACCCCACCCGAAGACGGCCGGGACATCACCCTCGGCATCCGGCCGGAACACATCGAAATTGACCCCCAAGGCAAAGGCTTCACCGTCGAAATGACCGAGGCCCTTGGCGGCGTGTCCTATGTTCACCTGCTGTCCGACACCGGTGCCAAGATCATCGTCGAGGAACGCGGCGACGACCGGTCTCGTGAAGGGGCGCAGGTTGGCGTGAAAATCCCGCCCGAGCGGGCGATGCTGTTTGACGCCAACACCGAACAACGTCTGCGCTAAGGCGCAGGCGGGTCATCGGTCACGTAAACCTAGACAGAACCAGACATTCCTGAAAAACAGTTGGGGCGTGCAAGCGAGCCTTGCGCGACAGTCCCGCCGGAGCCGACCGCCCGGGCGGGACGGGCACCGCAGATAGGGAAGCAGATTAATGGCGAAACCAAGACTTACGCTCACCTATATCGTGGAACCGCCCTCTTACGACATCATGGCCTGTAGCCTGCTTGCCTCTATCCGCGAGCAGTTTTCCGAAGACGTGGCCTGCATCGGCTATGTGCCCGAACATCGCATGAACGACGTTCACCCCTCGGTGTTCATCGCACACGAGAAAATGGGCGCGGAGCTGCGCCCGATGAAAACGGAAGGCATGTGGCGCGAGCCCTATCCCCACGGCAACAAGATCATCGCCGCGATGCAGCCCCGAGAGAGCGAGTTTTCCGCCTTTGTGGATTCCGACGTCTTGTTTATCCGCCCCAATACAATCGACAATATCGTCAAATCCGGCCATGTTTCCTGCTCTGTCGCGGCCAGTATGTATTGGGCGCAGAAAGACATCTGGGACCTGATCTACGGGGCCTTCGATATGGAGATCCCGGAAGAGCGCGTGTACCTGATGCGCCAGTCGCGCCGCCCCAAAGTGCCCTATTTCTCGTCCGGTTTCGTCCTTTTCCCCGAAGCCGAAGGACCACAGGGCCGGTTTGCCGATATCTGGTACGAGACGGCCCGACGGATTGACGAGATTGACACGCTGGAAAAGCGACGCCCTTATCTGGATCAGATGAGCCTTCCTGTCGCCATCCGCCGTGCGGGCCTGACATGGAACCCGCTGGCGGAAGAGCAACATTATATCCTGGGCGGCAAGATACGGGGGGAGCCCCTGCCCAAAGATCGCGATATCTTCACGGTGCACTACCGCAACCCCAAGGTGCTGGAAGAAGTCGGCCTAAAGCATAAATCCCGACGCATGCTGCGCCGTCAAACGGGCGTCAGCTTTGTGCGCCGCTTGGCCCGGACAGACGAGCCCACGCCGGAATAATCCTGCCGGCCTACGCAAACCATTGATATTGGCGCGCCTTGCGCCATCTTGACCCTCAGCGGTTGTTGACGATGACGACCCTGAGGGAAGCGGTATGTCCAATCAATGAACAGTCTACGCAGTACGATTAAATCTTTATACGATGGGCAAAACACGCGCTCGCGGCGGTTTCGCTACGGGTTGATCGTGTTTGATTCACTGACGATCATCTATTTCATCGCGACCGCCGCGCTGCCGTCAACGCCGGTGATTACGGCGGTCAATGCGTTCTTTGGCCTGTTCATCCTGTTCGACCTTGCCGCGCGTCTTTGGATCTCTACGAACCTGCGCAAAGAGCTGACGCGCATCTACACCCTTGCTGATCTGGTGGTGGTGATATCGCTGGTGCTGGCACCGCTTATGGCCGAAAGCTTTGCGTTCCTGCGGGTCTTGCGCGGTTTGCGGCTGATCCATGCCTATCATCTGCTGCACGACCTGCGGCGCGAAAGCGCGTTTTTCCGAAAACACGAGGACGCGATCCTTGCGGCGGTCAACCTGCTGGTGTTCATCTTTGTCATCACGTCGCTGGTGTTTGTGCTGACCTTTGAAGAGGACGCGGGTGTCGCGGGCTATGTCGATGCACTGTACTTTACAGTGGCGACGCTGACGACAACGGGTTTTGGCGACATCACGATGACGACAACGGGTGGCAAACTGCTGTCGGTGTTCATCATGGTGGTCGGGGTCGCGCTGTTCGTACAATTGGCGCGCACGATCTTCCAACCCTCCAAGATCAAGCACACCTGTCCCGAATGTGGCCTGAACCGTCACGAGACAGACGCCGTTCACTGCAAACACTGTGGCACCACGCTCAAGATCGAGACGAAGGGCGATACGGGCGGTTAATGTCGCGGGGCATCGAACATGTGCATGGCGGATCTAGCGCGCGGATCCCTTCATAAAGGACGCACGCTGGTCTTTCTTGATGAATGTCCAGGCGATGAACCGGCTGGTTTTTTGCCCCTGCGCCATCTCGACCACATCGCAGTTGGCGACCTTGGCCTTTTTCAGGATTTTATAAAGCGTCTGCACGTTGTCCTTTTTTGACACAAGCGACGTAAACCACAGACATTGCCCCGCAATCGCGCGGCTTTGGTCGACCATGCTGGCGATGAACCTGATCTCGCCGCCGGGGCACCAGAGCTCGGCGTTTTGCCCGCCGAAATTGAGCTTGCCTGAACGCCCTTTGCCAAGGTTCGCCCATTTCCGTTGCGTGCCCTTCGTCGCCCTTTCCATTGAGGCATGAAAGGGCGGGTTGCACAGGGTGACGTGGAAACGGTCGTCAGGATAGATCACCCCGTCGAAAATATCCTCGCGGTTCTCTTGCAGCCGCAGGTCCACGTCCAGCGCGTTGGCCTTTGCAATCTGTTGCGCAGACTTGATGGCCACAGGATCGATATCGACACCGGTAAACTGCCAGCCATAGGCGCTTTGCCCCGTCAGCGGGTAGACCAAGCTTGCGCCGGTGCCGATGTCCAACGCCTTGATCTGCGGCCCGCGCGGAATCTCGTTGTTGTTGCTGCGCGCAAGCAGATCGGCCAGATGGTGGATATAATCGACGCGCCCCGGAATGGGCGGGCAAAGATAGTTCGGCGGGATGTCCCAGAAATCGATGCCGTAGTCCGCCTTGAGCAGCGCCCGATTGAGCATACGCACAGCCGCCACGTCCCGGAAATCGATGGTGGTCTGACCTGCTGGATTGGGGCCGGTAAACGGCCCTAGCTCGGGGAGGGCCGCAATCAGGCGCGCGAAATCATACCCCTCGTTGTGGAGGTTGCGGGGGTGCAAGTTGGTTTTGGTGGCCATGGGAAAGCCTTTGTTGAAAGTGGTGAAAAGCAGCCAGGCCGTTGGCCTGTCTTACCCCCTGAAGGCCCCATAGTAAAACCGAAGACGCGGCCGTTGGCCTCGGGAAAAACTGAAGCCCCTATAGCCGCGGGCTCCCTATTTTCAGCATCTTACCGCCCCGCCATCGTTGACAGGACATCATCACGCTGGATCAGGCGATGCCAAACGACTGCCATGAAGATATGCCCAAGCACCACAAGGGCAAGGATCCAGCCCAGCTCTCCGTGCCATTCCGCGGGCGCTTGCATCCAGGCGACCTCGGCGGTTTGGGGCGAAAATATCTGCACCCCGAAATAGCTTAGCCCACGGGTGCCGCCCGCTGCGGCCAAGAGCCGTACGCCCGGGACGATCACCATCAAGGCATATAGAACCACATGACCCGCGACAGCCGCCTGCCCCATCAAACCGACATGCGTAGGCCGCCGCTGGATGTTCGCCAGTCCCCAGAGACCGCGCACCAGGATCAGCGCAAACAGCGTCACCCCCAGCGTCGTATGGTAGCCCCAAAGAAGCTCGCGCAGGGTGTTCTCTCGCGGAAGCGCCCAATGCGCCGCGGCCGAGATAAACTGCGCCGCAAACAATGCGGCCATGCCCCAGTGAAGCAGCCGGCTTACGGTGCCGTAACGGGTTGGTGTATCAGATAGTTGTGTCACAAAATGCCCCTGTCTCTGGCGATATCACAATCATTATATGCAGCCGCTGCGCGGTCACCTTAGGCAGGCAACTGCGCTGGATGAACCTTTAACAGACCATCCACCGCAGCTGTCGCGCAAATCATTCAAGCCGCGTCCCGTTCAACATATGGATATTCCTGCCCCTGCGGTCGACAAATCGGTCAGATCGACTTCTGGTTCACGCGCTTCGACAGCTCGGCGGCGCTTTCCCTACGCTCGCTATAGCGATCCAGCAGGTAGTCTTTCCTGTCTTTGGTCAGCATCGTGAACTTCACCAGCTCTTCCATGACATCAACGACCCGATCATAGAACGGCGATGGCTTCATCCGATCCGCGTCGTCAAACTCCAGAAAGGCTTTGGGGGTGGAGGACTGGTTCGGGATCGTGAGCAGCCGCATCCAACGCCCAAGAATGCGCAGCTGGTTCACGGCGTTAAAGCTTTGTGACCCTCCGCTGACCTGCATCACGGCCAGCGTTTTGCCCTGCGTCGGACGCACACCGCCCAAGGACAGCGGAATCCAGTCGATCTGGGTTTTCATGATGCCGGTCATGGCCCCGTGGCGTTCGGGTGAACACCAGACCATTCCGTCCGACCACGTGACCAGATCACGCAGTTCCTGCACTTTGGGGTGACTGGCGTCGGCATCATCCGGCAGCGGCAGGCCCGACGGCGAATAGGTACGCGTCTCGGCCCCCAGCCGTGTCAGGATGCGCGCGGCTTCTTCGGTCATGAGCCGGCTGAACGACCGGTCCCGCAATGATCCGTAAAGCAACAAAATACGCGGGCGATCCGCGTCTGCTGAGGGTTCGAAAAGACGCGCCGCATCAATCGCTTTGAAATGGGTGTCATCAAGGTTCGGGGTATCAGGCAACTCGGTTTCCTTCCGCGTCAATCAGTAAAGTGCCGTCTTCCTTGGTCAGCGGCCCCTGTGGTAGGTGGTCAAGCAAGTCCAACACGGCCTCGCTTGGGCGGCACAGCCGGACGCCTTTGGGCGTGCAAACAAGGGGCCGATTGACCAGAATGGGGTGTTCCAGCATGGCGGCCAAAAGGGCTTCGTCGTCCACGTCGGGATCCAGCAGCCCCAATGCCTCTGCCGGAGATCGCTTTACCCGCAGGGCGCTGCGCGGCGTCAAAGCCGCCGCCGCGAAAAGCCCCAAAAGCTGTCCGCGCGTCCAGCCGGTATCAAGATAGGGGATCACCACTGGCTCCACGCCCGATGCTTTTATGATGGCCAGCACATTGCGGGACGTGCCGCAGTCGGGGTTATGGTGAATGACAACACTCATGCTGACCCCTCCGAGGCAGGGAACCAGTGGCGGGTTCTGTTTGCAAAAGCGACAAGCGACAGCATGACAGGCACTTCGACCAAGACACCGACCACCGTCGCCAATGCCGCACCAGAGCCGAGCCCGAAAAGGCTGATCGCAACCGCAACGGCCAGCTCGAAAAAGTTGGAGGTGCCGATCAAGGCGCAGGGCGCCGCGACGTTGAACGGAATACCCCAGGCCCGCGCGACCCCATAGGCCAGAAAGAATATCCCGTAGGACTGGATCAGAAGCGGCACAGCGATCAGGGCAATCACCAGCGGCCGGTCCAGGATCACCTCGCCCTGAAACGCGAAAAGCAAGACCACCGTCACAAGCAGACCGATGATCGAGAACGGCTGCACACCCGACTTGAACCGATCCACCGCCGCTTCGCCGCCTTGCGCAATCAGCCGCTGGCGCGTCAGATACCCCACGAAAAGCGGCAGCATCACGTAAAGGCCCACGGACAACAGCAGCGTATCCCAAGGCACAACGATATCCGTGGCCCCCAGCAAGAAGGCAACGATGGGCGCGAAGGCGAACACCATGATGACGTCGTTCACGCTCACCTGCACCAGCGTATAGGTCGCATCCCCCCGCGTCAGGTTCGACCAGACGAACACCATCGCGGTACAGGGCGCGGCCCCCAGCAGGATAACGCCCGCAAGATAGGCCTGCGCGTCATCCGGCGGGATCAGGCCTGCGAAAAAATAGTTAAAGAACAACACGCCAAGGGCGGCCATGGTGAAGGGTTTGACCAGCCAGTTCACCACCACCGTGACAACCAACCCTTTCGGCTTGTCGCCCACCTGACGCAAGGCTCCGAAATCCACACCGACCATCATGGGGAACACCATCGCCCAGATCAGCACCGCAACGGGCAGGTTCACCGACGCCACCTCAAGCCCGGCAAGCATACCAAACGCCGTCGGGAACAGATTGCCAAGCAGCAGCCCCGCGCCAATCGCCAGCGCCACCCAGACGGACAGCCATTTTTCAAACGTGCCCAGACCCGCCGCCGCGGGAAGTGTCGTATCAGTCATGTCGAACCTTCAAAAATTGCAGCCCCTTGGCCGTGAATATGTGGTTGCCCGATGTCAGCACAGGAATGTTACAGGACCAATGCGGCACCTCCCCCATGCGCGCCTAACAGGGGCAGGCGAGCTCGTTTATGATGGGCTGGCAGAGTTCCGGGCGCCCGCCGCAGCAATCCTCCATCAGAAAGGCGAGCAAACCGCGCAGCCCCTCCATATCGGCAAAGTAACGAATGCTTCGCCCTTCGCGCTTGCTGCGAATAAGGCCCGAACGCGCCAAAATCGCGAGGTTGGTCGACATCGTGTTCTGTCGCACCCCCAAGGTGTCGCCGATATCGCCTGCCGACATCCCCCCTTCTCCGGCTGTGATGAGAAGACGGAAGACATCAAGGCGGGTGACCTGACTGAGCGCCGCAAAAGCGTCGAGAGCATGATTCTTATCCATATATCGGGAATTATTGATTCATTTGACGCAGGTCAAGCCCTGATCAGCAACCCGTTGCGCTTGCGCGAAACTATGGGCAATCTACGCGCCCCCTCAAAGGCGCAGGGGACGCGGGGGCGTGGCGCGAACATGGCACCACGCCCTCGCGTGATCTCTATTACTTAAAGTCCGCCAAGCACCTGCTTGCCAATCACGCGACCGCTTTCCTGCCGCAGATGCGCTGCGCGCAGCGCCTCGACGGTCAGCGCCTCGCCGCGCTCGGTGACTGTCGACTGCAATGTGCCTGCGTCGATCATCGCTGCGACGCGGTTCAGCAGGTTTTGCTGGGCATCCATATCGTCGGTCGCGAACATCGAACGGGTGAACATGAACTCCCAATGGATGCTCAACGCCTTGGGTTTGGCCGCCTTGATGTCCAGCGCCTCGGGGTCGTCAATCAGCGCAATCTGGCCGCGTGGCGCGATCAAGTCGATGATTGCGGGCCAATGCTGATCCGTGGCCGTCAACGCGGCGACATAGCTTGGGGTCTGGCCCAGTTCTGCCAGCTGCGCGGCTAGGTCACCGCGATGGTCAACCACGTGATCCGCCCCCATCTTGCGCACCCAATCCTGCGTCTCGGGTCGAGAGGCCGTCGCAATGACGGTAAGCCCGGTCAGCGCTTTGGCCAACTGGATGAGGATAGAGCCGACGCCGCCAGCGCCACCGATCACCAGCAAGCTTTGCTCCGCGCCGCCTCCTTCGGTCAGACGGAATGCGTCGAACAACATCTCCCACGCGGTGATCGAGGTCAGCGGCAGCCCCGCCGCTTCGGTAAAGTCGAGGCTGGCCGGCTTGCGCCCGACGATCCGTTCATCGACGGCATGGAATTCCGCATTGGTGCCCGCGCGCGTGACGTCGCCCGCATAGAAGACCTCATCGCCGACCTCAAAGCCGGTGACCGACGCGCCCACCTCGGCCACGACGCCTGCCGCGTCAAAGCCCAGAACGCGCGCCGCGCCCTCGGGTTGGGCGGCTGCGCGCAGCTTCACGTCGACCGGATTGACCGAGATGCCTTTCACCGCGACCAGCAGATCACGCGGCCCCACCGCGGGCCGGTCGATTTCAATCAGATCAAGCGTGTCCGCAGGGCCCGCCGCGCTATAGCCAATGGCTTTCATTTCTTTGTTCCTTCATTGTGTCGCTGAAAAATAGGTCTTGTGAAACGGTAGAAAACCGGCATTTTTCCGATTTGATTATTCGGATAGCGGAGATAATAGCGGTGGATACTGACAACCTGCGCCTTTTTGTAATGGCCGCCGACCGGCTGAACATCTCTGCTGCCGGACGGAATCTGGGTCTTGCGCCTGCGGTCGCCAGCGCCCGCCTTGCCAAACTGGAACAGGAGCTTGGCGTAGAGCTGCTGCGACGGACCACCCGCAAAGTGTCGCTGTCGCTCGAAGGGTCCGACTTCCTTCCCTACGCGCGGGAGATCCTAGCGCAGGCAGAGGCCGCGAAGGCCGTTCTTGGCAGTCATGAAACCAGCCCCAAAGGCACCATCCGATTTGCCGCGCCAAGCAGTTTCGCGCAGCGCCACATCATGCCGCTTCTGCCGCAGTTTCACGCGGCGTTCCCCGACCTTACGCTCGAACTTCGTCTGTCTGACGCACGGTTTGACGCGATCGAGGGCAGTTTTGACCTTGCATTGCGCGCGGCCCCCCTGACCGACAGCAGCCTCAAGGGGCGCAAGCTGGCGGGTGATACCCGCGTCCTTTGCGCCTCTCCTGCATATCTTGAGGAACACGGCGTACCGCAGTCACCGGCAGAGCTTCGGGGGCATCGGTTCTTGGCATGGATCGACCTTGAGCCGCGCGAATTGATCGCCCCAGAGGGCGAAACCGCGCCGCTTGACCCCGCCCAGATGATCTGCCGGACCATCGTTGACGATGGTGACGCTCAGCGTGAGGCCACCCTTGCGGGGGCCGGTCTGTCGATCAATTCGCTCTGGAGCGTCTCGGACGAGCTGCGCTCGGGCCGGTTGATCCGCGTCCTGCCGGAATGGAAGCTGAACGACAGTTCGGTCTTGTGGTTGATGTACCCGCGCTCAAACGTGCTTACCCCCAAGACGCGCATCCTGATCGACTTTCTCATCGCGCATCTTGGGTCACATGCAGAGTGGGGCGCGTAGCAGCCAGCCCCGCGCCCACAACACGCCCGTTATCGGTATAACCGTCACTCATGCCGCGGACTGGCACAACGCCTATCCTATGCGGTCATCGTCGCGCTGGACGAAAGCGACCTGCGGTCCACGGGGTTGATCACCGGTGGCTCTGCCGTGGCATTGGGCCTGCCGGATGATTTTCATCCGCGTAAGACACCTCACACGTCGTAGCCGCCATACTGCCGGATACGGCCCTCAAAATTCGATACCCGCTCTGCCGCGTCATCCGAACGCGCGGCCATTCCGACCAGCAGCATCTCCACCGCTAGAAACGCCGAATTGAGCGATGGCAGGAAATGAGGTCCGGCCATGGGCAGCGGGACCACTTTCCAAGCGCCAACCGCGATTGGGGAGGCATGACTGTCCGTCAGCGCCAGAACCCGCGCGCCGCGGGACTGGGCGATCTGGCAGGCCTGAACCACCTCTGCCGCGTAATGTTCATAGGTGATCCCGACGATAATATCCTCGGACGTGGCCTGAGACAGAACATCGACAATGCCCCCCGGCAGGGTCGGCACGTCTACGAAGTTCGAAAACGCCATGCCGCCCACATACGAGAAATAATGCGCGATCGCATAGCAGCTGCGCACGCCGACCACATAGACTTTGCGCGCCCCGAGCAACGGGTCGATGCACGCATTCAACGTGTCCATAATATCTGCCGAGAAAAGCATCGCCGTGTTTTTACCATGCGCTTCCATGAGCGCGGCAAACGCGCTGTCGCGATGTTCGTGCCTTAGTGTCTGGGCACGCGCGCCGTAGTTTGGCGCAGGTGTCTGGATCGTTGCCTGCACATCCGTGCGGAAGGCGTCAAAGCTGGTATAGCCAAGCTCCTTCGCCATACGGGTCACGGTATTCGGATTGACCCCTGCCTGCTTTGCCAGCCCGCGAATCGAGCTAAAGGCCACGAGCGAAAGGTTATCAAGAAGCCACCGCGCAAAGGATCGAAGCGCGGGCGTTCCTTGCGCACTTACCTGTGACAAGCGGTCTTTCAGCGTTTCATCGTTGCTCATCAAACCCTTACCTTCTGTTTATGCGTGCCGGCGTTCACGTCGCTGTCACATCCAATGCACAGCAAAAATACATTTGCTTAATCTATAGCAATACAATAATACAAACGCATCATCGCGCAGGCAAGTGCTGATGTCACGTCACCCAAAGCGCGTCTTCAAGCAAGGACTACAGTCATGAAAAGTCATATCTTCGGCAGATCCACCAAAGGCGCGCTGCCGGTCGCCACCAGGGGGGATGGCTGCTATCTGATCGATGCGGACGGACGCAGATATCTTGATGGCTCGGGCGGCGCTGCTGTTTCCTGTCTGGGGCATTCAAATCAGGCTGTCCGCGCCGCCCTGCACGCCCAGATTGACCAGCTTGCCTTCGCGCACACCGGCTTTTTCACCTCTGATCCGGCAGAGCGTTTGGCCGATCGCCTGATCGAGAATGCGCCGGCGGGCATTGATCGGGTATATCTCGTCTCTGGCGGCTCCGAAGCGGTAGAGGCATCGATCAAGCTCGCGCGGCAGTATTTTCTGGAAATCGGGCAGCCCAAGCGCCACCGCGTCATTGCCCGCCGCCAAAGCTATCACGGGAATACATTGGGCGCTTTGGCAGCTGGGGGGAATGCGTGGCGTCGTACCCAGTTCGCGCCCCTGCTTGCCGACACCACCCATATCAGCCCCTGCTATGAGTACCGCGACCGGCAGGACGGCGAAACGCAAGAGGCCTACGGCCTGCGCGTGGCGAACGAACTGGAAACCGAAATCCTGCGGCTTGGCCCTGATACGGTGATGGCCTTCCTTGCGGAGCCTGTCGTGGGTGCGACCTCGGGCGCGGTACCTGCCGTTCCGGGATATCTCAAGCGCATCCGCGAGATTTGCGACCAATATGGCGTGCTGCTGATCCTGGACGAGGTGATGTGTGGCATGGGCCGTACCGGCAAACTGTTCGCCTGCACCGAGGACGGCGTCGCCCCGGACATGATCACCATCGCCAAAGGTCTTGGGGCGGGCTATCAACCGATCGGCGCGCTGCTGACCTCGGCCGCCATCTATGATGCGATTGCAGCGGGCACCGGTTTCTTCCAGCACGGCCACACCTATATGGGCCACGCCATGGCGGCCACGGCGGCCAATGCCGTGCTCAGCGAAATCCTTGACCGCGATCTGCTGTCCCATGTCACCACCCAGGGCGACAAGCTTGACGCAGCACTAAAGGCGCAGTTCGGCGATCATGACAACATTGGCGATATTCGCGGGCGCGGGTTGTTCCGCGGGATCGAACTGGTTGCCGACCGCAGCACCAAAGCACCCTTCGATCCGTCCCGTGGCCTTGCCGCACGGATCAAGAAGGAGGCCTTTGCCGCCGGTCTGATCTGCTATCCGATGTCCGGCACAATCGATGGTCAATATGGCGACCACGTGCTGCTCGCGCCGCCGTTTATCATCGAGGACGCACAGATTGATGAGCTGGTGGGCAAGCTATCAACGGCCATCGACAAGGCGCTTGCCGCATGACCGCATTGCCCAGATTTATGGTCGCGCCGAATGGGGCGCGGCTGACCAAGGCGGACCACCCTGCCCTCCCCGTCACCATAGAAGAGACGGTCGCCTGCGCGCTGGCCTGCCATGCTGCGGGTGCCGATGGCCTTCATGCGCATGTGCGCGATACCGAGCAACGGCATGTTCTGGACGTCGGGCTTTATGCCGAGCTTCTGAGCGAGCTCGGCCAGCGCGCCCCTGACCTCTATGTTCAGATCACCAGCGAGGCCGCGGGCCGCTTTACCCCCGCAGAACAACGCCATCTGGTCGAAACCCTGAAACCGCGCGCCGTGTCGGTCGCGCTGCGCGAGATCACGGCCAATCAAGAGAATGCCGCCACCCGACGGTTCTTTGCCATGTGCGCCGAAGCGATGATCGACGTTCAACACATCCTCTATGACACCGCGGATGTCGCCCATCTTGCCCGGCTTGTCGCACAAGGCGATGTCCCCCGCGACAGGCTGAAGACCCTGATCGTTCTGGGGCGTTACACCACCGGCCAGACCAGCACACCCGCCGAAGTTGCAGCACTGGCACAAAGGCTAAAATCGGCCTTGCCGGACGCAGACTGGGCCGCCTGCGCCTTCGGCCCCCAAGAAACCGCCTGCCTGATCGAGGCCATGCGCCACGGCGGCAAGACCCGGATCGGATTCGAGAACAACCGCTTGAACGCAGACGGACAAGTCGCGGCAAACAATGCCGAGAGGGTCACGGAACTGGTGACACAGGCCAAGCGCGCCGGATTTGCGTGACCGTTATCGCGAGACGCAAGTGAAGCGGGTTCGGTGAGGGTGTTGATCGCTGACTCGAAGCAACACCACACACAGGCGCGCGGCCTTGATTGCGCATTCATCTGCAGATCTGGGGGACCCGAAAATTGAACGCAATGGTTTGAGGAACACGGGTGAGGTTTTGAAACCTCACCCCACAACTCCAATCAGCCACACTTACTATGGCCGCAGCTGCCGCAGGTCATGCAGCCTTCGACCATGCGCAGATCGTATTGGCCGCAGCTGCTGCAGGCTTTGCCGCGGGGGGCCTCCAGGCCGACGACCTTGGCTTGCGGGTCGGATTTCAGCCCCTGCCCTTCGCCCGCGATAAAGCCGGTGGCGATCAGGTGTTGTTCGATCACGCCCCCGATGGCGGCCAGCATCGAGGGGATGTATTTGCCGCGCATCCAGGCTCCGCCGCGCGGGTCAAAGACGGCCTTCAGCTCTTCGACGACAAAGGACACATCGCCCCCGCGACGGAACACGGCAGAGATCATGCGGGTAAGCGCGACCGTCCAGGCAAAATGCTCCATGTTCTTGGAATTGATAAAGACCTCGAACGGACGCCGATGCCCGCCGATCACCACATCGTTAATGGTGATATACAGCGCATGCTCGCTGTCGGGCCATTTGATCTTGTAGGTGGAGCCCTCAAGCTCTTCCGGACGGTCCAGCGGATCGGACATATAAACGACCTCGCCGCCTTCCTCTGCGGTGGCTTGGGCCGCAACCTCGCCCGGGGCTGTATCGGCGCTTTCCGATACCGACAGAACCGATCCGGTCACGTCATTGGGACGATAGGTCGTGCAGCCTTTGCAGCCCTGATCCCAAGCGGCCATATAAACATCCTTGAACGCGTCAAAGCTGATGTCTTCGGGGCAGTTGATGGTTTTCGAGATGCTGCTATCGACCCATTTCTGTGCCGCGGCCTGCATCTTGACGTGATCCAGAGGGGCCAGCGTCTGTGCATTAACGAAATAGTCTGGCAAGGGCGCGTCGCCCTTCAGATCGCGCCACATCTGTACGGCGTAATCGACGACTTCTTCCTCCGTCCGGCTGCCATCCTTTTGCAGAACCTTGCGGGTGTAGGCATAGGCAAAGACCGGCTCGATCCCCGAGCTGACGTTGCCTGCATAAAGGCTGATGGTGCCTGTCGGCGCAATCGAGGTCAAAAGCGCGTTGCGGATGCCGTTTTCGGCAATGGCGTCGCGCACATCCTCATCCATCTGCTGCATGGTGCCGGAAGCCAGATAGGCGTCCGCCTCAAACAGCGGGAAGGCCCCCTTTTCCTTCGCCAGATCGACGGAGGCCAGATAGGCCGCCCGTGCAATCGCCTTGAGCCATGCCTCGGTCTGCTCTGCCGCCGCGTCCGAGCCATAGCGCAGCCCGACCATCAACAAGGCATCCGCCAGACCGGTGACACCCAGACCGATGCGGCGCTTGGCTTTCGCCTCTGCCTGCTGTTCGTCAAGCGGGAATTTCGACACGTCAACGACGTTGTCCATCATGCGCACAGCGGTCGCGACCAGCTTGTTCAGCGCCTCGACATCCAGCTGAGGGTTGTCGCCAAACGGGTCGGATACCATCCGCGCCATATTGATCGACCCCAGCAAACAGGCACCATAGGGCGGCAGCGGCTGTTCCCCACAGGGGTTTGTGGCGGCGATGGTTTCGCAATAGCTTAGGTTGTTGGCCTCGTTGATGCGATCGATAAAGATCACACCGGGCTCGGCGAACTCATACGTGGCTTTCATGATCCGGTTCCACAGATCACGGGCCTGAACGGTGCGGTAGACCTTGCCGTTGAACTGCAGATCCCAGCTGGCATCGGCCTTGACCGCATCCATGAAAGGGTCTGTGATCAACACGGACATGTTGAACATCCGCAGCCGCGCGGGGTCGGATTTCGCGGCGATGAAGTCTTCGACATCGGGGTGGTCACAGCGCATTGTGGCCATCATCGCGCCACGGCGCGACCCTGCAGACATGATGGTCCGACACATCGCATCCCAGACATCCATAAAGCTCAGCGGGCCGGAGGCGTCAGCAGAGACCCCCAGCACATCCGCGCCACGGGGCCGGATGGTGGAAAAGTCATATCCGATCCCGCCCCCCTGCTGCATGGTCACAGCGGCTTCTTTGAGCATGTCGAAGATGCCGGCCATGCTGTCAGGCACGGTGCCCATGACGAAACAGTTGAACAATGTCACACGGCGCGCAGTACCTGCCCCGGCAGTGATGCGGCCCGCGGGGAGGAATTTGAAATCCTCCAGCGCTTCGTAAAATGCCTCTTCCCATTTTTCCGGTGCTTTTTCGACCTGCGCCAGATCACGGGCGATTCGCCGCCAGCTGTCTTCGACCGTCACATCGCGCGGCGTGCCGTCGGCATCTTTAAAACGGTACTTCATGTCCCAAATCTGTTCGGCAATGGGGGCGGCAAATCGTGACATATTCGATTCCTTGAGGGCTGTTTGGGAAGGTGTTCACCATACCCCAAATCAAAGCGCAAGCACAACAGGTTGAAGAAAGTGTGTATTAGAATACATGATGCTGTAGCAGCGACGGAGGATTCTGTGAAAAATCATATACATCTCATCAAGTTGTCCGTCGGCACGGAAACCGTCGATGACCTGGCCGCATGGCAGGAAAAAAAACGCGTGCAAACCGAGGACGGTTTTCCCCGCCACGTGACCCGCATGTGGCCCAAACGCGAACCCGAGATTCTGAACGGCGGGTCGATCTTCTGGGTGATCAAAGGTGTGATCCAGTGTCGTCAGAAAATCCTGCGTCTGGACGAGACATCGGGCGCGGACGGTGTGCGCCGCTGCGCGATCGTGCTGGACCCCAAGATCATCCGCGTGCAAGGCAGCCTCAAACGCCCGTTTCAGGGGTGGCGCTACCTTGCGCCGCAGGATGCCCCTGCCGATCTGCCCGAAGGCCGCGACCACGAAGAGCCCCTGCCCATAGAGTTGAACCGCGCGCTGGCCGAGATCGGCGTGCTCTAGCAGCAGCCCCTGCGCGCGCATCCCCCGCGGAATTTGAGTTTATTTGGCAAAATGAAGCAGGGCCGCGCGTGCCTCTTCATTTTGCCCTTAAACTCCCGCCGGAGGCGCATCCGCAGGATGCCGCGCGCATGCGCGTCAGGACAGCTGCGCCAGCAGGGCCGTCATCGTCGCGCGATCCGCATCATCCATCTCTGCCATCCGGCTGCGCCAAAGCGTCGCCTGTGACCGCAGGATCAGCCCGTCGGAGAGGATCTTGAGGTGGTTGGCGCGCAATGTCTCCCCGCTCGAGGTGATGTCGGCGATGGCCTCTGCCGTTTCATTCTTGATCGTGCCTTCGGTCGCCCCCTGGCTGTCGACCAGCGCATAATCCGCGACACCGGTGCTGCGCAGGAATTCCCGCACCAGCCGGTGGTATTTCGTCGCGATGCGCAGGCGGAACCCGTGCTTGTCGCGGAAGGCCGAGGCGGCGGCATCCAGATCATCGAGCGTATCAACATCGATCCAGGCCTGAGGCACAGCAATGATCAGATCGGCATGCCCGAAGGCGAGCTCTTCTACCGGGGCGACAAGCTGATCCCACAGCGCCAGTTTCTCTTGCACCAGATCGGTGCCGGTGACGCCCAGATGGATACGGCCAGCGGCCAGCTCGCGGGGGATTTCGCCCGCAGAGAGCAAGATCAACGACACGCCCTCAATGCCTTCGACGGCCCCCGCGTATTCACGTTCGGAGCCCGTGCGCTGCAAGGTAATCCCGCGCGCGGCAAACCATTCAAAGGTTTTCTCCATCAGACGCCCTTTGGAGGGCACACCGAGTTTGATCGTCATTGGCCTGCCTCCAGTTCCAGCATCAGCCCGGGGCGCATAACGCCCCCCACCGCGGGAATTTCGCCGCCCTGCCCCAGCCGCCGTGTCAGCGCGTCATAGCGTCCGCCTGTGGCGATGGTGGGCAGGTCGGGCCGTGTCGCCGCGCGGAAGCCGAAGACGAACCCGTCATAATATTCCATCGACACGCGGCCAAAACTGGCTTCGAACATCAGGTTACCGGTATCGACACCGCGGGCGGCAAGCGCCTTTTCCCGCGCCGCGACACGATCCACCGCCTCAGAGATCGCGGGCATATCGACGGCAAGGTCATGCAACTGGCTGATCGCATTGGGCATGGTTTCACGCACATCCAGCAGCGCCAGCAGCAAGGACACCTGCGTGCGCGACAGGGCCGGTTCGGTGGCGTCGGCGCGCAGGGCGGCGATGCGTGTTTCAATCTCGTCCAGACTGCGCAGGCCGATCAGTGGTGCGGTGATAGCACCGTCACTGGCCAAGAGCGCCGCGCGGGTCGCGGGCATCGGCGTTTTGCCAGCATAGCGGTCGAGCAGCGCACGGAACCGGCGGGGCCGCCAGATGTGCCGCATCAGTGCCGCCTTGCGCGACGCCGATGTATCCAGCCCCGCAACCGCAGCCATCAAGATACCGATATCCCCCGTCACGGCAGTGACCGGAAGCCCCTCCAACGCGCCCTGAATCAGGGCAAAGACTTCGGCATCGGCTGCCGCGGGATCGCCACGGTCAAAGACTTCGTAGCCCGCCTGAATATATTCGTTGGCGCGGTTGGGGTCACGTTCCTGACGGCGGAACACTTCGCCCGCGTAGGTGTAGCGTGCCGGGTCCGCCCCATGGGCCATATGCATCTGCACCACGGGCAAGGTATAATCGGGGCGCAGCATCTGTTCGCCCCGCATCGCATCCGAGGTGACATAGGCGCGCGCGCGGATGTCTTCGCCATAAAGGTCCAGCAGGGTCTCGGCGGGTTGCAGGATCGGCGGTTCCACCACCGCGGCCCCCTGCGCCTCGAACATGGCGCGCAGGCTTGCGGCCTTGGCGAGGATGTCGGATCGTGTAGCCATCAGCGGTTCAGCTCCAGTATCTCGCGCACTTTAGAGACAAGATCCCCCCGCGCCACTTCATATTGGCTGGGGCGGTCTTTCCATTCCTCCAGCGTGGCGCTTTCAGCGATTTTCGCGCCAAGGATCAGGTCCTTGATCTGGATCATACCCTTGTCGAATTCATCCCCGCCCGCGATCACCGCCACCGGGCTGGCGCGGCGGTCTGCATATTTCAGCTGGTTGCCAAAGTTCTTGGGGTTGCCCAGATAAACCTCGGCCCGGATGCCTGCCTGACGCAGTTCAGCGACCATCGCCTGATAGTCGGACATGCGCGCCTTATCCATCACGGTCACCACCACGGGCCCTTCGGCCTGCGCCGACATCCGGCCCTTGGCCTGCAGTGCTGCAAGCAGCCGGTCGACGCCGATAGAGACGCCCGTTGCAGGGACTTCCTGACCGGTGAAGCGCTTGACCAGATCGTCGTACCGCCCGCCCCCTGCGACAGAGCCAAAGTTGCGGGGCCGGCCTTTTTCGTCCCGGATCTCGAAGGTCAGTTCCGCCTCGAACACCGGACCGGTGTAATAGCCAAGACCGCGCACCACGGAGGGGTCGATAACGATACGGTCAGCGTTGTACCCCTGCGCAGCGAGCAGTGAAGATATCATTCGAAGTTCCTCAACACCTTCTGCGCCTGTTTTCGAACCCTCTGTAAGAGCGTCCAAGGTGGCGAGTACACGTTCGTTATAGCTGCCCCCCGAAATTGCGTCATCGTAGTTCCCGTCAGAGAAGAGGTGAATTCCCCGAACGCGATTCTCAAATTCTTCTGGATCCTCATCCACACCGCCAGAACCAAACGCAAATTCATCCCTGTGAGCACCACTCCCTGCGCTGAGGAACTTTAAGATCCTCTGTCGTTGTGAAACACTCAGATTTGCTCCCTCAGTGAAATCTCCGCTAGCATCTTTCCGACCTTTACCTAGCAGATCCAGCACCCCGTCCAGACCCAGCCGGTCGAGCTTGTCAATCGCACGCAGCACGATGCCGCGCTCGTGGGCGAAATTGTCGGGGTTGGCGGGGTCGAGCACGCCTGCGACCTCCATCACACCGTTAAGCACCTTGCGGTTGTTCACCCGCACGATGTAATCGCCGCGGTCGATCCCGACTTCTTCCAGACAATCGGCCAGCATCGCGCAGATTTCTGCATCGGCCGCGACCGACGGTGCGCCGACCGTATCGGCATCGCATTGATAGAACTGGCGGAAGCGTCCCGGCCCCGGCTTTTCGTTGCGCCAGACCGGCCCCATCGCATAGCGCCGATAGGGCGTGGGCAGATCGTTGCGGTGTTGAGCATAGACGCGAGCCAGCGGTGCCGTCAGGTCATAGCGCAGGGCCAGCCAGTCGCCGGGCTTGTCCGCCTCTGCATCCTCTTGCCACGCGAAGACGCCCTCATTGGGGCGATCCACATCGGGCAGGAACTTGCCCAAAGCCTGCACCGTCTCGACCCCGGAGCTTTCCAGCGCGTCAAAGCCATAGCGATGATAGACCTGCGCAATCTTATGCAGCATCTCGGCACGCTGTGTTACTTCTGCACCGAAATAGTCACGAAACCCCTTTGGCGTTTCGGCCTTGGGGCGGGGGGTCTTTTTTGGCTTGGCCATTGGATCACATCCTGTGGGCTGAATATCGCGCTTCGCGTCTAGCCCAACCCCCCGCCAAGGGCAAGCGACGCGGCCCCGCCGCGGCACGCATCCCCCCTTATCGAACGCCATACAACCTGTTAGGAGGACGGCAAACGCGCAAGCTGCAAGGTGCCCTCATGGATAAGCTCGAAGAACAAATGGCCCATCTGATCCGTACGGTGGATGACCTGTCCGATGTCGTCGCCCGTCAGGAGACAGAGATAGCGACCCTGACGCGGCGGGTTCATATGCTGATGCAGCGCGAGGGCGAACGCGAGGCAGCGGGCTCCGAAGGGGTTGTCATCGGCAACGAACGCCCGCCGCACTATTGATAGGATGCCCCATCCAGGAAGCTGCCGCCGCCCCGATGGGCCGCGTCAGATTTCCTCTACCTCCATCACGCCGGTCAGGGACCGGATCGCGCCCTTGATCTTGGGGGTGACAGGGTATTCGGCGCAGAGGTCTACCTCCACCTCGCCGGGCAGGGTCGGGTCCATCAGGCACAGTTGCACCGGCCCCTTGCCCGCGCTGCGCGCCGCGGATCGGGCACCGGCCAGCACATCGGCGACCGCCTGAATAGCCCCCGCATCATCCACAAAGATCCGCAGCCCCATGTTGCCCGCATCCTCGACCACCGTGTCGATCGGCACCACGGACCGGCCCAGCAGTTTCAACTGGTCGCTTTCCATCGTCGCCTCGACCATGACCACGACCTTAGATCCTGTTTCAAGGTGGTCGCGCGCCAGCTCCAGCGTGTCCGAAAACAGCGTCACCTCGTAAGCGCCCGTCGGGTCCGACAGTTGCGCAAAAGCAAAGCGGTTGCCGCGCGCCGATTTACGTTCCTGCCGACCGGCGACGATCCCTGCCAGACGGGCGTTCATCGCCCCTTTGACCGAGACTTTCTCGGTCAGCTCGTCCAGCGTCAGGAACGGCACACCGCCCGTAGCGGATTTGCGTTTCATCGGCCCCATGTAATCGTCCAGCGGGTGGCCCGACAGATAGAAGCCTACGGCCTTGAACTCTTCGGTCAGGCGCTCGGCGGCCTCCCAATCGTCGCAAGGCACGATGCGCGGCTCTGGCAAGTCATCCCCCGCCTCGCCAAACAGCGACACCTGATTAGAGGCTTTCTGCTCGTGGATCGCGGCGGAATAGCTGACCAACCCGTCCAGCGACTGCCAGACGCGGCGGCGGTTGTTGTCCAGCTGGTCGAACGCACCGGAGCGGGCCAGCATTTCCAGCGGACGTTTTCCCACCCGTTTCAGATCAACCCGCCGCGCCAGATCAAAAAGCGTGGCAAAGGGCTTGTCCACACCGTCAACCTTGCGGCCTTCGGTGATCAGCTTCATCGCCTCCACCCCGACGTTTTTCAGCGCGCCCAAAGCATAGACCAACGCGCCCTCGACCACCTTGAACGTCGCATCACTGCGGTTCACACAAGGCGGCACCCAGGGCAGTTCCAGCCGTTTGCGGACCTCTTCGAAATAGACCGCCAGCTTGTCGGTCAGATGGATATCGCAGTTCATCACACCAGCCATGAATTCGACCGGATGGTTCGCCTTGAGCCATGCGGTCTGATAGCTGACCACCGCATAGGCGGCGGCGTGGGATTTGTTGAAACCGTAGTTGGCGAATTTTTCCAGAAGGTCGAAAACCTCAGACGCCTTTTTCTTATCGACCCCGTTGGCCATCGCACCCTTTTCGAACTTGGGGCGTTCCTTGGCCATTTCCTCGGCGATCTTTTTACCCATCGCACGGCGCAGCAGGTCAGCGCCACCAAGGCTATAGCCCGCCATGACCTGCGCGATCTGCATCACCTGTTCCTGGTAGACGATGATGCCCTGTGTTTCCTCGAGGATGTGGTCAATCGACGGATGCACGGATTCCCGCTCGCGCTGGCCGTTCTTGACCTCGCAATAGACCGGAATATTCTCCATCGGGCCGGGCCGGTACAGCGCGACCAAGGCCACGATATCCTCGATACAAGTCGGCTTCATCCGCTTTAGGGCATCCATCATGCCGCTGGATTCCACCTGGAACACCGCCACCGTCTTGGCACTGGCATAAAGTTTGTAAGAGGCCTCGTCGTCCAGCGGGATGGTGGCGATATCGTCGATCAGCCCCTCGGGCGGCTCGAACAGCTCTGTCCCGTCGGCGGCCACATGCAGGTGACGGCCCGAGGATTTGATCTGGTCGACCGCGTTCTGGATGACGGTCAGGGTCTTGAGGCCCAGAAAGTCGAACTTGACCAGACCGGCCTGTTCGACCCATTTCATGTTGAACTGCGTCGCGGGCATATCGGACCGCGGGTCTTGATACAGCGGCACCAGCGCGTCCAGCGGCCGGTCCCCGATCACAACCCCCGCCGCGTGGGTCGATGCGTTGCGCAACAGCCCCTCGACCTGCTGGCCATAGTTCAACAGCCGCGCGACGACTTCCTCGTTCTTGGCCTCCTCGCGCAGGCGTGGTTCATCCGCCAGTGCCTTTTCGATGCTGACAGGTTTCACGCCCTCGACGGGGATCATCTTGGACAGGCGATCCACCTGCCCGTAAGGCATCTGCAAGACCCGCCCGATGTCACGCACCGCCGCCTTGGACAAAAGCGCCCCGAAGGTGATGATCTGCCCCACCTTGTCGCGCCCGTATTTGCGCTGCACATACTGGATCACCTCTTCCCGGCGATCCATGCAAAAGTCGATGTCAAAGTCGGGCATCGATACCCGTTCGGGGTTCAGGAACCGTTCAAACAGCAGTTGATAGCGCAGCGGGTCCAGATCGGTAATCGTCAGCGCATAGGCCACCAGACTACCCGCCCCCGAGCCCCGCCCCGGCCCGACGGGAATATTATTGTCTTTCGCCCATTTGATAAAATCGGCAACGATCAGAAAGTAGCCGGGGAACCCCATGCCCTCGATGATGCCTAGTTCAAAATCCAGCCGCTTTTCATATTCTTCGACGGTGGTGGCATGGGGGATCACCTTCAGCCGGTTTTTCAGCCCCTCATGCGCCTGCCGCTTGAGCTCTTCGATCTCGTCATCCGCAAACTTCGGTAGGATCGGATCACGGCGATACGCCATAAAAGCACAGCGTTTGGCGATCTCGACCGTGTTCTCGATGGCTTCGGGCAGATCGGCAAACAGCGTCACCATCTCGGCCTGCGATTTGAAGTAATGCTGCGCGGTCAGCCGGCGGCGTTCGTGCTGCTGATCGACATAGGCCCCATCCGCGATACAGATCAGCGCGTCATGGGCCTCGTACATATCGGCCTTGGGGAAATAGACGTCATTCGTCGCGACCAAAGGGATGCCCATGTCATAGGCCATCTCGACAAAGCCCCGCTCGGTCAGTTGTTCGGCTACGGGCTGGCCATCCTCGCCGGGGTGGCGCTGCAACTCGACGTAAAGCCGGTCGGCAAAAGCCCCGTGCAGCCGTGCCATCAATGCCTCTGCCGCGGGGCGTTGACCGCCCTGCAACAGCTGCCCCACGGGGCCGCCCGCCCCGCCTGTCAGACAGATCAACCCACCGTTCAGCGCCTCCAGCTCCTCCAAGGTGACCTGCGGCAGCGCCCCGCCCTTGTCGATATAAAGGCAGGAGTTCAGCTTCATCAGGTTTTCATACCCGGCCTCGGATTGGGCCAGCAAAACCACAGGGGCCGGATCGCGCGGTTTTTCCCCCGGTTGCACCTTCACATAGGCCAGATCCACCTGACAGCCGATGATCGGCTGCACACCGGCCCCTGCCATGGCGACCGAGAATTCCAACGCGGCGAACATGTTGTTGGTATCCGTCAGCGCCAGCGCCGGCATATCGGCCCCCTTGCACAGATCGGGCAGCTTTTTCAGCCGCAACGCCCCTTCCAACAACGAATATTCGGAGTGCGTGCGCAGGTGAATGAATCGGGGTGCTTGTGCCATGGGGCCAACTTACCCAAGCCCACCCGCAGTCACCAGTCCCACCGGCACCCCGCGCCCGTTTTTCCAGCAACACGACACGCCCTTGAGCGCAGGACGCCACGAAATCTCTTGCCAAGCCCCCTTGCCCCCGCCTAGCCTCGTTCAACATTTGCCCGCGCCGCGTTCTACGTCGCATCGAACGCCGCGCAGATCACGGGCTGAGGTACCGCGGCGGAACGAACCCTATGGACATCACTTTTCTCCTCAACGGGGAAGTCGTGTCACTGACCGGCGTCTCCCCCACCATGACGCTGCTGGACTGGCTACGCGAAACCCGACATCTGACCGGCACCAAGGAAGGCTGCAACGAAGGCGATTGCGGCGCCTGTTCCGTTATGATCAGCGACGATCAGGGTCACCGCGCCCTGAACGGCTGCATCCTGTTCCTGCCCCAGATCAACGGCAAATCCGTCACCACCGTCGAAGGGCTCTCGGCACCTGACGGCAGCCTGCATCCCGTGCAGCAGACCATGGTCGACTATCACGGCAGCCAATGCGGCTTTTGCACGCCGGGCTTTGCCGTCACCATGGCCACCGACCATCTCAACGGGGCCACGGACCACGACACGCAGCTCGCCGGCAACCTGTGCCGCTGCACCGGCTACGCGCCCATCATCCGCGCCGCCAAAGCCGCCGAGGCCGCCCCCGTGCCCGCCCACCTGCGCAACCTCAAACTTCCAGATGGCCCTAAATCCTCGGGGGGGCCGGCGCAGCCGGACGGGGGCGGACAGCCCCCTGCGACCTCGCGCCCCACGACCACGGATGAACTGGCCCGCTGGTACGCCGATCACCCCGATGCGACCCTGATTGCGGGGGCAACGGATGTCGGCCTCTGGGTCACTAAACAATTCCGCGATCTGGGGCCGGTCGTGTTTCTCAACCAGATCCCCGACCTGCGCGGCGTCACCGATGGCGGGGATCACTGGCGCATCGGCGCAGCCACCACCCTTGCCACGCTCACCGCGCATTTTGGCCCGCTCTATCCCAGCTTGGGCGCGATGCTGCGGCGGTATGGCTCGGCGCAGGTGCGCAATGCGGCCACCATCGGGGGCAACATCGCCAATGGCTCGCCCATCGGGGACGGCCCTCCGGCGCTGATCGCGATGGGGGCAACATTGCACCTGCGTCACGGCGACACCCGCAGGAGCCTGCCGCTTGAGGACTTCTTTATCGACTACGGCAAACAGGACCGCGCCCCCGGAGAATTTGTCGAGGCGATCACCGTCCCGAAGCTCCCCACCGGCAAGGATGACAGCCTGCGCTGCTACAAGATCAGCAAACGTTTCGATCAGGACATCTCGGCCCTGTGCGGCTGTATCAACATCACCCGCGCGGGCGATGTAATCACAGACGCACGCATCGCCTTTGGCGGCATGGCAGGCACACCGAAACGGGCAAGCCAGACCGAAGCCCTGTTGATCAACCAACCTTTTGACGAGGCGACGATCCGCCGCGCGATGGATGCGATGGCGCTGGATTATCAGCCGATGAGCGACATGCGCGCCTCGGCGCAGTATCGCCTGCTGACCGCCCAGAACCTGCTGCTGCGCTATCTGCATGACGTGAACGGCCTGCCCACGAACCTGCACGAGGTGACAGCATGAGCGTTGCCAAACCCCTCCCCCATGATGCAGCCAAGCTCCATGTCACGGGGGCTGCGCGTTACGTGGACGACATCCCGACACCGGCCACAACGCTGCATATCGCCTTTGGACTGAGCACGGTGGCCTCGGGCACGCTCAACGGCATGGACCTGCGCGATGTCGCTGCTGCCCCCGGTGTGGTGGCGGTGCTGACGGCGGCAGATCTGCCGTTTGACAATGACGTATCCCCGTCAAACCATGACGAACCCCTGCTGGCCACCGACGCGGTACATTATGCGGGCCAGCCCGTCTTCATGGTCATCGCGACAACCCACCTTGCCGCTCGCCACGCCGCGCGGCTTGGGGCGGTGGACATCACCCCGACCGCGCCGATCCTGACCATCGAAGAGGCGCTGGCCGCCGATGCACGGTTCGAGGATGGCCCCCGCATCTACCAAAAAGGCGATGCCACAGCCGCGCTGACCACCGCCCCCCAAACTCTGAGCGGGACGATCAATATCGGCGGGCAAGAGCATTTCTACCTCGAAGGTCAGGCCGCCCTCGCCCTGCCGCAAGATAATGGCGACATGGTCGTTCATTCCTCCACCCAGCACCCGACCGAGATCCAGCACAAGGTGGCAGAGGCGCTTGGCACGCCGATGCACGCCGTGCGGGTAGAGACGCGGCGCATGGGCGGTGGTTTCGGCGGCAAGGAAAGTCAGGGCAATGCGCTCGCCGTGGCCTGTGCCGTCGCGGCCGCGCGCACGGGACGCCCCTGCAAAATGCGATATGACCGCGATGACGATATGATCGTCACAGGCAAACGCCATGATTTCCGCATTGACTATACCGTAGGCTTTGACGCCACTGGCCGCATCTCGGCGCTGGATTTCACCCATTACACCCGCTGTGGCTGGGCGATGGACCTGTCCCTGCCCGTGGCCGACCGTGCGATGCTGCATGCGGATAATGCCTATCACCTCGATAACATCCGCATCACCTCGCACCGCTTGCGCACCAACACGCAAAGCGCCACGGCGTTTCGCGGGTTTGGCGGGCCACAGGGGATCGTGGGCATCGAACGGGTTATGGACCATATCGCGCAGTCACTCGGGTTTGATCCGCTGGCGGTGCGGCGGGCCAATTTCTACGCCGATGTGATGCAGCCTGACGCTACCGGACAGGCCCGTGACCACCGCGCCCTGCCCCATGATACCGAGGCTGATCTTGCTTCTCGCGGGGCACCGCCCGCACCACAGGAAAGCACGCCACCCCAGCCCACGGGTCTGCAAACCACCCCCTACCACCAACCGGTGCAGGACTGTATCATCAACGCGCTGACCGACCGGCTGGCCCAGACATCAGACTACGCCGCCCGCCGCGCCGCCATTGCCGACTGGAACGCGACACAGCCGGTTCTGAAACGCGGCATCGCGCTGACGCCGGTCAAGTTCGGCATCTCTTTTACCCTCACCCACCTTAATCAGGCGGGGGCGTTGGTGCATGTCTATCAGGACGGGTCGATCCACCTGAACCACGGCGGCACGGAAATGGGTCAGGGCCTGTTCCAGAAGATCGCGCAGGTCGCCGCCAGTCGCTTTGGCGTTGACCTCTCGGTCGTCAAGATCACCGCGACGGATACGGGCAAGGTACCCAATACCTCGGCCACGGCGGCGTCTTCGGGGACGGACCTGAACGGCATGGCGGTGCAAGCGGCCTGCGACACGATCCGCGACCGCATCGCCGACCATCTGGCCGAGCGTTATCAGACCACCGCAGACCAGATACGCTTTGCCCAAGGCCAGGTTCATATCGGGGAAGAGGTGATCAGCTTTGCCCAAGCTGCCGCCTCTGCCTATGAAAACCGCGTGTCGCTGTCGTCCACCGGCTACTACAAGACACCCGAAATCGAATGGGACCGCATCAAGGGCAAGGGCCGCCCGTTCTTCTACTTTGCCTATGGCGCAGCCGTCACCGAAGTGGTGATCGACACGCTGACGGGCGAAAACCGCATTTTGCGCGCGGACATCTTGCATGACGCAGGCGCATCGCTGAACCCCGCGCTGGACATCGGCCAGATCGAAGGCGGCTATGTGCAGGGCGCGGGCTGGCTCACGACCGAGGAACTCGTCTGGGATGCCAAAGGCACGCTGAAAACCCATGCGCCGTCGACCTACAAAATCCCCGCCATCTCGGACCGGCCCGATGTGTTCAACGTGGCGCTTTGGGACGAGCCCAACCCTGCGCAGACGATTTACCGGTCAAAAGCGGTGGGGGAGCCGCCGCTGATGCTGGGCATCTCGGCCTTTATGGCGCTGTCGGATGCGGTGAGCGCCTGTGGCGACGGGTTTGGCGACCTGCAAACACCCGCCACGGCCGAAGCAGTGCTGACCGCCATCGGGAAGGCCCGCAATGCCCTTTGACCGCGCAGCCCTGGCGCAGGCCGTTGCCGCGCATGGCACGGTGGCGCGCATCGTTCTGGTGCAGGTCAAAGGCTCTGCCCCGCGTCCGGCGGGAACGTCGATGCTGGTTTGGGCGGGCGGTGCGTCCGGCACCATCGGCGGCGGCCAGCTTGAGCTGCAATCGATGCGCGACGCCGCCGCCATGCTGGCGGGCGACCCCCGCAGCAAGCTGACCCGCGCCGCCCTTGGCCCCGCGATGAACCAATGCTGCGGCGGGGCGGTGACAGTCGTGACAGAGCGTTTCGACGCCGCCACAGTCGAAGCCCTGCCCGACACCTACCCCGACATCTACCTGCGCGCTGTTGATCCGGCGGCCCCGCCCCTTGCCGACAGTTTTCGCGCCAAGATCGACCGTGCCAGTGGCGGCACGACACCGCTCGCTATTACCCTGCACGGTGGCTGGTTGGCAGAGCCGCTGTGGCAGCACTCGCGGCAAGTGGTCATTCACGGCGCGGGCCATGTCGGCAGCGCGCTGGCGCGTATTCTGGCCCCGCTGCCGCAGTTTCGCGTCATACTCGCCGACCCGCGCCCCGGGTATCTGGACGATCTGCCAGAGGGCGTCAGCGGCGTCGATGCCCCTTGGGGTGCCGCGCTGCACAGCGCTGAAGATGACGCTGCACATTTTATCATGACACCGGCCCATGACGACGATCTGGAGCTCTGCCACCGCTTGCTGCAACGCGATTTCGCCTTTGGCGGGTTGATCGGGTCAGACACGAAATGGGCGCGGTTTCGTAGCCGTCTGGTCGCCCTTGGCCATGCCCCCGAACAGATCGCCCGCATCACCTGCCCCATCGGCGCGCGGCAATTTGGCAAGCATCCTCAAGCGATTGCGCTTGGGGTGGCCACGCAACTCTTGCAATTTGAACCCGCCCGCACGAATAAACAGGTTCGTTTGACACAAAAGGAACGCTGCGCATGACCGACACGCCCCTTCTGGCGCTTTCCGGGCTGACCAAAGCCTACCCCGGTGTTGTCGCCAATGATGACGTGACACTGCGGATCGCGCCGGGCGAGGTCCACGCGCTGCTGGGGGAAAACGGCGCGGGCAAGTCGACGCTGGTCAAGATGATCTATGGGCTGGTCAAACCCGATAGCGGCACGATGCAGATGCACGGAGCCAGTTTCGCCCCGCACGAGCCCCGCGCCGCACGCGCCGCCGGTGTGGGCATGGTGTTCCAGCATTTCTCACTGTTTGATGCGCTCAGCGTGGCCGAAAACATCGCCCTCGGGATGGAGAACGCGCCCAAGCTGCGCACCCTCAGCAAGCAGATCCGCGATGTGTCCGAGGCCTACGGCCTGCCGCTGGCCCCCGACCGCATCGTCGGCGACCTTTCGGCCGGTGAACGCCAGAGGGTCGAGATCATCCGCTGCCTGCTGCAAGACCCCAAACTGTTGATCATGGATGAACCTACCAGCGTTCTGACCCCGCAAGAGGTTGAAATCCTGTTCAAAACCCTACGCAAGCTCAGCGCCGAGGGCACCGCGATCCTCTATATCTCGCACAAGCTCGAAGAGATCCGCAGCCTGTGTGACAGCGCCACGATCCTGCGTTTGGGCAAGGTGGTAGGCCATTGCACCCCGTCAGAGACGACGGCACGGGATATGGCAGAAATGATGGTGGGCAGCACGCTCAAGACACCGACCCGCGCAGGCAAGACGCCCGGCGCGGTCAAGCTGGACCTGAAGGGGCTGTCCGCGCCCTCGCCGAGTTCCTTTGGCATGCCGCTGCGTGACATCACCGTGCAAGTCCGCGCGGGCGAGATTCTGGGCATCGGTGGCGTGGCGGGCAACGGGCAGGATGAATTGCTGTCGGCCCTGTCGGGCGAGTTGCCGACCGCCGCTGGCATGATCGGGTTCGAGGGTCAGGACGTGGGCCAGCTTGGCCCCACCGCGCGCCGCCGTCTGGGTATCCTGACCGCGCCCGAGGAACGGCTTGGCCATGCCGCCGCCCCTGATATGTCCCTGACCGAGAACGCGATGCTGACCGGTGCCGTGCGCGAAAAACTGGAGCGGCGCGGCATGTTGAACTGGCCCGCCGCCAAACGGTTTGCCGAACGTATCATCGCGGATTTCGACGTGCGCACCCCCGGCCCCGGCAATGCCGCGCGGTCGCTGTCGGGCGGGAACCTGCAAAAATTCGTCATCGGCCGCGAGGTGTTGCAAAATCCGCAGGTGCTGGTGGTCAATCAGCCCACATGGGGGGTCGATGCCTCTGCCGCGGCGGCGATCCGGCAGGCGCTGCTGGATCTGGCCGAGAATGGCACAGCCGTGATCGTGATCAGTCAGGATCTGGACGAGCTGATGGAAATCTCGGACCGCTTCGCCGCGCTGAACGAGGGCCGCCTGTCGGAGCCGCGCGCCGCGGCAGGGCTGACGGTGGACGAGATCGGATTGATGATGGGCGGGGCCCACGGGATGGAGGTGGCGCATGTTTGACGCGTTGCTTGCGGGGGTTTCACACCCCCACACCCCCGTGGAGTTTTCCTTGCAAAATGAAGCAGATGACAAGAACTGGGGCGCGGCATGATGCGGCTTGAGAAACGGCCGCAGGCCAGCTGGGCGTTTTCCTATGCAACGCCGGTTCTGGCGGTGATTGCCACGATGGTTTTTGGCGGCGCGCTGTTCGCGGTGCTTGGCAAAGACCCTGTCGCGTCGATCATGACGATTTTCTGGGAGCCGCTGTTCGGCGATTTCGCCTTTTACTATCGCCCGCAGTTGCTGGTGAAAGGGGCACCCCTGGTCTTGATCGCCATTGGCCTGTCGCTGGGGTTCAAGGCGGGGATCTGGAACATCGGGGCCGAGGGCCAGTACATCATGGGGGCCATTTGCGGTGCCGGTGCAGGTCTGGCCTTCTACCCCGCAGAAAGTGTTTTTATCTTTCCGGTGATGGTGCTTGCAGGCGCGCTTGGCGGTTGGGTCTGGGCCATGATCCCTGCCGTGCTCAAGGTCAAATTCGGGACGAACGAGATTCTCGTGTCATTGATGCTGGTCTATGTGGCGGAACAATTCCTCGCCTCTGTCAGCCTTGGGTTGCTGAAAAACCCCGAAGGTTTCGGCTTTCCGGGCAGCCGCAACCTGCAGCAATATGCATCGGCCCATAATGGTGAGTTAATCGCGGGATCGGGGATGCATTGGGGGGTGGTTGCCGCGCTGATCGCGGTGATCTTTGCCTATGTCTTATTGGCGCGGCACCGGTTGGGCTTTGCCATCCGCGTGACCGGGGAGGCACCGCGGGCGGCGCGGTTTTCCGGCGTGAACCCGACGCGACTGGTTTTGTTCTGCATGGGCATGTCGGGTTTGCTGGCCGGTCTGGCAGGGATGTTCGAGGTCGCGGGTCCTGCGGGGCAGATCACCATCGATTTCAACGTGGGCTACGGGTTCACCGCGATCATCGTCGCCTTTCTGGGGCGGTTGCACCCGGTGGGTATCCTGCTGGCCGGTGGTCTGATGGCGCTGACCTATATCGGGGGCGACATCGCGCAAAGCCAGTTGGGACTGCCTGCCGCTGCCATCCAGGTGTTTCAGGGGATGTTGCTGTTCTTCCTGCTCGCCTTTGATCTTTTCACCCATTACCGGCTGCGCCTTGGCCGGACGGAGGTCGCGTAATGGATCTGTCTGCAATCAATCCGGTGCTCTTTGTCGCGGGCTTTCTGGTAGCGGCGACGCCGCTGATCTTTGCCGCTTTGGGCGAGTTGGTGGTCGAGAAATCCGGCGTGCTGAACCTTGGGGTCGAAGGGATGATGATCATCGGCGCGATCTGCGGCTTTGCGACCGCCGTTGAAACCGGATCGCCCCTATTGGGCTTTGCCGCCGCGGCCGTGGGGGGCGCGTTGCTGAGCCTGCTGTTCGCCTTCCTGACCCAGATCACGCTGGCTAATCAGGTCGCATCGGGCTTGGCGCTGACGCTGTTCGGGCTGGGGTTTTCGGCGTTGCTTGGGCAAAGCTATGTCGGGATCAAACCACCGCGCCTGCCGGATGTGAACTTTGGCCCGCTGCATGACATCCCCGTCATCGGGCCGATCTTCTTTTCCCATGATATCATTCTGTACTTGGGCTTTGCGCTGGTCGTCGCCGTTTGGGCAGTGCTGAAATTCACCCGCATGGGGCTGATCCTGCGCGCTGTCGGCGAAAGCCACGAGGCGGCCCACGCCCTTGGCTATAAGGTGGTGCGCATCCGCACGCTGGCGATCATGTTCGGCGGGGCCTGTGCCGGTCTGGGCGGGGCCTACATCAGCCTAATCCGTGTGCCCCAATGGACAGAAGGCATGACCGCCGGTGTGGGCTGGATCGCCCTTGCGCTGGTGGTTTTTGCCAGCTGGAAGCCCTGGCGGCTGTTGCTGGGTGCCTATCTTTTTGGCGGTATCACGCAGCTTCAGCTGAATCTGCAAGGCGCGGGCGTTGCCATTCCGGTCGAGTATCTGGCAATGTCGCCCTACCTCATCACCATCCTTGTGCTGGTGATCCTTTCCGCGGATAAAAGCGCTGCGCCGGCATCGCTGGGCCGCACTTTCCACGCCTCTCACTAGGGGCCTATCTTCAAGCGCCGGATAAAAGGCGCGCTACTCAGGGGACTACGTTATGAAATTCACCACACTTATGGCCAGCGCGGCACTGGCGCTTGGGCTTGCGGGCGGCGCATATGCCCAAGACAAGACCAAAGTCGGTTTTGTCTTTGTTGGCCCCGTCGGCGATGGCGGCTGGACCTATGAACACAACCAGGGCCGTCTGGCAGTCGAGAAAGAATTCGGCGACGCGGTCGAAACCGTCTTTGTTGAAAACGTGGCCGAGGGCCCCGATTCCGAGCGTGTGATGACGCAGATGGCGCTGGACGGCGCGGACCTGATCTTTACCACGTCTTTTGGCTATATGGACCCGACCATCAACGTCGCGGGCAAATTCCCGGATGTGAAATTCGAACACGCCACCGGCTACAAGCGTGCCGACAACGTGTCGACCTATTCCGCGCGTTTCTACGAAGGTCGCGCCATTCAGGGTCACATCGCGGGCAAGATGACCAAATCGAACATCATCGGCTATATCGGGTCCTTCCCGATCCCCGAAGTGATCCGTGGCATCAACTCGGCCTATATCCACGCCAAGAAGGTGAACCCCGATGTCGAGTTCAAGATCGTCTGGGCCTACACATGGTTTGACCCCGCCAAAGAAGCAGATGCGGCCAAGGTTCTGATCGAACAGGGTGCGGATGTTGTCCTGCAGCACACCGATTCCACAGCACCTCAGGCGGCGGCGCAAGAAGCGGGCGACGTGATCACCTTTGGTCAGGCGTCCGACATGGCGCAATACGCGCCCAAGCCGCGCGTCTCGTCGATCATTGACGATTGGGCCCCCTACTACATCGCCCGCACCAAAGCGGTCATGGATGGCACCTGGGAAAGCAAAGACACATGGGACGGCATCGGTGCCGGCATGGTTGGTATCGGCGAGATTACGGACGCCGTGCCTGCTGACGTGAAAGAAGAAGCGCTGGCGCTGAAAGCATCGATCGCGGATGGGTCCTACCACCCGTTCACCGGCCCGCTGAAAAAGCAGGACGGTTCCGATTTCCTGGCGGAAGGCGAAACAGCCGATGACGGCACGCTGGCGGGCATGAACTTCTATGTCGAAGGCATCAAGGGCGACATTCCGAACTAAGCCGGACACTGACCTGACACGATCAAAGGCCTCGCATCCGCGGGGCCTTTTTTGTTGCGAAATCACCGCGGTGCCCCGTCTTGCGACAAAACGCATCTGGTGCGGGGCGACCAAGCTGCCTACAGAAGGTACATGCGCTTTCTGCCCGCCTTCCCCTGCCAACTGCTTGCCACCGTTCTGGTGCTGCTGTCGCTTGCGACATCGGGGTTTGCGCATCGTTTCGCGCCCGTAGACCTGTCGCCCGAGCTGCAAGCCTATGTTGCCAATGGCGGCGCGCTGGCGGACCTATGCGGCACCGGTGATAGCCCGCACTCAGGCAATATGGCCGATTGCAAGACCTGCCGCCTGATCGGTGCCATGGCGCTGCCCGAAGCGGTCACCGGCCTGCCCGTTCCCGTGCTTGAGAAAACGCAAACCCTGCGCTTTGTGGCGAAGCGGCTGCTGCACACACGCAAGCCTGACCCCAGCCGGCTGACCCGCGCCCCGCCCCAAGTCTGAACATCCATCCCATCTGTTCATTCTTTCCGCCTGCCGATGATGCAGGCCCTTAGGCTTGGAGCCCTCATATGACGACCCCTACCCAAACCACGCAACCCGACGGCGGCGTGAACAAACTCTACTTTGCTGCATGGCGCTGGCATTTCTATGCGGGGCTGTTCGTGCTGCCCTTTCTGTCGGTTCTCGCCATAACCGGTATGGCGATGCTGTGGATCGCCTGGATCGACGGGCGCGACGGTGAATTTACCCCGGTGACCGTGCAGGAAACCGTTCTGTCGGTCTCGGCACAGTCACAAGCCGCGGTCGAGGCCGTGCCCGGCGGCACGCTGGTGCAATATGTGGCCCCACGCGCGCCTGATCTGGCGGCCCTGTTCCGCGTGGACCACGATGGGGATGCGGTGATGGTTGCGGTTGATCCCTATACGGCCAAGGTGATCGAGAGCTTTCCGCGTCGGTCCGGCTGGTATGATTTCGCGGATGGCATCCACAGTGATCTGATGCTGGGGGTGACCGGTGATCGCATGATAGAAGCCGCGGCCTCGATCGCCTTGGTGCTGATTGCCACGGGGCTTTATATGTGGTGGCCGCGTGGTGCAGGCTGGCGCGGAACGCTGGTGCCACGTTTCACCAAGGGCCGTGCGATGTGGAAATCGCTGCATGGTGTTGTGGGCATCTGGGTATCGGCCTTTCTGGTGCTGTTCCTGATCTCGGGCCTGTCCTGGGCGGGCATCTGGGGCGGCAAGATGGTGCAAGCCTGGAGCCAGTTCCCTGCCGAGAAATGGGATGCCGTGCCCCTCTCGGACGACATCCACGCCAGCATGAACCACCACCGCCGCGAGGTGCCTTGGGCGCTGGAACAAACGCCGATGCCTGCCTCTGGCAGCGCGGCTGGGGCTGCGGGGGTTGCAGGGGCCGTCACGATTGACAGCATCGATGCATTGGCGCGCGAGATCGGCTTTGACGCGCGCTATCAGATGAACCTGCCGCAGGACGATACCGGCGTCTGGACGCTGAGCCGCGATTCCATGAACACTGACAGCACCGACCCGATGTCGGACCGCACCGTGCATATCGACCAGCACAGCGGCAATATCCTCGCCGATGTGCGCTATGCCGATTATTCGCTTGCGGGCAAAGCCATGGCGGTGGGGATTGCGCTGCACATGGGCACCTTGGGGCTGCTGAGCGTGCTGGCCAATACGCTGGTCTGCCTGTCGGTGCTGTTCCTCTGCGTCAGTGCGCTGGTGCTTTGGTGGAAGCGTCGCCCTACCGCCGCTGGCCGCCTCTCCGCCCCGCCCATGCCGTCAGAGCTGCCGTTGTGGCAGGGTGCCGTGCTGGTCGGGCTGTTCGTGTCGATGGCCTTCCCCATGGCCGGGGCCGTGCTGCTGAGCGTGCTGGCGGTCGATGTGTTGATCCTGTCGCGCCTACCCGCGCTGCGCCACCGTCTGACATGACCTCAAGCCCCCGCGTCGCTTGTCAAATACGGCGCGGGGGATGCATGCCCACTACCCATCCGCCTGCAACACGCTATCATCAGCGTCATGATCAAAATCCACCACCTGAACCGGTCCCGCTCTCATCGCATTTTGTGGCTGCTCGAAGAAATCGGCGCGCCTTATGATGTCATTCCCTATACCCGCGATGCCAAGACCAACCTCGCCCCGCCCGAGCTAAAGCTCGTGCACCCCTTGGGCAAATCCCCCATGGTCGAGATCGACGGCACGCTGATCGCCGAGAGCGCGGCCATCACCGAGGTGCTTTGCACCCGTTTCGCGCCGCAGATGATCCCCGATCGTGACAGCGCCGCCTATTTGCAGCACCTTGAACTGATGCATTTCGCCGAAGGGTCCGCGATGACGCCGATCCTGCTGAACCTCTATGTCAGCCGTTTGGGCGACGCCGGTGCGCCGCTGCATCCGCGCATCGCGTCTGAACTGGACAACCACTATAGCTACATGAACAGCCGCGTGCGCGCCTCGGGGCATTTTGTGCAGGATACGCTGTCGGCGGCGGATATCATGCTCAGCTTTCCGGCAGAGATCGCGATGCAGCAGGGCCGCGCCAAGGATTATCCCGCACTCGCTGGCTTTGTCGAGATGATCCACGCGCGCCCCGCCTATGGTCGCGCCACCGCGCGCGGCAAAACCGATGCCTAACCGCGCGGTTGCACGTCCCACCGGCCCATGTCACCCATAAGCACGGAACGTGGGGCCGGCGGGACAGGCCTGCGTGAAACCAGTGCAAGGGACAGGGGGTACCTATGACAGAAAGCACATCCGATATCCTTGTGATCGGCGGCGGCATCGCGGGCATCTCGGCCGCGGCGCGCCTGTCCGGTGATGCAAAAGTCACGGTGATCGAAGGGGAAAAAGCGCTTGGCTATCACGCCTCTGGCCGGTCGGCCGCGCTGATCGAAGAGAATTACGGTGCCCCCTCCGTGCGGGCGCTGAACAAGGCCACCGTCGGCTATCTGCGCGACGGCGGCTACCTGTCCCCGCGCGGCCTGATGATCATCGCCGACCGCCACGAGGAAGAGGCGTTTCACAGCGATCTCGCCCATATGGGGGTCGAACAGATCACCCCCGACGATGCGCTCCGCCTTGTGCCGATCCTGGCCGCCGAGCGCATCGCCTTTGCCGGCTACCACGCTGACGCCCATGATATTGATACCGACCGTCTGCTGCAGGATTTCGCCAAAGAGCTACGCGGCAATGGCGGACGGATTGAAACCGGGCATCCCGTCACATCCATCACCCGCACGGGCAATACGTGGAAGGTCACCGCAGGCCCGCACATCCATCACGCCGCAAAACTGGTCAACGCCGCCGGAGCCTGGGCCGACCAGATCGCCATTCTGGCCGGTGTGCCCCCCATCGGCATCACCCCCTACCGCCGGTCCATGGCCCGCATTGCGGCACCGGGGGGGCATGACCTATCGCGCTGGCCGATGTTCTTTGGCGTGGGCGAAACATGGTACGCCAAGCCTGACGCGGGTGCGCTGTTGATCTCGCCCGCCGATGAGGACGCGACCGAACCGCAGGACGCATGGGCCGACGACATGGTGCTGGCCGAAGGGCTGGAGCGGTATCAGAACATGGTCGCCGTGCCGCTGACGAAACCCATCGCGACATGGGCGGGGCTGCGCAGCTTTGCCGTGGACCGCACGTTGGTGCTGGGCCCCGATCCCGCCCAGCCCGACTTCATCTGGAGCGCAGGACAAGGCGGCTACGGTTTCCAGACCAGCGCCGCCGCCTCGCAACTGGTGGCCGATCTGACCCTTGGCAACGCGCCGTCGCTGCCCGATCCGGTGGTCGAGGCATTGCGCCCCGATAGGCTGCGCGCATGACAGCCAAGCTTCCCCCAAGCGCCAGCGTCGCTCTGCCCACCCGCGGTGCCATGCTGCACGCCCCCGCCGCCGACCGGAACAAAGACGCCCTGTGTGACCTGCTGCGTGACCATGCACCTCAGACAGGTCGCGCGCTCGAGATTGCCAGCGGGACGGGGCAACATATTGCCGCCTTCGCCCGCGCCCTACCCGATTTGCACTGGCAGCCGACCGAGCCCGCCCCCGACCGCCGCGCCAGCATCGACGCCTATATCGCCGAGGCCGGGCTGACCAACGTCGCCCCCGCCGCACCGCTGGATGCCACGGCGACGGGCTGGCACAAGCCATTGCCACCGCAAGACCTGATCTTCCTCGCCAACCTGCTGCATTTGATCCCGACGGGTGCCGCACAGCAGGTCATCGCCGAAGCCGCGCTTGCGCTCGCCCCCGGTGGCACGTTGATCCTCTATGGTCCGTTCCGCCGCGAGGGTGTGCTCACCTCCGACGGAGATGCGAAATTCGACGCCGAGCTGCGCACCGCCGATCCTGCGATCGGGTACAAGGATACGGTCGACATCACGCGTTGGCTCAGCGATGCTGCACTAAGCCCGATCGACAGGATCGACATGCCCGCCAATAATCTGGCCTTTATCGCACGAAAGCCGTGACCCTATGCCCCGACTTCGCGTCCTTGCCCTCCTCTCTGCCCTTGCCCTTTCGGCCTGTGGTGCGCCGCAACTCTCTGTCCCTGTGGGGGATGTGACGGCGGCCAATTTCGGCGACCGCAAGCCGTTCGACTGGCCCGGCCAAAGCCCCGAACGCTATGCGGTGCACGGCATCGATGTGGCGCGCTTCCAGCAACCGCTGAACTGGGGCGAGGCCCGCGTCTCCGGCGTGAACTTCGCCTTCATCAAAGCCACCGAAGGCGGCGATCTGCTGGACCCGATGTTCCAGAACCACTGGGACGGTGCCGGCCGCGCCGGTGTCGCCCGCGGGGCCTATCACTTCTATTATTTCTGCACGACGCCCGAGAAACAGGCCCGCTGGTTCATCGAAAACGTGCCCAAAGCGCCGGGCATGCTGCCCCCCGTGCTGGATCTGGAGTGGAACCCCTTTTCCCCCACCTGCACCCTGCGCCCGCCCGCCGATACCGTCCGCCGCAACGCGCAGACGTTCCTAAGCATCCTGCGCGCGCATTACGGGCAGCAGCCCGTCGTCTACACCACGCCGGAGTTCTATGCCCAGAATGACATGGGGCGTCTGCGCGGTGTCGAATTCTGGCTCCGCTCCACCGCCGCCCACCCGTCCGAGAAATACCCCGACGAGCGCTGGACCTTCTGGCAATACACCAGCACCGGCCGCGTCCCGGGTGCCGCAGGAGACATCGACATCAACGTCTATGCCGGCAGCCCCAGCAGTTGGGACAACTGGCTCGTGCGGCGTCAGGTGCCGTAGATCACCACCACAATCTACCAGGGCAAGACCTTTGACATTGCAATTATAAATTGAACCTGGCAGGATTTTCCGAGCGAAAACGGCAGGTATATGACCACACGTCGAAATTGGACCGAAGACGAGGTCACTGAGGCTTTGTCACTGTATCTGCGGCTTCCTTTTGGCAAGTTCCATTCCGGCACACCGCAGATCATCCGCATGGCAGAACGGATCGGACGCACGCCATCGGCCGTGGCAATGAAACTGTCCAATCTTGCCGCGCTGGATGACACACTGTCGCAAAGGGGGCTCGGCAACCTTTCTGCGATGGACCGGCAAGTCTGGGCGCGGTTCCGGCAAGACCCCTCTATCGTATTTAATGCCTATGAAGCGCAGATCTTGCCGTCACCCCAGCAGACACCCGGTTTTTCCGAGCAGCGGCAGGCAAACTGGATCGCAAAGCAAGCCGAAGTCACCGAACGTACGGTTGTGCAGCGGCCCGGACAAAGCTTCTTTCGCGAGATGATCCTGAACAACTATCGCTCTCGCTGTGCACTAACGGGTATCGACGATACACGCCTGCTGACCGCAAGCCATATCGTCGGGTGGCAAGAGGACGATGCTCAACGGTTCTACCCCGAAAATGGCATTTGCCTGAACGCCCTTCATGATCGCGCCTTTGACCGACATCTGATCAGTTTTGACGATGATTACCGCATGATCATGGCCGATGATTTGCCCGCCGAATCTAAACGCAAACTAGCTACCGGGACCTCCGAAAGGTTACAGTTACCAGAACGGTTCCTACCCGACCCTGCGTATCTTCAACATCACCGGCAGCGCATGGCCGAGCGGCAGAGCATGCCGCCGCTCGACTAGGTTCGAGCCTCATCCATCCACGCGGATGGTCGCGTTTTTCGGGTCGTAGGGGCTGTCCTCCACAACTTCGGCATCCCATAGCTGGTCGAACATCTTGACCTTCAGCTTTGTGCCAACCACCGCGATGTCGGGTTTGACGTAGCCCATGCCGATGGATTTCCCGAAGGCCACCGAATACCCGCCCGAGGTCAGGCGACCAACACGGGTGTCGCCGTGATACAGCACTTCGCGGCCCCAAGGGTCGGCGTCGTCGGGCCCGTCGATCAGCAAGGTCACACATTTGCTGCGGATACCATGGGCCTGCATTGCGTCCTTGCCGTGGAAGTCCTTGGACAGGTCGACAAAGCGCGGCAGGTCGGCCTCTAGCGGGGTGGCATCGCGGCCCAGTTCATTGCCGAAAGCGCGGTAGGATTTCTCTTGCCGCAGCCAGTTCTGTGCCCGCGCGCCCACCAGTTTCATCCCGTGTTTCTCGCCCGCCTTCTCCAGCAGATCGAACAGGTGGTTCTGCATCTCGATCGGGTGGTGCAGCTCCCAGCCGAGCTCTCCGGTATAGGCGACGCGGATGGCGCGGACGGGGACCATCCCCAGCTCGATATTGCGCATGGTCAACCAGGGGAACCGCTTGTTGCTCAGCACCGTCTCGGGGTCCGCGTCCTTGATGACCTCTTTCAGGACATCGCGCGATTTGGGGCCCGCGATGGCAAAGACACCCCATTGCGTGGTCACGTCATGACATTCGATATACCCGAATTCGGGCGCTTTATCGGCAATGGCCTTGCGCAGGAAATCACTGTCATAGGCCGTCCAGGCCCCGGCGGACACAAGGTAGTATTCATCCTGAGCGAGCCGCACGATGGTATATTCGGTGCGCGTGGTGCCGTTGATCGTCAGCGCATAGGTCAGGTTGATGCGCCCGACGGAGGGCAACTTGTTGCAGGTGAACCAATCCAGAAAGGCAGTGGCCCCCGGCCCCTTGACCAGATGTTTGGTAAAGGCGGTCGCATCGATCAGGCCCACGCCCTCGCGGATCGCCTTGGCCTCATCGACCGCATGCTGCCACCAGCCGCCGCGCCGGAAGGACCGGCTGTCGTGGTCATTGAACCCCAGCGGCGCAAAGTAGTTCGGGCGTTCCCACCCGTTCACATGGCCGAACTGTGCGCCACGGGCGGCCTGACGGTCATAGGCAGGCGAGGTACGCAAGGGCCGACACGCGGGGCGCTCCTCATCCGGGTGGTGCAGGATATAGACGTGCTCATAGGCCTCTTCGTTCTTGCGCGCGGCATATTCGGTGGTCATCCAGTCGCCATAGCGTTTGGGGTCCAGCGACGCCATGTCGATCTCGGCCTCGCCCTCGACCATCATCTGCGCAAGGTAGTAGCCCGTGCCCCCCGCAGCCGTGATCCCGAAAGAGAACCCTTCGGCCAGCCACATATTGCGCAGGCCGGGTGCCGGACCAACCAGCGGGTTGCCGTCGGGCGTATAGCAGATCGGCCCGTTGAAATCGTCCTTGAGGCCGGAGTCCGCACAAGACGGAACGCGTTCGGCCATCGCCATATACTGATCCGCGATCCGGTCCAGATCCAGCGGAAACAGATCGGCCCGGAAGCTGTCCGGCACCCCATATTCGAACCGTGCAGGCGCGCCGCGCTCATAGATGCCCAAAATCCAGCCGCCCCGCTCTTCGCGGGCGTAGGATTCATTGTCGGCGTCCCGCACGACCGGGTGCTCCGGATTGCCGTCGGCGCGCCATTTGACCAGCTCGGGGTCCTGATCCATCACGATAAACGTATGTTCGACTGGAATGGCGGGCATCTTGATGCCCAGCATCTTGGCGGTGCGCTGCGCGTGGTTGCCGCTGGCGGTAACGACATGCTCCGCGGTGATCACGACCTGCTCGTCCGAGGGGACTAGGTTCCCGCCTTTCTCGACCATCTTGGTGATGGTAACCTCCCACGCCTCGCCATTCCAGTGAAAGGCATCCGCCTGCCACTTGCGCTCAATCGCCACCCCCCGCTGCCGCGCGCCCTTGGCCATCGCCATGGTGACATCGGCGGGGTTAATGTAGCCGTCCGTCTGGTGGTACAGCGCGCCTTTCAGATCGTCGGTCTTGATCAGCGGCCATTTTGCCTTGATCTCGTCCGGCGTCATGAAGGTATAGGGCACGCCGCAGGTCTCGGCGGTCGAGGCATAGAGCATGTATTCGTCCATGCGCTCGTCCGTCTGCGCCATGCGCAGGTTCCCCACCACGGCAAAGCCCGCGTTCAGGCCGGTCTCTTCCTCAAGCGTCTTGTAGAACTTGATCGAATAGTCGTGGATGTGGGTCGTCGCATAGGACATGTTGAAATAGGGCAACAGCCCTGCCGCGTGCCATGTAGACCCCGAGGTCAGCTCGTCCCGCTCAAGCAGCATCACATCGTCCCATCCGGCGCGGGCCAGATGATAGGCAATCGACGTGCCAACGGCACCGCCGCCCACAACCAGTGCTTTGACTTGAGTTTTCATGAATCCAATGCTCCGCCAGAATAGGTCTTAGCGACATTTAGCAGCCCCCGCGCAAAACGCAGAACCCAGCCGACCAAAGACAGCACAAATGCGACCAACGTCGAAAAACTCGCACGTAGGCCGCTTCCAAATGGTTAAAAATCCCCGCCGGAGGCATCGCATCCCTGCCCATGGCAGGGATCGATATACCGCGCGCGCCGCCCCGACTACGCTAGGGATTCGGGAAGAATCTTGCCCGGGTTCATAATGTTATCGGGGTCGAACGCCTGTTTGATCGCGCCCATGACGCCCACTGCCGCTCCCAGTTCCTTGACCAGATAGGGGCGTTTGCCCTGTCCGATGCCATGCTCCCCCGTGCATGTCCCCTCCATCGAGATCGCGAGCTCGTTGAGCCAGCTGATGAAGTCTTCGGCGCGGGCGACTTCATCCGCGTCGTCCATATCCAGAAGCAGCGAGGCGTGGAAATTGCCATCGCCTGCGTGGCCGACGATGGGCGCGATCAGACCCAGCTCCGCCGCTTTGGCGTTCGCGCGCCCGACCGCTTCGGCGAGTTTTGAGATCGGCACACAAACGTCGGTCGCCACAGCCTTGCAGCCGGGGCGCAGGGCCAGCATCGCCCAATAGGCATCATGACGCGCTTGCCACAGCTTGTTGCGTTCCTCCATCGTGGTGGTCGCCTGATAGTCGGTGCCGCCGTTTTCATCGGCGAGTGCGGCGAATGTCTCGGTTTGTTCGACCACACCGGCGTCAGAGCCATGAAACTCCAGCAGCAACATCGGTGTTTCGGGCAGCGACAGTTTGGCATAGCCATTCACCGCGCGCACGACCATCGCGTCCAGCAGCTCTATCCGTGCGACGGGCAGCCCGTATTGGATCACGCTTTGCACGGTTTCACAGGCCGCCTCGACCGAGGGGAAGGAACAGCGGGCAGAGCTGATCGCCTCGGGGATGCCTTGTAGCTTCAACGTGATTTCGGTGATCACACCCAATGTCCCTTCAGAGCCCACCATCAGACGCGTCAGATCGTAACCCGCAGATGATTTGCGCGCCCGTGCCCCGGTGCGGATCACCGTGCCATCGGCCATCACCGCCTCGACCGCCAGCACGTTGTCCTTCATCGTGCCATAGCGCACCGCATTGGTGCCCGAGGCCCGCGTCGCCGTCATCCCGCCAAGCGAGGCATTGGCCCCGGGATCAATGGGAAAGAACAGACCCTGATCCCGCAAATGGGTGTTCAGCGCCTCGCGGGTGACGCCGGGTTGCACGCGGCAATCCAGATCGCCGGCGTTGACCTCGACCACAGCGTCCATCTGCGTGACGTCGATCGACACGCCCCCCGCGGGCGCATTCACATGCCCTTCAAGCGAGGTGCCGGTGCCGAAGGCGATGACCGGCACCTTATGCGCGGCGCAGACCTTCACCACAGCCGCGACATCGTCGGTCGAGCGGGCAAAAACCACAGCATCGGGGGCCTGATTTCTGATCCAGGTCGTCGTATGCCCGTGCTGTTCGCGGATCGCGTCGCCCGTCTGGAAGCGTTCGCCGAATTGCTGCTTGAGGATACCCAAAGCGGTGTCGATCCCGGTCTCGTTGCGGGGCATGTCGGTGGCCTGTGCCATATGGTCTTTCCTTTGGTTCAGAATGGGCGATCACTCGCCAAGGGCGATGCCTTCGCGGCGCGGGTCAGCCCCGCCGCGCAGGTCATCGCCAATCGAAATCATATGCAACCCCGAGGTCAGCGCACGGGTGTTCACCTCGTAGCCAAGGCCGGTCAGCGCATCGGCCATCGCGGCGGCGTCGGTGCCTTCCTCAAGGTCGTAGGGACCGAACCGGTTGATCGCATGGGGCAGTGCTGCGGCCTGTTGCACATCCATTCCCCAATCCAGATGCGCGATGATCGCGCCCGCGACATAGCCGATGATGCGGCTGCCACCGGGGCTGCCCACGGCCAGAACCGGCGCGCCATCTTTCATCACAATCGTCGGTGCCATCGACGAGCGCGGGCGTTTTCCCGGCTCGACCCGATTGGCAATCGGCACGCCATCGGTATGCGACCGGAAAGAGAAATCCGTCAGCTCGTTGTTCAACAAAAACCCGCGCACCATCAGTCGGCTCCCAAAGCCGTTTTCGATGGTGGTGGTCATGCTCGCGACATTGCCCATGCTGTCCACGATCGACACATGCGAGGTCGACGGCAGCTCGATAGAGATATCATCGGCAAAGTTCAGGGCATGGTCGAAAGCGGGCGCGCCCGCGGTGACTTCCGGCAGCGCATCGTCGCCCTGCAACAGCTTGGCGCGATCCGCCAGATAGGATTGGTCGAGCATACCGGTCACCGGCACCGGCACATAATCGGTATCGGCCACATAGCGCCCCCGATCCGCAAAGGCGAGCCGCGAGGCATCGCCGATCAGCCGCAGCACATCCGCGTCCGCCGGTCCGGCGCTCAGGTCCGCATTTTCCAGCAGCCCCAGTATTTGCCCTACGGCCAGCGCACCAGAGGACGGCGGCCCCATGCCGCAGACCTCATGCCCGTGATAGGGCGCGCAAAGGGCGTCGCGTTCCTTGACCCGATAGATCGAAAGATCGACCTCTGACAGCACACCGGGGTTGGTGGCCCCTTGGACAGCCCCCACGATGTCGCGCGCAATGTCGCCGGTATAGAAAGCCTCCACCCCGCGTTCAGCCATCGCCGCGACCGTGCGGGCATAATCGGGATTCTTGAGCGTATCGCCTGCCTGAACCGGCGTGCCGTTCGGCATGAAATAGGATGCTGTCGTTTCCGACGTTGCCAGCCGTTCGGCGTCATCAGCCACCAGCCCCGCAAGACGTGGGGACACGGCAAAGCCCTTCTCGGCCAAGGCGACAGAGGGGGCCAGCAGCTCGGCCCACGGCTGGTTGCCCCATTTCTCATGCGCTGCGGCCATCAACGCAGGGGTGCCCGGCGTACCGACCGACCGCCCGCCAACGACGGCGTCAAAGAACCCCAGCGGCACACCTTCGTCGTCCTGAAACAATTGCGGCGTGACCGCCAGCGGCGCGGTTTCGCGCCCGTCCAGCGTGGTCAGCCAGCCCGATGCGGCGTCATACCAGACCAGAAACGCCCCGCCGCCCAGACCAGAGCTTTGCGGCTCCACCAGCCCCAGCATCGCTTGGACGGCGACCAGCGCATCGGCTGCGGTGCCCCCCCGTGCCAGCACATCCGCCCCCGCCTGAACCGCGTGAGGGTTGGCGGCGGCGACCATCCAGTTCTGGGCGATGACCGGTTTGCCCGCATCCTTAGCCTCGAAGGCGGCGGTGATCTGCGGCGACATGCCGGTAAAGCTGCCTTGGCTGGCACCTTCGGGCGCGACACTATCGGCGGCCTGTTGCGCGAAAGCGGCCCCGCTTACAAAACCACCTATGGCGATGGCTGTGCAGGTCCGCCCGATGTATTTTACAATGTGATGTGCAAGCATGGTCCCCTCCCCGTTCCGGTGCTCGGGGTCAACCTACTTGTTTTTAGCGCCAGCGCAAATTGAACTGCACCGGCGCTGCGCCTAAAGCATCGAGGGTACGACCTGATCCGGCGGACGGTGCCCGTCTTCGAAGGTCTTGATGTTGATGATGACCTTCTCGCCCATCTCTACCCGCCCTTCGAGCGTCGCAGACCCCATATGCGGCAAGAGCACGACATTGGTCAGCTCGCGCAAGCGCGGGTTGATGTCGGTGCCGTGTTCGTAAACGTCCAGCCCTGCGCCTTGCAGCTCGCCCGCGCGCAGCATCCGCGTCAGGGCGTTTTCGTCGATCACTTCCCCCCGGGAGGTGTTTACGATCACCGCGTCGGGCTTCATCAGCTTCAGGCGGCGGGCGTTCATCAGGTGGAAGGTGCTGGGGGTGTGCGGGCAGTTGATGCTCATCACGTCCATGCGGGCCACCATCTGGTCCAGGCTTTCCCAATAGGTCGCGCCAAGGCTCTCTTCGATCTCGGGGCGCAGACGGCGGCGGTTGTGGTAGTGGACCTGCATGCCAAAGGCAGCCGCGCGCCGTGCGACGGCCTGACCAATGCGGCCCATCCCCAGAATACCCAAACGGCGGCCGCTGACGCGCCCGCCAAGCAGCGCAGTCGGGGCCCAGCCCTGCCAATCGCCTTTTTGCATCTGTGCCATGCCTTCGGACATGCGCCGTGTGACCGCGAGAATCAGCGCCATGGTCATATCGGCGGTGTCTTCCGTCAGCACGCCGGGCGTGTTGGACACCAGAATCCCGCGCTGCCGCGCTGTCATCACGTCAATATGATCGACCCCCGCCCCGTAGTTCGCGATCAGTTTCAGCCGGTCCCCCGCCTGCCCGATCAGTGCCGCGTCGATTTCATCGGTCACGGTGGGCACCAGGATATCCGCAGTTTTCATCGCCTCGCCCAGTTCAGAGCGGGTCATCGGCGTGTCATCCGCGCGCAACGTCACATGAAACAGTTCCGTCAATCGCTTTTCGACGACTTCCGGCAACCGTCGCGTGACTACAACACTTAGCGGTTGCTTTGACATTGTGGGCCTCCCAAATATGGCTTTGCACTGTGCTTGGTGGCATGGTGTCCCAAGCAGAGACGAGGCACAAGAACCTCGCAGGGCAAAACTGCATTAAATCAACGGCAACAGACCAGACAGGCAGTCATGAAACCGATGTTACGTTCCGTCCTTTTGGGCGCCCTTGCAGCCGTTCACCTGTGCACCACCCCGGTTTTCGCACAAGAGGTCGGCCAGGTGACCAACCTGCCGGTGCCCCGTTTCGTGTCCATGAAAGCGAGCGAGGGGAACGTGCGGCGCGGGCCGTCACTGACGCACCGGATCGATTGGGTGTTCAAACATCGCGACCTGCCCCTGCGCATCACGGCAGAGCATGGCCATTGGCGCCGCGTCGAAGACCGCGACGGTATGGGCGGCTGGGTGCATTATTCGCTGTTGTCGGGCACGCGCACCGTTCTGGTCGAACAGGACCGTCTGCAGCTGCTTGTCCGCCCCGACCCCAAAGCCCCCGTCGAGGCAGAGCTTGAACTGGGCGTGATCGCGCGGCTCGGAGCCTGCGACCTTGAATGGTGTTTCCTGCGGGTCGGCGGCTATAAAGGCTGGGCCCCCAAAGCGCGGCTCTGGGGCGTGGGCCCGAAAGAGCTACGCGACTGACCGCGCAATTGCACATGCCACGGTCTTGGGCTTAGGTGGCACAACACCGTCCCCATGATCAGGAGCTCTCATGCGCGCAGTCACCTATTCCACCCTTGGCGAAGCACGCGACGTGCTGACCCTGACCGAGATGCCAACCCCTGCCCCCGCTGCGGGCGAGGTGCTGGTGCGGCTGGCCGTGTCGGGGGTGAACCCCTCCGATGTGAAATCCCGACGCGGGCGCCCCGGCATGACCCATCCGCCCTTCGAGACAGTGATCCCGCATAGCGATGGTGCCGGCGTGATCGAGGCCGTGGGCGACGGTGTGGACCAAGCCCGCGTGGGACAGCGCGTCTGGATCTGGAACGGGCAATGGCAGCGCCCCTTTGGCACTGCCGCGACCCATATCGTCCTGCCACAAGTGCAGGCCGTCCCGCTGCCCGATGACGTGAGCTTTGACACTGCCGCCAGCCTTGGCATCCCCGGGTTGACCGCGGCCCACGCCGTGTTCAACGGCGGTGATGTCGCGGGGCAAACGCTGCTGATCCAGGGGGGCGCGGGCACCGTCGGCTATCTCGCCGTGCAATTCGCCGCTTGGGCAGGGGCGCGCGTTATCGCCACCACCGGAGCCAGTGGGGCCGAGCGCGCAAAATCCGCAGGCGCACAGGTCGTGCTGGACTATAGCGCCCCCGATCTGGCGCAACAGGTGCTTGATGCCAACGGTGGTGCCCCCGTCGACCAGATTATCGAGGTCGAATTCGGGGCCAATATCGCGCTGGATGCAGAGCTGATCAAACCCAACGGGCGCATCGCGGCCTATGGCTCTGCCAAGGTGATGGAACCGACGCTCCCCTTCCTGCCCCTGCTCTTTAAGGCGGTGACCATCGACATCATCCTCGTCTACCTGCTGACCGAGGCCGAACGAGCCCTCGCGATCAAGAAAACCCACCAAGCCTTGGCCGAAGGGGCGCTGCACTGCCCTGTCGAACAGACATTCGCGCTGTCAGACACGGTCAAAGCCCATGAAGCCGTCGAAGCCGGTGCCCGCGCCGGCGCGATCTTGATCAACTGCGAAGGCTGACAACCCTCGCACGCGACATATATTGCACCCTTGAAGCGAGGGGGACGGCGGCGGTGCGCCCCCACGTCCCCCCTTTCGCGCGATCACGTGTTAGCTCGGATGCAGGATATCAGCAGCAAGACATACAGCGGCAATAGGCCCCCTGCGGCCGAGCGACCCCGCTGATCCTCCCCAATAGAACACAGCCTGCTCTGCCCCAAACCCGGCTCAAGAATAAATTCCGAGATTCTCCCCACTTTTTCTCCAGAAAGGTATTGCACCCCCCCGCACTCCGGACTAATTACGCCCACACGTTGGGATGTAGCCAAGTGGTAAGGCAACTGTTTTTGGTACAGTGTACCGTAGGTTCGAATCCTACCATCCCAGCCACTTCACTTTAGACATTATTAAGATCAGGCCCTCGGGCCGCTTTAGGGTCCGAAATGCCCCTGATAATGCCCCTCGCCTAGGGTAGGCCTTCCTTTACTCTACTTGGCCATTTTTCTGGGGCAACAGGTGGGGCTCTGGTTAGGACGGATCAGTGGTTACCTTGATATAGCTAGGGATGACCCGCTCCATCATTCATGAGGTATCTAGGTAATAGGTATAAGTAATGAATAAGAAGGGAGAATAAGAAAGAGAAGTAGAGGTCCTAAGGGGGTATCCTGAGGTGGTCCCAGAAAACTGGACAGTCGGCTAAGGTGTATCCCAAACCTTTGAAGGGATACGAGAATGGCGAAGCGTCGGAATTTTACAGATCAGTTTAAGGCCAAGGTGGCGTTGGAAGCGCTGCGTGGCGACAAGACCGTGCAGGAGATTGCGGCGAAGCACCAGCTTCACCCAAACCAGGTCAGCACTTGGAAGCGGCAGGCTATCGACGGGATGGCCGATGTGTTCTCTGGCGGCAAGCAAAGCGGCCCGACAGAAGCAGAGGTCAAGGAGCTGCATGCCAAGATCGGGAGGTTGGCGGTCGAGAACGATTTTTTGTCCGAAGGGCTGAAGCAGTGAGCCCCGAGGAAAAACGCGCGATGATTATACGGGACCATCCCGAGTTGAGCATCAGCAAGCAATGCAAACTGGTGCGGCTGTCGCGGTCGGCATTCTATTACACGCCGGTCGGGATCGATGCGGACACTCTGGCAATGATGAAAGAGATCGATCGCGTCTTCACCAAATACCCGTTCTTCGGCAGTCGCCAGATCGCGGCCTATCTGCGCCGGGAAGAAATTGCTGTCGGGCGCCATCGCGTCAGAAGGCTGATGGCGAAGATGGGCTTGGAAGCAGTCTACAAACGGCCCAAAACCAGCCAGCCGCATCCCCAGCATCCGGTCTATCCCTACCTGCTTCGAAGCTTGCAGATCGAGCGTCCGAACCAGGTCTGGTGTGCCGACATCACCTTCGTGCCGGTTCGCAACGGGTTCCTCTACCTCGTGGCGATCATGGACTGGGCGTCGCGCAAAGTCCTGAGCTGGAGGCTGTCGAACACGATGCACGCAGACTTCTGCGTGGAGGCTTTGCAGGAGGCAATCGTCAAATACGGCCCGCCCGAGATATGCAACACGGATCAAGGATCGCAGTTCACCGGATCGGCGTGGATCACGACGCTGACCGCGGCAGGCGCGCGCATCTCGATGGATGGGCGGGGCCGCTACCTCGACAACATCTTCATCGAACGGTTGTGGCGGAGCCTGAAGCAGGAGGCGATCTATCTCCAAGAGATCAGCGATGGCTTCCAGGCCCGGCGCGTCATCAAGGGCTGGATGACATTCTACAACACCGAGCGGCCCCATTCTGCGCTTGATCGGTTAACGCCCGACGACGCATATTGGGCCGGATTGGAAGAGCAAAAAGCAGCATGAAACCTAAACCCGATACACCTTAGAAACGCTGCAAACCTGTCCGAAAAGGTGGGACCACTTCATCCAACATGCTTGACTGTGACACACATTCGACTCAAACCTATTCTCAAGAAAACAAACCGGACAAACTTTCAAATTTTATCAAGGCACTGATATTATGTTAGAACATCCTACCATCCCAGCCACTTCACTTTAGATGAATAGCGTAAGCACCTGGCCCATCCGGTGGTGGTATTATTGCCCCCGTTTCCGCCCCAGCGTGATCGATACCCAAGCAGGCTAATCTTGGTTCTCGACTGGAGACAGAGGTGATGAGAGCTACCGGGGATAGGCATCGGTAACGAAAAGGCACGCGAGAGAGATCAGGGGCACCCGCCCCCTCGAGGTCCCTGCCGTGCCCAGCCACCCAAGGTGGCCGAGCTGCAGCATAAAGAACCCTTGGGGAGGGTTCTTAAGTCTGTGTAGCTGGCATGGCCCAAACGGCTTCATATACTCAGGTGGCGATGCGGCCAACAGCGGCGATGCCAAAAGCGCTATTGGCTGGCCATGCCAACGATCATCGACCCCAGTGCGACAAGGTGGATCAGCATGATCGCCCTGTCATTCCACAGGGTGCCCACGATGAACCAACCGATGACGCCGACGATAAACAGATAGAGGTTCCACGGCGTCCAGCCGAATCCCGTTGCGGCGTAGCCGAGGATCTGCACGATCGATGCGGCCCATTTGATCCAGAACGCAAGTCGGGTGCTGCTGCGCAAGGCGATCAGATCAGACGGCACGGGTCAGCCCTCCGTCGATGCGCCAGTTCTGACCGGTGACATAGCCGCCTTGGTCGGACGCCAACCACCCGATGAGGGAGGAAACCTCTGCCTCGGTGCCATACCGGCCCATGGGGATGCGCGCGCGGCGGTCGTCTGTTTCGGGCAGGCTGTCGATGAACCCCGGCAAGACGTTGTTCATGCGGATGTTCTTGTCTGCGTATTGATCGGCGTAAAGCTTGGCGAACCCTGCAAGCCCCGCGCGGAAAATCCCTGATGTGGGGAACAGCGGGTCGGGCTCGAACGCCGCGAAGGTAGAGATGTTGATGATCGCGCCGCCGCCCTGTGCTGCCATGATCGGGGTCACCAGTCGCGTGGGGCGGATCACGTTCATCAGGTACACGTCCATGCCCTGATGCCAGTCGTCATCCGTCATCTCCAAGATGTCGCCCTTGGGTCCGTGACCGGCCGAGTTCACCAACACATCGACGCGCCCCCATCGTTCCATAGCGCCATCGACCAATTGCGTCAGATCATCAACCGACTGGTTGGTGCCGGTGACACCGAAGCCACCAAGCTCTTTGGCCAGCGCTTCGCCTTTACCAGAGGACGACAGGATCGCGACCTTGAACCCATCGGCGGCAAGCTTTTTGGCAGCCCCTGCCCCCATGCCGCTGCCGCCCGCTGTGATTAACGCTACTTTTTCTACACTCATGACGTTTGCCTCCTATATATGCTAGACAGCGCTAGTGCGTCTGCTTCAACGCAGGTAAGCGCTTTGCAACGCTTCGACCAGCCAGACATACTGCTGCATGACGATAGGATTTCTACTGTGCCGACCTCGAACGACCTCCCCCCTCTGAACGGGCTGCGCGCCTTTGCAGCGGCGGGCCGCCATCTTACCTTTCGCGCCGCAGCTGATGAATTGGGCGTGACTCAAGGTGCGGTGGCCCAACAGGTGCGCGGGCTCGAAGACCATCTGAACCTGCGTCTCTTCCTCAGAGAGCCGCGCGGGTTGGCCTTTACCGAAGAGGGGCGCGCCTATCACATCGCGATTGCCCGCGCTTTCGACCAAATGGCCGATGCAACAGATGCGCTGCGCACCGCGCCGTCCCACGTCACGATCAGTGTCACCCCCACCTTTGCGTCGAAATGGCTGATCCCCCGACTGGCGGCCTTTACCCAAGCCCACCCCGGCATTGATCTGCGCATCACCGCGACCGAAAGAGTGTCCAGCTTCCACGCGGATGGAATCGACCTTGCCGTGCGGCAGGGCAATCCGCCATTCGGGGCGAGTCTGCGCGCTGATCTGTTGTTCGAGCAGCAGATCGTCGCCGTCTGCGCCCCCCATTTGGCAGAAGCGCTGAACACGCCGATGGACGCGGCAGGTATCGCAGAGGCGACACTGCTGCATGACACGCACGATCTTTGGCCGCAGTTCATCAAAACGGTCTTTGGGCGAGATGTCCCGACGGCGCGCGGTCTGCGGTTCAACCAGACGACGCTTAGCCTTGATGCGGCGCTTGCCGGTCAGGGGATCGCCCTTGCCAACCGGTTTCTTGTCCAGCGTGATCTGCGTGCGAAACGGCTGGTGCAACCGATTGAAGGCGCATTGAGCGGTGGTAGCGGGTTTTACCTTTTGTCCCCACGGCAAGGCTCCCCAAGCGGCGCCGCTCATGTCCGCGATTGGCTACTGGGCCGCGCCCGCGACGACGTGGCAGAGGCCGCCCTAACTCCAAACGACGAAAGCAACCTTCCCATAGCGGAACCCTGACCCGCTGGCGGGGGTTCTTCTTCATAGATGTCACAAGACAAAGGGCCCCCTCCTCATGAAGACGACACTGACCGTTAACGGCGAAGACCATAGTCTTGACGCCGACACCCGCACGTCGCTGCTGGATGCGCTGCGCAATCACCTGAACCTCACCGGCACCAAAAAGGGCTGCGATCACGGCCAATGCGGTGCTTGCACCGTCATGGTCAACGGCCGCCGCATCAATTCCTGCCTGACGCTCGCCTGTATGCACGACGGCGACGAGATCACCACGATCGAGGGTCTGGGCGACGAACGCAACCTGTCCGACATGCAGCAGAACTTTGTCAAACACGACGGTTTCCAGTGCGGCTATTGCACGCCGGGTCAGATCTGCTCAGCCACCGCCATGCTCGAAGAGTTCAAAGCCGGCTGGCCCTCTAACGTATCCGGCAGTCTGACAGCCTCGCCCGAGCTGACCGACGACGAGATATCAGAGCGGATGTCCGGCAATATCTGTCGCTGCGCCGCCTATCCCAACATTGTCGATGCGATCCGCGAAACGGCGAAGGGGCAGTCATGAAACAGTTCGATTACATCCGCGCCGGCGCCAATAGCGATGTCACCGGCACCCCAGATGCCACGATCATCGCCGGGGGAACCAATCTGCTGGACCTCATGAAGCTAGAGGTGATGACTCCCGACCGGCTGGTCGACATCTCGCGATTGGACCTCAAACAGATCACCCCAACCCGCGATGGCGGGCTGCGCATCGGTGCTTTGGTCACCAACTCTGATCTGGCGGCGGATATGACCGTACGGTCGGATTATGCCGCACTCTCCGCCGCCCTGCTGGCGGGCGCGTCCGGTCAGCTGCGCAACAAGGCGACCACGGGGGGCAACCTGCTGCAACGCACCCGCTGCTACTATTTCTACGACACCGATCAGCCCTGTAACAAACGCGACCCCGGCTCCGGCTGTGGTGCGATGGAGGGGGCGAACCGTCTGCACGCGATCCTTGGTGTGACCGACAAATGTATCGCCAGCCACCCCAGCGATATGGCGGTGGCCATGCAGATGTTAGGGGCCGAGGTCGAGATAGAGGCCACCGATGGTGTGACCCGTACAGTGCCGCTGTCCGACTTCTATCTGATCCCCACCGACCCCGCCGTCGAAACCGTCTTGCAACCCGGCGAGTTGATCACCGCCGTGATCCTCCCCGCCCCCGCCGAGGGTCGCCAGACCTACCGCAAGGTACGTGACCGCGCGTCCTACGCCTTTGCGATGGTATCGGTCGCGGCGCGGATCAAGGTGACGGATGGCAAGATCACCCAAGCCGCAATTGCCTGCGGCGGTATCGGTTCAATGCCATGGCGCGATCCGGCGGTCGAGGACGCGTTGATCGGGCAAGAACCCGCGCGCGAGGTGTTTGGCAAAGCCGCCGATATTCTGGTCGCGGAGGCCGCACCGAAAGAAGGCAATGCGTTCAAGGTGCCGCTGGCGCGACGCACGCTTATCGCCACACTCAAGGAACTCACGGGGGTACAGCAATGACCGACGGTAGCAATATTTCGACCGCCGAACTGACGATGGATGAACCCGATGACCGCAACCGGCTGGATGCCACGGTTCAGGGGTTGATCCACACCGGCATGGACCGCCCTGACGGCCCGCTGAAAGTATCAGGCCGCGCCACCTATGCGCATGAGGATCAGCCCACGGGCATGATGACCGGCGTTTTGGTGCGCGCCCCTGTCGCGGGCGGTCAGGTCACCGGCCTGAACGCCGAGGCGATCCGCAAGCTGGATGGGGTGCGTGGTGTGTTCCACGGCAAGACCTTCCTTCGTAATCCCGCCCAAGGCACCGCGAACGAAGCACCGGTGCAGCCGGACGGCAAAATTTCCTATGTCGGTCAGCCCGTGGGCTTGGTGGTCGCCGATACGTTCGAGCAGGCCCGCCACGCGGCCCATATGGTCGAGCTTGAGATCACGCCCGACGATGCGGTCACCGACCTGGAAACGGCAGAGATCGAGACACCGAAGGAAAAACAATCCTCCCAAGGTGATCTGGACGCCGCCCTGTCGCAAGCCGCCTACACCGTGGACGAAACCTATCGCACCGGCGGGCATAGCTCGTCGGCAATGGAACCCCACGCCGCGATCGCGCAATGGGACGGCGACAAGCTGACCCTGCGCGGGTCGTACCAGATGCTCAAATACAATGTGAATGAACTGGCCGACGCCCTTGGGATCGACCCAGAGAATGTCCATCTTCTGGCCCCGTTCGTGGGGGGGGGCTTCGGCTCCAAACTGGGCATCAGCCACGAGGCCGTGGCCGCAGCCCTCGCCGCGCGCGAGCTGGGGGCACCGGTGGCTGTCGTATTGACGCGCCAGCAGGTGCTAGAAGCGACAATGCGTCGATCCGAGACCGTGCAGCACATCAAGCTCGCCGCGGATGCCGACGGGCGCATGACCGGCATCGGGCACGATTCCACCGTGTCACAACTGATGGACGAAAGCTTTGCAGAGCCGGTAGCCCAGGCCACGCCATTCCTTTACCGCGGAGAGAACCGCGAGATCGGGATGCACATCAAGCGGATCAACCGCATGTGTGCAGGCTCTGTCCGCGCGCCGGGGGAAGCGGTCGGGATCACCGCGCTTGAAATCGCGATGGACGAACTGGCGGTCGCAAGTGGCATCGACCCTGTCGAATTGCGCAAACGCAACATTCCCGATGTCGACCCGTCAGACGGGCGCGCATTCTCGTCCCACAAACTGGCCGAGGCGCTGGATGATGGGGCCAAGACCTTTGGCTGGGACAGCCGCGAGGTCGGCAAGACGGATGGTGAATGGCTGATCGGCTACGGCATGGCCTCTGCCACCCGCGTCAATATGCTGGGCGAAAGCCATGCCCGCGTGACGCTGAATCAGGACGGTAGCCTGCTGGTGGAAACCGATATGACCGACATCGGCACGGGCACCTATGCGATCCTCACCCAGATTGCGGGCGAGATGCTGGGCGTGCCTTCGGACCGTGTGACCGTGCGTTTGGGCGACAGCAGCCTGCCCAAAGCCGCCGGATCCGGTGGCAGCTGGGGTGCCGCATCCTCGGGCGGGTCGGTTTTTGTCGCCTGCGAAGCCCTGCGCAAAAAGATCGCCGAAGCAATGGGCGTAGAGGAACGCGACCTGACCCTGCAAGATGGTGTCGCCACCGCCAACAACCGTCGCGCCGATCTGCCGGAATTCACCAAGGATGGCCCGCTCACGGTCAAGGGCGTGATCAAGAAGGGTGACACCCAGACCGACCGCCGCCAAGCCACTTTCGGTGCCTTTTTTGCCGAGGTCGGCGTGAACAGCGTCACCGGCGAGACGCGCGTGCGCCGGATGCACGGCAGCTTCGCCGCCGGTCGCATCCTGAACGCCAAGACAGCGCGCTCCCAATGTCTGGGCGGCATGACCTTTGGCATCGGCATGGCGCTGACCGAAGAACTGATGTTCGACAAACGCGACGGCCATCTGGTGAACAACGATCTGGCTGAATACCACGTGCCGGTAAACCTTGATGTGCCACAGCTGACCGTGAACTTCGTGCAGGAACGTGACCCTTGGGCAAACCCCATGCAGGCCAAAGGCATCGGAGAGCTGGGTATCTGCGGCGCAGGCGCATCCATCATCAACGCGATCTACGACGCTTGCGGTGTGCGGGTACGCGATCTGCCCGCGACGATGGACAAGATCCTGTCAGGTTTGCCAGAGATGTAAGCGGCGGCATCCGCAAACAAAGCAACCGGCGCGGCGTAAGCTTGCGCCGGTTTTTTTGTGGGCTTTTGTCTATGTTTGGCCATTTCCCGGCAGGAGATCCGGCACGGGGGTGGCGCATCGTCCAATCCCGATCCCTGGGGCGGTCGTGGTACCCTCCGCCCCCTTCGCCAGCAACAAGGCACAAAAAAGCCCGCACGATGAAGCGCGGGCTTTTATCAGCTATATCGGCGTTATCAGGACTTCTTGACGTCTCCGACACCCTGTTTATCCGCCTCGGCTTCGGCAGCGTCGACAACACGTTGGCCGGAGGCTTTGGCCTTCTCGACAATCGCATCTGCTGCTGTATCACCCGAGGCCGCAGCGTCCGCGTCCTCTTTGGTTTCGCGCAACACCTTCTTCGCCTCGTCAGAGGCCGCCTGAGCAACCTTGCCGAGCTTTGCCTTTTCTTCGGCGAAGATACGTTCAGCGTCGGCCATCAACTGGTCGCTGTGCTGACCCATGTAGCGGTCCTCGGTCCGGCTGCGGGGCAGTGCGGCGCCGATGGCGGCCCCAACGGCGAGCGCAAGCGCGCCGGCGATCAGCGGCTGTTCTTCGTACATATCAACGGCACGATCCCGACCCTCCCGGCCATAAGAGGCGGCTGTCGCACGGGCGCGAACGGCGCTTTCACGGGCGGCAATGACGCGCTCGCGGGCTTGCTCTGACAGGTCTTCGGTGCCCTCGGCCAGACGGCGGCGCAACTGCGCTGCGCGTTCGGAGGCGGAGGATGCAAAGTCGCGAGCGCCCGATGCGACGGAATGACGAGCATCAGACACCGCACCTGCGGCGCCCTTGGCTTTGTCTGCCACGGCCGAGCCTGCGTTTTGGGCGGACCCCGCTACGCTGGACGCCGCGCCCGAGACGCGGTCACCGGCGCGCGACGCCGCATCGCCTGCACGCTGTGCGATACCGGCTTGATCATCATCTTCGGTAAGCGCCCAAGTTGGCACATCACCCGTCCGCGCAACATCGCCCGAGTAATATGGCTTGGACGGATCGCCGGGCTGTGGCCCCAGATCACGACGCTGGCCCACTGGAACAACGCCATGCTGCTGCGCACTGACCGGAAGGTCGTGGTCGTCGTGACGGACACCGTAATAGTTTGCACGCCCGCGGGTGTCGCGATAATCGCGATCATCGCGCGAAACATAGCGGTCGCGGCCTGGCATCTTGTCGCCGGCCATCAACCACGCGAGGCCAACACCGGTCAGCGCCAGCGCAATCGGATTGCGCTTTACCGCATCGGTGACAGAGCGGCCGATGTCGCCCCCGTGCTCGCGGAACTGATCCGAGAATTGGCGGGCAATGGTTTCGACCGAGAACTTGTCTTGCAGATCATCCAGCGTGCTGGTCAGTCCGGCGCGCTCGCGCTCGATCTCGCGTTCGATTTCTTCGGGGCTGCGGTTATTACTTGTCATCGTAAACCTCCTTCACGGCTTGCGCGTCACGTTTTACGTTCTTGGTAGTGCGGGTCGGTGCCAAGCTGCTGAGTTTCAGCGCATTGGTCCCTTTGTTGACCATCACATAGGCGATCAGTGCAAAGGCAACGCCGACGATCAGGGCCGACCACCCCGCAGGGATGCCTGCTTCGGTGAGGGCTGCGACCAATGCCGCGGACAGCACGTTCAATGCGGTCAGGGCAACAACGACAGCGCCGACGATCAGACCGATGGCCGCACCCGCAGATTTCAGATTTTCGTTTACTTCGGCACGGGCCAGATCGACCTCGCTGCGGACCAGCGAACTGACGTGGGTCAGCGCATCGCTCAGCAGGCTGCCGGTGGATTTATTGGGATCGGTGGTCATACTGTGCTCCCTTTCGGTGTGGTGTTTACGGCGGGGCTGGCGACATCACCTGTATCAAGGTTATGCGCGCGCTCTGCCGGTACGGGGCGTTCCATCTCGCGCCCCTCGTAGGCGTAGCGTTCGCCGCGTGCGCCAGTGTTCGACGCTTTGGCAAACCGTGTCGCGGCAAAGCCGACCAAGGCAGCACCGCCCAGAAAGACGAAGGGGTTGCGTTTGGCAAAGTCAGATACCGCGCCGACCATCTCGCCCAGATCCTTGTCGCGCATGGAGTCAGAAGCATCCGCAAGCCCGTCTGCAAGCTGGCTAAAGGTGCGTTCTTGTGGCGACCCGCTGCGCAGTTCGTCGGCGGCGGTGCGCAATGCGCTGGCCACGCCTCTGACTTCGCTCGCGGCGGCACCTTTGGCTTCGTCTGCATAGCGTGCAGCATCGGAGGCAACGGTGTCGGCCACGTCTTTCGCCCGCGCTTTGGCTTCATCCGTAGCGGAGGCGGCGGTGGCTTTTACTTTTTCATTCAGGTCCTGCGCGCCGGCAGGATTGCTATTTTTTGTATCAGTCATGATGCGCTCCTTTTGTTAGGCGATGAGGTTGAGAACGGCGAGAACGACCACGATCAGGCCGATGAGGTAGAAAATTCCATGCATTCAATTTCTCCTTTTTTGTCACGTTCCTGTTATTGAAGACCCAACCGTCAGAGTTGAATTTCGTTCCCCGCTTCCGACGTTGGGGGCGATAAAACTCGCGTCGGAACAGGTGTGATTTTGGGGTGCATATAAAGGCACGCGCGAAGCCGCCGCGCACGCAGACAGCGTGGAACGCATTGGCGCATCGCCGCGTTGGTCAGGGAATACAAATCACATCGCAAAGGAGATCGATATGCCGATGAACAGCCTTAAAGACGTGTACCATGACCAACTCCAAGACCTGTACAGCGCGAATAAACAGTCGCTGGATGTGGTCGTCGCCCTAGGCCGTGCCGCCAAGGATAAAGAGCTTTCCGAAGCCCTGATCGCCGGATCGAACGGCATCAGCGACGGCATGGAAAAGATTGCCGAGATTTGCAACGCCCACGGTATTTCGCCCACTGGTGAACACTGCAAAGGGATGGAAGGGCTTGTGGCCGAGGCGAAGGCCCACGCGCTGGAAGAAGATTTCGGCGACGACGACGTACGCGACGCCATGATCATCACACAGTATCAGCGCATGGTGCATTACGCGCTGGCCGGATACGGCTGCCTTGTCGCCTTTGCCAACCGTCTGGGCAAAGACGAAGATGGTGCCATCCTGCAGGAATGTCTGGATCAGACCTATGACGGTGACCGCCGCATGACTGACATCGCGACAGGTGGCGTGAATAAAGCCGCAGCCTAAGTTTGCGACAGTTGGGGCGTTAGCCCCCAACCAATGTGCAAAAGCCCCGCTGGATCAGCGGGGCTTTTCTCATGTCCGCGTACCTCGAAGAACCGTTTCGCGGCTTCAGCTCGCCTCTGCCGCGGTCGCTTGGGGGAAGTAATCGACCCCCTCTTTCTCGGCGAGCTTGTGGATCTCTGCCATGATGCCTTCACGCGCGTCGCAGGCGGCCTCCCACGAGGTGTTGGGGTCGGCACAGGGCACGAGGAACCAGACGTCCTTGCCCAGTACGTCCTGCCCCGCGACCCGCACGCAAACATCATCCCGATTGCCCACGTATTTCTCGTCCAGCTCGTCGATCACCTTGTCGAAAGCGTCGCGCAACGCATCCACATCTGCGGTGTGAGACAGTTTGATCTTGACGATGCGCAACATTTCCGGCTCCTGCATGGTCCAGTTCTTGAACGGGGTAGAGACGAATTCGGTCACCGGCACGACCAGCCGCGTGCCATCCCAGTCGCGCAGCTGAACATAGGTGAAATGGATCCGCTCCACGTGGCATAGCGCGTCGTTGAACACGATACGGTCGCCGATCTTGGCTGATCCGTTCAAGGCGATCTGCAACGACGACATGATATTGCTTAATATGCTGCGCGCGGCAAAGCCCAAGACAAGGGTGACCGCCCCAGCCGTCCCCAGCAACGTCAGCCCGAGGTTCTGGAACACATTAGTCTGCGACAGGAATATACCGCCGCCGACCAGCACAACAGCCACAACAAAGACCCGACGCGCCGCCGAGATGCGCGTTGCGGTGGTACGTTTGTGCACCTCTTCCTTGAGGGTCAGATCGGTTTCCTCGACCTGCGTCAGGTGATCCAGGATAACCTCGACGCAATTAACCACAAACCACAGCCCCGCCCCGATCAGCCCCAGCCATGCGGTCGGGACCAGCACTGTCGTAAGCTCTGCCGAGAAAGAGAAAATCTTGGCCTCGACCACCATGACGAACAGGGTCGACACGCCCACGCAGGCGGGCCCGCGCACCGATCGGAATATCTGCCGTGCCAGCTGCGACGGCACACGCTCCGCGATCCACCCCGTTAGCAACCAGACCAGTCGCGCCACGTAAATCGCCAGCGCGATCAGCACCGGCAGGCCAATGAGTTCCCACAGCGCAAGATCAACGACCGTGTTTTCTGTCAGCACATCGGGCAGCATGGTTTCAAGCCGACCGGGCCCGTAGCGGGTGTAGAGCCGCGGAATATTCTGCACCGTATGACGCGAGAACACCCAGACAGGGTCGCCCCCTTCGGGCTTGATCCGGTTTAGGCGGATGGACGCGGGGTAGTCGTCCATATCAAGCGTCCACAGCAACAGCGATTTGCGCGGCGTGCCCGCCATCGCCTTGTCAGAGGAGGATGCCGCATCCAGCGCGTCGGGCCGGTCCAGCAGGTTGTCCCAGTTGATCACAGTTTTCCGGCTGATCACGGTTTCAAGCTGTCGGATCAGCGATGTCCCCACGTCCTGCTGGCGATCCTGCTGGATATCGGACAGGTCAAGCAGATGCGCGGCACCGACCCAATCATCGCGGCGCACGGCCCGCACAAGGCTTTCCATCGTCGCACGGGGTGTTTCGCGGTCGATTTCTGGCGTGACCGCGGGCAGACCGCTGTTCAATGCCTCGACGCAATACCAGCGGGCGGTATCGCAGGCTTCCTCTTCCTCCTGCGCCGAAAGCGGTGCCGCAAAAATCAGAAGGGTGGCCATCAGACCCGCGAGGTATCGTAGCTTGCTCAAATCACTCTCCATTCCAGCGTCACGAAATCACGTGACATGTCGGGGTTGTGACTGAGCTAGCGCAGCTGCCGCATTCTACCAGTTTTGATCCGGGGATTTCGTGCCGCCAGACGCACCTGACCGCGTGGTCAGGCCCCCGCCTGCCCTGTGGCTTCGTGCAACATCTTGGTCACATGGTTCGTGGCATAGGGCTTGGGCACAAAGGCAGCCCCGCTTGGCACATCCGATTCATCAAGTTCGATCACGCCCGACGCGATCATGATCACCACCGGAGGCCAGGTCGTGCGCACATAGGCCGCCAGTTTGAGCCCGTTCATGGTGCCGGGCATATCAATATCGGTAAATAGGATGCCAATATCAGAATGCGTCTGCATCACTTCTATGGCTTCGTCGGCTGATCCGGCTTCATAGGTCTTAAAGCCGGCCTCTTCGATCATATCGACGGCCCCCATACGGATCAGCGGTTCATCTTCTACGATCAGCACGGCGGGTAGGTTCTGATAATCCACGTTTGGACAGCTTTCATTAGTGATCAATGGGCTTGCAGAGCACCATTCTTAGATCGTCAAACCTGCCAGTGGAGCTTGTAGCATAAAGCTCAAACCCTCTGGCGCGTAATTTAGTTCCGCCGATCCGTTAAAATATCCGGCAAGCGCTTGTTCTATCATCCGGCTGCCAAAGCCCTTGCGGCTTGGCGGTGTGACCAATGGGCCGCCGCTTTCAGTCCAGCTGAGGTGAAACTCCTCTGCGCCATCGCCTGCCCGAGCGACCTTCCACTGCACCGCAATCTTGCCGTTGTCCCCGTCACCGGACAAAGCGCCGTATTTCGTGGCGTTGGTCGACAGTTCGTGCAGCGCCATCGTCAGGGCCAGCGCCTGTTTGGACCCGATCGGCATATCCGGTCCCTCTATTGCAAACCGTCCCTCACCCGTCCGATGAGGGGCCAATGCGGCCTCGATCACCTCGAGGATGCGCGTCTGTGCCCATGCGGCCTTGATCAAACGGTCATGCGCCTGCGCCATCATGCCGATACGCGACTGGATAGCGACCTGCGCATCCTTCAGGTTTTCGGACTGACGCAGCGTCTGCGACACCATGACATTGACCATCGCAAGGGTATTTTTCACCCGATGGTTCATCTCGCCCAGCATCAGCTGCCGCTGTTCTTCGGCGACCTTGATCTCGTGTATATCCGTGCAGGTGCCATACCAGCGCGTGATCCGTCCGGCCTCGTCGCGCACAGGCTGGGCACGTCCCAGCACCCATCGATACTGCCCCGTGCGGTGCCGCAGGCGATATTCGATTTCATAGTGCTCGCCGGTCTCAAGACTGTGACCCCAACGCGCCCAGGCTTTCTCCTGATCGTCGGGGTGGAACATGCCGTTCCAGCCCTCGCCGTCGGTCGATCCTTCGGGCACACCGGTGAATTCATACCAGCGGTCGTTGTAATAATCATGAAACCCGTCCGGCAAAGTGGACCAGATCATCTGATCGACCGAATTCGCAATCGCGTGGAACTTTGCCTCACTCTCGAACAGCTGACGCTCCCGCAGTTCAAGCTGCTCCAGATGTTTGCGCGCCTCATGCTGCCGCCGCCGCGCCTTGAGCGCGGAGCGCACCGAGCGTACCAGCTCCTCTGCGTGCAAAGGGCGCGACAAGAGCACCGCGTTGCTCAGCTGGTCAATCCTTGCCGCCGCGTGGTTGCTGCGGCTGGAGGACGTGCCATTGGCCAGCACGATAAACGGGACATCCGACCACGGGGGCTGCGCGGCCAGCGCCTCTTGCAAGGTATCGACCCCGACGCCTGCCAGCGCCTCCTCGGTCACCAAAATCGCGCCGATTTGCCGCCCGATGAGCCCCGCCAGCTCCCCAAGGGAGGCGACGGATGTCGATGCAATATCATGCTGGTCGAGCAACTGCCCGGCGACAGCCGCATCCCGTCCGCGTGGCGCGAGAATACCGACAGAGACCAAAAGCGCATCATCCGGGGTCTCTGGTTCGGATGACGATGCCATTTGTGGTGTCACTTTGTACCGTCGCTGGTTTGAGGATCGAGCTGCAAAAGCGCGTCTGAGCGCTGCGTGAACACCGGCGTCCCTGACAACACACCCGAGAAACTGCGGATAGGTTCGCCGATCACGATACCAGTCGCGTCGATCTTGAATTCACGGATGCTGCGTTCATGGTCAGACGTACGGGTCTTGATCACCGCGATGGATTTGCGCACTTCGCCTTCGGCCTCGAAAAACCGCAGCATCATGACGGTATCGGCAAGATAGCTGATATCGATGTCGGTCCGCAGTTCCCCTGTGACACCATGTTGCCCAAGGATCATCAGCGACACCACGCCCTGCTGCGCGAGATAGCTGAGCAGTTCATGCATCTGTAGCACAAGAAAATTATCACTTGGCATGGCGTGCAAATAGGCGTTGAGGCTGTCGATCGCGACAACACTTACACCGTCCTTTTCCACCGACGTGCGCACCGCGCTGGCGAATTCACCGGGCGACAGTTCCGCCGGATCGATTTGCCGGATTTCCAACTGCCCGTTGTCGATGAACGGCTGCACATCCATGCCAAGCGCCCGCGAGCGGGTAAGCAACGTCGACAGCCGTTCGTCGAACAGGAAATACGCGGCTTTCTCGCCTCTGTTCAACGCGGCCAGCATGCAGCGCACCGCCGTCGTTGTCTTGCCCACGCCAGCAGGACCGGCCAGCAGGGCGTTGGTGCCGGGCACAAGCCCCCCGCCCAGCAAAGCGTCCAGCTCGTCCAGCCCCGTTGTCACCGCATCAGCCGAAAAATCGCGTGCATGATCCGCCGCGATCAGGCGCGGGTAGACGCACAGCCCGCCCTTTTCGATGGTAAAATCGTGATAGCCGCCGTGATACTTCAGGCCGCGCATCTTGATCACACGCAACCGACGCCGTTCCGACCCGAAATCATTGGCCAGTTGTTCAAGCGAGACGACGCCATGCGCGATGGAGTGAAGCTGTAGATCCCCCGGTTCAGCCGTGCGGTCGTCCAGCATCAAGACCGTGCAATTACGCCGCGCGAAGAAATGCTTTAGCGCCAGGATTTGCCGACGGTAGCGCAGAGGGTTCTGCGCCAGCAAGCGCAGCTCTGACAGGCTGTCGAGAACGACACGGGTCGGATTATTCTCTTCCACCAGATTGATGATACCACGCACGGTTTCCCCGAGTTCGACTTCGCTTGGGTGCAGCAAGGATTGCTCCCGATCAGAGCTGTACTCGTCTTCCGCGACCAGCTCGTACAGATCAATATCGTCTAGCGTCCAGGAGTGGGACTGTGCGACAGCCGTGAGCTCATCAACCGTTTCGGAAAGCGTGATATAAAGACCGCGTTCACCATTTTCGCGACCATTCATCAGGAACTTCAACGCAAGCGTTGTTTTGCCGGACCCCGGCGTCCCCTCGACAAGATACAGCCGATGCGGGGTCAACCCGCCACACAGCACATCATCCAAACCAGACGTCCCTGTCGACAGCCGCGTCTGCGCCGCCCCAGTGGTACGATCGCCCATTACTTGCACCCCACTCGTATCATACTCTTACGGTGCCCTTACTCCAGCAGTGGGCCCATGTATCCGCCGTATTTTACTCAATGATGAATATTCAAGCAAATCGATTTGTATCGATAGAACGCCAGAGTGCCGGATAACCCGCGGGACTGTTCGGAAAAAGGGCCGCGGCCCCATTGCTCTTGAAAAACGCGCGCGGCTTTGCCACCTATGGCAGTGTGAGGACGACCTCCCCTGAATGGAAAACTGTCGGGACGACCCGGCCCTTCAATGAGGTATAACATGCGCTCTGCATTTGACCGTCTTCGCCACGCCATCAGTTTTGAAGTTATCGCGCTGATCCTTGTGATCCCCGCAGGCGCGATCCTGTTTAACGTGCCCCTACATGACTTTGGTGTCGTGGGCATTGTCAGCGCCACGCTCGCGACGCTTTGGAACCTTGGCTATAACGTGCTTTTCGACTTGGCCTTGCAACGGCTGACTGGAACCACCCTGAAATCGCGCATCGTCCGGGTGCTGCACGCGCTGGCGTTCGAGGCGGGGCTGCTGATGGTTCTGTTGCCCTTCATCGCTTGGTATCTGGGGATCAGCTTGTGGGATGCCTTCGTGCTGGATATCGCACTGGCGGCATTCTACCTTGTTTATTCCTACGTGTTTAACCTGATTTACGACACGCTTTTTCCGCTGCCCGAATGGTCGCAAAAGCAGGCAGAAAGCGCCTAGCTCATCAACCCATTGTGGTGATCAGACCGGCAAGGTGAATGACGCCTTGATCCGGTCCATCACCACGGTGGTTTTGAACCCTTTGATATCGGGGTTGTTGTAGAAAAAATCGCGGGTGAACGCCTCGTAATCCTGCATGTCCTTGGCGCTGACGATCAGCATAAAGTCGGTCTCTCCGGTCACGTAGTAGGCGCTCATCACTTCTGCCCGCTCCCGCACCGCCCGCTTGAAACGGTCGATGATATCGGACCGTTCCCGCGCCAGTTCCACCGCGATGAGCATGGTCAGGGGACGGCCCACGGCCTCGGGCGAGACGACGGCGATATCGGCCTCGATCGCCTTGGTCGCACGCAACCGCGCAAGGCGCCGCTGGACCGAGGTTTGCGACAGCCCGACCAGTTCGGAAAGGCGCGCGCTGGTAAGCAGATTGTCGCGTTGCACGTGATGCAGGATTTTCCGGTCTATCGCGTCAATCATCCTAAATTCCCCATATCTTACAAAAGTTTGCAGCTTTTACCCGCGTAGCCGCATTATTCGCATAAATGCACAGCGCGGAAAAGCTAAACTCGCACAATACCCTGGCAGGAATCCCCACATGATCGACCATTCTTTTACACAGCACGAATATGCAGCACGTCTGGCGAAAACACGCGCCGAAATGGCCAACCGCGGGCTGGACGCGCTGTTTGTCACCGATCCGTCCAATATGGCGTGGTTGGCGGGCTATGACGGGTGGTCGTTCTACGTGCATCAAGGCGTGCTGCTGACCCACGAAGGCCAGCCCGTCTGGTGGGGTCGCGCCATGGACAGCGCCGGTGCCCAGCGCACCACCTATCTGGATGATGACAATATCGTCGGCTACGATGACACCTACGTCCAGAACCCCGACAAACACCCGATGGAGGATCTCGCCCGTCTCATCGCGGACCGCGGTCTAGAGAATGCACGCATCGGGTTCGAGCTGGACAACTATTACTTTACCGCTTCGGCGTTTCTGACGCTGCAAACGCGGCTGCCGGGCGTCAATATCCAGAACGCCACGGCGCTGGTGAACTGGCAACGTGCGGTGAAATCCCCGACCGAGCTTGAATATATGCGCCGCGCCGCGCGGATCGTGGAACGGATGCACGAGGTGATCCGCGAAAAGGCCGAGGTCGGGATGCGCAAGAACGATCTGATCGCGGATATCTATCACGCCTCCGTCAGCGGGGCCGAAGGGCATTGGGGCGACTACCCCGCCTGCGTGCCCATGACGCCCTCGGGTCTGGATGCCACCGCGCCGCATATCACATGGGACGATGCCCCCCTGCGCAACAACGAAGGCACGTTCTTTGAAATCGCGGGCGCGCACCGACGCTATCAATGTCCGCAGTCGCGTACTTTGTTCTTGGGCAAACCTCCGCAGAAGTATCTTCATGCAGAGAATGCCGTGCTCGAAGCGATTGATGCCGGGCTAGAGCAGGCCAAACCCGGCAACCGCTGCGAAGACATCGCCCGCGCCTTCAACACTACCCTGCGCAACCGCGGGTTCGAGAAAGACAGCCGCTGCGGGTATGCGATCGGACTGTCCTACCCTCCGGACTGGGGCGAACGCACCATGTCGTTCCGCGCAGGAGATACCACCGTGCTGGAACCCGGAATGACCTTTCACTTCATGCCCGCCCTTTGGCTTGACGACGGCGGGATCGAGATCACAGAGCCGATTGTCATCACGCAAACCGGTGTCGAATGCCTGTGCACCACCCCGCGTGCGCTTGTGATCAAGGAATAGCGCCATGCGGGACAATCCTATCTCGGCCACCATCGATTTTGAGTGCGATGGCGTGCAGCACGGCTATCTGCGCCTGCCCTATAGCCGCAATGACAGCGCTTGGGGGGCGATCCAGATTCCGGTGACCCAAGTGAAAAACGGCGACGGCCCCTCTGCCTTGCTGACCGGCGGCAACCACGGCGACGAATACGAAGGGCCGCTGGCCTTGGTCGAGCTCGCCCAGACCTTGGAGGCCAAGGATGTCACGGGTCGCGTGATCATCCTCCCCTTCATGAACCACCCCGCCTTTATGGCGGGGACGCGGCTGTCTCCGCTGGACGGGGTGAACATGAACCGCAGCTTTCCCGGCCTCCCCGATGGCACCCCCACCCAGAAGATCGCGGACTACTTTCAACGGGTGCTGCTGCCGATGGCAGATGTCGTGCTTGATTTCCATTCGGGTGGCAAGACGCTGGATTTTCTGCCCTTCGCCGCCTGTCACACGCTGGACGACCCTGACCAGCAGGCCCGCTGCCGCGCCGCGCGCGATGCGTTCAATGCGCCCTTCAGTGTCGAGATGCGCGAGATTGACGCGCTTGGCATGTATGACGACGCGGCAGAGGTGATGGGCAAGACATTCGTCACCACCGAATTGGGCGGCGGCGGCACTGCCACGCCTGAAACCGCGCAGATCGCCCGCACAGGCGTGCGCAATCTGCTGATCCACGCCGGTATCCTGCAAGGCCAGCCCGTCACTGCGCCATCGCGCATGCTGTCGCAAGACGACGACCGTTGTTTTCACGTCACCAACCACGGTGGGCTGGTCGATTTCAACGTCACCCTTGGCGACACAGTGGCCGAAGGCGACCTGATCGCGCGTCTATGGGACAGCCAGCATACGGGCCTGCCCCCGCGTGAGATCCGCGCCCAAATGGGGGGCATCGTGATCGCGCGCCACCACCCCGGACTGGCACAGCCGGGCGATTGCCTTGCCGTGCTGGCCACCGAACTCACCTGAAACTCTCTTAAACAGAAAGCCTGACCTATGCTTCGCAATGATGATCAACTCGCCACATGGGACCGCGAAAACTTTTTCCATCCCTCTACGCATCTGGCACAGCATGCGCGGGGTGAATCCGCGACGCGGGTGATCACTGGGGCGTCGGGCGTCCATATCGAGGACCGCGATGGCAACCGGATGCTGGACGCCTTTGCCGGGCTCTATTGCGTGAACGCAGGCTATGGCCGGACCGAAGTCGCCGACGCCATCGCCGAACAGGCGCATCAACTGGCCTATTACCATTCCTATGTGGGCCACGGCACAGAAACGTCTATCACGCTGGCCAAGATGATCATGGACCGCGCACCGGCGCATATGTCCAAGGTCTATTTCGGTCTGTCCGGCTCGGACGCGAACGAGACGAACATCAAGCTCGTCTGGTACTACAACAACATCCTTGGTCGCCCGCAGAAAAAGAAAATCATCTCGCGCTGGCGCGGCTATCACGGGTCGGGGCTGATGACCGGATCGCTGACCGGCCTGTCGCTGTTCCACGATAAATTCGACCTGCCGATGAACCCCGTGATCCACACGGACGCCCCCTATTATTACCGCCGCAAGGACCGCACCCAGACTGAGGCGGAATTTACCGCGCAATGCGCCAACGCGCTTGAGGCCCTGATCCAAGCCGAAGGGCCGGACACCATCGCGGCCTTTATCGGGGAACCCGTATTGGGGACCGGCGGCATCGTGCCCCCGCCCGCCGGGTATTGGGACGCGATCCAAGAGGTGCTGAACCGCCACGACATCCTGCTGATCGCGGATGAGGTCGTGACCGGCTTTGGCCGTCTGGGGACGATGTTCGGGTCGGAACACTATGGGCTGAAACCCGATCTGATCACCATTGCCAAGGGTCTGACCTCGGCCTATGCGCCGCTGTCGGGGTCGATCGTATCGGACCGGATGTGGAAAGTGCTGGAACAGGGCACGGACGAGAACGGCCCCATCGGTCACGGCTGGACCTATTCGGCGCATCCGATCTGTGCCGCGGCGGGTGTCGCGAACCTCAAGCTCATCGACGACCTGAACCTTGTCAGCAACGCGGCCGAGGTGGGCGGATATCTGAATGCCTCGATGAAAGAGGCGCTTGGCGATCATCCAAATGTGGGGGACATCCGTGGCGAAGGGCTGCTTTGCGCGGTGGAATATGTGGCCGACAAGGCAGACGCCACCCCGCTTGATCCTGCTGCCAAGGTGGGGGCCGCGATCTCTGCCGCGATGCTGGAACGCGGCGTGATCGCCCGTGCCATGCCCCAAGGCGACATCACCGGCTTTGCCCCGCCCTTCTGCATCACCCGTGCCGAGGTCGATACCGTCGTCGCCGCGACCGCGGATGCGGTAAAAACCGTGCTGGGATAAACGCCCCGGTTCGCCTTGTTTCGCAGGGCGAACCGGACCCCACAGGTGGGGCATACTGCGGGCGCTAACACGGCGCTTGGGCGTTGCAGCCCCTGATTGTTTGCGCAATGACTACCCCAAGCTACGGGAGGAGCGCAGATGCCACATTGGTCACAGGCGATCACGGATCGCATACAAACAGAAACCCATTTTGACGGTCGCGAGATCAAATGCTTCAAGGATCGCCCCGCCGACCTGAACGCCATGCTCGCCGCGGCCCTTGCCCGCGCCCCCGATCAAGAGGCCGTGGTCAGCGGCGAGACCAGACTGACCTATACCGAGCTTGACCAGCACGTGGGCCGCATCGCCGCAGGGCTGCGCGCCCGTGGGGTCGAAAAGGGCGACCGCGTTGCGCTGCTGCTGTCGAACCGCTGGGAATTCATCGCGACAATGATGGGCTGTCTGCGGCTAGGCGCGATTGCCGTGCCGATCAACATCCGCGAAGGCACGCCAGAGCTGGCGTTTATCCTGCGTCAATGCGGGGCCAAGATCGCCGTGCATGGCATGGATGTCGCCGACCGCCTGCCCCCACCGGCCGATCTGCCCGGGCTGACCCACCGCTTTTGCGTTGGTGGCACAGTGGCGGGATCAGACGCTTTCGATACGCTGCCCGCGCAGACCCCGCTGACCGACGCCGTGCCGCTGCACGAGGATGACATCGCGGTGATCCTCTATACCTCCGGCACCACAGGCCAGCCCAAAGGGGCGACGCTGACCCATCTGAACATCGTCCATTCCGCGATGCATTTCGAGCTTTGTATGGAGCTGGGGGCCGGTGAACGGTCGCTGCTGTGCGTGCCGGCAAGCCATGTGACCGGGCTGGTCGCCACCGTCTTTACCATGCTGCAAACCGCAGGCTGCACCGTGATGATGGAGGTCTTCGGTGCCCATGAATTCCTATCGCTGACCGCCAATGAAAAGGTCACGCAGACGCTGATGGTGCCAGCAATGTACAACCTGTTCCTGCTGCGCTGCAACGTCGATGACTACGACCTGCAACACTGGCGGATCGGGGGCTACGGCGGCGCGCCGATGCCGCAATCCACCATCACCGAACTGTCGGAAAAGCTGCCGAACCTCTGCCTGATGAACGCCTATGGCGCGACGGAGCTTACCTCTGCCGTGACGATCCTGCCGATGGGGTTCGGCACCAAACGCGCGGATAGCATCGGCATCGCCGTGCCCTGCGCCGACATCCGCATTGTCGATCCTCAGGGCAACGACGTGCCCGACGGCACCCATGGGGAGCTTTGGATCAAGGGCGCGATGACCGTGCCCGGCTATTGGGACAACCCCGACCGCACCGCCTCCGAGTTTCACGACGGCTATTGGAAAAGCGGCGATATGGGGTCACGCGATGCCGAAGGGTTCATCTGTCTGCACGACCGCCGCAAGGATATGATCATTCGCGGCGGCTATAACATCTACAGCGCCGAGGTCGAAAACGCCCTGACCGCCCACCCCTCCGTGATCGAATGTGCCGCCATCGGCTGCCCTGATCCGGTGCTGGGGGAGAAGATGCATGTGTTCATCCACACCACGGATACCGCGCTGGATCTTGATGCGATCAAGGCTTTCGCACGCACCAAGATGGCGGACTACAAAGCGCCAGATTTCGCGACATTCGACCCCGATCCCCTGCCGCGCAACGCCAATGGCAAGATCGTCAAGAACACGCTTCGCGACAGGCTGAAGGCGCAGGCCTGAGGGCATGAAAAAAGCCGCAGCGCACATTGGCGCTGCGGCTTTCATCTGTGTCGGTGCAGGCGCGATCAGGTCGTGGCCGGTTGCTCGTAGGCGAGCTCATGGTCGCCAAGGTCCATGATGTCTTCGCCGGATTTGTCCCACTCCGCCCGATCTTCGTCCGTGGCTTTGGGAGAGAACAGACCGGTCACCGCATAGAACACACCGATCAGCGGTGCCGTCCAGCAGGCAAAGGCCAGCGGGATATACAGCAGGTTGGTCAGGTTACCGTCCATGACCCCCAGCCCCAGGGCCGAGATCACAAAGGCACCACCGGCGTTCCACGGGATCAGCGGGCTCATCAGCGTGCCGCCCTCTTCCACCGCGCGGCTGAGGTTCAGGGTCGAATAGCCCATCCCGCGGTACAAGGGCGCGTACATACGGCCCGGCAGCGCGATAGAGATATAAGGATCACCCGCAACCATATTGGTCGCAAAGGCCGTCCCGATGGCCGAGCTTTGTACCGCGCCAAAGCTTTTCACGCGGCTGACGATCGCCAGAATGATCGCCTCCAGACAGCCGGTGCGCTCTAGCGCGCCGCCAAAGCCCAAGGCAATCAACATCAGCGAAATGGTCCACATCATCGACTGGATACCGCCCGCGTTCAGCAGGCTGTCGATGTCGGCGATGCCCGTGTCGATGGAATAGCCCGACTGCGCAAAGGCGAACACGTCATGCAGCCCCGCACCCTGCCAGAAAATCGCCACCAGTCCTCCGGCCAGCACACCGGCAAACAGCGACGGCAGCGGCGGCTTTTTCATCAGCGCCAGCACAATCACGATCAAGGCAGGCGTCAGCGGGATGATCCCGAGGCTAAAACGTTCCTCCAGACCGGTTGTGATCTGATTGATGCTGCTGACGTCGCCTGCTCCCTCTTCGATCAGCATAAAGCCGACGACCACATAAATCACCAGTGCGATGATCATCGCAGGGACGGTCGTGGGCAGCATGTTCTTGATGTGGTCGAATACATTCGTGCCCGTCACCGCAGGCGCGAGGTTCGTGGTGTCCGACAGCGGCGATACCTTATCGCCAAAGAATGCGCCCGACACGACCGCACCGGCGGTCCAATAGGCCGGGATACCGAAACCCGCACCGATCCCCATCAGCGCCAGACCAATGGTGCCGACTGTGCCCCAGCTGGTCCCCAACGACAGGGAAACCACCGCACAGAGGATCATCGCAGCTGCCAGAAAGATCGACGGGGTCAGCAAGGTCAGCCCGTAATAGATCAGCGTAGGCACCGTGCCCGACGCGATCCAGACGCCGACGATCATGCCGACCACGATCAATACCGCCAGTGACGGCATCGACACGTGGATCACGTGGAACACGCCTTCGCGGATATCCATCCACGTCTGCCCACGAAACACACCCAGCAGGGACGTGATGGCCAATCCGAGGATGAGGGGAATATGCGGCGTGAAGTCGCCATAGTAGAAAAGTTGCAGCGCCAGAAGGCCAAGCGTCAGAACGACGGGCAGCAGCGCCAGCGGGAGCGATGGAAGGTCTTTATTGTCCATTTTGTCCTCGTTTTTGTATTCTTGTTTACTGATACACACACAGATTCCCTTTAGGGTGGCATTGCGGGCCTGTGATGCCAACCAATCTTATTCTAGGGCGATTGAACGTCATTTCCGGCAATTTTCCGCTGTATTTCAAAGAGGCTAGACAAAACCTGCACTCAGGGGCGCTATGTCTTTGCAAATATTGCCGGATGATGCCGCGCTGATTTCGCAATTTTCGCGTAAACCCCGCACTGTGCAGCAAAATTTTGCGCATCATGCTTCATGTTATTGAACTTCCCGCGTAATTATATGAATTCTGCAATGCAGCAACGAACAGGAATCATTTTTGATGCATCATTTGTCTCGCTCCCGCCCGATGTCTCGCCGGTCAGTATTGCGCGCAGGGGGGGCCGCTTTGGCTTTCGCCGCTGCAACCGGTTTGCAAGACACTGCTGCCTGGGCGCAGGCCAGTGATACGGCGGAGCCTTTTTCCTTTGATATTCTGATCGAACGGGCACGCAGCCTCGCGGGTGAAGAGTACACCGCGCCGACGCAACTGGGCGAGCCTTTTACCACGCTGGACTATGACGACTACCGCAACATCCGCTTCCGCGAGGACAGCGCGATCTGGAAAGGCCCCGCGGCGCAGGCGGTGGTACATGCCTATCACCCCGGCTGGCTGTTTGACGGCACCGTGTCGCTCTACGAGATCGTCAATGGCAAGGCACAGCCGCTTGGCTTTACCTCGGATGATTTCATCTACCAGTCCAAAGCGCTTGAAAAGATCCCGACCGGTACCGAGCTGCCCGGCGTCGCGGGCTTCCGCATGAATGCGCCGCTGAACGATCCGCAGCAGTTCGACGAGATCGTGTCCTTCCTCGGGGCGAGCTACTTCCGTGCCTTGGGGGCGGGGAACCGCTATGGCCTCAGCGCGCGCGGGCTTGCGGTGAACACTGCCACCTCAGAGCCCGAGGAATTCCCCCGTTTCAGCGCCTTCTGGCTGCAGCGTCCCGCACCCGGCGAGACGAAGATGACCTTTTACGCCCTGCTGGAAAGCCAGTCGGTCGTGGGGGCCTACAAGTTCACCGTGACCCCCGGTGCCACCACCACGATGGATGTGACCACCGAACTGTTCTTCCGCCAGGACGTGCAGCAACTGGGCGTCGCGCCGCTGACATCGATGTATCTGTTCGGGCTGAACGATCAGGGTGGCTTTGACGATTACCGTGCCCGCGTCCACGACAGTGAGGCGCTGGTGGTCAACACCGGCCAAGGCACGCTGTTCCGCGTGCTGAACAACCCGCCCAAGCTCGCCAATTCATACTTTGGTGCGCAATCGCCGAAATCCTTTGGCCTTGTGCAGCGCCACCGTGCCTTTGACGACTATCTGGACGCCGAAGCCCACTACGAGCTGCGCCCGACGCTGATGGTCGAACCAAAAGGGGACTGGGGCGAAGGCATGGTCCGCTTGATCGAGATCCCGTCGGATCTGGAGGGGAACGACAATATCGTCGCCTTCTGGACCTACAAGAACGGGTTCGCGGCGGGGGATAGCAAAAGCATTTCCTACCGTCTGAACTGGGGGATGAACCCGCCCGGCGCGTCTTCGACACTTGCCCAAGTATCGCGCACTCTTGCCGGAAATGGGGGCATCGCGGGCGTAAAACCGCGCAATGATCGCCGAAAGTTTGTCATCGACTTCGAAGGTGCAACTTTAGGGGAACCAAACGCCGAGAACGTTGTTGAAGCCAATGTAAACATCGCCGGCGGCACAGTTGCAGGACAAGTACTGCAGCAGATCGACGGCCACGATCACATGTGGCGACTGGTTCTAGAGGTCGTCGCCGAAACTGATGCAACGGTTGAACTGCGCGCCAATCTGGTCGCGGGCGACCGTAGCTTGACCGAGACTTGGGTATACCAATGGCTGAAAGAATGAATACGTCTGTGACATCACCTGCGACCACCGAACAAATGACCGACTTTGACCGTTATGCGCCTCGCCCTGCCCCGCTGGATATGCCGCGGCAGGTGCTAGAGCATGATGCCCGCCCCTCCCTGTTCGAGGTGGTGAGCCGCATCTTCATGCGTAATGCCTGACATGCCCTCTTATTTACGCGATGGTGCCACGCGGGTCAGCCGCGTTGGTGCCATTTGCTTTGCCCTGCTATGCGCAACTGCGGCAGCCGCGACACTGGCGCAAGCGGGGCTTAATACCGGATTTGATATCTGGGACGGCTTCGCCGTGGCGCTTATCGCGCTGACGACGGCTTGGTTGGCCTGGGGGGCGGGGCAGGCGTTTTTGGGCGTGCCTTCTTTCGATCCCCTCCCTGATATGGACCTGAGCAACGCGGATTTCCCCCCGACGGCGATCCTTGTGCCGATCTGCAACGAAAACCCGACCGAGGTTTGCGCGCGCATTATGGCAATGCGCCAATCCATGCAGACAGCGCATGTACCCGTCGATTTCGCCATTCTGTCCGACACCTTTGACCCCGACGCCCTGATCGCAGAGCGCGCGGCGCTGGCCCCGCTCTTGGGCGATGAAAGCGCTGCGAACCCGGTCTACTACCGCAACCGTACCGACCGATATGGCCGCAAGGCGGGCAACGTCGAGGATTTCATCCGCAAATCCGGCGGGGCCTATGAATACGTCGTGATCCTTGACGCCGACAGCCTGATGGAGGGCGACACGATCCGCCATCTTGTCGCACGGATGGAGGCAGACCCGAGCCTTGGCCTGCTGCAAACCCTGCCCAAGATCTTTGGCGCGGGGTCGCTGTTCGGCCGCGCGATGCAATTCTCTGCCAGCTTTCACTCGCCGGTTTTTGCACGCGGTCTGGCCCGTATGCAGGGGCGCGCGGGCCCCTTCTGGGGGCATAATGCAATCGCCCGTGTGCGCGCCCTGTCGCAATGCTGCGGCCTGCCTGAACTCAGCGGTCCCGCCCCTTTCGGCGGCACCATCCTAAGCCATGACTATGTCGAAGCCGCCCTACTGGTACGCGGCGGCTGGCGCGTCGAGATGGACCCCCGCATCGCCGGTTCTTTCGAGGAAGGCCCCGACAATCTGCTCGCCTTTGCGCGCCGTGATCGCCGCTGGTGTCAGGGCAACCTGCAACACATGCGTCTCGTCGGCGCCCCCGGGCTGCACGGGTGGAGCCGGTTCGTCTTTGTCCAGGGGATCATGGCCTATCTGGTATCGGTCGCCTGGGGGGCCTTCCTGATCGTGTCGCTGCTGGCCGCTGCGACCAATGCCAGCCCTGATTATTTCCCCAACGCCTATCAGCTTTTCCCCGTCTTCCCCGATGACAAGACCTTCCAGATCGTGGCGCTTGCCTTTGGGATCGGTGGGCTGCTGTTGCTGCCCAAGCTCGCGATCTTTGGCGAAGCGGCTGTAACGGGCCGCGCCAAGGGGTTTGGCGGGGCGCTGCGCGCGCTTGGCTCTGTCCTGTCTGAAATCCTGCTGACCGCGCTGATTGCGCCCGTGATGCTGATGTATCAAAGCCGCGCCGTCGCCGAGGTCTTTGCCGGCAAGGATGGCGGCTGGCCTGCAACCGCACGCGGCGAAGGACGGCTTACCCTCGCCGAAAGCTGGCGTGCCAGCCGTTGGGTATCGCTGTTCGGGGTCGCGGTCACTGTTGCCGTCTATCTCTGGGTGCCGAACCTGATCTTCTGGCTCTTGCCGGTGACGCTGCCCATGTCCATCGCGCCGCTGTTGATCGCCGTGACCTCGCACGAGAGCACCGGCCAAGTCTTTACCACGCCGCAAGAACGGGCCACGCCCGCCGTCATTGCAGCATATCGCGACAACCTGAGATCGGGTGCCGCCCCAGAAGGATCGTCGCATGACACAATCGTACAACCGGCCTGACGCCCAGCTTATTCCCATCCGGCGCGGGGTCGACCTGCCGCGCCGCGCCCGCGATCCCCGCATCGATGCGTTTCGCGGGCTGGCGCTGATCATGATCATCATCGACCACATGCCCGGCAACCCGTGGGAGCATCTGACCATCCGCAACATCGGGTTCTCCGACGCGGCAGAGGCGTTCTTTATCATGTCGGGCATCGCGGCGGGCATCGCCTATTCCCCCGCCATTGGCCGCTGGATGTCGGGCGAGCTGCGTCTTTGGGATGCGATGGCCCCGCTGTGGCGACGGGCGTGGCAGCTTTATATCGTGCATATCGTGCTGACGGTCGCGGCCATCGGTCTTTATGCCTGGGCGGCAGATACGTTTGTGCGCTCGGAATTTCGCGTGATGCACAACCTTGCCCTCTTGTATGATCAGACCGGTGCCGCGATGGCGGGGCTGGTCACGCTGGGATATCAGATCGGCTATGTGAACATTCTGCCGTCCTATACCGTCTTGCTGCTGGCAGGCCCTGCCCTGATCGCCGCTGTGCTTTACGCGCCGCGCACGACCTTGGCTGTTGCGGGGGCGCTCTGGCTTTACGCAGGTGCCACCAAACTGACCATCCCTAACCACCCCGGTGGTGGCGGCTGGTTCTTCAACCCGCTCACCTGGCAGTTCATCTTTGTCATCGGCCTTGCCATTGGCGTGCGTCATCGCAAGGACGAACGGTTGGTCCGCAACTCTCCGATCCTGTTCAAGCTGGCGCTCGGTCTGCTGCTGTTCATCTTTGCCTGGCGCTACGTGCCCGGTCTGGGATCGTTCATGAATCACAAGATGGCGCAGCTTGGCGGGCTTGGCCTTCCCAGCAACATCACGACGCACAACAAGTCGATGCTCGCGCTGCCGCGCTTGGTGCATATCCTCGCGCTGGTCTATGTGCTTTCGTGCCTCCCCGTGGTGACCCGCATCTGCGCACACCGCTATGCCGCCCCCTTGCGTCTGATGGGCAGCCACGGCCTGCTGGTCTTTGGGCTAGGAACAATCCTTGCACTGGCCGGACAGATCATGATGGATATCGAACCTACGGTCACCGCCCTGCCGTGGACCCTGCCGCTGGCCGCCATCGCTGTGTGCTATGCCGCCGCCCTGCTGGCCGAAGCCGCCCGCAAACAGCCGCAGCCAAAGCAGCCCGCCCCGACCAAAGCCGAGGCCCCGCGCGCCGAGGTGATCACCGGCAGTTCCACAGCGTAAACAAGCCCGTTAGTGCCATGACCGAAAGACCGCCCGATGCGCAGACTTGCCCTGCCATCGGGTTTTCTTTACGTCCAAGACCGCCCATAAGCGAAAAACAGTGGAAATAGGGAATGGTCCCCTATCTCGTAGTGTAATTTAGTGTGTTGAAAGAGGCCCCCATGTCAAAAACCGGAAAGATCGCGATGCCAACCCAAGGGTGGCTCTACGTACTGACGGGGCTTGTGGTGGCACTCTTCCTGACGCTCGCCCCCTTCGCGGCGCAGGCGCAATCGCTGTTCACCGGTGGCGGATCTTCCGACACGGAAACAACCGAAACGACACCCGAGGCAGAGGCGAAGGCACCGCTGGATACCCTGCTGGAAGTGCTTAAGGACGATGACGCCCGCGCCGCGCTGATCGCGGACCTTGAAAAGTCGCTGGATGCCTCGGGCGACCCCGCGGGTGATGAAAACCCCGCGATTGAAACGATCACCGAAGCCGCGGATGCCGAAGGCGTATCGGTCGGGCGGCAAATCGCCCTGATCACCCAGCAGATCGGACAAGACACGGTAAGCACGCTCACCTCTTTCTGGAACGGGTTCGAACGCGGCGGCAAGGTTTTCTCTGGCCTCAGCGGTGCGGAAGTGACCGTATTACTGGAAGCGATCCCCGGCCTGCTTGCGGTCATTGCGATCACCGTCGCGCTCTTTGTGGTGCTGCGCTACCTTGCGCGGGGGCTGTATGCGCGCATGGGGCGCACGGCTGAACATGTGGGCCTCTTCCGCTCTATCGGGCTGTTTCTGGGGTCGAACCTGCTGGACGCCTTTATCGTGGTCGTGGCTTGGGCCGCTGGTTATCTGATCACCATCCTCGCCGTTGGCGAAGTCGGGCAGATCGGCATCCGCCAGTCGATGTATCTGAACGCCTTCCTGCTGGTCGAAATGACCAAAGTCGTCATCCGGTCGTTCCTCTCGCCGGTTGCGTCGGGTCTACGTCTGGTGCCGGTCGGTGACAAGGCCGCCGCGGCGCTGACGCGCTATCTGAGCATCGTGGTCAGTGTTCTGGGCTACGGGCAACTGCTGGTCGTGCCAATCGTCAACCAAAGCGTCAACACGGCCGCGGGCGCTGGCGTGTCGGCCCTTCTGTCGGTTCTCGTACTGCTGTATTTTGTCTACATCGTGCTGCGCCGTCGCAAGGCCGTCACCCGTTGGCTACAAAGCGAGGCTGACCCCAGCGAGGCGCAAGCCGCTGAGGGTGTCGATCCGGCCAACATCGCAGAGGCGCGCCGCGGCTTTATCGCGCGCACGCTGCACGGGTTGGCAGGCATCTGGCACTGGTTCGCGCTGGCCTATATCGCGGTGATGTTCATCGTGGTCATGACCCAGCCCGCCGAGGTCACGCTGAACGCGATTGTCGGGTCGGGCAAGATCCTTGCCGCGATCATCATCGCCGCCCTGCTGTCGGGCTGGTTGGCACAGGCCGTGCACCGCGGCATTTCACTGCCCGAGGACGTGAACGCCAAGCTGCCGCTGCTGGAACGTCGCATCAACACCTTTGTCCCCCGCGCCTTCAGCGCCTTGCGGCTGTTCCTTCTGGTCTGCGTGCTGTTCTTTACGCTGGACGTAATCGGCACGATCGACATGCGCAGCTGGCTTGAGGGGCAGGTCGGGCTGGCGGTGACCAAGGCGCTGATCTCTGTCGGGTTGATCCTGACGGTGGCCTTCGGCATCTGGCTCGCGCTGACATCCTTTGTCGACTACAAGCTGAACCCTGAATACGGGGCTGTGCCAACCTCGCGGGAAACCACCCTGCTGACCTTGCTGCGCAATGCGGCGACCATTACGCTGATCATCCTCACGCTGATGTTCGTGCTGAGCGAGATCGGGCTGGATATCGGGCCATTGCTCGCTTCTGCAGGGGTCTTGGGTCTGGCGATTGGTTTCGGCGCGCAGAAGATGGTGCAAGACATCATCACCGGTGTGTTCATCCAGTTCGAGAACGTCATCAACGTGGGCGATGTGATCACCGTGGGCGGCACCACTGGCACCGTCGAAAAGCTGTCGGTGCGCTCTGTCTCGCTGCGCGATGTGCAAGGCGCATTCCACATGATCCCCTTCTCTACCGTTGATGTGGTCAGCAACTATATGCGCGGCTTCTCCTACACGGTCTGTGACATGGGCATCGCCTACCGCGAGAATGTCGAAGAGGCCAAGCAGGCCATGTTCGACGCCTTCGACCGCATGATGGATAACGAACCAGAGATCGCCAATAGCATCATGGGAGAGCTGGAATGGTTTGGGGTCCAATCCCTTGGTGACAGCGCCGTGGTGCTGCGCGTGCGGATCAAGACCGATCCCGGCAAGCAATGGGGCATCGGGCGTATGTACAACGGTTACCTCAAGACGGTCTTTGACGAGCGCGGGATCGAGATACCCTTCCCGCAGCAGACCATCTGGCTGGGCGAGAACAAGGACGGCACCACCCAGCCGTTCAAGATCGAAGGCCCCGCCGCGCAGGATACAAGCCTGCCGCCGACCAAAACCGTGTCCAAGCCGATCGAGGCAGACGACGTGCCGGACAGCGAGGATGCCGACGGCGACGGTGGTGCAGACCGCTAACAGACGCGGATGACTGAGACAAAAAAAGGCCCCCGATCAACGCTGATCGGGGGCCTTGTCGTGTCGGGTAGTTGGCGCAGGCGCTACATCACCGCTTCGATCAGATACGGACCTTTATGCGCCAGCCCTGTCTCGATCGCGAGCTCAAGCGCTTCGCAATCTGTGACCTGTGTTGCCTCTACCCCCATCGACTTTGCCATCTGTGCAAATTCAAGCGTTGGCTGGTCCAACGACAGCATATCCATCGCCTTGGGGCCCGCATTGCTGACGCCGACATTGGTCAGCTCGCCGCGCAGGATCTTGTAGACGCGGTTGGCGAAAATCACGATGGTGATGTCCAGCCCCTCGCGGGCCATCGTCCAAAGCGCTTGCACCGTGTACATCGCGCTGCCATCCCCGATCAGCGCCATCACCTTGCGGTCAGGGCAGGCCACGGCCGCCCCGATCGCCACGGGCATGCCATAGCCGATGGACCCGCCGCAGTTGTTCACCCAAGTGTGCTTGGGGGCCCCTGCTGTTGCGGGGAAGAACGCGCGGCCTGTGGTGATCGCCTCGTCGATGACAATCGCATCCTCGGGGATGGTGCGCGCTAGGGCTTGCGCGATGCCGCCCGGCTCCAACGGGCCGCTGGGTTTGTCGGGGGTAGCGGCTTCGGCCACATGGGCGGGTGGAGTGTCCGCCGCACCCACATTGCCGCACAGCGCCTCCAGCGCCCCCGCGATATCCTGCGCGGTGGTGCAGAGGTTGGTGATCTGCGTGCCCTCGGCGGTCAGGATCGCGGGCTTGTTCGGATAGGCGAAAAAACCGATGGGTGCGCGTGCGCCCAGCAGAACGATGCGCTTGAACGGGGCCAGCGTCTCTAGCGCCTGATCGATGGGATAGGGCACGCGGTTGACCACCACACGCCCTGCCCCGCGTTCCTGCCGCGCATTAGCCCATTCGCTTAGCAGTTTGCAGCCCGTCTTGGCCGCGATCCGCCCCGCAATCTCAAGCATCTCGGCGCTCAGCGCGGCACCGCCCAACAGCAGCAGGCTGTCAGGGCCGGACAGCGCGGCGACGGCTTCCTCCAATGCAGCCTCGTCAAAGGCAGGGCGTTCCGCAGGCTCTCGCGCGGGCGCGACAGCGCCGCCTTCGTTCCAGGCGGTGTCACTCGGCAGCATCAGCGTCGCCACCTGCCCCGGTGCCACATTTGCCGCCTGCACCGCACGGGCCGCATCCGCGCCCACATCCGCCGCCGACATGGATGTATGCACCCAATGGGACACGGGCCGCGCGATCCCTTCGATGTCAGAGGTCAGCGGCGCGTCCAGCTCGATATGCGTGACCGCATGTTCGCCGACAATATTCACCACGGCCGAGCCTGCCTTTTTCGCGTTGTGCAGGTTCGACAACCCGTTGGCGAGCCCTGGCCCAAGGTGCAGCAGGGTGCAGGCGGGCTTGCCGGCCATACGGTAGTACCCATCCGCCGCCCCCGTCGCCACGCCCTCTTGCAGGACAAGGATCGACCGCATGCCGGGCACGTGGTCCAGCGCGGCGACAAAGTGCATTTCCGACGTGCCGGGATTGGTGAAACAGGTATCAAGCCCGCTATCGAGCAGCGTCTGCACAAGGCTATCGGCGCCATTCATCTGGTCTGTATCGTCTTGGTCGCTCATGTCATCTTCCTTGTTCACGCAGACACCGCCGCCCAGAAGGGCGCGCGCAATTCTTTCTTGAGGATCTTCCCGATAGAGCTGCGCGGCAGCTCGTCGCGCAGTTCCACCGCCGACAGACGCTGGCTTTTACCCAGCTTGGCGTTGGCGTCAGCGCAGATATCATCGCCCGAACGCGTTGCCCCCTCGCGCAGCACCACCAACCCGTAAGGCGTTTCGCCCCAAGCGTCAGAGGGCACGCCGATCACGGCGGCATCCGTCACATCGGGGTCGGCCAGCAGCACCAGTTCAAGATCGTCGGCATAGATGTTCAACCCGCCCGAGATAATCATATCTTTCTTGCGGTCAGACAGGATCAAAAAGCCGTCCTCGTCGAAACGGCCCATATCACCCGAGCGGAAGAAGACGTTGCCCGCTGCGTCGCGCCAGATGTAGTCAGCCGTCAGGTCATCGCGCCCGAAATACCCCGCCATCATCGTCGGCCCGCGACCGCAAATCTCGCCCACGGTGCCCTTGGGAACCTCTGCACCGGTCTCGTCGATCAGGCGGATTTCATTGCCCGGCGCAGGCTGGCCCACCGTGTGCAGCTTGTCGGGGTGTTCGGCAGAATTCAGTACCGTGACCCCGCCGCCTTCGGTCAGACCGTAGTATTCCAGAAGCTTGCCGGGGAAGCGCGCCAGCACATCCGCCTTGACCTCGGCCCGCAGCGGCGCGGAGGTGGAGAATTTCACCTGCATCGATGACAGGTCGAAGGCGTCAAAGTCAGCCACGTCCATGATACGTTTGTATTGCACAGGCACCAGCATCGTGTGGGTGATCTTTTCACGCTGCACGATCTCGAGGTACCCGCGGGCGTCGAACTTCGGCATCAGATAGACGGTCGAGCCGCCATAGAGCGTCGGCAGGAAGGACACGATCGTTGTGTTGGAATACAGCGGCGTCGACAGCAGCGTGCGGGCGTTATCGTCATATCCGTTGGGCGACACGCGGTCCATCTGCGCCGACCGCATCCAGTGATTGTGCAAGATGCCCTTGGGCGTGCCGGTCGTGCCCGAGGAATAGATCAGGTTGAACGCATCCGACATCTCGATCTGGATTTCGGGGTCGGAGTCCGAAGCCTCGTCAACCGCAGCGCCATAAGGCTGAAACGCGGGATGGTCGAAATCAATGGCAAAGCGCGCCAGATCCAGATCGGCGATAAAGCCATCGACCAGTTCAAGATATTGCGCCGCGACAAAGATCGCGCGCGCGCCGCAGTCGGTCAGCATCTTTTGCAGCGCGTCGGGGGACGCCATCGTCGACAGCGGCGTCACGCAGGCCCCTGCCCGCAGGATGCCCATAAACAGCTCTGCATAGGGGATGGAATTGGGCGAGATGATCGCGATGTTGTCGCCCTTGCTCACCCCCAGCGACAGCAGCAGATTGGCGATCTTGTTGATGCGCTGGTCGAATGCCCCCCAGCTGACGGTTTGCCCGTCACAGACCAGCGCAGGTTTTTCCGGATGTGCTTTAGCGTTGTCGCGCACGACCTCGACGATGGTTTTCGTGGGTGTCGTCGCCGGTGCCGGCGGATTGATCGGTATCATATCACTGTCCTGAAATAGTTCTCTCCCCGCTGCGGAACGCCGTTCCGCAGCCCCTGACAGCAGTTGTAACGATCAAACAGAAACTTGCAAACGATGGGTGACTATGCGGCAGCTTTTCCCAAGGCGACATAGGCTGCATGCTGGGACAGGAACACGCTGCCTGTCAAATCCGAGATGAAATGCTGCTTTTTCAGACGGTCCATGACGGGGCCTTTGACCTCGGATAGGTGCAGTTTGATCCCCATGTCGCGCAGCCGTGCGTTGATCGCTTCAAGCGATTCCAGCGCGCTAAAGTCGATCTCGTTGATGGCAGAGCACATCAGCACGACATGGCGCAGACAGGTATTGCCTGCCAGCCGGTCGTAGATGCAATCCTCCAGGAACCGCGCGTTGGCGAAATACAGGCTCTCGTCGATGCGCAGGGTCAGCACCGTGGGGCAGGTCTCTACCTCGTGGCGATTGATATTGCGGAAGTGTTCGGTGCCCGGCACCAGCCCGACTTCGGCAATATGCGGTTTGGTGGTTTTATAGAGATGCAGAAAGATCGACAGCACCACCCCGCAGGTCACCCCCAGTTCGACCCCGCTGCCCAAGGTGATCAACATGGTCGACAGCACGGCAGCGAAATCGGATTTGGAATAGCCCCATGCCTTTTTCAGGATCGAGAAATCCACCAGCGTTAGCACGGCCACGATGATCGTCGCAGCCAAGGTCGCTTGCGGCAGAAAGAAGACCAGCGGTGTCAGCGCCAGTGCAGCCACGGCCAGCCCCACGGCGGTATAGGCCCCCGCCGCCGGTGTCTGCGCCCCTGCGTCAAAGTTCACCACAGACCGTGCAAAGCCCCCCGTGACCGGATAGCCCCCCGTAAAGGCCGCGCCGATATTGGCCGCCCCCAGACCGATCAGCTCTTGATCCGGATTGATCCGCTGACGCCGTTTCGCGGCAAGCGTTTGCGCGACAGAGATGGATTCAACAAACCCGATGACAGAGATCAGAAAGGCCGGCAGCAGCAGGCTGCCCATCAGTTCGAACGACAGGTCCGGCAGCGTCAGCGGCGGCAGGCTTTGCGGCACGGCCCCCACAATCTTGACGCCCTGCCCGGCGAGATCAAAGGCCCAGACCGCCAATGTGGTGACAACCACCGCCGCCACGGGCCCCGCCTTGGTCGCCACATCCGCCGCCCGTGGGCCAACGCCACGCGCGCGCAGGAAAGGTTTCAGCCCCTTGCGCACCCAGAACAGAAACAGCGTCGCGGACACGCCAATCACCACCGTCGTCCCGTTCACCGTGCCCAGATTGGCCCAGATCGACATCAGCAGCTCTGCCAGATTGCCGCCAGAGGCATCAATGCCCAGAATATGCTTGATCTGGCTGGCGGCGATGATCACGCCAGAGGCGGTGATAAAGCCCGAGATCACGGGGTGGGACAGGAAATTCGCCAGAAACCCCAGTTTGAACACGCCCATCACCAGCAGCATCACCCCAGACAGCAAGGCCAGCGTCAGCGCGGCGACGGCATAGCCCATCGTGCCCTGATCGGCGATATTGCCCAAGGCGGCCGCGGTCATCAGCGACACCACCGCCACCGGTCCCACTGCCAAGGCGCGGCTGGTGCCAAAGACGGCATAAAGCAAGATCGGCGCGATCGATGCATAGAGCCCCGCTTCGGGCGGCAGCCCCGCCAGCAGCGCATAGGCCAGCGATTGCGGGATCAACATGATCGTGACGATCACCGCCGCGATCAGATCATTGGACAAGGCCGCCTTGTCATAGTCGCGCCCCCAGTCGAGGACGGGCAGATAGCGGCGGGCAGCGGCGGGAATACGCACCTGATTACAACCCGTTCACCGGCACCTTGAGCATCAGGTTCCCGTCCTTGTCGCGCGGCATATGCCCTGCGCGCATGTTGACCTGAAGCGACGGGATGATCAGCTTCGGCATCGACAGCTGCGCGTCGCGTTCGGTGCGAAAGGTGATGAATTCCTCGCGCGTTTTGCCGCCGCCCACATGGATGTTATGCGCTTTCTCTTCGCCCACGGTGGTTTCCCACTGGATATCGCGACCATTGGGCCCATAGTCGTGGCACATAAACAGGCGCATGTCGTCCGGCAGGGACAAGACCTTCTGGATGCTGTCATACAGCTCTCCGGCGTCGCCACCGGGGAAATCCGCGCGGGCAGAGCCGCCGTCGGGCATGAACAGCGTATCGCCTGTGAAGGCAGCGTTGCCCATGACATGCACCATGCATGCGGGCGTGTGACCGGGGGTGTAGATAGCAAAACATTCCATGCCGCCGACGCGGTAGCGATCGCCATCCTTGAACAAGGCGTCGAACTGCGAGCCGTCGCGCTGGAATTCCGTCCCCTCGTTGAACACTTTCCCAAAAGTGTCCTGCACGGTCATGATCTGCTCTCCGACGCCGATCTTGCCGCCCAGCTTTTGCTGGATATAGGGCGCGGCAGACAGGTGGTCGGCATGGACGTGTGTCTCGATAATCCACTCCAGCGCGAGTCCCTGCGCTTCGACCTCGGCGATGAGCTTGTCCGCGTGGTCATAGGTGATCCGTCCGGCGGCATAGTCGATATCCATCACGGAATCGATGATTGCACAGGCGTTGGAGTTCGGGTCTCGCACGATATAGCTGATCGTATTGGTCACCGGATCAAAATGGCCCGAGACATCGGGGATGACATCCATATTCACGGGGTATTCAGTCATGGTCACCTGCTCCGTTTGCGCTTTTTTCGCCCGACATCTGAAGCCTGCGCCCCGTTGTCGAGTCGAACATATTCATACTATGGAATTTTTCATCAAGGAAGCGGATTGTGCTGCCCGACCGCCAGAACCGCCGCGACAAAGCGTCCTGTGATTGCCGCCTTTTCTACGCAACAGCGGGAGCATTCAAAACCCGTCCAGCGCGCTTTGCGTGATCTCGTCCAGCAGGGCCTGCACCTCTTGCATGGGGCCGTCCGGGTAGGTCGGATACCCGACAGAGACCGCGCCGTCGATGTCGGTGACAAATATGCTGTAGGGACAATGGGCGATGTTCATCGGGTCCGCCTCCATCACCTTGCGCGACACCACGGCAGAGCAGAACAGAAACACATCTGCCGCGCGAAAGATCTCGACATCGCTGCCGACATCGCTGGCGGTACGGGCAAGCATCTCGCCTGTGTGGCTGACGTGGTCGATGACCAGCCCCTTGCCGACAATCGCGTTCTCGACCGCGAAGGTCGCATCGTCAAAGCTACCGTCATAGGCGTAGGTCACGGCCTGATCCTGAGCGGCGAGCGGCGCGGCACAAAGGCAAAGTGCTGCGGCAATCTGTAACGGTCTCATCCTTGGTCCTTTCACAAACGGGCGCAGGCCTATCCTATCACCCTCGCCGTACGTCGCCAATCATGCGCACCGTCACGGGGCCGGAAAGCTGTTGAGATACGCGATCACCGCCTTGATCTCGGCATCGCTTTTCAAGCCGGAAAACCCCATCTTGGTGCCCTTCATGAAGCTGCGCGGTGCTGCCAGAAAGGCACCCAGCGTCTGGGGTGTCCAGATCAGACCATCCTCTGCCTGCGCCATCAGGGCGCGCGAGTATTTGAACCCCTCGACCCCACCGGCAGGCGCACCGACGATCCCGTTCAGGACCGGGCCCGCGCGGTTTTTGGCCCGTTTGCCCAGCTGATGGCAGGCTTTGCATTTGCGGAACACCAACTCTCCATCGGCGAGCAAGGCGGGGTCGGCAGCAGGCTCTGACGCTGGCGCGACATCGGCAACGGGCGTTTGTTGCGGCACAGTCGCGGGGGCGGCGTCCTTGGGCGTCACATCCAGTGACAGCGCGCGCATAGTAACGTTCACGCGTTCCTTGCAGTCTTCCATACACGGATCAATCTGCCAGCCCGGCAATTCCGTAGTGTCGCGGTCATCGCGGAGGAAACCGTCGGCATTGGGCATCCGGACCGTGGCGAAGTTGTCTTTGGACAGGGTAAATTCCTCTGCCACCAGATCGTTGGAATAGAGGATATACGCCACGATGGCATAGACCTCATCCGCCGTCAGCGTTCCCGCATCGCCATAGGGCATGGATCGGCGGATATAGTCGAAGCTTGTGGACAGATGCGGCCAATAGGACCCGACCGTCTTGACCGGATCGGCATCCGCCAGCGTGTCCTGCCCGCCCGCGAGCGCAGGCCAATTCCCGCGGCCTTCGGCAAAGTCCCCGTGGCAGGCGGCGCATTTTTCGGTAAAAATCGCTTCGCCCGTCAGCACATCGCCCTGCCCCTCGGGCAGACCGCGCCCATCGGGCATCACGTCCACATCCCAGGCCGCGATCTCTTCCGGCAGCGCGGCGCGGCCCAGACCGTAGGGGGCCGCCGCCAAGGGCAAAGCCGTGGCCGTGGCGATGACGCATGTAGCAATGGTGTTAAGAAACTTCGACATTTTCAACGCTCCCGTCCGCGTGCAGCCACCATGTCTGGATGCCGTTGTTGTGGTAGACAGAGTTCAGCCCCCGCACCGCGCGCAGTTGCGTTTTCGTCGGCTGGACATAGCCCGTGTCATCCATCGCGCGGGATTGCAGCAGCATCTCTGTGCCGTCCCACTGCACATCGAGGTAAAAGCGGCAGAGCGCCATCGGCGTGCCCTCTTGAGCCAGTCGCGCGGTTTGCCAGCTTGCGCCACCATCCGTCGACACATCCACGCGGGTGATCGTACCGCGCCCCGACCATGCCAGCCCGGTGATCACCAAAGGCCCCGCCCCATGGGGCACCGGCGATTGCGGGCTTGGTGCGGTGATGACGGATTTTGCGTCCATCGCCCACGTCCATTTGCGGCTGGTGCCATCGGCCAGCGTATCGGTGTATTTCGACGTTTCCTCGCGGCTCTCGACGGGCGCGTCCGTGACCTCTATCCGGCGGAGCCATTTGACCCAGAGGTTGCCCTCCCACCCCGGCACGACCAGCCGCACGGGGTAGCCGTGTTCCTTGCGCAGCGCCTCGCCATTCGCTTTGAACGCGACAAGCACATCGTCGAGCGCCTTATCCATCGGGATCGACCGCCCGTTCGACGACGCATCGGCGCCCTCGATATAGACCCATTTGCCCGCGGGGTCATAGCCGGCTTCCTCCAGCAGCAACCGCAGGGGCACGCCGGTGTATTCCATATTATGGATCATGCCATGGGTGAACTGTGCCCCGTTCAACTGCGCGCCCGCCCATTCCATGCCCGAATTGGCGGCACATTCGCAGAAATATACGTGATTTTCGCGCGGGAAACGTTCCAGATCGGCGTAGGTGAACACCAGCGGGCGGTCCACCAGCCCGTTCACCATCAGGCGGTAATCCTGTTTCGACAGTTCGATCGCGCCCGAGTGATGCCGCTCAAAGGCGCAGCCCTGCGGGGTGATCGTACCGTCCAGCGCGTGGATCGGGGTGAAGTTGATCGAACTGATGGTATCCGCCGTCAGCCAAGGCACATTGCGCCGCACCACGTCTTGCTCGAACCGGATGGGCAGACCGTAGGGCGTGACATCCACCCCATCGCCCAAGCCCTGCGCCCAGGGTTGCGGTTCAACGATCATGGGATCGGGCGATTGCGCGGCAGCGCTACGGGCCGCCATCGCCCCTAGTCCAGCAGTCGCCGCGCCACGCAAGAAGGCCCGTCTGTTCGCTGTCTTCCGTGGTGCCATGGCCTTGCCTTTCATGCTGCCCTGTTACGCGCCCTTGACGATGACGCTGGTGTTGGGGTCCAGCGACACGCTGCCCTGCTTGCGGATGTGGCTTTCGACCACGTCCCAGATCGCGGGGCCCTCGGTGCCTTCGTTCACGCTGGCCCAGCCTGCAACCTGATACGTCTTGGCCGGATCGACACGTTCCCCGGTTTTCAGCAAGGTCAGTTCAGTGATGCGGCTGCCTTGCGGCTGGGTCACGTCAATGCGGTAGCCAAGCCCGCCTGTGCGCACCATGTCACCGCCCTGCTGGTAATAGGGGTTGGGGTTAAACAGGTTGTCGGCCACATCTTCCAGCACGACATGCAGGAATTCACCTGTCATCTCGGTCCGGTAGGCTTCGGGGTAGGTCATGGAGGTGACGTTCCAGATATCCTCGCGCGTGATGTCCTGCCCCGGCAGGATCGACGGCCCCCACCGCACACCCGGGCTCAGCGCGATATCGGCCTCGCGCTCGGAAAGCAGCGCGTCGCAGATCAGGTCATCCCAGCTGCCGTTGAAATTGCCGCGCCGGTACAGCAGCGTGTCTTCGGCGGTGGTGCCGATGACTTCGGTCAGCTGGTCAAGGTATGGCGCGCGTTGTGCGTCGATCAGCGCGGTCATCGCCGGATCAGGCGCAATCACGTCAGAGAAGATCGGGATCAGCTTGTGGCGGAACCCCATCATGCGGCCGTTGCGCACATCCAGATCGACGCGGCTGGCAAATTTCCCGTTCGACCCCGAGGCGACAATGATCGTCTCGCCCACCAGCACAGGCTCGGGCAGCGCGTCATGGGTGTGACCCGACAGGATCACGTCGATCCCCGTCACTACGCCCGCCATCTGCTTGTCCACATCAAAGCCGTTGTGGCTCAGGCAGACGACCAGTTCGGCCCCTTTGGCGCGGACCTCGTCCACCATTTCCTGCATCCGTTCATCGCGGATACCGAACGAGTATTCGGGGAACATCCAGCCGGGGTTGGCGATCGGCATATAGGGGAAAGCCTGCCCGATCACCGCGACTTTAACGCCGCCTGTCTCGTAGAACTTGTAGGGCGGGAAAAGCTCTGTCGGTTCGTCCCATTCGGCGTCAAAGATGTTTTGCCCCAGGGCGGCAAAGGGCAGCCCCTCGACGATCTCTGCCACGCGGTCAGAGCCGAGCGTAAATTCCCAGTGAAAGGTCATCGCGTCAGGCTTGAGCGCATTCATCACGTTGACCATGTCCTGACCTTGCGTGTGGTAGCAGGTGTAGCTGCCGTGCCAGGTGTCGCCGCCATCCAGCAGCAGCGCATCGGGCCGGTCCGCGCGGATCTGGTTGACCACACTCGCCACACGGTCCAGACCGCCCATCCTGCCATAGCCCTGCGCCAGAGCCGAAAAATCGTTATAGGTCAGCGCATAGGCCGAGGGGCTGCCGTCCGCGATCCCGTAAAGCTTGCGGAAATCCGCGCCGGTCAGATGCGGCACCTTCCCGCGGTTCTCGCCCACACCGATGTTGACCGAAGGTTCGCGGAAATAGATCGGCTTCAACTGCGCGTGGATGTCGGTCACGTGGATCAGGCTGACGTTGCCGAAGGTGTCGAATTCAAGCAACTTGTCCTGCGTCAACGCCTGCTGCGCGGCGAGCTTGCCCCAGTTGCCAAAGGACGACGCACCATACAAAGCCGTTGCAGCCATGCTGGCCTGAAGGAAATCACGACGAGAGATCATAGGCTGGCCTTTTCGACGCGCAATTCATATGCGCATATTTGAATAATAATATGATAAAAAGACCCGCCTCGCATCGGCGAAACGGGTCTTTTCAGGTTAGTTCCGGACAGAGGGCCCTTCGACCGACAGCCCGTTCCCGCGCGAGCCGACGTACAGCTCAAGCGCGACAAACTCGGGGCTGCCGGGGTCAAAGGTCTCGGCACGGGTGTCGCGTACACAGCCTTTGAAACGGGCCTGCACCGCGTTCAGCTTGGTGTTTTTCAGACGGTAGGTCGGGAAGCCGTTGATCTGACCTTGGCTCAGGTGGTCGGCACGGATCATGTTGCCATAATTGTCCTCGTGGCAATTGGCACAGGACAGTTCAAGCTGGCCGAAACGGGTATAGTAGATCTCTTTGCCCTGCTCCCATGTGGATTGGGCCGGACCGTCGATGGCGATATTCACCGGCATCCCCCGCGAGACAGAGGAGATCAGCGCCGTCATGTTCACCATGTCGCCGCCAGTGTATTTCCACTTTTCCGCACCCATGCGGTTCTCGCGGCAATCGTTGATCTGCATTTCCAGCGTGCGCACCTCGCCCGCGGATTCGACATACTTGGGATAGACCGGACGCACGCCCGCCATCTCGGCCGAGGCCCCGTGACAATCCGCGCAGGATTTACCCTCTGATCCGTCGGCGGTGTTCCAGACATCTTCGGCCTGTTCCACAAAGATCATACCGGCGTTGTCAAAATCATCGGCCTGCATCGCGCGGGTCTCGGTGCCGCGGAAAAGCCAGCCCGACATGACCTCGTCTACCGCGTCCGCCATATGCGCGGGGGCGGCAGTGCGGGTCACGATGTCGATCTCTTCGTTGATCACCAGCGTATCATCCACGGGATCGGCGAAGGCCCCCGTCGACATCAGCGCCGCAGCAAGGCACGCGCCCAGACCTTTTGTGAAATTGCTCATTCCTGTTCCTCCCAAGGATGCGGACGCTTAGCTGATCGTGATGTCTTTGGTTTCCTCGTAGACATCGCCGTCATCGTCATACCACGTGAAGGTGAATGTCCCCGCTTCGGGCACGGTGGCGTCGAATTCGAAATACGGGTTGGTCGAGATCGCGGGCTCCATCGCGACATCGATCACATTCTCGCCGTTAAAATCGCAGGTGAAACGATTGATGATCGACCGCGGGATCGTGTTGCCGTCGCTGTCCTTGCGCTGGCCGGATTCCATCTTGTGGCTGATCAGGGTCTTGATCGTGATCGTCTCGCCAGCCGCTGCTGACTTGGGGACTTTGACGCGGGGTTTTACACCAGATGCCATGTTTTTCTTCCTCTCGCCTTAGCCGCCGCAGCCGCCGATTGTTACTTTGATTGTGCTGGTCGCCTTGGCGAAAGAGCCGTCGGCCAGCTTGGCGATCGCCACTACATCCTGCGTGCCCGCCAAGCGGATACGGGTGGAGGCGTGCTGCGTTGCTGCCAGCGGGCCGAACTTGAAGTTCGCCACAGGCGGCGTGGGGTTGCCAAGCGCCAGCACCATGATTTCAGTGGCACCGGGGGCGTCGACCTCGATCGGGACGGTATTGCCGTTTTCCGCAATCTCGGGGGCGGTCAGGGTTACGCCGGTATCAGCCATCTCTGCACCGCCGGTGAAGGCAGCAATCGCGTCATCCCCGGCAGCGGCCACGGCCAGCTTGGGCAGGGACAGTGCGGCAAAGGCACCTGCCCCCATCGCAATCGCACTACGTCGTGTAAATTCCATTATCATCACTCCTGATCAGATCCCGCTGGGTGGGGTTCTTAGTCTTTCAACGTGGCAAGATAGGCCACGACATCCTCGATCTGCTGGGCGGCCAGAATAGGCCCCAGCGTGTCATCAGCCGCCTTGCCGGTATAGCCCTTGCCCGGACGGACATAGCCGCTGTCCTTGTAGAATGCGGGCATCATTGTCCCCTCGAACAGCATCTTCGCGTTGGCCACGATGCCGCGCAATTCAGCCTCGGTCCAGCGGTCCCCCGCCCCATCCAGCATCGGGCCGATTTCGCCCTGGAACGGGATATCGGGCAAAGCGCTGACCTGATGGCAGGCGATGCAGTTGCCAAGCTTTTTGCTACCCACGATCTTGGCCCCCTCTTCGGGGTTGCCGGGGGTACCGGTCAGCGATTGCTCAACCGCGCCATACTCATCATAGACCACGTCACCGGGGGCCACGTCGGCCGCATGCGCCGCCGCTGCAAAGCCGACAGAGGCCACCAAGGCAAATACGGAAACTTTCATGCGTCCTCCCACAGACATTCCTTTTGAAAACCCTACTGCCCGCGCCAAAATGACGCAACTATAAATTCAATTTATTGAATTTCTTATAGCAGCACGGCATTTAGCGGATCCTACCGCCGTTATTCCTGCTCTTCAATGAGCATACGCGCGTGATATTTCTGGAACGTCTCGTCCCCCTCATATCCCTTGTCGACGACCCAGTTCATCATGTGAAAGGTCGTCGCCGGACCAAAGGCACCGGGGACCGTCGCGACCGCCGCTTCAACGGCCGTCTGCCCTTCGTCCACGGTCTGGGGGAAATACATCAGCGTCGGCGTGAACATCTGACGCCATTTTCGCACCATGTCCTTCTCGGGCAATGTCTCTCCGTCAAAGTCGGTGACCTCGACATCGCCGAACATGTTGATTTGCACGACAAAGAAATTCTCGCGCAGGTAGGCATCGATCTTGGGCAGCGGGAAAACCTCTTCGTGCATCTTGTTGCAGTAGATGCAGCCGCGCTGTTCGATGATGACCATCAGGCGCTTGCCCTCCTCCGTCGCCTCGGCCAGATCGTCGCGCAGATCTTTGAAGGTCTCGCGCATCCAGGCGGTCTTGTGCAAACCGTCATCCCCCAGGGTCGCGGCACTGCCCGCAGTCACCATACAAGCGACAGCCGCCAGCGCGGCCAAAGCGTTTCGGATCATCTTCATCAAAAGTCCCTCCGGTTGTTAGCCAATGGCGCTGAAAACGGGGAAGGTTTCAAGCATCCACTGCGCAATATAGTTGATCGAGTTGGTGGCGATCAGCAGGCCAAAGACAATCAGCAGAACCCCCATCGCCTTTTCTACCGTGCCCAGATGTTGCCTGAACCCCGCCATCCAGCGCATGAACGGCCCGATGAACAGCGCCGCCAGCACGAAAGGCGCGGTCATGCCCACGCCGTAGGTCAGCAGCAACAGCGCACCCGAGCCCGCCGTCTCGGCCCCTGCGGCGGTGAACAGGATGGCCGCAAGCACCGGCCCGACGCAAGGCGTCCAACCAAAGGCAAAGGCCAGCCCGATCACATAGGCCCCCAGAAAACTGGTTGCCGTCGTGTTCCCCGCATCCGCACGAAACTGGCGATATAGAAAACCGATACGGATCACGCCCAGAAAATGCAGGCCCATCGCAATGATAACAGCCGCAGCGACCCATCGCAAAACATCGAAATAGTCTCGCACGATCTGGCCAAAGGTCGTGGCCACCGCCCCCAGCCCGACAAAGATCGTGATCACCCCCGCCGCAAAGAACAGCGCCGCGATCACCGCGCGCCGGCGCACGGCGGCATCCACCGGCCCGTCCGCCGTGATCTGGTTCATGCCGACGCCCGCCAGATAGCTCAGATAAAAGGGCACGATCGGCAGGATGCAGGGCGACAAAAAGGACAAAAGCCCGGCAAATGCCGCGCCCAGAAAGGTGATTTCAAGCATGCAGGTTGCCTTTATCTTGTGCCATTCACATATTCACATTAAGTATTTTGAAATCAACAGGTGAATTCCCTATGCGGTTGCGCACTGCTTTCTTGTCCCTCTCGGTGGCCACAGGCCTTGCGGTTTCCCCCCTGATCGCAGCGGCCCAGACCGCGCTGATCATGGTCGAGGAACAGGGCTGCGTGTGGTGTGCCCGTTGGGATGACCAGATCGCTCCGATCTATCCCAAGACCCAAGCGGGCAAGGCAGCCCCGCTGCGCCGCGTTGATATCAACGATGACAAACCCGCCGATCTGCACTTTGCCCGCAGCCTGCATTACACGCCGACGTTCGTGTTGATGGTCGACGGCCATGAGGTGTCGCGCATCGAAGGCTACCCGGGCGAAGATTTCTTTTGGGGCGTTCTGGAAAAAATGCTATCCGACGCCCAATTGATGCCAGACCCCGCCAAAAGCTAGCGCCCCTTGCGATATGCGCACGCCAATCCCCTTTTATTCAGCCAAGGATGTTAACCAGTGGGTAACCCCGGTTCCGACACAGAAATGAGCCAAGCCGATCGGGACCGTATGGCCGAAAACGCCGCACGTGCCTCTAACTTCCTCAAGGCGATCAGCCACGAGGGGCGGTTGATGATCCTGTGTCACCTCTCCGCAGGCGAAAAATCCGTCACCGAGCTGGAAGAGCTGCTGTCCGCCCGTCAGGCGGCGGTATCCCAACAGCTGTCACGCTTGCGGCTTGAAGGCCTGGTAACGCCGCGCCGCGACGGCAAGACGATCTATTACAGGCTGGCCGATGACCGTCCGCAAAAGATCATGGAAGTCGTCTATGATATGTTCTGCAAACCGGACAACGACGGGTAAACGCGTCTCAGAGCTGCTCCAGATACGTCAGCAGCCGCGCTTCCGAGGCGAATAGCCCGGTCTTGCGCCCGACCTTGATCTCGGGCGGGGCTTCGCCCGCCAGATCAATCACCGCCGGATGGATATAGCTGTTGCGCGCCACGGTCGGCGTATTGCTCAACTGTGCGGCAGCGGCTTCGGCCAATTGCTTGATGGTGGCCTGCCCCTTCTCGGCGGCCTCGAAGGCGGCAACGGTGCCCGCCCATGTGCGGAACGTCTTGGCGGTAAAGTCGTCGCACCCCGATGCTTCGGAGATATAGGCGTTCAATCCGGCTGAGTTCAACTGATGCACCTCGCCCTGCGCATCGGCCCATGTCAGCAGCTCCGCCCCCGGCAGGTCGTTAATTTTCTCCAGCGTTTTGGCCAGCGTCCGGTCGTTGATCTGCCGCCGCACCTTCTTGCCGCCCTTGGCCGTATAGCGCAGCCGGATCACATTCCCGTCGAGCTTTACGTGTTTCGACCGCAGGGTCAGCGTGCCATAGCTGCCATTCTCGCGCGTGTAGTCCGGATTTCCCACCCGCAGCGACGCGCGATCGATCAGCGTGACGGCGCTGGCCAAGGCAAAGCTGCGCTCGCCTGCCTGCTGATCCAGATCGCGGGCGACAAAGCGGCGCAGGCGCGGCAAAGCATGCGCAAAATCCACCAAGCTTGCGAATTTCGTCTCTGCCTGCGCCTCTGACCATTTTTCATGATAGCGATATTGTTTGCGATTGCGGGTGTCGCGCCCCGTGGCCAGCAAATGCCCGTTCGCCAAAGGCGTCATCCACACGTCTTCATAGGCGGGCGGCACCGCCATCGCTTCGAGTCGCGCGCGCTCTTCTCCGCGGGCAATGGTAGTGCCGTCCGGTGCCTTATAGGTAAACCCGCGCCCGCGCCGCTGACGCGAAATGCCGGGGCGGTCATCGCCATAATAGGTCAGCCCCGCGCCGCCCATATGTCAGGCGGCCTCGACTTCCGACGACAGCTTGAGCACCTCATCCCCATCGTCTTGCTCGATCAACAGCGCCGGATCATCATCGGACCCGTTGCGCGTGACTTCGGACCCTTTGAACGTACGGGTCACACTTTTGGTAAAGCGTTCTGTCACCTTGCCACTGGCAGTGCCCTGCCCCCAGTCCCATTTGACCTTGGTGCCCTTGGATATGCCTGACATCGTCGTCCCCTCTGCACTGTTTGGTGTGAAAGGATAACGATCTATGCCCGAAACGGGTTCCCTCCGGTCAGACCCGCCAGCGCAGCACGCGGGTTTCGATGGCGGCAATCACGGCGCTCACGCAAACCCCAAGCACCGACAGGATCACGACACCCGCAAACAGACGTTCAAGATCATAAAGACTGCCGGCCTCAAGGATATACGCCCCGATGCCATATTCCGCGCCCAGCATTTCAGCAGCCACCAACAGGATGATCGCAATCGCCAAAGAGATGCGCAGCCCCGACAGGATGCCCGGCATCGCCCCCGGCAGTACGATCTTGCGCACGATCGACCACCACGACAGACCAAAGCTCTGCCCCATGCGGATCAATCCGCGGTCCACATTGTCCACCGCAGCATAGGTCGCCACGACCGTCGGCGTGAACGTCCCAAAGGCGATCAGCGCGTATTTACTGCCCTCGTCAATGCCAAACCAGATCACGAACAATGGCAAAAGCGCGATCTTGGGGATCGGGAACAGCGCCGCAACCAGGGGCACCAGCCCGGCACGCACATAGCTGAACAGCCCGATCATCACCCCGACGCCGACTCCAACCAAGGCCCCGAGCGTCGCCCCAACAGCCAAGCGGCTGAGCGAGGGGGCCAGATGTTTGAACAGCATCCCCGATTGCCACAGTTCGACAAAGGTCATCGCCACATCCGAGGGGCGCGGCAACGTCAGGTTAGAGATAAAGCCGCTGCGCGTGCCCCATTCGGCCAGCAGGATCAGCAGGACAAAGACCAAGACCCCCATGCCCCGTCGTTGCTTAGGGGCAAAACCGCCGCCACGAAAGGCCACGGGGCGGCTGTTTGTATGTGCTGCATCAGACATGGATCAACTCCGCATCGGCGGCGGCGGCTTCTTCGCGCATCAGCCCCCACAAATGTTGTTGTTGCGCCTCAAGGGCGGCATCGCCATAGGCACGCTCTGCCAGCGGGGTGGTCAGCTCGACCACTTCGCGGATCTGCCCGGGGCGGCGAGATAGCACCACGATTCTGTGCCCCAGCCGCACGGCCTCTGCCAGATTGTGGGTGACATAGACGGCGGTGAAAGGCTGACGGGTCCACAGGCTGATCAGATCGTCCATCAACAACTCGCGCGTCTGGCTGTCCAAGGCGCTGAGCGGTTCGTCCATCAACATCACCGCAGGGTTCACCGCCAGGGCGCGTGCGATGGCCACCCGCTGTTTCATCCCGCCAGAAAGCTGTTTGGGCAGGGCATCGGCAAATTCGGTCAGTTTGGTGCGCGCCAGCACATCGTCGATGATTTGCGCCCGCGCGGCGGCGTCCAGCCCGTGATCCTCCAGCACCAGCGCCACATTGCCGCGCACGCTGCGCCAGGGCAGCAAGGCGAAATCCTGAAACACGTAGGTGAGCGGGTTCAGACAGCCGGCTGGGGGCGTGCCCAGTTGCAGCACCTCGCCCGAAGTCGGCTGCTCCAGCCCGCCCAGCATCCGCAGCAGGGTCGACTTGCCACAGCCCGAAGGCCCGACGATGCAGACAATCTGCCCTGACGGGATATCAAGGTTGATATCGCGCAGCACTTCGGTCTCGCCATAAGTATGGCTGACCCCCGCTAACCTAAGATCCATGAGAAACGTCCTGAAATATCAAAGGCCGGGCAAAGCCTGCCCGACCTGTCGTTGGTATAGATGGCGCGATCAGGCGCCGATGGTGTCGACGAAAGACGTGTCGATCAACGTCTCAAGCGTGATATCCGCATCCACCAGCCCCTCGGACTGGAACCAGCTCAGCTGGTCACGCACAGAGGCGACGTTCAACGCGGCCCCCTCGTTCAGACGCATGGTGCCGTTGACAATCCCCGGCGTCGCGGCCTCGAGCGTTTTGTCGGTGTAGACATAGTTGTGGATCAGCTTGACCATCTCGGCCACGCCTTCCGCACCGGCGGTCTGTTCGATCATCGCTGCGTTGTAGTCAGCCACCCCCTTGGCATAGGCCGCAAGGTAATCCTGCGTCTGCTGCTTTTCGTCGGTCGCGTTCTTGGTCGAGGTAAAGACCGTGGTGACCTGATAGTCGGGCAGATAATCGGAGACGTTCCCGATGATATGCACGGCACCCGAGCCCGCCAGTGGCTTGGCGATATGGGGCACGATGGACCAGCCATCAATCTGGCCGGTTTTCAGCGCGCCGATGATGGCACCCACCTTCTGCAACGGCTTGAACGACAGCTCGATCCCCTCGGCCTGCGCCATCTTTGACCCCATATAATGGAACGACGATCCCGCCGTGGTCATGCCAAAGCTCTTCCCGTCCAGCATCGCAGGCGCGGTCACACCCGCCTGATAGGCCGCGTCCGAGGCCAGAAACTTCTGCCCGTCAATGCCCTTCTCTTCAGACAAGGCACCGCCGATCACCTTGATCGCACCCTTATCCGCCAGCGACACCAGCCCGCCCGAGATCGCGGTCACGGCATAGTCGACATCCCCGCTGGCAATCGCCACGGCCATCGGTTGGGCGGCCTGAAAGAACTTGAGCTCGACATCCAGACCGGCCTGCTTGAAATACTCGCGCTGATAGGCCACGAATGTGCCGGAATGGCTGGTAAAGCGCAGCGCGCCCAGAGTGATCTTCTTGCCCTGCGCAACAGCCGGTGCAGCAAGCCCGACCGCGGCAGCGGCCCCCATGGTCGCCAATGTCTGGCGGCGGTTGAATGTGGTCATGATATCCTCCCCTTGAATTTGCGCGCACAATGGGTCGTGGCATGACGTAGTGTCAAGCGCACGCGCCCCGAAAACCACCCCCACGAACGAAGCGTCACCGCCTGTGGCACCCAGCCTCGCCCGCTTCCAAATGGCCCTAAATCCTCGCCGAAGGCTCCCCAGATTGCCAGCGCGCGCGACATTGCCTATATGGGCGTCACCGCTGCATCAGCCCCCTCCCTTTCACAAAAGGCCCAATCCCATGACCTTCGACCGTTCGATCAAAATTGCCCCCTCCATCCTTGCTGCCGACTTTGCCAATTTCGGGGCAGAGTGCGAAGCCATCGAAGCACAGGGCGCGGACTGGGTACATGTCGATGTAATGGACGGGCATTTCGTCCCGAACATCAGCTTTGGCCCGACCACCTGCGCCGCGATCCGCCCGCATATCAAGGGCGTGATGGACGTGCATCTGATGATCGCACCCGTGGATCCCTACATTGATGCCTTTGCCAAAGCCGGTGCCGATGTGATCACGGCCCATGTCGAAGCAGGCCCCCACATCCACCGCACGCTGCAAGCGATCCGCGGTGCCGGTGCCAAGGCCGGTGTCGCGCTGAACCCCGGCACGCCTGCCGCAGCGGTAGAGCATCTGCTGGACGTTGCCGATCTGGTCTGTGTGATGACCGTGAACCCCGGTTTCGGCGGGCAGAAGTTCATCGATATGAGCGACAAGATCCGCACCCTGCGCGCGATGATCGGCGACCGCCCGGTGCATATCGAAATCGACGGCGGTGTGGACGTCAACACCGCTTCCAGCGTGGCGCAGGCGGGGGCTGATGTGCTGGTCGCAGGCTCCGCGGTATTCCGTGGCGGGTCTGTCAGCAACCCTGCCCCCTACGGCGAAAACATCCGCGCGATCCGCGCCGCTGCCGAAGGCGTCTACGTCTAAGCGCCAGCCGCACACCAGCGACAAAGGAAAAGGCCGGCCCCCACCACGGGGGACCGGCCTTTTCCTTAACACCGCACAGGGAACAATCAGAAGCCAATCAGGCCAGCTGATCCTTGAATGTCTCGATCAGCTTGTGCTTGAGGATCTTGCCCGTGGGGGCCGCAGGCAAGGCCGTTCCGATAATAAACTGGCTGGGGCGCTTATAGCCAGTCAGCCGTTCCTTGACGAAGGCCTTCAGGTCTTGCGGGTCCAGCGTATCGCCCTCGGCGATCTGGACGAAGGCCAGCACCTCTTCATCATTGCCGGTGGACCGGCCCACCACGGCGGCCTGAATGACCTGCGGGTGATCGTTGATCGCGGCCTCTACCTCCGGCGGGTAGACGTTGAACCCGCCGTGGATGATCAGCTCTTTCGAGCGGCCCAGGATGTGCAGGTGACCGTGTTCGTCGAACGTCCCCAGATCACCGGTGCGCAGCCAGCCATCCTGGCCGAGGACTTTGGCGGTTTCCTCGGGGTTCTTGTAATAGCCCTTCATCACGTGGGCCCCACGGGTCAGGACCTCGCCCTTGCCATTGCTGCCGCCTTCGACGGTATCATCAATCTTGGTCTCGACACCGGGCAAGGACGGACCGACCGAGATATCGGGCGATCCCAGTGGGTTGCTGGTGGCCGAGATACCGGCGGTGGATTCCGTCATGCCATAGCCGTTCTGGATCGCGACGCCGTAAAAGGCTTCGGCCTTGCGCTTCCACGTGGGGTCCAGCGGTGCCGCCCCCGAAGATACATAGCGCAGCGTTTCGGAGTTGAGCTGCGTGAGCCCCTGCTCTTTCGTGTATTGCATCAGCAGCGCGTGCATCTGCGGCACGGCCGACAGGAAATTCACCCCCGTGGTCAGCGCGGTATAAAGCTTTTCAGCCGAGAAACGCGCTTCCAGCCGGATTTCGGCACCGGCGCAGCAGGAGGCGGTCATGACTGAACACAGCCCGAAAACATGGGTCAGGGGCAACACGCCATAGACCACATCGCCCGGATTGATCCCCCGCAGCGTCGCCGAGGCATTGCCGCCAAAGCGCACGTTGGCATGGGTCAGCATGACGCCCTTGGGGTCGCCCGTTGTGCCGGTGGTATACAGCAGCACCGCCACATCGCTCAGATCCCCATCGGGGTTGCTGGCGATCGGCGTGGCCAGATGCATCGCGCCGAAGGCACCGGTGATCTCTGCGGCACCCAGCCGTTCCGCATGGGCTGTCGCATCCGGTGAGGCGTGGCAGGTCATCAGCACAGCAGCAGGTGCCGCGTGGTCAATGATCCGCTGGATTTCGCCCGCGCTTTGACGTGCATTGACGGGGATGATGACGGCGCCGGCTTTCCACGTGCCAAACACAGTGGCCACGGCGGCGGCACAGTTTTCCGACAGCATCAGCACGCGGTCGTTGGGCTGCACACCGGCATCCTTGAGCGCCTGCGCGATGTCGTCGCTTGCCTTGTCGAACATCTTGTACGTCCAGCGTACCCCTGTGCTGTCGCTCAGCGCGGGCGCGTCCCCGCGTGCGGCCACTTGATCCGCCAGAAATTGCTCTACACGTACCATTATATTCTCTGCCTCCCCGCAGTCTTTCAGAACCCGGTCAGCGCGTCTGGCTGCGGGTTGGGTCAATAAATCGGTGGCCGAGGGTCAGCCGCCGTAATTCGGTGTGCGCTTCTCGAGGAAAGCGGCGATGCCTTCGGCGGCTTCATCTGCGCCGGTGGCATGGGCCATGGCGTCACATTCCGCTTCAAGCTGGTCGGCCTCGGACACGTCATAGCCCTGCGCCACCAGCCCGCGGATCACCCCTTGGGCTTCGCGGGGGCCTGCGGCCAAGCGGTCGGCAAGCGCCATTGCGGCCTCGAACGCGCCGCCCTTGTCGGTGACGGCATTTACCACGCCCAGATCATGCATGCGTTCAACGGTGACAGGCTGCGCCAGCAAGCACATCTCCATCGCGAGCTGCCGCGGCAGCGCACGCGCGAGCGAGGCGGTCAGCCCCCCGTCGGGCACCAGCCCCGCCTTGACGTAAGCAGCGGTGAACTTGGCACCGGCGGCGGCAACGATCAGATCGCAGGCCAGCGCGAAAGACAGCCCCGCGCCCGCGGCACCGCCTTCGACGGCGGCGATCACCGGCACCGGACAGGACCGGATCGCGCGGATCAGGCTGTGCAATTCGTTGATCTTGCCCCGACGTTCACCTTTGGGCATGTCGCGGCGGGCGATCAGGACATTCAGATCGCCGCCCGCGCAAAAGAAATCCCCTTCGGAGGTGAGGATCACGGCACGGATACGCGGCTCGGCGGCCATTTCAATCGCTTGGCCGATGCAGGCGTAAAGCTCGGGCGACAGAGCCCCCCGCTTATGCGCGTTTCCGTTCCAGATGACGATCCGGTCACCCTTGTCTTCGATCCGAGCGCTCATTTCAGTTTCTCCTGTGGGACGCGCTTGAACACGCCTGTGGATGTCGCAATGACCGTGCCGTCTTCGTGGACGAGTTCAGCGTCGATATACAGCAGGCTGCGACCACCGCCCTTGATCGTGCCGGTCGCGGTCACGCGTCCGGGTTGGCCCGCGGCCAGAAACTGCGTCGTCAACGAGATCGTGAGGAACGGGTGCTGGCCGGTGGGATCCACGCTTAGCGATCCGGTCATGCCACAGGCGTTATCCAGCAATGTGGCGGCAATACCGCCATGAAGAACCCCATGGCGGTTGAAGTGTTGCGGACCCAGATCAAGAAAGCAGCGCCCGTGGGCCGGATCGGATATGTCGACGACATATCCGACCAGGGTTTGGGTGCCGGTCTCGTCCCGGATCAGCTGGCTTTCATCAGGCTGCTGCAAGGGCAATGAAACGCTCCAGATGGTGGTCTGTGTCACCAAAGCGGTGGTCTGCCATGATGATACGCTTGGCGATATGGGCCAGTTCGTATTCTTGCGTCATGGCGATACCGCCGTGCATCTGGATGCTGTCTTCGGCAACCAGACGGCCCGCGCGACCCAGCAGGTTCTTGGCGGCAGAGATATGCGTCTCGCGCGCCTTGTACTCCGCTTCGAGGTTGCCCGCGGCAACGATCACCGCAGAGCGCGCCTGCTCCATCTCGATCAACAGGTCGGACATGCGGTGCGCAAGCGCCTGGAACGTGCCGATGGGCTTGCCGAACTGCTTGCGGGTCATCAGGTATTCGCGGGTCAGGCGGGTTGCCGTTTCCATCGCACCCAGTGTTTCCGCACAGATCGCGACATTGGCCGCAGCGACGCGCGCCTCGATCGCCTTGAACGCCTTGCCCGCTTCACCCAGACGGGCGGAGACAGGGACGGTCACATCATCCAGCGTGACTTCGGCGGCACGACCACCGGCCAGCAGCGCATAGCCTTGCAGCGTGATGCCCTTGGTATCTGCCGGCACGAGGAACAGCGAGATCCCGTTTTCGTCGCCTGCCTCGCCGCTTTCACGGGCAGAAACGATCAGCATGTCGGCGTTTTCAGCGTTGACCACAACCGCCTTGCGGCCGTTCAGCACCACGTTGTCGCCATCGACCTTGGCGGTGGAGGTCACCTGGTTCAGGTCATAGCGGCTGGTGGGTTCGCCGTGGGCAAAAGCCACCTGCAACGCGCCACCGATCAGCTCTTCGACGTGAGCCTGCTGGTCTTCATTGCCCAAGTCGGCAATCAGACCGCCGCCCAGAATGGCGGTATCAAGGAAGGGTTCGACCACGCCTGCGCGGCCCAGTTCCTCGAACACGACGGCGATGTCGAAACCGGCGCCGCCAAAGCCGCCCTGATCTTCGGTGAACAGCGCGCCGATGACGCCCAGTTCGGCCAGACCGTTCCAGATATCGGCGGAAAAGCCGGTGTCGCTTTCAAGGATCTTGTTGCGGGCTGCTGTATCGTATTTGTCGCGCAGGAAACGGCGCAGACTGTCTTGCAGCATTTGGCGTTCTTCTGTCAGGTCGAAGTTCATGCTCCACCTCCCATCGTTGTTTTGGCAATGATCTGGCGCTGGATTTCGTTCGAGCCGCCAAAGATCGACAGTTTACGGTTGTTGAAATATTGCGCGGCGACGGGGCCGGCATTCAACGGATCAGGCAGGGCCAGGTTCGACCCTTCGATCGCTTCGGATGCGAATGGCATCGCATAGGCACCCGCCGCACGACGTGCGAGGTCGTTGATCTCCTGACGGATAATCGTGCCTTTGACCTTCAGCATCGACGATTCAACGCCCGGTGCCGCACCCGCTGCCGCCTTGGAGACGATGCGCAGGTTTGTGGTGCTCATCGCCATCAGGTCAATTTCAACCTGTGCCACACGTGCCGCGAAATGCGGGTTCTGCATCAACGGCTTGCCGCCGGACATCTCTGCCTTGGCGATACGTTTGACCGCGGTCAGACCCGCTTGCGAGAACCCGACGCCCGCGATGTTGGTGCGTTCGTGAGTCAGCAGGTATTTGGCGTAGGTCCAGCCTTCGTTCTCTTTGCCGACAAGGTTTTCAACCGGGACTTTCACATCCGAGAACCAGACCTCGTTCACCTCGTGGGTGCCGTCGAGCAGGATGATCGGGCGCACTTCGACGCCGGGTGTGTCCATGTCGATCAGCAGGAAGGAAATACCCTCTTGCTGCTTGACCGTCTTGTCGGTGCGTACAAGGCAGAAGATCATATTCGCGTGCTGACCCAGCGTGGTCCACGTCTTCTGGCCGTTGACGATGTAGTGCGTGCCTTCGTCGTTCAGAACCGCCTCGGTCTTGAGCGAGGCAAGGTCGGACCCCGCACCCGGCTCGGAATAGCCCTGACACCACCAGTCTTCGCCCGACAGGATGCGGGGCAGCCAGTAGTCATTCTGCTCTTGCGAGCCGAACTTTTGCAGCACAGGCGCGAGCATCGACAGGCCAAAAGGCACAATGCGCGGCGCATAGGCGGCGGCGGCTTCTTCTTCGAAAATGTGACGCTGAACCGCGTTCCATTCGGCACCGCCAAATTTCTTGGGCCAGTTCGGGGCCAGCCAGCCTTGGGCGTTCAGGATAGCATGCCACTGTTCCTGACCGTCTTTACCCAGCTCTTCACCCTTGCGGATTTTGTCGCTCATTTCCTTGGGGAGCTTTTCCTCAAGAAAGGCCCGCACTTCGGCGCGGAAAGCCTTTTCTTCGTCGCTATAGCTCAGATCCATTTGTCTTCCTCCGGTTTATACTGTCGGGCATTGCGCCCTTGTTCATTTACTTAGCGGCTTGTTTGTTCAGGTCGTCAAAGCTGCGCCCTTCGGCCACCAGCTGTTTCAGCAGCGGCGCGGGTTCCCAGAACCAGGCGTCTTCCTTGGCGTAGCTTTCGATGTCGGCCAGCAGTGCAGGCAGCCCTTGCAGGTCGGCCCATTTCATCGGGCCACCCCAGTAGCGCGGGAAGCCGTAGCCAAAGAGCAGGACCATATCCACGTCCAAGGGCCGCTTCGCGATACCCTCGCCCACGACCTTTGCCGCCTCGTTGACCATCGCGGCCATATAGCGGCGGACGATCTCTGCGTCGGTAAAGTCACGCGGGGTGATGCCACGCTCCGCGCGTTCGGCGGCGATCAGCTCGGACACTTCGGGGTTCGGCACGCCGCCGCGCGATCCGGCCTCATAGATGTAGTAGCCTTTGCCGGTCTTCTGGCCGAAGTTGCCCGCTTCGCATATCTTGTCGGGGTATGTCGGCACGCGTTCGGCAGGGTGGCGCGTCGCCGCCTTGCGCTTGCGTGTGGCCCAGCCGATATCGAGTCCGGCCAGATCGCCCACGGCAAAGGGGCCCATGGCAAAGCCGAAATCCACCAGCGCCTTATCGATCTGGAACGGCGATGCACCATCAAGCACCATGTGATCGGCAGCGGTGCGGTAGGTTGCCAGAATACGGTTGCCGATAAACCCGTCGCAGACACCGGCGCGCACGGAAATCTTGTTCAGCGCCTTGCCAAGGGCAAAGCCCGTGGCGACCACATCGGGGGCGGTCTTTTCGGCAACGACCACTTCGAGCAGCTTCATGATATGCGCAGGCGAGAAGAAGTGCAGCCCGATCACATCGGCAGGGCGCGAGGTGCTGGCCGCGATCTCGTCCACATCCAGATAGGATGTGTTGGACGCCAGAATAGCACCGGGTTTGCACACGGCATCAAGCTTGCCGAACACCTCTTTCTTGACACCCATGTCCTCGAACACGGCTTCGATCACCAGATCGACCGAGGCGAGGCTGTCATAGTTGATCGACACCTCAAGTGCTGTGTTGGTCATCGCGTCATATTTCATCTGCGTGATCTTGCCACGCTTAAGCGCGCCGGAAAGATTGCCCGCGATGCGACCGCGTGCGGCCTCTGCGGCGTCTTCCTTCATCTCGATCAGCACGACGTTGAAGCCTGCCAACAGCGCCGCCGTGGCGATGCCTGCGCCCATAGTGCCGCCGCCGATGATGCCGATGGATTGCAGCGCGCGGGGTTCGACGCCTTTCAGTTCTGGCAGGTTGCCTACCGCACGCTCAGAGAAGAACGCGTGGATCATGCCCTGACGTTGGTCTGTCTCCATCAACTCCATGAAAATCTTGCGCTCGGCCAGCATGCCTTCGTCAAAGGGCAGCTCTGCCGCGGCCTGAACCGCGCGGACCGCCTGCGCCGGAGAGATTTGCCCCCGCCCCTTTTTCAGCGTCCCGTCATAGGCCGCATCCCAGTCGATCGGCGCGGGTGCGGCCATCTCGCTGACGGGGCGGCGCGGTGCGTTGGTGGCGATCAGGTTCTCGGCATAGGCGACGCCCACATCCTCGGGGTCGCCCTCGGTGACCTGATCGACGATGCCAAGGCTTTCCGCTTCGGCCGCTTTGACCTGACGGCCAGAGGTAATCAGATCAAGCGAGGGGTCCACGCCGATCAGACGCGGCAAACGCTGGGTCGCACCGGCACCGGGGATCAGGCCCAGATGCACTTCGGGCAGGCCCACTTTGGCCGACGGCTGTGCCACGCGGTAATGCGCCGACAGCGCGATCTCGAGCCCACCGCCCAAGGACACACCATGCATGGAGGCGACAACGATCAGCGGGGAATCCTCGATCCGTTTGCACACATCCGGCAGGAAAGGTTCCAGCGGCGTTTTTCCGAATTCGGTGATATCCGCACCGGCGATAAAGGCGCGGCCCTCGCCGACGATAACCACGGCTTTGACGCCGTCATCGGCCTCGGCCTGCGCCATACCGGCCACCAGACCTTCACGAACAGCATGGGACAACGCATTGACCGGGGGGTTCTTGATCCGCAGCACGGCCACGTCGCCTTTGCGGGTATATCCAATCTTGTCAGTCATTTAGCATATTCCTTGGTCTAGTCTTGTTTCAGTCCCGGCGGCTGAGCGCGGGGGTGCGCCCGGTGCGCTGCTCAAGCGCGCGCACCAGTTCACGCAACGCGGGGCCGACCTCTTGCACGATACGGGAATCGGGCAAATCATGTGGCATGGCCCCGGCGGTGAACGATACCGGTTCGCCGAACTCTTCGGCAAAATAGGGGACACTTACGGCGTTGATCGTACTGGCATATCGTGTGCCCTCCGACGCGTAGGCGAACCCTTGTTCTATCAATTGCGAATATCCCTCCGCCCGGAACCTTCGCATATCCGCTTCGGGCGTCAACTGCTCAAAGCGCTCTTCGCCAAGTGACGCCACGACGGCCATGCCCGACGACGATCCGAACACGGGAATCCGGTGCCCCGGCTCCAGCCAGATGGTCGAAGCGTTCTGTGGCCGCCATGTGCGCACCAACATCATTTTCTCGTCGTCGCGCACGGCGACCAGCAATAGCGTGCCCGTTTTATCGGCCAGCTCTTGCATGGCGTCGGACACCAAATCCAGAAAGTTCACCGCTACCGATGCGACCGAGCCAAGCGCGATAGCCGACGGCCCCAGCCGAAAGCGGTCATTGCGCCCGCCGTGGCTGAGGTAGCCCAGTTCGCACAGCGTATAGGTCAGCCGCGACACCGTAGGCTTGGGCAGCCCCGTCCGGTCCGCAATCTGCGCGTGGGTCAGCCCGCTGTCACTGGCGCGAAAGGCCCGCAATACAGCAAGCCCCCGCGCCAGAGTGTTGGCAAACTTCCTGTCTGTGGTGTCCCCACTCATCGCGCCGCCATAGGAATAAGCAGCGAGATCATCGGGAAGGACATGATCAGCACCAGCACGATCACGTCAACGCTCAGGAAGCGCGTGATACCGGCAAAGATCTTGTCGATCGGAGCCTCTTTGCCCACCACATTGGCGATGACAAAGACGTTCAACCCGACAGGCGGCGTGATCAGCCCGATTTCCAGCAGTTTAATCACCACAACACCGAACCAGATCAGGTTCATGTCATAGCTTTCCACCAGCGGGATCATCAGCGGCAGGGTCAGAACCATGATGCCGATGGGATCAAGGAACATGCCAAGCAGCAGATAGATCGCGGCAATCGCCAGCAGCAGGACCACGACGGACAGCTCTGCCTCGGCCACGACGTTCACAATCATCGGGGCAACGTTGGTCAGGGCGATAAAGGCCACAAAGATCTTGGCCCCTGCCGCGATAAAGAAGATCGCTGCGGTCTGGATGCACGTCTCTTTCACCGCGTCCCACAGGCCCTGCAAGGTCAGCTTGCGCTGCGCAAAACCGATCAGCGTCGCCGCGACCACGCAGACAGCCGCCGCTTCGGTCGCCGTAAAGATACCGCCGTAGATACCGCCGATGATCAACACGAACAGCATGACCGCAGGCCAGCTTTCAGCCGCCGCCGCAAAGCGTTCCTTGGCGGAGTAGCGTGTCGCTGTCGAAGGGGCGATTTCGGGCGAACGCCAGACCCAGACGGCAATCACGAGGATAAAGCCCGCCAGCGTCAGCAGCCCCGGCAAAACACCCGCGAGGAACAGCGACGAAATCGAGGTCTCGGTGAAGATACCGTAGATGATGAACAGAACCGACGGCGGGATCAGCGACCCCAGCGTGCCCCCTGCCGCGACCGACGCTGTTGCCAGACGCGGGTCATAGCCCATGCGCAGCATCTCGGGCGTGCAGATTTTCCCCATGGTCGAGGCACAGGCGATAGAGCTGCCGGTAATGGCCGAAAATCCGCCACAGCCCATGACACTTGCCATGGCAACACCGCCGGGCAGACGCGTCAGCCAGACCTTGGCCGCGTGATAGATCTTGGTCGTGATATCCGCGCGATAGGCAATATGCCCAAGGGCGACAAACAGCGGTATCATCGATAGATCGTAGGAGTGTATCAAGTCAAAGGAGTTCGAGAACACCATCGACGTTGTCGCACGGATGGCACGTTCGGGCATGAAAGTGCCAGTGCGGAAGGCAAAGATAAAGAAGGTCGCAATCGTCGCGACACTGGCCAGCGCAAAGGCAATCGGCACACGCAGCGCCAACAGGATCAGAACGGCAGCAAAGGCAATCAGCCCGATGGTCGACGCATCCATTACAGCACCTCTTTTTCGGCAACGAGCTCGATTGTGTGGTTTTCTTCGTCCGAAACGATGCCCCCGGACAGGATGGTCCGCACATCGCGGATCGCCAGTTCCGCCAGACGCAGCCAGCAGGCGGCGATACCGACCACAAACAACAGACGTCCGGGCCATTTGGGCAGGTTCAGGTCACCGTAGAAAAAGCTGCCCTTTTCCCAAACGCTCAGGAATTCGCGGCCGCCGGAATAGATCAGACCGCCCAAGGCGATCATCCCCATGACCGACCCCAGCACAATAAGCCAGGACCGGAGTTTGGGCCCGAACCGGTCGGACACAAAAGCCACACTAACGTGAGCGCGGTTTGCGGTCGCTGCCGCAAGAGGCAGGAGGATGGCCGCAACCATCAGCTCCCGCACCAAAGTGACGCTATCGGGTACGCTAGATGCGAAGACGGCGCGTGCGACCACGTTGGACGTGATCAAGATCCCCAAAAGGATGACCGCAGCCGCGCCCAACCCCAACAGGATTTTCTCAAGTGGTACCAACATGGTCCCTGCTCCTCCCAAAGCTTGTGTTTAGTTGTTGTCAGCTGCCCAAGGGTAACCGTTCTCGTCGCGCTCTTGCGTGTATTTGGCGATCAGCGCCTTGTAGTCTTCCAGCAGTTGCTCGCCCGGCAGACCGGTGCGGTTGGCTGTCTCGACCCACTCGGCCAGATACTTCTCGCCGCCTTCGACCAGCTTGGCGCGCTCTTCCGCGGGCAGTTCGAACACCTCGACGCCTTGCTCTTTCATCGCGGCAATGGCGTTGTCGTTCGCGGTGGTGATCATGCGGCCGAATTCATCGGATAGATCAGCACCGGTTTCCAACAGCACAGCTTGCTGATCTTCGGACAGCGCATCGAACATGTCTTTGTTCATGAAGATGCCGACGCCGCCAACCTGGCCCCAGTTCAACAGGGTGTAGTTGTCCATGACTTCGGCCTGCTTCAGCGCGGCAACAGCGTAGGAATACCCTTGGCTACAGTCGATCAGACCGGTGTCGAGCCCTTGGTACGCGTCATAGATCGACATGTTGACCATGTTCGCGCCTTCGTCGCCAAAGACCTTACCATAGGCCCCTGTGCCGCGTACTTTCTTGCCCGCGATATCGGCAACCGAACGGATCGCGTCACCCTTACAGCCGATGTTCACCTGGCTGGTGGTCCATGTCCCGATATACACGAGGTTCTTTTCAGCCAGATTTTCCGCAATCGCGGGGTTCGACCGCATCAGTTCGTCCGTGGCGCGCATACCGACCCAGGCGTCTGGGTTGTTTACGGGCAGGTCAGCGATGCCATAGGCGGCCATTTCCTGCGGGTAATACACCGCGATCACCGACCCCATATCCGCCACACCGTCACCGATGGACTGTACGGCCGCGTTCGCCTTGAACAGCGCGCCGCCCCACTGGATGTCGAGGCGCAGATCGTTTTCCGACCGCTCGGCAACCTGATCGGCGAACCACTGCAACGCGTCTGCACGGGCACCGCGATTCGGGCCTGCTTCGCCGTGGATCAGCACGGTTTCAGCACCGGCAACGGAAGCAGCCACAGTCATTGCAGCAGCGAAAGATAGGTTTTTCAAAAAGGACATGTAATTCCCTCCCAAGAATTGTTTTACCATGCGAAACATCGTTTCACTATGTCTCGGGCGCACACTAGGGAGGGGATTTGGAACGTGCAAGCGAAACTTAAAGCGGCGCCGGAATACCGACGCCGCTTACTATTTAACCATTACGTATCAAGTACTTAATTCAGATCACGACTTCTCGCGGCGGTACATGAAGCAGCGTCCCTCCACAGCTTCAGGTGGTAAGGGGATTTCGATCAAATTGTCGAAATACATCCGGTCACTGGACACCATGATGCCCCCGACGGCCAATAACGGCTCAATCAAAGGCGAGATTTCACGCGCGAAAGCATCGTTTTTTGCAAGGTTATGCCCGCCAAGATCCGCGTGAATCAGAGCCGCATTCGCGCCAAAGCGCGTCAGTGCCGCAGGCAGGGTTTCGTGCACATCGCCCAGGATCAGTTGATGGTCCTCGGGCGTGCTATCGGGATTCGATGCAACCGCGCGCTCAAACACAAAGATATCGCGGTCGGGCATCGTTTCACGGATGTGGTGAAAGGTACGGCCATTGCCCAATCCCAGCTCGAACACCGGCCCCGTCATTGTCTGCGTCAGGGCGGCGGCATGGTCGATACACGCACGCTGTGACACCATACGGTTGATAAAAATGTCCAGGCGGCTCATCGCGGTTCTCCTTCGGGTTGGGTCGTACTGATGCAACATGGGGACGCCGCCCCCCTTTGTGTACCGCTGACGCTTGGTTTTTGCGCTGCCCCCTAGACGCTTGGGTGTTTATCGGCTTCACTCGATAGGTAATGATCGCTCTGACCCGCTTGGGATGACAATGGCCCCCCTTCTTGAAGTAAATGATCTATCGATCGGTTTCGGCAACGGCCCGTCGGTCGTGGACGGCGTCAGCTTTGCGTTGAACGCGGGCGAGACCCTCGCGCTGGTGGGCGAAAGCGGGTCCGGCAAAACGCTGTCCTGCCGGTCGGTTTTGCGCCTGCTGCCCGATGCGGCACAGATGCGCGGCGGGTCGATCCGGTTCAACGGGGCCGAGGGTGCCGTCAACCTGCTGTCCCTCCCCGAAAAGAAGATGCGCGCCATTCGGGGGGATCGCATCTCGATGATCTTTCAAGAGCCCATGCGGTCGCTATCGCCGCTGCACCGGCTTGGGGATCAGGTCGCCGAAGTGCTGCGCTTGCACCGCAATATGGGACGAAGGGCAGCCAAGCGTGCCGTGCTCGAACAGTTTGAGAAGGTCGGCTTTGTCGATCCACTGCGCGCTTGGAAAAGCTATCCGTTCGAGATGTCCGGCGGGATGCGCCAGCGCGCGATGATCGCTATGGCCATGGTCGCCAAGCCCGAGCTGTTGATCGCGGACGAACCGACGACCGCCTTGGATGTGACGACCCAGGCGCAGGTGCTCGGGCTGATCCGGTCGCTTCAGGCAGAAACCGGTATGGGTGTGATCCTTGTGACCCATGATCTGGGCGTCGTGGCGAATATGGCGCAGCGGGTCGTGGTGATGAACAAGGGCCGCGTGATGGAACGGGGCGATGCGCAAGAGGTGTTGGGCAGCCCCGCCCACCCCTACACCGCCAAGCTTTTCGCTGCCGCCCCGATGATCCCCGCCGTGGCCGCCCCCGCCCCCGCATCCACGAAGCCCGCAGACGATGTGATCCTTGATCTGCGCGACGTGTCCAAGACCTACACCATGCGGGCGGGCGGCTGGCGCAAGCCGGTGTCTGTATCCGCCTGCCAGCACGTTGACCTGCACCTGCCCCGTGGCAAGACACTGGCGATTGTTGGCGAAAGCGGATCGGGCAAGACCACCTGCGCCCGTATCGCCATGGGGGCCGAACGTCCCGATGCCGGCGGCGAAGTGCTGTTTCGCCCCGACCCCGCCGCCGCACCGCTGGCCGTGCATGATCTGTCGCCCACTGAACGCACCGCATTTCAACGGCAAGCGCAGATGGTGTTTCAAGACCCGTATTCCTCGCTCAGCCCGCGGATGCGCGTGCAGCAAGCCCTGACCGAACCGATGGAGGTGCACAACATTGGCACCGCCCGCGACCGCCGCGAAAAGGCGGCCGAAATGCTGCGGTGGGTCGGATTGAACCCTGATATGCTTGGCCGTTTCCCGCATGCGTTTTCAGGCGGCCAGCGCCAACGGCTGTCCATTGCCCGCGCGCTGACGCTCGATCCGAAACTGCTGATCTGCGACGAACCCACCTCCGCGCTGGATGTCTCGGTCCAAGAGCAAATTCTGACCCTGCTCGAAGACATCCGCGACCGCGCCAACCTGAGCTACCTGTTCATCAGCCACGATCTGGCGGTCGTTGCCCGCATCGCGGACGAGGTCGCGGTTATGCGCGCTGGCGTGATCGTCGAACAGGCCCCGCCCGACACATTGTTCTACAATCCGCAACACCCCTACACCCGCGCCTTGATCGCGGCACAGCCCGAACCCGACATCAGCCGGCCCATCGATCTTGATCTGGTCGCCAAGGGCGCGGGTTCTCCCACGCTCTGGCCCGAACAGTTTCGCTTTGAAGGCCATCACGCCCCCGCCCTGCGCGAGCTTGAGCCCGGCCATAAGGTACGTTGTCATGCGTAAGTTCCTCCTTGCCCTCGCCGCGACCCTCAGCTTTGCGCCCCTTGCTGCGCATAGCGACGGCCCCGTGCTGCAAGAAAGCAGCTTTTGGGCGCAAGAGGTCAACGCCGGCAGCCTGCCCCACGTTCAGGACCGCATCCCGTCAGAGCCTCTGGTCGTCGACCTCGAAGCCAAGGGCCGCAGCTTTGGGCGTCAGGGCGGGACGCTACGCACGTTGATCTCGCGCACCAAGGACGTGCGGCAGATGGTCGTTTACGGCTACGCGCGGCTGGTGGGGTATCAGCCTGACTACACGCTTGCCCCCGATATCCTCGCCGCGGTGGACGTGGAAGAAGGGCGCAAATTTACGCTTCACCTGCGCCCCGGTCACCGCTGGTCGGACGGCATGCCCTTTACCTCGGATGATTTCCGCTATTGGTGGGAAAATGTTGCCAACGACCCGGACATCACCCCCAGCGGGCCGCCGGACTTCATGATCGTTGACAACCGCCTGGGAAAGGTCACCTTCCCCGATGAACATACGGTCGTCTTCGAATGGCAGATCCCCAATCCGAATTTCCTGCCGCTGCTGGCGCAAGCAAGCCCACCGTTCATCTATCGCCCCGCCCACTACCTGTCGCAGTTCCATAAGAAGTTCGCCGATCCCGATGCGCTGGTCGAAAAGGTCAAAGCCGCGCGGGTCAAAAGCTGGGCCGCGCTGCACAACAAGCGCGACGATATGTACAAGTTCGACAACCCCGCGCTGCCGACCCTGCAGCCGTGGATCAACACCTCGGACAAGGACAGTTCGCGCAAGCTCTTTGTGCGTAACCCCTATTTCCACCGTATCGACAGCCGGGGCGTGCAGCTGCCCTATATCGATGTGGTGCAGATGACCGTGGTCGGCGGTGGGCTGATCGCGGCCAAGGCCAACGCGGGCGAGGTCGACCTGCAGGCGCGCGGGCTTGATTTCCCCGATGTCGCGATCCTCAAGAAAGGCGAGGCGGACGGCGGCAAATACCGCACCCTGCTTTGGGCCAACGGCGCCGCCAGCCAGATCGCCATCTATCCCAACCTGAACTTCGCCGACCTCGTGTGGCGCGAGGTCATGCGCGACGTGCGGTTTCGTCGCGCCCTGAGCCTCGGCATCGATCGACGCATGATCAACCGCGCGCTCTATTTCGGCCTCGCCAGCGAAGGCGGCATGTCCGCCCTGTCGCAAAGCGCACTTTACAACGACGACAACACACATGCGTGGTCCATGATGAACCTCGCCCACGCCAACGCGTTGCTGGATGATATGGGTCTGACCGACCGCACCCCCGCAGGGCTCCGCAAGCTTCCCGATGGCCGCCCGATGGAATTCGTGATCGAAACCGCCGGCGAACGCAGCGAGGAAGAAAACGCGCTGGCGATCATCGCGGACACATGGCGTGATCTGGGCATCCGCCTGATCATGCGCCCGCTGGACCGCGATATCCTGCGCAACCGGATCTATGCGGGGCGGACCATGGCCTCGGTCTGGTTCGGCTGGGACAACGGGCTTCCGGGGCCGTCGACCTCTCCGTCCTATCTGGCACCCACCAATCAGGAATTCTTTGCCTGGCCGATGTGGGGACAATACTACCAAACAGTCGGACAGGCCGGGTCGCCCCCCGATATGCAGCCCGCGAAACGGCTGATGCTGCTGGCGAATGACTGGAACCACACCGACGACCCACAGGTGCGCGAAGACATCTGGAAGCGGATGCTCGCGATCCACGCCGAACAGCAATTCGCCATCGGCGTGCTGGCCGAGGCCCCGCAACCCGTCGTCGTCTCAAACGATCTGATGAATGTACCGGAGCATGGAATCTGGGCCTTTGATCCCGGCGCGCATTTCGGCATTCACCGCATCGACGAATTCTACTTCCAAGACCCCCATGTGCAGGTAAGCCGATGATCTTCCTCCGATACGCCGTGTGGCGTTTCATCACCATGCTACTGACCCTCTGGGTGGTCTCGCTTCTGGTCTTCGTCATCATCAACCTGCCCCCCGGCGACTACCTGTCGAACCAGATCGCCGAGTTGCGCGCGACGGGTCAGGCCGAAGGCGTCGCCAAGGCCGAGTTTCTGCGCCACGAATACGCGCTGGATGAACCGATCTGGAAGCAGTACCTGATCTGGGTCGGCATGGTGCCGGGGCCGCAGGGGTTTGCCGGCTTGATCCAAGGCAATTTCGGCTGGTCGTTCGAATTTGACCGCCCCGTGGGCGAAATCGTCGGCGATGCGCTTTGGATGACGGTGCTGGTCAATCTCGCCGCCGTATTATTCGTTTATCTTATTGCCTTGCCGCTTGGGGTACTCGCCGCAGCCAAATCCGAGACTTGGGTCGATTATACCGCTGGCTTTCTGGGCTACCTCGGGCTCGCGACACCGAACTTCCTGCTGGCCCTGATCCTGTTTTACTATGGGCATAAATACTTTGACCTGCCGATTGGCGGGCTTATGGCCCCCGAGCTTGAGGGCCAGCCCATGTCATGGGAAAAAGTACGCTCCGTCCTGCTGCACCTGATCGTCCCGACCTTCGTGATCGGCACCGCCGGAGCCGCCGCGATGATGCAGAGGTTGCGGGCGAATATGCTCGACGAGCTTGATAAACCCTATGTGGAGACCGCCAAGGCCAAGGGTATGGGCCCCGCGCGTCTGCTGTCGAAATACCCGTTGCGCGTGGCCTTCAACCCCTTTGTCGCGGATATCGGGAACCTGTTGCCTGCGATGGTCTCGGGCTCTGTGCTGGTATCGGTGGTGCTGGGCCTGCAAACCATCGGGCCCTATCTGCTGGTGGCACTGAAGTCCCAAGACCAGTTCCTCGCGGCGTTCATCCTGATGTTCGTGGCTCTGCTGACACTGATCGGCACGATGATCTCTGACATGCTGCTGGTCCTGCTTGATCCGCGCATCCGTTACGGGGCACGCAGCTCATGAGCATCCAGCCGGACAACCGCTTTGTCGACACCGCCCCCTGGACCGACGACGCCGATCTTTCCGCGCTTGAGCGGGCCGAGATGGACGCCTCTGTCGCGCGGCTCATGTGGCGCAAGTTCCGGCGGCACAAGCTGGCGCTGGTATCCGGGCTGTTTCTGGCCTTCTGCTATCTGATCTTGCCAGTGGCGGGGTTCATCGCGCCCTACACACCAAACGAGCGCAATGCCGAACACATCTACGCGCCACCCCAAAGCATCAACCTTTGGCACGAGGGCAGTTTCATCGGCCCCTTTGTCTACGAGACGACGGGCACTGCGGATCTGGTGAATTTCCGCTGGGAATACGACACCGATACCAGCAACCCGCGCAAGATTGAGTATTTTTGTAAGGGTGAAACCTACCACCTCTTCGCTGTCATCCCCAGCGACACCCATCTGTTCTGCGCGCCTGACGGGGCGACGGTGTTTCTCTGGGGATCTGATCGGTTGGGGCGCGATGTATTCAGCCGCATCCTCTATGGCGCGCAGCTGTCCTTGACGGTGGGGTTGATCGGCATCACGGTCAGCTTTGTGCTGGGGATCTTCTTTGGATCGCTGGCCGGCTACTTCGGCGGCAAGACCGACTGGCTGGTCAACCGCGCGATCGAGATTTTGCGGTCCTTGCCAGAGCTCCCGCTCTGGCTCGCGCTTTCGGCGGCGGTGCCGTCGAACTGGGGGCCGGTGTCGGTGTTCTTTATCATCTCGATCATCCTCGGCATTCTGGACTGGCCCGGGCTGGCGCGGGCGGTGCGGTCAAAATTCCTGAGCCTGCGTGAAGAGGAATACGTCAAAGCGGCCGAGATGATGGGCGCGTCGCCCGCACGGGTGATCCGCAAACACCTGTTGCCAAATTTCATGTCGCATCTGATCGCCAGCGCGACCCTATCGATCCCGGCGATGATCCTTGGGGAAACCGCGCTTAGTTTCCTCGGGTTGGGCCTACGCGCGCCCGCCGTCAGCTGGGGCGTCATGCTGAATGACGCGCAAAATCTGGCGAGCATCGAAATCTACTGGTGGACCGCCATTCCCATGCTGCCGATCATCGTCGTGGTGCTGGCGTTCAACTTCCTGGGAAATGGTCTGCGCGCAAGTCTTGATCCGTATAAATCCTGACCCGCTGGGGCCTTCAGTTCCAAATGGTCTAAATCCCGGGGGATGCGGGGGGCTGAACCCCGCTGCGCCGGATCAGTACCAGTCGCCCATTTTGACTTCGATCCCCTCGCCGACCATGGCGGCAAAGGCGGCGGGGTCCTGCGTGCCGTCGTCGCGCCCACGGTAATGGTAGGGGTAGACAAAGGAGGGTTTGAACGTCGACACCGCAGCCGCGGCCGAGGTCGCGTCCATGGTAAACGGCAGGTTCATACAGACAAACGCCAGATCGATATTCTCTAGCGCCAGCATCTCCGGCGTCGCTTCGGTATCGCCAGAGATATACACGCGGAAATCGCTGAGGTTCACGATATAGCCGTTGTCACGCCCCTGCGGGTGGAACTGCTTGCGTTCTTCGGTGGTGTTATAGGCGGGGATCGCCTCGATCGAGACCTCGTTGAACATCGCCTGCTCGCCATTGGCCAGCGCATTCGCTTTTGCCTTCAGTGCCTCGGGCAGCATGTCGTAGACCGCAGGATTGGTAAGGATCTGCGTGTTTTCGCCCACCACTCCGGCCAGTGTTTCGGCGTTATAGTGATCGCCGTGCTCGTGGGTGATCAGGATCAGATCGGGGGTGGCAAAATCGCTGTAATTGGCGACGTCGCCCACGGGATCGCAGTAGATCACGCCGGCTGGCGTCTCCATCACAAAGGACGCGTGGTCGATGGGGTGCACTTTGACCTCGCCGCCGGTCATGGGGAACATATTACCACCGTGCGCCGCGGCTTGCGCGGCATAAGGCAGTAGCGTCACAACCCCGGCAGTGGCGGCGGTGGTCGTCAGGAATTGGCGTCTGGACTGTTTCATGGGAATTCTCCTGTTGCAGGTGAAGATGATGCTAGCGCCCGCCGCCGCCGTTTCAATGTCACAACTGCGCGAGACGTGGCTATCGGTCGTCCCCGCCCGGTTCCGGGCCGGTTTGTGCCTCTTCTTCCAGCGATGCCTGCGCCGCTGCGGTCACCGCGTCGCGTTCCTCGTCGCTCAGGTCTTTGACCTTACCGTCGGCCAGACGCACAGTGACCTCCCGATGGGCAAAACGGATTCCTTCGCGCTCGAACAAGGCTCGGATTTCTTCATAGACCTTCTTGCGCACCAGCCATTGATCCCCGGGTTTGGTCATGAACTTGACCCGGATGATCATGGCGGAATCCTGCATTTCAATCACGCCCTGCGATTTCAGCGGCTGGATAAAGTTGTCGCCGATCACCGGATCATCCAGCAGCGCGATGCCGAGCTTTTTGATCAGCTTGCGAACGCGTTCGACATCGGTGTCATAGGTCACCCGCAACGGCAGCTTCATGATCACCCAGTCGCGGCTGTAGTTGGTCATCACCTGCAGCTCGCCAAAGGGAATGGTGTGCAGCGCGCCCAGATGGTGGCGCAGCTGGAACGACCGGACCGAGATTTTCTCGACCGTGCCCTTCACGCCGCCCACATCAAGGTATTCCCCCTTGCGGAAGGCATCGTCGAACAGAAAGAACGCGCCGGCAAAGATATCGCGCACCAGCGCCTGACTGCCAAAGCCGACGGCAACACCGACGATCCCTGCACCGGCGAACAGCGGGCCGACATTGATCCCGAATTCCATCAACACGATGAGGGCGATGGTCACGATCAGAACGATCAGGACAAAGTTGCGAAACAACGGCAGCAGCGTTGCCAATCGGCTGGCAGAGGACGCGCCGCTGCCTTCGTCGCCCAGTTCCGCCTCGGGCTGGTCGGCGGTTTCGGCCTCGATCTTGCTGTCGATCCAGATGCGGAAGGCGTGATAGACGACGTAGCCGATAAACAGGATCACCATCACGTCCAGCAGCTTGTCCGCGTGGCTTTCGACCATCAACGTTGCTTCTGTGTCCCAGATATAGAAGAACGCATAGGCCCCCGTAACAAAGGCGAGGATACCGGCCACGCGCCGCGCCAGACCTTCAAAGCTGGTGAGACTTTGGCGTGGCACCATTGCCGCCTGTCTGTCAGCCTCGTCCAGCGACATGGTATCATCCGCTTGCGCTGTGCCGGCGGCCTCGTGCGCATCCTCGTCCAGGGCGGCATCAGCGCGCTTTTCGCGGCGCAGCTCGTTCAGGCGGCGCATCATGCGCGCGCGGGCAAAGCCGCGTTCAATAGCATAGTTGATCACACCGTAGACCACGATGATCGACACCAGAATACCATAGGCCCCCGCGATCAGAGGCACGGAGCTCGGGTTCTCGAGCACCAGATCATAGGTCAGTTCGAACCAGGCAAAAATCGCGTAGGCCACCACCAGCGGTGCCCAGGCCCGCGACATAAAACGCCCCACGGCGCTGCATTCCGACGCGGGCTTGCCCTGCCGCAGCGCGTTTGAAATGGGGCGGCGGTTGACCCAGATCATCAGAATATTCGCCACGACGATCGCCGCCGACATCAGGGAGGCGATGAAAGCATAGACATCATAGTTCAGCCCCAGTTCAGCGATCCAGATGCCGAACAGGATCGCGACGGTATCAAGGCTTGCCATCATCCACAGCCAGCGGTGCAGACGTTTGGCGTCGCGGTCGCTGAACACAGGGATGCGGTATTGCGACAGGAAGGGTGACAGGATCATCCGCCACAGGCCCGCGGCCACGCGACAGACGAAATAGCCGATGTTGATCAGCGTGACAGTGAACTGGATCGCCGTGTCTTCAAGCGGTCCAAACAACAGCGCGCCCAGAATATAGGCCACCACCATCGACACCAGAACGCCGATGATCCCCATGAAGAACCGAAACACCAGAAACGGCATCTTTTCGGTATAGCCAACGGGGTTCGCCTGCACTTTGGCGGTGACGAAGCCGCGTGCCATTCGCTTGCCGAACAGCTCTACCTCGACCACGGCCCCGACGGCAAACAGCGCGAGCGCCACCAGCAGCGTCTCACCAAAGGCCCAAAGCGTGCCGTCCGGGCTGGCGGCCCGCAGGATATAGATCACCTCGTTGATCGCGTCGGGCAACTGCACGATGCGTTCGATCAGGGCAGTGCGGAACTGGTTGCCCCGTTCTTGCAGGTGCATCAACGCAGAGGTTTCCTTGGCCAGCGCCGCCTCTTGCCGGTCGCCCTCGGTCGGTTGGGCAGATGCGGGCTGGTTCAACAACTGGCCCGCGCTATCGACCACCACCACGCTCACCCCGCTTTCAGCGGCTTGCCTGATGACCTCTTGCAGTCGCGCGGCGTCGCCTTCTGCATCGCTGACGGCAGTTTCCTGCGCTGTTGGCAAAAGGGACAGAACCCCTTGCGCCGTCGCGGCGTTGGCAAAGGGCAAGACCCACAGCGACAAAAGAAGGGTGAAGATGAAATGCCGCATGTGTCCTCGCTCATGGCCTTGGGGAGCAGTCTTGAGACGCTAAGGCGCCCCCCGTGCCATTGCAATCTTTACCCCCCGGCCCCACCTACTCCCCCTGACGATGAACCGCGAAGGACGCCGAATATGACACGCGCCGCATCTTCCCACGGGCTTGGCCCCCTCAAACGCCGGTTTTCGCAGCCCATTCAGGGGCGGCGACAGCGGAAGGTGCTGAAATGCATGACATGTTCACCATAGATGCCTAAGGTATTCTTATTGGGCTGTTCGACCGGCAGACCAAGGTGATGTGAGTGTATTCGGTTTCTGGGTGCATCGGGCGGGACGGGTTCACCTGCCTTCGACAATAAACGCTTTCTAGCCGCCGGACTGATAGCTGCGGCCAAGGATATTTGACTAAGTTAGGATCGGCCCATGCGCCAAACGGTCTCGAACAACGCCCGCAATGGCAAACCAGCGCGGCGGGTGCTTTTCTATAGCCACGACACCTTTGGATTGGGCCACTTAAGGCGGTCGCGCGCGCTGGCTGCCGCCTTGATGGACGGGGACGAAGATGCCTCGGCCATCATCCTGACCGGATCGCCCGTCGCGGGGCGTTTCACCTTTCCCAAAGGCGTCGACCACATCCGCCTTCCGGGCGTGACGAAGCTTGCCGACGGCAGCTATGTGGCGCAAACGCTTGGCCTTGATATTGACGAAGTCACCTCTCTGCGGGCCGGTCTGATCCGCACCGCGATCGAGGAATACACCCCCGATCTGCTGATCGTGGATAAAGAGCCGACGGGCTTTCGCGGGGAACTGCTGCCCAGCCTTGACTGGCTGCGCGAGAATGGCACCACCAAAGTCGTGCTGGGCCTGCGCGACGTGCTGGACGAACCCGAGGTGCTGGCCGCCGAATGGGAACGCAAGGGCGCGGTTGAAGCGACCGAGACATACTATGACGAGATTTGGGTCTACGGCATGCGCGATGTGTATGATCCGACCAAGGGGCTGCCCCTGTCGCAGGCGGCCCACGACCGGATGCATTGGACCGGCTACCTGCGCCGCGAGGCCCCGGACGAGACGCCCCCCGCCGAAGAGCCCTATGTGCTGATTACCCCCGGCGGCGGCGGGGACGGTGCCGCGATGGTGTCACTGGTGCTGGACGCCTACGAGCAAGACCCCGACCTGACGCCAAATGCCAAGCTGATCTACGGCCCCTTCCTGTCCGGCGACGTCCGCGACGCCTTTGACGCGCGGGTGGCCAAGCTGGGCGGGCGGGTGACCGCGCTTGGCTTTGATAGCCGGATCGAACAGCTTTATGTCGGGGCTGAAGGCGTGGTTTGCATGGGTGGTTACAACACCTTCTGCGAGGTGCTGTCTTTTGACAAACGCGCCGTCATCGTGCCGCGCACCGTGCCCCGGTTGGAACAATGGATCCGCGCCAGCCGCGCCGAAGAGCTCGGGCTCGTCCGCATGCTGGAAGAAACCCGTGATGGCATGACACCGCAGGCGATGATCGCCGCAATCCGCAACCTGCCGCATCAGAACAAACCCTCGCAAGCCGGTGCAGACGGGCTGCTGGACGGGCTTGACGTGGTGGTTGAACGGGGCCGCGCCCTGATGGGCGGTGGCGCATGACCGACACCCCTGCCCCTCTCGCCATTGTGGTCAAAGGCTGGCCGCGCCTGTCCGAGACCTTCATCGCACAAGAACTTGTCGCCCTTGAAGAAGCCGGCCTGCGGTTCGACATCTGGTCGCTGCGCCACCCGACCGATACGAAAACCCACCCGTTGCACGACCGGCTGCAAGCGCGCGTGCGTTATTTGCCGGAATACCTGCGCGACGATCCCGAACGTGTGACCGCAGCACAAGAGGCCGCGAAAGCCATGCCCGGTTACGACGCGGCATGGGAGGTTTTCCAACAAGACCTTGCCCGCGATGACACCCCTAACCGCCGTCGCCGCTTTGGGCAGGCCTGCGTCATGGCACATGAGCTCCCCGCCGAGACCCGCGGCATCTATGCGCATTTCCTGCACACCCCGTCCTCGGTCGCGCGCTATGCCGCGATCCTGCGCGGACTACCGTGGAGCTTTTCTGCCCACGCCAAGGACATCTGGACCTCGCCCGAATGGGAGTTGCGCGAAAAGCTGGACCCCGCCAGCCACGGTGCCGCCTTTGGCGCCACCTGCACGGACTTTAACGCGCAACATCTGCGTAAGCTAACCACCGCCCCGGGCCGGATTGATCTGGTCTACCACGGGCTGGATCTGGCGCGTTTCCCCGAACCGCCAACCCGGGTCCAACGGGCCAAAAGCGATCCGTTCCAGATGATGTCTGTCGGGCGCATGGTCGAGAAGAAGGGCTTTGACAACCTGATCGACGCGCTGGCGCTGCTGCCGAATGAGTTTGACTGGCACTGGACCCATATCGGCGGCGGGGACCTGTCGGAACCGATGAAAGCACGCGCTGAAACGCACGGGATCAACGACCGGATCACATGGCGCGGGGCCTGCGACCAGCCAGAGGTGATCGCCGCCATGCGCGCCGCCGATCTGTTCGTGCTGCCCTCGCGCATTGCCAAGGACGGTGACCGTGACGGGCTGCCCAATGTGCTGATGGAAGCGGCAAGCCAGAAGCTTCCGCTGCTCAGCACGCCCGTATCCGCCATCCCCGAGTTCATCACCAGCGGAACCACCGGCGTACTAAGCGACGATGCCCCCGCCGCCCTTGCCGAGGCGATGCAGCGCTTTGCGGAGGATCCATCGCTTGGCCCTCGGCTGGCCGAAGCCGCCCACGACCGGCTGCATGCAGAGTTCACCATGGCCCCCGGCATTCGTCAGCTACACAAACGGCTGACGGCGATGCTGGCACAGGGCGGCTGATGCGGCTTGCGTTCTACGCTCCGTTAAAGTCGCCTGATCATCCGGTACCCTCGGGGGATCGGGCGATGGCGCGTGGGTTGATGACTGCCATGCAACGGGGGGGCGCGACGGTTACAGTCGCCAGCACCCTGCGCAGCCGCGACGGGGCGGGCGACAGCGCGGCGCAGGCCATGCTGTTAAATGCTGCCAAGACCGAAGTGACCCAAGCCATCGCCCGCGGTCGCACCGAAGGCTGGCAGGCGTGGATCACCTATCACAACTATTACAAGGCCCCCGACCTGATCGGCCCCGCCGTTGCCCGCGCCCTTGGGATCCCCTATCTGCTGGTCGAATCCAGCCGTGCGCGCAAACGGCTGACAGGCCCGTGGGCCGGTTTCGCCCTAGCCGCCGAGGCCGCAAGCGACGCGGCGGATGTAATCTTTTACCTCACGCACCGCGATGCCGAAACGCTGCGCCGCGATCAAACCGCGGGGCAGCGGCTGGTGCATCTGCCGCCGTTTCTCGCACAGGACGCTTTGCCTCTGCCGTCCGCGCTGGATGGCCCGATGCTGGCTGTCGGTATGCTGCGCGACGGGGATAAACGCGCCTCGTATCAGATCATCGCGGAGACGCTGGCGCTGCTGCCAACAGACAGCTGGCGGTTGGATATCGCGGGTAACGGCCCCGCCCGCACCGAGATAGAGACGATGATGGCCCCCTTTGGCGACGCGGTTCGGTTTCTTGGGGAACTTGATACGACCGCCATGGCCGCCGCCTATCGCCATGCATCGCTGCTGTTCTGGCCCGGGGTGAACGAAGCCTTTGGCCTCGCCTATCTGGAGGCGCAGGCCGCGGGCCTGCCCGTCGTGGCCCAAGACCGCCCCGGCGTGCGCGATGTGCTGGCCCCCGGCCCCTATCCCGCGCCGGAAAGCGGCACCGCCCCGCTTGCCGCACAGATCACAGCGCTGCTGGCGGATACCACCCTACGCCACACACGCGCCCATGACGCCCGCGACTTTGTTGCGCAACATCATCTGCTTCCCACTGCCACCGCGACCTTGCTGGCGGGGTTGGAAAGCTGCGGGGTGCGCCCGTGATCCGGCTTGCCCTGCTCCGCCACGGGCATACAGGCTGGAACCGTGCGGGCCGCATTCAAGGGCGCACGGATATCCCGCTGGATGATGACGCCCGCGCCGGTCTGGCGGCGCTGGCATTGCCCGCGCCTTGGGACCGTGCCGATCTTGTATCAAGCCCCCTGTCTCGCGCCGCTGAAACCGCCCGACTGGTCGCAGACCGCGCGCCGAAAACCGCGCCCGCGCTGATGGAGATGGACTGGGGCAAGTGGGAAGGGCTGCACGGCGTGGATCTTAAGGCAGACCCCGCCAGCGGGTTCCGCGATATCGAGGATTGGGGCTGGGGCTACACCCCACCCGGCGGCGAAAGCCCCGACAGCCTGCGCGAACGGCTGATCCCTTGGGCCAACAGCTTGACGCGCGATACTGTCGCCGTCTGCCATATCGGCGTGATGCGTGTTTTGCTGGCCCATGCGACCGGCTGGGGTTTCGCTGGCCCCGCCCCCTTTCAGATCAAGCGCAACCGCTTATATCTACTGGATATTTCACCCAAGGGTTGGACCGCCCACCCTGATCCCATCCGACTGGAACCGCGCTTATGAAGGTCAGCATCGTCGTCACACATCTGCTGGGCACCGGCCATCTGGCCCGCGCCTTGACCCTTGGCCGCGCCTATGGGGCGGCGGGGCATGATGTGCAGGTCGTCTCGGGCGGGATGCCCGCACCGCAGTTGAACAGCGACGGCGTTGACATGGTGCAACTGCCGCCGCTGCGCTCTGACGGTGTGGATTTCGCACGGCTGCTGGATGAACATGGTGCGGTCGCGTCTGAAGCGTTGAAGGCCGCGCGGCGCGAGATGCTGATCGCCCACATCCAGACCCGCGCGCCCGATCTGCTGATCACCGAACTGTTCCCCTTTGGGCGCCGCACCCTCAAGGCAGAGTTCCTGGCCCTGCTTGACGCCGCAGATGCCCTGCCCACGCGCCCACTGATCTGCGCATCGGTACGCGATATCCTCGCGCCGCCATCCAAACCCGCCAAGGCGCAGCTGGCCGATGATCTGGTTGCGCAGTATTACGATGCGGTGCTGGTCCATGCGGACGAGGCCGTGACGCCGCTCTCGCTCAGCTGGCCGGTGTCCGGCGCGATGCAGGGCAAGCTGCGCTATACCGGTTTCGTTGCACCGCCCCCCGCCAGCCCCCATCCCGACCGGCTTGGCGCGGGCGAGATTATCGTCAGCGCAGGGGGCGGCGATGTGGGCGCGCATGTGTTCGACACCTGCCGCGCCGCGGCCGCGCGTGATGCGGGACAGGTCTGGCGCTTGCTGCTAGGGGGGCAGGATGCGGCCGCACGTAGTGCCGCGCTGATGCAGGATGCTCCCGCGAATGTGGTGATCGAACCGGCGCGCCCCGAATTCCGCCAGATGCTGTATCACGCCGCCGCCTCTGTCTCTTTGTGCGGCTACAATACCGCGCTGGATGTGCTGCAAAGCGGGGTGCGCGCGCTGTTTGTCCCCTTTGACGCCGGCAACGAGGTGGAACAAGGGCTGCGCGCCGATGCGCTGTCCGCGCTACCGGGGATCGAGGTGCTGCGCAGCGCCGATCTGACACCAGACAGGTTGCTATCCGCCTTGGCAACCCTGCACGCCGCCCCGACCCGACCTGCACAGACAGACGGGTTTGACGGGGCCGCGAGGACGGTCACCCTGACCGAGGCGATGCGAAAGGGCACGCGATGACCGTGGATTGGACCGCTCTTGACGCCGAGCTTGCAATATGGCGCGCAGAAGGATTGCATCTGCCGATCTGGTGGCGCGATGATGATGCCATCGCCCCAACCCCCGCGCTGGATCGCCTTGCCGCACTGGCGGAGGATCTGTCCCTGCCCGTGCATATCGCCGTGATCCCTAAACATGCAGACCCCGCGCTTGCCGCCTATAGCAAGGACCGTCCGCTGATCCGTCCGCTGGTGCATGGCTGGCAGCATATCAGCCACGCGCCCGACGGGGCCAAAAAGGCAGAGTTCGGACACCCGCGCCCCGATGCGGCCCACGAGCTCGCCCAAGCGCTGAACCGGATGCGACGGCTTTTCGGCGACGACCTGCTGCCGATCTTTGTGCCGCCGTGGAACCGGTTGGACGATGGGTTGCTGCCGGTGCTGGCAGACGCAGGCTATGTCGGGGTGTCGACCTATCTGCCGCGGGATAACCGGATTGCCGCCCCCGGGTTGGTGCAGATCAACACCCATATCGACCCGATTTTCTGGCGCGGCACCCGCAGCCTTGTCCCACCGGACACGCTGATTGCGGATATCACCAAACTGCTGCAGGACCGCCGCAAGGGGCTGACTGACCCGCAGGAACCCTTGGGGTTTTTGACCCACCACCTGGTACATGACGAAGATATCTGGGGGTTCACCCACGCTTGTCTTGCGCGGCTGCTGGACGGTGGGGCGGTGCCTGCACAGATGACAAGGCTGCCCTGACCTTTGGTGTCGTTCCAACGAAAAAGGGGCGCATGAAGCGCCCCTTTCAACAATCGTCTTAGCTGTCCATCTTCAAGGCAGAGATAAATGCCTCTTGCGGGATGTCGACCTTGCCGAACTGGCGCATTTTCTTCTTACCCGCCTTCTGTTTATCCAACAGCTTGCGTTTCCGCGAGGCGTCGCCGCCGTAGCATTTCGCGGTCACATCCTTGCGCATCGCCGATAGGGTTTCGCGCGCGATCACCTTGCCGCCGATGGCCGCCTGAATCGGGATTTTGAACATGTGACGCGGGATCAGATCTTTAAGCTTTTCAACCATGGCACGGCCGCGCATTTCGGCGCGGTCGCGGTGCACCATAGTGCTGAGCGCATCGACAGGTTCGTCGTTAACCAGAATAGACATCTTGACCAGCGCATCCTGACGGTAGCCGATCATCTGATAGTCGAACGAGGCATAGCCCTTGGTCACCGACTTCAACCGGTCATAGAAGTCGAAAACGACTTCGTTCAACGGCAGATCATAGACAACCATCGCGCGGCTGCCCGCATAGGTCAGGTCCATCTGGATGCCGCGGCGGTCCTGGCACAGCTTGAGCACGTCACCAAGATATTCATCCGGCACAAGGATGGTCGCCTTGATGCGGGGTTCTTCGATGTGGTCCACGAAGGTCAGGTCGGGCATGTCGGCGGGGTTGTGCAGCTGCTCGACCGTGCCGTCTTTCATGTGGATGTCATAGATAACCGACGGCGCGGTGGTGATCAGGTCGATATCATACTCGCGCTCGATCCGGTCACGAATGACTTCAAGGTGCAGCAGGCCAAGGAAGCCGCAGCGGAAACCGAAACCCAGTGCGGCGGATGTTTCCATCTCGAAGCTGAAAGACGCATCGTTCAGCGCCAGCTTTTCAATACTGTCGCGCAGGTCTTCGAACTCGGCGGCGTCCACCGGGAACAGGCCACAGAAGACCACGGGCTGCGCTGGCTTAAAGCCCGGCAACGGGGTTTCGGTGCCCTTTTTCTCGTGCGTGATTGTATCCCCGACCCGTGTATCGCGGACCTGTTTGATCGATGCGGTGAGAAACCCGATCTCGCCGGGGTTGAGGCTGTCGATCTCGGTCATGGCGGGGCGGAAGACGCCGATACGGTCAACATGGTGCACCGACCCGTTCTGCATCATGCGGATACGGTCGCCTTTTTTCAGCTGACCATCCATGATCCGCACCAGAACGATGACGCCCAGATAGCTGTCGTACCATGAATCGACCAGCATCGCCTTCAACGGCGCGTCCTGCGTGCCCTTTGGCGCGGGCAGCTTATGCACGATGGCTTCAAGCGTTTCGACAATGCCCTGACCTGTCTTGGCCGAAACACGGATCGCTTCGGAAGCATCGATCCCGATCACATCCTCGATCTGTTCCGCCACGCGGTCGCAGTCGGACGCAGGCAGGTCGATCTTGTTGAGAACCGGCACGATCTCGTGATCCGCATCAATCGCGTGATACACGTTGGCGAGCGTCTGCGCCTCTACGCCTTGGGTGCTATCCACGACCAGCAGCGATCCTTCGACCGCGCGCATGGAGCGAGAAACCTCGTAGGCAAAGTCGACGTGACCGGGGGTGTCGATCAGATTGAGGATATATTCCTCGCCGTTCTGGGCGGTGTAGTTGATCCGCACCGTCTGGGCCTTGATCGTGATCCCGCGCTCGCGCTCGATATCCATCGAGTCGAGCATCTGCGCTTTCATATCGCGCAGGGAAACGGTGTTCGTCTCTTGGATCAGGCGATCGGCGAGCGTGGATTTACCATGATCGATGTGCGCGACGATGGAGAAATTGCGGATATGTGAAAGTGGTGTCATGAGGCAAGGATATGGTGCGGATTCAAGCGCTGGTCAATGGGCTGGATCGCCTGTTCCCCTTGATCCTTAGGGCATTTGACGCGCGTCGGCGGATTTACCTGCATTCTGATCGCAAACGTCAAAGGGGGGATGTGATTTTTTCGCGGTCACCTGCCATGCAGAAACCGCATACCGCCGCCAACGCCAATGTATCAAGGCGCTTGGCAGTACTGTGCGGTACCGACCTCTTTAGCAATGTTGCAACACCGACATTTCGTATGGCTGCCTTATGGTTTTATCCCGCGGGCGGCGGCGTTAGATCGGCCTTCTCAAATGGTCTGCACCCTTGCAGATCGGGCGAATAAGGAATTTTGAGATGAAGATGAAACACTCGCTTGGCACAGTGACCGTTGCAGCCCTTGGTCTGGCGTCGCTTCCCGCGCTGGCACAGGCCCAAGAAGGCCCCGTCTGGGACGTTTACGGCCAACTGAACTTTGGCGTTCTGAGCGTTGACGATGGTGAAGACACAAACACCACGTTTATCGACAACGACAACTCCAACAGCCGCGTTGGTCTGACCATGACCCAAGCGCTGCAAAACGGGTCCGAACTGCGTCTGACCTTCGAAGCAGGCCTTGGCCTGACCGGGTCCTCCGCCATCAATGGCGACGACGACAGCCTGGATTTCGACTACCACCGCACCGAACTGCGCAAACTGGACCTGACATACCGCACGCCAAACGCGGGTATCTTCTCGTTTGGTCAAGGCAGCACGTCGACAGATGGCTCGGCCGAAGCTGACTTCTCGGGCACCGGTGTTGCCGCCTATGTGGGCATCAGCGACATCGCGGGCAGCCAGCAACTGCGTTTCGCGGATGGCACCCTGTCCACCGTCACAATCGGGAACACCAACGGCTCTTTCGACGGCAGCCGCCGTTTCCGCGTGCGCTATGACACACCTGTGTTCAACGGCTTCTCCGCATCGGTTTCCTACGGTCAGGAAGTCCTGAGCTCGGGCGATGACAACGACTACACCGATGTCGGCACACGCTACGTTCAAGACTACGGCGACTATTCGGTCGACGCGCGCTTGGGCTATTCGTTCCGCGACACCAGCAACGATCTCGTCATGGGCTCCGCCGCTGTTCTGCACCAACCAACCGGTCTGAACCTCGCGGTTTCCGCAGGTCGCCGCGTTGCGGGTGACGCAGACTACGCCTACATCAAAGCGGGCATCACCCGTGATTACATCGCGGCGGGTTCGACATCCTTCTCCGTTGATTACTACGACGGGAACGACTTTGTTGTTGCAGGATCCAGCACCTCTTCCGTAGGTGTCGCCGTTGTTCAGCGCCTCGACGCATACAACACCGAGCTTTACGCAACACACCGGACCTATGACTTCGACGATCCGTCGGCATCCTATCAGGATCTGGACGTGACCTTCGTTGGTGCGCGCTGGAAGTTCTAAGCAACACACGCCTTTGCCCGACCTGTTCGGGCAAAGGCATTTCCGTTTTGCCCCCTCAATCGTGAATTGCTCAATCTGCAGTTTTCCGGCATAAATGCCAGCAGCAGTTAGGGCAGCCTCGGGATCAACCCGGCGTCCGAGAGATGAGGCAAAACGATGGTACGACTTTTCACGATGATCTGTGTTGTTGGCACGCTGGCCGCTTGCGGCGGACCGCGCGGCTATAACCCCAGCGGCGGCTTTGGCCGGGGCGCTGTCTTGTTCGCCACCGGGCCGATCCACAACGCCTGCATGAAATCGGGGCGCAAACAGGCGAGCGCGGCGCGCTGCGGCTGTATCCAAGCCGTTGCCGACAAAGAGCTTTCTTCGTCAGAACAGCGCCGTGGCGTACGCGTTTTCTCGGACCCTCACAGCCTGCAAGAGGCACGCCAGTCCAACCGCAAAAGCGACAATGATTTCTGGGCTGTATGGAAAGCCTATGGCCAGACAGCATCGACCCTGTGCAGCGCCACCTAAGACCGTGACACCGGCGGCAGGGGCACGCCCCTGCCCTAGATCTGTGGCCGCGAGGGCGGGCCGAAACGGTCAATTAGACGGTCTTTGATCTGATCACGGGCGGCGCGGTATTGCGCGATCTTGGCATCGCGCGTTTCCCCCAACCCTGTCGGGTCGAGGATCGGCCAATATTCCACAGTCAGATGATAGAACCGCGTCAGTTCCAGCGCGCGGCGTTGGCTGGCGGGGCTCAGCGCGATGATCAGATCGAAAGAGCTCAGATCATCGCCCCAATTCTCCATCTCGTCGAAACTGCGGGACCGGTGGCGGGATAATTCCACGTCCAGCTCTTGGCACACCGCGATAGAGAAACCGTCGATTTCCAGATCGTTCATAACGCCGACGGATTGCACATAGGTGCCCGTGCCGTAGAACTTTTTCATCAACCCTTCGGCCATAGGCGACCGCACCGCGTTGTGATCGCAGCAAAACAGCACCGATTGGGGCAGTTTCTGGGTCATCTAGCCGCCGTAGTGCAGAACGCAGATGAGGGTGAACAGGCGGCGGGCCGTATCTGTATCGATCTCGGCCTTGCCTTCAAGCCGCTCTTGCAACACCCGAGACCCTTCGTTGTGAATCCCGCGCCGTGCCATATCGATGGTCTCGATCTGCGAGGGGGCGGATTTCTTGACCGCCTCGAAATAGGATTCGCAAATCTGGAAATAGTCTTTGACAACCTGCCGGAACGGCCCCAGCGACAGATGGAATTCCGCCGCCTTTTCAGCGCTTTCGGTGTTCACATCGAAGACCAGCCGTTTGTCACGGATCGACAGGCCCAGATGGTACGGCCCTTGTGGCACCGACCGATCATCGCGCGACGGCAGGGTAAAAACGTTGTCCTCCAGCAGATCAAACATGGCGACTTTGCGCTCTTGCTCTATCTCGGGCGTGGGCGGGGGCAGGTTCGCGTCGTCAAGCGCGATATGCGTGATCCGGGACATGGGGACGTCTCATTTAGTGTCTATCCCGCCGACCTTAGACCGGGCGGCGGGGTTCTACAATTGACATCGGCGGGCCGGACAAAGGGCCGTTGCGTCAGTCGTTCAGTTTGCGCAGCCTTGCGGTGACCGACAGACCATGCGCCTCAAGGCTTTCGGATCGCGCCAGACGTTCCGCCGACGGGCCGATTGCGCGCAGCGCGTCCGGCGTCATCCGTGCCAGTGTCGTGCGCTTCATAAAGTCCAGCACCGACAGCCCGCTGGAAAACCGTGCAGAGCGTGCCGTGGGCAGCACGTGGTTCGGCCCGCCCACGTAATCGCCAATCGCCTCGGGGGTCCATTGACCAAGGAAGATCGCCCCCGCGTGCGTGATCTGCGCGCTTAGCGCATCCACATCCGCGACGCAAAGTTCAAGGTGTTCAGGCGCGATACGGTTGCTCAGCTTGGCGGCTGTCGCCAGATCCGGCACGGTAATGATCGCCCCGTTCTCGCGCCAGCTGGTGCCCGCAATCGCGCGCCGTTCCAGCGTTTCCAGCCGCGCACCCACAGCATCCGACACCGCGCGGCCAAACGCCTTGTCCGTGGTGATCAGGATCGATTGGGCGCTTTCGTCGTGTTCGGCCTGGCTGAGCAGATCAAGCGCGATCCAGTCAGCATCGTTGTCCCCATCCGCGATCACGAGAATTTCGGACGGGCCCGCGATCATGTCGATGCCCACCTTGCCAAACACCCGCCGTTTCGCGGCAGCGACATAGGCATTGCCGGGGCCGGTGATCTTGTCGACGGGGGGGATCGTGTCGGTGCCATAGGCCAGTGCGGCCACCGCCTGCGCCCCACCGATGCGGTAAATCTCGTCAACGCCCGCCAGCCGCGCAGCCAGCAACACCAGCGGGTTCAACACCCCGTCCGGCGTGGGCACGACCATCGCAAGCCGTTCTACCCCCGCGACCTTGGCCGGGATCGCGTTCATCAAGACAGAGGAAGGATAGCTTGCCAGACCACCGGGCACATAAAGCCCTGCGGCGGATACCGCGCTCCACCGCCAGCCGAGCGTGGCACCGGCGTCGTCCTGCCACTGCGCATCCTCGGGCAGCTGCCGCTCGTGATAGGCACGGATACGCGCCGCAGCGAGTTCAAGCGCTGTGCGATCCGCGTCCGAGACTTCGGCAACCGCGGCGTCAACTTCAGCAGCATTGATGCGCAGGGTGTCGGGGGTCAGCGCGATGCGGTCGAACTTCTGGGTCAGCTCGATCACCGCGGCATCGCCCTTGGACCGCACCTGTGCGATGATCTTGGCCACCGTGTCGTCCACGTCGGGGCTGTCTTCACGCTTGGCAGAAAGCAGCGCGGTGAACGCCTGTTCGAAATCGGGCTGATCGAAGTCTAGGAATTGAGGCATCGGATGTCCTTTGCAACGTGCAATGGGCTGAGAAGGGATGCCACACGGGCGACCCGCACGGCACAGTATGTGGAAGAACGCTTAGGCCGGATGTTCCGGCAGCTTGCGCGACGGGGCCACATAGGGGCGCGTCACATCCTTCAAGGTCACATCCAGCGCTTCGACCGTCAGCCGGATCACACCGTCCCCCGCGAGGGTCAGCAGCACGTCGCCCGAGGGCGCATCGGTTTCGGTAAATTCGATCTGCAACAGCGACAGGATGGTATCCGCATCCCCCTTGTTCACGCCCTGGCTGGACACGCGCTGCACGTTGCTGAACATCAAGATTGTTTGCACGCGTTCCGGGGCGTGGCGCGATTTGCCCGCGTCTTCCCACCGCACGCGGTTCAGCAACAGGGCAAAGCGCCCCTCTTTTTGCAGCCAGCGCATTTCCGATCCTGGAAATACAGCATCCTGCGCCAGCGAGGAGATCACCTTGAGGTCATCGGCATCCAGCGCGCCGAGGTTCAGCGGGGCTTCGCGCCCGTCTTCGAAACGTGCATCTTCGGTCATTGGTCTTTGATCCGTTCAATATTTGCGCCCACGCCGCGCAGTTTCGCCACCACATGTTCGTACCCGCGATCCAGATGGTAGACACGGCTGACGCGTGTTTCGCCTTCGGCGGCCATACCGGCAAGGATCAAGGAAATCGATGCGCGCAGATCGGTCGCCATGACCGGCGCACCTTTCAGCTTTTTGACGCCGTGAACCGTCGCGGTGCCGCCGTGGACCTCGATATCGGCCCCCATGCGGATCAGCTCGGGCGCGTGCATAAAGCGGTTCTCGAAGATTTTTTCTTCCAGCACCGAGGTACCGTCCGCCGTACACAGCAGCGCCATCATCTGGGCTTGCAGGTCGGTGGGGAAACCGGGGAAAGGTTCGGTCGTGACATTCACCGCGTTGATCACGCCATTGCGCCGCGCGACTTTCAGACCCTTGTCCGTCTCGGTCACGTCGATCCCTGCCGCGTCAAGCTTTTCGCAGAAAGCCCACAGCAGGTCGATGCGCCCGCCCAGCAATTCAACCTCGCCACCACACATCGCAGGGGCGAGCATATAGGTGCCCAGTTCGATCCGGTCGGTCACAACACGGTGGGTGGCCCCATGCAGGCGGTCAACGCCCTGAATCTCGATCCGGCTGGTGCCGTCGCCATCAATCTGCGCGCCCATAGCACGCAAGCAATCCGCGAGGTCTACGATCTCGGGCTCGCGCGCGGCGTTGTTGATCACCGTCGTCCCCTTGGCCAAGGTCGCAGCCATCATAATGTTCTCGGTCGCGCCGACAGAGGCAAAGGGGAAGTCGATGACCGCACCTTTCAATGCCCCGCCTTGCGCCTTGGCGTGCAGATAACCGTCACGCAAGTCGATCTCTGCGCCCATCAGAGCCAGACCATCGGTGTGAATATCCATCGGACGCGCACCAATCGCGCAGCCGCCCGGCAGTGATACCTGCGCGTGCCCTTCGCGGGCCAGCAGCGGCCCCAGCACAAGGTTCGACGCGCGCATCTTGCGCACGATGTCATATTCGGCGCGCGTGTTGATCTCGCCATGACACGACATCGCCAGAACCTGACCGTCCTGCATCGATGTCACCTCTGCCCCCAGGGACCGCAGCAATTCGGTCATGGTGCGGATGTCGGACAGGCGCGGCGCGTTGGTCAGCGTCAGCGGCTCTTCGGACAGCAGGGTCGCGGGCATAAGCGTCAGACAGGCGTTCTTGGCCCCCGCAATCGGAATTTGTCCCGACAGCGCACCGCCGCCTTTGACCACAATCGAATCCATCCTTCAGCCTTCCTTGGTTTGGCCGGTCGGCCCGTTATCTGTCTGCGCGTTATTATTTTGCGTGTCGTCGCTTTGGCTTTTGTCGCTGCGCGCACGCGCTTGCGCCTTGCGTCGGCCCATATTGGCTTTCAGCGCGGCTTTCAGCCTGTCTTCCCGCAATACATTGGGTTTTGGCGGCTTTTGTGGGGCGGTATCCTTTGACATGTCGATTGTCTAGCGCAGCGGACCGATATGGTCCAGATTACGCTTGCACCATATTGCGAATGGGTCTAATCACCCGCCCACAGTGCTGGAGTAGCTCAGTGGTAGAGCGCGTCATTGGTAATGACGAGGTCGGGAGTTCAATCCTCCCCTTCAGCACCAGATCCCCCCTTTAAGCATATCGTTTCGCCCTGATGCCTTATTTATCTGGCGTTGCGGTTTTGGCATGTGCCATGGATGCGCCTGAAGGCGTCGCAGCGCCCCCTGCCCCGAAACATCCCGAATCACGATGGCAGAAGAAAACCCCGACCGCTTGCGCCGCCGGGGTTTCGATTTTCACGTGAAGCAATTTAGCCGCGATATGTCAGACCGGCAAACAGACGGCCCTGATCGCGGTGGCGACCCCCGTGGACCGACCCTGCAACGGATGCCACACCGGCAATCAGCGACGCAGCGGCCAGCACAAAGGCGGTCAGGATACCGGCGTTACGCGCGGTTTGCGCAGCCTCAACCGCTGCTTCTTTCGCTTCTGCTGCGGCCTGTTCAGCCTCGGCCTTGGCGGCGGCTACAGCGTCTTCGACTTCCTGACGCGCTTCCTGCGCTTGGGTCACGATCTGGTCCACACGCTCTTTCGCCTGAGCCTGGGTCAGATCGGTGCGAGCGGCAACAGCGCCGGCAAGATAGGTCCGGTCTTCCTCGCTGACCTCACCCGTGCGGTAAATATTGGCGACGATGCTGGCGGTCTGCTCTGCCAGTTGCTCGGGATCGGCTGTCAGGGGGTCGACCTGATTGGGGCGCAAAAGCTGGTTCGACAGGTAATCTGTCGGATCATTCTTGGCCTCATCCGGGATTGCAGCACCCGCCGCATCGGCCAGTCCGGAGGCAGCACCTCCCACGGCAGAGCCCGCAGCTTCGACGACCGTACCAGCTGCTTTGCCTGCACCCGCAGCAACATTGCCCGCGGTATTGGCTGCAAAGCTCAGCGCGCTTGATAGCATTACGGCGGTGATCACAGAGCCGAGGCCCCAAACAACCAGACCGTTGATCCCGTCACGTGCAGTGACTTCATCATCCGTAGCGCTCTCGACGCGGCGGCGCATGCGGCCCGCGATATAACCACCGGCCAGATAAGAGGCGACCAGCGTGATCACCATCCACAGCGCGGTGAGCACCAGTTCAAGCGTCGATGAGTTGTCGGTTCCGTCCAGCGTGATCGACGACAGGCCAAGTGCCGCGCCGAAGGTGGTCAGCAAAAGGCCGATCGCCACAGCGACAACGGTACCCGCGAAAATTGCGGGCCAGTCGACATAGGATCCATCGGCAGTTTTTTCAGTGAGTGTCGTGTTCATGTAAATGCCTCCCCGGCGTTTGCTTACGCCAAGCCGACCAGCGACAGCACCGCCATAACCACGACCACAAGACCAACGAGATAAATGATACCGCCCATTTTGAATACTTCCTCTTTGCGTGCCAGACGCGGGATGCACTGGCTTCACAAAGGCAACGTCAGGGAACCGGCATAGTTCCGCTGACCGCGCAAATTACCCGCACTGCGGGAGATGACAACGTGCGCGGGACGGGCAGTGACTACGGGTCGCCCTGCCACGTACCGTCAAAGATCATCTCGTCCACGGGGAGCCGTTTGCTCCAGCCTTTCACCTCAAGTTCGGGCGTCTGGTAAAGCTCGTCCACGTGGCCCAGACACAGGTAGCCGACGATTTCTATCCGGTCGGGGATCTTCAGCAGGTCACGCAGATCGGCATCGCGGAACACGCTGACCCAGCCCATTCCGATACCCTCGGCGCGGGCGGCAAGCCAGAGGTTCTGGATCGCGCAGACGGTGCTATACAGATCCATGCTTTGATTATGGGTGCGCCCCAGCACGACCTTACCGCCACGGCTGCGGTCACAGGTCACGCAGATATTGACCGGTGCCTTGCGGATGCCTTCGAGCTTCAACGACCTGTAGGTTGTCTGGCGGGCGCCCTCGAACATCTGTGCGGCTTCTTCATTTGCGCGGTTGAAGGCGTGCCAGACCTGATCGCGTGCGGCCTGATCGCGGATGACGATGAAATTCCACGGCTGTGACAACCCGACGGACGGTGCGTGATGCGCGGCGGTCAGTATTCGGTGCAACACATCCTCGGCCACTGGATCGGGTAAAAACTGATCGCGTACATCGCGGCGGGTAAAGATCGCCTTGTAGACGGCGTCGCGTTCAGCATCTGAAAAAGGCGCGGCGGGTGCCAGCGCAGAGGGTATCGGCATTGTTCAGTCCCCAACAATACGTTTATGCGCCAATCCCGCTGTCCATGCGGGGCAAGCTGTACTGTCTGGCCGGTCTTCTGACTTAGGGTCGTCTGGTCCGCGCGCCTTCCCGGAATATTCCAGTGGCCTATGCGCAAACCATCCCCATTACAGCGTTGGGCACGTGCCGGAGTTTCACCAGCTTCCCGATTCTTCCGCGAGGCGGACACCAGACCCGGCCATTGGGCCACGGCTGTCCGCCCGGAACAAGCCCTAACGCGGGGATCAGCCGCGTTTGGTTGCGAAAATCTTCTTCATCACGGCGTCGAACTCGTTCCACGAGATGACGGCCTTGTTGCCTGCATAGCCGTGATAATAGGACCGCCCGTTAGAGGTCGGGAAACCGGCCCAGATACGTGCGAGGTTTTCCATAAAGCGGTGGCGGCTGATCTTGCCCTTCTTGAACGCGTTAAACCCCGCATCGACCAAAAGGATATCCGCCAGCCCGTCCTGCACCGCCGAGGTAAAGCGGTCATTCTTGCTTAGCCCCGCCTGTCGCACCAGACTGCGCAGCGTGGATGGAATGAATTGGTATCGACCGATGGCATGCGGTTGGCCCGGCGTGCGGTCGATCCAGCGGTAGATCTCGCCGATGGTCATTTGCGTCGGACGCTGTGGCGGCAGCCGTTTGGCCCCGTACTGCACGGCGTCATAGCCCTTTGGACCCGCCTCGGCCCAAGCGATGAGGCTTTTGAGGTCCGCGGCCGTGCTGACCCCGCTGAGCTCTTGGAAAGACCGGCTGCGGCTGCTCACGGTTTTGGACCGGACCTGCGCTTTGGGCTGGACCTTATGGCGCAGCTTGATCTGACCCTGCCCTGCGGATTGCATGACGTTGAACGAGATGTCGCTTTGCATGGCAGAGCGCGCACCGGACAGGCTGAACCCTTCGGCGCTGACAGTGGTAGCGGCCAGAAGTGCCGCGGTTGCGATAATTGGTAGTGTGCAAGTAACTTTCATATCATCCCCCATGATGAAAAAATTTGTCATGGGACCATGGTGACCGCAGACGCTCGCGCTTTCATTCGCGCAAGCAGGTGGGTCGGGGCCATGGACGGATAGGCCGGCATATCTTTTGGGATAGGGCGCTATTCTGCGGTGCGGTTGCCCCCTCCGTTCAGACGGGCGTGGGCAGTGTGGCACGCGGAACGGCCCCGGTGTTTCACGCGAATCCAAAGAGGGGATTCGCGGTAAACCACGGAAAAAACGCATAGCCCGCGACCCGCAAACGGGGCGTCAAGCCCGCTTCCGGGGGCTAAGCCATGATATTCATTTACTTATTTCCCGCGCAGCGGTGGTCGTTTTGTCGGAGTTGCGCTATGATTAGTCGCAAATACATAAAATGGAGAGCATCTAATGACAGATGAAACGTCGCCGGGTATCCCGACACCCGACGGGGCCGCTGCCGTAATCGACACGGATTACGAGATCGGCCAAGACAACAAAGAAGGCAGCGTGGGGCCCTTCGGCTTCGACATTCACAACCCGGTCTTCGCGATCTCGGGTGTGTGTATTGTTGCCTTTGTATTCTATACACTCGCGCTGCCCGAACAGTCTGGCGCGCTGTTCACATGGCTGTTCTCGTCGGTGACAAAGGGCTTTGACTGGTTCTTTATCTCTGCCGGCAACATCTTTGTGCTGTTCTGCCTGTTCCTGATCGTCACGCCTTTGGGCCGTGTGCGTCTTGGCGGGGCCGAAGCAAGCCCCGACTATACCTACCTTGGATGGTTCTCGATGCTGTTCGCGGCGGGCATGGGCATCGGTCTGATGTTCTATGGCGTCTCTGAACCACTATCGCATTTCTCGAGCTCCATGGGTGGCACTGCTGTTGGCGAAGACGGCCTGCGCACCGATTGGGCACCTTTGGGCGCGGCCGCGGGCGATCAGGCCGAAGCGGTTCGTTTGGGTATGGCGGCCACGATCTACCACTGGGGCCTGCACCCCTGGGCGATATATGCCGTTGTGGGTCTGGCGCTGGCGCTGTTCAGCTATAACAAGGGTCTTCCCCTGACCATCCGCTCTGCCTTTTACCCGATCCTGGGGGAACGCGTCTGGGGTTGGCCCGGTCACGTGATCGACATTCTCGCCGTATTTGCAACGCTCTTTGGTCTGGCGACATCGCTTGGTCTGGGTGCCACGCAAGCCAACGCGGGCTTGAACGAGCTCTTTGGTGTGGCGGTTGGTCCAACAACTCAGGTTCTGCTGATCACCGGCATCACCGCGATTGCGACCGTGTCCGTGCTGCGCGGCCTTGATGGCGGCGTCAAAGTCCTGTCAGAGATCAACATGGGTCTGGCGTTCTTGCTGCTGGCCTTCGTGCTGCTGGTCGGACCGACGCTGGCGATCCTGTCGACCTTCGGGTCATCGCTGCTGGCCTATGTGGAATATCTGCCCGGTCTGTCCAATCCGATCGGCCGTGAAGACGTGAACTTTATGCAAGGCTGGACATCGTTCTACTGGGCATGGTGGATCAGCTGGTCGCCTTTCGTCGGCATGTTCATCGCCCGCGTCAGCCGTGGCCGTTCCGTACGTGAGTTCCTGACCTGCGTTCTGCTGATCCCGAGCCTCGTTTGCGTCCTGTGGATGAGCGTCTTTGGTGGCATGGCAATCGATCAGGTGATCAGCGACGGCTACACCGCCGCGCAAGAAGCCGAGCTGCCACGCCAGCTGTTCGCCATGCTGGATGCGCTTCCGCTCGCCGGGATCACATCGCTGATCGGTATCGTATTGGTCATCGTGTTCTTCGTGACCTCGTCTGACTCCGGCTCGCTGGTGATCGATACGATCACGGCAGGCGGCAAGGTCGATGCACCTGCGCCACAGCGCGTGTTCTGGTGCATCTTCGAAGGTGCCGTAGCGATTGTGCTGCTGCTGTCTGCAGGCGGGCTCAAGTCGCTTCAGTCGATGGTTATCTCTACCGGATTGCCGTTTACTGTGGTGCTGCTGTTCATGTGCTACGCGATCTTCCGCGGCCTGCGCGCCGAGATGAAGACGCAATAACGCACCCCTAACCGACCTTTGTGCTTTGCCGGTCAAAGCGCCTCATACCCCCCGCCGCCCGGTGCTGCGGGGGGTATTCTTTTGCACGGCACAGACAAACAAAAAGTTGCCCAAAGTATTCCGACTAAAACTGTCGGATTGACATACCCTATAATTTCAATCAGGTTTATGGAAACGTCTAGCCACCCCGCATGCGATCACGGGGACGCCCGACACATATGATGTGAGGAGTCCCACGATGAGACCATTCCCCAGAACGCAGACTGCCGTTCACCGTCAGGACCAAGCCGCAGGGCTGCCTGATGATCGGTGCCGCGTGCAACGTTCCTTTTCCATGACCATTGATAGAGCAGCCCTATGACATTTCATGCCCCCCCAAAGACCCAAGCCCCGATGAACGCGCTGCCGACCTACTCTGCCCGTGACCTGACCGAAGGCGGAGATCTGGCGCAAATCGTGCTGGATACCCAGACCTACACCTTGCGAATCACACGCGCTGGCAAATTGATCCTGACCAAATGAATGACGCACATCAGCACCCCGGCGGTGCCCCGGTAGGGTTCATCACAGAGCTGGACAGCCTTCAGGCCGCGTCGGTCATCTATTTGCGGATGTGGTGTGACGGGCCTGACGCACAGGAAAAAGTCAGCAGCGATTTCGCCAGCGTCCTCGGCCACACCAACGGGAGCAAGGCGCTCGCTACATTTGAACAGCTATGCTCGCTTTGTGCACGGTTCGGGCGGCGGCCTTTGATGCGCCATTCGGTCACGTGCAAATGTCTGGGATCGGACGAATCCTGCTTTGCGAACTTCATCGCGACAGCCACGGACGGACAGCGCGAAGACGCGATGCTGATCGCGACCCTGCTGGTACGCGCCGATATGGCCCCGCTGGTGGCATCGCTTGCTGCGGATTTCGGGCTGGCGCTCAAACGGATGCGCCTGAGCGCACCAAGCGAGGTCGCGCAAATGGAAGCAGCACCGACACTCCATTAACGGGCGTTTCCCGCGCCCGATTGACGCCTTATGTGCAACGCTACAACCCATTGAAATTTTTGTAAGGTTGCCGAAGTTTAATACTTGATTGTTTTTATCAGCCTTAGTAACCCGCCCGTGAATAGGTAGCCAATCGTCCAGACCAGCCCCCTAAAAACAGCCCGAATGGGCAATGACGAGGGCGATATGACTCAGACGAAAACACCACACAGCTTGCGTGGCCACACGGCCAGCCGCAGCATCGGCATGATGACGGCCGCCGCCATCGGCGCGACGTCTCCTGCAGCACTTTATGCGCAATCCAGCGACGAGCCGCTGCTGCTTCCCGGCATCGAGGTTGAAACCTCCGAGCCGCAGGCCGCGAAGCCCAAGCCACAACCCGCCAAGAAACGCGCCGCGGCGGCCCCTGCCCCCCGCGCGACACCGGCACCCGCCCCTGCACCCGTCGTGGCCGAGGCCCCCGTTGCTGCTGCCCCCGCCGCGCCCGTCGCTGGCGAGAACGGTCTGTCGCCCTACGCCAACCCCGAAGCCGGATATCAGGCCGTTCAATCGGGCAACTCGCTGCTGACGCAACCGCTGGTCGATACACCACGCACCGTTACCGCAGTCACCCAGGAAGTGCTGCGCGACAAGAACGCGACATCGGTGCGTGAGCTCGCCCGCACCACCCCCGGCATCACATTGGGCACCGGCGAAGGCGGCAACGCATTCGGCGACGTTCTGTTCATCCGCGGCTTCCGGTCCTCCAACGACGTCTTCATCGACGGCGTGCGTGATTCCGGTGTCGCCGTGCGCGAAACATTCATGGCCGAACAGGTCGAGATCACCAAAGGCCCGTCGGGCTCCATCGGTGGCCGCTCGACCACCGGCGGCGCGGTCAATCTGGTGACCAAAAAGGCGCAGGATACGGACTTTGTCAAAACCACCACGACCTTTGGCACCGCCGATCTGGCGCGTCAGGAAGTCGACTGGAACAAGGTCTGGAACGACCGCTTCAAGACCCGCATCGGTGCCGTCGCCCAAGTCAGCGACGTTGCCGGCCGCGACGGGAGCAAAGACGACCGTCTGGGTCTGTCCATCGCTGCCGAATACGAAGCGACCGACCGTCTGACACTGGATTTCGAAGCCTACCAGCTGCAGATGAAACAGATGCCAGACTGGGGTGTGCCATGGGATGGCACCAACGGCGTGCCCTTCACCGAATCCGCTGCAGGCCGTCCAACGCTGGACCGTGACACCTTCTACGGCAACCCAGACCGCGATTTCCACGATGCGACACAAAGCGTTGCCACCTTCGGCGCGACCTTTGAAATCACACCGGGCATGACATTCACCAACCGCTCCCGTCTCAGCCGGACCGAGAACGACTATATCGTGTCGGCACCTGAGCGCCCTGACACCTCGGATGCCGATCCGCAGAACTGGACGCTGACGGCCTCCCCCAAAAGCCGGTATCAGGTCAACGAAGTGGCGTCGAACACCAGCGAGCTTTCCTTTGGTTTCAACACCGGGTCGGCGCGCCATGACATGATTGCGGGCTTCGCGCTTTCGCGTGAAGAGATCAGCCAGCGTGGCTATGTCGGCCTATCCTCCGAAGTGGGGGGCGGCACTGCCGAGGACCGTCTCGAAGGGTGCTCCGTCGCGATCTACAACCCCGATGTCAGCGGATGTTCCACAGCGACACCTGTCCGCAGCGCAGATGCGACGCTGACCGATGTCACCACACGGTCGCTGTATCTGAACGACACGATCACCTTTAATCCGCAGTGGCAGTTGAACCTTGGTGCCCGTCTGGATGACTACAGCGTCAGCCGGACCACCACGGAAGCCGGTGCCGATACGCTGTCGCGCGATGACACCATGTTCAACTGGAATGCCGGTGTTGTCTGGAAACCCCGCGACAACGGGTCGATCTACCTGTCCTATGCCACCTCAACCAATCCTGTCGGGGATGAACTGGACGCAGGCGGCGGCAGCTACAACGGGATCGATTCCTCGAACCTGCTGCTTGAGCCTGAAGAAAACACCGCGATTGAACTGGGCACCAAATGGCAGTTCGGCAATCTGACCGCCACCGCTGCGCTGTTCCAGACCACCAAGGACAACGCCCGTGAAAGCACAGGCGGCCGCGGCGCACCTGTTGTGACCACCGCGACCGGCGAATACCGCGTCCGCGGGATCGAACTGGGCTTTGGCGGCAACATCACCGAAAAGCTGAGCCTGTTCGGCGGTGCGACCCTGATGGACAGCGAAGTGCTGAAAAGCAGCAACCCCGACAACGTTGGCGAAGAGTTCGCGAATATCGCGCACGAACAGTTCAACGTACTGGCCCGTTACGACTATAACGACCAGTGGAGCTTTGGCGGCCAAGCCACATGGCGCGGCAGCGTTCAGGGCGGCACATTCGCGGCCACCAACGGCAACGAGCTGCCCAGCTACTGGCGCTTTGACCTGATGGCGGATTACCACATCACGGATGATGCCTCGGTCAACTTCCGCATCGATAACGTGCTGGACGAAACCTACTATGACGCGCTGTACCGCTCCGGCACGCCGTTCGTCTACGTGGCACCGGGTCGCTCTGCCTCCATCTCTGTCAGCATGAAGTTCTAAACCACAC
>NZ_CH959310.1:1324490-1525709 GCF_000152605.1 Sulfitobacter sp. EE-36 | reverse complement strand
CCCTCGAAAGGATACACCATGTTGCTTTGCGTCGAAAATATCCTGTCACCGCAGGAAGTTGCCCATATCCGATCTGTGATCGACACGGCCCAATGGGACGACGGCCGCAACACCGCCGGCGCGCAATCGGCGCAAACCAAGCGCAATCAGCAAATTCCCCTCGACAGCCCCGTTCTGCCTGATCTGCAGACGCTGGTGCTCCAGCGGTTGATGGGCAACCCCACGTGGGTTTCCGCTGCCCTCCCGCTGCATGTCCTGCCCCCGATGTTCAACCGCTACGAAGAGGCAGAGACCTTCGGCGTGCATGTCGACAACGCCATCCGCGTGAACCCGCAAACCGGCCAGCGGCTGCGGACCGACCTGTCGTGCACGCTGTTCCTGAATGACCCCGACGACTATGACGGTGGCGAGCTGGTCATCGAAGACAACTACGGCACCCAGTCGGTCAAACTGCCGGCGGGGCACTGCGTGCTTTATCCGTCAACCTCGCTGCATCAGGTCACGCCTGTCACCCGTGGTGCGCGTGTTGCGTCCTTCTTCTGGGTGCAGTCAATGATCCGCGACGGCGGCCAGCGCGAGATTCTCTTCGATCTGGATCAATCCATCCAAGAGCTGTCGGCTAGCGCGGGTCTGAACGACCCGACCGCTGTGCGCCTGACCGGCATCTACCACAACCTCATCCGACAATGGGCAGAGACCTGATATGAAATTCCCAAGCATCCTTCTGGCGGCCGTCCTTGTCGCAACCCCGCAACTGGCCGCAGCCGACACTGCGTCGGTCAATATCGCGCTGATCACATGGGCTGACGAATGGATCGGCCCTGCCCTGTCCGAGCCGATGCGCGTCGCCGCGCAACAGGGCGGCCATTCGCCGCTGGCGATGTTCATGGGGGCCGATATCGTCGTGAAAGCGGTGATGTTCGGGCTGGCCATCGCCTCGGTTCTGGGCTGGGCTGTGTGGGCGGGCAAGATCCTGCAGGTGAGCTGGGCCAATGCGCGGCTGCGCCGGTCCTACCGCAAGCTTGCCAAGGCGGGGGCCGTCAAAGGCGCGCAGGCGAAATCCTTTTCCGGCCCCATGCGCGCGATGATCCGCGCCGCTTTGGCCGAGATCGACATCTCTGACGGGTTGAACAAGGCGGGTATCAAGGAACGCGTCGCCTCCGAGCTTTCGCGGATTGAGGCGGGGGCCGCGCGCTCGATGCAGTCTGGTGCGATGATCTTGGGCTCCATCGGGTCGACGGCACCGTTCATCGGGCTTTTCGGCACGGTCTGGGGCATCATGAACAGCTTTATCGGCATCGCTGAAAGCGGCAGCACCAGCCTGACGGTCGTCGCCCCCGGTATCGCCGAAGCGCTGCTGGCCACCGCCATCGGTCTGGTCGCCGCGATCCCCGCCGTGCTGCTTTATAACCACATCACCCGCGTCGTCACCGGCTACCGCGCGCGTGTGGGGGATGCCGCGGCGCTGGTGGAACGCTGCCTGTCACGCGATCTGGACCGTGCAGAGCGTACCGCAGACGTGCCGCATACCACCCCTGATATCGCCACCAAACTGGCAGCGGAGTAACCCCGATGGGCGTGCGACTTTCTGACGGCGGCGACGATCTTGCCCCCAATGCGGATATCAACATCACACCGTTTATCGACGTGATGCTGGTCCTGCTGATCATCTTTATGGTGGCGGCCCCGCTGTCCACCGTGGACGTCAACGTAGAGCTGCCGGTCGCCACCGGCAAACCCGCGCCGCGCCCCGATGATCCGGTCTTTGTCACCATCCATCAGGACCTCAGCCTGAGCGTGGGCGAAGAAGAGGTATCTTTGGGGGACCTGAACATGCGGCTTGGCATCCTGACCCGTCTGGATCTGGGCACGCGCATCTATATCAATGCCGATCGGTCGGTTCCCTATGGCGAGGTGATGGCCGTGATGAACCGTATGCGGAGCGAAGGCTATCTGAAGATCGGCCTCGTCGGGCTTGAGGACGAGGGCGGGGCCGCCCCTGCGGCGGCAGGTGACGTGGCAACCGCTTCGCCTGCCCCCGCGGCACAGGACGCCGCAGAATGAGCTTTGCCTACGCCCCGCGATATAGTGCCGGGTTGATGCTGGGGGCCGGGCTGAGCATCGGCGTGCATGGCGCGCTAGTCGCACTTTGGCTGACACAGGCCGCGGCCTATGAGCCACCGGAAGAAGCAGGCATTCAGGGCCGCGAGCTGATCGATCTGGCCGAGGTCGAGATGATCATGGCCGCACCTGAAACCGACCTCCCCGACGGGCCACCCGCCGAGGATAGCCAAGCCACGCTCGAAAGCCCGGCCGAACGCGAGGAAGCCAAAGCGTCAAACGATCCGCTGCTGGCACAGATACCGCACACGCCGGACGACCCCGAACTGCAGTTCAAGATCGCCAACCCCGATCAGGAAGTCGACACCGACAAGGAAGCGACCGAAACGCCGACCGAGTTGCAGGAAGAGACCGAAAACGAGAACGCCGCGCAAAGCACGGCTGCCGCCCCCAAGGCAAGCGCGGGTCAGGACGAACAGGACCAAAGCGCGGCCAAGGAACAGGGGCTGACAGATGCCGAACGGGCAGAGATCACGGATTGGCAAAAATCGCTGGTTCTGGCGTTGAATGCCGCCAAGGATTACCCCCGCCGCGCCCGCGAAGCCCGCGCCGAGGGGACCACAACCGTGGCCTTCACGCTGGATCAATACGGTCAGATCAAAGCGCGCGAGGTGTCCAAGTCGTCAGGCTGGCCGGTGCTGGATCAGGCGGCGCTGGATATCTTTGACCGGCTGCAAACACTGCCGCGCCCGCCCTCTGCCATGGGTGCCGGCCCGTTCAATCTGGCAATCCCGATCAGCTATCGCTTTCGCTGATCGGGTCGCCGCCGAAGGCTGTGATCATATCGGGGGTGATGTCTTCAACCGTTGCGCAGCCGCATAGGGCCATCGTCACTTCCAGCTCGTCCCGCAAGCGACGCAACACCTGACTGGCCCCGCGTGCCCCGTCGACGATCAACCCGTGCATCACGGGGCGACCGACCAGCACAGCCTCGGCCCCTAGCGCCAGCGCCTTGAACACATCGCTCCCGCGCCGGATGCCGCCATCCAGATAGACCGGCACATCCTGCCCCACCGCCTGCACCACGGCGGCCAACTGCGTGACGGGGGCCGGAACAGTATCGAGCACCCTGCCTCCGTGGTTTGACACGATGATCCCCGCAACACCGGCATCGACAAACCGCCGCGCATCCGTGGCACGCAGACAGCCTTTGATGATCACCGGAACGGGGCTGTCCGCAATCAGCCGCGTCAGGTCTGCCCATGTGGGGGCAAAGACCATCATCCCGTCGAACACCACGCTCTGCCCGTCTTGCAACTGCGGTCGCGGCGGTTGCGGCAGCGGGTCCAGCATCACGGGGCGCACGCCATCCGGCAGCACAAAGCCCGCGGCAACCTCACGGTCGCGCAGGCCGTTGATCGGGGCGTCAAGCGTCACCACCAGCGCCTCTGCCCCGCAATCCACCGCGCGGTTGACCAAGGTCATCGTGCTATCGTGATCCGCCTGCATATAAAGCTGGAACCAGCGTCGCCCCGGAATGGTGGCGATGTCTTCGGGCGCGGTGCTGGTCTGGCAGCTGACCACCATCACCGCCTCCTGCGCGGCAGCGGCCAGTGCCGTCGCAGTTTCTCCTTCCGGGTGGAACAGACGTTGGAACGCCATCGGCGCGACCATGATCGGATGCGCCGCGGGCTGCCCCGATATCGTCGTGCGCGTATGGCCGCCTGCACAGTCCGCCAACAGGCGTGGCAGCACTCCTATCCGGCCAAAGCTGGCGCGGTTCTGGCGCAGCGACAGCTCCCCTCCTGCGCCGCCTTCGAGGTAGGCAAACACATCAGCGGCAAGGGTCGCGTGGGCGGAGGCTTCGAAATCTGATAAGGTCACAGGCATAACCCACAGATCGCGCAAAACGTCCGCCGCCACAAGCGACTTAAATACTCAGGTATATCGGTTAGACGCGTTGGACGTATTCCAGCATCGCGTCATCCACCTCGTCCCCACATAGAACAGAGACTTCGCCCGTCGTCTCGAACACGGCGGCACGCACATCGCTCAGCCGCATGACGTTGGATTCGCGCAGCTTCTCCATCAGGTCACTGCGCGACACACGATTGACCCGCATCGCCTCTTCGCAGATCTTGCCATTCTCCATCAGATAGACCGGCGCGTTCTGGATGGTATGCAAAGCGGTTTCTGACCGACGGCGCAGATAGGATAGGCCGAACTGGAAAAGGAACAGGCAAGCGGTCGCGACCAATGTCTGGAAGAAGGCTTTCCAATCCGCCGCTTGCGCCGCCCCCGCCAGCAAAGAGCCGAAGGCGATGGTGGTCACAAAGTCGAAGTTCGTCATTTTCGAGAAGGAATTGAGCCCGACGATCCGCACCATGAGGATGATCCAGATCAGCGCCACACCGCTGAGCACGAAGCCGCGGGCCAGAACATCGAGTACCGTATTGTCGAAAAACATATAATCCCTTCTTCTCTGGATTGATCAGGCGTCGGATCGACGCGCTTTCTCTTCTTTCTCGTCGCGTTGCTGAGCACGCGATTTCGGCACGTCGCCCTCGCCCGCGGGCCACCCTTCGCGCTGCGCGCGGCGGTCGCCGTCGGTCGCTTCGGTCTGGTCGTGGAACAGATGCACCTGCGTCGGATAGGGCATATCGATGCCTTTTTCGTCCAGCGCTTTATAGACGGCCTGCAGCACCGCCCCGAAGGTATGGATCTGCGACGCACGGTCCGATTTCGTCCACCACCGCAAGCGGACAATATTGGCGGAATCGCCCAGTTCGACCGGTATCGTTTCGGGGGCTGGGTCGGTCTCTACACCCTCAACGCTGGCACAGGCATCCTGCATGACCTTGCGCGCGGTGTCCCAATCGTCGCTGCAGCCGATGCCGATGTCATATTCCGACCGGCGCGTGTCAAAGGCCGTATTGACCACCACGCTGTCTGTATAGATGTCCGAATTCGGGATGACCACGCGGCGACCGTCATAGGTCTTGATCATCGTGGCGCGAGTCTCGATCTTTTCGACCGTGCCTTCATGCCCGCCCGACACGATCTGGTCGCCGACTTCAAAGGGCTGACGCAGCAGGATCAGGATACCTGCCAGCATGTTCTGCAAAATGTCCTTGAACGCGAAGCCGATCGCGACAGAGCTGACGCCCAAACCGGCAATCAGATCCCCCGGTGTGACCGTCGGGGCGACGATGGTCACCGCCAGCATGAAGCCGATGATCGTCACGGCCCACCGCATCAGCGACCCGCCCACGTTGCCCAAATTCTCGCGTCCGCGGCGCCCGGCGGTTTTGCGGATCAGCGCGCCGATGCCCATTCCCAGAAACCAGAACACCACGGCCACAACCAGCGCGACGCCGATATTCGGGAGCAATCTGAAAAAGCCGTCCAACCAGCCGTCAAGTTTATCGAAAATCAGGCCGGGGTTGGCGTCGACTTCTTCCATGGGTTCTTCCTTACTCATTACTGAATCAGCGGGAGCAAAAAAGGCCCGTTCTCACGTGGCTATTTGATCACATCCCCAAGACAAACGACCCGAAACAGCGGCGGGTTCCCGAAACACCCTTGGTATATGCGCTGCAAACACGTCCAAGGCCGCAAGCGCTTTGTGTGAAATGAGCAACAGCGCCATAATTCCGCCAGTTTCAGAAACCATTAACGATGGCAGAGAATTTCAAGAGATGCAGAGCGTACAACCCTCTGTGCAGGACTGAGTGACAGGGCAACGATGACAATTCCGCGCAAGCTAGCCTACTTTCAACTTTTTACCCTTTGCGTCTGCATCGGGCTTTCCTTTTTGTTCTTCTTTGTGGCGGGCAATACTGTGCAGGTCCAAGCGCAGGACAGGTTTCACGCGTTGGTCAGCCAAGGGTTGTCGTCAATGGGGCGGCGCGCCGACGAATACGGCAGGACGCTCGACGGTGTCGCGGGCTTTGTCGCTGCCTCTGACGAGGTAACGGCGCAGGATATGGAGACCTACGCCACGTCGGTCCATATTGCAGACGGTTCCTACGTGCTGGACGCCATCGGCTTTGCCGTCCCTGTGTATGACGAAACCGACGGCACGCTGAAGGATTTCGTGATCCAGCGCGCCACGCCGTCACAAGATTTCGTCGGCATGGTCGGGACCGAGTTTTCAAGCAACGCAGATCTTCTGGCCACGGCCCTCGCCGCCTATGAAAGCGGCGAGACGCTTTCGACAACCCCTGCGCTCCACGGTGAAAACTGCCATGCCCTGCTGATCAAACCGATTTTCCGCCCCGGCGCCGCTTCTGACGGCACCCGCGATCCTGATGCGGCGTTTCTGGGCGTCGCCTTTGCGATGGTCGATGTGGACGAAATCTTTAGCGATCTCTTCGCCGCGCAAAATGACCTCATCACGCTGGATGTGTCCTTCTATGATGAGAATGGCACCCCGTTCCAGCACCACCCGACCGTCGCCAGCGATGCCCCCGCCCCGGCCTTTGAGTTTTCGCGTGACCATACGGGCTATGGCCAACGCATGACCCTGCACTGGGCCAGCACCCCGGCGTTCGAAGCCGCGCAACCTAACAACGCCAAATGGATCGTGCTGGCGCTGTCGCTGACCATCACGGCGCTGATCCTGATCATCCAGTCGGTGATCCTGAAACGTAATCTGACAATCAACCAGACGGTGGCCGACAAAACCCGCGAGCTTGAGACGCAGCACCAAGAGAAACGATCAATCCTCGAAAACGCGATGCTGCCGATTATCTCGGTCCGGCAATCGGGTGAGATTCTGCATCTGAACGATGCCGCGCGACAGCATCTGATCGCGGCCGGGCACCGCAAGGACGCGACGGGCGACTTCGTGCAAGACCTGCTCCCCGAGGTCGACATCCACCGTGCCGACGGCGGGGCGAAGGTCGTCGTGCCGCCCCACAAGGGTACGACAGAACCCCGCACACTTGAGGTCGAGAAGAACACCTGGCTTACCGCCGACGCAGAGACCCGTATCACCTTGATGCTGCGCGATATCACCGACAGCGAGCGCCGCACGCTCAAGATTGCGGAAACCGAACAACGGTGGAGCCTCGCGCTCAGCAGTGCGCATATCGGGGTCTTCGATATTGATCTGGAAAATGGCACATCTGTGGTGTCGGACACGTGGCGCGACATCATGCACCACCCCGCTGACCCCGCCTGTCAGAACCCCTATTACGATAAGATGCAGCATGTGCATCCCGACGATGCGGCGGTGGTCAAGAAGATCGAACTCGCCTGTCTGAACGGGATGACCGACCGCGCCGAGGCCCGCTTTCGCATCCGCGTCGGTCAGGACAACTGGCGCTGGATCAAATCGGATGCGGTCGTGGTAGAGCGGGCGAAGAACGGGCGGGCCCTGAGGATGCTGGGTATCCAGATCGACATCACCGAAAGCAACAAACTTGAACAGATGAAGCACGACTTTGTCGCCACCGTCAGCCACGAACTGCGCACGCCGCTGACCTCGATCAAGGGGGCGTTGGGGCTGCTCGAGGCCCAGACACAGGACGATCCGGATGCCGGCGCGGTGCGTCTGGTGCAGATCGCCACGGCCAACTGCGACCGGCTTGTCGCGTTGGTGAATGACATTCTGGACATGGAAAAGATCAACGCAGGCAGTATGACCGTTGTGCCGAAACCGGAGAAGCTGGGCGATATCGTCACCCTCGCCGCCGAGCAGGTAGAGCCTTATGCCAGCGAATGGAAGGTCGAGATCGACGTAGACACGCCTGATCCCGATCATCACGTGCTGACCGACAAGAACCGGATCATGCAGGTGCTGACCAACCTCTTGTCCAACGCCTGCAAGTTCGCCTACCCCGAAACCGCCGTGACAGTGACCACAGCGCCAGTGGGCGACATGACCAAAATCTCTGTCACCAATCTGGGCAACGGCATTTCGGAAGAGTTCCGCGAACGCATCTTCCAGCCGTTCTCGCAGGCCGAGGCATCGAACACGCGACAGCGCGGTGGCACCGGGCTTGGGCTCAATATCTCGCGCCATCTGGTAGAGGCCATGGGCGGGGAAATCGGGTTCGACAGTGTGCCGGGGGAGGAAACCGTGTTCTGGTTCACCTGCCCCTCGACCGAAGACCCCGACGTGGCGATGGTGGCCTAAAGCGCCAGATCGGCGATCAACATGTCCTTGGTGTAATCGGCCTTCAGCTTACGCGGCCCGTTGCGCCCGCCTTCGACCACGATAAAGCTGTCGCCCAGCGCATAGGCGAAATCGGCATTCTGTTCGACCAATACAATTGCCATCTCGCCCTGGGTGCGCAGCAACCGCAGCGCATCCCCGATCTGCTGGATCACATTGGGCTGGATGCCTTCAGTCGGTTCGTCCAGCAACAAGACCCGCGGTCGCGTGATCAGCGCCCGTGCGATGGCAAGCTGCTGCTGCTGCCCGCCCGACAGATCCCCCCCGCGCCGCGCCTTCATATCCCGCAAGACAGGGAACAGATCGTAAATGTGATCTGGAATGTGGTGGTCGGCCTTGGGCAGGCAGGCAAACCCTGTCTCTAAGTTTTCCTCTACCGTCATCATCGGGAAAACCTCGCGCCCCTGCGGCACATAGGCAATGCCCGCATTCGCCGCCTGAAAGGCGGTGGTCAAACGCACGGGAGTTCCATCAACCGTGATCGTGCCCGCCGACGCCGGATGCCGCCCGGCAATCGCCTTGAGGGTGGAGGTCTTGCCGACCCCGTTGTTGCCGATCAAGGTCGTGATCTGCCCCTTGGGGGCGTGAAAGGACACCTCGTAAAGAATGCGGCTTTGACCATAGTGCAGGTCCAGATTTTCAACTTCAAGCATGGCCGCGCCCCAGATAAACTTCGATCACTTTCGGGTTGGATGTCACGTGGTCAAGACTGCCTTCGGCCAGCACCGATCCTTCGTGCAGCACCGTGACCTTGCAGTCGAGCCTGCGCACGAATTCCATGTCATGTTCGACCACCACCACGGCGCGGGTCTTGGCGGCACGTTTCAGAATATCGGTGGTCTTTTCGCGTTCCTCAACCGTCATGCCGGCGGCGGGTTCGTCGACCAGCAGCAGGCGCGGCTCCTGCGCCAGTAGCATGCCGATCTCAAGCCATTGCTTCTGGCCGTGGCTCAACTCTCCGGCGATGCGGGTCAGGCTCTCGGTCAGGCCGATCTCTGCCGCGATGCCTTCGATCCGCGCAGCGTTGGACGGGGTCTTGCGGTGCAGCAGGACGGCCAGCGGCCCACGCGGGTTCTTCAGCGCCATGGCAAGGTTTTGCCGCACGGTCTGCGCCTCGAACACGGTGGGTTTCTGAAACTTGCGCCCCACCCCTTCGTTCGCGATATCCGCCTCTGACATACCTAGCAGCGATATATTCCGCTCCCCCCAGACGACATGGCCGCTGTCGGGGCGCGTCTTGCCGGTGATGATGTCCATAAAGGTGGTCTTGCCCGCCCCGTTCGGCCCGATCACAGCGCGCAGTTCCGGCTCTGCGATCTGGATCGACAGGTTGTTGATCGCCTTGAACCCGTCAAAGGATTTCGACACGCCGGAGACTTCTAACAGGGTATCGTTCATGACGGTTTCCTCACCAGATAATCAAACAGGCCGCCGATCCCCTTGGGGAAGAACAAGGTGACGCAAACAAAGGATACGCCAAGCAGTACCAGCCACCAGTCGGTCCATAGGATCGTATAGAACCCGAGGTTAATGGCAGGGGCACCGCCCCCTGTGAACCAGCTCGACAGCAAGGATACGAATGCCGCCCCGATCACCGCGCCGTAAAGCCGCCCGCGCCCGCCAATCGCGACCCAGACCGCCAGATAGATCGATGCAATCGGCGCGATCTCTGCCGGGTTGATGATACCCGCCTGCGGGTAATAAAGCGCCCCGGCGATACCGGCGATCACGGCGGTCAGGGTAAAGATGAACAGCTTGTAGCGTTCCACACGGTAGCCAAGGAAGCGGACGCGGGCCTCGTTATCGCGGATGCCTTGCACCACGCTGCCCATCTTGCCCGATACCACCCATGCAAACAGGATATACCCAAGCGCCAGCGCCAGCGCCGACCCCATAAAGAACACCAGGCTGATGGTCCCCTGCGAGGTGTCTTCGTACCCCGGAATATTCTGCAAACCGGAAAGCCCGTTGTTGCCGCGCAGGCCACTGTCGTTCTGGAACAGCCACAGCGACAGCGCCAACGTCATCGCCTGCGTCAGGATCGACAGGTAAACGCCCGTGACACGGCTGCGGAACGCCAGCCATCCAAAGACCAGCGCCAGCAGCCCCGGCACGATCACCACCATCAACAGTTGCAGGAACAGACTGTCGGAAAAGGCCCAGAGCCACGGAAAGTCAGAGCTGCCAACGACGCCAAAAATCTGGTTGCCGATGGCGTCCTGCACCTCTTGCGGTGTGGGCGGGATCACCTGACCTTCAAGGCTCGACAACACGATGCCTTCGGTGCGTGCATACATCAGCCACATGCCGATGGCGTAACCGCCGATGCCGAAGAAAGCGAAATGCCCGAGGCTCAGGATACCGCAGTAGCCCCAGACCACATCCATCGCGATGGCGATCAGACACAGGCACAGCGTCTTGCCCAAGGTCTTGACCATAGAGGTAGAGATCAGGCCGGTGCCCGTCGCCTCTGACCCGATGGCGACCGCGAGGGTAAACAGCCCCAACAGCGCGATGAACCACAGGACGGAAGGGTTTTCGGAAATGAATGTTTTACGCATGGATCAATCCGCCGCTGCCCGACCCTTTTGGGCAACGATGCCCTTGGGACGGAATTGAATGAACAGGATGATGAACAGCACCATATAGGTCTGTGCCGCGAGGGTATTGGACGGGTTGAACCATTCGATCCCCTTTTGCAGGAACCCGATGAGCGAGGCCCCGGCCAGCGTGCCCCAGACGTTACCAACGCCGCCCACAACCACGGTCATGAAGGATTGCACGATGTAATCGGCCCCCATCTCGGACGTGACCTTGGCATAAAGCCCGATGGCTACCCCCGCGATCCCCGCGATGCCCGAGCCAAGACCAAAGGTCATCATATTGATGCGGTCGGGGTTGATACCCATACTGGCCGCCATACCGGGGTTCTGCGTCACGGCGCGCACCTCTAGCCCCAGTCGCGTGCGCTTCAGCACAAACAGGATCAGACCCAGGAATAGCAGTGCCAGCACGAAGATCGCGATGCGGATATAGCTGATCTGGATCACATCCGAGATCACCCACGCCCCGTCCAGCCAAGCCGGAGAGGTCAGCGGTCGGGCCTGCGTGCCAAAGATGTTCTTGGCCAGTTGCTGCAAAGCGATAGAGATCCCGAAAGTCGCCAGCAACGTCTCTAGCGGTCGGTGGTAGAGGTGCCGGATCACCAACCGCTCCATCACCACACCGGCGGCGAATGTTACTGCAAAGGCCAGCGGCAGGGCGATGATGATCGACAGCGTGTAATCGGGCACGAACAGCTGCACGACATAGCCGGTATAGGCCCCCATCATGATAAACTCGCCATGGGCCATGTTGATGACCCCCATGACGCCAAAGGTGATGGCAAGGCCGATAGCAGCAAGGAAATAGATCGACGCGAGCGACAGCGCGTCCAGCGTCAGGTCAACGGTTTGCGCGGCGACGACGCGGGTCTCGATACTGTCGAGCGCGGCCCGCGCGGCGTCTGTGACGGCGCTGTCGGGCTCATCATAGACCTCGTAGAACGGCATGCCCGCGATGGCATCTTGCTGGTCCCGCGCGGTCACCAGCGGCGGCACGGTGCCCGCCGCGGCAAGTGCGGCATAGGCCGTCGCACGCGCCGCATCGGTATTCAGCCGCGCTGTCGGGATACCACCCACACGCCCGTTGACAACGTTCGCCGCCAAAGCGTCGCGGATCGCGGCGGGGGGCACCCGCGCCGGGGCCAGATCAGCCGCCACAAGCTGCGCATAGGCCGCATCGAGTGAGATATCCTCCCCCGGTGTCAGCACCCGCGCGACGTTGCCGCTGGGTGTTTCAGACGGCGTTGCGGTTTTGGTCGATAGAATCTGGTTCATCACCGCCCGCGCCTCGATCGAGGTATCGCTCGCCATCGATGTGATCGCGGCGATACGATCGGCGGCTGTGTCGCCAAAGCTGGCAGAGAGGAAGTTGGTCAGCTGGATCTTGCGGGCCTTCAGCGCCGCGTCTGTCTCTGCCTCGATCGAGGCGCGCAGGGGGGCCAGTTGGTCCGCCTCCGAGCGGCGGGCGATTGAATCGACGGCACTTTGACGGCGCGCAAGATCAGGGTCGGTCAGTTGGAACTGCACAAGCGCGGTGCCGATCAGGCGGCGCACACCGCCATTGGGTTTCAGCTGCGAAAACCCGTTTGCCGGTGCCGTGCTTTCCGCATCGCTGTCGATATCGCGCAAGGTCAGCGTGTCGCCTGTCTCGGTGCCGAAAAAGAACACACCATCCGCGTCGCGTTGCCAGACCCCTTTGTCCTGCCAGCGTTCAAGAAACGCGCTGACCTGCGGCGCACCGGAGGCAACCAGATCATCCAGCGCGACAGAGACAGAGCTGCGCGAGGGTTTGGCAATTTCATCGGCATGAGCTTGAAGCACGGGCTGCAAATCTTGCGCCTGTGCCGTTCCCACGATGCCCACCCAACAGAGGAGCATTAACAGGTGGCGGAACATAGGGAACCCTTGTGGTAAGTCTGGGAAATAAGGTGATGGGGCGGCCAGTCAGCCTGCCCGCCCCGGCGTTCAGGATCAGTAGTTAGAGGTCAGCTGAACGCAGGTTTCCGTTTCGGTGTTGTACATACCGCATTCCAGATCTTTCCAATCGGAGGTCAGCACAGCGCTTTCGGGCAGGAAGTCTGTCCAGGCATCGCCGGGCACCGGATCGGTCTGGCTGATGATGTCGAACTGACCGTCTGCCGTGATCTCGCCGATCAGCACGGGTTTGGACAGATGGTGGTTCACCAGCATCTCGGCGGTGCCGCCGGTCAGGTTCGGGAAGGTCTGCCCGTACATCGCGCTGCGCACGGCATCGACATCGGTGGTGCCAGCCTGTTCAACCGCATTCACCCACATGTTGAAGCCGATGTAATGCGCCTCCATCGGGTCATTGGTCACGCGTTTGTCGTCGCCGATGGATGTTTTCCATTGTTCGATGAATTCAGCGTTTGCAGGGGTGTCTGCGGACATAAAGTAGTTCCACGCCGCCAGATGCCCGACAAGGTTCGATGTATCGAGCCCCGACAGCTCTTCCTCGCCCACCGAGAAGGCAACGACGGGGATATCATCCGCAGATACATCCGCCGCGGCGAGCTCTTTGTAGAAACCGATGTTCGCGTCACCGTTGATGGTCGACACAACGCCCACCTGCTTGCCGTCCTGGCCCAGTGCCACGACATCGCCCACGATCGTGGCCCAATCGGAATGGCCAAACGGGGTGTAGTTCACAAAGATGTCTTCTTCGGCAATGCCTTTGGACATCAGATAGGATTTCAGAATGTTATTGGTGGTACGCGGGTAGACATAGTCGGTCCCGAGCAGGGCGAATTTCTCGACCCCCAGCTCTTCGAGGAAGTAATCAACCGCAGGGATCGCCTGCTGGTTGGGCGCGGCACCCGTGTAGAACACGTTCTTGGATGATTCCTCGCCCTCGTATTGCACGGGGTAGAACAGCAGGCCGTTCAGCTCTTCAATCACGGGCAGCACGGATTTGCGCGACACAGAGGTCCAGTTGCCAAAGATCACGTCGACCTCGTTCACGGTCAGCAGCTCGCGCGCCTTCTCTGCGAACAAAGGCCAGTCGGAGGCAGGGTCAACCACGACCGCCTCGATCTCGCAGCCCAATACGCCACCCTTTTCGTTCTGCGCGTCGATCAACATCAGCATGGTGTCTTTCAGCGTCGTCTCGGAAATCGCCATGGTCCCCGACAGCGAGTGCAGCACGCCGACCTTGACCGGATCGGCACAGTCCTGCGCCATCACCAGCGAGGTGGAGCCCATCAATGCAGCGGTCGCGCAGGCGGCGAGTTTGGTGAATGTTGTCATCTTCTATCCCCTGTTGGCGCTGCTACCCCGCGCGTCAGAACGCACTTTTCCGGGGCCCCCAAGCACGTTAGACAGGAGGCGCAGCGTATTGTTGTGATCGTCGCATGGCTTGTCACATCTGCCAGGATCGCTTGCCGTGCGACGGTGTTGCCTGTGTCGGCACAAGGCCAAGATGCCTAGGGCAGTGGCGGAGTCGCTAGAAAAAATGGCATGTCACAGGACACGCCCCTAGCTGCGCCTCATTTTTTGGCACCAAAGATCGGGATCGCTTAAAATGTAACCGGCAGGCACACGGCTGCGGGGAAAGGCGCGCGACAAGCGCGCGCCAGCACCTTCCACTTAGGGGGTGACGCGCGCGGCGGAGGTCGCCTGCCACGCCCGCAACATCGGCAGCGCACAAAGGGCGACCCCGATGAGAAAGGACAGGCTGTAGCCCAAACCGGCCAGATCGTTCTGCGGCATGGCGATCAGAACGCCGCCAAAGAACAGCGCCACCCGCATCGGCAGCGCCCCACGGCCTTCAATCGGGCCGACAAGGCTGATGTACCCCTGCAGCGCCGCCGAGATCAGGGTCACCCCGATCATCGCACAGCTGAGCGCGACGACGACCTCCCACGCGGGGGCCTGACCAATCAACGCAGGGTTCAGCACAAAGAAGAAGGGCGCGATATAGATCACACCGCCAAGGCGCATCGCCTCGAACCCCGTGGCAATCGGGTTGGACCCTGCCATGGTAGAGGCCGCGAAAGCGCCAAGCGCTACCGGAGGTGTGATATAGCTGACCATGCCCCAGTAGAGAATGAACAGATGCACTGCCAGTTGGTTCAGCCCGCCGGCCTCAAGCGCGGGGGCCAGCACCACCGCAAGGAAGATATAGCAGGCGGTCACCGTCATCCCCATGCCGAAGATAAAGGCGGTGATCGCCCCCATCAGCAACAGGATCAACGTGCTGTCGCCGGCAAGAAACACCAGCTCGTTCACCAATGTGCCCGCCAGCCCCGTGGCCGAGAACGACCCCACGATCAGCCCGACGCCCAGCAGGATCGCGGTCAGTTCTGACAGCCCCATGCCGACACCGACGATCATATTGCCAAGGCGGCTCAGGTTCAGACGATGGCTGGCGCGGAACTGGTTCACAACCAACAGCAGCGCCGTCGCATAGAATGGCGCAGAGGATTCCTGCCGCAGCCCGATCATCATATAGAGCAGCAGCGCGAAAACGAAGATATAGGGCCAGCCCTCTATCATCACCTGTCGCAGCCGTGGCAGGTCGGGCTTGGGCAATCCGCGCAGCCCGCGTTTCGCGGAGTAGGCGTCGATCTGCGCGAAAAGCCCCCAGTAGAACAGAATGCTCGGAATGGCGGCGGCCAGCGCGATTTCGACATAGGGGCGTGACAGGAAGGACGCCATGACAAAGGCCGTCGCCCCCATGATCGGCGGCATCAATACCCCGCCAGTCGAGGCGCAGGCCTCTGTCGCGGCGGCGGTCTTGGCCGAGAACCCGGTCTTGCGCATCGCGGGGATCGACACCGCCCCCGTGGTTAAAACATTCGAAATGACAGAGCCAGACATCGACCCCATAAAGCCGCTGGCAAAGATAGAGACCTTCGCCGCGCCCCCGCGGTAGCCGCCCACGAGTCCAAGCGCCAGATCATTGAAAAACTGCCCGCCGCCGGTCCGTTGCAGCACCGCGCCGAACAGGATGAAGCCGATGACAACGCCGCCGAACGCCTTCATCGGAATGCCGAAAGAGCTTTCGGCGGAATAGATATGATAAGGTACCGTTTGCAGAAACGTGCTTTGAAAGCCCGAAAACGGGTCCGGCACGTGGCCCGCGAAGGTTGGATAGAACGCAAAGAGAGTGACAATCAGGAACAGCACCAGCCCCCCTGCCCGTCGCGTTGCCTCCAGGATCAGAAAGAAGAATATGACCGAGACATATTGCGCCGTTTCAGGGGCTGCATATTCCCACCCCTGCGACAGGTTCTGCTGCGCGGTCTGCGCCAGATAGCCCGTGGTCCCGACCGAAGCGGCAAACAGCACCCAGTCCAGCAGTGTCGGCTCCCCCCCCTTGCCGCCGCGGGCCTGAAAGATCAGGAACGTCAACGCCAGGAACATCCCCCCGAGGATATACAGATACCGCCCGTCGATCAGCACAATCCCGAAAAGCTGAAGGTTGAAAAGCTGGTTCACCACCAGCACCAGCGACAGCAGCGTGGTGATCACCACGACCCAACGTGCCACCCCCGAGATCCGCTCCGCCGGGGTGGCACCGTCAATCGCCACCTCCTCGAACTTCGGCTGCGGGGCGCGCGATGTATCGGGATCGGTCATAAAAACGCTTTCATATTAGGGGGTACGGGCCGGTAAGAGGCACAGCAGGAACGGGCCGGCACCATGACCAGCCCGCCCCGAACTTTCGAAAGGTTTAGAAAACGACAGAGAACCCGCCGTCTGCCAAGGCCTTGCGGCGCGCCTCGGACCAGGCGGCTTCCCAGTCTGAAGGGTTAGACGCTTTCGTCGCTTCCCATGCCGCGGCCAGCGCTTCTTGGCGTTTCACGAGGTTGTCGTTATGCGCCTGCGCGGTGTCGGACCAAGCGCCCACTTCTTCGAAATAGCGGATCGCCCCTTCGTGGTAGGGCACCACCCATTCCATGTTCTGCTTGTCCAGCGCCCAGCCACCGATGCCGGGGGAATTGCCGTCATATTTCGGGAACAACTCTACCATCGCCTTGGTCATATTATAGACCAGCGCTTCGTCCGTGGCCGCAATCGAGGTCAGCACCGGATAGGCATAGCCCGCGCCCTGATAGCCGTCGGTCCCGTCGATGGTGGCCCCGACCTTGGCTTTGTTCAGCGTGAAGAAGGGGGCAATTTCCTGCATGCGGGCGAAACCCTCGGTGTCGTCGGGATCAATCGGCGGCCAGAACAGCCCGCGCGGCCCCGCTTCGGCCTCATATGCCTTGCCCGAATTGGTCGACGCAAAAGCCGCATCGACCTGCCCTTCGATCAGGCCGGTCCAGCTGGCCCCGAACCCCCCGAAATCAACCCGCTCCACATCGTCCCATGTCAAGCCGCCATAGGCCAGATAGGCTTCGGTGTTCACGTTCAACGCAGGGGCACCCACGATATAGGACACGCGCTTCCCCTTGAGGTCGGCATAGGTCTCGATCCCCAGATCGCCCGCGACACCGACCGCAAGGTTGATCGCGCCGCCGTTGTTCGCCAGCAGCACACGGATCGGCTGCGGGCCCCAGTTTTCGGCCCCGAAATCAAACACACCTTCCTGCGCCATAAAACTACCGCCCACACCCGTGGCCGAGAATTCAACCCGCCCCTGTCGCAATGGCTCTGTGCGCGACACGTCGTTCTTGCCCGGCAGCACGCGCAGGTTCACCCCCGCGGCATCTTGCAACGCAGCACCGATTGCCACGGCCTGATTATAGCCCGCCGACCCGGTGTCATAGGCCGTCCAGCTCAATTGGCGCGGCAGGTCCAGATCCTGCGCGACCCCCATGGAAGCCGTGAACCCAAATGCCACGACCGTCGTCTTCAATACGTTCATATCTTTCCTCCCAGAAAATCCTGCGGCGCAAAACATTCGCGTTTGCGGCAGGGTTAGCGGCCCGTTTTCTTGTGAAACGTGGTTCCGCCCTGTGGAAAAGGATAAGAGCGCGCCTTTCCGTGAGTCAACAAAAGACCGCGAGAGGCGCGATTGCGCAGGGTGGCGTCAATCAGAGGTAGAGCAAAGATGTTCTGACGCGGGAACACCCGCCTTGCGCGCCGCCTCCGACAGTTGCGCCAATGTGCCTGGATCCAGCGGAATACCCTTGGCCGATCGCTCTGCCGTACTGCGCCTTTCGGGGTCGCCGGGGAATTGCACCCCCGCCGTTCCGGGCGCTGCGGGGGATGCCTTGACCCAATCTGTATAGCTGTCCACATCCACACCAAAGCTTTGCGCAAGACCAAAGACATTCGGATCGATCAAGATGGCCATCATATTGTTCACGATCCGGTCGGGGACCTCGCGCTCGGGCGCATAGGCCCCGCCCCCGCTGAACGATCCACCCAAGATATCCCCCAGCAAGGCGAGCCCGAACCCTTTATGCTGCCCGAAGGCCGTCAACGCCCCGCCCGCACCGTCAAATACCACCGACGGATCGCGCGTGGCATTGCCCTGCGCATCAATCAACGCCCCTTCGGGCGCAGGCTTGCCGCTAAGCTGAGCCACACGCGCCTTGCCCATGGCGATGGTACTGGTCGCCATATCCAGTACAAACATCGGATGCTTTTCGGTCGCCGGTATCGCCGTGCAATAAGGATTGGTGACAAACCGCGCATCACTGCCGCCGAACGGTGCCACCAGGGGGCGCGCGGACTGAACATTCGCGTAAAGGATGCAGATAAACCCCGCCTCCGCCGCCATGATGCCCCAGTCGCCCAACCGCCCAAGGTGGAAGCTGTTGCGCAAGGACAGCATCGCGAAATGGTGGGTCTGCGCACGATCAATCGCCAGCGTCATCGCCTGCTCTGCCACGATATGGCCAAAGCCACGGTTGCCATCGACCAAGAGGAACGGCCCCTTGTCCTGCACCAGCTCGATATCGGCCGCAGCGTCCAACTGCCCTGCAAGAATACCGTCCACATAGGCGGGTATCATCCCCACCCCGTGGCTGTCATGCCCCGCCAGATTAGCCCCCACCAACCGCGCCGCAACCTTCGCCGCCCGCCCTGCATCCTTCCCTGCATGCGCCAAAATAGCCGTCGCAAAATCCGTCAACCGCCCCGCATCAACCGCCATCGGTCTGTCCTCCCCCAAATATGCTGTCCACGCCGCCTCTCCCAAAGCGAACGCCCACGACCGCAACCTCGCGCCAAGAAGCGGAAACTGCAAGCCGGAGGGTCATCGGAAGCGGAAGGAGCCAATGCGGGCGTCTACGGCGGGAAAGTTTTCAACGGAGAGTTTAAATGGTGCCCGGGGCAGCTTGGGTTTCCCGGACGCGTTCCCGTTTGAGCAGGTTGAAGAAGCTCTCAGCGACCGCATTGAAGCTCCTATATTCGTCAAGCCTTGATCCGTGTGGATCAGGACGCGTCGCTTAGGTTTGCGTCGCCAGACAGCCATCAGAAAGGCTTGCAGCACGAGGTCTGTTGGTTGCCGCGATTGTGTCGCCCAGCCGATCACACGTCGTGAGTAGAGGTCGATGATAACCGCCAGATAGAGAAACCCCTCATAGGTTTTGATGTAGGTGATATCTGACACCCAGGCGGTGTCTGGCGCTGTTACATCAAACTGCCGGTCTAACGTGTTGTCGACGACGACTGACGGCCTTCCACCATACTTGCCCGGCTTACGTTTATACCCGATCTCTGCGCGGATCCCGGCCAAACGGGCCAACTCACGCTTGAGCCTGCGGTTCTCAGCTTCATGGTCAACAGATGATGTCTGTGACGCAGCTTTTGCGTAGAGCTTCATCCATTTGTAGAGCGAATATGTACTGACGCCCAACCGTTGTGAAACCTCGCGAACGGCATACCCCCGCACTGTTATCTGATGGACGGCATCGCGCTTGAAATCGTCACTGAAATTTGGCTTCCCCATAACGGCTTCCTTGCCTCAAAGTTAGGGAAGAAAGCGCCTACAAATCTAGGGGCTGCTCTAAGGGCCAAATCAAAACTGCCTTCGATGGCATCAAAGCTGGTATCCGACAGGCGCAAGTCCAGCGTCAAATCGGGGAAAAGGGTTTGGAATTCGGGTAAGAGTGGCATGATGTGCAACTGTGCGAAACTGCTGGGCGCGGCAAAGCGCAAGGTGCCATGGGCACCGACACCCTTGCCGCCCAACGCCGCCTGTGCGGCCTCTGACTGCGCGAGAATTTCGCGGGCATTGGGTAGAAAATCCGCCCCTTCCAGTGACAATGAAACCTTGCGGGTGGTGCGGCGTAGCAGCTCCACCCCAAGCTCGGTTTCCAACTTGGCAAGGCGGGCGCTTGCCACGGCAGGTGCAAGGCCAAGTTCACGACCCGCAGCGCTGATATTGAGCCGCTCTGCTGCCATTACGAACAATCGCAGGTGATCGCTGTCCATCAATTATACCCAAAATCAAGAAAGTGAACTCCACTCTCGGCAGTTTATTGCGCGAAAAACAAGGTATAAATTCGCTTCCTAAGGATGACATCAACTCAAGGCTTTTGGGGTAATCCGCCGCGCAGACTGGCCCGATCATGATGGAAAGGAAGCTCTGATGACACAGACCGGAACCGTAAATTATCACGTCCACAAGCCGTTTCGGCAGGCGTTCGAAATTGATGTGGATGGCGTTGCTGGCAACCTCATCGAGCCAGAGTTTTTCGCTGCCAAGATCGCAGTGAAGGATCAACGGAACTGCGAGGCCGCCACGGATTTTGCAGAGGATGGCTTTGCTTTTACCAACTCCCCAACGGCTATAGTGGATTTCAAAGGTGGCAATTGGCAAAGCCAATATGATGCCGAACTGGCCGATCTATTGAAACAGGAAGTTGGCGCAAAAGAGGTGATCACCTTTGATCATACGGTACGCATCGATGATCCGCAGGCCAAGCGCCGCCCGGCCCGCCACGTCCACAGCGATTATAGCCGCGAGGGTGCAGAAAGGCGTCTTGTGGATATTCTTGGCCCTGGACAGGCCGATGAATGGGCGCAGGGTCATTATGCCTTTATCAACGTCTGGCGCCCGATCGCGAACCCGATCAATTCTGCACCTCTTGGCTTCATTCGGCCGTCGACGGTCAGAGACGCAGATTGGATCGTGATTGACTTGATCTACCCCGATCGCAAAGGTCAGGTGATGGGGTTGGCAAAAGACGACGCGCACGAATGGGTTTACCGCTCACGGATGACGCCGGACGAGGTCGCGTTTTTCAACATCTACGACAATTCCGGCCGCCCCTGCGTTGGCCACAGTGCGATTGATCTGGTCGAGGACCCGACAGTCACGGCGCCCCGCCAAAGCATCGAGAGCCGTACGTTGGTTCGCTATTAAAGAGCGCCCAGCCGCGCCTTGCACACCTGAGGAGACGTTCACATGACCAAGACAATTCTTATCACCGGCGCGACGGACGGGATCGGCCTTTTGACAGCCAAGACGCTGACTGCCGAGGGCCACAACGTCCTGTTGCACGGGCGCAGCGCGGACAAGTTGGAAGCCGCGGCACGCGAGGTCGGGGGCAATCCGGAAACCTACCGGGCTGACCTTTCGCTGCTGGGGGATGTTAACGCCTTGGTGGCAGATGTCCGTGCCAAACATGACACCCTAGATGTGTTGATCAACAATGCCGGTGTTCTGAAGGTTCCCAACACACAGACGGACAGCGGGCTGGACGTGCGTTTCATGGTCAACGCAATCGCGCCTTGGGCTTTGACCGTTGGTCTGCTGCCGATCATCCCAAAAGACGGTCGCGTGGTGAGCCTTTCCTCAGCAGCACAAGCGCCCGTCAACATCAAGGCCATGCGCGTTGAGCAACAGCTTGGCCACAACGAAGCTTACGCGCAAAGCAAGCTGGCGTTGACAATCTGGTCGCAGGAATTGGCGCGCGAACACCCCGACGGGCCGATGTTTGTCTCGGTCAACCCGGGGTCTCTTCTTGCCACAAAAATGGTCAAGGAATCCTATGGAATGGCGGGCAATGACCTGCGGATCGGGGCGGACATCCTGCGCCGTGCGGCAGTGTCCGAGGAATTCGCCAACGCCTCGGGGCAGTATTACGACAACGATGCCGGACGCATCGCACGGCCCCATCCCGCCGCAGCCGACCGCGCACATGTCGCGCAACTGATGGCGGCTATTCGTGAGCTGGCTGGCGCCTGAGGCGTCCCAAAACGTTTGCCGATCAAGGGGATTGCGCATTAAGCTAAGAGTCGGGAGGAGACGTGATGAGAGGTTTCATTACCTCAAATCAAACGGATGCGATTGCCGCGTCCTGGGACCGGTGTGCGCGGCAGTATAACCTGCGGCACGATACCGGGCGGCCTATCATGCGCCTCCAATCCTCCGAAGTTGCCCCCCCGACTTGAACAGATTGTCGAGAGCACCGGCGGCAGGCAGGGCTTCTTTCAACATCTTGCTTCGGTCGCGGGCGAAATCGGTCATTGTCTGGTTGTCACCGACGCCGATGGCGTCTCTGTTCGGATTGAGCATAGCGGGGCGACGAGTGACTCTGACGGATGGAACGGCATCGCCCTTGGGTCATGTTGGGACGAACGCGTGGCCGGTACAAACGGCGTATCCATGGCCTTGCGGACGGGCCACGCAATCACTGTGCGCGGTGCGGATCATTACTTTTCGACGCTCAGACAGTTCGCCTGTACCGGCGTTCCGGTGCTGGATGCCAACGGGGGGATGATTGGTGCAATCAATCTTGTCTCTGTCGATCGGGGCAATCGCGCGGATTATCTGTTTGGGCAGCAGCTGTTGGCAAAGACCGCGCATCGCATTCAGCGCAACCTGTTTGAAAAGCAATTCAACGACGCGATGCTTGTGACGGTCTCGCGTGTGGGGCGTGATCACGTCCTATCCGAAGATGCATTGGTCGCCGTGAACGAGGCAGGAATGATTATCGGCGCCACTTCGACCGTTTCCGCCTGCCTTGAAGGTGCAAGCGCTGCATCGCTGAGGGGGAAGGCGTTCGAGGCGATCTTTCACGTCGACAACAATCGGCTGGTGAATGTGCCCGAGAGGGTACTTTCGATTCCAGCCAATCATGGGGCCGCCGTGAACCTGACGGTTGCTTTGCCAACGACCGCCGCACCCCAACGGGTGTCCAAGCCGCTGCCGCCCGGCCCTGCGCGAAAACAGCGCTTGCCACCATCGCTACAGCAGTTGGCGACCGGAAGTCATAGCATGGCTGCCGCCTGTCGCCGTGCGCGAACCATGTTGGAAGACACAGCCATGCTGCATCTGGAAGGCGAAACCAGGACCGGGAAATCCGCGCTTGTGGCCGCATTGCTGCAAACCGATGCCCCTGACGCACCGGTTTTCGATCTGGATTGTGCGACGCTTGGCGACTGTGACGCCGACACAGACCATTTGCGCAGGGTCATTGAGCAAGCCCGCGTCGTTTCAAGAATGTCCTATGGCAAGGGCGTCCGCGCGACCTTGGTGTTTGACAATGTGGACGAGTTGCCGCGCACTTCGCAGGCAGAGCTGCGACGTTTCCTGAATGAACAGGAAGAACACCGCCACCAAACGGGTGACCCTGGGCATGACAGCCGCCTGCGTGTGGTTTCCACCAGCCGCAAACCTTTGATAGACGCCGTCAACGCGGGGCATTTCAGAGACGACCTAGTTTATCTTCTAACAGGCTCAAAGGTCTTCCTGCCCCCTCTCCGCAGGCGTGAACATCCAGAGGTTCTGGCCCAGGCCCTGTGCGCGCAGCTGACTGGTTGTAACGTCACCTTCAGTGCCGAGGCCAAAGATGCGCTTTGTCGCCTACCGTTCCATGGCAATGTCCGCGAAATGCGCGGCGTGCTTTAGAACGCATTGGCAACGGCGCAGGACAACCGGATCAACCTGCTTGATTTGCAACAAGCCTGTGTTGGCGCTCCTCTGACCTCTGCGATACCGGAACCGGTTTGCGCCATTGTACCCGACAGTCCGGTAACCGCCTATGACGAACGCAGCATGATCCTTGATGCGCTCAGCAACAGTCGGTGGAATGTCAGCGAAGCTGCTCGCATACTTGGAATGGGGCGCGCAACGATTAACCGGAAACTGAAAATGTACGAGATCCGGCGGCCGACCTGAAGCAGGCCGGCCCACCGTCGCGTAAAAAAGGACCGCCTGTCAAAGGCGGTCAGAAGGCATGTGTGCATCATTTTGCCGAGCCTCACGTGCGAGGTGTGATAGAGTACAGATCACACTCACATTGTGGGTTTATTAGGCTTTTCTTGGCGTCCTCACAGGCCGTCGGCAGTAGCGGAATTCGCAAGGACACCGCTGGGTATCTTAAGGTTCTCAGGCAAGCTCGTCCTTGCCGTCGATAATGAAATGGAAGCTGGTCGATCCCTTGTGGCGAGCTTCAAGATAGGGCGCGTAGTCCGGATCATTCACAAAATCGCGGGCGGCTTGCGTGTTCGGCCATTCAAGGATCACGCGCAGGGCTGCGGGCTGGTCTTCCCCCTCGACCTGTTCGTGGCTGGTTGTGCGCGCAATATACTTGCCGCCATGTTTGGCGATGATCTTGCCGACCGGCTCGATATAGCCGGGGATCCAGCTGTCGTCGGTGGGTGTCACGGCCAGAACTGAATAGGCTGTCATGGGTTGGTTCCTCCTCTTTGGTATCGATTACCCTTGTTGTTAACGCGGGTTTGGGTTCAGGCCGCTCGGCGACCTAAATGCTGTGTTGCGCGCAGAGTGTCGCGCTGTGCTATTTCATCGAGTGATGCGGCCAATGTGTTCATCGGATCACGCTGCGACGGGATGGCCCTGTCCAACGTCGTGTGAACACCTGCGTCAATTGGGCCAAGGGAAAGGTCACGCTGAAACGCATCGACGGCTGCTGCCCCGGTGGCCAGATCGCCCTCCACCAAAATCAGCGCATGTGCCAAAATGCGGCGCTGCCCGTTGCCAACAGGACGTATGCGCTGTGCCGTGCCAACGACTTTGCGGCCCTTCAAGGACAGGTTCCACGCCCCGTCACAAAAGCTGTTCGGGGTCGCACCCGTCGCCCAACCGGCGGGGATTGCATTCTGAATGAGCCGTGTGATCAGGCGGTATCCATCCTCGATGGAGAACGTCCGATCAGCGGTAAACGCCAGCGCGAGGTTTAACACCCCCGGCCCTTGGGGGACCGCGCCGCAGCCCGTGGGGCGCAGATGTAACGGCCAGCCGCGCGCGGCTGAATTACGCTTCGCCGTGTCAAATCCGGGCTTGAGCTTCAGGCTTGCCGGACAGACAAGCGCGCGGCGGCGTGGGCTCCAGAGACAGGTTACAGCGCCTTGCGCCGCGAAGGCCGCTGCCTCAAGGGCAAGCCCCTCGGCCACGCCCTCCACATATGTGAGAGGTGCGTTCACACCGCCATCCTTTCGATCTCTTCGCAGATCGAGGTCAGCAGATCACCCGCCGGTGCGCCATCAAGCGCGCGGTGATCGAATGTCAGCGAAAGGCCCACATGGGGGCGCAGTTCGATCAAGCCATCCTCGCCCCGTACCGCGCGATCCGTAATGCGCCCAATACCAAGGATGCAGATTTGCCCCGCGTTGATGATCGGCGTGAAATGTTCCACCCGCGTCAGGCCGAGGTTGGAGACGGTGAATGTGCCGCCCGTCATTTCTGTCACGGTCAGCTTGTTGATCTTGGCCCGCGTGGCCAGATCCTGCCGCGCCGCACGCAATTCGGTTACATCCATCGCATCGGCACCGAACATGGCAGGGGCGACCAACAGATTGCCGGGCAAGGCGATAGCCACCGACAGGTCAACCGCATCAGACAGATGCACCTCGCGCCCCTCGACACGTCCGTTTGCATCGGGGTTCTTTTTCAGGGCGCGCACCACGGCCAGCATCAAGAGATCCTCAACAGATATCTTGGTACCTGCCGCGCCCAAGCGTGTTTTTTCGGTCATCAGCGCCGTCGCATCGGCGCTGCCGTGGTGGGTCAGTTGCGCGCCTGTCGCGAGGCTTTTCACCATGGCATCCGCGATCATGCCGCGCACGCCTTTGAGAGGGACGACCTTGGTCATTCGACCGACCCGATGACGGCGCCCTTGGGCACAACGGCATCGGCCTCTTCCTTGATCCGCAGGGTGCCAGAAGCCGGTGCGTTAATCTCGTATTGCACCTTGGCGGTCATAATCTCGACCACCAACGCGCCTTCTTCGACGGTCGCGCCATCATCAGCAAGCCAGCCGGTGATCACTGTTTCTTCGTCCTCTTCCCAGAGGTCGGATGGGATGACGATATCTGTTGCCATTTTAGGTGTCCTTTCCTGTTCGGGGTCGCGCTGCATGCGACCCCGTTAATTAGTGATTTGTTGGTTTTGGTTCGGCTCAGGCCGCTTGCATCTCGTCCCAGGCAGCGACGATCTTGTCAGTGTTGGGCAGGCAGAACTGCTCCATCGCCCGCGCGAATGGGATCGGCACATCGGGGAAGGCAACGCGTTTCGGCGCGGCCTTGAGAACCGAGATATCATGCTCGGTCACGGAGGCGATGATTTCGCCGGACAGGCCGTAGCTCATATAGTCCTCGTCCACGACGATCAGCCTGCCGGTCTTGGCGGCGCTGGCGCGGATGGTGTCACGGTCCAGTGGGACAAGGCTGACAAGATCGACAACCTCGGCACTGACGCCTTGTTCTTCGAGTTTCTTGGCGGCCTTCAGCGCGTTGTGAACGCCCATGCCGCAACTGACGATGGATACGTCCTTGCCTTCGCGCACAACCTTGGCCTTGCCGATTTCCAGTGTGTAGGGCTCTTCCGGCACATGCACAGTCGCCCCCGCCTCGGTGCCAAGCCAACCCATGCCCTGCAGCCCCTTGTGGTACATGTAAACCACCGGACTGTCGTCGCGCATGGCGGCCGTCATCAACCCTTTGGCGTCATAGGCATTGGATGGGGCAACAACCTTCATTCCGGGCAGGTGGGCAAAGGTGCCGTACAGACACTGCGAATGCTGGCCGCCATCGGAATAGCCACCACCGGTTGATGTCATCAGAACCATTGGCACTTTCACGTTGCCGCCGGAGAAATAGATGTTCTTGGCCATCAGATTGTAGATCGCATCAAAGCAGACGCCAAAGAAGTCGACGAACATCAGTTCGACCACCGGACGCATGCCATCCTGCGCCGCACCAACAGCGGCACCGATAAAGGCAGTTTCCGAAATCGGCGTGTCGCGGATGCGTTCCGCCCCGAACTCCTCGATTAACCCACGGGTGTTGCCATAGACGCCACCCAGAGGGCCGATGTCCTCGCCCATCACAAAGACGGAGGGATCGATGCACATTTCCTGTGCGGTGGCTTCGGCCATAGCGCGGGCGATGGTCAGTTTTCTCTCGTTCGATTTGGTCATGTCTCTCCCTCCCGTTTATGCTGCGAACACGCGCGTCAGCGCATCTTCGGGGGCTGCATCATCGCTTTCGCGGGCGAACTTGATCGCGGCATCAACGCGCGCAGCAGATTCTTCCTCGATCGTGTCCAAGTCCGCCTCGCTGGCAGCCCCTTCGGCGAGCAATCTTTCCCTCATTTTCGGGATCGGATCTTTTTCAAACAGCGCGTCCTTTTCCCTTTCGGGGCGATAGGCCTCGGCGTCACCCATAAAGTGGCCCGCTAAACGGTAGGTTTCACATTCCAGCAGCGATGGGCCTTCACCCGCTCGTGCTCGGGCAATCGCCTCGCCTGCTGCTTCAAAGATGGCATAGGGGTCGTTGCCCTCAATCCGTTTGCCAGGGATGCCATAAGCCGCCGCGCGGTCTGCATGGCTGCCGATGCTGCTGGCGGTTTCTTTGGCGACAGAAATGCCCCAGCCGTTATCCTCGACCACGCAGATAAAAGGCAGGTTCCAAACGGCAGCGAGGTTCATCGCCTCGTGCCAACCGCCCTGGTTCACCGCGCCTTCACCGACGAAGGCCACGGCAACGCCCGGCTTGCCTTGCATCTTGCGGCTGAGCGCCGCACCGACGGCGGGGCCCATGCCCTGCGCGATAATACCGGAGCAGGCAAAGTTCACATTATCATCAAACAGATGCATGTGCCCGCCGCGACCACCGGATAAGCCGGTTTTCTTGCCGAAGATCTCGGCGGCCATTTTGTCCAGATCGACGCCTTTGGCGATGGCCTGATGGTGTGGACGGTGGGTGGCTGTGACCACATCCTCGGGAGTCAGGTGCGCACAAACCCCCACCGCCACTGGCTCCTGCCCGTCGGACAGATGCATTTCACCCGGGATCGGCCCGTTGGCCATGTTGAACGCCGGTGATTTACCCTCGAAATAGATCTTCGCAATGGCCTCATCGAACCTCCGGCTCGTGACCATATTGCGATACATCCAATGCTGTTCTTCGCGTGTTGGTGACATGAATTCCTCCTCCCATGTGCGCGGCCTCTCCCTGCCGCATTAACGCTATGGTGAGGATTGATCCTGTTAGGCCGCAGAACAACGGTGCTGACGCCCACGCGGGGCTTGATCGCGCAAACTGTCTCACCGTGAGACAGATTGAGCCAGATTGTGGTGCACCTTGAGCAGGAACTGCTCTGCAGGTCGAAGAAAGACGGCCATCGACTCAGCATTAAAGCGGCACGCAATTTATATTCAAAATCCGAATTCTGTAGCTCACTTCATCCCCGTTTATCCAAAATTTGGATCATCTCATCATAGGGGCACGAAAAAGAGCTTCGGCTCACAATTCAAGCCCTGCGCAAAACAGGGCACCACAACGGAGAGATGCTATGAAGTACGAGAATTTCACAACGTTTAGCGTCGATGTCAAAGATGCCATCGCTACCGTGACGTTCGATTATGGAACGGTCAACGTTCAGGGACAAGAGATGCTCGCCGACCTGAACAGCCTTGCCATGCGGCTTGAGCGGGACCGCGATACAAAGGTTGTAATCTTCCAGTCGGCGCACCCCGAAATCTGGGTGGCGCATTACGATACGGAGCTTCTTAAAGATATGGCGATCGAAGCCGTTTCGCGCGAAAACGCGGTATTGCTTGACCTACAAATGGTGTGCGAACGGATTAGCAGGGTGCCGCAAGCGACCATTGCGAAGCTGGAAGGGTTTGCACGTGGCGGAGGCCATGAACTGGCACTGGCGCTCGACATGCGGTTCGCCGCGCGTGGCAAGTACAAGTTTATGCAAATGGAAGTCGGCATGGGCATTCTGCCCTGTGGAGGCGGCGCGTCTCGTATGGCCCGTCAAACCGGTTTGGGCAAAGCGTTGGAAATTATCCTTAGCGCAAATGATTACGACGCAGATGATGCGGAACGGTTCGGCACGATTAACAAGGCGCTTGAGCCCGATGAGATCGGCCCCTACGTTGACGCGCTTGCGCAGCGCATTTCCAAATTTCCCGCGGCTTCGATTAACGCTTGTAAGCAGATGGTTTACGAATCTATCGACAAACCAATTGAAGAAGCCCTGAAGGCAGAGGCCTATTGGCTTTATCAAGCGACCAGCAAAACCCCGGCCATCAAGCGTTTCACAGTGGCTGACGAACAAGGGCTTGAGCACGACATCGAGAACCAACGCAATTGGGGCGATCTGGTCATGAAGGTTCAAGACATCAACTAAACTCCCCTTTTTAAGGGCACTACTCAAGAACCGCGCCCGTATTCACGGTGCGGTTCTTTCTGTTTGGTCGCCGTCCACGCGCAGATGACAGCATTACCTTCAGAATCCGAAAACTGAACTCCGGATTGCACCGATTACCCAAATATTCAGACCTGTTAGTTCTGTGTCAACAAACACATTGAAAGGAAAATCCGATGAAAACCATGGCCCTCTCCGAATACGGACCCAACTCCGCCTTTGCATTGACCGAGCTGCCCAAACCAACCGCAGACACCGGTCATGTGATTGTTCGCGTTCAGGCAACCAGTATTAACACAATCGACATGATGATCCGCAATATGGGCACGGACCTTGGTTTTGCCCCCGCTACACCTGCTGTTTTGGGCATGGATTTTGCTGGCACGATTGAAGAAGTCGGCGAGGGTGTGACCGGTTTCGCCGTGGGCGACGAAGTATATGGCTGCGCCGGTGGTCTGGCCAACCTTCAGGGCGCTCTGGCGGAATACATGCCGGCTGATGCACGGCTGATCACGAAAAAGCCGAAATCCCTATCCATGCGTGAAGCAGCCGCGATCCCTTTGGTCGGGATCACCGCTTATGAGGGGCTCAAGCGGGCTGGCGTTGGCAAAGGCCAGAAGGTGCTTGTCCATGGCGGTTCCGGCGGTGTCGGGCACATCGGCGTGCAATTGGCGCGTGAGTTCGGCGCTGATGTCTATGCCACCGACAGCGGCGATGAACGCCTATCCGTTGTGCGCGACCTTGGTGCCGAAGCGATCGATTTCAAGGCGGAGTCCGTCGAGGACTACGTCGCCAAGCATACTGACGGCAAAGGTTTCGACGCGGTGCTGGATACAGTCGGCGCTGGCAACCTGACGAACTCGTTCAACGCGGTCGCCTTGAACGGCCATGTGGCCACGACGCTCGCGCTGGCAGAGCTTGACCTGTCCCCCGCCCACCTCAAGGGTGCCTCACTGCATGTCGTTTTCATGCTGATCCCGATGTTGCATGACAAAGACCGCGCAGACCACGGTGCAATTCTGGCCGAACTGGCTAAGCTGGTTGATAGCGGCGCATTGAAACCGGTGGTGGATGAGCCCCAGTTTACCCTTGAGGAGGTCGGTGCAGCCTATGACCGGCTTGCCAGCGGCAAGGCAATCGGCAAGGTGGTCGTAGACGTATAACGCACAACAAGGCGCGTTCGGCATGGCGCGGCGGGCTTCGGCTCGCCGCGCCATGCGTTTTTCCGAAATAGAATTTTGAAGAAAAACGGCGTCCCAACCCGAACTGATGATTATATCCATTACCCGAATTTTGATTACAAATTATGCCCGTTTATCAAGCGAATGGAGATCAATAAGTGTTGCTTATCAAACCTGCTCCAACATAAGAAGGATGCTTCTAAATGACCCTTTCATCTCTTCAACAAGCCCGTGCCATTGCGCGCCCAAGCCGGGAACAAATGCTCAACCGCGAGCTCTCTGTCCAACAATTCTGGAGCCAGAACCGCGATCTGTTTGAACGCGCTTGGTCAGAATGGCAGACGGAGAACGAGGCTAAACTGCCTCAGCTCGACAGCTCTATTTTCGATCCGAAACTGCGCGCGGCTGTGGAACAAGCTTGGGTAGATCCGACAGCCGAAGGTGCGGTCAAGGACCTGTGGGAAGAAGTCTTCCCCGGAGTCTATCGCGCGCAATTCTTTGATGTCGAACGCCTTGCGGCCCTGCGTGAATACCTTGACGGCGTTGCAGATGCGGACATCCCATTGCGCCCCCCTTACGGGATCGTGCTGAACCGCGGTGGTGCCATGCTTGACCCGCGCTCCGAAGGGTATCTTGCCGCGCCCGGGTTTCAGGGCTTCTACCGCGAGATGATGGACGCCTACATGCGGCCCGTGTCTCGTCTGCTATTTCCTGACGTTGTAGGCTACGACACACAAACATTCGGGTTCTCTATCCGGTGGCAGGCCAGCAAAGATACGTCCCTGCGCCCTCATTCCGATGCCTCTGCGGTGACATTGAACATCAACCTGAACCTGCCCGATGAATGGTACTCCGGTTCGGCCGTCAGCTTCATCGATCCGGTTTCACGCCGCGTTGAAAAACTTACGTTTGAACCCGGCACCGCCCTGATCCACCACGGCAGCGTCCCCCACGCGTCCGAGCCGATCACTGAAGGCGAACGCTATAACTTTGTTCTGTGGCTGTATGGTCAACACGGACAAATTCCGCATGGCAGCACCCCGACGCCGCAAATCTCGGCCAAGGACAGGTGGTCCGTACCAACGGAAGAATTTGACAATTTCGCGCCGTTCTAAGGCCGGGTTGTCCCTTGACATAGTGATATATTCGGGCGGTTCAGGCCGCCCGGATATGCGACGGAAATAACGTGCGGCATGCCTGTAACATAAGGTTCGTTGAGCGTCTGTGCATCATGCGTTTATTCTCATCAACGGGGGTGCGACGCGCCGAGAGCAACCAACAAATAGCTAAAAGGGATGCTAAGCATGGAAAGCTTTGCGAACGATCTTAGTCAGATGCAGCGGACGCCCTTGCATGCGGACCATGTCGAAGCGCTGCGACAGGTTGGAACGATACGGACGTATGCCGCAGGCGACACGATCATTCGACCCGGTGATCCGCTGGAGGAATTGCTTTATATTGAAAGCGGCGAGATAGAGGTTGTGCATCCGATTACGCAGGAGCGGACAATCGCTGCCACGATGGGGCCATCCCAATTTACCGGTGAAATCGGGACGCTGTCCGGTGCGGTGTCAATGATCCAGATGAGGGCGTGTGAAACCTCGACGGTGATCGCGGTCAAAAACGCAGACCTGATCAAACTGATGTCCCGCATCCCCGAGATGAGCGACATAATTTTGACTGTTTTTGCCGCCAGACGCCGCGGAAACATCGAGCATGGACAAACCGAGCTCAAGTTGATCGGCGCGGATGTTGATAAAGATATTCAGAAGATCGCCGTCTTTGCACAGCGCAACCGGATCGCGGCGCAACTGATTGATCTTGAAAGCGCCGAGGCCGACGCGGAACGCACAAGCTGTGATCTACAAGGTTGTGGCCCTGCGGTGATTTTTGGCGGTGAGGTGATTTACGATCCGACGCCGGAAAAGCTCGCTCGGACATTGGGGCTTGAACTGGTGATCCCGAACGGCGAAGTGGTCGATGTCCTGATTGTCGGGGGCGGGCCTGCGGGCGTAGCCGCAGGGGTGTATGCTGGTGCCGAGGGACTATCTGCCGTCGTCGCAGAAGATATCGCCATCGGTGGGCAGGCAGGCACCTCCAGCCGGATCGAGAACTACATGGGATTTCCAACGGGAATTTCAGGTGGAGACCTTGTGTGGCGCGGCGAAGTCCAAGCGATGAAATTCGGCACCCGATTTGCCATGCCATTGCGGATCGAGGCAGTAGCCTAGCGCGACGACCGCTTTTACGCGACCTGTTCAAACGGACGCGAACTCTGCGCACGGTCGATTGTGGTGGCAACGGGTGTTCAGTATCGCAAGCTGCCGATCCCGCGACTGGAAGAATTCGAGGGCGTCGGCGTTTATTATGCCGCCACAGAAATGGAAGCTCGGTTTTGCCGAAACTCGGAAGCCATCGTTGTAGGCGGCGGCAATTCCGCGGGGCAAGCGGCCATGTTCCTCAGCCGCGCGGCGGCGCACGTGCATCTGCTGGTGCGCTCCGGCAGCCTTGCCGCGTCTATGTCGGATTATCTGTCGTCGCGTCTTGAGGCCGATCCACGGATCACGATCCATTACCAAGCAGAAATTTCCGATCTGCATGGCGATGACAAGCTATCCGCAGTGACAGTGAAAAACAAAGCCGACAGCACACATCATCGCTATGACAGCCGCACAGTTTTCATCATGGCGGGGGCTGCGCCCAATACAGATTGGCTGGCCGGGCACGTCGCGTTGGACGATAAGGGCTTCGTTCTGACAGGCACCGAAAACGGTGGCCGATCGCCGTTTGAAACATCGACCCACGGCATTTTTGCAGTTGGCGACGTGCGGTCCGGTTCGGTCAAGCGAGTGGCGTCATCGGTGGGCGAAGGCTCGGTCGTCATGAGCGAAGTCTGGAACCATTTGAATAGCTGAACCCCAGTTGAAAACTTGACGGAGATCCTCATGCAGGTAGATTTTGAAGACGGAGAAACAGGGGGACGCTATGTCCTCCGAACCAAGGATGGCGAGGCCGTGTCGACCTTCTCCAAAGCTGGAGATAAGATCGTCATCATCGACCACACCGAAGTCGACGACGCCTTGCGGGGTCGCGGGTACGGGCAGATGCTTATCAAACAAATTGTCGCTGACATGCGAGAGCAAAGCAAAAAGATCGTGCCGCTGTGCCCCTTCGCCGCCTCACAGTTTCGAAAACACCCCGAATGGGCTGACGTGCTGAATTAGGCTTATATAGCGTGGAGAAACACGAACATTTTCACAAATGTAAGCGTCTCATTTTGTGAAAACATGAGACGCTTGTTGACGAACGCCTTGAGGTCAATGTCACGCCCAGTCCAATCCAATCCGGCCATATATGCCCTGCTGTGTATATCGGGCACCATAATCCAAAACGGCGCCGTTCGGTCGTGGGTCGCAAGTTACCGGTCATTGTAAAAACCGCTTCACTGCCTCAAAGTCGGCACCTGCGCCATCTTTTGTTTGATAAACGATCTGAATTGCCGGACCCTAAGCGGCTCGATCCCGCCGGGCGGGTGCATGAAGTGAATGTTCCACTCCGGCGCGACGATATATCTGTCCAGGACAGTTACCAGTTCACCACTTTCAAGATGCTCGGCAACTTCCCATGTACATTTGCGCGCGATGCCAAAGCCGGAAATGGCAGCTTCGGTAACACCCTCTGCAAGATTGGTCACAAAACGGCCCGCAACTTTGACGGCAGCTTCCTTCCCATGAGGCCCTTTGAACTTCCAGTTCTGCAATGCATCGCGAATTACGCAGTCAAAATGAACCAAGTCCTGTGGCGTTTGTGGCGTGCCCATCGCTTTTAGGTAGTCTGGCGCAGCAACCAGAATACGTGGACATGAACTAAGCTTTTGCGCCTTGAGGCTCGAGCTTTCCAGAGCACCCAATCGGATAGCACAATCGAACCCGTTATCCACGATGTCAAAAACCGTATCACTAAGGTGGAGTTGCACGGTCAAACCCGGATGCATCGACAAGAATTCCGTCACAAATGGCGCAATGTACTTCCGCCCGAATGAGGCAGGGCCAGCCAATCTTAGAGTACCGCGCAGGACTTGATTTTCGCCACTTACGTCAAGCATGGCGTCCTGCACCGTCTCGAAAATCCGCTCTGCATGTTTCAGCAAGCGCTCCCCTTCAAGCGTCACGCTGACGCTTCGAGTTGTCCGGTGCAAAAGCTGCGCGCCCACTTCGGATTCGAGTGCCTGAATGCGTTGCGTCGCGCTCGTCGGCGACAAACCAAACTCTGCACCGGCCTTACCGATAGCTCCCAACCGCGCTGCCCGAACGAACAATTCCAGCAATTTCAGATCGTTAATCATTATTTGTCACAGCCAAATAGTATATTATTTTTTGAAGCCATTATCATTCGTTGGTTTCATAGTATCTCACTCCCGGCAACGAGCCAAGACACTTTACCACGAAAGTATATGACATGATGAAACACTCCGTTCTGCCCATAGCCGCAATAGCCCTATCGCTAAGTTCGCAGCAATCCTTTGCACAAGAAGCCACCGAGATCGTGAAATTTTCGGATGTTACTTATCAGCCGCTCAACCCAGCACGCGGAGACGCAGCACCTCAGGCCGGCGTGCTCTGGGGGGATATCGCCAAAGACGTGCCCACCGGTGCCATTATCAAATTCGGAGAGAACTTTTCTTCGCCGCCCCATATTCACAACATCACCTATCGGGGCATCGTTATCGAAGGTGCTGTCCACAATGATGATCCCGATGCCGCAAACATGTGGATGGGGCCGGGCTCTTTTTGGTCACAGCCGGCGGGTGAGCCTCACATCACATCTGCGGCGGCAGAGGGCGGCGCAACGATCTTTTTGGAGATCCTCGAAGGGCCATATCTGGTCCGGCCGACCGAAGAGGCTTTTGACAACCACGAACTTCCAGTGAATTTGGATTCAAGCAACGTTGTCTGGCTAAGCACGGATGATGTGACATGGATCGATCAGCCTGCCGCCAAGGACAACACCGCCGCCCCGCAGCTCGCCTACCTTTGGGGAGAGACCAGCGCAACCAATGCAACATTCCTGAAAATTCCGGCAGGAACTTCCGGCACGCTCGAAAGCAATGCTGGATTGCTCCGCGCTGTCACAATCTCTGGCAAAACGGACCTAACCGTCCCGGAAGGTTCCACAGAAAGCGATCTGGTTCCCGGCAGCTATTTTGGCTCCGAAACAGGCGGATCATATGATCTGTCTTGCCAGATCGAAGATGATTGCATGCTGTATGTGCGGGCAGAAGGCAAATACACTTTCACCGGGAAGTAATCGCAGTGCCGCGGTCGTTTGAAAGATGGCTCTAGTCCCAAGTTCAAGCGATCGCGGTCCACTGGCAAAGAAAATAGCAAGCTCCTGTATCGTGCATCCGCCTGCTTTTCTGAAATCGAACAAACCGGCACGTGGATCTGTCGACTTTCGGCAGGTCAGCTTTTTAGAAAGACAATGAAGTCTTAGCCGCTCGTGATACGTCCGCTTTCACCATTATCTTCCCCATGCTGCGCCACCCGCAGCAAAGGTCCGCAATTTGCCCAAAACGGCCGTTCGTGCTTTGTCGCACCATCGGAACTCTGTCGCCTTGCCGCTCCCTATGCGCCGCTTGCAGACCAAAAAACCGAATTGCATAAAGCTAAATACCTGCAAGCAAGCGGATTTGATTTAGAACGGAAAGTCTGCACCAAACCACGACGCGGTCGACAGGGTCGATGCACTGACCTATGTAACTGGCTACACGAATTAGAGTAGCAAGCAGCGCGCGGTTTGTGTCAGGGCTTTGCGACTGGCGACACCAACGGGACTTTCAATCTCACGATTAAGCCCCGCTCCTGCGGCAACAGCTCGACGTCACCACCGTGACGGCGCAGGACATCCTGAACGATGGCAAGCCCAAGCCCGCTGCCCTCCCCTTCGCTCAATTGACCGAACCGTTGAAACGCGGCCTGCGTGCTGTCTTTGGGGATGCCGATGCCGTCATCTTGTACGGTCAGCACCGCATACCCCGCCTCGGCCACGGTGCTCACGCGGATCGCTGAGATGCCTGGACCCCCATGGGACAGCGCGTTTTCAAGTAGATTGGTGATCGCCTCACCCAGCAGCACATTGTCACCATTGATCGGTAGCGGCTCCGAACATGGCTCGAAGCCAAAGCCTATGTCCCGCGACAGGATCGTCGGGGCAAAGTCACTGCATACTTCGGCAGCGACAGCGTTAACTTCCAGTCTATCGAATGTTGGTGCCTCGTCGTAGCGCAACCGTTCGAGAGACAACAACTGATTGGCAAGCCGCGCCGATTTACGTGCGGCGGCGATCAATTCGCGTTCGCGCAGGCGACGCTCTTGCGGGTCGCTGACATCTGGCAAAACCTCGGCCAATGACAACAGTGCGGAGGCGGGGTTGCGCAGCTGATGCGCGGCGTTGGAGATAAAGACCTGATGGTCCTCAATGCTCTGGCGCACCTGCCCGAAAAGCCGGTTCAAAGTGGCGACGATGCCAAAGACCTCGGCCGGGACTGGGCGGCGGATATCGCGCAGGTCATCGGGGGATCGGTGTTGGATCGCATCTTGCAAATCGTTCAAGGGGCGCAGGCCGATCTTCACCCCGAACCAGACCACCAAAGCAAGGGCCGCCATCAGACTGGCGATCAAGGCCGCCGCGCGGCGCGCCAAAGCGGCGGCAAAGGCATTTCGGTCACTGTCCCTTTGCCAGACGGTGACGATCGTATCGCCCGTGAGGTTGCCGATGGTCGTGCTCTCCGCCATCCGCAAAACCCGCACAGGCTCGCCCCGATATTCCGCCTTCGTGTAGTCCAGCCGATCCTCGCCTGCCCGGCCGCCGGAAACGGGTGGATAGGCATAGCCGGTAATGTAGATGCCACCAGGACCCGTGACGTGGTAAAAAAGCTCCCCGCCCCCCGCGTCCGAGACGAAATCCCGCGTGCTGGGAGAAAGCGCATCGCCGCCTGAGATTGCCACATCGCGAGAGATTGCCAAGGCCGCGGCCAGCAGGCTCCGGTCGAACAGGGTTTCAGAAGTGCGCTGCGCCACTTCAAAGCGCCAAAACCCCAGAACGATCGAAAGCAGCAGCAGCGGCGGCAGGATCAGCATGAAGAGCCGAGAGCGCAGCGACATCGAGGTCATGCGCTGTCGACCTCCAACATATAGCCCAGCCCACGGGCGGCTTTGATGCGGATGCCGAAGGGCTCTAACCGTTTGCGAAGACGGGACACATGCGGCTCGATGGCGCTGTCTTCCTGCGCGGCACCGGTGCCATAGACATGGGTGATCAACTGGGATTTCGACACGATGCGTCCGCGCCTTTCCAGTAGACATTCCAGCGTCGCCAGTTCTTTGCGGGGGAAGGCCAGCGGCTGCTCACCCTCCAACAACTGCCGGTTCGTGCGGTCAAAGACCAAGGGGCCAATCGCGTCTCGGGCGGCGAACTCAAGGTTCTTGCGCCGCGCCATGGCCCGCAGTCGCGCCTCGAGCTCATCCATCTCGAAGGGTTTGGTCAGGTAATCATCGGCTCCGGCATCCAGCCCTGCTACTCGCTCTGAAGTCTCCGCCCGCGCGGTCAGCAGGATCACTGGCGTGCCATCGCCGCGGCGGCGCAGACGGCTCAGAACTTCCAGCCCGTCACAACCGGGCAAGTTACAGTCCAGCACGATCAGGTCAGCCCCCTCATGTCGCAAGAAAATGTCAGCATCTTCCCCGTCATGCAGCAGGTCCACCGCATGGCCTCGATCGCGCAAGCGATGGGCAATTCCCTGTGCCAGAGCCTCATTGTCTTCGATGACTGCAATGCGCATGATTAAAACTTAATCCTGATGCGCAAGTTTCGCGCAAGGTTGGAAAGGCAGTGTGCCCGTGTTGGAGGAGGGATTCGTTCCCTGAAACAAATACGAATTACGGCAGGCGTGAAAGTCTGACCGATACAGAATGTCTACGGGAGGACACCAATGACTATCAAGTATTTCGCCGCAACCGCTGTATCTGCTGCTTGCCTTGCCGCCCCGGCGCTGGCCGAGGTCGACTTTGCAGGCAAAACCATCGAGTGGGTCATCCCCTTCTCGGAAACGGGGGGATCGGCCAAATGGGCCAACTTCTTTGCGCCGCTTTTGTCCGAAGAACTGCCCGGCAACCCCACCGTTGTCGTCAAGTTCATGCCGGGTGCAGGTTCAACCAAAGGCGCCAACTGGTTCCAAGAGCAAGAGCATGACGAGGGCACGGTCCTTTTCGGCACCTCCGGCTCGACCCAGTTCCCCTATTTGCTGGACGATCCACGTGTGCGGTATGAGTACAGCGACTGGAAGCCTGTCATGGCATCGGGCACCGGGGGCGTCGCCTATCTGAACCCCTCGGACGGCGAAAAATTCGACGGCACCGCCAATAACCTTAAAGACATCAACTTCATCTACGGCTCGCAGGGGGCCACGCGCCTTGACCTCGTGCCGCTGCTGGCATGGGAAATGCTGGGAATGAATGTTGAGCCGGTCTTTGGCATCAAGGGCCGTGGCGATGGCCGTCTGATGTTTGAACGCGGCGAGGCCACGATCGACTACCAAACCTCGTCAAGCTACCTCGGTGCCTCTGCCGATCTGGTGGAAAAGGGTCAAGCCGTGCCGATGATGACATGGGGCGCGCTGGACGAAGACGGCAACATCGTTCGTGACCCCACCTTCCCCGACATCCTGACCTTCAAGGAAGTCTGCGAAGCCACTGAAGGCTGCGCGACCGAGGGCGAGGCTTGGGACGCGTGGAAAGCCTTCTTTATCGCAGGTTTCCCGGTGCAAAAGATCGCCTTCCTGCCCGCAGGGACGCCCGATGACGTGATCGAAACCTACACGGCAGCCTTTGACGCGGTGCGCAACCGCGAAGATTTCGCCCAAATCGCCGAGAAGCGCGTCGGAAAATACCCCGTCTTCGTAGGTGAAGGCGCAGCCAAGGCAACACAGCGTGGCACGACCGTCTCTGCAGAGGCGAAAGCCTTCGTCACCAACTGGCTGCAAGAAGCCTATGGCGTTTCGCTGAAGTAAGCGAAACCCCCAAGGCCCCGGGCGCGCCCCGGGGCCACCCCCTCCCTTTAATCTAACATTTCGAGGTCGGTGCGATGGATCTGTTCGCAACCGCTCTGCCTGCGCTTGGCCAGGCATGGGCTCTAATTTTGCAACCTGTAGTACTGGGATATCTGGTGTTGGGCGTCGTCATGGGCCTGGCTGTCGGCGTCTTTCCCGGCCTCGGTGGGATCGCGGGGCTGTCGCTGCTCTTGCCCTTCATGTTCGGCATGGACCCGGTGCTGGGTCTGGCGCTGATGATCGGCATGGTCGCGGTCGTGCCGACCTCAGACACTTTCGCTTCCGTCCTCATGGGCATCCCCGGTTCTTCGGCCAGCCAAGCTACGGTGCTCGATGGCTTTCCCATGGCCAAGAAAGGCCAAGCCGCGCGGGCGCTTTCGGCGGCTTTCACCTCATCGCTCTTCGGCGGTCTGGTCGGCGCGGCTTTCCTGACGTTATTCATCGTTGTTGCGCGTCCCATCGTGTTGTCTTTCGGCCTGCCCGAGATGCTGATGATCTCGATCCTCGGCCTGTCGATGGTGGCGGTGCTGGCGGGTCGCGTAGCGCTTAAGGGTCTGGCGGCCGCGGGGCTTGGCCTGCTCATCGGCACCATCGGCGAGGCTGATGCGGGCGGCTCCCTGCGGATGGCGACCTATGACATCCCCTATCTAACAGACGGCTTGAAACTGGTGATCGTCGGCCTTGGCATCTTTGCCGTGCCCGAGATCGTATCGCTCCTGCGCCAAGACCGGGCGATTTCCAAAGAAGCCAAACTCGGCGCGGGCTGGGGCGACGGCGTGCGCGACTGGGTGGCCAACAAATGGCTGTCGGTCCGCTGCTCACTGATCGGCGTGGTGGTCGGCGTCATCCCCGGCCTTGGTGGGTCAGTCGTTGACTGGATCGCCTATGGCCACGCGGTTCAAACGACGAAAGACAAATCGAACTTCGGCAAAGGCGAAGTGCGTGGCGTGATCGGGCCGGAAAGCTCGAACAACGCGAAAGAGGGCGGCGGCTTGGTCCCTACCCTGCTGTTCGGCATTCCCGGTTCTGGCTCCATGGCGATTTTCATCGGTGCCATCGCCCTGCTGGGTTCCGGCGAGATCGAAGTCGGCCCCTCAATGCTGCGCGACAACCTCGACATCACCTATTCCATTGTCTGGCTGCTGGCGCTGGCCAATGTCGTGGGCACGCTGCTGTGCATCGCGGCCTCGGGCGGAATCGCCAAGCTGACCACGATCCGCTTCACCTACCTCGCGCCGTTCCTCTTTATGCTGATCTCCTTCGCGGCGTTCCAGTCGGGACAGAACTTCGAAGACATCCTCGCGCTTTTCGTGATCGGCCTGATCGGTATCTTCCTGCGCCGCTTCGACTGGTCGCGCCCGGCCTTCCTGATCGGCTTCGTGCTGTCGAACCCGGTCGAGAAATTCTCGAACCAAGCGTTTCAGATCGCGTCGTTCCGGTTCCGCAAATCCTTTGAGGATGGGATGGACTATATCTTCTCCCCCATCGTCATCGTGCTGCTGATCATCACCGTGGTCTCGGTCGTGCTGGGTCTGCGTCAGGCCAAGTCGATCATGGCCGAAGGCGATGTGCAGTCCGGCTCAAAACGCGCGCCGTTGGTCTTTTTGCTGATCATCATGGGCTACGTCGTGGCCGCGCTGATCAATGCCTCGCTGATCCCCGACTACAACATGACCGACAAGATCGTGCCGCTGGTTGTGGGGGGTATCGCCCTGGCTGCGCTGCTGATCTTGCTGGTGCAGATGATCCTGCGCCCCGAAAGCGATGCGATCTTTGCCGACAAGGAAGTCTCGGGCGAGGACGCGGATGCGCCCTATGGCCTCTGGAGCACACTAGCGTGGTTCGTGGGGCTGATCGTCGCCACATACTTCGTCGGCTTCATCCTCGCGCTCTTGGGCTTTCTGATCAGCTTCCTGCGGGTCCGCGCACAGGCGCATTGGCCGAAAACCCTGATCCTGACCGCCTGCGGCATCGCGCTGATGTGCGTCATGGCCGGGGCACTCAACCGTGATTTCCCGCCGGGTCTGCTGCAAGGCGCAGTCGATCTGCCCTGGCCGCTGAACTGAGGAGCTTAGAGATGACACAGACTGCTATCCCCTATCTCTTCATGCGCGGCGGCACCTCGCGGGGGCCATACTTCAACCGCGCGGATCTGCCCCAAGACCGCGAAACCCTCGCCGAGGTGCTGCTCGCCGTGGTGGGCTCCGGCCATCCGCTCAACATCGACGGAATCGGCGGCGGCGCGGCGGTGACCACCAAGGTCGCGATGCTATCGCCTTCAGACGACGCTTGGGCAGATGTGGACTATTTCTTCGCCCAAGTCTCGGTCGAGGATCGGCTGGTCGATTTCAAACCGACCTGCGGAAACATCCTGTCGGGTGTTGGCCCTGCGGCGGTGGAATTGGGCCTCGTCCAGCCCACCGGCGATGTGACGGATGTGAAGATCCACGCCGTCAACACTGGGGCCAAGGTGCTCTCCAAAGTGCTGACCCCCGGCGGTGTGCTCACCTATGACGGCGACACCGAGATCGCGGGCGTGCCCGGTGCCGGTGCAGCCGTGACGCTGAACTTCATGGGGGTTGTCGGCTCTTCGACCGGGGCGTTTTTGCCCACGGGTAGTATCCGCGATACCTTTGACGGGATCGAAGTCACCTGCATGGATGTTGCCATGCCGATGGTCATCGCCCGCGCGGCGGACTTTGGCCTGACGGGGTACGAGAGCGTCGCCGAGCTTGACGCGAACACGGATTTCTTTGCCCGTATGGAAGCCATTCGCCTTCAGGCCGGGGCCGCTATGGGCATGGGGGATGTGGCAAAATCCGTCACGCCCAAGTTCGGCTTGCTGGCCCCTGCCCGCGAGGGCGGCACCATCGCGACGCGCTATTTCATGCCGTGGAACACGCACCCCTCCATGGCGGTGACCGGGGCGCAATGTCTTGCTTCCTGCGCGCTCACGCCCGGCAGTGTGGCCGATGGGCTGCTTGACCGGCCCGGCCAAAGCCCCGCTGATGTGGTGCTTGAACATGCCTCTGGCACGATTGACGTGCTGGTGGATTACGACACGTCGGACGGCTTCGCGCTGAACTCCGCCGGGCTGCTGCGGACGGCCCGCAAGCTGGCGGATGGCTGTGTCTTTGTCCCCTCGCGCATTTGGGAGGGCCGCTGATATGCCCGTGATGAACCTTCTTGTCGCCTTCAACGGCTCCGACGCCTCCGTCGCCGCGCTGCGCTATGCGGCCTCGCTCGCGAAACGGCGCGGCGCGCATGTCACGGCGATCCTTGCGCATACTGCGCATGAGGTGATCGACCGTCGTTCCCGTTGGATCCCTGAAGAGGCCCGCGCTCTGTTGGAGGCTGCCAACAGCGAAATCCTGGCCGAGGTCATCCGCCGGTTCGAAGAACTCCGCCCCGCCCTCGGTCTGGGCGACGCGCTGGATTTCCGCGAGGAGACCGGCCGCGTCGACATGCTGCTTTCCGAAGGCGCTCGGTACTATGACATGCTGATCGTCGGTGCCCGGACCGAGAGCGACGACGCCCATGTGACCCACCATCCTGATCGCATCGCCTTGCAGTCCGGGCGCCCTGTGATCGTGGTGCCCGCGGGCTATGACGCAGGCGCGCAGCACAGCCACGCGGCGCTGGCATGGGACGGCGGGCGCGCCGCCGCGCGGGCACTGTCAGACAGCCTGCGCTTGCTTGAGGCCGATGGCCGTGTCAGCGTTCTGACAGTGGGCAAACGCACATCTTGGCCGATCACCGATCTGATGACCCACCTCGACCGCCACGGCGTCGAAGCGGTGCATGAAGACTTTCCGACAACCCATCCGGTGTCACAGACTCTGCTGTCCTATTGCGAGCGGCACGATCCCTCACTACTGGTGCTGGGTGCCTATGAACACTCCAAGTTTCGCGAAGATTTCCTTGGTGGCGTGACCGCCGAGGTGCTGGAAAAGATCAAAATCCCAGTTCTGTTGTCCCATTGAGAAGCAAATGATGACCAACTACGAGAAAATCAAAATCGCCCGCCGTGATCTGGAAAAACTGCGTGCCGAGCTGATCGCCAGCCTCAACACGCAAAAAGATCGCGACTCTGATCTGCTGATCCTGCACGAACGGGTCAGCAAAGCGATCAACGCGCTTTCAGCATAGGGTGCAGGGATGAAGGTTCATATCCTCGACGACTGGTTCGACACTCTGCGCGGGCTGCCCTGCTTTAACCTGCTGGCGGGGCATGATGTCACCGTCTGGACGGACCATCAGCCTGACGAGGCCATCTTGGCCGACCGTTTGCAGGATGCCGACTGCGTCGTACTCTTTCGCGAGCGGACCAAGGTGACGCCGGGGCTGCTGGAGCGTCTGCCAAACCTGCGCCTGATCTCACAGCGCGGTGCCTATCCGCATGTCGACGTCGCGGCCTGCACCGATCAGGGCGTGCTGCTGTGTTCCAACAAAGGTGCGGATGGGGCCAACCATGCGGCGGCGGAACTGACCTTTGCGCTGATCCTTGCGGCCATGCGGCAGTTGCCGCAGCAGATGGCGAGCGTGAAGGCAGGCAACTGGCAGATGGGCGTAGGGCGCAGTCTGCGCGGGCGGCGGCTGGGGCTTTATGGCTATGGGCGTATCGGACGTGTGGTGGCGGACTATGCCCGCGCCTTTGGCATGGAAGTTGTCTGGTGGAGTTCCGAAGCCGGGCGCGCGCGGGCGAAAGCCGATGGCGAAACCGTCGCCGAGAGCCGAGCGGCCTTTTTCGGCACATGTGACGTGGTTTCGCTGCATCTGCGGCTTACATCTGACACGCGCGGCAGTGTCACCGCCGACGACCTCGGTGCGATGCCGCCGCGTTCGGTATTAGTGAACACCTCGCGCGCCGGGCTGATTGCCGAAGGCGCGCTGCTGCAAGCGCTTAACGCCGGGCATCTGAGCGCGGCGGCGGTGGATGTCTTTGATTTCGAGCCGCTGACCGATCCCAACGACCCGCTGCTCTCGCATCCCAGATTGATCGCCACCCCGCATATCGGCTTTGTCACCGAGGATGAATTCGACAAGCAATTCGCGGATATCTTCGAACAGGTGAACGCCTATGCGGCAGGCGCACCGATCCATATGATCAACCCTTCCGTCTACGCGCCATAAACCCCGCAACCAGCGGCGCGCCGACGATCACCAACACGATGCGGGTCAGGTGGTGGGTGATGACAAAGCCCAGATCGGCCCCGGTAACGATGGCCAGCACCGTCATCTCGGCCTGCCCGCCCGGCGCGAAGGCAAGGAATGCCTCGACCGGGTTGCCCAACCCGGCCCAAGTGACGAGACCGGTGAAACCTGCGGCCAAAACGGCGAGCACCAGCACATAGGCGATGCCCGCCAGCACCACCCGCGTCAGCTCGCCCCATGTCACGCCCAGAAAATGCACGCCGATCCCGCAGCCGATAAAGAACTGCGCGGCCAGGATCGCTTCGGCGGGCGGGCGGCTGTGGATCAGGCCAGCCAGTGACAGAACGGCGGTGACGATCATGGGGCCAAGGATCGACGCGCCGAACAGGCCTATCCGCTCTCCTCCCTTCCAGCCGATCAGGGCGGCGGCGGCCATCAAGGCCATCTCGCTCACCGGCAGTTCCGTCACCGGCGCGCCGATAGGATTGGTCAGCCTTGCTCCGTAAACCAGCGTCAAGAAGGCAGGCGCGAGGGTGACGATAATCAGCACCCGCGTGGCATGGATCAACGACAGCGCCCGCGGATCGCCCCCCGCTTCGGTGCCAAAAATCACCATGTCCTGCAGGCCACCCGGCATCGCGGCGTAATAGGCTGTCGGCCCGTCGAAGCCCCAAACATGCCGAAAGAACGGGACGCCGATAATCCCGATCAACGCGATAAAGACCGGGACCAACGCCACCGACATCGCCATTTGTGGAAGTTGGTGAAAAAGATCAGGCGTGATCGAAGCCCCAACCGCCACCCCAAGGATCGTGCGCGCCGCGACCGAGACCTGACCGAAGCCGTTGATCGGCAGGTTCGACAGCGCCGCGATAAGACAGGCGGCCATAGGGCCGAAAAGGAATGGTAGCGGCAGATCAAGCGCCCAGAAGGCCAAAGTGCCAGCCCCGGCGAGGATGAGGGTAAGCGACCGGCTTCGGGTTGGTAGGGCAATGCGCATGGGGTCCACTCCTGCAGTTTATCGGACTTGATCGTTATTGCATACTATTGTATCCACCTGTATGCAATAATGACCTTTGGGGGCGTTTTATGAGCGAAGAAGACCGCACACCGCAGGGCAACTCTGCCTATGCTCAACTAATGGATGAGTTACGCGCCGGACGGCTGAACCCCGGCGACAGGCTGCGTGAAACCGAACTGGCCGAACGTTTGGGCGTTTCCCGCACCCCCGTGCGCGAAGCGATCCGACAGTTAGAGGCAGACGGTGTCGTGGCGCATATCCCCCGGCAGGGGGCGAGCATCCGCACGCTGGACTACGCCGAGGTGATGGAACTCTACGAGATGCGCGCCGTGCTGGAGGGCACCGCCGCGCGGTTGGCCGCCCGCGCTGCCTCGGACATCGAGATCGAAGAATTGCAGGACATGAACCAGCAGCTTGCCACCCTGGGCAATGTGCCCGAAGCCTTCACCCTCAACCGCCAGTTCCACGCAGCCCTTCTGGACGCGGCGAAGAACCGTTTTCTCACCCGGTCGATCCATACACTGCAAAAGACGCTGATGATCCTCGGCCCGACGACGCTCACCGATCCTGCCCGTGCCGAGAAAGCGGTGGAGGAACATTTTGGCGTTCTGGATGCGATCAAGGCCCGTGATGCCGCCCTCGCCGAAGCGGCGATGCGCGCGCATATCGAAGCGGCCCAACGGGTCCGGGTGCGCGCCCTGCGCGCACAGCCCACGCGCGATGAGACCTATGACGGAGACCTGCTGTGACCGAGACCTACGATATCGTCGTGATCGGCGGCGGCAATGCGGCGCTTTGTGCCGCGATCACCGCCGCCGAAGACGGCGCCCGCGTGCTGATCCTTGAGACCGCGCCAAAACCCTACCGGGGCGGCAATTCGCGCCACACCCGCAACTTCCGCTGCATGCACCATGGCCCCTTGGGCCCATTGGTCGAAAGCTACACCGAAGAGGAATACCTCGCCGATCTGATGAAGGTGACGGGTGGCAAGACGGATGAACATCTCGCACGCCTCGCCATCCGCTCTTCCGAGGAATGCCTGCCGTGGATGGAAGCCCATGGCGTGCGGTTTCAGCCTTCGCTCTCGGGCACCCTGTCACTGGCCCGCACCAACGCCTTTTTCCGTGGCGGTGGCAAGAGCCTCGTTAACGCCTATTACCGCACTGCCGAAAGGCTGGGCGTGGATGTGCTCTATGAAGCCGCCGTGACCCACCTCGAGCTGGAAGGCGACCGGGTGACGCGGGTGGACTATACCCATGAGGGGGCCGCCAAGAGCCTCTCGCCCAAATCCGTCGTCGTTGCCTCTGGAGGCTTTCAGGCCGACACCGACTGGCTGGCACGCGCATGGGGGCCAGCGGCGAAGAACTTCTTGATCCGCGGCACGCCCTATAACCGCGGCGTGGTTCTGGCGGATCTGCTGGATCAAGGCATCGCACAGGTTGGCGATCCGACCCAATGTCACGCCGTCGCCATCGACGGACGCGCGCCGAAATTCGATGGCGGGATCGTCACACGGCTGGATTGCGTGCCCTTCTCCATCGTCGTCAACAAAGACGCACAGCGGTTCTATGATGAGGGTGAGGATGTCTGGCCGAAACGCTACGCCATCTGGGGCCGGCTGGTGGCCGCGCAGCCCGATCAGGTCGGCTATGTCATCATCGACGCGAAATCGCTGAACCTGTTCATGCCTTCGGTCTTCCCCCCGATCAAGGCCGACACGCTGGCGGAACTGGCGGATAAAATGGGCCTGCCCGGCGAGGCGCTAGAGCAGACCGTGGCCGAATTCAACGAAGCCTGCGGCGATCAAAGCGGCTTTCACCCCACCGAGCTGGACGGGGTCGCCACTTCCGGCCTCACCCCGCCCAAGACCAATTGGGCCCGCCCCATCACCGAGCCGCCGTTCTACGGCTATTCGCTGCGCACTGGCGTCACCTTTACCTATCTCGGGCTGAAGGTGGATGAAAACGCGCAATGCTCCATCGACGACCGCCTTGTCAGCAACCTTTGGGCTGCGGGCGAAACCATGGCCGGGTCGATTCTGGGCCAAGGCTACCTCGCCGGTTTCGGCATGACCATCGGCACCGTATTCGGACGTATCGCAGGCAAGGAGGCCGCAGCCCATGCAAATTGATCTACTCCAAGAGGCCCGCCGTCAGGCCGAAATCTGCAACGCCTGCCGCTATTGCGAGGGGTACTGCTCGGTTTTCCCTGCCCTTCAGGCCGAACGCGCTTTTTCGGACGGGGATCTAACGCAACTGGCGAACCTCTGTCACAATTGCCGAGGCTGCTACTATGCCTGCCAATACACCGCCCCGCATGAGTTTGAACTGAACTTGCCGCAAGCCTTGGCCGATGTGCGCCAAGACAGTTGGGAAGAGTTTGCCTTTCCACGTGCCGCCGGGAAAGCCTTCCAGAAAAACGGCCTCGCCATAGTGCTCGCCACAGTCTTGGGCTTTGCATTGCTGTTTTGGGCTGCCCGTGCGCTGGCCGCCGCAGGAGGCGAAGGTTTCTACGCCGTGCTATCCCACAATGCGATGGTGGCGATCTTCCTGCCCGCCTTTCTGTTTCCGTTGCTAAGCATTGCCATCGGCCTGCGCCGCTACTGGCAAACCGTGGGCGGTGCCCCGGTGCGCCTGTCGCATCTGCGCGAGGCCATCGCCTCTGTCGCGAACATGCGCAACCTCAAAGGCGGCCACGGCGACGGCTGCAATTTCGAGGACGAAGACCGGTTTACCCATTCCCGCCGCTATGCGCATCAGGCAATCATGTATGGCTTTCTGCTGTGTTTCGCTTCGACCAGCGTGGCGACGCTGATGCATTACCTGCTCGACATGCCCGCCCCCTACGGGCTGTTTTCCGCCCCCAAGATCCTCGGCCTTTCCGGCGGTGTTCTGCTGGTGTTGGGCTGTGGCAAGATGGTCTGGCTTAAGCTGCGGTCTGACAAATCACTCGGCGCGACTAATGCCTTTGGCGGCGAAATAGCCTTTACCGGGTTGCTGGGGTTTGTCGGACTATCTGGTCTGCTGCTCTATGCGGCAGGGGGCACCGGCTGGATGCCGGGTCTTTTGGTTATACATCTCGGCGCGGTGCTGGCGTTTTTCCTGCTCACGCCTTTCACCAAGATGGCGCATGGGTTCTACCGAATGGCAGCGCTGGTCAGGGATGCACAGCGGCGCGAGGTGGGCTGACTTTAGGCTTTCCAGCAACGCTTCCAGATCACCCCGGCCGCGCCTACAAACGGCGCGACCGGCGGAAGATCCTTCGCCGAAGTGGATGACCGAGCGGATGCTTTTTCCTTCATGCATCAGGTCGAAGGCTTCATTGATCTCTTCCAGCCCCATGGTGTGGGTGATGAAATCATTCAGCTTGAACTCGCCGTTCATGTAGCGCTCGACATAGTCAGGTAGCTCGGAGCGTCCCTTGACCCCGCCAAAGGCCGACCCCCGCCAGACGCGGCCCGTGACCAATTGGAACGGACGGGTCGAGATTTCCTGCCCTGCCCCTGCGACACCGATGACTACGGATTCGCCCCAGCCCTTGTGGCAGCATTCCAACGCCGAGCGCATAACATTGACGTTGCCGATACACTCGAACGAATAATCCACACCGCCGTCGGTCATCTCGACAATCACGTCCTGAATGGGTTTGTCGTGATCCTTGGGGTTGATGAAATCGGTGGCACCCAGCTTGCGCGCCAGATCGAACTTGCTTTCGTTGATATCGATCACGATGATGCGGCTGGCCTTGGCCATGGTCGCGCCGATCACGGCGGACAGGCCAATGCCGCCCATGCCGAAGATCGCAACGGTCGACCCCTCTTCGACCTTCGCGGTGTTCATCACAGCCCCCATGCCGGTGGTGACGCCGCAGCCCAGCAGGCAGACCTCCTCCAGCGGCGCGTCGGGGTTGACCTTGGCAAGCGATATCTCGGGCAGCACTGTGTATTCCGAGAAGGTCGAGCAGCCCATGTAGTGCAGGATGGGCTGACCATCCTTGTAGAACCGGCTGGTACCGTCGGGCATCAGACCGCGCCCCTGGGTTTCCCGGATCTTCTGGCAGAGGTTGGTCTTGCCGGATTTGCAGAATTTGCACTCGCCACATTCTGGCGTGTAGAGCGGGATCACATGGTCACCCACCGCCACGCTGGTGACGCCCTCGCCGATGGATTCGACAATCCCGCCCCCTTCATGGCCCAGAATGACCGGGAACAGGCCTTCGGGATCTTCGCCCGACAAAGTGAAAGCATCGGTATGGCAAACGCCCGAGGCGATAATTTTGATGCGCACTTCGCCAGCCTTAGGCGGCATTACGTCGATTTCCTCGATCGAGAGAGGTTCGTTAACGGCCCAGGCGACGGCCGCTTTGCATTTGATGATATCGGTCATGGGTCTCACTTCGCGGTTAGGACTATTTTGGCGGGTGACGGTGTAGGGACTGTCATTTACACTGTTTCCCACTGGCGATAATCAGAGATATCTGTAAAACACCATTACCTATTAGCAATAGTTATTCCGCCATTAAGATTGAAAGGAACATCATGCTGAGTTGGGAGGGGGTATCAGAATTTGTGGCCGTCGCTGAAGCCCAAAGCTTTACAGCTGCTGCCAACAGCTTGGGTATTTCTACGGCTCAGGTAAGCCGCCAAGTCGGCGCACTTGAGGCGCGATTGGACACCAAGCTGTTCTACCGCACCACGCGCAAGGTCACGATCACCGAGACGGGTCAGGTGTATTACAACCATTGCCGGCAGGTGCTTGATGGGCTGGCCGAAGCCGAGCGCGCGATCACCGATCTGCATCAAAGCCCCAAGGGACGGCTCAATCTCACAGCCCCGGTGACATATGGCGAGAACCGCATCGCGCCTTTGGTGAATGACTTCGTGCGGCGCTATCCTGATCTTGAGGTCAACCTCAGGCTGACCAATCAGCTGCTCGATCTTGTAGCGGAAAGCTACGATCTCGCAATCCGGCTGGGAGAGTTGGAAGACAGCTCCATGATGGCAAAGCGGCTGGCCTCTCGCAGGCATTACACCTGCGCGGCACCCGAATACCTTTCCGCTCACGGAACCCCGCACACCCTGTCCGAACTTGACGGCTACAACTGTTTGCAAGGCACTTTGGGCTATTGGCGGTTTCAGGAAAAAGGAACCACCCGCCACATCCGGGTGAAAGGCAATCTCCGCTGCAACAGCGGCGCATCGCTGGTCGATGCGGCGCTGAAGAACCTCGGGATCATCCAGCTGCCGGATTATTATGTCGAGGCGGAGCTGAGGGCCGGTCGGTTGGTCTCTGTTTTGGATACGTATCGCGCGCCGGACGATGGCATCTGGGCGATCTATCCGCAGAACCGGCATCTTTCGCCAAAGGTCCGGCTGTTGCTTGATCACCTTGCGAAAGGGTTGCGATGACATACAAAATCATCGCCTCAGAATTTGAAAGGAAGGCCCGTTGATCGTGAGCGACCCGCCAAGTGCGCTGACCTTCGGAACTTGGGCCGTCATCTGAGCATCTTTGTCCGAAGGAGCGAGGACCCGGCAAAGATCGTATCTTTTGGCCTTGCGTTCAGCCACCTGCACCGGGGCTTCGTTCAGCGAAAGGCTCATTTGGCCGCACCACGAGGTAATCTAAGGCGACGTGGCAGATGCCCCTTCATGCCGGACCAAATGGCCCGATAGGCACCGTCCTATTGATGGAGCTCTTTTGCCAAAAACCGAACGAACAGAAGCGTGAGGTTCTCGCGGCGCGAGGTGTCTGGCCAGACGGCAAAAATTCCCAACGGTTTCAGCCGCCAATCGGGGAACAGGCGGCTCAGCTTGCCCTCCGCCTCCCCCCGGGCGGCGAGATGCTCGGGCAGAACCGTGGCGCCAAGGTTCTTGCAGGCGAAATGGTAGAGGGCATCCACGCTGTCCACTTCCAGCCGGGCTTGGCCCAGAACTTTCGCCTCTTCCCCGCCGGGGCCGCTGAGACGAGTATAGTCTGAGCGATGTCGGTAACGCACCCAGTCCCAGTCTTCCAGATCGCAAGGATGTGCGGGGGCCGGGCGCGTTGCGGCATAGTCGCTGCCGACCACCAAGGCACGCGCGCTTTCACCCAGCTTGCGCGACATCATCGCACTGTCGTCGAGCCAGCCCGCGCGGATATTCACATCAAAACCATCGTTGATAAGGTCCATCCTCTGATCCGAAAAAGCCAGCGACAGGGCGACTTGCGGATGAAGACGGGAAAATTCAGCGATCGCCGTCGACAGGGTCGATGACGACATAAAGGCAGGGATCGACACCCTAAGCGCGCCCACAGGCTCCAACGACAGGGCGTTGAGGTCATTCAATCCGCTTTCGGCGCTTCGCAGCATGTCGGTCACCCGGGCGTAGAACATCCGCCCTTCGTTGCTCAGCGCGATCTTGCGGGTTGTGCGGTAAAGCAGTGTCACGCCAAGGAAATCTTCGAGTTCGGAGACGGTTTCACTCACCCGCGACGGTGCGACGCCAAGGGCTTTCGCCGCGGCCCGGAACGAGCCTTCGTCCACCACCCGGGCGAAGATGGCCATATGCTTTAGATGATCGATCATTGTTCGGCCTGCCGGAACTATCACTTCTGGATTCCATGAATACCCCGATCAATCCGCCGGGAATAGATGTTCCTTGCAACACGAGGAACACCGCCATGAAAGCGACCACTCATCTCAACACCGAAAGCGCAGAGCGTTATCTGGGCACGCTCTGCAAACATTTCGGCCACAAGGTGCCCGTCACCCACACGCGCCAAAACGGCCATATCGAACTGCCTTTCGGGGCATGTGAACTGGCCACAACAAAGGGCCAGTTGTCACTGAGCGCGACAGCCGATGACCGGGCCGCTCTCGATAAGGTCGTGCAGGTCATTACCAGCCACCTCGAGCGTTTTGCCTTCCGCGAAGACCCCAAGCTCACTTGGACCTACGCCGCCTGAGAGCTCAGCTGGCCCGAACTTTTCGGGTGCCGCGCGGAGTAGCACCCGAAATCTTGAACTTAACCAAGGCCCCATTCCTTCGGGGCACCCGATATGGAGCGACACATAAAACGCAGAACCCTTCTGAAAACGTCACTCGGCGCATCTCTGGCCATCATTCTCGGACAACACGCAGGAGCAAAAGACATGGACACAGTTACACAAGAGAGCTTTGACACCGTAATGGCCTTCATGGGCGCTATGGGGGCGGGCGATATGGAAAAAATGCGGGCCCTGATGGCCGAGGATATGGTCTGGCACAACGAGGGCGACGAAAGCTTGCCGTGGATCGGTGAGGCACGCGGCAAGGAGGCAGTCTTCGACTTTCTTGGCGTCTTTGGCCAGAATTTTCAGACAACCGCTTGGGACAACACAGATGCCTTTGCCGCAGGCGACACCGTTGCCGTCTTTGGAAAGATGAGCGGCATAACCACGAAATCCGGCAAAGAGACTGGCCCCTTCACCTTTGCCCTGCGTGCCAAGGTCCGCGATGGTCAGGTGGTGCTGTGGCACTGGTTCGAAGACAGCTTTGCCGTCAGCCAAGCCTACCACGGCTAATATCCGCAACATGGCAGGGCACGTCAGGCCCTGCCAGCGAGACCCCAGTCAAAGGAGAGCCCGATGCGCTATGCTGTCACCGCCGTTTCAGGACAACTCGGTCAAGAAATCGCCCGTAAACTCATAGAACGAACAGATCACGCCTCGGTCATCGGCCTCGCCCGGACGCCGGGCAATGCCCCCGAGTTAGGGATCGAGGTGCGCCTCGGCGATTATGACCAGCCGGACGCGCTTCGGACTTCTCTTGCGGGCGTTGATGCCCTTGTGCTCGTCTCAGGCATGGCCCCGCCCGAAGACCGCATCGGCCAGCACCGCAACGTGATCGAGGCGGCCAAGATGGCCGGCGTGGGCAAGATCGTCTACACCAGCATTCAAGGTCCCGAAGTCGGGACCGCCTTCTCACCCGTCGTGCAGAGCAACCGCCAGACCGAGGCCGACATCCGCGCCAGCGGTCTGGACTGGACCATCGGTCGCAACGGCATCTACATCGAGCCTGACGTTGAATATATCGACAGCTACCGCGCCAAGGGCGAGATCGCCAACAGCGCGGGGGACGGCAAATGCGGCTACACGACCCGTTCCGAATTGGCCCATGCCTATGCCGCTTTGCTGACGCGGAACGAGCTGATCGGCCAAACCTTTGATTTGAACGGCACGCAGATCACTCAGGCGGAACTAACGCAGTATATGAACGCCGCATATGGCACATCGCTTACCTATCGCAGCATGCCAGCCGAAGACTATGTCGCTGACCGCACCGCCGAGCTTGGCGATTTTATCGGCCCGATTATCGGCGGCATCTACGACGGCATCCGCCGCGGTGCCTTTGACGCCCCCGGCGATTATGAAACCGCGACCGGACGCCCGCATCAAAGCTGGGAAGATTATTTCACCTCGCTGTTACGCTGATCGCCACAGATACGCGGGGCGACCCGCGTAGAATGACCAACCTTTCGGAGATATCTGCGTGCTGAAATCCACATGGGATCACCCCCTCACCTTCTGGGCGCTGTTGAGCCTCCCCGCCATTCCAATGACCCTTGGCCTGACCTCCGGCGCGCCGGACGCGGTCAGCAGTCTTTTGCATCCCACCGGTGAATTCGCCGCGCGGTTCATGATCATCGCGATGATGATCACCCCGCTGATGATGCTTTTTCGCGATGCGAGCTGGCCGCGCTGGCTGATGAAGCGTCGGCGCTATCTTGGCGTGGCCGCATTCTTCTACGCGCTGGCCCACACGGTGCTTTATCTCATTGATGAAGGCGCCATAGCCTTCACTGGGGGCGAGGTATCAAAGCTGTACATCTGGACCGGCTGGATCGCCTTTCTTATCTTTGTGCCATTGGCTGTTACCTCGACAGACGCATGGGTGCGCCGCCTTGGGCGGTCGTGGAAAAAGCTACAGCAGTTTGTCTATGCTGCGGCTATACTAACCCTCATCCACTGGGCTGCCCTGCACGATTGGGGCGGCGTCGGCGCGGCTCTCGTGCATTTTGCGCCTCTGGCCGTTCTTGAGGTGTACCGTCTGTGGTCAACCCAACAGCGCCGCCGCCAGCGCGCGTTGACGTAAGCGAGGGGTTGCGGGGCAAATTCTCCGTTCGTTCGGCGATCTAAAGCTTAATAGCCGATCTCCCTACCTTTATAGGGAATCTTCGCACCTACCGTCAAAGTACATAAGCCACCCATCGTGTCGGCCGAAGCGAACGGCGGAAACCGGACCTTGGGCCGACGGGCAAGGAAAGTCTTTTTCAGAGACTTTTGGCTATAAACCGCAAGCTTTCCCGCTACGATCTTCACCGACTAAACCAAGTGCTTCCCGATATGCGTTACCGTTAATGCTTCTTACCTTCGAATGACCCATTGTTTGAAGCTGGCCTCCAATGCGCCACATGGCGCGAGGAACAGGTCGCGGGACTGGTATGAGTCCGCATCGTCAATTATCTCGGCAACGGTGACGCATAGCGCGGGGTCCGAGGCCAAACGCATCTCCATGCTCGCATCGTCATAAACAAACTGCTGTGCGGGATCGCCCTCGTCACAAGAAACCAGACCAAATGGGTTTTCGGCATTCTCGGGATCACTATACGCCATGCACAGACCATCATAGGTCGCCGACGCGATCGTGCCCGTCTCTGCCGCATAGGTGAACAACACGTCGCCCCCTTCCGGTTTGCATGAATGGGCGTGAAGCTGATCGCTCAGACCGCGCCCTTCAGTATCGATGCACCAGCCGAGCGACGCTTCCTCGTCAAGGTTATCGGCAAGATGAATGACGGGCCCGTCGGTCTGGAGGCTTGGTGCCTCCGCATGAGCCGAGAATGGGATGCTTTGGCCCAATACGATCAGCGCGGCAAAGGCCAAGTTTGAGCTTGGAAATCTCATCGCTTACTCCTTATGGAACTGTTGTTGAAAGGTACGAATGCGTGCTGCATTGACGCCTTGGTCACTGCGCCCCACCCGTGAAACGCCGCGCATGTCCACGCGGCTCCCGTTCTCGGCAGGGGTAACTGCAACGACGATATCGTCGGCGAAATAGAAGACAGGGGTGCGCGCCGTGGCCTCGAACCGATGGCGGCTTGGAACGGTCGCAACGATCTCCCACCCCATTTCGCCTGCCACCTCCAATGCCCGCTCAAAGGCTGCGTCCGTGCTCAGGCCGGTCTCAAGTGGCGCAATATCGGGATAGGCTGTCGCTTGTTGATCTGCCACGTCTGCACCGCCGTATTCCAGCGTGTTGCTCGCACCCGCGCGGGTGTCATCCAGCACCTCGAAGGCCGGGGGATTGGCGGTATCAGTCGTGATGTCATGGATTGGCGCCGCGCGCGGTTGGGGGGTCACAGTGCTTGAAATCAGGGGAAACAGGACCCCCAGTCCAAGCAGCGCGACCACGCCGCCGATCGCAGCCCAACCCTTTTCGCCCCGGCCAAGATGGACGGCCAAAGCGATCAGCCCCGCGCTGAAGATGCCCACCCCGATTGCGTTAAAGTAGCTCCGGTAAAGCCCGAACCCTATGATCGGCTCCCAAAGCCCCAAGCGCGCTCCGAACAAGATCAGTGTAACGCAGATTAACCCAGCAACGGCGATCAGGGCGGCAATTTTTCCAGTATGTCTCATATGTTCGGCCTTTCACAACCAGCGTTGATATGTGCTCAATTACTCGGCTGACCAGTCACGGCCGCCCCCGCCCCCGTCGCGATCTTCAGCGTGGCCCAAGCCTGCGCCGCTTCATTCGTGGCCGAGGCCGCAGAGATCCTTGCGGCATTGGTATTCCGGTCGGTTTCCAGCAGGTTCAACAGCGTGATGGCACCGTTTCGATAATTCTCCTGTGCCAATGTCAGCGCCCGACTGTAGTCACTGGCGGCAGTTCTCAGCAGTTGCGCTCTCTGCCGCGCCCGCGACAGGTTGGACTGTGTCACCTGAACATCCTCGACCGCTTCGTTGATCGAGGCCCGCCATGCGATCTCGGCCTGCCGTGCGACAGAGAGTTGCGCGTCACGGCTGGCTTTCAAGAGGCCCTGATTAAATACTGGAAGGGACAATTGCGGCCCGAAGCTCCACGCATCTGTGGCGTCCGTACGGCCCACCGTTCCGGACAGGGACAAGGCCGGGTAAAGCGCGGCTTCGGCGACGCCCACGTTGGCAACGGCAGCGGCCAAATCGGCTTCGGCACTGCGCACATCGGGACGATTACGAAGCAGGTCCGCCGGTACGCCGGTGCGCGCATCCCCGGGACTGGAGAGTTGGGGGGCACCTTTTTGCATCTGTGCCTTGATCGGTCCTGCGGGTTCGTTCAGCAGTGTCGCAATGGCGTAGACATTTGCGTCAAACAAGGCGGCGAACTGCGGCAAATCGGCCCGCGCCGTCGAAAGCAAGGCCTGCGCTTCGGCCACTTCATATTCGGTGGCCGCGCCCGCATTAAACTGGCTTCGGGTGATGCTCACCGTCTCTTCGCGCGTAGCGATGGCGGTGCGCGTCAAGGCCATCGCCTCTTGGTAATAGCGCGCGTCGGAATAGGCAGCGATAAGTTCGGCCAGCCATGCAAGACGAACGGTCTCTTCCTCCGCCCGGGCGGCCGTGAGAGAGGCAACAGCGGCCTCGCGCTCACGCCGGATACCACCGAAGAGATCAATCACCAGCGAGGCACCCAAAGACCCGCTTTCGACGGTGCTTGTACCGCTGGTGCCGTCGCCACCGGATGTGGTCACTGATCCGGTCAGCGATCCGTCCGCCGCAGCGTTTACCCCGGTTGTGCGCAACTCAGCTTGCGCTTGGCGTATGCGCTCACCCGCGGCAATCACATCAAGGTTCTGGGCAAGGCCGCGCGTAACAAGACTTGTTAGGTTCGAATCCTTGTAGTTCAGCCACCACTGCTGAGTGGCTACCGCGCCGATCTGCTCTGCATTGCCACCGACAAACCGGGTTTCCATGGCCACTTCGGGGCGCTGGTAATCAGTGCCGACAGCACAGCCCGCGACAAGCAGACCCAGTACGAGATAGTAAGGTTTCACTGAGCTTTCTCCACTCGCTTACGGAAAATTTCTGTTGTTCGGATTACGGCGACGTAGAAGACCGGCACCATCACGATCCCGATGACCGCTGAAAAGATGATCCCGCCGAGCATCCCCGTCCCGATGGATTTTTGCGCATTGGCCCCTGCCCCGGAGGCGAGCACCAGCGGCATGATGCCAAAACCAAAGGCAAGAGAGGTCATCAAGATGGGGCGCAGACGCTGGCGCGCTGCCATGACGGTGGCTTCCAGCAACGCCTTGCCTTCCGCCCGTAGGGATTCCGCGAACTCAACGATCAGAATGGCATTTCGCGCCGCAAGGCCGATCGTGGTCAGCAAGCCTACCTTGAAATAGACGTCGTTCGACTGTCCGAAATACCACGTTGTCACCAGCGCCCCCAGAATGCCCACTGGCACCGAAAGCATCACCGCAAAAGGCACGGCCCAGCTTTCATAGAGGGCGGCGAGACAGAGAAAGACGACCAGCGCCGAGATTGTATAGAGAATGGCTTCCTGATCGCCGGACAACCGTTCTTGATAGCTCAGCCCTGTCCAGGCCGAGGCGTAGGACCCGTCCAGATCAGCGGTAAGCTGTTCCATCACCTCCATCGCATCGCCCGAGCTGATGCCCGCTGCCGCTTCGCCGGAAAGTTCCAGTGCGCGGGTGCCGCCATAGCGCGACAGCTTGGGCGTGATAGTTTCCCATTCGCGGCTGATAAAGGCCGACAGCGGCACCATCTCCGCACTGTCGTTCCGCACATACCAATGGTCAATGTCGTCAGGCTGCATGCGCCAGTCCGCACCGCCCTGTACAATGACCTCGCGCAGGTTATTGCCCAACGGGAAGTCGTTGACATAGGTGCCGGAGAACACGGTCGCGAGCATGGTGTTCACGCTCGACAAAGACACGCCCAAAGCCTCGGCCTTCTGTTGGTCGATACGCAGCTTCAACGAAGGTTCTGTCGCAGCATCATTGCCGCGCAGGTTGGTCACGCGACCGTCCGCAAGCCCTGCCGCGACCAGTTTATCTGCGGCATCGCTCAGTGCTTCCTGACCCGCGCCCGACTGATCGACGAGGTACATTGCAAAGCCCGAAGAGGTACCCAGCCCCGGAATGGCAGGCGGTTGAAGGACAAAGATGCTGCCCAGTCGGGACTGGAAGAACTTGCCATTGGCCCGCATCATCAGATCAGCCGCATCAAGCCCGGGACGCTCTTCATAGTCCTTGAGCCTGATGAACATCATCCCGTAGTTCTGACCAGACCCCCCGAAACTGTATCCGACATTGGCAAAGACGCCATCGACCATTTCGGTCTCTTCGATCAGCAAGTATTGCTCGATCTGTTCAATCGTGTTGGCTGTCTGCTGAACTGTCGATCCCTGAGGCAGTTCGATCATGGTCATAAGGACGCCCTGATCTTCGGTAGGCAGGAACGACGAGGGCAGACGGTCGTAGACCCAATACGCGCCAAATCCGACGAGGGCCAATACCACCACCATACGGAAAGGCCGCATGGACAACCGCCCGACAAGCGAAGCATAGCCACCCGTCAGACGGTCAAGGCCGCCATTGAACCAGCGCAGCGGAAGCAGAGGCTTCTTGTCATGGTTCGGTTTGAGAAGCTGCGCACACATTGCAGGCGTAAGGATCAGGGCGACGAAAAGCGACAGCACCATCGCCGAAATGATCGTGACCGAGAACTGTTTGTAGATGACCCCCGTCGACCCATCCATGAAGGCCATCGGCAGGAACACAGCAGAAAGCACCATCACGATGCCAATCAGCGCCGAGGAAATCTCTCCCATACTCTTTTCCGTAGCGGCGACGGCGTCCAACCCCTCTTCTTCCATCACCCGTTCGACGTTTTCGACAACAACAATCGCGTCATCGACCAACAGACCAATGGCCAGGACCAATGCGAACATGGAAAGGGTGTTGATTGACATGCCGAAGGCGGACAGAACGCCAAAGGTTCCCAACAACACCACAGGCACGGCGATGGTCGGGATGATCGTCGCCCGCCAGCTTTGCAAGAAAAGGAAGATGACAAGAAAGACGAGGACAATCGCCTCGAGCAACGTCTCATAGACTTGGTCGATGGATTCCTCGACGAAGGGCGAGGTGTCATAGGGATATTCGACCACTACGCCTTCGGGCAACGCGGAAGAAAGATTGCCCACCACGTCCCGCACCGCTTCGGCGGTATCCACCGCATTGGCCCCGGTGGAAAGGTTCACCGCAAAGCCCGCCGCCGGATGACCATTAAAGCGGCTTACACTGCCGTAGTCCTCTTCGGCGAGTTCGATTGTGGCAACATCAGCAAGGTAAATGGCCGACCCGTCCGAGTTGGTCTTCAGCAGGATGTTCCGAAAGTCCTCAACCGATTCAAGCTGGGACTGTGCCGATAGGGAGACCGTGAACTGCTGACCTTTCACTACCGGCTGCTCACCCAGACTGCCGACCGTCACGTTTGTGTTCTGCTCGGATACGGCGGTGGTCACGTCCGAAGATGTCAGTTGATATTGGAACAGCTTTTCGGGGTTCAACCAAATGCGCATTGCGTATTCGGTGCCGAAAACATTGATCGACCCCACCCCCGCCGTGCGCTGTACCGGGTCTTCAATCGTGCTGCTCAGCAGGTCGCCCAGTTCAAGCGAGGTATAGCTGCCGTCTTCGCTGACAAGCGCCCCGACCATCAGGACCGAGTCCGTCGAGCGGGAGACGGAAACGCCCTGGCTCGTCACGGTGTCGGGCAGCTGCGATTCGACCAGTTGCAGTTTGTTCTGGACCTGCACCTGCGCCATGTCAGGATCAATACTATCGTCAAAGGTCAGCGATACACTCGCCGCACCTTCGCTGGAGGATGAGGTCATATAGGTGAGCCCGTCCAACCCCGTCAGCCCGTCCTCGATGACAGTGGTGACCGAATTCTCCACCGTTGCGGCCGAGGCCCCAGTATAAGTGGCGGAAATTCGAACGGTGGTGGGCGCGATATCAGGATACTGCGAGATCGGCAGACCCGTCATACTGAAAGCGCCCAGCAACACGGTGGCAATCGCCAGAACCCAAGCAAAAACAGGGCGGTGGATGAAGAAACGCGCCATAGATCAATCCTCCGCCGCGGGGGCAGCGATATCTCGAGAAACGCCATCCTCGTCGATCGTCACGGCCACGGGGCTAACCTCTTGCCCTGCGCGGACGGATGAAAGGCCGTCCACGACGAGCCGATCCCCATCGTTCAGCCCCTCACGCACGATCCATGCGTTCTGATAGGTACCGTCATCTTCGAGAGTCACCTGTTCGGCCTTGCCGTCTTCACCGATAACATACGCAGTCAGTTTGCCTGAGTTGCCACGCGTCGCTGCACGCTGCGGAACAAGGTAGGCTTGCATCGTGCCAAGCACGATTTCCCCCCGCACGAACATGCCGGGAAGGATAATGTGGTCAGGGTTGTCGAAGGTGAAACGGATGGTCACGGTTCCGGTGGAGGTCGAGACATTGTTACCCGGCGTGACCAACTGCCCGGTTCCACGATAGATGTCGCCGTTCTCTAACGTCAATGTCGCTTGAAGGGTGTCGTTTTGTTGCAGATCACCTTCGGCAATGGCGCTGCGTACCGACAGGATACGCGCGCTTGCCTCCATCATATCCACATAGATCGGATCTGAGGTGACGATGCTCGTCAAAGCGTCGGCCTGCCCAGCCGTGACCAAATCCCCAACCGAAACGGTTGATACATCCGCACGCCCGGCGATCGGGCTGGTCATCGTCGTCCACGACAGTTCGGTCTCGGCATATTCAACCGCCGCTTTGTTTGCATCAAGCGTGGCCTTTGCTTCGGCCAGACTGGCACGCGCCGCTTCGACCTCTGCCTCGGTGTAGCCGCGTCCGGAGAGTTGTTCGGCGCGGTCATAGGCCGCCTGCTTCACAGGCAGGTTGGCTTCGGCAGTGGCCAGATTGGCACGGGCTGTCGCGACAGCCGCGAGATAGGAGGCATCGTCGATCCGGAAAAGCGGGTCCCCGACCTCAAGCAATTGTCCGGGCGTGTAGAGGATCTCTTTGACCACACCGCCGACACGCGGGCGCACTTCGACGTCTTGAAACGCAACGGCCCGGCCCGGCGTGGTCACAATGCGTGGGATTTCCTGCATCTGCATGTCGATCACACCTACTTCAAGCGGCCCCGCGGGAGGCATGCCATCTGGAGGGCCGCCCTGCGCGCTCGCCATCGTGGCAGCCCCCGCGAACGCAAGCGCTGCGCCAAACATCTTCCAAACGCCGATTTTCATGTGCTTCTCGATCCTTGACTATCCAGCAGGTTTGATGCCTTGTAGGCAGTAGTTGCACAGTACGCAAGGAATTCAGACATGACACTTTCGTTACGAGAGCGAAGACGACAGCAGACGGCGCGTGACATTCAGCTGGCGACGCTGGATCTGGCCGTTAAAAAAGGGTTAGAGAATGTGACGACCGAGGAGATCGCTGCGACAACTGGCATCAGTACGCGGACTTTCTTTAACTACTATACCAACAAGGAAACGGCTGCGGTTGGGGCCCCGCCCCCCTTTTCGGAGGCTGCGAAAGAAGCGTTACGCAGCGGAAACGGCCCGCTCGCGGACGATCTCAAGATGTTCTTGGATCAACACTTCGCCGCGCTGACCAATGATGAACCTATTCTCAAGATGATCGGCACGGTTCTGCGTTCAAACGAAAAAGCGAGAGGTATTCTGCAAAGGTTCCTCATGATGGAGCGCAGAGAGCTTACAGAATGCCTGAGCCACCGCATCGAGCACTCCCAAGCCGCCGCCGCGCTCGCAAGCCACACTACCGAAGCAGTGGGCAGGGCGATCTTCCTCTGGGAGCACGGAGAAGGAATATCACTGAGTGCCGCGTTGGACACGGTTTGGGAAGGAACAATCGCCGCGGCGGCCCTGTTGACGCCGCCGTCCTGATTTTTCCAAGCGTTACGTTCGGGCACTTCGGGCGAAGGAGTTTGATTTCGGCGACAACCCTTTGCCGAAGGCAGTCCGGGTGCCGAACGATCAGGCGAAGGTTTCCGCCACTATTTCTTTCGCGAACCCAGCGTCCAACACCCCGCGGTTCAGCAAGCGATACCAGAACGCGCCATGTATCAAGGCCGACAGTGTCTCCACGTTCCGCCCCGGCGAAAGCTCTCCGCGGTCCTGCGCCCGGCGGAGCAAAGCGGTGATCAAAGCTCGTAGGGTGTCCCCGTCGATGCGCAAGTGTTCGAAAATACGGATCAGGAAATCTTCGAGCAAGGTCCGACAATCCTCTGCCCCGTCCCAAGAAGGTTCGGCGGCATAGGTGTTGCTCTGCTCAAAAACGGCTTCGAGGACAAGGTCAGCCTTCGTATTCCAGCGGTTGTAGAGCGTTTGGCGCGCCACGCCAGCCTGCTCGATGATTTCCGAAACCGAGATTTTCTCATAGCCCAGTTCCCGAACCAGACGTAAAGCCACAGCCTTCAATGCCGTGCTGGCGTCTTGATTTGCGGGCCGTCCGATTGGCTTTTTTCCTGACATGCACAGCCTGTTCATAGATGCAGAATAGTCCGTGATTGATCATCAGGCTGCCGTCCGCTAATTGAAAATAGACCGCCGTCTAATAATATCGCCGGAGCCGAGCTGTCACAGATTTCCCTTATCCCCAAACGGGCCTTTGCCGTTACCGCCACCTTGGGCCTTATGTCCCTCTTTCCCCCATTGGCCACCGATATGTACCTCGCCCCACTCGGTGAGCTCGCGGCCTCGATGAACGCCACCCATACGGCGGCTGAACTTTCGCTTTCGATTTTCTTCCTCGGCCTCTGTGTCGGGCAGATCCTCATTGGCCCATTGGCTGATACTGATCTGGGCGACACAAACGCGGCACCCAACAGACCTCGTGCTGCAAACCCTTCTGATGGCTGTCTGGCGACGCAAACCTAAGCGACGCGTCCTGATCCACACGGATCAAGGCTTGACGAATATAGGAGCTTCAACGCGGTCGCCGAAAGCTTCTTCAACCTGCTCAAACGGGAACGCGTCCGGCGTCGAACATATAAAACCCGCGAGCAGGCCAGACAGGACATCTTCGACTACATCGAAATGTTCTATAACCCGAAACGCAAACATGCCAGAAACGGTATGCTGTCGCCTGTCGACTTCGAAAACAGACAGTCCAATGTGAACCAAGAAGGTGTCTAGGAAACCAAGGGCCATGCACCTTGAGAGCAACTTTGCACTTGCAACAAATGACCGCTTCTCGCCGAAGATGTCGGTCGATACGAACGGCCCAAAGCCGACATTTTCCCAAGACCTTCGATGCGGCGGTTGCAGCACACATTGCCGACCTTTGCTGCAAGCGCAAAACGTGATGCGGGCCGAACTGACCCAACGCGGGACAAAGCTGCCACGTAGCCACTTAAACTGGATCTCCTCTCCGACACCCGGATGCTCGTGATGGGCGTGGCCTTGGATGGTAGTTCAAATGGTTTCGGTTCCGCTGAGCGTCGCCTTGGCGGACCCGAAATTATCGGAAGCTTTGGCTGGGGCTGAGGCAAACGGCGGGTGAGCCGCCCTTACAAAGGGAGTGACAGTTGCACGGGTTTGAACAGCCGGTGGTCTTTGGTCGTGGCCTGCGCCCGCAGAACCACCATCGCAGCGGCGCGGGCGTCTTCGCCTGCGTCATGGTGGTGAAAGTCAAGGTTCAGCACCTGTTTCAGGTTGGCCAGACCGTGGCCGCCGTTGCCCTTCAATTCGGGCCAAGCCCTGCGCGCGATGGTCACGCTGTCGTGCCATGTCAGACGTGGTCGCGGAAGGCCCTGCGCTTTGCACGCGGCGTTGATCGCATATTCATCGAACCTGCTGTGCTGCACCATCGGGTGGCGTGACAGCAACGGCCAGATTTGGGGCCAGATCTGAGCAAAGCTTCCGGCGCCGCGCACAGTCTCCGGCCCAATCCCGTGCAGGTCAACATTGAAGGGCGCGAACGGCATAAGCGGGTCGACATAGGTAGACCATGTAAGAATGCTGTCATCAAAGCCAACGCAGGCGATCCCGATCTGGCAAATACTGGCGCTGTCACCACAGGCGGTTTCGACATCCAGTGCAATGAACTGGAAATCACCTACGGGCAGAGGCAGCATCAATCCGGTGTTCCCCGAAGCCGGGCTTTCAACACAGCGATGAGCATGTCAGACGCCGCACGCAATTCCGCGACATCCCCTGTCAGACGGGAGTAAGACCAAATGCCCTGCACCGAGATCATGGTATAGCGCGCAAGCGCCTCGATTTCGGCATCACTCAATGAACCATGATCCCCATTCTCATGGGACAGCACCTTGCGAAAGCCTGCCGTCAGGCGATCGCTATGCACGCGTAGCTTTTGGCGGGTTTCCTGCGCATCTTCGGGGATCTGGGACAGTGTGTTGCCCACAAGGCATCCCTTACCAAAGCCGCCCGAGTCCTCGAAACGCGTCAGAAGGTTATCGAAATACTTTTGAATGCCCTCGATTCCCGCGCCTTCGGCCTCGACCGGGGCAAAGGCTGGAGTGACGACGGTGTCTTGGTACCTGTCGAGACAGGCATGGAACAGATCCTCCTTGCCGTCAAAATCGCTGTAGATTCCAGCTCGGCTCACGCCGGTTTCGCGCACCAGATCGCCCATGGAAACAACGTGGAAACCAGTCTTCCAGAACGTATTGAGCGCACTGTCCAACAGGTTTTCGCGGGATTGAGATTTCGTTCTTGGCATTTTTGACCTTGTTTTAGAATGATCGTTCTTCTACATCTTCCCCGGCTCAAACACAAGCCCGAGGTGCTCGCATGACTACGTCTTTCCGCGACAAAAAGAAATTTGCCACCGTCCATGGTAAGCAGATGGCCTATATCGAAGAAGGGACCGGCGATCCGATTGTCTTCCTGCATGGCAACCCGATGTCGTCCTATCTGTGGCGCAATGTGATGCCCCACCTTGCAGGCAAGGGACGCTTGATCGCGCCAGACCTGATTGGCATGGGCGATAGTGACAAGCTCGATAATTCTGGCCCGGACAGCTATACCTTCGTCGAACACCGCAAATATCTGTTTGCTTTGCTTGAACAATTGGGCGTCACCGACAACGTCACACTGGTCATCCATGACTGGGGTTCCGGTTTGGGTTTCCATTGGGCGCATACGCATCCCGAGGCCGTCAAAGGCATTGCCTTCATGGAAGCTATCGTCGAAACCCGTGATAGCTGGGACCAATTTCCCGACCGCGCCCGCGAAATGTTCCAAGCCCTACGCTCGCCTGCTGGCGAGGAGGTGGTTCTTGAAAAGAACGTCTTTGTCGAAGCGCTGGTGCCGGGTTCCATCCTGCGGGATTTGACCGAAGAAGAAATGAACGAATACCGCCGACCCTTCGCCAACGTGGGCGAAGATCGCCGCCCCACATTGACATGGCCGCGTCAGATCCCGATTGAAGGGCAGCCAGCGGATGTGACCGAAATCGTCGATGCCTATGTCGACTGGCTCGGCAAGACATCAATACCCAAGCTCTTCGTCAATGCGGACCCCGGCGTGTTGATCACGGGGGCGGTACGCGACCGTGTGCGCAGTTGGCCCAATATCACCGAAGTCACAGTGCCCGGATTGCACTTCATTCAGGAAGACTCCCCTGACGAGATCGGTGCAGCCGTCCGTGATTGGCACGCCAGCCTGTAACCCCACCGGTTGCGCCGGGCGCGGATCCCAATCGACCGCCGCAACAGTCGGCTTTCAAGGCAATGGCTCGGATGAGCCTGCAGCGGCGGCCGAGCTTGCCGCTGCAACTCTCGCGGCTGATTTGCCAAAATCATCCGCAGTTTTTTCCAAATAACTGAACGACACGAAGGGCCACTGGCATGTTCAAAAAATTCATCATCGGCACTGCGTTGCTGAACTTTCTCTTTGCGCCAATGATCATCGGGCAGGCTGTGCAAATGCCCAACCCTGCGAATTTCGTGTTTTCCTTCACGCTTGCGGGTTTCTTCATCATGGCCGCATCATTGTTGATCTGGGCAACCCGCGATCTTGTCGCGCGCGCACCCGTTGTGTTCTGGAGCGCTATATCGCGTTTGGCTGCAATCACGGCTGTGCTCTACGCCGTGCCAAACGGGTTGGCTGATCCGTCGCAATACGCCTTTGTATTGTTCGACGGCTTGGTCAGTTTGATCTATATCGTTGGATCTCTTCGCGTCACAGGTCGTTCGGTGCTGGATTTCCTGCTGTGGCGGATCGCATGAGACCTGATTGCTCAGGTGCCATATTGGTTCATCATCATATCAACCGACTGGTCAATCATGGCGTCCATTTCGTCAGGACTGACCAAGGGAGCCCCCAACATGAACGGCCAAAACGCCTTACCCTTCAACAACGATATGAATTCTTCGGCCGCTTGTCGGGGGTTTGAGATGGTCAGCACCCCGTCGGCGGCGGCCTCTTTGAACAACTGTTCAAATGACGCCGTATAGTCGACTTCATTCTGGATTTCCCTGACAAGTTCCGGATCCCGCAGGATCTCAGTCATCAACATCTTGTTGGCGTTCATGACTTCGGGCGACGTGTAAAGTCGCGCCTGCGCGCGGCCCATCTCAATCAGTTGCTCTCGGATATCCATGCCGGGCTGGTAGCTGACCTTCAGGTTGTCCGCGATGACCCTCCACTGGCGCAGCATCAGGGTTTGGAAGAGCACTTCCTTGCTTTCAAAATACCGATACACGGTGCGCTTGGACGCACCGGCCCGCTTGGAGATTCGGTCCATGCTGGCCGCAAGGAACCCATTCTCGCAGAATTCATCAAACGCGCCTTGCAGGATCGAGTCACGTTTATCTACCGAATTTTCAGCCACTTCACTCATTCTGTCGGTCTACACACCACATCCAGGAATTGCCAATTGTTTCGGCTTGGTAAACTTGCGGGTTTACCTGTGCCCCTCGACGCCATATAAGTACACCCACCAGTTTACCCACATTCCAATCGTATTGCCAGATGGAGATTGACCATGACTATCAAGCTAAAGATTAACGGGGCCGAACGCTCTGTCGAAGCAGAACCGGGCACACCATTGCTGTGGGTGATCCGGGACGAACTGAAGCTGACCGGCACCAAATTCGGCTGCGGCGTCGCGTCGTGCGGCGCTTGCACCGTGCATGTCGACGGCGAACCGACCCGGTCGTGCCAGACCTATATCGAAGACGTCGAAGGTGCCGAAGTTTCCACCATCGAAGCGATTGGCGATGACAAGATCGGTGCCGCGGTACAGCAAGCCTGGAAAGAGCTCGACGTGGTGCAATGCGGGTACTGCCAGTCTGGTCAGATCATGTCTGCGGTGGGCCTGTTGAAAGAAACGCCAAAGCCAACGCTGGAAGAGATTGACGCCTACATGGACGGCAATGCCTGCCGCTGTGCCACCTATCAACGTATCCGCGCCGGTATCCAGCGCGCCGCAGACATCGTGGAGGGCTAAGCCATGACCATCAACACATCCCGCCGCAGTTTCCTCAAAGGTGCAGGTGCGGCCGTTGCCGTTCTGGCCGTTGGAATTGACCCCAAGGGCGCGCTTGCCGCTTCGACGTCGGAGGCTGGCACAGCCATTACGCCCTTCGTAAAAATCTATGCCGATGGTACGGTTGCAGCCGTCATCAAGCACTTTGAAGGCGGGCAAGGCACCTCTACGGGCCTGTCCACGCTGATCGCGGAAGAGCTGAACATGGAGCTTAGCGATATCACCTTCGAAATGGCCCCTTCGGATACCGCCGTTTACAACAACCTGTTTTTTGGCGCGCTGCAGGGCACGGGCGGATCGACCGCGATGGCCAATTCGTTCATGCAATATCGCACCGCAGGCGCGGCCGCGCGTGACGTATTGTTGCAGGCCGCGGCCAAGGATTGGGACGTGGACACCTCTGAGCTGACACTTGCCAATGGCGTCATTTCAGGCGCGGGCAAAGAGGGCCAGATCGGTGAGTTTATCTCCACGGCTGCGCAGATCGCGGTGCCGGCCGAGCCCGTCCTGAAGGCCCCCGAAGACTGGACCCAGATCGGCAACACCCAAAAAGCGCGCCGCGACAGCCATGACAAGGTCAACGGCGAAGGCATCTATGGCATGGATATCCAACTGGATAACCAGATGGTTGCCGCAATCAAACGCATCCCGCAATACGGCGCAACTGTCGCGTCGTTCGACGATAGCGCCGCCAAGGACGTCACGGGATTTATCATGGCCAAGGCGCTGCCCAACGGCGCGGGTGTGGTGGCCTATGCCGAAAACACCTGGGCCGCGTTTCAAGCGCGTGACGCGATCGAGGTGGAGTGGGATCTGAGCAAGGCCGAAACCCGCAGCAGCGACGAGATCAAGCAACAACTGCTGGCAGCTGTGAACACTGACCCGCAGTGGCAGGCATCCGAAACGACATTGGATGCAACGACGGCCGCGCTGGAAGGGGCCGCTCAAGTCGTAGAGCGGGAATTCTTCCTGCCGATGCTGGCCCACGCAACGATGGAGCCCCTGTCGGCCACAATCGCGGCCACCGAAGACGGCGGCGTGATCATGTATGATGGCGCGCAGGGTCCAACCATGAACCACGCCACAATGCACCAGATCCTTGGCATCCCGATGGACAAGATTCAGGTCAAAACCCTTTATGCAGGCGGGTTCTTTGGCCGTCGCTTCAACGCGGGTGCGGACTATATCGTAGAAACGACACTCGCCTTTTCGATGACCGACCAGACCCGCCCGGTAAAGCTGGTCTGGTCCCGCGAAGATGACCTGTCTGGCGGCTGGTACCGCCCGGCCTATGCGCACAAGGTGCGTGTCGGTCTGGACGATGCGGGCAAGATTGTCGGCTGGGATCACCGCGTAGCGGGTCAATCCATTGCAAAAGATGGGCCATTTGACGCTTTCTATGTCAAAGACGGTGTGGACATTTCTTCGGTGGAAGGGACGGCAGAAAATCCCTATGCGATCCCCGGAATGCACATCGGCTTGACGGACGCGGCCCCTGCAACAACCGTCAACTATTGGCGTTCCGTCGGTCACAGCCATAACGCCTATGTCATGGAAACCATGATGGATGTGGCTGCCGCAGCAGCGGGTCAGGATCCCGTCAGCTTCCGTCTTGCGTATTTGCCCGGCGACACAGTCGATCAAAAACGCAAAGCTGACGTCCTGAAACTGGCTGCCGAGAATGCCGGGTTTGGCAAGCCGTTGCCCGACGGGCATTTCCACGGTGTGGCGGTGCACAAATCCTTTGGTACCTACTGTGCGCAGATCTGCGAAATCTCGATCGACGAAGATGACGATGTTCAGATCGAGAAATACACCGCCGCCGTCGACTGTGGCGTCGCGGTGAACCCCGATGTCATCAAAGCCCAGGTCGAAGGGGCGATCGGCTTTGGCCTCGGTCACATCATGCGCGATCAGATCACGCTGGATGGCGGCGTCGTAGTGCAGCAAAACTTTCCCGACTACGAACCGCTGCGGATGCGCGACATCAAGGCCATTGAGGTGCATATCGTCAAGACAAACGAAGCACCCTCAGGCATTGGTGAACCGGGCACACCGCCGGCGGGTCCAGCGCTCGCCAACGCAATCGCAGCCTCCGGGCGTGATCTGGTGACCCACCTGCCGATGATCGAAAACGGTGTAGATTTCGCCTGACGACCCTTTAGACCGCCGCAGCCATAGGGGTGCGGCGGTCTCTCAATACCGGCTCCACAATCGTGCGTGCGACACTGCTTCCTGTGCGGTTCAGAGTTCGGTCTACCGGCTGGCCATAAATGCGCCACCACTGAGTGCCTGCTTCTGGCTGTATTTCAACGGCGGCTTCCAAGATGCTCTGCCATAGAAGCGCAATTGCAGCGAACTTCCGCAATCCGCCCTACCTACCGCAATACGTAAGCGCCCCATAAGAGACATTCGTCACTGCAATCGGTGCCGCACTGACCAATGACGGGATCCAAGAGCCGCCGGAAATGATCCGCGCCGCTCGCATCACCGATAAAACATGGCATCCTTCGCGCATCGTTCTCGGAAGGGCTGGCACTATCGAACCTACTTAGCAGCATCATTTCGAAAGGCGACCATACAACCCCTTATTTTCCGCAATAGCAGGCTCGGAAACCGTAGCGTCCTGTAGAAATTTCTGTAGCAAATCAGGCCTCTCAAAGGGAGGAACGCCGCGAGATACGCTTATTTCCTTGGGACAATCAGCTATATTCAGAGATTTAAATGGTGCCCAGGGGCGGAATCGAACCACCGACACGAGGATTTTCAATCCACTGCTCTACCCCTGAGCTACCCGGGCACCGGAGACCACCGTAGTGGTCGGGTGTGCGGGTTCTAGGAGTTTGCGGCGGGGGTGTCCAGAGGGTTTTGCCATGTTTGGCAAAGGTTTTTTCGGAAAATTCTAATGCGGCTTGTCGGGGGCGTTCAAAGCGGCCTCGGTGGCTTCGATTGCGGCCTCGATATCCTCGGGGTCGCGGCTGGGGGTCGCGTAGCTGCCGTTCAGCCACTTGGCCAGATCCACGTCAGCGCAGCGCCCCGAACAGAAGGGGCGATACTTGGGAGAGCTTTCGCGGTCGCAGATCGGGCAGGTCACTTCAGCACCTCGGCCAAAGGCATACGGGCGCGTTTGCGTTGCAGTTCGTAGTGGCCCAAGGGGGTCCAGCCGACCAGCGTCGTTTCCACGTCATCGGCGCGGAAGGCCTGGCGCAACGCGGTCTCGAACGGGCGGCGATCTTTTTTGGGCATGGGCGCAAGGTCAAGCGTGATCTGCCCGCCCAACCCGCGCAGACGCAGGGCACGGGGCAAGGCGCGGGCACAGGCCATATTCGCTTTGATCCCGGCAGCAAGGGACACGTCCGCACCGGTGTTCACATCAACGGCCACCAACGCACGGGTAGGTTCCACAAACATAAAGGCACCACCGTCAAGCGCGACGCGCGGCTGCGAGAGGCTGTCGACAGTGTCCAACACGCCATGGGTTTCAAAACCACCGGGGTCGGTCACGACGTCGGCGGGCTCGACCCAGTCGCGCCAAGCCAGAATATGCGGACCATCGCCTTCGGACAGAACCTCCATGTCGGTGGATGGGTCGTCCAATACCTTGTCCGCCAGCGCCAACATCGCGTCGATATCATCGGCGATGTCATCGGCATCCGCGCCAGCGCAAGAGGACCGGAGAATCAGGCCATGTGCGGCCCCGTCGGACGCTTCGTGCGCGATTTCGAGCAGCCGGTCCCGTTCCTCCTCGTCGCGGATACTGCGCGAGATATTGGTGCCGGGTGCGCCCGGCGTCACGATGGCATAGCGGCTTTTGAACAGCAGCTTCTGGGTGACGGGAACGGCCTTGCCGGGTTCAGCATAGCCGGATACCTGCACAAGAATGGGTTGCCCCGGTGCGAGCCCCTTGATCTGGCGCAGAAACGCAGAGCCGTCGGGCGTTTTCAGGAACATCCCCCCCTGCCCCTTGACCGGACGATCCGCGATGGCGCGGTAGATCGTGCCGGGGCGCGGGCCGTCGCTGTCGATCAGAAGGTCATCCAGCTTGCCGTCCACGATCAGCGCGGCGGCTTCGATGTCGCCAAAATGGTCCAGAACGATCGTACGGCCCTTCATGAGGTCTCTCCTGCGAAAACATATCCTGCAGCACGCAGCAGGTTTGCGGTTTCGGCCAGTGGCAGGCCGACAATGCCGGTGAATGATCCGCTGATCCACGGGATAAGGGCACCAGCCGGGCCCTGAATACCATAGCCGCCAGCTTTGCCCTGCCAGTCACCGGTTGCCAGATAGGCCGTGATCTCGGTGTCCGACAGTCGTTTCATGCGGACGGTGCTGACCACATCGCGCTGCCACAGCTTGTCGCCGCGCTTGACCGCGACTGCCGTGATAACCTTGTGGCGACGCCCCGACATGAGGCGCAGGAAACGGATCGTCTCTGCTTCATCCGCAGGCTTGCCCAGGATTCGTCGCCCCACCGCAACGGTGGTATCGGCACATAGCACGATATCATCGGCCCCCGCCTGCACGGCGGCGGCTTTTTCACGGGCCATACGCGCACAATAGGGGCGCGGCAGTTCGGCGGTATGGGGGGTTTCATCGATATCGGGCGCGCGAATATCGTCAGGCACAACGCCGATTTGCGCCAGCAATTCCTTGCGGCGCGGACTTCCTGATCCGAGGATAAAACTCATATGCGATCCTAGATCGCTGCCCGAAAACCACTAGGTGATTCTCGGAAAAGCGTATTATTTAAAGCGGTAATTGATCCGGCCTTTGCTCAGATCATAGGGGGTCATTTCCACCTGTACCTTATCGCCAGCCAGAACACGGATGCGGTTCTTGCGCATCTTTCCTGCCGTATGTGCGATGATCTCATGGCCGTTTTCAAGCTCGACCCGGAACGTCGCGTTCGGCAGAAGTTCTTTCACGATACCGGGGAATTCGAGCGTGTCTTCCTTGGCCATGGTCTCTCCTTGAACACTTTGCCCTGCAATTTCAGGACGCAGGCTTAAATGGGCGCAATTTTCCCTTTTTTCAAGGGGTATTCACATCAAAGGCACGTTTATGGCCGTTGCGTCACGCCCAAACTGATCCTCCCAGTGGTTTCGGTTCAAAACCACCCCGTCTGCACGCACGCGGCTGATCTGGGCGATGTCGACCTCGGCGAAGGTCCAGCCGGGCACGTTGATCTCTGCGGCGGCAAGGACTCCGGTGGATGGAAAGCCCACATCCGGCGGGCAAAAGATGCCGCCCGCCCCGTAAGATGTGCCAAGCGCCTCTGACCAATCCGCAGGGCCGATGCAGGATGACATGGCCGTAACGCATTGATTTTCCAGCGCACGCGCCATGGATCCGATACGGACACGCCAATAGCCTGCCAGCGCCTCGGTCACGCTCGGCACGGCGATGATGTCACAATCGGCAAGAGCACGGCCCAGCAGGGGAAACTCGCTATCATAGCAGATGAGGATACTGATCTTGCCCAATGTGGTCTCGAAGATGCGCAGAGGCTCCCCGCCGACCACGCCCCAGACCTCGCGTTCGAATCGGGTCATGATCTGCTTGTCCTGCACCCCGATTTGACCTGAAGGGGTGATCAGGCGTGCGCGGTTCACCGGACGGGCAGCGGCAGGCGTCACCGCGGGCCCCGATGCCGCAACGATATGCACGCCATATTCCGCCGCCAGTTTTTGATGCGCCGCATCCGCATCCGCCAACCGGTCAGAGACTGCAAACAGCGACGCCTCAAGATTGCCCGCCACGTCGAGGCCGGCGAGCGTCGCCAGTTCCATCGCGCCATATTCGGGGAAAACCAACAGCTCTGCCCCGCTGGCGGCCGCCGTCGCGACCCAGCCTGCAAGCTTGTCTTCATATTGCGCCCAGCTGGTCAGGACATCCAGCGGGTATGCGGCGGTTGCGATTTTCATGGGGCCTCCGGTGCGTGGTTTCCCTTATGGTGCGCCGCGCGTAGCCAAGCTTCAAGTACCACCACCCCACCCCAGGGCTCATTTCACTTTTGTGAAACTATGGGCGCATGATCCGCGACAAGCTTGCCAATTTATCGGGCGTGCTTCACAAAACTGGAAAGAACGAAGGGGGCGAGCACCATGATCAAAAAGGGCATCACCCTGCGCGGTATAGAGGTATTCGAGGCGTTGGCCAGCCGTGGTTCGGTTGCACAGGCCGCCGCGCTGACAGGGTTAAGCCAACCCGCCGTGAGCCAGCAGATCAGCAACCTCGAAGCCGCCATGGGCACCGCCCTGATCGACCATAGCACACGCCCCATGCGTCTGACCGCGGCGGGCGAAAGCTTTCTGCGGCACAGTGGCGCGGCGCTGACCCATATCCGGCTCGCGCAATCCGAGCTGACGGTCATGGATCTTGCCAATCTCAGCGACCTGAGCCTTGGCGTGATCGACGACTTTGACAACGATGTCACGCCGCGTCTGGCGACCCTACTGGCCGACAGTATGGCGGGCTGTCGCTTTCGCATGGTAACCGACGGCAGCAAGGGGCTGATCCAGTCGGTGCAGGACAAATCGCTTCATGTCGCCATTGCGGCCACCAGTGGGGATGCAAAAAGCGGGCTGATCGAAATTCCTCTGGCCCGCGATCCCTTTGTTATCGTCACCCCGGCAAGCTTTGACGGCGACAGCGCCGCGCTGATGACGGGGCGATCCGGCCTGCCCTTCGTTAAGTACGCGGCGGACCAGTTGATCGCCGACCAGATCAACAACCATCTGACGCGCAGCAATATCACCCTGACCTCGCAATTCGAGATCGGCAGCCATCTCGCCCTGATGGCGATGGTGGCACGGGGTATCGGCTGGGCCATCACGACGCCCTTCGGCTATTGCCGCGCAGAGCGGTTTCACCAGCAGCTTGCGGTGCACCCGCTCCCCACGCCCGGATTAACGCGACAGATCTCGCTGTTTGCGGGGTCAGACTGGACGGGGCCGGTGCCGCAGAATATTGCCGACACGATGCGGCAACTGCTTCGGTCCCACATGATCGCGCCAACGGTGACGCAGTTGCCGTGGCTTTCTTCCAGCTTCGAGGCGTTAGAGGGCTGACCGCTTGCGCAAAAGCTGCGCGGCTGGTTCACTTGGCGCGTAAAACAAAGGGGCTGACATGAGCAAGATCGTCATTCTGACCGGCGCGGGCATTTCTGCGGAAAGCGGCATTGATACCTTCCGCGCCGAAGACGGGCTTTGGGCGCAGCACCGGGTCGAGGACGTCGCCACCCCTGAAGGCTTTGCCCGCGATCCGCAACTGGTTGTCGATTTCTATAACGGTCGCCGCAAACAGGCGGCAGAGGTAGCACCGAACGCGGCGCATCAAGCGCTGGCCAGACTGCAGGCAAATTATGCCGGACAGGTGGTGATTGTGACGCAGAATGTCGATGATCTGCACGAACAGGGCGGCGCGCGGGTGATCCATATGCACGGCGCGCTGAATTCAGCGCTCTGCGCTGCCTGCGACCACCGTTGGCCCGCACCTATAGTCATGGCCGTCGGTGATCCCTGCCCCGCCTGCAATGCCGCAGCCGCGCGGCCCGACATCGTGTGGTTCGGCGAAATGCCCTATGACATGGACGAGATTTTTGACCATCTGGCCGAGGCCGATATCTTTGCAGCCATCGGTACCTCTGGCAACGTCTACCCCGCCGCCGGTTTCGTGGCAGAGGCGCGGCGCAACGGGGCCCATACGGTAGAGCTGAACCTCGAACGTTCTGCCGTGGGGAACCAGTTCGCCGAACACCGCACCGGTCCGGCGACACGTGTGGTCACCGATTGGGTGGAGCAACTCTTGGGCAGCCCCCCCCAGCAGCGGCCCGCGTTTTAACACAGATCGGGCCGCTACCATTCATGGGGGCGAAAAGGCTCAGTCTTTCGGCATCTCGTGACCGGTGTGATCCATATCACCGTGGTCATGCTTCATCTTGCCATGGTTCGGCTTGCGGTCCTGATCGACCATCACCTCGATCTCGACCGCACCGGCTTTTTCGAACTCAAGTGTGACGGGCACCATCGCGCCCTGCTCCAGCGGGCCTTTCAGGCCCATAAACATCAGGTGATCGCCGCCGCGTTTGAAGGCGTGCATGTCATCCGCCGCAATGGCCACGCCGCCTTCGATCTCGCCCATCCGCATGACGCCATTGTCGTCAGAGGTGTGGGTATGCAATTCGACCTTGTCAGCCACGTCGGAGGACGCCCCGATCAAGCGGTCATCCGCGCCAGAGTGGTTCATCACCACCATAAACGCCGCACCGGAGGTGGATTTCGCGGTCGAGCTGCGGATGTAGGCGTCATCCACCATGATGCCCTCGGCAGCGAGAGGGGCGGAAAAGAGAAACAATGCGCAGACAGCGCGGGTCAGCAAAGCAGGGGTCATTGGTATATCCTGTCGTCATATTCAAAATGTCTGTGAAGGGTGTGGCTCAGACAGCGACAGGCGGGGCCCTTGGGTCGTGGCGCGTTTTACGTCGCGGCACATCGGCAGTCAGGACATGCACCGCCGGCGCGACAAAGGTCACGATCCGCATCGGTGCGGCCGCCAGAACCACCGCGCCTGCCATTGCAACGTTAAGTGCCGAATCGGGGCAGATATGCGGGGCAGACGTCGGCTTGCCCTGCGCATCCACATAAATCGCCACAGGGCCCGCACCGGTGCACAGCACTATCTGCCCCGTCGCCGCAGAGGCCCCGCGCGCGACAGCCATGCTTTGACCCGTGAGGGCCAGCATCAACGCCAGGACCAAAGCTGAAAGGGAACGCAGGGTCATGAACCGCACCCTAGACGAAGCGCTTGAAAAAGCACCAGCCCAAAACGACGCAGCCCCGGCCAAGGGCCAGGGCTACAACATCGTAACGATTGGAAAGTCTTACGACAGCGCTTCGGCTGTGGCGCTGGACTTTGCAATTGCTTTCTTAACTTTCAACGCGTTGACGGACAGTTCAGTGTCCTTTGCCTTCGCCATGAACTTGTCCAAGCCACCGCGGTGGTCAACAGTGCGCAAAGCAGCTGCCGAGATGCGGAACTTGAAACCGCGGCCCAGTGCTTCGGACTGCAGGGTGACATCGTTCAGGTTTGGCAAGAACCGACGACGTGTACGGTTCTTGGCGTGGCTTACGTTGTTGCCCGTCATCGGGCCTTTTCCGGTCAATTCGCAAACGCGCGACATGGGTCTATCCTTTTGCTGCGGGGCATTTCCGGCGATCCGGTGCAATACCCATATGGGCCGCGCTACGGCAAACCCTGAAATTGGTTTGCTGGCTTTAGGCGGAATCGCGAGCGGGGTCAACCCAAGCCTGCGCGGCAACACACGCTTTTCCTTTTGCATCCGTCGAAAAGATTTGTCATCTGTCGCATATGAATATTCATTCCCGTGCCCTTCTTGTCCATCTGTTCACTGCGACGGGTGCGATTTTCGCCATGCTGGCCATGCTTGCGGCCGCCGACGAACGCTGGGATATGATGTTTCTCTGGCTGGTTGTCGCCTTCTTTGTCGACGGGATCGACGGGCCGCTGGCGCGTAAATACGACGTAAAGACCAATGCGCCCGAATTCGACGGCGTGCTGCTTGATCTGATCATCGATTATCTCACCTATGTATTCATTCCGGCCTTTGCGTTATTCCATTCCGGCCTCATGGACGGGTGGAGCGGTTGGGTCATGATCATCATCGTCACCTTCGCCAGCGCCATGTATTTCTGCGACACACGCATGAAAACCAAGGATAACTCCTTCTGGGGCTTCCCCGGATGCTGGAACATGCTGGTGCTGGTGCTCTTTGCCCTGTCGCCGCCATGGTGGGTGTCGCTGGTGCTTGTCACGGTCTTGGCCATTACCATGTTCGCCCCGCTGAAATTCGTGCATCCCGTCCGGACAGAGCGTTGGCGCATGGTCACCCTGCCCATGGCATTGGGCTGGACGTTCTTTGCCGGTTGGGCCGCGTGGGTCGATTTTCACCCGCAAAGCTGGGCCCATTGGGGCCTGATCATCACCAGCGTCTATCTGATGTTTGCCGGTGTCGCGCAGCAGTATCTTTACGACCGCAACGCCTGATAGAGGCGCGCAGGGCCAAAGCAGCGGCACGAAACCTCTAAACTAGATCAGCAGCCCTGCCGCCCCTTCGTGGCGTAGCAGGGCGACCTTGGTCTCTACCCCGCCAGCACCCGAGTATCCGGTCAGCCCCTTGGCCCCCATCACACGGTGGCACGGTACAATGACAGGTACAGGATTCTGCCCGCAGGCCTGCCCCACCACTTGCGCCGGGATCGCCAGTTTGGTCGCGATGTTACCGTAGGTCACTGTATCGCCAAAGGGGATCGCCGACATCTCGGCGCAGACCGCTTGCAACGTGGCACTTCCGCCAATGCGCAGTGGCAAAGTGAACTGTCTCAGCCGCCCGGCATCATAGGCGCGCAGCTGCGCCTCTGCCTCATCCAGCAGTGCGCTTTTGTCTTGGTGTAGGGTATCCTGCCCCCAATGCAGGTGGGTAATCGCGCCCGCATCCTCGGTCACGACCAAGGTGCCAAAGCGCGTGGGAATGCTGCGCCGCTTCACCCGAGTTTCCGGATCAAGCGGCGCGGCGTCATCTTAGGACACAGCCTCGTCACACCGGGCACAAACGCCCGCGTGATCATGGGTGCCGACATCCGGCAGTACTTTCCAGCAGCGTGCGCATTTCTCGCCCGACGCTTTCTCGAACACCACGGCAACGCCGTCGGTCTCTGGCATACGGAACGCCTCTGCCGGGGCGTCATCGCCGGTGATGGCGATCTGCGAGGTGATGCAAACGTCTTCGAACGCAACGCTTTCAAGCGCCGCCCGCTGAGCGTCATCGGCAACAAACACCATAGGTGCGGCCTCAAGCGAGGCCCCGATGACCTTCTCGACCCGCTGCACTTCCAACGCCGAGGTCACAACCCGCCGCGCGGCACGCACCTTGGCCCATTTCGCTGCCAGATCGGCATCCAGCCACGCCTTGGGCGTTTCAGGGATATCCGTCAGGTGAACCGAGCTTTCGTCGCCGGGGAACCGTTCAAGCCAGACTTCTTCCATGGTGAACACCAGCACAGGGGCCAGCCATGTCGTCAGACGGTGGAACAGGATATCCAGCACCGTGCGCGCAGCACGGCGGCGCAACGTGTCGCCGTCGCAATACAGCGCATCCTTACGCACGTCGAAATAGAACGCGGACAGATCAACCGTGGCAAAGGTGAACACCGCCTGGAACACGCCTTGGAAGTCGTAGCGCGCATAGCCTTCGCGCACGATCTGATCCAGCTCTGCCACACGGTGCAGCACCCAGCGTTCAAGCTCTGGCATCTCCGCGGGGTCGGTCCGGTCAGCATCGGTAAAGTCCGATAGCGCGCCCAGCATATAGCGCATGGTGTTGCGCAGACGGCGGTAGCTGTCGGCGGTGCCTTTCAGGATTTCCGGCCCGATCCGCTGGTCCGCAGTGTAATCGGTCTGCGCCACCCACAGACGCAGGATATCTGCGCCGTATTGCTGCACGACCTTTTCAGGAACGATGGTGTTGCCGATGGATTTGGACATCTTCATGCCCTTCTCATCCAGCGTGAACCCATGCGTCACCACGTTACGATAAGGCGCGCGGCCTGTGGTGCCCACGGATTGCAGCAGCGACGAATGGAACCAACCGCGGTGCTGGTCCGTACCTTCCATATAGACATCCGCGATACCGTCTTCCGAGCCATCCTCACGGTCGCGCAGAACGAAGGCGTGGGTTGAACCGGAATCGAACCACACGTCCAGAATGTCGAATACTTGGGTATAGTCGTCGGGGTTCACGATGCCGCCAAGGAACCGCTCTTTCGCGCCATCTTCGTACCAGACATCCGCACCGTCAGCCTCGAACGCCTCGACGATGCGCTGGTTGACCTCTGGGTTACGCAGCAAGAAGTCTTCATCCGTTGGCAGCGCGCCATTCTTGGTAAAGCAAGTCAGCGGCACACCCCAGGCCCGTTGACGCGACAGCACCCAGTCGGGGCGTGCCTCCATCATCGAGTGCAGACGGTTGCGGCCCTTTTTGGGCACCCAGTTGACGTTGTCGATCTCCGTCAGGGCGCGTTCACGGATGGTCTTGCCGAATGTGTCCTGCCCGTCACCAACGGGCCGGTCGATCGCGGCGAACCACTGTGGCGTGTTGCGGTAGATGACCGGAGCCTTGGAGCGCCAGGAATGCGGATAGCTGTGCTTGATCTTGCCACGCGCCAGCAGCCCGCCGACCTCGACCAGCTTGTTGATCACGGCCGTGTTGGCGTCGCCTTCCTTGCCGTTGGGTTTGAGGATCTTCTTGCCGCCAAAAAACGGCAGATCGGCGCGGAAAGACCCGTCTTCGACCACGTTATAGGTGATCACCTGATCCAGCATCCCCAGACCGCGGTAAAGTTCATATTCCTCAAGACCATGCGACGGCGCACAATGGACAAAGCCCGTGCCTTCGGTGTCGGTCACGAAATCAGCGGCGCGGAAGTCGCGCAGATCGTCCCATTCGCCATTGCTGCCTTCGGCCCCCGCCAGCGGGTGCTGCAGCTTGATCTTTGCCAGCTCGTCCTGCGTCACATCTCGCAAACGGCGCACCATCGTGTCGTCCAGACGCGCACGCCCGAACACATCCATCGCCATGCTGTCCGACAGCAGATAGCGATCACCGATAGTGACCCAGGATTCCTCGGGGCGGCCGGTGACTTCGTACAGACCGTAAGAGATATCTTCGCCATAGACGACGGCCTTGTTGGACGGCATGGTCCAGGGCGTCGTGGTCCAGATCACGACGTGCGCGCCGTCAAGGGTGGCGTCATCCGTGCCAACAACCTTGAACTTCACCCAGATCGTAAAGCTTTCCTTGTCGTGGTATTCCACCTCGGCCTCGGCCAGCGCGGTCTTTTCAACCGGCGACCACATCACGGGTTTGGAGCCTTGATAGAGCGTGCCGTTCATCAGGAACTTCATGAATTCTTCGGCGATCACACGTTCCGCGTGGAAATCCATCGTCAGATAGGGGTCTGCCCAGTTGCCGGTGATGCCCAGACGTTTGAATTCCTCGCGCTGCACATCGACCCAGCCGGCGGCGAACTTGCGGCATTCGGCGCGGAAATCGTTGATCGGCACATCGTCCTTGTCGCGGCCCTTCTGGCGGTACTGCTCTTCGATCTTCCATTCGATGGGCAGACCGTGGCAATCCCAACCGGGGATATAGCGCGCGTCAAAGCCCATCATCTGGTGCGACCGCACGATCATGTCCTTGATCGTCTTGTTCAGCGCGTGGCCGATATGCAGGTTGCCATTCGCATAGGGCGGGCCGTCGTGCAGCGTAAAGGGCTTGCGCCCCTGCTTTTCGCGCAGGCGGTCATAGACGCCGATCTTTTCCCACCGCTCCAGCCATTCGGGTTCGCGTTTGGGCAGGCCCGCGCGCATCGGGAAATCGGTTTTTGGCAGGTTCAGCGTGGATTTATAGTCAAGCGTTTCGGGGGTGTCGGCGCACATGGCGGGCGTCCTTTGGCAACGGTATTTCGGAATGGTGAATGTTCGGATGCGGTGCGAAAAACTCAAGCACCTCTGCCCGGCGTCTCGTCAATCAGAGCGCCGGGAAAATAATTCGAATAATGATCGCGGAGTTCCGGGTCATATGCAGCCTTATAGGCCGCAGCAGATCGACCGACAAGCCCCCTCGCCCCGGCATCTAGCTGCCTTTGGAAAACAGCCCCGACAGCGCGCGTTTGATGATGCTACGCACCTTGGGGCGGCGGGGTTCAGAGAACGGCATGGGGCGACAAACCTCCATCGCGGCGACGCCAACGCGGGCAGTCAACGCACCATTCACCAGCCCTTCGCCAAAGCGGCGCGACAGTTTCGCCAGCATCGTTCCACCAAGGATCGGTTCCAGCATGTCGTCGCCCACAGCCACGGCCCCTGTCGCCACCAGATGCGACAGCACCACCCGCGTCAAACGCCATGAGCCAAAGAAGCCCGAGCGCCCGCCGTATATCTCGGCCACGCGGCGGATCATGCGCAGGTTGCTGGTCATCGCCGCGACCACATCGGCAAGCGCCAGGGGCACCAGCGCCGTCACCGTCGCGACCTGACGGGCCGCCGCCTCGACCTCGCGGCTGGCGGCGATGTCGAGAGGGCCTAATAGCTCTGCCTCGGTCAGGGCCAGCAAGGTCTGCGCATCCAACTGATCACCGCGCAGCTCTGCCAGACGGTCGCGGCCCCAACGGGTATCCTCGCGGCCCTGATACAGGCCGACCAGCCGGTCCGTCACAGCCCGCGCGGCTTTCAGATCATTCTGCGCCAGCGCCTCGCCCACATCGTGATGCAAACCGTCAAGCCGCGCCAAACGGCTAAACGCCGCCAATTCGCGCAGACAGAGCAGTACCAGAACCAGCAGCACCGCACCAATAAGCACCGTCATCGCCATTCCCAACAGCGGATAACTCGCCAGCAGCCCCATGATAAAGTTCCACGCGGCAATGGACACCAGCGCGCCGACCAGCGTGGTCAGCAACCACCAGAACAGACGCACCAGCTTAGACGGCTTGCGCGCGGCCAGCCGTGCCGCGATCTGCATCGCCTGCCCTTGCGGCGCGGGTGTCCCCACATCGGGCACCGGCGGCGCATCCGATACCGAAGGCCGCGCGGTTGTGTCTTCTTCAAGATCAAATAGCACCGGACCCTTGGCCATCACGCCGCCCCTTTCATCCACTCAAACCGCACATCGGGTAGCCCGAAATCATTGCCTGCCCCGTCGCTGCGCGCCACCTCAATAAAGCCCGCGGCACGGTAGAACCGCGACGCACGCAGGTTCGCCTCGAAACTCCACAGCGCGAGCCGATCGCTTTGCGCCTTGGCCCCGTTCAGCAAACGCTGCGCGATGCCTTTGCCTTGGGCCTTGGGGTGCAGATACAGCCCGTGAATCTCGGCCGCACGCCGTGCCAGAAAGCCCACAACATGCCCCTCGGTCCGCGCCACCTGCACCCAGCCCACGTCGATCATGTCACCCAGGGTGCCGATCTCTTCTGCGCGGCTGTGGGCCTGAGGCAGCCAATCGTGATCTGCATTGGCACAGGCCATCACCTCTGACAGGCGACCGGCATCGAGCACCCGCGCGGGTGCGATGGTCACATCGTCACCGGTCACAGACGATCCCCGATCAGGAATTCCGCCGCGCGGTCCAGACGGATATGCGGCGGCCCGTCACCGGGGCGCAGGTTCAGCCGAGCAGGCGCAAAACGCATGATCTGATAATCCTGATCCAGCCATTTTTCCGCCCCCGCCCGCGCCGGGCTTAGAAGATGTGCCGGGTCTTTGGGCAGTTCACCGGGATAGAACGCGGCCTCTTTGCCGGTATCCAGAAGGCTGCCGCGCACGACCTCTAGGGTTTCGCCGTTGTGCGTCATTGTGGCTTCGGTGGTAGCACGCAAAGACGCCAGCGACATGGCCGATGTCTGAGCCCCCGCAAAGCGCGCGCGGTCGCGGGCATCCCGTGTCAGCGCTTCCATGATCGCGGTGAGGCTGGCGTGCTGACTGTGGTGCAAATGGTCGGCCTTGGTCGCGGCAAAGAGGATTTTCTCGACCCGTTTGCCGCGCAAAAGCTGCGTCAGAAATCCGTTGCGTCCGGGTTTGAAGCTGCCAAGGATATCGCTCATGGCAGCGCGCAGATCCTCGACCGCACGGGGGCCCTGATTGATCGCGCCAAGCGCATCCACCAGCACGACCTGCCGGTCGATCCGCGCAAAGTGATCGCGAAAGAACGGTTTGACCACCTGCCGCTTATACGCCTCGAACCGCCGCGCCATCTCGCGTAGCAGTGACCCGCGCGGCCCCTCGCCGCCCGGCAGGGGCGCAAAGGTCAGCACCGGCGATCCGGCCAGATCACCGGGCAGCAGGAACCGCCCCGGTGTGCAGTCGGAATAGCCATTCGCACGTGCCGTTTGCAGATACTCGGCAAAGCTGGCGGCCAGCGCTTGGGCCACGGGTTCGTCCAATGCCGCCTCGGGGTCGGTCGCCTCCACCAGCGCGCGGTAGCCCGCGGCCTCTTCGCGGTTGGCGATCCGCGCCAGCACCTGCGCCGACCACGTGGCATAATTCACATCCATCAGCGCCAGATCCAGCAGCCATTCGCCGGGGTAATCCACGATATCCAGATGCACCGTGCGCGGCCCCTGAAACCCCGCAAGCAAGCCGTTTGGCCGCACCCGCAAGGACAGGCGCAGTTCCGATATGGCGCGGGTGCTGTCGGGCCAATGCGGCGTGGGCCCCGTCAGCGCGGCAAGGTGGTTTTCATATTCGAACCGCGGCACGGTATCGTCGGGCTGCGGCTGCAAGAACGCCGCCTCGATCCGCCCTTCGGAGGCCGCAAGCAGCCCCGGCATCCGCCCGCGATCCAGCAGGTTCGCCACAAGCGAGGTGATAAAGACGGTCTTGCCGGAGCGCGCCAAACCGGTCACGCCCAGACGGATCACAGGCTCGAAAAACGTCTCGGATACGCCGTCCTGCACATTTTCCACCTGCCGCCAAATGCCATCGGCAATTCTTGAGAGTACCAAAGCCCGTGCCCGCCTTCACCTGTCGTTACGCTCTAACATAGGCACGCGGGTCAGGGATTGCCAGATGGGCACCCTCAGGGTAAACGCCCGCCATGCAACGCTATGCCCTGAAAATCGAATACCACGGCGCACCTTTTGTCGGCTGGCAACGCCAGATCGACCTTGCGTCGGTCCAAGGCGCGATAGAGGACGCTTTGGCCAAGATCGAACCGCGCGCCCATAACATCGCCGCCGCAGGGCGCACCGACGCCGGTGTCCACGCGCTGGCGCAGGTCGCCCATTGCGATATGGAACGTGACTGGACCCCGTTCCGCCTGTCCGAGGCGATCAACTATCATTTGAAACCACTGCCCATTGCGATCGTCGATTGCGTCGCGGTGGATGATGACTTTCACGCCCGTTTTTCCGCGCTCGAACGCCGGTATCTGTTTCGTGTGCTGGTACGCCGCCCACCGGCGACACATCAGGCGGGGCTGGTCTGGCAGGTCAAGAAGCCGCTGGACATCGACCGCATGCGCGAGGCCGCGACCCATCTGATCGGCGAGCATGATTTCACCACCTTCCGCTCGACCATCTGTCAGGCGCAAACGCCGGTCAAAACGCTGGACCGCGTGGATATGACAGAGCATCCCGTCGGCGGCGGTGTCGAGGTGCAGTTCGACGTGCGCGCGCGGTCTTTCCTGCACAATCAGGTGCGCAGCATCGTGGGCACGCTTGAACGCGTCGGGGCCGGATCATTCGCGCCCGACGATGTGAAACAGATGCTCGCTGCGCGGGACCGTCAAGCCTGCGGCCCCGTCGCCCCGCCGCAGGGTCTGTATCTGTCGCATGTCACCTACGAGACAGATCCTTTCGCGCAATCGTCCCTGCGCCGTGGCTAAACCAGCGCCCTAGTCGCGCCGGATCGCGTTCCACGTCCCGTGGTGCGCGCCCGCGATATCGCCGCGTTCAAACCCATGCGCGCCGAAAAAGTCGCGCTGCGCCTGGATCAAATTCGCGGAGCCGCGTGCGGTTCGGATGCTGTCATACCACGCCAGTGACGCGCTTAGCGCGGGCATGGGCACGCCCAGGCTCACCCCGGCGGCGACGGTCTTGCGCAGGCCAGCAAGGTGATCGCCCAGCATATCGCGGATGGCCGGGGCGAGGATCAAGGCCCCCTCGGGCAATCCTGCGTGGAACGCATCGGCCAGATCGTCCAGCAAGGCTGACCGGATGATACAGCCCGCACGCCAGATCTCTGCAATGCGGGCCATATCCAGCTGCCAGCCAAATTCGTCAGAGGCGGCGGACAACACGCGGAACCCCTGCGCGTGACCCAGAATGCGCGCGGCCAGCAGGGCCGATTTCATCTCATCCTCGGTTGGCAGCGTGCCGCCGGTCACCGCATCCGGCAAGAGCGGTGCCGCCGCGACCCGCAAGGCTTTCTCGCTGGACCAGCCACGGGCGCCGACGGCCGCCTCGATCGTGCTGACCGACTGGCCAAGCTTCAGCGCCTCGATCAGGGTCCAGCGGCCCGTGCCTTTCTGACCTGCCTTATCAAGGATCAGATCCACCATCGGCGCCCCGCTCTCGGCATCCACGGTTTGCAGCGCGGCGGCAGACACCTCGATCAGGTAAGAGCTGAGCGGCCCTTTCTGCCAGCTTTCAAACAGCGCCCCGATCTGCGGTGCCGTTTGCCCACCGGCGTCGCGCAGCAGCCCGTAGACTTCGGCGATCATCTGCATGTCGGCATATTCGATCCCGTTGTGCACGGTCTTGACGAAATGCCCCGCCCCGTCCGGCCCTAGATGATCTACGCAAGGCGCGCCCTGAAACTTGGCCGCAATCGCGCTGAGCATGGGGCGCAGCTGGGTCCAGCTGTGATCGGTACCGCCCACCATCATAGACGGGCCGTGGCGCGCGCCCTCTTCACCGCCCGACACGCCCATGCCAACGAAATGCCGCCCCGTACCGTCAAAGGCGGCGGCGCGGCGGCGGGTGTCGTGGAAATCGGCGTTGCCGCCATCAATGATGGTGTCGCCCTCATCCAGCAGCGGCATCACCGCGTCGATCATCGCATCCATCGGTGCGCCCGACGGGATCATGAACAAGATGCTGCGGGGCTGCGCGATACTGTCGACAAAATCCTCAAGCGTCGCGTGGCCCGAGAGCTGACCCGCCAGCGGTCCGGCCTCCTCCAGAAAGGGCGCGATCCAATCGGCTTCGCGGTTGCTGACCGCCACACGGAACCCCTGCTCGGCCAGATTAAGCGACAACGCACTGCCCATCGTCCCCAGACCATAAACGCCAATATCTGCGGTCTTTAAATCTGCGGCCATCGCGCTAAATCTCCTATAAGGTCCATCAAACAGTGGGATGCACACCGCCGCTGCACAAGGGTTTGCGGGGGTGAAATTGATTCTCGTCTCTTTTTCAGCTACGATGACCGGATAAAAGCAAGAACAACGAAGTTACAGGTTAACGTTTTAATTATGATACATGAACTCAAACGCGCGTGGGAGGGTATGATCCTCCCCATCTGGCGCCGCCCCAAACGTATTCAGGTCGCCGCATTGTGCTACCGTGAAACCCCCGAAGGTAAAGAAGTCCTGATGATCACCAGCCGTGACACCGGCCGATGGATCGTCCCGAAAGGCTGGCCTATTGACGGGCTGGACGGGGCCGGTGCCGCCCTGCGCGAAGCATGGGAAGAGGCAGGCGTGTCCAAGGCCGATATCGAAAGCGAGCCGATCGGGTATTATGACTATGACAAGGGCCTGTCCGAAGGGATGACCACGCCGGTCATCGCACAGGTCTACCTGACCCGCGTCCGTCACATCGAGGATGAATACCCCGAGGTTGACATGCGCACCCGCCGCTGGATGCCCCCAAAGGAAGCCGCCGAACTGGTGGCAGAGCCTGATTTGCGCGAAATCCTTCTGAACCTCTAGTCGCCACGCCCCGATAGCCCCCGTGCGGCCTTGCGAAACCGTTTTCACTGTGCCACGAGCGCATGGTTTTAGAAAATGAGGCAGCAATGACCGACGGACCCAAAGGCCAACAGTGGAAAACACTGGATTCTGACCTGAACCGCATCTCGCGGGTGGAGCAGGCCGCGACCTATGTGGCGCGGCCTATGGTCGGATTTGGCATTGCCCTTGCCTTCATCGTATTGGCCGCGCTGGTCGCCGGTCTGTTCTTTGGTGCGCAGCCGTCCAACTATGTGGTGATCGCTGCCGCAGCCTTCGGGGCCTATATGGCGGTGAACATCGGGGCCAATGACGTGGCCAACAATATGGGCCCCGCCGTCGGGGCCAAGGCGCTGAGCATGGGCGGTGCGATCATCATCGCTGCCATTTGCGAAAGTGCCGGTGCCCTTCTGGCTGGCGGCGACGTGGTATCGACTATCTCAAAAGGGATCATCGACCCCGCGTCGGTCGCAGATTCCCAAGTGTTCATCTGGGCCATGATGGCCGCGCTGATCTCGTCGGCATTGTGGGTCAATCTGGCCACATGGGTGGGCGCGCCGGTATCGACCACACATTCGGTCGTGGGCGGCGTCATGGGGGCCGGCATCGCGGCTGCGGGGCTGGCGGCAGTGAATTGGCCTTCGATGAGTATGATCGCCCTCAGCTGGATCATCTCGCCCGTCTTGGGCGGCGCTGTCGCGGCGATGTTCCTTGCGCTGATCAAGTCGCAAATCCTTTACCAAGAGGACAAGATCGCAGCTTCGCGTCGCTGGGTGCCGATCCTGATTGGCGTCATGTCCGGCGTCTTTGCCACCTATCTGGCGCTCAAGGGGCTCAAGAAGATCGTCGAGATCAACATGGGCTCGGCCCTGCTGATCGGTTTGGCCTGTGGCGTTCTGGCCTATGCCATTTCCTACCCCGCCATCCGCCGCGCGTCGATCGGGATGGAAAACCGCAACAAGTCCGTCAAAGTGTTGTTCGGCCTGCCCCTGGTCTTTTCCGCAGCGCTGCTCAGCTTTGCCCATGGGGCCAATGATGTCGCCAACGCGGTTGGGCCCCTTGCCGCGATCGTCCACGCCTCGGAGTTCGGCGGGTTCGAGGCCAAAGTCTCTATCCCTATGTGGGTGATGGTGATCGGGGCCTTCGGCATTTCCTTCGGGCTGTTCCTTTTCGGGCCGAAACTGATCCGCATGGTGGGCAGCCAGATCACCAAGCTGAACCCGATGCGCGCCTATTGCGTCGCCCTCTCTGCGGCGATCACCGTGATCATCGCCTCGTGGCTGGGCCTGCCCGTCAGCTCTACCCATATCGCTGTGGGGGGCGTTTTTGGCGTAGGCTTCTACCGCGAATGGCATATGGAGCGCCGCCTGCGTCGCCCCGGTGCCAAAGCCGGTCAGGTCAAACGCATCGCGGTAGAGGAACGCCGCCGCCGAAAACTCGTGCGCCGGTCGCACTTCATGACCATCGTCGCGGCATGGGTCATCACTGTCCCTGCGGCAGCAACCATGTCAGCGATGATCTTTCTGGGGTTGAACGCGCTGGTCAACTAAGCGCTGTGGCGCATGGCCTTGCCGCCTAGCGCAGGTCCGAGGGGTCCATATCGGGCAACCCCGGACCGCGCGCCTGCGCCTCTTTCACCAGATCAGAGACCCGCTGACACAGCGGCGTGGCGATGCCTTCCTGCGCCCCCATCGCGATGATCCGCCCCTGAAGCGCGTCGATCTCGCTCGGTTTACCTGCTTCCAGGTCATAGGACATCGAGGTCCGCGCCATCGGGTCAATCGTCAGCATCTTGGCCGCGACACGCGTGAACAGCGGCGTCGGCAGGCGCAGCACCCAAGGGATCAGCTGTGCGGGCAGTGGCGTAGAGGATGCAGGGTGGATGCCATGAGCCTTCAGCACGGCAAGCGCCTCGGCCATCTGGGCGGCCATCACGCGTCGCCAGCGCCGGTTAAGCAGTTGTTGCTGCAAGGTCAGCCCTGACAGGGCATTCAGCGCGTTGTTCAGGTTCAGCAACAGCTTGCCCCATTGAACGCCGATGATCGCCCCCGTCCCCGTCACCTGCAACCCCGGCACCGACAGATAGCCCGCCAGTGGCATCCGGCCCGTTTCGACGAAAATATCCCCGCTGGTCGCGCGGTGATACCGCCCGTCGCCATGGGGGACGACGTTGAAAGGCACCATGCCCCCGCGTACATCATGCAGCGGCAAGGCCTCGCGCAGGATCTCGGCCGCGTCGAGGCCGTTTTGCAGGCTGACAATGGTCGAAAGCGCCGGCGTGTGCTGCGCCACCAGCCGCGCGATGTCGGCGGTGTCGTCGGTCTTGACCGTGACCAGCACGATCCCCGCCTCGGCAAGACAGGCAGGGTCCTGAGAGAGGGTCAGGCTTGCGGCAGGCACCTGTTGGTCGAGCCCGTCAAAACCCGTCAGCCGCAAACCATGCTTGCGGATCTGCTCTGCCACGCGGGGACGTACCAACAGCGTGACATCGCGACCGTGGGCGGCAAGCATGCCACCCACAAAGCAGCCGATCGCCCCCGCACCCGCGACAACGATGGGCCGCCGATCGCTCATTTCCCCAAGCACCAGCGCATGACCGACTTTTGCGCGTGCAGCCGGTTTTCAGCCTCGTCAAAAATGACCGAGCTCGGGCCGTCCATAACAGAGCTTGTCACCTCGTCATCGCGGTGTGCGGGCAAACAGTGCATAAACAGCGCGTCAGGCTTTGCCTTGGCCATCAGCGCGTCATTCACCTGATAGCCGCGCAGCTGGTTGTGCCGACGTTCGCGCGCCGATTGCGGATCATGCATCGATACCCATGTGTCTGTCACGACCAGATCCGCGCCCTCTACCGCTTTGTTCGGGTCACGCACGGTTGTGTAGAGGCCATTCAGCGCGGCCTCGGGGTCCAGTGTCTGCGGGCCGGTAAACACAAGTTCGAAATCAAAGGCTTTGGCCGCATGCGCGAAGCTTGCAAAAACGTTGTTGCCGTCACCGGACCAGACCACCTTTTTGCCCTTGATCGGGCCGCTATGCTCTTCAAAGGTCATGATATCGGCCATGATCTGGCAGGGGTGGGTGCGGTTGGTCAGCCCGTTGATCACCGGGACAGAGGCATATTCCGCCATCTCCAGCAGGGTCGCCTCTTCGAAGGTGCGGATCATGATCAGATCGACATAGCGGCTGAGCACCCGTGCCGTGTCGGCGATGGTCTCGCCGTGGCCGAGTTGCATATCTGCGCCAGACAGCACCATCGTCTGCCCGCCCATCTGACGCACGCCCACGTCAAAGCTGACCCGCGTCCGTGTCGAGGGCTTTTCAAAGATCAGCGCGACCATGTGATCCTTGAGCGGCTGTTCATCATCCGGCGCACCACGGGGGCGGCCCAGACGGGACGATTTCATCGTGGCGGCATTGTCGATGATGCTGCGCAGGTCAGCCGGATCGGTTTGGTGAATGTCGAGAAAATGTTTCATGGGGTATTCTTTTAATTTTAGGGAGTTGGGGGGCCAGCCCCCCGGCCCCCCGGAGTTTATAGGGCAAAATGAAGGTCAGCTCGCAGCAAGGCTGCTGGCCGCTTGATCAAGGCGGGAGACGGCCTCGGCGATGTCTTCATCGGTGATATTGAGAGGGGGCAGCAGGCGGATTACGTTATCCGCCGCCGGTACTGTGATGACCTCGTGACGGTAACCCGCAGAGACGACATCGCTGTTGGTGGCTTTGCATTTCAGCCCCAGCATCAGCCCGCTGCCGCGCACGCTTTCGAACACGTCAGGGTGGCTGGCGACCAACCCTTCGAGCTTTTGGCGCATCAGGCCGGCCTTGCGGTTCACATCGTCAAGAAAGGCGTCTGTGCCGATGATATTGACCACAGCATTGCCCACGGCACAGCCCAGCGGGTTGCCGCCATAGGTCGACCCGTGGGTACCCGCCGTCATGCCAGAAGCCGCGTTCTCTGTAGCCAGCACGGCGCCCAGGGGGAAACCGCCGCCGATGCCTTTGGCAACCATCATGATGTCGGGGGTGACACCGGCCCATTCATGGGCGAACATCTTGCCGGTGCGGCCCACGCCGCATTGCACCTCGTCAAAGATCAGCAGCAGCCCGTGTGTTTCGCACAGCGCGCGCATCTGTTTGAGGTCCGCATCCGGCACGGGACGGATGCCGCCTTCGCCCTGCACCGGTTCGATCATGATGGCGGCTGTGGTATCGGTGATCGCCGCGCCAAGCGCCTCCATATCGCCAAATTCGATATGTTTGAAACCGGGGAGCAGCGGGCCGAAGCCTTTGGTCATTTTCTCGGACCCTGCCGCCGCGATCCCGGCAGATGACCGCCCGTGGAACGAACCCGAGAAGGTGATGATCTCGGTCCGGTCGGGCTGGCCCTTGTCGTAGAAATACTTGCGCGCCATCTTGACCGCCAGTTCGCATGCCTCGGTGCCGGAGTTGGTGAAGAACACCGTATCGGCAAAGCTGAGCGCGACCAGCCGGTCGGCCAGTTCCTGTTGCTGGGGGATCTCGTAGAGGTTCGAGGTGTGCCAAAGCTGCCCCGCCTGTTCGGTCAGCGCCGCCACCAGCGCGGGGTGCGCATGGCCAAGCGCGTTCACCGCAATGCCTGCGCCCAGATCCAGAAATCGGCGGCCGTCCTGTTCAATCAACCAGGACCCTTCGCCTTTGACAAAGCTCAGGGGGGCGCGTGAATAGGTCGGCAGAACAGATGGGATCATCAGGATCATCCTTATGGTTTGGCCGCATCAAAGGCACAAAAGGCCATGTGTGACGGAGAGGGTCAATAAGATTTGAAGGGGTGCGACGCAATTTATGTCGCAAAAGATCAATGCCGTGCCCCCCGTGTCAGGGACCGGTGTCGCCAATTAGCCTTGGCGTCGTCGCAATGAGGATGTCGAACGGTTGATCATGCCGTTTGCATAAGCAGCTTTTCGCGGCTTGCAAAGCAAAAATTGGCGCGCGATCGCCGCAATCTGTGCCACGAACGGTGCCGGGGATGCTTTGCTGTGGTTTTAAGGGAGCGTTTGCGCCCGCTGCCGTCCCAATCGCCCGTTCGCGCCTTGCACCCAAGCTGTCAGTGATTAGTATAGGGGCTTGAGATTTTTCCACGGCGGTCCTGAGAAGGGCCGCTTGTTAGCTAAGGACGCCAAATGTCTTGGACCGATGACCGCGTAGAGATCCTGAAGAAAATGTGGGGCGAGGGCCAATCCGCAAGCCAGATTGCAAAGGAGTTGGGCGGTGTGACCCGCAATGCCGTGATCGGCAAGGTGCATCGTCTGGGGCTGTCCAACCGGACCGCAACCGCAGCGCCCGCCGCCGCCCCTGCTGCTGCTGCCAAACCGGAAGCCAAGGCCAAGCCTGCCGCGAAACCCGCCGCGGCCGCCAAACCCAAGGCTGAACCCGCCCCCGAAGCCGCAGAGCCGGAACCGGCAGAGGCCGCGCCAGCGCCCCGCCCCAACCTGCCCGCGCGCGCCAAGATCATTCCCGCCGGTCAGCCGCTGCCGCCGCAGCCCTCCGCGAACGAGATCAGCCCTGAGGCGCTTGCCAAGGTGAGCGAGGTCGAGAAAAAGTCGAAGAAGATTGGCCTGATGGACCTGACAGAGCGGACCTGCAAATGGCCCGTCGGTGACCCTGCGACGGATGATTTCTGGTTCTGCGGTCTGCCCGTACAGCAGGGCAAGCCCTATTGCGAGGCACACGTCGGCGTCGCCTTCCAACCGATGAGCGCGCGGCGCGACCGCCGCCGCTAAGCCGCCAGTAAGCCGCTGCGGACAACAGAGTAACGAAAGGCCAGTCAGCGATGTCTGGCCTTTTTCGCATCAACGCGTCGGCGCATTGGGTGGATCATCCCTGGCCGGCTCTGCCGGATTATCGCAGAACACCGCGATCTTGTTGCCTTGGGGGTCGCGCAGGTAGCTGACGTAGAAGCGCGGACCATAGGTGGCGCGAAACCCCGGCTGGCCCTCATCGCTGCCGCCCGCGGCCAGCGCTGCGGCGTGTAACACGCGCACCTCCGCCTGGCTGGTTGCTTCGAACGCGATCATGGACCCGTTGCCAGCAGAAGCCGGCGCACCATCGAAGGTCGGTTTGACGTAGAAGTCCGGCAAGGCCACGGGCTGCCCCGAAGCCTGTGGCAACACAAAGCTCAGGCCCTCGGGACCTTCGGTCAACGCATAGCCCAAGGCTGGCAGGAAAGCCGTATAGAAGCGTTTGGCACGTGCAAGGTCGTCGGCCCCGACAGTGACATAGGCGATCATAGCCCCCTACCCCGCTGCGGTCTTGCCCCGACGGTCCCCGCGCAGCTGCGCATAAAGCACATGGGTCCGCCAGCGCCCGTCGATTTGCAGATAGCTTTGCGCGACGCCTTCGTATTTGAAACCGGTCTTTTCCAGCAACCCGCGCGAGGCGATGTTCTCGGGCAGGCAGGCGGCCTCGACGCGGCTGATGTCCAGACGGGTGAAGGCGTGGTGCACCGTCGCCTCGATCGCTTCGCGCATATAGCCACGGCGGGCGAATTGTTCGCCGGTCCAATACCCCAAGGTGCCCGCCTGTGCCGGGCCGCGGCGGATATTATCCAGCGTGATCGCCCCGATCAGCATGTTATCCTTGCGGCGGATCAGGAACAGCGGCAGCGCCGTCCCCGCAGAGACCGACCGATTGGCCCAGTAGACCCGATTGGTAAACGCTTTGCGCGACAGGTGGTCCGGTGCCCAAGACGGCTCCCACGGGGTGAGGTAGGTGATACTGTCCGACCGCAGGGTGGCCCAGGGGCGGAAGTCAGCATGCACCGGTGGCCGCAACGTCAGCCTTTCGGTTTCAATGGCAAGCTTTCGTTTCAGCAGTTGCATCAGGCAGCGCGACGCTCCTGAAGTTCTTCCAATGTGGGCGCGCCGTCAACGGGTCCATAAAGCGCCAATGCCGCAGGGGCGCTGGCGGCGATATTCTGGGCAAAGTCGCGCACGTCGCCTGTGGTGACCGCGTCGATCTGCGCGATGGTCTCTTCCAGCGGGGGTACGCGGTCCCAGATCTGAATGAGACGCGCCAGACGTTCCGCGCGGTTCGACGGGCTTTCCAGCCCCATCAGCAGCCCAGCCTTCATCTGCGCCCGTGCCCGCGCGACCTCGGCCGGGGACATGTCGGAGGCGGCGCGCTTCATCTCGTCAATGGTGATGCCCGCCAGTTCGGGCAGCTGTTCACCGCTGGTGCCCGCATAGATCGTCATCATGCCCGTATCGGCATAGGCCCCTGCCTGCGCGAAGATCGTATAACACAGGCCGCGGTTCTCGCGGACCTCCTGGAACAGACGGCTCGACATGCCGCCCCCCAGGGCAGAGGCATAGATCTGCGCGACATAGATATCATCAGCGCGGTAGCCGGGCGCTTCGAACCCGAGCGCGAAATGCGCTTGCTCAAGCGGTTTCAACTGGCGCACTTCACCGCCGCTGAATTTGGCAGCATCCACGTCGAAGAGAGGCTTGGGGGGCATGTCGCCGAACAGCTGTTCAGCAAGGCGCACGATCTCGTCATGGTCCACCGCCCCAGCGGCGGCGAGGATCATCTGGTCGGGGCCGTAATGCTGGCTGATAAAGCCCGACAGGTCTTCTCGGCTGAAATTCGACACGCGTTCGGACGGGCCCAGAATGGTACGCCCGATGGGTTGGTTGGGGTATGCTTTTTCCTGCAACCAGTCAAAGATCACATCATCCGGCGTATCCAGCGCCTGACCGATCTCTTGCAGGATCACGCCGCGCTCCACCTCGATCTCGCCATTATCAAGGACGGGATTGCGCAAGATATCCGCGATCACATCCAGCCCCAGCGACACGTCATTTTCCAACACGCGCACGTAATAGGCCGTCACCTCGCGCGAGGTATAGGCGTTGATATAGCCGCCCACATCCTCGATCGCTTCGGCGATTTGCAACGAGGTGCGCTTGGCCGTGCCCTTGAACGCCATATGCTCAAGGAAATGCGCGATACCGTTTTGCGTGGCCGTCTCATGCCGCGCGCCCGCCGAAACCCAGACCCCGATAGATGCCGATGCAAGCCCCGGCATATGCTCGGTTACGATACGAAAGCCGTTGGACAGGCGGTGTTGTTGCAAGCTCACTGAGCGATGCCCCCTTTAATGATATCCTTGAGCGCCTCAAGGTCGTTCGGCACGCGGGTCACGCGTTCTTCGCGATCGAACAGATCGGCCATGTGATCGGGCAGCGGCGGGCGCTGGCCTGTGGCGGCTTCGACCGCGTCGGGGAACTTGGCCGGATGCGCGGTGGCCAGCGTGATCATCGGCGTCGCAGGATCACGCAAGGCCGCCCCCACGCGCACCCCGATGGCAGAATGCGGGCACAGAAGTTCGTTTGTGTCGGCGTAGAAGGTCTTGATCGTCTCGCTGGTTTCCTCTTCGGAAACGCGGCCCGATTTATAGGTGTTTTGCAGGTCGCGCAGGGCATTGTCGCCGACGTCAAACCCACCCTTCGCCAGATCGCCCATCAGCGCATTGATCGCGTCGCTGTCTTGGCCGTAGGCGAAATACAAGGCGCGTTCAAAGTTGGAGCTGACCTGAATATCCATCGATGGGCTGATAGAGGCATGAACCTCGCCCTTGTGGTAGCCGCCTGTGGTCAGGCAGCGGTGCAGGATGTCATTCTGGTTCGTCGCAACCACCAGATCGGCAATCGGCAGTCCCATTTCGCGCGCGATATAGCCCGCGAAGATGTCGCCGAAGTTGCCCGTGGGCACGGTAAAGCTGACCTTGCGGTCCAGCGCGCCCATAGCCAGCCCTGCGGTGAAGTAATAGACCACCTGCGCCAGCACGCGGCCCCAGTTGATGCTATTGACCCCTGCCAGTTGCACGCCGTCGCGGAAAGCGTGGTCGTTGAACATGTCTTTCAGGCGCGCCTGACAGTCGTCGAAATCACCGTCCAGCGCCAGCGCGTGCACGTTGCTTTCCGATGGTGTGGTCATCTGTCGGCGCTGTACTTCGGACACGCGGCCGTGGGGGAAAAGAATGAAAACGTCAACGTTATCCAGCCCGCGGAAGGCTTCGATCGCGGCCGATCCGGTATCGCCCGAGGTCGCACCGACGATGGTCACCCGTTCACCCTTGCGCGACAGAACGGCCTGGAACATGTGGCCGATCAACTGCATGGCAAAATCTTTGAACGCCAGCGTGGGACCGTGGAACAGTTCAAGCAGGAAATGCCCCTGTTCAAGCTGCACCAGCGGCGCGCGCACCTTGTGGTTGAAGCCCGCATAGGCCTTGGCGATCAGTGCCTTGAATTCATCGTCGCTGAATGTGTCGCCGACAAAGGGTTTCATCACACGAAAGGCGACATCCTCGTAGGACATCGTGGCCATCTCGCGCAGCTCATCGGTGCCGAGCGTCGGGATCGTTTCGGGCACATACAGGCCGCCGTCACGGGCGAGGCCGGTCAGCAGCGCCTCTTCGAACGACAAAACGGGGGCGGAACCACGGGTGGAGACATAACGCATAAGGGTCAGCTTTCGGTTTTGGGCGCGCGGCGGCGGCGCAAGAAGAACAGGCTCATCCCAAGCCAGATCGCGGCAAGAGAGAACCAAGTGATGGCATATTGCAAGTGGTCGTTGGGAATACGGGCGGTATCGACGGGCAACGGGCTGATCGCCGCTGGCTGAGGCGTGCTGCTGCGCGCAACCAGAAGAACGGGGTCGGTGCCAAGCGTTTGCGCCATATCCGGCACATCGCGGGCGAACCAGATGTTGCCCTTCAGGTCGGCCTCTGGGGTGAAGCTATCGGTTTCGCGCGGCCATTGCAGATTGCCCGTCACCGTCGCGGGGCCCAACGCGCGGGAGGCGTCCTTGTCCGTCGTCAGGACAAAGCCGCGGTCGACCATGATGCGGCGGCCATCCTCTAGCGTGAAAGGCGCGATGACGCGGTAGCCTGCGCCGACGTCTTTCTGGGACACAAGCACATGCACCTCGCCTGCGCGATAGGCACCGGTCACCGCGACGGGCAAATAGGCGTCATCCTCGGCGTTGACGGTAGGGGGCAGGTCGACGGGGGCGGCGGCGATGCGGGTGTTGATGTCGGCGATGATCGCCTCTTTCCACGCTAGCCGCTGGATCTGCCAAACGCCCAGCCAGATCAGGATAGCAGCCCCGCCAAGGCCGACAATCAGCAGGAATAGCGTACGACGCATAAAGCTCTCTTGAGGTTGGCACCCGTGGACGGGTGGCGGCAATGCAAAGGCGCGCAAGGTCCCCCTCGCGCGCCTGTTGCTTTTAGTGATTGCGGCCCGGTTTGCAAGCCGACTGCGGGCTTAGATGCCCCACATGTAGACGGCGAAGAAAAGGAACAGCCAGACCACATCAACAAAGTGCCAGTACCAGGCGGCGGCTTCGAAGCCTACGTGCTGCTCTTGGGTAAAGTGGCCTTTCATCGCGCGGAACAGGCAGACCGCAAGGAAGATCGTGCCGATCACAACGTGGAAACCGTGGAAGCCTGTCGCCATGAAGAAGCTGGAGAAGAACAGGTCGCCGCCGAAGGTCCAGTCGTCATGGGCCAGCAGTTCATAGTATTCATAGGCCTGGAACGCGGTGAACAGCATGCCCAGAACGATCGCGATGGACAGGCCGGCGATCAGGTCTTTGCGGTTGTTTTCATGTACCAGCGCGTGGTGTGCCCATGTGACAGCGCAGCCCGACAGCAGCAGGATCAGCGTGTTGATCAGCGGCAGGTGGAAGGCGTCAACGGGAATGATATCCGGCTGCACATATGTGGAGCCCGGGAATTCATCCATCGGGTACAGGGCTTCTTTGAAGAAGGTCCAGAACCACGCCACAAAGAACATCACTTCGGACATGATGAACAGGATGAAGCCATAGCGCAGACCGATGCGCACGACGTTGGTGTGATCGCCGACGTGGCTTTCAGCAACCACCTCGGACCACCATCCGAACATGCAGTACAGAACGGCAACCAGACCACCCAAGAAGACGAAGGGGGTTACATCGTGCATCCAGAAGACACCACCAACCAGCATGACACAGCCGGCGATGGAGCTGAGCAATGGCCATGTGGACGGCGGCAGAATGTGATAGTCATGGTTCTTTTCATGGGCCATTGGTTCAGTCCCTCACCTTTTTCTTAATTCAGGTTTGTCTCGCTGTCCTGATCGGGGGCTTCATAGTCCTCGGGCAGGTCAATTTCATAGAACGTATAAGACAGTGTGATCGTATGTACATACTTGCCATCACGGTCTTCGACGATTTCGGGGTCAACAAAGAAGCTGACGGGCATTTGAACACGCTCACCGGGGGCGAGCACCTGTTCAGTAAAGCAGAAACATTCGATCTTTTCAAAGAAGGCCCCGGCGGCATAGGGCGTCACGTTGTAGGACGCCTGCCCCGCGACGGGGTGATCGGTTGGGTTATAGGCCTCGTAGAACGCCAGCCCGGTCTCGCCGATGCGCAGTTCCATCTCGTTGACGACGGGTTTGAATTCCCAAGGCATGTCTTCGTTCAAGCTGCCGTCGAAACGCACCTTGATCGTCTGATCCAGCACCTCGCCCTCGGCCCCCGCGACCTGTCCCGGCGTCCCGCCAAAGCCGGTGACGCGGCAGAACCAATCGTAGAACGGCACCGATGCCCAGGCCAGCCCGCCCATCAGGATGACGACAGAGACGGTTTGCACCACAGTCTTCGCGGGTCCGGACAGGGCCATCAGTTGCTCTCCTGTGTTTGAAGCTCACCACCGGGCAGATCGTTGAAATCGATGTTGGTGATTTTGACAAAGGTCAGCGCCATGACCAGCACGACGAAGGCGGCCAGCAGCAGACCGACGCCAAGGTTGCGCCCGCGGCGGCGTGTGTGAATCTCGTGTTCAGCGCGAATGCCCATTACCAGCCTCCCAAGCCGTAGCCCCGCAGGGTGGCCTCAAGCAAAATGGCACCGAAGTGCAGGAAGAGATACCATAGCGACAGGCGGAAGAACTTGCGTTCAACGCGGAAATCATCGGCTTCGCTGTCGTCTTCATCACGTTGCCAGATGCGGAAGGCCCCGATCAGGAACAACAGGTTCAGCACGCCCGCGGTCGCCAGATAGATTGGCCCGCCGATCGAGGTGAAGCCGGTGCCGACCGCCAGAATGACCAGCAAAACAGTATAGGCCAGAATATGACGACGGGTGGAGCGGCGGCCGTGGGTCACGGTCAGCATCGGCACCTTCGCGTCGTCATAGTCATTGCGCATGAACAGCGCCAAGGCCCAGAAGTGCGGCGGGGTCCACATGAAAATCAGCGCGAACATCAGCCATGCCTCGACCGAAAAGCTGCCGGTGGCGATGATCCAGCCGATCACGGGCGGGAACGCCCCCGCAGCACCACCGATGACAATGTTCTGCGGCGTCGCACGCTTAAGCCACATGGAATAGAAAACGGCGTAGAAGAGGATCGTGAACAGCAGCATGCCCGCGGCCAGCAGGTTGGCCGCCAGCCCCAGCATGACGACAGACATGCCCGACAGCGCCACACCGATCGCCAGTGCTTCGCCCGGCTGGACGCGCCCCGACGGGATCGGGCGGCCTTGGGTCCGGCGCATGATCGCGTCGATGTCTGCGTCCCACCACATGTTCAGCGCGCCCGAGGCCCCTGCCCCGATTGCAACAAACAGGATCGAGGCAAAGCCGATCACGGGGTGCACAGACTCGGGCGCGGCGAGCATGCCAACAAGTGCGGTAAATACCACCAACTGCATGACGCGCGGCTTCATCAGGGCGAAATAATCGCCGAACTGCGCCTCATACTCGCCCGCAGGTGTCGTGCTGGTATCTGTCATGCGATCTCTCATACAAAAGGAACCCGGGGCGCGCCTCGCGCACCCCGCATCAGCAATTGTGCCTTACTTGGACGCAACAGTCAGAGTCTGCGGGATGCCCGCATACTCTTCTTTCGCGTTGCCAAGCCACTCGGCATAGGCCTCTTCCGAGACGACTTTCACAGTGATCGGCATATAGGCGTGGGCGTTGCCGCACAGCTCGGAACACTGACCGAAGTACACGCCTTCTTTCTCGGCGGTGAACCATGTCTCCGCCAGACGGCCGGGCACGGCGTCCTGTTTCACACCGAAGGCAGGCATCGCCCAGGAGTGGATCACGTCGGAACCGGTGACCTGAACAACGATGGTCTGACCGACAGGGATCACAACGGCGGTATCGGTCGCCAGCAGGAACTGCTGTTCGGTATAGCCGGCCGCTTCAAGCTGCGCGATAACTTCGGGTGTTTTGCGGTTTTCGCCGCCAACAGCCGGTGCACCGATCATATAGCTGTCAAAGCCAAAGCCCTCGTCGACATATTCATAGGACCAGTACCACTGGTTGCCGGTCGCTTTGATGGTCAGGTCGGCCTGCGGGATTTCCTGCTGACGGAACAGGATCGGCAGCGAATAGGCCCCGATCAGCACCAGAATCACGATCGGTGCGACGGTCCAGAGGATTTCAACCGGCGTGTGGTGTGTGAAGGATGCGGCAACGGGGTTGCGCTTGCGGTTATAGCGGATCGCCACCCAAAGGATAAGACCGGTCACGAAGATGGTGATCAAGGTGATGATGATCAGGATCAGGTGGTCCAGATCGTGAATGTCTTGCGCGACGCGGGTCACGGCTGGCTGAAAGCCCATCTTGCCGTCTACCGGCTCACCAATGATTTCCAGCCCGTCGATGCGAAGGTTTTCCTGCGCCATTGCTGGCACGGCGGAAAAAGCGGCCATGAGACCCGAAAAAGAGAGAAGATGTTTCATATGTCGTCCTGATCTTGTGACCATTGATAAGCGAATCCCAGCAGCACCCCGCAATTGGAGGCAGCTGTCCCGTTGTAATCTGTACGCTTACAATCATATTCTAACTTCAAGATAAAGACTTCTGCTTGCGTCAAACGGACGCGAAGCGATTTTTATGACACGATTCAGGGAACATTTTTATGAGCCAGCCGCCTTTCAACCCCTTTGAGGCGCAGCTTGACCGTGACGCCGCGCTGTCCATCCTGCGCGACGCTGTGGCAGGTGCCGACGACGGGGAACTGTTTTTCGAACGCCGGCGGTCTGAAGGGTTGGTGTTTGACGACGGGCGGCTGAAAACGGCCAGCTACGATGCCTCCGAAGGCTTTGGCTTGCGGGCGGTGCGGGGCGATGTCTCTGGCTATGCCCACTCGACCGAGATCACCGAAGCCGCCCTGCGCCGCGCAAGCGAGACAGCACGGCTGGCCGTGGGTGCGGGGGGCGGCACATGGGCGGATGCGCCAGCCGCGACCAATCAAAAGCTCTATACCGACGAAGATCCGATCGCGGGCGCGGCCTTTCCCGTCAAGGTCGACACCCTGCGCGAGATCGACGACTTCGCCCGCAGCCTTGATGCGCGTGTCGTGCAGGTTTCTGCCTCTATCTCTGCCTCTATTCAGGAGGTCGAGATTCTGCGCCCAGAGGGCACCTCTGTCCGCGATGTGCGCCCGATGACGCGGGTGAACGTGTCGGTCATTGTCGAACAGGATGGCCGCCGCGAAAGCGGGACCGCCGGTGGCGGCGGGCGTGTCGGGCTGGACGGACTGTTGGACCCCGCCGACTGGCAGGCCAAAACGCGCGAAGCCCTGCGCATCGCCTGCGTCAACCTGCGTGCCGTGCCTGCGCCTGCGGGCGTCATGGATGTTGTGCTTGGCCCCGGCTGGCCCGGCATCCTGCTGCACGAGGCCATCGGTCACGGATTGGAAGGAGATTTCAACCGTAAGGGTTCAAGCGCCTTTGCCGGCCTCATGGGCCAACGCATCGCCGCCAAAGGCGTGACGGTGCTGGATGATGGCACCCTGCCCGACCGGCGCGGGTCTATCTCTGTTGATGACGAAGGCACGCCCTCCGCCAAGAATGTGCTGATCGAGGACGGTGTGCTGGTAGGCTATATGCAGGACCGGCAGAACGCCCGGCTGATGGGCGTGGCCCCGACCGGCAATGGCCGCCGCGAATCCTATGCCCACACCCCGATGCCGCGCATGACCAACACCTATATGCTGGGCGGTGACGTGGCCCCCGGTGATATCGTCGCGGACCTCAAGGACGGCATCTATGCGGTCGGTTTTGGCGGCGGGCAGGTGGATATCACCAACGGCAAGTTCGTTTTCTCCTGCACCGAAGCTTACCGTGTGCGCAATGGCGTGGTCGGGGACCCCGTCAAAGGGGCCACGCTGATCGGAGACGGGGCCACGGCGCTGCAACAGATCCGCGCCATCGGCAATGATCCCGCGCTGGATCCGGGCATGGGCAACTGCGGCAAGGCGGGCCAATGGGTGCCCGTGGGCGTTGGACAGCCCACATTGATGATCGGCGGCCTGACCGTCGGCGGTGCCGCTGCCGCCTGAGCACACCGGATTGCCGGAGTGCACCCAGGTGCTCCGGTGATCCGGAAATCCGATACCGGATCGCACACCGAAGAAGATTAGTAGTTCGGATTATACCTTCGCCGTTCACGTTTCGTTAAGCAGCTTTGCCTAAAGCTGGTGAGGCAACGGACGGAGACGCGGGATGACTGACAGGAACAACGCTCCTTCCTCTTCCACGCCCCCCTTGGTCCCACCCACCCTGGAAGACGACAGCTTTGCGCGGCTTCGTCTGTTGCGCTCGCGCCGTGTCGGCGTTGTCACCTATTACCGCATGCTGCGCGACTACGGCACAGCGCGTGCCGCGCTTGAGGCATTGCCCGACGTCGCCCGCGCCGCAGGTGTGAAAGATTATCGCATCTGCCCCGAGAATGTCGTGCACGCAGAGCTGCGCGCGGCAAAGGCCGCGAATGCGCGCTTGATCACCCATGATTGCGCAGCCTATCCCCCTCATCTGGCAGAGCTTGACGACGCCCCCCCGTTTCTATGGGCAATCGGAGATATCGAGCTGCTGCACCGCCCCTTGGTGTCGATTGTGGGCGCGCGAAACGCCTCATCGCTCGGGACGCGCATGGCCCGCGCCTTGGCATCCGGCTTGGGTGAGGCGGGGTTTACGGTCGTCTCGGGATTGGCGCGGGGGATTGATGCCGCGGGGCATCTGGCCACGCTCGAATCCGGCACAATCGCGGTGCAAGCGGGGGGCGTCGATGTGATCTATCCGGTAGAGAATACGACGCTTGCCCAAGATATCGCGGCCCAAGGGCTGCGCATTTCGGAACAACCGATGGGGCTGCAACCGATGGCGCGGCATTTCCCCAGCCGCAACAGGATCATCGCAGGGCTAAGCCGCGCAACGGTCGTGGTCGAAGCGGCGGCGAAATCCGGCAGCCTGATCACCGCCCGTGACGCGCTGGATCAGGGGCGAGAGGTGCTTGCCGTGCCCGGCCACCCCTTCGATGCCCGTGCCGCGGGCTGCAACATGCTGATCCGTGACGGGGCGGCGCTGGTACGCAATGCCGCAGATGTGATTGATCAACTGGGGCCGGCAAAGGCTCCCGCCGCCAGCCCGCCCATTCCCCCAGCAGCCGCCCCCGCGCCCCAGCGCGACATTGCAGCGCTGCACACCGATATATTGTCACGCCTTGGCCCCAGCCCCGTTGCCGAAGACCAGCTGTTGCGCGATCTGGCGGTCGCACCGGGGATCGCCACACCTGTTCTGGTCGAGCTTGAGCTGAACGGGCATATCCTGCGCCATGCAGGCGGGCTGGTATCCCGCGCGGACTGAGCGTGACGCGGCCGCAGATCGGGGGCCAGCCCCCGCTTTGGAGAACCTCCAAAGCGCCCCCGGGATTTAGACCATCTGGAAGCCGGAACCGCGGCCGGATTGCACCGTGAAACACCCCCGAAAACGCGCTTTATAACCCGTGTATCAAAGGGGGCGCGCTGTTCTGCGGATTGACAAACTTCGCTTCACGCCACATGTCACAGCATAAGCCACGCGAATTAATTTGATCCAAGGTGCCGAATTTTATGCCAGTTGTCGTCGTCGAATCACCTGCCAAAGCTAAAACGATCAACTCGTATCTCGGCAGTGATTACACCGTGCTTGCGTCCTACGGCCACGTCCGCGATCTGCCGCCCAAAGACGGATCGGTCGACCCGGAAAACGGGTTCGACATGACTTGGGAAGTCGCCGCAGCAAGCAAGAAACACGTCAAAGCCATCGCGGATGCGCTGAAAGACGACAACGCATTGATCCTCGCGACTGACCCTGACCGCGAAGGCGAAGCGATCAGCTGGCACCTGCAAGAGGCGCTGACCAAGCGCAAGTCGATCAAGAAGGACACACCGGTCAGCCGCGTGGTGTTCAACCAGATCACCAAAAAGGCCGTGACCGAAGCGATGGCGAACCCGCGTCAGGTCGATATGCCACTGGTCGAGGCCTATCTGGCACGGCGCGCGCTGGATTATCTGGTGGGCTTCAACCTGTCGCCTGTCCTGTGGCGTAAATTGCCGGGCGCGAAATCGGCGGGGCGGGTACAGTCGGTCACCTTGCGTCTGATCGTCGAGCGCGAGATGGAGATCGAGGCCTTCCGCAACCGCGAATACTGGAGCGTCAAGGCACTGGTCGCCACGCCGCGCGGGCAAGAGTTCGAGGCCCGTCTGGTCACGCTTGCCGGTAAAAAGCTGGACCGTTTTGATCTTGGCAATGAAACCCAGGCCGAGATGGCGGTACAGGCGATTACCAGCCGCGATCTGACGGTCACAAGTGTCGAAGCGAAACCCGCGAGCCGCAACCCCTCGGCCCCGTTCATGACCTCGACGTTGCAGCAGGAAGCCAGCCGCAAGTTCGGCATGGGCGCACGCCAGACCATGAGCACAGCACAGCGTCTTTATGAAGCTGGCCACATCACTTATATGCGGACAGACGGCATCGACATGGCCCCCGAGGCGATCACGATGGCACGGGACGCCATCTCGGACCGGTTCGGGGCGGAGTATGTCCCGTCTGAGCCGCGTATCTACAAGAACAAGGCCAAGAACGCGCAAGAGGCGCACGAATGTGTGCGCCCCACCGACATGACCAAAGATGCCGACGCGCTGAAACTGACCGAACCGGATCAACGCAAGCTGTACGACTTGATCTGGAAGCGCACGCTGGCCTGCCAGATGGAAAGTGCCCGTCTGGAACGCACCACGGTAGAGATCGGCAGCAAGGACGAACAGGTCGGGCTGCGCGCCACCGGTCAGGTGGTGAAATTCGACGGCTTCCTGCGCGTCTACGAAGAAGGCCGCGACGATGTCGTGGACGAGGATGACAAGCGCCTGCCGCAGATCACCCAAGGCGACAAGATGGACAAACGCTCTGTCACGCCAGAGCAGCACTTTACCCAGCCGCCCCCCCGCTACACCGAAGCGACATTGGTCAAGCGCATGGAAGAGCTGGGAATCGGGCGCCCGTCGACCTACGCCAGCGTTGTCACCACCATTCAGGACCGCGAATACGTTCGCAAGGAAGGCAACCGTCTGTTCCCCGAGGATAAGGGCCGTTTGGTGACGGCCTTCCTCGAGAATTACTTCCGCAAATATGTGGGCTATGACTTCACCGCCGATCTGGAAAACCAGCTTGATAAGGTGAGCGCGGCGGATGCCGACTATAAGGATGTGCTGGGCCGGTTCTGGCAGGATTTTTCGGCTGCGATTGCCGAAACCGCCGATTTGCGCATCACCGAGGTGTTGGAGAAGATCAACGAGGTACTCGAGCCGCATCTCTTCCCGCCCAATGAGGATGGCAGCGACCCGCGCCTGTGCCCCAACTGCGAGATCGGGCGTTTGTCCATGCGCACCGCACGGTCCGGCGGCGCGTTCATCGGCTGTTCGAACTACCCTGAATGCCGCTATACCCGCCCCTTCGGCCCGCCCGACCCCGAGGCAGAAGCCTCGGCTATTCCGCCCGATGGCAAACTTCTGGGCGAGGATATGGGCGACGAGATTCGCGTGTTCAAAGGGCGCTTCGGCCCCTATGTGCAGCGCGGCCCCGTCACCGAAGAGAACAAAAAACCGCCGCGTCAATCGGTGCCCAAGGACTGGCCCGCCGAAGAGCTGGAGCTGGAACGCGCTGTCATGCTGCTGTCGTTGCCGCGAGAGATCGGCCCGCACCCGGAAGATGGGGTGATGGTCTGGGCAAATATCGGGCGCTACGGCCCCTATATCAAACACGCCGACAGCACGTCGAACCGTGGCGGGACCAATGCGAACCTCGAAACACTGGACGAGGTGTTCACCGTTGGCATGAACCGCGCCGTGCAATTGCTGGCCGAGAAAGTCGCCAGCCGTGGCGGGCGTGGCAAAGCGGCAAAACCGATCCGCGAGATGGGCGAACACCCTGATCTGGGCGGCGAGGTCAACATCATGGAAGGCAAATACGGGCCCTATGTGAAGTGGGAGAAAGTCAACGCCACCATCCCCAAAGAGGTCGAGCCTGCCGATCTGACCATGGAACGTGCGGTTGAGTTGATCGAGGAAAAGCTGGCGAAATCCCCTGCCAAGCGCAAAGCCGCAACCAAGAAGCCCGCAGCAAAGAAAACCGCTGCGAAAAAGGCTCCGGCCAAGAAAACGGCTGCCAAGAAGGCCCCCGCAAAGAAACCAGCGGCCAAAAAGGCACCCGCAAAATCGGCCGCCGCACCGGAAGAGTGAGAGCGCAACTCACATATTCATGAAATGACATATATGTGAGTTGCCCCGCCCTGCCCTTGCTGCTTTTACCTGTGACAATCGCCACGGTAGAAGGACATAAAGATGGCAGAGCAGACATTCTCAAGACGCGGGTTGATCCTGACAGCGGGCGCGGCGCTTTTCACGCCGGCCCTATTGCGCGCACAGACGCCGGTGCCAGAGATCGCGGCGCCGGTACGTCATAACACCAACGGATTTTCCAGCCAGAACTGGCAGGACCACTTTGATACATTGGGCAAAGCCGCGATCGTGGCTGATACCTCTTCCCGCGCGCTGCACTATTGGGGCGGCGATGGCGAGACCTACAAGATTTACCCGACCTCCGTGCCCCGCAGCGACGAGCTGACCAAACGCGGCTACACCCGCATTGTGCGCAAACGTGTCGGGCCCGACTGGACACCGACCCCCAGCATGATCGAACGCGATCCCGATCTGAAGTATATGCCGCCCGGTCCGGACAACCCGCTTGGCACCCATGCGATGTACCTCAGCTGGCCCGCCTATCTGATCCACGGCACCCATGACACGCGCAAGATCGGGCGGCAAAGCTCGGACGGGTGCATCGGGCTTTACAACCACATGATCGAGGCGCTGTACCAGATTGCCCCCATCGGCACGCAGGTACGCATCGTCTGACCTCGCTGCGGGCTGCACTGGCCCCGCAACGACAGCTGCCCACCCGACGCAGGGTGGGCGCACATTCACCCGAATTTTCCGGCAAGCTCCACTGGTACCGCTGACATTAGCGTCGGCGGTTTGACACGTTCGTTACGCCGCGTCATAGAAGTCGTATAACGATAATACGACAGGGCCGTGAGCCTCTCTTGAAAGGAGCCGGAATGAAGAAAATCTATGGAAGCGCTGCCGAGGCGCTGGAAGGCGTGCTGCACGATGGCATGCTGATCGCAGCGGGGGGCTTTGGCCTTTGCGGTATTCCCGAACTGCTGCTGAACGCGATCCGGGACGCGGGCACCAAGGATTTGACCTTTGCCTCGAACAATGCGGGCGTAGATGATTTCGGCATCGGTATCTTGTTGCAGACCAAGCAGGTCAAGAAAATGATCAGCTCTTACGTCGGCGAGAACAAGGAATTCATGCGCCAGTATCTCGGCGGCGAGCTTGAGCTGGAATTTAATCCGCAAGGCACCTTGGCCGAACGTATGCGTGCGGGTGGTGCGGGCATCCCCGGGTTCTATACCAAAACCGGCGTTGGCACTGTGATCGCCGAAGGCAAAGAGCACAAGGATTTCGACGGCGAGACCTATATCCTTGAGCGGGGCATCGTTGCGGATCTGGCGATCGTGAAAGCCTGGAAAGCGGATGACACTGGCAACCTCGTGTTCCGCAAGACTGCGCGCAACTTCAACCCGCCAGCGGCCATGTGTGGCAAGATCTGCATCGCCGAGGTCGAAGAGATCGTCCCCCGTGGCAGCCTTGGCGGCGACGCGATCCACCTGCCCGGCATCTATGTGCACCGCATCATTCAGGGTGATCACGAGAAACGCATCGAACAGCGCACAGTGAGGACGGCATAATGGCTTGGGATCGCAATCAAATGGCGGCACGCGCCGCGCAGGAACTGCAAGACGGTTGGTATGTAAACCTTGGCATCGGGATTCCGACGCTGGTGTCCAACTACATCCCCGAGGGGATGGATGTGACGTTGCAGTCGGAAAACGGCATGTTGGGCATGGGCGCTTTCCCCATCGAGGGCGAGGAAGACGCCGACCTGATCAACGCGGGCAAGCAGACCATCACCGAGCTGGACCGCACCTCGTATTTCGACAGCTCGACCTCCTTCGGGATGATCCGCGGCGGCAAGATTGCCATGGCCATTCTGGGCGCGATGGAAGTGGCTGAAAACGGCGACCTTGCCAACTGGATGATCCCCGGCAAGCTGGTCAAAGGCATGGGCGGCGCGATGGATCTGGTCGCGGGTGTGGGCCGCGTTGTGGTGGTCATGGACCACGCCAGCAAGCATGGCGACAGCAAGGTGCTGAAAGAATGCACCCTGCCGCTGACCGGCAAGAACGTCGTTGACCGCATCATCACCAATCTGGGTGTGCTGGATGTCGTTGAAGGCGGGCTGAAGATCGTTGAATGCGCGGATGGCGTGACCGAAGACGAACTGCGCGCCGCGACCGAAGCGACAATCGTCTAATCTGCTGACACGATAAACGACAAGGGGCGCTGCCAGCGATGGCCGCGCCCCTTTTACATCCGGCCCCGAACTGGTGTCAGTTCATCGCCGCAAAGACACACCCGTCCGAGATCAGCTCGGGCGGGGTCTGGCACAGGCCCTTGGCGACCTGAAAAGCGGCCAGCACCTTGGGCACATAGTCACGGGTTTCGGCAAAAGGCGGCACGCCCGCGTGCTTGTGCACGGACCCTTCGCCCGCGTTATAGCCCGCCAGCACCAAGATCGGATCGCGGTCAAATTCGCCCATCAGCCAATCTAGGTATTTTACGCCGCCCGCGATATTCTGCGTCGGGACCATACTATCTGTTACCCCAAAGCGCGTCGCTGTATCAGGCATCAGCTGCATCAACCCCTGCGCCCCCGCCCCGCTGATGGCATCGGGCCGCCCTGCGGATTCAACCGTGATCACCGCGAGCACAAGCGCAGGTGACACCTGTGTCCCGATCGTAGAGCGGAGGATGTCGATCCCGTTGGCCTTGGCGATCTCTTGCATCTGTTGCATGCGTGGCGCGGGGATTTTGCTGCTGGCCGTTGCCAGCGTGATCATCGCGGCCTCCAGCCGGCCCGGGCCAGATTTCTCGACCGCCGGAGAGACACGATCCCAGAACCAATCATATTGCCCCGGCGACGCTGGCACGATGGCACCGGAGTCGGTTGCGACAACCTCGGGTACGTCGTCGGCCTTGGGTTCGATAAAGACATTGATCCGATTGGTACTGCCCGGCTTGGGCGGCTTCACACGTTTTGCCTCGAACTTGGGAAACGGCTTTGGCGCGTCTGCCCAGACAGCCGAGGCCGCCAGCATCCCCACCATCAAAGATACGGTCATTCGTCGAAACATCGCTGCCTGCACTGATTATTTAATGCTCTTTTTCAGCAATCTCGCACGGAAACCCTCGCCAAACCAACCAAACATGGCAGGGAACATGGCGATTTCGCCATAATTGATGCAATCCTGCCCCGCTCCCCATCAAGGATAACAAAAAATGAAGATGGAAAATTGTTTTGTATCAGCGGGCTACAATAATTCTGCCAAAAACCGGCCCTGAATAACGAAATGTCACAATTGCCGCCAAATTCGTGCCCCATTCACAAGGCTATATAGGCTCATACCAAGTCAGCCAGATGCGGAATTGAGAGAGAAGCATCGAAACGGACGACAGGGTTGAGATTGAAAACTTTATGATCCTTGGAGGGACATACCATGATGAACTTTATCAAGAACTTCAAAAACGACGAATCCGGCGCTGTGACTGTTGACTGGGTTGTTCTGACCGCCGCCGTTGTTGGCCTGGCCGTGGCAGCTTACTCCTCGATCGAAACAGGCGCTTCCAACCTGACATCGAAAACCAACTCCTACATGGGGACACAAAACCCTGGCAGCATCGGCGGCTAAGCGTTCGTCACACCACGAAATTTCGCTGGCCGCATTCTGCTCGACAGGATGCGGCCAGTTTTTTAGACCTTCATCACGCAAGGCAAAACAATGCTCTCGAAGCTTATCAAATTCTGGCGAAGCCCAAGCGGTGCGGTCACAGTTGACTGGGTTGTTCTATGTGCGGCCGTGGTATCTCTGGCGGTTCTCATTGTCGTCAGCATGACTACCGGAACTGTGGATCTAGCAGACCGGGTGATGACCCAGACGCCGGGCGACATCTAACCCAAGCCCCCCCATAATGACCCAGCTTGGTCGCGGATTATCCATAGTCTGAACACAATCACCGCCTATCCATTGGTATAAGTTTCGCGCCGCGTCCTGGGACCGGCACACACTCAAGAGAGGTAAGTAACATGCGGATGGTTTTTGGACTGGTCCTGCTCGCCGGTATCGCTTTGGCAGGTGGTGCTGTGTATCTGGCAAAGGGCCGCATCAGTGAATATCAACGCGCCAACCAACAGGCCCAAGAGGCTTTGGCACAGATTGTGCCAACGGTTGGTGTATATGTGGCCAACGGGCCGCTGAAATACGGCCAGCGCCTGACCCGCGAAGATGTGCGGCAGGTGAACTGGCCTGAAAATGCGATCCCCGAAGGCACGTTTATCGAAGAAGCAGCGCTTTTCCCCGAAAATAGCGATGACCTGCGTGTCGTGCTGCGTGCGATGGAAAAAGACGAAGCCATTATGGCCGTGAAGGTGACCGAACCCGGTGCCGATACCGGCCTCACCTCGCAGCTGGAACGGGGCAGCCGTGCTTTCGCGATCCGCGTCGATGTATCAAGTGGCGTCTCGGGCTTCCTGCGCCCCGGTGACCGTGTCGATGTCTACTGGACCGGCCGCATCAACCGGGGCGGCAATGACCGCGCCGATACCGGAGACGTGACCAAACTGATCGAGGCAGGCGTCAAGATCATCGCGATCGACCAAAGCGCCGGCGGCGAACGCAGCGAAGCGGCCATTGCGAATACTGTGACTGTTGCCGTTCAGCCCTATCAAGTTGCCGCATTGGCACAGGCGCAATCGACGGGTGACCTATCCCTCTCGCTCGTCGGGGCAGAGGATGACACCGTCGCCGGCGAGATCGAAGTCGACCAGCGCCGCCTGCTCGGCCTGACGGAAGAAACGGTCAAAGTCGAAACAACTACAGAAAAAGTCTGCACCATCCGGACCCGTCGTGGTGCCGAAGTGGTCGAAATCCCGATCCCCTGCACCAACTGATCTGCTTATCAGGCAGGGCAAATACGGACCTCAGCACCGCCGCGCATCCCTTTGCGCGGCGTTTTGCCATTTCGGATATGTTGCTGTTAATCCACATATACCCGCCACCCCCTGTCATTGATTCTTGCAAAAAAACGCAAAGGACCGCACAGTGGCGCAAACGGCGGGCGCAAAGACCCTATTTTGAGGCGTGATCACAAAGGCAGGTCACATGAAAATCGATAAGTTTATTAAAGCAGCCCTATTGGGACTGACCATTGGCGCGATGCCATTTGCATTGACGGCGCCGATCGACGCGCAGGCCAACACTCTCCGTGTGGTCAAAAAGGGCACCAACCGTGTGTTGGAAGTCCCGATGAACCGCGCGGTTGTGGTTGAAAGCGACATCCCCTTTGCCGAGCTTAGCATCGCCAACCCGGGGATCGCAGATATCTCATCCCTCTCCGATCGCACCATCTATGTGCTGGGCAAATCCCCTGGCCTGACCACGCTGACCCTGCTGGATGCGGCCGGTCAGTTGATCACCAACGTGGATGTGCGCGTCGCGGCGGATGTCTCTGAATTCAAGGAACGCCTGCGGCAAATCCTGCCCGGCGAAAAGATCGAAGTGCGCACAGCCAACGACGGTATCGTCCTGTCGGGCATCGTGTCCTCCACCCAACGCCTGCAGCGCGCCCTTGATCTGGCCGAACGCTACGCGCCAGAACGCGTCTCCAACCTGATGAGCGTCGGCGGCATCCAGCAGGTGATGATGAAAGTCCGCTTTGCCGAGATGAGCCGATCTGTCTCCAAATCCCTAAGCGCGTCGCTCGCGTTGAACGGGTTGGTGGGCAATGATCTTGCGATCAACGGCGGGACCAATACGACAAATACGGCAGGCGCGATTGCAAACTCTCTTGGTGGCACGACACCTGCGTCCAACAGCAACGCAGGCGCGGTACTGTTCGGCTTTAACGCAGGGTCCACCCAAGTCGGCCTGCTGCTTGAAGCCCTGGAGCAGAAGGGTGCCGTACGCTTCCTTGCCGAACCGAACCTCGTCGCGCTGTCCGGGCAAGAGGCGACGTTCCTTGCCGGTGGCGAATACCCCGTGCCTGTCGCCCAGACCGGCGACCAGATTTCGGTGCAGTACAAACCCTTCGGCGTAGAGATGAGCTTTATCCCCCGTGTCGTGGATAAAGACCTGATTAACCTCGAACTCAAAGCTGCTGTGTCGGCGATTGATGCCAGCAACAGCGTGTCCTTGGGCAATGGTTTCGACATCTCGGCCTTCACCCGCCGCGAAACCTCGACCACGGTTGAAATGCGTGACGGCGAAAGCTTTGCGATCGCGGGTCTGCTGACCGACGATTTCACCGATAACTCCAGCCAGCTACCCTGGATCGGCGATGTGCCTGTATTGGGCGCGTTGTTCCGCAGCGCGAACTATCAGCGCAGCCAGTCCGAACTGGTGATCATTATCACGGCCCATCTTGTGACCCCCACCCGCGGCGAGGCTTTGGCCCTGCCCACCGACCGGATCAAACCGCCCACGGAAAGCGAATTGTTCCTGTCAGGTCGCACGTCCAAAGGCAGCACAGCGCCCACCAAAGGGGCTGCTGGCGAGGTTGCCAAACAGGACTTTAGCGGGTCATATGGCTATGTATTGGATTGATCAGATGACTTCAGCGATCCCTTCGACAGGCAAAATCACCGGGCTATGCGCCGCTTTGGCGATGACCGTAGCAGGCTGCGTAAGCAGCCCTGATCCGGTCTATACCCAGTTCCACCGCGAAGCAGGATCCCTGACCGATCTGGGCACCTTCGGTAACGCCACGCTGAACAACCGTTTGGTAATGACAGGCGAACGCCAGTACACCTTCGATCTGGCCAACCGCTTTGCCAGCGAAGTCGAATCCACGGTGACCTTTGCCTTTAACTCGGCCCAGCTGGACGGGGCCGCGCAGGCTGTGCTGCGGCGCCAAGCGGGATGGATCCGCCAGTTCCCCGAGGTCCGCTTCCGCGTCTATGGCCATACCGATGCCGTCGGTTCGAACAGCTACAACAAGGCGTTGGGCCTGCGCCGTGCACAGTCCGTTGTTGCGTTTCTGTCAACGCAGGGCATCAGCCGCAGCCGTCTTGAGGCCGTTGTTTCCTTTGGCGAAACACAGCCGTTGATCGTGACACAGGGCCGCGAACGGGCAAACCGTCGCACCGTGACCGAAGTCAGCGGCTTTGTCGGGCGACATCCCACCGTTCTGGACGGCAAATACGCGCAGATCATATATCGCGATTACGTTGCCAGCGCCGTGCCGCCGACTCAGCTCTCGGGTGGTGCGACATCGACGGGTACCGCGACGGAATAACCGGATAAAGGATACCTCGAGAAGGGCCTGATCGTCGCTGACGGTCGGGCCTTTTGCGTTTCAATCCGGCAAATCCCTGCGGATCGTTTCAAAAGACCAAACAATAGAAACTATTTAGCCCCAATCTTGCCCAACTTGGCAGGGATATTCACTGCAATAGGACAGTTGCGCCCGGCCACCGTGGTCTGACGCAGGGGACCGCAAGGCAAAGAACAGGGCGACGCCCGATCCGCCCTTGCCGCGCCCCAAAGAGAAGAAGGGGAAGTTTAGGTATGAGCAGCAGTATGCCACAGATTGACGCACCACAGATCATCGCCTGCACTGTCAGCCGTGATGTACAGAACTTTGACCTGCTGATCGAGGATATGGAATCAGCTTTGGGCGAAGCCTGGGGTGATCTCGGCTTTTCTGAAAGCCTCGCTTTTTTCAGCCAGCCCGAAGCGGCGACGCTCGAGCTGATTGCACTGGCGCTTGATTCCGAGGACGAAGAGAATCTGCCGATGATGTCCGAAATCATCTCGCAGGCGAAATCGCGTCATATCAAGGTGATCCTGATCGCCGAAGACATGTCCCCGGCCTCGCTCCATTCCCTGTTGCGTCAAGGTGCGGATGAATTCGTCCCTTACCCGCTGCCCGAAGGCGAATTGGCGGCGACCATCGAACGTCTGCGCGCAGGCCCCGAGCCCAAAGCCGAACACATCGAGGCAGGCCCCAAGCTGAAACCCGGTGCCGATAAAGACGGCGCGGTGATCGTGGTACATGGTTTGGCCGGTGGCACCGGTGCGACCAGCATGGCCGTTAATCTGGCGTGGGAACTGGCGACCTCCGACAAAAAGAATCCGCCAAAGGTCTGCCTGCTGGATTTCGATCTGCAGTTCGGGGCCGTGGCGACCTATCTGGACCTGCCGCGCCGCGAAGTCGTCTATGACATGCTGATCGAGACAGACGAGATGGACGAGGAAAGCTTTGGTCAGGCTCTGCTGACCTATGAAGACACGCTTCAGGTGCTGACCGCCCCCGCCGATATGCTGCCGCTTGATCTGATCACCTCGGAAGATGTGACGCGGATTCTGGATATGGCGCGCAACCAGTTCGACTACGTTGTTGTCGATATGCCGTCGACGCTGGTGCAATGGACCGAAACCGTGCTGAGCAATGCGCATGTCTATTTTGCCATGCTCGAACTGGATATGCGCTGCGCCCAAAACGCCCTGCGTTTCAAACGCGCGCTGCAATCCGAAGAGCTGCCGGTCGAAAAGCTGCGTTATGTCATGAACCGCGCGCCGAAATTTACCGACCTTAACGCCAAAGCGCGGGTCAAACGGATGGCAGAAAGCCTTGGTATTTCCATCGACGTGCAGCTGCCTGATGGCGGCAAGCAGGTGACGCAGGCCAACGACCACGGTCTGCCGCTCGCCAATACCGCCGCCAAGAACCCGCTACGCCGCGAGATCGCAAAGCTCGCGTCTTCTATCCACGACCTCAAGGCTGACGAAGCCAAAGCCGCCTGATCCGGCCCAAGCGCCAGATAATTTAGAAAGAGTATTCAGATGTTCTCGAAGTATAAAAAGCCAGGTGACGTTGCCGTAGCCACACCCGCCCCAAAGGCGAAGGCTCCCGCGCCCCAGCAACCGCCCGAGGAAGTGGTCGCGCCCAAACCCGCCAGCATGCGCCGCGTGGCTCAAGCTGCAACCGTCGCCCCGCAGGATCGCGACGTGAAGCGCAAGCAACGCATGAGCGACATCAAGCTCGAACTGCACCGTGCCCTGCTTGAGAACCTGAACCTCGCCGCCCTTGAACATGCCTCGGAACAGGATCTGCGCAGCGAGATCAACGAAATCTCGACCGAGATTCTGGCCGAGAAATCCATCGTATTGAACCGCGAGGACCGCGTTCAACTGAACTCCGAACTGTATGACGAGGTGACCGGCCTTGGTCCGCTGGAAACGCTGCTGAAAGACGACAGCGTCAACGATATTCTGGTCAACGGCCCGCAACAGATCTTTGTGGAACGCGCGGGTAAACTGCAGCTGACCGACGTGACCTTCAAAGACGAAAAGCACCTGCTGCGGATCATCGACAAGATCGTTTCCGCCGTTGGCCGTCGCGTCGATGAAAGCAACCCTTATGTCGATGCGCGCTTGAAAGACGGCTCGCGTTTCAACGCTATGGTCCCGCCGATTGCCGTGGACGGCAGCCTTGTCTCCATTCGTAAGTTTAAGAAAGACAAACTGGGCATTGATGATCTAGTAAGCTTTGGGGCCTTCTCGGAAGAGATGGCAGCCTATCTGCAAGCCGCCGTGGCCACCCGTCTGAATATCATCGTCTCGGGCGGTACAGGTTCTGGTAAAACCACCACGCTGAACGCGCTGTCATCGTTTATTGCCAACGATGAACGAATCCTGACCATCGAAGACACCGCCGAACTGCAACTGCAACAGACCCATGTGGGCCGCATGGAAAGCCGCCCGCCCAACGTTGAAGGCAAGGGCGAGGTATCCCCGCGCGACTGTCTGAAAAACGCCCTGCGGATGCGGCCTGACCGGATCATCGTCGGCGAGACGCGCGGCGAGGAAGTGATCGACATGCTGCAGGCCATGAACACCGGCCACGACGGGTCGATGACCACGATCCACGCCAACTCTGCCCGCGATGGTGTCAGCCGTCTGGAAAACATGATCGCCATGGCCGGTATCGAAATGCCGCTGAAAGCGGTCCGCAGCCAGATCTCGTCGGCTGTGAACCTGATCGTACAAGCATCGCGCTTGCAGGACGGGTCGCGCCGCATGACGTCGATCACCGAAATCACCGGCATGGAGGGCGACGTGATCTCTATGCAGGAAATCTTCCGCTTTCAGCGCGTCGGCCTGACGCCCGAAAACAAGATCATCGGCCACTTCACCGGCACCGGCGTGCGCAGCCACTTCTCTGAACGTTTCAAGATGTGGGGCTATGACCTGCCATCGTCGATCTATGAACCCGTTGTGGTCAAGTAAGGATTATCAATCATGAGTGCAGAACCCATTATCTATGGCCTGATCTTCGTCGGTGTCCTTGTGCTGGTCGAAGGGCTGTATCTGGTCGCTTTCGGTAAATCCATCAGCCTCAACAGCAAGGTCAACCGCCGGCTTGAAATGCTGGAAAAAGGGGCCCGCCGCGAAGAGGTTCTGGACAAGCTGCGCAAGGAAATGCAGCAGCACATGGATAATAAATCCATTCCGGTCTATTCCCTGCTCGCCGAGAAAGCACAAAAGGCCGCGATCGCCTTTGCGCCGAAACAGCTGATCATGATCATGGCCGGCCTTTCGGTCGTCGCCTTTCTGGGGCTGACCATCGGCACCAATACCGAAGTGCCCGTGCGCATCCTGATCTCTGTCGGGATCGGTGTCGGGGCCGTATTCTTCTGGATCTCGTCCAAAGCGAAAAAGCGTATGGACATGATCGAAGAGCAGCTGCCTGACGCGGTGGAACTGATGGTGCGTTCGTTGCGCGTTGGCCACCCTTTCACCAGCGCGATCTCTATCGTGTCCAAGGAAATCCAGGACCCGCTGGCGTCGGAATTCGGCGTGATCGCCGATGAAACCGCCTATGGCCGCGACATTGGCGAGGCGCTCAAGGATATGGCTGAACGGCTTGATATGCAGGATTTGCGCTTCCTCGCGGTGGCTGTGACCATCCAGCAGCAATCGGGGGGTAACCTTGCCGAAATCCTTGCGGGGTTGGCCAAGGTCATCCGCGCCCGCTTCCGCCTGTTCCGCCGCGTGCGCGCCATCACCGCCGAAGCAAAATGGTCCGGCAAGTTCCTGTCTGCTTTCCCGATCCTCGCGCTGATCGTGATCAAACTCGGTGACCCGCATTACTATGACGAAGTCATGACCCACCCGCTGTTCATCCCCGGCTGTATCGCGGTTGTCCTGTTCCTGTCGCTTAACCTCATCGTCATGCGCAAGCTGACCGATATCAAAGTCTAAGGGGGCCTCACTGTGAATTTCCTCAACTCACTCGACACCGCACTTGGTCCCATGGGCTGGATCGCCATTCTGGGCGCATTGGGCCTGACCATGGTGGGCGCAACGCTTGTCATGATCCTGCGCCAGCCCGAAGACCCTTTGGCCAAGCTCAAACGTAGCCAGACCGAGGCTGCCGATGCAGGCAAGCAACAGCGCCTGCGCCAGTCGGACCGCAACGAGAAGCTGCAAAAATTCGCCAAGTTCCTTGAACCCGAAGACGTGGAAGAGCTAAGCGCCAAGGCGCTGCTGCTGCGTCAGGCGGGCTATAGCTCGCGCGATGCGGTACGGTTCTTTCACTTTGCCCAGATGGCGCTTGGTATTGCCGGGCTGGTGATCGGCACCGTCTACATCAACTTCCTTGGCGGCGGCGAAGGCATGACCACCAACAAGATGATGCTGTATACCGTGGGCCCCGGCGGCATCGGATATTTCCTGCCGCGCTATTGGGTGACCCGCCGCGTCGCCGAGCGAAAAGAAGAAATCACGCGTGGTTTCCCCGATGCGCTGGACATGATGCTCGTCTGCGTCGAAGCCGGCCAGTCGCTCGATCAATGTATCGTCCGCGTGGCCCGCGAATTGCGCGCCTCCTACCCTGCGCTGGCGGAAGAGTTCGAAATCGTCGCCTATGAGATGAAGGCCGGTAAAGACAAGGTCAGCGTGCTGAACGCCATGGGCGAACGCTGCGGCGTGCAAGATGTGTCGTCCTTTGTGACGGTGCTGGTACAATCCGCCGCCTTCGGCACATCCATCGCCGACGCGCTGCGGGTCTATGCCGCCGAGATGCGCGACAAACGCGTAATGCGCGCCGAAGAGGCCGCAAACAAGTTGCCAACCAAGATGACACTTGCCACAATGATGCTGACCGTTCCTCCGCTGCTGATCATTCTGGTCGCGCCATCGGTGATGAACATTACCAAACTAGGTCAGTAAGGCTCTGCATGATCCACATTCCCAAGCGCGCGTTACCCTTCAGGCTCGCGCTTTGTATGACCCTGATCGCCGGATTGGCCGCTTGCTCTGCAGGCGGTCTTTCCGCGTTTGGGGGCAAGCGCGCCAGCCCTGACAACCCCTTTGCCCCCGGTGTCAACACCCGCAAGGACGCCGAAGACGGGGTAGAGGTCGCCCACCGTCTGATGCGCGCGGGCGAATACGAACTGGCCATCCGGGCCTTCAACCGCGCCGCGCTCGCCTCCCAGTTGGACGCCGAAATCCTGTCGGGACTGGGCAGCGCCAACCTTGGGCTGGGGCGATTGGGTCAGGCGGAAAAGCTGCTGCGCGACGCTGTAGAAAAGGACGAAACCCACCCCGAGGTCTGGAATAATCTCGGCGTTGTGTTGATGGAACGCGGCAAACTCGCCGAAGCCCAGCTGACCTTTCGCAAGGCCTATGCGCTCGATAATGGCGAAAGTGACGCAATCCGTGACAATTTGCGCTTAGCACTCGCAAAATCGGAAAACTCTGTTACGATCCCGGATCAAGAAGACAGTTATAAATTGGTGCGGCGCGGCTCGGGCGACTATCTGGTTCGGCCAGCATCATAACGAGGCAGAGCAGTAAAAGGACGCAAAAATGCGCCACCCTATCCTATTGGCCGCCTGCATTGCAGGCGTCGTCGCAGTAGCAGGCTGCGGCAAGAAATCCGGCGAGGATACCGTCACCCGCGCCTTCCAGGACGTGAACGTCGTGGATGAAAGCAACCTCAACGATGTGATGCTGACAGTGGCCGACCCGAACGAGGCGGTCAGCTATTTCACCCGCACCGCGCAGGAAAACCCCGACCGCATCGACATCCAGCGCAGCTTGGGCAAATCCCTGATCCGCGCCAAACGCAACCAAGAGGCCGCATCCGTCTGGGGCAAAGTTGCCGCTTCCAAGGATGCCACCCCCGACGACAAGGTTGATTACGCCGATGCGCTGATCCGCGCGGGCGATTGGGCCAAAGCGGAAAAGACGCTGGATTCCGTCCCGCCCACCCATGAAACCTACAACCGCTACCGGCTTGAGGCGATCGTCGCTGACAGCAAACAGGAATGGGACAAGGCCGACAGTTTTTACGAGATCGCCATTGGTCTGACCACCAAGCCCGGTTCGGTCATGAACAACTGGGGCTACTCCAAATTGACGCGCGGCGACTATCAGGCTGCCGAACGCCTTTTCGGCGAGGCTGTGAAACAGGATTCGACGCTGTTTACCGCCAAGAACAACCTGATCCTCGCCCGTGGCGCGCAACGAGAATACAGCCTCCCCCCGATCGAGATGGACCAGACCGAGCGCGCGCAACTGTTGCACACCCTCGCCCTCTCCGCGATCAAGAAGGGCGACGTTGAAACCGGTAAAGGGCTGCTGCGCGACGCCATCAGCACCCACCCGCAGCACTTCGAGGCCGCCGTCCGGTCGCTGCGCGCGCTGGAAAACGCAGGCTAACGCGTGGAGATCACCAGCTCCGCAGCGCTGTGGTTCCTGCCCTTCGCGCTGCCCCTTTGTGCCTATACGATCTACACCGATCTGGCCTTTATGCGGATCACCAATGTCACGGTGATCGCATTGGCCGCCGTGTTTGTGCTGATCGGCCCGATTGCCCTGCCCTTTGACAGCTACCTCTGGCACCTGCTGGCGATGGTGGTGGCGCTTGTGGTGGGTATCTTCATGAACGCGGGCGGGCTGATGGGCGCAGGGGATGCGAAATTCATCGCCGCCGCCACACCCTTTATCGCGCTCGGGGATGTGCGCTTCTTCATGGCGCTGTTCATGGCGACGCTGGTTGCCGCCTATATCATTCACCGCGCCGCCAAATATTCCCCCCTGCGCAAGCTTGCCCCGCAATGGGTCAGCTGGCACGAAGCCAAGAAATTCCCCATGGGCCTCGCCCTTGGAACTGTGCTTGCCGCATATTTAATGCTCGGCGCCTACTTCGGGGCCTGATTTCGCCATATTCAACCGCTACGCCTTGGGGCACGCCCGTGTCCCCATGAAAGAAGCCTTCATGAATATGCAAACCAGCGCCGTCATGGCCCCTCCTCCGCCGCGCACCATCCAAGAGATGAAGCTGCCCGTGGTGATGATGCGCGACATCATGATCAAGACGATGTTCCGCAAGAACGTCACCATGGTCAGCGAGCTCGCAGCGGCGATCTGCCTGCCGCTTCAGGTCACGCAGGAACTGGTGGATCTGTCGCGCGAACAACGCCTTCTCGAAGCGACGGGCACGCTCAACGCGAATAACGGCAATGAAATGGGCTACCAGCTGACCGATCTGGGCAAGGCCCGCGCGCTGGATGCCTTGGCGCAATCGGAATACTTCGGCCCGATGCCCGTGCCGCTTGATGTCTACCGCGAACAGATCAAACGCCAGTCCGTGCGCAATATGCAAATCACCCGCGCAAAGCTCGAAGCGGCGATGGGCCATCTGGTGCTCCCGTCCGAGCTGATCGGCAACCTTGGCCCAGCCGTGACGGCCGGTCGCTCCATCCTGATGTACGGCCCCCCCGGCAATGGCAAATCAAGCATCTCCAACGGGATTCGCGACGCGCTTGGTGACCGGATCTATGTCCCCCGTGCGATTGAATACGCCGGTCAGGTGATCACGGTCTATGACCCCATCGTGCACACCGCCATTTCCGAAGAGAAACAAGACCCGAAATCCCTGCGCCGCGTGACGCGCTTTGACACCCGCTATGTCAAATGCGAACGCCCCACGGTGATCACCGGGGGCGAACTGACGCTCGATATGCTTGATCTGGTCTACAACCCCACCGCACGAACCTATCAAGCCCCGCTGCAGCTGAAATCCACCGGCGGCATCTTCATCGTCGACGACCTTGGCCGACAGGCAGAATCGCCACAGGCGCTGGTCAACCGCTGGATCGTGCCGCTGGAAGAAAACAAGGACATCCTCGCCCTGCAATCCGGCGAGAAGTTCGAAGTTCCCTTCGACACGCTGGTGGTCTTCTCGACCAACTTCCACCCCAATGAGATCTTCGACCAGGCCGCCCTGCGCCGGATCTTCTTCAAGATCAAGATCGACGGGCCCAATCAGGAAAACTTCCTCAAGATCTTCGCCATGGTCGCCAAGAAAAGAAACATCAAACTGGACGAGGCGACGCTGATCCATTTGCTGAAGACAAAATACCCCACGATCAACAATGTTTTCGCCAACTATCAGCCGATCTTCCTGATCGACCAGATGATTTCCATCTGCGATTTCGAAGGGATCCCGCACCAGATGCGCCCTGATCTGATTGACCGTGCTTGGGCCAATATGTTCGTCGAGGATGAAACCATCGTCAGGTAGCACCGCGCTCGAAACGGGCGCGGGCATCCGCTTCATTTTGCCAGATAAACTCCGGGGGTGCGGGGGCTGGCCCCCGCGTGCAAACAGCCTATCTTGCACCCCATGCAGACCCTGCCCCCCAAGTTCTCCGACTGGTTCGCCACCAAAGGCTGGTCCATCCACCCCCACCAGCAAGACATGCTGGCCCGCGCCGACGCGCCCGCCCTGCTGTTGATCGCGCCGACCGGGGGCGGCAAGACGCTGTCGGGTTTTCTGCCCACGCTGGTCGATCTGGCCGACGGCGATCACGAGGGGATGCACACGCTCTATATCTCGCCGCTCAAGGCGCTGGCCGCGGATATCAAGCGCAACCTCACCACCCCGGTGACCGAAATGAGCCTCCCCATCCGGATCGAGGACCGCACCGGCGACACCTCGCAAACGCGCAAACGCCGGCAACGCGCCGACCCGCCCCATATCCTGCTGACCACCCCCGAAAGCCTTGCGCTGTTGACCTCCTATGAGGATGCACCGCGCATGTTCAAAGGGCTCAAACGTGTCGTGATCGACGAGATCCACGCGCTGGCCGACAGCAAGCGGGGCGACCAGCTGATGCTGGCGCTGGCGCGGCTGCAACGCCTGTGCCCGGGGCTGAAACGGGTGGGCCTGTCAGCTACCGTCGAAGATCCCGCCGCCATCGCGCATTTCATGGCGCGTCACCCCGACCCCTGCCCGATCCTGCTGGCTGATCCCGGCCCGCCGCCCGACATCCGGATGCTGCGCACGGACGCGGCCCCGCCGTGGTCCGGCAATGGGGCGGCCTATGCGCTTCCGGCAGTGCTCGACCAGATACGCCAGCATAAAACCACCCTGATCTTCCACAATACCCGCGCTCAGGCCGAGATTTTCTTTCACAATCTCTGGCTCGCCAACGAAGATAGCCTGCCCATCGGCATCCACCACGGGTCGCTCGATCGGCAGCAACGCGAACGGGTCGAAGCCGCGATGGTGCGCGGCGATCTGCGCGCGATTGTCTGTACCGGCAGCCTTGATCTGGGGATCGACTGGGGCGATGTCGATCTCGTGATCCAGATCGGTGCGCCGAAGAATGTCAAACGGCTGGTCCAGCGCATCGGGCGGGCCAACCACCGCTATAACGCGCCCTCCAAAGCGCTGCTGGTGCCTGCAAACCGGTTTGAGGTGGTCGAATGTGTCGCCGCCCTCGACGCCGTATTGGCAGGCGATCTTGACGGCGACCCGCGCGGCCCCGGCCCCCGCGATGTGTTATGCCAGCATATCCTGATCACCGCCTGCGCCGGCCCCTTCGACGCCGACGCGCTCTATGCCGAGGTGACCTCGGCCGGGGCCTATGCCAGCCTCAGCCGCGCCGCCTTTGACGCCTGCCTCGATTTCTGTGCCACTGGCGGCTACGCCCTGCGCGCCTACGACAGATGGCAACGTCTGATGTGCACAAACGGCAAATGGCACCTGCGCGACCCTCGCAGCAGCCAGCGTATCCGCATGAACATCGGTACCATTCAGGACACGGACACGCTGAAGGTCCGCATGAAACGCAACCGCGGCGGTGCGCCTTTGGGCGAAATCGAGGAAGGTTTCGCCGCCTCGCTCAGCGCGGGCGACACATTCCTGATCGGCGGCCAGATCGTCAAATACGAAGGGTTGCGGGAAATGACCGTAGAGGTCAGCCGCTCCGCCGCCAAGAAACCACGCGTTGCCACGTTCATGGGCACCAAATTCGCCACCTCGACCCAGCTCTCCGCCCGCGTGCAACGCATGTTCACCCAAGAGAGCTGGCCCGAGCTGCCGCGCCACACGGCCGAATGGCTGACCCTGCAACGCGAGGTCAGCCAACTGCCACAACCGGGCCGGCTGCTGATCGAAAGCTTCCCCCATGAGGGCCGCGCCCAAACGGTCTTTTACGGCTTTGCCGGTCGCAACGCGCAGCAAACGCTCGGGCTGCTGCTGACAAAACGGATGGAGGAACTGGGCCTCAACCCCCTGGGCTTCGTCGCGACCGATTATGCCACGCTGATCTGGGGGCTGGATCCGGTCGATGACCCTGCCCCGCTCGTTGATGCCACAGCCCTGCATGACGGGTTGGACCATTGGCTGGCTGGCAATGCGGTGATGAAACGCACGTTCCGCGCCGCCGCCACCATCGCGGGGCTGATCGAACGGAACACCCCCCAAGCCCGTAAGTCTGGCCGGCAGGCGACCTTCAGCTCTGACATCCTGTATGACACCTTGCAGAAATACGAACCCGATCACCTCCTGCTCGATATCACCCGCGAAGAGGCCCTGCGCGGACTGGTCGACTTTGGCCGGATCGAGGAAATGCTGCATCGTATCAAGGGCCGGATTGACCACCGTATCCTCGACCGTGTCAGCCCGCTGTCCGCACCGCTGTTTCTGGAAATGGGTCGCGTGCCGGTCAAGGGGCAGGCAGAAGAGCGTCTGCTGGCCGAGGAATCCGCGCGGTTGATGGAAGCCTCCGGCCTCGCACAGATCACCCCCGCGCCGGATAACATCCCCCTCAAACGGCGCTAGACGTGGCAATCGCTGCGCAGCTGAGTATTTTTGAAAGGGTGAATTAACCTTCGCTTAGGTATTTTGCCCCATGATCACCCCGCGGTACAGGCTGGAGAGCCGATGACCGCAAAGGGTGAAGACGCCCCCACGCCCCTCGGGATCAGGCGGGGGCGTCTTCCGCTTCACCCTTTTTCAAATACTCCTGCGCCCCGCCAAGGGCGCGTCCATCGGCCAGCGCCCCTTGCGCCCGCGGGCAAACTTGGTGATGAACGCAGCATGAACATCGGGTATGAATTCGACTTTTGCGGCGCGCGGCTGACGGCGCTTGGCTCTGGCGCCTTGTGGTGGGCAGATCACGGGCTGCTCTGCGTGTCCGACCTGCATCTTGGCAAAGCCGAACGAATTGCGCGGCGCGGCGGCACGGCGCTTCCCCCTTACGAGACGATGGACACGTTGACCCGGCTTGCGGCGGCGCTTGACCGTGTGCCCGCGCGCGTTGTGATGTGTCTGGGCGACAGTTTCGACGATCTTCACGCGGCCCATGCCCTGCCCGAGCCAGCGCGGCTGACGCTGGCGCGGCTGCAGGCGGGCCGGCAGTGGCTGTGGGTAGAGGGCAACCACGACCCCGGTCCCGTTGAACTGGGCGGGGAGCATCTGGCCGAGCTTGTGATCGGCCCCTTGCAGTTCCGGCATATCGCGCAGGCAAGCGCGCAGGCCGAGGTTTCGGGGCATTATCACCCCAAGGCTCGGCTGCGGCTGCGCGGGCGGTCGGTGACACGTCCGGCCTTCCTCTATGACGACCGACGGCTGATCATGCCTGCCTTTGGCACCTATACCGGTGGCTTGTACAGTGACGCGCCGGTGCTACAGGCATTGATGGGTCCGCAGGCCTGCGCCATACTTACCGGACCGCAGCCCACCGCGATCCCCATGCCGCGCTAGTCGCAGCCACGGGGCCGGCCATCCATGTTGAAAGAGCCCCTATGACCCCGCAAGAAATCGCCCGCATCCGCGACAGCTTTGCCGCACAATCGATGATGCAGACCCTCGGCGCTGAACTCAGCGATGTGTCGAATGGGCTCATCCGGATCGAGGCACCGATCCTGCCCGGCACGCGCCAGCAGCAGGGGTTTGGCCACGCGGGGCTGACGTTCTCTATCGGGGACAGCGCCGCGGGCTATGCCGCGCTGACGACACTGCCCTTGGAGTCCGAAGTCGTCACCGCAGAGATCAAGATCAATCTGCTGGCCCCCGCCCGAGGAGACCGGCTGATCGCGATTGGCAAGGTGGTGAAACCGGGCAAGCGGCTTTGTGTGGTCACGGCCGAGGTCTTTGCCCAAACCGGCGACCAGCAGGTGCTGATCGCCTTGCTTCAGGGCACGATGGTGCCGGTTCCGGCGACCGCCGCTTAGGCGGTCAGCCCTTCGGGTTCGGGCAGGTCATGGGCACGGCAACAGGCCGTGACCGTATTGGCCAACAGGCACGCGATCGTCATCGGGCCCACGCCCCCCGGCACCGGGGTGATCGCACCGGCCACCTTGGCGCAGCTGTCAAAATCCACATCCCCGACCAGACGGGTCTTGCCCTCACCCCGCTCTGGCGCGTCGAGACGGTTGATGCCCACGTCGATGATTGTGGCCCCCGGTTTGATCCAGTCGCCCGGCACCATCTCGGGGCGGCCCACGGCGGCAATCACGATATCAGCGCGGCGCACAACAGCGGCAAGGTCTTTGGTCCGCGAATGGGCGATTGTCACGGTGCAGCTGTCGTTAAGCAGAAGCTGGGCCATAGGTTTGCCCACGATATTGCTGCGCCCGATCACGACTGCATCCATCCCCGACAGGGTGCCGTGGTGGTCGCGCAGCATCATCAGACAGCCAAGCGGCGTGCAGGGCACCATGGATTTCTGCCCCGTGCCCAACAGACCGACGTTCGAGATATGAAACCCGTCGACATCCTTGGCCGGATCAATCGCGCTGATCACAAGGTCTTCGTTCAGGTGATCGGGCAAGGGGAGCTGTACGAGGATACCGTGGATCGTGTCATCGTTGTTCAGCGTGTCGATCAGCGCCAGAAGCTCCGCCTCTGATGTGGTGTCCGCCAGCCGGTGTTCGACCGATTTCATGCCCACTTCCTTGGTCATCTTGCCCTTGGATTTGACATAAACCTCGGAGGCAGGATCGGCCCCGACAAGCACCACAGCCAGCCCCGGCGTGATCCCGTGATCGTCCTTCAGCCGCGTGACATGCTGGGCGACCTGCCCCCGCACCTGTGCTGCAAATGCCTTGCCGTCAATGATCGTCGCTGTCATGGGGACCGTCCTTTGTCTGTTGTGGCGCTGCTATCACCTGCCACAGCAGGCGAAGGCGCGAAGGAGCGACCCTCCGCGCCCTGTTCATACGCGCTTAGAACAGACCTTCAACATCGCCGATGTCATTGAGACGAATATTTTCGGCAGAAGGAACTCTTGGCAGGCCCGGCATGGTCATAATCTCACCGCAGATGGCCACGACAAAGCCCGCGCCGGCAGACAGGCGCACCTCGCGCACGGGGATGGTAAAGCCGGTTGGCGCGCCGCGGGCTTCGGGATCGGTGGTAAAGCTGTATTGCGTTTTGGCCATACAGACCGGCAGATCGCCATATCCCTGCTCTTCCCAGTCTTTCAACTGGTTGAGGATCTTCTGATCCATCACCGCCCCATCCGCGCGATAGATCTTTGTGGCGATGGTGTTGATCTTATCGGCCAGCGGCATCGCGTCGGGGTAGAGCGTGGCGAAATCCGCCTGACCCTTCTCGATCGTCTCGACCACTTTCTCGGCAAGTTCGGCAGAGCCAGCGCTGCCCAATTCCCAGTGGCGGGACAGCACGGCCTCGGCTCCTTGCGAGGCGACATAGTCTTTGACCGCTTGCACCTCTGCGTCGGTGTCGGTGACGAAATGGTTGATCGCGACGACGACGGGCACGCCAAAGGATTTCAGGTTCTCGATGTGGCGGCCAAGGTTGGGGCAACCGGCCTGCACGGCGTCGACGTTTTCAGCGCCCAGATCGGCCTTGGCCACGCCGCCGTTCATCTTCATCGCGCGCACGGTGGCCACAACCACGACGCAGGACGGTGCCAACCCCGCCTTGCGGCATTTGATGTTCAGGAACTTCTCTGCCCCCAGATCGGCGCCAAAGCCCGCTTCGGTCACCACATAATCCGCCAGCTTCAGCGCGGTGGTGGTCGCGATGACAGAGTTGCAGCCATGCGCGATATTGGCGAAAGGCCCGCCGTGGACGAAAGCGGGGTTGTTTTCCAGCGTCTGCACAAGGTTCGGCTGCATCGCGTCTTTCAACAGCACGGTCATCGCACCATCCGCTTTGATATCGCGCGCATAGATCGGTTTACGCTCGCGGGTATAGGCGACGATCATGTCGCCAAGACGCTTTTGCAGGTCGTTCAGGTCTTTGGCCAAACACAGGATCGCCATGACTTCGGACGCGACGGTGATGTCGAACCCGGCCTCGCGGGGGAAACCGTTCGACACACCGCCCAAGGACGCCGTGATCTGGCGCAGGGCGCGGTCGTTCATGTCGACGACGCGGCGCCAGACGACGCGTCGCAGATCAATCTCCAGCGCGTTGCCCCAATAGATGTGGTTGTCGATCATCGCGCTGAGCAGATTGTGCGCCGAGGTGATGGCGTGGAAGTCACCAGTGAAGTGCAGGTTCATCTCTTCCATGGGCACGATTTGCGCATAGCCGCCCCCCGCCGCCCCGCCCTTCATGCCGAAGTTCGGACCAAGGGACGCCTCGCGGATACAGACGGCGGCATTCTTGCCGATGCGGTTCAACCCGTCGCCCAGACCGACGGTGGTCGTGGTTTTCCCCTCGCCCGCGGGTGTGGGGTTGATCGCGGTGACGAGGATCAGCTTGCCATCGGGACGGTCCTGCACCGAGTTGATGAACTTTTGCGACACCTTCGCCTTGTCATGGCCGTAGGGCAGCAGATCATCGCTGCTGATGCCCAGCTTTTGCCCGATCTCCTGAATGGGGCGTTTGCTGGCTTCGCGTGCGATTTGGATGTCGGATTTAAAGGTCATATGTCCTCCCTGATGCGCCGTCGGCGTTCTATGTTTCTTATGTCCTCAATACGCCTGTGAGGGCATGGGCAGAGGGGGCAATTCCGACATATCCGGCGCTTGATGCGGCGATCCGGCGGGTGTGTCGCTGATTTGAGCATGGCGGGTCGCTGTGACCCCGCGCTCCATTGGGCCTAGCCGTGCTGCCACGCTGGCTGGTCGGGGATGAACAGGCGCAGCGTATCACCGACGCGCAACAGCCCCTCGCGTTCGATCCAGGCGGTCACGCCGCGACGGTTCTCGGCCGCGGATTTGAACTTGGGACCGTGGCCGGGGCTGTCTTGTTCGATCTCGCGACCGGGCAATACGCAGGGGCGGTTTTCGGTATCAATCGTGATCGTCGCACCCGAGGCAGCCTGAAGCCGCGCATTGGGCGGCACATGCGTGAAATCGGGGATGCCCTTGATCACCATCGACGTGCCAAGGTGCACGGGGTCCAGTGCCTCCATCCCCATGTCGGCCGCGATCAGGGCCATTTCTTCCGCAGACAGGATCGACAGCTGACGCACGTTCCGGATCTCGGTGCCCTTGGGATAGAGGTTCGTGACCCGCACACAGGACGCGCGGGTCAGCCCCGCGTGCACGTCATCCTCGAAACCGGCATAGCTGGCGAAAGCTTCGCTCCGGGGTTCGGCGCGGATGCCCTTGGCCAGCTTGGGCACCACACCAAGCCATGTGATCGTTGCGGTAAAATCGGTTTCTTTCATCGTCGGCATGACCGGCATCCTTTCGCGCTGCGTTGTCCGTAACCTGCGCAAAGCCGCGACAAAAGAAAAGGCCCCGCGGGTGCAGGGCCTTTTCTTTCGTATTCTGGTGATCAATGCCTAGGCGTCAGACGCTTGGCTCAGGCTCCATCCCGCTTGGCGGAGGCGTCTTCTTGCCTTTGGCCTTGGGGATCGCGGTCAGGCTTGGTTTGTCCATGCCGCTGGTGTCATCGCCGTCCGGGTCTTGTGGCGGTTTGCCTTCCATGACGCGCTTGATCTCCTCGCCGGTGAGGGTCTCGTATTCCAGCAGACCTTGGGCCAAACGTTCGAATTCTTCCTCGTGATCGGTGATCATTTTATAGGCGCGGTCGTAGCCTTCGTCGATGATGCGTTTCACTTCGGATTCGATCAGCTCTTTCGTGGCCGCAGAAACGCTGAACCCGCCCGCGCCGCCGTTGGCTTGGTAACCAGCCGCCGCTTCCGAATAGTCGATGTTCCCGACCTTGTCGGACATGCCCATGCGCATCACCATGCCACGCGCCAACTGGCTGGCCTGCATGATATCGCCCATCGGGCCCGACGACACGGTTTCAGCGCCATATTTGAAGATCTCAGCCGCTTTGCCCGCCATCGTCATGGCGATCTTTTGCTCGGCTTCGTCCTTGAACATCTGCAGTTTGTCCATTTCGGGCAGGCTCATCACCATACCCAAGGCGCCGCCGCGCGGAATGATCGTGGCCTTATAGACAGGGTCGCATTTCGGCAGCTTGATCCCGACGATGGCGTGACCGGCTTCGTGGTAGGCGGTCTTTTCCTTCTGGTCCTGCGTCAACACCATCGACCGGCGCTCGGCACCCATCATGATCTTGTCTTTCGCGGCCTCGAAATCCATCATCGCGACAAAGCGACGGCCCACGCGTGCGGCGGTCAGCGCGGCCTCGTTCACGAGGTTCGCCAGATCCGCACCCGAGAAACCGGGCGTGCCGCGCGCGATAATGCGCAGGTCTACGTCAGGGCCAAGCGGCGTCTTGCGCGCATGCACACCGAGGATTTTCTCGCGGCCCTTGATGTCGGGATTGCCCACGGTGACCTGACGGTCAAAGCGGCCCGGACGCAGCAAGGCAGGGTCCAGCACGTCTTTGCGGTTGGTCGCGGCGATGATGATCACGCCTTCGTTCGCCTCAAAGCCGTCCATCTCGACCAGCAGTTGGTTCAAGGTCTGTTCACGCTCGTCGTTGCCACCACCGTAGCCCGCCCCACGGGACCGGCCCACGGCGTCGATCTCATCGATGAAGACGATGCAGGGCGCATTTTTCTTGGCCTGTTCGAACATGTCGCGCACGCGGCTGGCACCCACACCCACGAACATCTCGACGAAGTCGGAGCCCGAAATGGTAAAGAACGGCACACCCGCCTCGCCAGCAATCGCCCGCGCCAGCAGGGTCTTACCGGTACCGGGAGGGCCCTCAAGCAGTGCGCCTTTGGGGATCTTGCCGCCCAAACGGCTGAACTTTTGCGGGTTGCGCAGGAATTCGACGATCTCTTCCAGCTCTTCCTTTGCCTCGTCGATGCCCGCCACGTCGTCAAACGTCACACGACCGTGTTTTTCGGTCAGCATCTTAGCCTTGGACTTGCCGAACCCCATCGCCCCGCCTTTGCCACCGCCCTGCATGCGGTTCATGAAATAGATCCACACACCGATCAGCAGAAGGATGGGCAACAGCGACATCAGGAAGGTCTGGAAACCGGATTGCTGCTGGGGTTCAGCGCGCACAGGGATGTCCTTGGACATCAGCAGGCTGGTGACCTCGGCGTCTTCGGGCCGGATCGTGACATAGTCACTGCCATCGGCACGACGGAAACGGACCTGTTCACCATCAAGCGTGACGTTGCGCACGTCCCCTGCTTCGACAGCTGTCACAAATTCGGAATAGCTGATTTCACGGCTTTGCAGCCCGCCAGTCGAGCCGCTGAACAGATTGAACAGCGCCAAAACCAAAAGCATCAATACAACCCAAAAGGCGAGATTGCGCATATTACCCAAAGGAAAGTCTCCTACATCCGGGGGACGGCACCAAACACAGCGCCCAATGCGTGTAAGATAGACACGATCGGCGCATGTTCAATGCGTCATATGTGCGGCAAAAAAGGCATCTTCGCCGCGTTCGAGCACTGCTTGCCAGTTTTGCGACCGACCGACAAGGGGGGCAGCGACCAGTTCCGCGCCCTGCCACACCGCCGGAGAGGCCAGCAAGACACCGCGCGGCACGCCCAAATCGCGCCAATCCGCAAAGCTGCGCAGCCCGTCAGCGCCCAAGGCACGGATCGTGGTTTGCGTGTTGGGCGCGGGCGCATCGCCGCAAGGTTCCAGACGCCAGCGGCCGTCCCAGAGTGCATCCGCGGGCGCAGCAACCGCCCGCACCGCCTGCAACTCTCTGTAAATCCACAGTTTATCGCGTTTTAACCGCAGCTCGCACCCCTGCACGGTCGCGGCACCGGCATCATCAAGCGCCGTCAGCACCTCTGCCACGGCGCTGCTGCGTGGGGCGTAGGTGGCACCGTTGATCCAGGCGATCGTATGGGTCAGCAAACGGCGGCGTGTCTCTGTCGGGAGGCCACACAGCGCCTGCCAATCCATCGCCACGGCACCGTATTGAACGTGAGCATGGGCGCGCGCGGCGGCAAACATCTGCGCGTCAAGCGCTGTACGGGCATCGGCAAGGTGGCGCGAGACATCGGCAAGTGCGGCAGAATCAACGCCCAGATCGGTCAGCACCGCCAGCGCCTTGCGGATGCGCACCCGCGCAAAGCTGTCATCCTCGTTGCTGGGATCATCGACCCAAGTCACCCCGCAACGCGTCAGATGCGCGCGCAGGTCGGCGCGGCGAACGTTGAGCAAGGGCCTGTGCCAACGCATGCCATGTCGGTCGAAAATCGCAGGCATGGCGGATAGCCCGTCGACCCCTGCCCGGCGCCCCAGACGCATCACGAAAGTCTCTGCCAGATCGTCGGCGGTATGCCCGATGCAGACAGCGCCAATGCCCTGCCCCCGTGCCCAATCCGCCAACAAACGGTAACGCGCCTTGCGGGCCTCGTTCTGCAAATTGCCGCTGTGGTCCCAGCCCGTCCACCTCAACGTGTCATGCGGAACGCCAAGCGCGCGACACTGGGCGGCGACCATCGCGGCTTCGCGGGCGGCCTCGGGTCGCAAGCCGTGATCCACGGTCGCTGCGCGCAGCGCGATCCCGCGGCTGCGGGCATAGTCGTTCAGAAGATGTAAAAGCGCGACAGAGTCGCCGCCCCCCGACACCGCCACACCCAATACGGGCGGCGGCGCGGGGTCAAAGCTGGCGGCGATGCTCTGCGCCAGCGGGTCGGTCATCGGATCACTGGCAGGCAAGCACGCTGCGTTCGGATTGGGCCTGCGCGACGAAGGGGCTTGTGGGGAAGCGCGATGCGACTTCGCCCAAGGTCACGCAGGCTTCTTGGGTTTGGCCCAAGGCCCCCAAAGAGCTGCCAAGCTGGTAAAGTGCTTCTGCCGCGACAGGCCCGGCGGGATCGGCGCTAAAACTTGCCAGATAGGCGCGTGCCGCTTCGCGGGTATCCCCCAGACCGTCCAGCGCATCGCCGCGCCGCAGATCGGCTTCGGGGCCTAGCGGTCCGCCCGGATAGGTCTGATTGAAGGTCGCAAACTGGTCTGCGGCGCTGCGAAAGTCACCGTCAGCGAGCGCCGCCTTCGCCCGCTCGAAGTCTGTTTTTTCACCCACCGCAAGTTCTGCGGTATTGGTGGGGGTAGAGGTATTGGCCAACGGGTCCGCTGGTGCGGGCACGGGCGTGGCGGGTGCCATGGTCGCGGGCATCTCGCCCCCGCCAAGGGTAGAAGTCTGGCCGAGGCTGCCCACATCGCCGCCTTCAAGCTCGACCAGCCGGAATTCCAGATCACCGATCCGGTTGGTCCCATCGGTGACCACGCGGTTGATCCGGTTTTCCAGCTCTTCGGTTTTAGAGGTCAGGCGCTGCAGTTCGCTTTCCATTGCATTGACGCGCTCAAGCACCGACCCACCGGTCACGGCAACGCTCGCGCCGCCCGTGGTGGACAGTTCCCGGCGCAGCTTTTGCACCTCGACGTTCAGTACCGTCAGTTCCTGACGCACATCCGCCAAAGTCTGCGCATCCTGCGCCTGCGCCGCGACCGGCCCAAAGGCCAGTCCAAGCGCTACAATCAAAGCAAACCGCATATTAAAATCCTAACCTAACGTAGACGACTTAGCTGGTCAGACCGCCCGCAAGTACGGTCACGGCCCGACGGTTCTTGGCATAGCATGCCTCGCTCGAACAGACTTCGATCGGGCGTTCCTTACCATAGCTTACAACGCGAAGACGGCTGGCGGCGATCCCGCGCGAGATCAAATATTCGCGCGCGGCATTGGCGCGGCGTGCGCCAAGCGCAAGGTTGTATTCCCGTGTGCCCTGCTCGTCCGCGTGACCTTCGATCACGGCTTGGTAATCGGTGTTGGTGTTCAACCAGGCTGCCTGACCGTCCAGCGTCGCTTGGCCTTCGGGGGTCAGGTTGGATTGGTCAACCAGGAACAGCACGCGATCCCCAACGGCTTGCTGGAAATATGCCGTAGAAGCCGGGTCGTTCGCGCTGCCGGGGATAATGCCCCCGTTCAGGCCTGCGCCATTCGCGGCACCGTTATTCATGCCGTCCGCGCCAAAGCGGTCAGGGTTGGTACAAGCCGATACGGCCAGGGCTGCGATCAATAGAGTTGCGGTGAGAATGCGGTTCATGGACTGTGCCTTTTTGACGATAGCATTTTAATGTGTCTGTTGTGACGGTGTTACCATAGTGCCTTGGTATTGGGAAACACCAAGGCACTATGGCTGTTGTTTACTTCTGAAGCGGCGACCAAGACGGATCCGATCCGCCCTCTTGGGTGCGCACAGGCTTGAGGTTCCGGCCCGAGATATCGACCGAATACAGCGACGACGCCCCGCCTGCCCCTTGGGTTTCCCGCGCGAACATGATGACGCGGCCGTTGGGGGCCCATGTGGGGCCTTCATCCAGGAACGACGCGGTCAGCAGACGTTCTTCCGACCCGTCCAGCCGCATCACGCCGATGTGGAACCGGCCCTTGTTCTGCTTGGTAAAGGCCACCAGATCGCCGCGCGGCGACCAGACCGGCGTGCCATAGCGCCCTTCGCCGAACGAGATCCGTGTCGCCTCGCCGCCGGTCGCTGGCATGATATAGAGCTGCTGCGACCCCGAACGGTCGCTTTCGAAAACGATCCGGCTGCCGTCCGGCGAATAGCTGGGCGCGGTTTCAATTGCGGGCGTATTGGTCAGCCGTGTCGACTGGCCGGTGTTGATATCCATCGTGTAGATATCCGTGTTCCCACCTTGGGTCAGCGAATAGACAACCGTATTGCCGGACGGAGAGAACCGCGGCGCAAAGCTCATGGTGCCTTCGGCGCTTTCCAGCACGCGACGCTGAACCGACCCGATGTCGAGCACATAGATCCGCGGGAAGCCGCTTTCGTAGCTGGTGTAAAGAATACGATCCCCCGAGGGCGAGAACCGCGGTGCCAGCACGATCGACGAGCTGTCGGTCAGATAGCGTACATTGGCCCCGTCATAATCCATCACAGCCAGCCGTTTCGCGCGGTCGTCCTTGGGCCCCGTTTCAGAGACATAGACGACGCGGCTGTCGAAATAGCCCCCTTCGCCCGTGATACGCGAATAGACGGCATCCGCCACCTTATGCGCCATGCGACGCCAGCCATCGACCGTTCCCGAAAACTGCAAACCCGACCCCAGTTCAGCGCCCGAAAACACGTCATACAGACGGAACTTCACGTTCAACGTATTGCCCGAGACACTGACGGCACCGGTGATCAGCGCCTGCGCGTTGATCGCCTTCCAGTCAGCATATTGGATCGGCGCGTTAAAATCGCTTACGGTCGAGATATAGGCGCTCGCCGGTACTTCACGGAACAGACCAGAGCCGACAAGATCTTCGGACACGACCCGCGCCAGATCAACGGCCATCTGCCCCGCGTCCCCGCTTTCGGGCTGAAAGCTGGGCACAGCAAAGGGCAAGGGTTCAATCACACCTTCGGTAATCTCGATCCGCAATGGTCCATCCTGCGCCTGCGCGACCGAGGCAACACCGCCGATAAGCGCGAGACAGAGGCTCAGAATTCGTACAATCATTTGATGCGCATCCTTTCAGGATTAAAGGTCATCTCAATATTCTGCCATTGACCGAATTTTTCTACAGGAAGCTGATACCCGCGCGCGCCGCAGCGGATAATTGCCCGCCGTGCGGCCTCGAACGCCTGATTGGCAGCCCCCTGTGATCCGCCCGAACTGCTGGTCATCTTGATCGAATTGGTCTGTGGCGTGCCATCTTGGTTCATTGCGACACTCACCACTACAGTAGTGCGCAATGCCTCGGAGGAAAGGGACCCCACGTTCCAGCACGACGATACCGCCACGCGCAGCGATTCTTTCTCGCCAGCCGACAATGGCGGGCCAGAGGGTGCCGCCGGCGTTGCAGGCGCGTCGGTCTCTCCCATGGCTTCGGCGAGCGCGGCTGCCACGGCGTCCTTATCCGTTGTCGGCTCAGGCGTCGGCTTGGGGGCCTCTGGCTTGGGAGTTTCCGGCTTCGGTGTGGCGGGCTTTGGCGCTTCGGGTTTCGGCGTCTCGGCGGGTGCCTCTGCCACCTGCGGCGCAGGAGGTGTGGGGCGGCGGGCCGGAGGACGTGCGGATTGGGTCGGCGACGCTTTGGGCGCTTCCGTTGCTTCGGTCACAATCTGCGTCGTCGCCTCTTCGGGGGCGGTGGCTTCCTGTGCCTCTTCCACGACCTTCTCCGCCGGCGCATCCGGTGTCGCGGCCTCGCGCAGCACATCATCGGTGCGCGCCTCGGGATCCGGGGCCTCTACGGGTTCGGGTGCCACACGCTCTACAGGGCGCGGCACGGCGACGGGTGCTTCCTCTGGCGTCAGAACGGCGACATCGGCAGGCGGCTCGGGCAGCTCGGGGGCCTGATCGCTTACGTCCTCCGAGGGGGGCGGTGCGATGGGTTCAGGCTCTGGCACAGGCTCGGGTTCCGGGGCGGGCTCGGGCTCCGGCGCAGGCTCAGGGGTCGGTTCCGGTTCGGGTGCAGGTTCCGGGGCAGGCTCGGGCTGCGCTGCGGCCTCCGCCTGCGCGGATTGCGCCGCGGCGACCATCTCGTCATATTGCGCGGCAGAGATGACCGACACCTCCTGCATCTCGACAGGGTCGCTGTGCGAGGTAAAGATATTCCCCAGCAATAGCCAGCCGATGAGCCCCAAGTGACCCGCGCCAGAGATGTAATGCCCCTTGTGCATGGTTACCCGCCTGACGCGCCTGTGCCGTCCAACTTCGGCCCGCCGGTTTCAGTCACCAGACCAATGTTGCTAAAGCCACCTGCGTTCAGCGCCCCCATGACTTCCATGATCGAGGCATAGGGCACAGCCCCATCCGCACGCAGGAACACACGGTCGCTCGCACGCTCTGCCGAAATCGCACGCAGCTTGGCAACCAGATCATCACGCCCGGTTTCTGTCTTCTGGATCTGCACGGACCCGTCCGCCAGAACGGTCACGGTCAACGGCTCCTCCTGCTCGGACGGCAGGGCGGTGGCCGCTGTTTTGGGCAGCTCGACCGGCACGCCAACGGTCAGCAAAGGTGCCGCGACCATAAAGATGATCAAGAGCACCAGCATCACGTCAACGAACGGCGTGATGTTGATCTCTGCCATCGGCTGCGCACGGCCGCGACGGCGGCCACGGCCACCCCCGCCCTGCTTTTTCATCACCCCACCTGCCATGGCTCAGCTATCCAGCTGACGGCTAAGGATGGTGGCGAATTCATCAGCAAAGGCTTCGTAGCCGCCCAAAATACGATCAGAATCCGCGCTCAGCTTGTTATAGAAGATAACCGCGGGAATAGCCGCCAGAAGGCCGATGCCCGTGGCCAAAAGCGCCTCGGCAATACCGGGGGCGACGACGACGAGGCTGGTGTTTTGCTGGGCCGCGATCTCGATGAAAGAGTTCATGATCCCGAACACGGTCCCGAACAGACCGATAAATGGCGCGGTGGACCCGGTGGTCGCTAGCACGGGCAAGCCCTTTTGCAGACGCTCTGCCTCTTTGGCAATCGCCACATCCATGCTGCGGTCGATCCGCGCGGTGGCACCGGGGATCAGCCCGCCATCCTCGCGATGCGACCGACGCCATTCCGTCATTCCGGCGGCGAAAATTTTTTCTGCGGCCCCATCCGGATCCGGCCCGATCGTGTCATACAACCCGTCCAACGGCTCGCCCGACCAGAATGCCTGGTCAAACCGCTCTGCCTCGGCTTTGGCATGGCGGTACTGGATCATCTTCTGAATGATGATCGACCAAGACCAGAAGGACGCGACGATCAGCATGATCATCACGAGTTTTACGGTAATCGTTGCGCGGAGAAATAGACCCAAGAGCGAGAAATCAATCTCGCTTGCCGCCGCCAGCGTTTCTGCTTCCATCGGTTCTGCTCTTTTTGTTGCGCCCAAAAGGGGCTTCATCTGCCTCAACGGCCCTGTTTTCCAAGGCGCTATTTGGCACAAGCTTAGCCGAGTGCAATATCTATTGCTAGGATTATGGGGCCAATCCGCCTGCTAAACGGGGATTGAGCGAAGTTTCGCTGGCAATCGGCAGGGTTTACCTGACGCCGCGATACAAACAATCGTGACCACCGCCCGAAACAGAACCGTATCGCCGCGTTTGACCTCTTGCTGCATCACCATGCGGGCCGGCGTGATCGACGTGGCCCATGTCTCTACATCAAGCATATCGTCGAATACCGCAGGCTGGATGTAATCCGCCTCTACCCGCCGCACGGCAAAGACCACGCCTTCGGCCTTCATGGCCAGCTGATCAATTCCCATCTCGCGCACCCAGTCACTGCGCGCCCGTTCGATATAGCGCAGGTAATTCGCGTAATAGACGATCCCCGCCATATCGGTGTCTTCATAGTAAACGCGGATCGGCAGATGATGGGTCATTGCGCCGCCCCCACCCGCGCGAACAAACGCAGTGCATGAGACGGGTCCTGCGCTGCCACGGGCATCACGGGGTCATAGGCCGCACGCAACAGCGCCGCCACCTCTGGCTTCAGGATCGTCGCCCCCTCGTGCAGAGCAAGTGGCGACACCTCGCGGAACGCAGTATCAGACCATAGCAAGAAAGACTGCACGATCTGCCCCAGTGCCAGGGCCTGCGCGGGCATCGCGCTCAGCTGCTCGTCCATGCGCAGGAAGACGAAACATGCCTTGATGGCGCCTGTCTCGTCAAAGCGGAACAGACGATACTGATTGGCCCCCGCCGCATCCAGCTTTTCCACCAGCGGGGCAAGATCAGGCACCAGGCGGTGCAGATCGGGCACCTCCAACAGCTCTGCCCAATCCTTGAAAAAGAACATCATCAGATTGCTGCCAAGCTCGGGGTCGGTCTCTGACATGCTGTGCCCCGCCAACTGACAGACCGCCTCGATCGCGCTTTTGACCACGGTCAGCGTCGCATCATCCACGCCAAAGACCACAGGAGCCAACGGGCGGCCCCAACGGGCAAAGGCATAGCTGTCGTCGCTTCGGGTAAACAGCGCTTCGATCTCTTGTGGTGTCATCTCAACTTCCAAATGGTCTTAAATCCTCGCCGAAGGCTTCCCCGCCCTCAGCCAAACAAATCGCTTTGGGGTTTGGGCGGTGCCATCCCCAGATGCGTCCAGGCTTTCTGCGCCAGCATCCGTCCCCGCGGCGTGCGCTGGATCAGCCCTTGCTGCAGCAGGTAAGGCTCGATCACCTCTTCCAGCGCATCACGGGATTCAGACAGCGCCGCCGACATTGTTTCGATCCCGACCGGTCCGCCCTGATAATTCTCGGCGATCAGACGCAGATAGCGGCGGTCGGCCCCGTCCAGCCCCAGCTTGTCGACACCAAGACGGGTCAGCGCCATATCCGCCAGCGCGCGGGTCACGCGGCCGTCGCCTTCGACCAAGGCGAAATCCACAACGCGCCGCAGTAGACGGCCCGCAATACGCGGGGTGCCACGGGCGCGCTTGGCGATCTCGCGTGCGCCCCCCTCATCGGCGGGGGCCCCCAGCTTGCGGGCATTGCGATCGACGATGATGAATAACTCATCCTCGGTATAGAACTGCAAACGCGTCGGGATGCCGAAACGGTCGCGCAGCGGCGTGGTCAGCAGCCCCATGCGCGTTGTCGCGCCCACCAGCGTGAAGGGCTGCAATTCGATGCGCACGGTGCGCGCGGCGGGGCCTTCGCCGATCACGAGGTCCAGTTCAAAGTCTTCCAACGCGGGATACAGCACCTCTTCCACGGCTGGGTTCAGACGGTGGATTTCATCGATGAACAACACATCGCGGGCTTCGAGGTTGGTCAGGATCGCCGCCAGATCGCCCGCCTTTGCCAGCACAGGGCCAGAGGTCATGCGGAACCCGACCCCCAGCTCGCGCGCCATGATCTGCGCCAGCGTGGTCTTCCCCAATCCGGGCGGGCCATGGAACAGCGTGTGGTCCATCGCCTCGCCCCGCTGCTTGGCGGATTGGATGAACACCTTGAGGTTGGCCCGCGCCTCGGCCTGACCGACGAATTCGTCCAGCATCTGCGGGCGCAGGGCGCGGTCTATATCACCGGGCTGCGGGTCCGGCCGCAAAGTTGGGTCACTGTCGATCATCAAATATCCAAGCAAGGTTCATACGGACGGCCACGCGGCTATGCGCATCCTATCCTTTGGGGGCAAGCAGTTTCAACGCCGCGCGGATCAACTGCGGGGTATCGGCCTCTGGCATCTCTCCGGCGGCTTGCGCCACGGCCCCTGCCGCATCACCCGGACCATAGCCGAGGTTGCCAAGCGCCGACAGCGCCTCGGCCTGCGCGGACTGGTTCGGCGGGGCCACGGGGCGGCGTTTGGGGGCAGCGGTTTCGATCACCTCTGCTGTGGCTTCGACCTCGCCATGCGCCTCGGCCAGCGAACCGGTCATCGCCATCACCCCCGGCGCCTTATCCTTGAGGTCCAGCACCACGCGCTGCGCGATCTTCGGGCCGACGCCCTTGGCCACTTTGACCGCGTTCCAGTCGCCAAGCGCGATAGCGCGGCTGACACCATCTGGCCCAAGCGCACCCAGAATGGCCAGCGAGGCCTTGGCCCCCACCCCCTGAACAGAGGTCAGCAGCCGGTGCCATTCCTTTTCCGCCAATGTCTGAAAGCCGAAAAGCTGCATCAGGTCTTCGCGCACCACCAGATCGGTGAAAAGCGCCACCACCTCGCCCACGCCGGGCAGCGCGGCCATCGTCCGGTCAGAGCAATAGACCAGATAACCAACACCACGCACGTCGATCAGCAGATGATCCGGCGCACGATAATCAATGCGTCCTGTGATCTTGCCAATCATGCGCTTGCCCTTGCGACGGCCTGCGCCAAGGTCGAGGCCCCCCCGTGATGCGCGTGACAGATGGCGATCGCCAAGGCATCCGCGGCATCGGGGCCGGCAATCTCTGCCCCCGGCAATTGCATGCGTACCATATGAAGCACCTGCCCCTTATCCGCGTGGCCCACGCCAACAACCGTTTTCTTGACCGTATTGGGTGCATATTCACCCACCGCCAGCCCCGCCTGCGCAGGCACCAGCATCGCGATCCCCCGCGCCTGCCCCAGCTTGAGCGTCCCGGCACCGTCCTTGTTCACAAAAGTCTGTTCCACCGCTGCGGCATCGGGTCGACAGGTCACCATGATGCGCGTCAACTGCGCATGAAGAGACAAAAGACGCGTGGCAAGATCGGCCCCCTCGGACTGACAAATGCCGTTCGCCACATGCGTGATGCGGCTGCCGGCCACGTCGATGACGCCCCAGCCCATATTGCGCAAGCCCGGATCAATGCCGATTACCCGTATCATATGCCCATTATCCTCAAGAATTTTCTTTTTCCAAGGCAGTAGCACGAAACGCGAACATCCACCAAGGTTTTTGCACCGCGCCACACAAAAGTCACAATTCAACCTGCAACCTGAATTTCGGGGCGGGTTACGACGCTCAAGACGCTGAAAACGACCCCCGCGCCAATAGCGGAAAACCCCTTATCCATAGGCGCTAAACCGCCAAATGCTGCTATGCAGCAAACGCAGAACACACATGCGCCGGTGTGTGTTGTGAAGTGTTTTCATTCTGCCTAATTGCACAGCGCACCGCCGGATTATCCGGCTTTTCTTTATTCAAGGATGGCTCCAATGGCTGTTTACTATAATACCCCAACCACCTACGGCACCGCCGCTGCTGTTAACCGCTTTTTCGCGCATCTTGGCGACGTTGTCGGCAGCATCATCAAATGGAACGACGCACGTGTCACACGCAACGCCCTGTCCGCGCTGTCCGACCGTGAACTCGACGATATCGGTCTGGTCCGTGGCGACATCGAACGCGTCGCAATGAACCACTTCATCCGCTAAGGGTCGATGTTTCATAGCGCCCAAGGGGCTGCCAACCCAAAGCACAAGCCACGCACATCTGAATGATCTGCGTGGCTTCATTTATTCTACGACAGTGAAATATGACGGTGCAGGCCACCGTCCCGCAGCGTCCCTATCCGCGAAAGACCGGCCCCAGCTTACGGGCAAGCGTTTGCGTCACCGGATCGACCTGCAAAACCCAAGCCCCCGCCTGCTCGATCACGGTGCCCTGCGCCAAACTGTCCAGCCTGCTGTCATAGGCCGTGGGGCCAATCGCCGCCAGAACGAACCCTTTGAAGCAGACGAACAGGACCACCAACGCGACCAGTAATTTGGTCGGCACCCGCAGGCTGCGCCGCGCCGGCCGCGCGACAACCAGCCCGTCAGCGCGGATGGTGGTGTAATAGCCCCGCGCGAGCTTGACGTTCTTACTCTCTAAACTCTTTACGCGTGTCCCAAATTGTTGACGAGCATCAACCATGGCAGCCTCTAGTCGCTAAAGGCCCCCACCTCTCGCAAGATCATAATAAAGCAAGAATGTGTCAAATTCTCTGCATTTCGACCTTGTTCGTGGCGAAAAGTGACAAAGATTATGGCATTTTCTGGACAGTCAACGTGGTCCAGTCACCAATCACCTCTCGGTTCACAAGATTGATGCCGGATTGCGCATAAACCTCGATCACGTCATCCGCCTGTTCGTTTAAAATGCCAGATAGAATCGCATAGCCCTCGGGGGCCAGCGCCTCGGCCATATCGGGGGCAAGTGCGACCAGCGGCCCTTTCAGGATGTTGGCGAATACCAGATCGAAGGGCGCGCGCGATGCCAGTTCGGGATGGTCAAACCCCGCGGCCTCGACGCAGATCAAACGGTCGGCCAGATTATTCGCGGCCGCATTGGCGCGGGCCACGTCGACGGCAACCTCGTCGATGTCGCTGGCCAAAACGGGGTTCGGCCAGATGCGCGCCGCCGCCATCGCCAGCACCGCTGTACCGCAGCCGATATCTGCCACGTTCTGCCCGACCATGCCGCCGTTCGCCAACCGGTCCAACGCGCGCAAGCAGCCTAATGTGGTGCCGTGGTGCCCGGTGCCAAAGGCCATTGCCGCCTCGATCAACAGCGGCTCGCAGTCTTCGGGCACCTTGTCCGCGTCATGGCTGCCGTAAACAAAAAACCGCCCCGCTTCGACCGGCGACAGCTCGCGGCGCACATGGGCGACCCAATCGGTTTCCGGCAGCTCTGACACGACAAATTCCTTCGCCCCCATAGAGGCCGCCAACACCGCCAGCGCCGTCTCATCCGGGCGTTCCTCGAAATAGCCGCCGACTTCCCACAGGCCCGAGCCGTCTTCCATCTCGAAAACGCCGACACCGGTGGGTTCTGGCACCAGCCGCTCCATCGCCTCGCCCAAAGCATAGGCGGGCTTGCGTCCTTCAAGGGTCGTCAAAGCTGTGAATGTTGGCATGGGAAACTCCGTCAGGATCGCCGATATCGCCGCGCGGCATCCGGCTGTGTCAGGGGATGCTACTCGGCCGGGGCCGGCAGTGGATTGGAAAAGATCGTCTCGTGGCCCGGCACGGGATGGCGCGGGATCATCAGCGACAGCAACAGCGACACCAGCGCCATCCCCGCCGCAAGGAAAAAGACCGCCGCGGGCGAGATCAGCCACAGCAGCCCCAGCCCCACAGGCAGGAACACCGCCGCGATATGGTTGATGGTAAAGGCCACCGCCGCCGTGGGCGCGATGTCGGCAGGGTCGGCGATCTTCTGGAAATAGGTCTTGAGCGCAAGCGCCAGCGCAAAGAACATGTGATCCAGCACATAAAGCGTCGCGGCCACCACCACGCCCCAGCCCAGATAATAGACGCCGCCATAGGCCAGAAACACGATGATCAACCCGACGTATTCAAAGCTCAACGTGCGGCGTTCGCCAAAGAAGCCGACTGCACGGCCCATCAGCGGGGCAAAGATCATATTGGCGATCAGGTTGATCAGATAGAGCAGGGTGATTTCATGCACATCAAAGCCAAAGCGTTCGACCATCATGAAGCCCGCAAAAACGACAAAGATCTGCCGCCGCGCGCCAGACATGAATTGCAGCGCATAATACAGCCAGTACCGCTTGCGCAGCACCATCTTCTTGACCTGCGGTGTCGGGGCCTCGAACTGCGGATAGGCCAGCAACGCGACCAGCGCGATCACCGCCGTCACCCCGCCGCCAATCAGATAAACGATGTTATAGGACAGCGACAAGGTATCCCATAGCGCCATGATCGCCAGATAGGCGACCAGCGTCGCCGCCGACCCCGCTGCCATCAGCCAGCCAATCATGCGCGGCGCGTCCTCGATCTTGAGCCACTGCAGCTGCAGCGACTGGTTCACCGTCTCGTAATAGTGAAACCCGATAGAGCTGAGCATGGTGATCGTCAGGATACCGCCCATCGACGGGAACCACGCGGTCAGCGCCGTCGCCACCCCCAGCAGCACCAGCGACACCAACCCCAATACCTGTTCGCGCACGAACAGGATAATCGCGATCACGCCGACCGCCAGAAAGCCCGGTATCTCGCGCACCGTATGCAGCAACCCGATGTCTGATCCGTCGAACCCGGCGACCTCGATCACAAAGTTATTCAGCAGCGCCGACCATGTGTTGAAGGCAATGGGCATCGCCAGCGCCATCAGGAACAGCAGCGCCACGGGGCGGCGCCAGAACGGTTGATGCTTGGCATCTTCAAGGGTCACATATTGGGTCATGGGCAATTCCTTACCCCCGTTCCTGCCCCTTGACGAGATCAAATCACCCGCCTCACGCGCATGCTCCGCGCAACCGCAGCTTCCAAATGGCCCAAAATCCTCGCCGAAGGCCCTTGCCCCACAGGGGCAAGCGCGTCGCACCGCTAATAAAAACTCTGCGGGTCAATATCGACGGCGATGCGCACATCATTCTTCAACCGCAGCTGTGCGACCCATTTCGCCAATGCCTCTTGCAAGGGGGCGGCCTTTTCGGCCTTGATCAACAGCCGCACCCGATGGCGCCCGCGCACCCGTGCGATTGGCGCGGGCGCGGGCCCATAGACCTGCGCGCCGACGGCCCGCAGCGGCGCATCCTGTCGCGCCAGCTGGTTGCCCGCATCAAACAGCGCGGCCACATCGGGGCCGCTCAGGATGATGCCCGCCATCCGGCCATAGGGCGGCACGCCGGCGTGGCGGCGCTCTCCGGCTTCGGCTTTCCAGAACCCCTCCTCATCCCCTGCCAGAATGGCGCGGATCACCGGGTGATCCGGCTGAAAGGTCTGCAACAGCGCGGTGCCCGGAGCCTCGGCCCGTCCGGCGCGCCCCGCCACCTGCCGCATCAACTGATAGGTTCGTTCTGCCGCGCGCAGGTCCGATCCCATCAGCCCCAGATCCGCGTCGATGACCCCCACCAGCGTGAGGTTGGGAAAATTGTGCCCCTTCGCAACCAGCTGCGTACCGATGATGATATCCGCCGCCCCGTCGGCGATCCCTGCAATCTCGGCCTTGAGCGCGCGGGCCGAACCGTACATGTCCGAGCTTAGCGTCGCGACCCGCGCCTCGGGCCAAAGGGCGGCGGCTTCTTCACCCAGACGTTCCACCCCCGGCCCCACGGCAGCCAGCTTGCCTTCGACCTCGCACGAGGGGCAGACCTCGGGCATGGGCTTGCTTTCGCCGCATTGGTGGCAGACCAGCCGTTTGAGGTAGCGGTGTTCGACCATCCGCGCATCGCAGTGATCGCAGCCGATCTGATGCCCGCAGGCGCGGCACAGGGTCACCGGCGCATAGCCGCGGCGGTTGATGAACAGCATCGCCTGCTCGCCCCGTTCCAGCCGCTTGTCGACCTCGACCTTCAACGTGGGCGACACCCATTTATCGCTCGGCAGGCCTTCGCTGCGCATGTCGATCGCGCCCATCGTCGGCATCACCGCCGGCCCAAAACGCGATGTTAGCTCGACCCGCGTATATTTGCCCGCCTCGGCGTTGGCCCAGCTTTCCAACGACGGTGTGGCAGAGGCCAGAACCACCTGCGCCCCGCAGATGGACGCCCGCAGCACGGCCATGTCACGGGCGTTATACAGCACGCCTTCTTCCTGCTTGTACGAGGTGTCATGTTCCTCGTCGACGACGATCAGACCAAGGTTCTGGAACGGCAGAAACAGCGCCGACCTCGCACCGATCACCACCTGAGCCTGTCCCTGCCCGACCATTTTCCAGATGCGACGCCGCTCTGTCATGGTGGCACCCGAATGCCATTCCGCAGGCTTTGCGCCAAACCGCGCCTGCACACGGTGCAAGAACTGTTCGGTCAGCGCGATTTCCGGCAGCAGCACCAAAGCCTGCCTGCCGGATTTCAGCGCGGCGGCCACGGCCTCCAGATAGACTTCGGTCTTGCCCGATCCGGTCACACCCCGCAGCAAGGTGGTGCCATATGTGCCCGAGGCCACCCCCGCCGCCAGCAGCGCCGAGGCGGAGGCCTGATCATCCGTCAATTCTTTGCTGGGCAAGCTCGGGTCCATGCGCATGAACGGCAAATCGCGCGGGCTGTCCTGTTCCAGCACTGCGCCCTGGGTCACCAACCCCTTGATCACCGACGCCGTCACCCCCGACATCTCGGCCAGTTCCTTGAGCGTGAACGAAAGGTCGCCATACTCCGCCAGAGTGTCCAACACGCGACGCCGCGCGTCGGTCATCCGGTCAGGCTCCCCCTCGCCGCGCCGGTAAATCTTGCGCATCGACGGCGGGTCGCCCAGCCCCGGCGCACGCGTCGCCAGCCGCAACATCGCGGGCATCGGCGTCAGCGTATATGCGGCGGCACGGGTCAGAAAACTGCGCAGTTCTTTGCGCATGGGGGCCGCATCGAGCACGCGGATCACCGACCGTATCTTGGACAGCTCGTAATCCCCCTGCCCAGCGCCCCAGACAACACCGATCACTTTGCGCGGACCCAAAGGCACCTCGACGAAGGCACCCATATGGCAGCCGCCTTCGGGCGCTTTGTAATCCAGCGCACGGCCCAGCGGCTGGGTGGTCATCACGGCCACCAGCTCATTTGCATGAAAAAATTCTGGCGGTTTCACCAATCGCTCCGGAACGAGGTTACGGGAATTAGGGTTCCAGCTTGGCGGATGATGCGCTAAAGCCCTAGGCGACAGACATAGCCATTCCTGCTGCCTATTCCAACCTGAAGGACGTAACATGAAATTCTTCGTAGATACCGCCGAAATCGATGCCATCGCCGAGCTGAACGATCTGGGCATGGTAGACGGGGTAACAACAAACCCGTCGCTGATCCTGAAATCCGGCCGCAACATTCTGGAAGTCACGAAAGAGATCTGTGATCTGGTCGACGGCCCCGTCTCTGCCGAAGTTGTCGCGACCAAAGCGGACGACATGATCGCCGAAGGCCGCAAACTGGCCGAGATCGCGGAAAACATCACCGTGAAGCTGCCCCTGACATGGCACGGTCTGAAAGCCTGTAAAGTGCTGTCGGACGAGGGCAAGATGGTCAACGTCACGCTCTGCTTCTCGGCGAACCAGGCGTTGATCGCCGCCAAGGCCGGTGCCACCTTCATCTCGCCATTCATCGGGCGTCTGGATGATATCAACCTTGACGGTATGGACCTGATCCAGGACATCCGCACGATCTATGACAACTACGGGTTCGAGACTGAAATCCTCGCCGCGTCGATCCGTACCGTGAACCACGTGCTGGATGCCGCGCGTATCGGTGCCGATGTCATGACCGCCCCGCCAGAAGTGATCAAGAAGCTGGCCGCGCACCCGCTGACCGACAAGGGGCTCGAGACCTTCATGGCCGATTGGGCAAAGACAGGTCAGAACATCCTCTGATCCCGCCTTAAGGCGACGACAAAGGGGCACGCGCGTCACAAGCTGCGCGTGCCCACCATGATCTGCATGTGCCCGTAGCTGGCCCGTGCCCTCGCAGAAAACCGCAGCAGCCTCGCCCTGCCTCTGACCCGTCCATGCACGGCGAGCGGGCGGTTTGACGCCGAAAAACCAGCCATACGCCAAAAGAAAAAAGCAGATTTAGCCTGACGCGCATGCTATGTCAGTGCCAAATATAAAAAGAGACCCGCATGAGCAGTAACCACAAGATCGAAGATTCCCTTCGGGAAGCGATTATTTCACAGCCCGACGTCATCCTTGACGACAACGACGTGATGCAGGCCCTGATCGCCGCGAATGAACGCGCGATGGGGGGCAATATTGTCGATCTGCGCGGCATCGCCATGGACCGGCTGGAAACACGTCTCGACCGGCTCGAGGACACGCACCGCAACGTGATCGCCGCGGCCTATGAAAACCTTGCGGGGACCAACCAGATCCACCGCGCGATCCTGCGCATGCTTGACCCTGTAGACTTCGAACCCTTCCTCAAGGATCTCGGGGGCGAGGTTGCCGATATCCTGCGGGTCGACGCTGTGCGGCTGGTGCTGGAATCTGCCGAGAATGACGATGATCCCGCGATCAAGCGCTTGGGCGATGTGCTGAACGTCGCCGAACCGGGTTTTATTGACGACTACCTGTCGCACGGGCGCGGCGGCACGGTGCGTCAGGTGACCCTGCGCGGTGTGCAGCACAGCCCCGAACATATCTACGGCGGCGCGGCGGATTGGATCCGGTCGGAAGCCTGCCTGAAACTGAACTTTGGCGCGGGCCGTTTGCCGGGCCTGCTGATCCTTGGCTCCGAAGACCCGCATATGTTCAGCCCGCAACAGGGCACCGACCTGCTGGGCTTCTTCGCTGGCGTGTTCGAGCGGACGATGCGCCGCTGGCTGTCTTGAGCGGGGCAAACGCGCTTTTGATCAGCCCCGCCGCGCGGGACGCCCTGCAAAGCTGGCTGGACCATCAACGCGCCCTGAAAGGGGCTGCCGAGAACACGATCACCGCCTATCAGGGGGATCTGGTCGATTTCCTTGCGTTCATGACGCTGCATAAGGGCGACAGCCAAGGCTTGGGCGCGCTGTCACAGATCACCATCTCGGACATGCGCGCCTGGATGGCGCAGACCCGCAGTGGGGATGTCGGGCCACGGTCGATGGCGCGCAAGCTGTCGGCGGTCAAGGCGTTCTATCGCTGGCTGGCAGAGCGCGAGGGGTTCGAGCCTACCGCCGTGCTGTCGACCAGATCGCCGAAGTTTCCCAAAAAGCTGCCCCGCCCGTTGGCGATTGATGCCGCTCAGGCGATGATCGACAGCGTGGAAATGCAGTCGCGTCACGCCTGGGTCGCCGCGCGGGATGTGGCGGTTCTGACCCTGCTGTGGGGGTGCGGGCTGCGGATATCCGAAGCGCTTGGCCTCAAGGGGGCCGACGCGCCCCTGCCCGAGGTGCTGCGTATCATCGGTAAGGGCGGTAAGGAACGGGTGGTGCCCGTGCTCCCTGCGGCGCGCGATGCCGTGGATGCCTATCTGCGCGTCTGCCCCTTTGGGAAGGAACGGGATGCGCCGCTGTTTCGCGCAATGCGCGGCGGGCCTTTGGCGGCGCGGGCGATATCGCAGGTGATGGCGGATGCACGGATGCAGCTTGGCCTGCCTGCCAGCGCCACACCCCACGCGCTGCGCCACAGCTTTGCCACGCATCTGCTGGATGCGGGGGGCGATCTGCGTGCGATCCAAGAGCTTTTGGGCCATGCGTCGCTCTCGACCACGCAGGCCTATACGGCTGTTGATACCGCGCGTCTGATGGATGTCTATAACCGCGCCCACCCCAAGGCGGGCGGCGGCAGTTAACGGTCCAGCTGGGTGACGAAATCCTGCGCGGCTTTGGTGGGGTCCGCCAGCCCCTGTGCCACACGATCGCTAAGCTCGGTCAACGCGGCCTTGGCCTTGGGCTTTTCCAACTGCGCAAGCAACGCCTGCTTTACCGCCTGTTCAAACCAGTAGCGGGCTTGTGCGGCACGGGCATGTTGCCAGAACCCTTCGGCGCGGCGCCATTCGGTGAGCGCCTCTACCTCTGCCCATGCCTCGTCCAGCCCGTTTTCCTCCAGCGCTGACACCATCATTGCCTTGGGAAACCCCTTGGGGTCTTGCGGCCGTTTGCGCAGCAACCGCAGGGCACCGGCGTAATCGGCACAGGTCCGCGACGCGGCGGGTTTCAGATCCCCATCGGCTTTGTTGATCACGATGATATCCGCCATCTCCATAATGCCGCGCTTGACGCCTTGCAGCTCGTCCCCGCCCGCGGGGGCCAGCAACAGCATGAAAACATCGGACATCTCTGCTACCACCGTCTCTGACTGGCCGACACCGACCGTTTCGATCAGCACCACATCAAAACCTGCGGCCTCGCACAGGGTCACCGCCTCGCGGGTGCGGCGGGCCACGCCGCCCAGATGCGTCTGGCTGGGCGACGGGCGGATGAAAGCATCGCGTTCGCGCGACAAGAGGTCCATCCGCGTCTTATCCCCCAGGATCGACCCGCCCGAACGCGAAGAGGACGGATCAATCGCCAGCACCGCGACCTTGAGCCCGCGCCCGATCAGCATCATGCCGAAGCTTTCGATAAAGGTGGATTTCCCCACACCCGGCGTCCCCGACAACCCGATCCGCAGCGCCTCGCGCCCCTTGGGCAGCGCGGCAAGCAGCTCTGTCGCCTGCGCACGGTGATCCTCGCGACCGGATTCGATCAAGGTGATCCCCCGCGCCAGCGCGCGGCGCTCCCCTGCTGCGATACCCTTTGCCAGATCGTCGATGTTCATAGGTTCTGCCCCTCACGCCCTTTGGCCCATGTTTCGATCCCGGCGGCGCAAATGTCCAGACCGCAGGCCGGGTCTTGGCCCCGCGCCGGGTTTCGCCCATAACCACGCGTATGGCTTTTACCCTTCCCATTGATGATGTGATGCCGCAGGTGATCGACGCGCTGCGCGACCAGGGCCGCGTTGTGCTGCAAGCGCCCCCCGGTGCAGGCAAGACCACGCGCGTGCCGCTGGCGATGCTGGACGCGGGGCTGACCACCGGCCGCATCCTGATGCTGGAACCGCGCCGCCTTGCCGCGCGTGCCGCTGCCGAACGGATGGCTGCGACCTTGGGCGAAGAACCGGGGCAAACCGTGGGCTTTCGCGTCCGCGGTGCCAGCGCCGTCAGCAAATCCACCCGCATCGAGGTCGTGACCGAGGGCATTCTGACCCGCATGCTGCAAGACGACCCCGACCTGCCCGGTGTCGGTGCGGTGATCTTTGACGAATTCCACGAAAGATCCCTGAACGCGGATCTGGGCCTCGCGCTTTGCCTAGAGGTGGCCGAAGCGCTGCGCGATGACCTGTTGATCGTCGCCATGTCCGCCACGCTGGACGCCGCCCCCGTCGCCGCCCTGATGCAGGCTCCGGTGGTCACCTCCGAAGGGCGCAGCTTTCCGGTGACGCCCCATTGGCTGGACCGGCCCGTAGGCAAGCAACGGTTCGAGCAGGCAGTCGCCGATCTGGTGTTGCACGCGCTGGATACCGCCCCCGGATCGGCGCTGGTGTTCCTGCCCGGCGAAGGTGAAATCCGACGGGTTGAAAGCGCGCTGGCGGGACGGCTGCCCGCCGATTGCACGCTCGCCCCGCTGTTCGGAGCGATGGACTTCAAAGCGCAGCGCGCTGCGATTGCACGGGCCAAAACAGGCCGCAAGGTCGTGCTCGCGACTTCTATCGCGGAAACCTCGCTGACCATCGAAGGGGTGCAGATCGTGGTGGACGGGGGCCGCGCGCGGCGGGCGCAGTTCGATCCGTCCTCTGGCATGTCGCGGCTGATCACCGACCGCGTGACCCGCGCCGAAGCGACGCAGCGCGCGGGCCGTGCGGGGCGTGTGTCGCAAGGCACTGCGTTCAAACTCTGGACCCGCGGCGAGGAAGGCGCGCTGGCCGCTTACCCCCCCGCCGAGATAGAGGCCGGCGATCTATGCGCCTTCGCGTTAGAGCTCGCGGTCTGGGGGGCGCAGGCCGATGAACTGAAGTTCGTGACCCCGCCCCATGCAGGCCGTCTGGCAGAAGCGCAGGCCGTGCTGCACATGCTGGGGGCGCTGGATGCGACGGGTCGGATCACAGAGCATGGCCGCAGCTTGGCGAAGATGCCGCTGCATCCCCGTCTGGCGCATATGGTCGCCAAAGGCGGGCGCAACGCCCCGACGCTGGCCGCGATCCTGTCGGAGCGTGACCCCTTGCGCGGCGGCTCTGTCGATCTGGCGCTGCGTCTGGATGCGGTCGCGGGCAAGCGCGTCCCGGCCGAGGTCAACCACGCTGCCCTTTCACGCATCAAGCAAGACGCCAAACGGCTGGCCAGAGGGCAAACCGGTGACGGCCCCAATACGCTGGGGGTGCTGGCAGCCCTTGCTTACCCCGACAGGGTCGCACTGCTGCGCAAGGGCGACGCGCCGCGATACGTTATGTCGGGCGGCAAAGGCGCGATCCTGTCCGAGAGCGATCCGCTGGCGGGGGAACGTTTGCTGGTGGCGACCGATCTTGACGGCGACCCGCGAGAAGCACGCATTCGCCAAGCCGCGCGCCTGTCCGACAGCGATCTGCGGGGCAGCTTCGCGGATCAGATCGGATGGCATAAACTCTGCGTCTGGTCCCGCCGCGAGGGCCGCGTGCTGGCGCGGCAGCAGGAACGTTTTGGTGCATTGGTGCTGGACGACAGGGCGTGGTCCGACGCCCCTGCCGAAGACATAGCGCTGGCCATGCTCGACGGGGCGCGGCAGCTGGGACTGATGCCCGGCAAAGCGGCGGCGCTGTTTCTGGCGCGGGCGCGGCTGATGGGCGATGATTTCCCCGATTTCAGCGAGGATCACCTGCTTGAGACCTTGGAGGATTGGTTGCCCGGTCATCTGACAGGTGTCCGCAGCACCGCCGACTGGAAGGCGTTTGACCTGCTGCCTGCCCTGACTGCGCGGCTTAGCTGGGACGACCAGCAAGCGCTTGATCGTGCCGCGCCTGCGCATTTCACCACGCCGCTGGGGCGCAAGATCGCAATTGATTATAGCGAAACGCAGCCCCAGATCGCCCTGCGTCTGCAAGAGGTCTTTGGCACCACCCGTCACCCCATGATCGCAGGGCAGCCCTTGCAGATCACGCTGCTGTCCCCCGCGCAGCGACCCGTGCAGGTGACCACCGATCTGCCGGGGTTTTGGGCTGGGTCCTATGCTGATGTGCGCAAGGACATGCGCGCCCGCTATCCACGTCACCCTTGGCCCGAAGACCCGACGCAGGCCGATCCGACGCTACGGGCCAAACCCCGCGGCACCTGAGGCCGCGCGATGTCGAGCGGCGTGCCCTGCGAGTACCAGTAATCCGCCCGCAATCGCCCAGTTCTTGACAAAGATCGACATCTGCCACGGGTCATCAGGTATGAAGTGAAAAATGCTCGTTGCCATGCAATAAAGCGCGAGTGCTGCGCTCATGGGGGCGAGCCAGAGACCGAAGATCAGGCTGATCGCCGCCACCCCGTTAAACAGCATCGCGGGCCAGACGAGGAACACGGGCAATCCGCGATCCGACAGCAACCCCTGTGCCGCTGCAGGGTCGACCAGCTTTTGTACAAATCCCGCGACGAAAAGGGCCGCCAAAAGCAGGCGGCCCGTGTAAATCGCAATCCTCTCAACCCGCTGCATCAGGCGGCGGCGGGCGTAAAGGTCATCGCCAAACCGTTAATACAGTGGCGTTTGCCCGTGGGTGCAGGACCATCATCGAACACATGGCCCAGATGGCCGCCGCAGCGGTCGCAATGCACCTCGGTCCGCGTGGTAAAGAACCCCTTGTCCGGCATCGTTTCGACAGCATCGTCCAGTGGGGCGAAGAAGCTTGGCCAGCCGGTGCCGCTTTTGAACTTGGTCTCGGAGCTGTAAAGCGCCTGATCACAACCCTTGCAGTGGAACACGCCTTTGCGGACCTCATCATTCAGCGGGCTGGTAAATGCGCGTTCGGTATCCCCCTCGCGCAGGACGGCATATGCGTCATCGCCCAGTTGCGCGCGCCATTCGGCAGGGGTGCGACTGACTTCAAAGTCGCCCTGTGCCACGGTCCCGGCCTGCGCCGCCGCGCCTACGCCAAACGGCAAGGCCGCCATCGTCATCGTTGTGCATTTCAGGAAATTCCGGCGTTTCATAATGCCCCCTTAAGGTTGCGGTACTGCGGATAGATTGGATGTCTGTTGAAAGGGCCGCCGGACGTCGCGCGTGGCGCTGACATCCGGCGGTACTCGTTACAAGGCACGCGAGGTGCCGATACTGGATAAACCCGTTGGCGGAATGCATGGTTCCACGCCAACAAACTCGTTACCAAACCGCGCCAAAAACACGGCACGGTCCCTCAGCGACATGGGCTTGCAACCAGTGTCGGCCTGAGTTGTGGAAATACACGGAAGTAGAAAACGAGAAGTTTCACCGAAAACGCAAAAAACCGCAGTTTTTATTAAACTTTCTCAAATACCCTTAAGAAACAAATACTTCCCCCACATGAAAGCGGGCGAAGTATTTGTTTAAAAAGTCAGCGAACCCGATAAAACCCGGATTACAGTTCAGACATAGCCCCTGCGGCCAGGACATCGCCCGTAGGCGCACCCGTGGGCGAGCCGCCGATAGGTTCATCCGAAATCGCCAGCGTGATCTGTGCCGCCTGGCTGCGCAGCTCTGCCGGAACAAGAATCCGCGTCGTCTCGCTGTCGGGAAGAACGCCCAAGGAAACCGGAGCCTGATCGGGCAGGATCGCCCAAAGTTCTAGCACACGACCCTCGTTCGCGGCGCCCGAAACGCGGCGCAGCGCGATCTCGTGCTTGATCGGTTCGACCACGGCCAGCACTTGCAACGGGCTGGTGTCGCTGACCAGCTGTGCGGCCAGAACGGTCGGTTGATCGCCCGGACGTGTGTTGATCTCAAGCAGTTGCACGCCAAGGTAGCCCGCAAACAGCAGCGATGCCATCGCCACCCCCTGCCAGAGCCACAAACGTTGCAGGATCGAAACCCGCTGCTTCGGGAAGACCTGCGCCATCAGCTTTTTCTTCACGCGCGCGGGCGGCGAGACGGGATCGATTCCGTCGGTCATTGCGGTCAGGCGTTCCTGCCAGAAGACAACGCGGTCTGCGAAATCACGTTCAGTCGCAATGCGATGACGCGCCGCGATCATATCGTCGTCAGACGACAGGCCCAGCACCATTTCGGCGGCCAGAAGATCATCATCATGGGGTGTTTCAGGCGTTTGGGTCATTGGCTCATACACTCCCGCAGGGCGATCAGGCCACGGCGCAGCCAGGTTCGCATCGTATTCAGCGGCACGCCAAAGCGTTCAGCCAGATCGGAATAGGTCTCGCCATCCAGATAGGCACCCCGAATGGCTTTGCCACGGTCTTCTTCCAGCGTATCAAGACAGCCCGACAGGCGCGACGCCTCTGACGAGGCAACGGCGTATTGTTCGGGCGTGGGACCGGGGGAGACAAGTTCAAAACCGGGCGTATTCACGTCCTGATGGCCTTTTTTGCGGGCCCGCAGACGGTCGATAGAGGTATTTCGCGCAATGGTGATCAGCCAAGTCATCGGGCTCAGGCCATTGGCATTATACTTATCGGCATTGTTCCAGATTTTGACGAAACTGTCTTGCATGGCGTCCTCTGCTGCGGCGCGTTTGTTCAACACACGCAGACAAACCCCGAAAAGTTTCGCAGAAACACGATCATAGAGCTGGTCAAACGCCGCGCGGTCTTTCAACGCGACACGGGCAATCAAGTTTTCGATTTCTTGTCGGTCCATTTGCACGGGCCATTTCTCCACCTGAACGGGTTTCCAGCGTTACACCGAAACCTACGGCACTCACTACATTTGTCCAGCAAAGCGTTGTCATTGGACGGTTTTGTGTAACCCAGGCGCATCGCGTTGGCCAATGGGTAATCTATCGCGCGGCAAGCGGGCGCGGAAATGGCCCCCCGCGTTCACAAGCTATGGACGGGGGCCTGTGTTGCGCGTTTAGTCGTGGCAGGGCTGCCTTGTTGTACACCGCTGCACGGCATCCCGTCTGTCTGGCCCCTATGTGGCCCATATGTGGAAGGAGTATCGCGATGCCGCAGCCCAATCACAGCACCTATGACGTTGTCATTATCGGTGGCGCGATCTTTGGATCGTCGGTCGCATGGTGGCTGACCCAGATGGCCGGTTTTGACGGCAAGGTTCTGGTGGTCGAACGCGACCCCACCTATGAATACGCCGCCACCAGCCATACCAACAGTTGCATCCGCCAGCAGTTCAGCTCGGCCATCAACGTGAAGGTGTCGCAGTTCGGGGCCGAGTTTATCAAGAACTTCCGCCGGTTTATGGGCGATGATCCAGAGGTGCCGCATCTGGCGTTGCAGAGTTTTGGCTATCTCTACCTCGCGGACACGCCCGAGTTTGCGCAGACGCTGCAACAGAACCAGCAGATACAGGTGGCACTGGGGGCGGGCACGCAACACATGACCGCCGCCGAGGTCGCTGCCGCTTACCCGTTCTATCAGCTTGATGACATCATTGCCGCCAACCACAACCGCGTGGATGAAGGCTATTTCGACGGCGGTACCATGTTTGACTGGTTCAAGCGCATGGCTCGCCGCAACGGAGTGGAATACCTGCACGACGAAGTGACCGCGATGACCAAAGCCGCCGATGGCACATCCGTCACCCATGTCACGCTGAAATCCGGCGCAACGGTGGCCTGCGGGACGGTGGTCAACGCCTCTGGCCCGCGGGCGGCCGCGACGGCGGGCATGGCCGGCATCACCCTCCCGGTCGAGCCGCGCAAACGCTATACCTTTGTGTTCGATGCCGCCAAACCGCTGGACCGCGACCTGCCGCTGACAATCGACCCGTCGGGGGTGCATTTCAGGACCGAAGGGAAATACTACATGGCGGGCTGCCCCCCGCGCGAAGATCCTGCGGTCGCCTATGACGACTTTGCCTTTGATCACAGCCTTTGGGAAGACAAGGTGTGGCCCGCCATCGCCACCCGCGTCCCGCAGTTCGATCAGGTCAAGGTGATCAACGAATGGGTCGGGCACTACGATTACAACACGCTGGACCAGAACGCGATTGTCGGGCCGCACAGTGTGGTCGAGAATTTTCTGTGCCTGAACGGGTTCTCCGGTCACGGGCTGCAGCAGGCACCCGCCCTTGGACGTGGCATCGCTGAATGGATCGCCTATGGCGCATACCGCACGTTGGACCTAAGCCCCTACGCCTACCGCCGGATCGAGGAAAACCAATCGCTGATTGAAAAGGCGGTGATTTGATCCCCCTGCCCCGATGACATACCCATGCCAGGCAACACCCCTTTGTGCGGGCGCGCAGGCTTGCTTGGCCTCGCAAAACGATAGTGGAAGGAAAACGACATGATGAAGAAACTGGTTCTGACGGGGGCCGCAGGGCGGCTTGGGTCCTACCTGCGTGAACCCCTGTCCAAGATGTGCCAAGAACTGGTCAGCACCGACATCGTCGATGACATCGGCAAGCTCTACGAAGGCGAAAGCTACGCCAAGGCCGATGTCGCCGTCTATGACCAGATCGCGCCGCTGCTGGAGGGTGCCGATATGGTTGTCCACTTCGGCGCCATCGTCGACGAAAAACCCTTCGAGGAACTGCTGGGGCCGAATTTCGTGGGGTCCTACAACGTGTGGGAAGCTGCCTATCAGCACGGGCTTCAACGGGTCGTCTATGCTTCCTCCATCCACGCTGTGGGCATGCACAAGAAATCCGACTTCATCGGCATCGACGCGCCCCACAAGCCCGATACATTCTACGGCCTCGCCAAATGCTTTAGCGAAGACCTTGCGTCCATGTATTGGGACAAACGCGGGCTAGAGGCCGTGTGCCTGCGCATCCTCAGCTGCGCGCAGGTCAACAACACCCGCGCCTTGGGATCGTGGCTGTCCTATGACGATCTGATCCAGCTGGTCACCCGCGCCATCGATACGCCATCGGTCGGCTTCAGCGTGGTCTACGGCGTGTCCAATAACGACCGCGCGCCGGTGGACAATGCCAAAGCGTCCTTCCTCGGCTATCGCCCGAAAGACAACGCAGAGCAGTTCGCCGAGAAGATCCTTGCCGAAGCACCACCGGTCGATCTGAAAGACCCCGGCCAAATGCACCACGGTGGCCCCTTTGCCGCGGTCGACCTCGGCGAGAGCGGCGTGGCGTCGATGAACATCGTCAACGACAAGAAAACCACCTGATGCCTTGAGGGCGGGGCGGGGCTTCACCCCCGCCCCCATGCTTCACGTGACGCGATGTTTGGGACGGCACCCGTCTTGCCAGCAGGCGCGACAGGTGCCCCCGCGTCTCACAATTCGATGCGGATATCGTGGATCCACAGTTTTGGCGGCCGCGAGAGCACAAAGACCACCACATCCGCCAGATCGTCAGGCTCGGTAAAGATATGGTTGGGCACATCCTCCCCCGCCTTCGAGAACATCCCCGTGTTCGTCCCCGACTGGTAAACTCCGCCCACGCGCACGCCGGTGTTTTCCTCGTCCGCTTTCAGCACCTCGGTAAAGCCCCGCACCCCGTATTTCGTGGCGGTATAGACAGATTGCCCGGCCTGCGCGACGACGCCGGACTTGGAGACGACATTCAGAATGATCCCCTCGTCATTCGCGCGCAGCGCCGGAATGGCGGCTTGCGTGATCTGCATCAAACCCGTCAGATTGGTCTGCACGGTCGCCTGCAAAAGCTGCGGCGGGATCTCATCCAGCGGACCGGTTTTGTGCCAGATGCCCGCATTGTTGATCAGAATATCCAGCCCGCCAAATGCGGCTGTCACCTGCTCCACCGCCCCGCTGATCGCATCCGGGTTCTGGATATCACAAGGAATGCCGATCGCTTCGCTGGCACCAGCGGCGACGCATTCAGCCTCTACCGCAGCCAGACGGTCAGCATCGCGCCCCAGAATGGCCAGACGCGTCCCTACTGCCGCGAGTTTAAGGCAAATATGCCGCCCGATACCATCACTGCCACCAGTGACGATGATACGCTTGTTCTTTAATTCCATGATCCGCTCCTGAGTATTACACCCCCTCTACCCCACCTCCTTTCCTCGCGAAAGCATGGGCGCACGGTTTGCAAAAGGCCGGTAGCGGCGAAATTGTCGGAGCAGAAAGCCAAGCGCAACGTCGCGCCCCATCTCGGGCCGCGCAACACCTGATCAAGTATGTAGCTAAATGTCTAGGTGTATGGCGGAGACGAAGGGATTCGAACCCTCGAGACCCTTCCGGGCCTACTCCCTTAGCAGGGGAGCGCCTTCGACCACTCGGCCACGTCTCCGTCGACGCGTATATCCAAGAAAACGCATGGGGCACAAGCGGTAATCTCAGAAAATACCGGGAATGTCGGGATCGCGGGGATCGCGGAGGATATCGGGGGCGGGATACGGCTTGCGGCGCTATGCGCGCAGCGCTGGTCGGGGGCATTCGCGGGCCCAGGGCGGAGGCGGGCAGAGCCGTGGGGCGATGGAAGCGGGAGGTGCCGCTCGCGCGCCAGATCGGCGGGCCGCCTGGAAAGCGGCCCGTAGGATTGGATCAGGTGTTGAACAGGAAGTGCAGCACGTCGCCGTCTTTGACGGTGTAGCTTTTGCCCTCGGCGCGCATCTTGCCGGCTTCCTTGGCGGGGCCTTCACCGCCCAAGGCCACGAAATCGTCATAGGCGATGGTTTCGGCGCGGATGAAGCCTTTTTCAAAATCACCGTGGATCACGCCAGCGGCTTTCGGCGCAGAGGTGCCAGCCTTGATCGTCCAGGCGCGGGCCTCTTTCGGGCCGACGGTGAAGTATGTCTCAAGGTGCAGCAGCTCGTAGCCCGCGCGGATCAACCGATCAAGCCCGGCTTCCTCTAGTCCCATCTCGTCCAGGAACATACTGGCCTCTTCGGGCTCCAGCTGGCTAATTTCTTCCTCGATCTGGGCAGAGATCACGACATGGCTATTGCCCTGCGCCGCGGCCATTTCCGCGACTTTGGCAGAAAGGGCATTGCCCTCGGCCGCTTCGGATTCACCGACGTTGCAGACATAGAGCACCGGCTTGGTTGTCAGCAATTGCAGCATGCGCCAGGCTTTTGCGTCATCCGCGTCAACCTCGACGGTGCGCGCGGGCTTGCCGTTTTCGATGGCTTCTTGCGCGGCGGCCAGCAGGCGGTCTTGCTGCGCTGCGTCTTTATCGTTGCCCTTGATCTTGCGGACCAGACCGGCACGGCGTTTTTCGATGCTTTCCAGATCGGCAAGCATCAGTTCTGTATCGATGGTCTCGGCGTCGGCCACGGGGTCCACGCGCCCTTCGACGTGGGTCACATCGCCGTCTTCAAAGCAGCGCAGCACATGGGCGATCGCGTCCGTCTCGCGGATATTGGCCAGGAACTGGTTGCCGAGGCCTTCGCCTTTGGATGCGCCTTTGACCAAGCCTGCGATGTCCACAAAGGTCATCCGCGTCGGGATAATCTGCTTGGAGCCCGCAATCGCCGCGAGTTTATCGAGGCGCGAATCCGGCACCGCGACTTCACCGACGTTCGGTTCGATTGTGCAGAACGGAAAATTGGCCGCCTGCGCTGCCGCTGTTTTGGTCAGCGCGTTGAAGAGGGTCGACTTGCCGACATTCGGCAGACCCACGATTCCCATCTTAAAGCCCATGACAAGCATCCTTTGTAAGTTGGCGTTGTCCTAGGGATTTGGCCGCCTTTGCGCAAGTCTTAGCGCAGGCGTCGGTCCTCGTGCGTCTGGTAAATCAGGATCCATGCGAGCACGATGAACATCGGATGGGTCAACCCGCCCGAAAAGATCACGGCCGGAATCCAGATCAGGAAGACGATAATCGCCGTGAAGATCCGTCCTGTCAGCAGGATGGAAAGCGGCGGCAACAGCAGGGCGAGTACATAATTCATGCGGTAGATGTAGGCGCAGGCGGCGGGATTTAAAGGACTATGTGATGCACACCTGCATAAATACAGTGCCTTTGGCCCCTGTTTTTCGGAAAATCGCCCAAGCCCACCGGCGGAGTTGGATTGATTTCCCGCGATATATTCGGCATTGCAGCAGGGTAACGTAAAAAGGCCGCCCTCATGACACGTATCGACGCCAAATTCGCTGACCTCAAATCCCAAGGCAAGAAAGCCTTTGTCGCCTATGTGATGGCAGGCGATCCCGACTTTGACACGTCGCTCGAGGTGGTGCGCGGCCTGCCTGGCGCGGGCGTCGATATTATCGAACTGGGGCTGCCGTTTACCGATCCGATGGCCGATGGCTCTGCCATTCAGCTGGCGGGACAGCGCGCGCTTGAAGGCGGGATGACGCTGGACAAGACGCTGGCGCTTGCCGCGGCGTTCCGCGAACAGGATGACACGACCCCGATCGTGCTGATGGGCTATTACAACCCGATCTACTCCAAAGGCGTGGATACATTCCTTGAGGCCGCCAAGAAGGCCGGCGTGGACGGGCTGATTGTCGTGGACCTGCCACCGGAAGAAGACGCCGAGCTGTGCCTGCCCGCGCAAGCTGCCGGTATGAACTTTATCCGCCTTGCGACCCCTACGACCGATGACAAACGCCTGCCGCGGGTTGTGCAGAACACCTCGGGCTTTGTGTATTACGTGTCGATCACCGGCATCACCGGCTCTGCCGAAGCGGATGCGGGCGATGTCGCCCCCGAGGTTGAGCGCATCCAGAACGCCAGCGGCCTGCCCGTGATTGTCGGGTTCGGTGTGAACACCCCCGCCAAGGCCGAAGCCATTGCAAGCGTTGCTGATGGGGTTGTTGTCGGCTCTGCCATCGTGTCGAAAATCGCGGATGGGCTGCCTGTCGAAGACGTGCTGAGCTTTGTCAAAACCCTGTCGGATGGTGCGCATCGGGCCTAAGCGCCCGGCTCGACGCCCGATGTCGTGGCGTAAAGCAATTGATTTCAACGGGCCGTATTGGTTAGATCATCTGACCAATACATAGGAACTTGCCACCATGCCCGTGATCACCACCATCGACGACCTCAAGCGCCTGCATGAACGCCGCGTGCCGCGGATGTTCTATGACTACGCGGAATCGGGCAGCTGGACAGAGCAGACCTTTCGCGAGAACACGACCGATTTTGAACAGATCCGCCTGCGCCAGCGCGTCGCCGTGGATATGAGCGGGCGCAGCACCAAGACACAGATGATCGGGCAGGATGTGGCGATGCCTGTGGCGCTGGCCCCTGTCGGGCTGACCGGCATGCAGCACGCTGACGGAGAGATCAAAGCCGCCCGCGCCGCCGAAGCCTTTGGCGTGCCCTTCACCCTGTCGACCATGTCCATCAATTCGATCGAGGATGTGGCAGAGGCGACGACGAAACCCTTCTGGTTCCAGCTTTATACCATGCGCGACGAAGACTATGTCGCGCGACTGATCCAGCGCGCCAAGGATGCGAAATGCTCGGCCCTTGTCATCACGCTTGATCTGCAAATCCTTGGCCAGCGCCACAAGGATCTGAAGAACGGCCTCTCTGCCCCACCCAAGCTGACCGCCAAAACGCTCGCCAATCTGGCAACCAAATGGAGCTGGGGCATCGGCATGATGGGGGCCAAGCGGCGCAGCTTTGGCAATATCGTGGGCCATGTGCACGGCGTCGACGACACAGCCAACCTTGGCGCATGGACGGCAGAGCAATTCGACCCCACCCTCGACTGGGGCAAGATCGCCAAGCTGAAAGAGCAATGGGGCGGCAAGGTTATCCTCAAGGGTATTCTTGACGCCGACGATGCACGGATGGCGCTGAAAGTCGGGGCGGATGCGATCATCGTCAGCAACCACGGCGGGCGCCAGCTGGACGGGGCGATCAGCTCTATCAGGGCGCTGCCGTCAATCCTGGAGGCCGTGGGCGACCAGATCGAAGTCCATCTGGACAGTGGAATCAGGTCCGGTCAAGACGTGCTCAAGGCGATAGCGATGGGGGCCAAAGGCACCTATATCGGGCGCGCCTTCATCTACGGGCTTGGCGCGATGGGTCAGGCCGGGGTTACCTCGGCGCTTGAGGTCATCCACAAGGAGCTTGACCTGTCCATGGCGCTTTGCGGTGAAACCTCTGTCGCGGGTTTAGGCAAGCATAACCTGCTTATTCCAAAAGGTTTTGAAGGCGACTGGCAGCCCTGAGCCTGCGCCTTCTTCGCAAAATGCGCCCTCCTTGGCTGATATGTCAGGGCGGGCGGAAACCCTGCGCGCAGCCCCTGCCCCACCCCGCATAGGTCGCAAACCAAAGCCAACTTGCGCAAAAGCGGCGTTTTAGTCTTTCCCAAACGCCCAAACCCGTCTATACGCGCGGCTTCACGCGGACATACAGCCTTGGAGGATGTCCGCCCTAAACATATTGGAGATTACAATGGCTGGAGAGATTCCTGATCTTGAAGCTTTCGAACGCACGGGGACAGGCAAGGGCGCCGCTCGTCAGGCACGTCGCGACGGCATGGTTCCTGGTATCGTATTCGGTGGTGACCTTGATCCGCTGCCGATCAACCTGGACTTTAACAAGCTGCTGACCAAACTGCGCGCAGGCCGCTTCAAGGCGACCCTGTTCAACCTCAAGGTTGAAGGCCAAGAAGACGTCCGCGTCATCTGCCGCGACGTTCAGCGTCACGTTGTTAAAGACCTGCCAACGCACGTCGACCTGATGCGTTTGAAGCGCACCACCAAAATCAACCTCTTCATCCAGGTTGAAGTCGAAGGCGAAGAAGTCAGCCCCGGCCTGAAAAAAGGTGGCGTTCTGACGCTGGTACGTCCCGAAGTTGAACTGGTTGTGACCGCAGGCGATATCCCTGATCACATCACAATCGACGTTTCCGAGCTGGAAATCGGCGACAGCCTGACCATCTCGAGCGTGAAGCTGCCAAACGGCACCAAGCCGGTCATCGACCGTGACTTCGTGATCGCGCAGATCTCCGCGCCTTCCGGTCTGGCCAGCCAGGACGATGATGAAGACGAAGATGTTGCAGCAGACGAAGTGCCCGCAACAGAAGTCAAAGAAGACTGATACCGATATATCCGTCGCGCCTGCGGGCGCGGATGGGTTGAGACGGGGTCGCCATGGGCGGCCCCGTTTTTCGTTGGGGCGTTATTTCGTTTGGCCCCGCGGTCTGCTATCCTTGGCCAAACAAACGTTTTTATCCATTCAAAGGGGTCCGCATGAAACTGATCGTAGGGCTTGGCAATCCGGGTGCCAAATACGCGGGCAACCGGCATAACATCGGCTTTATGGCGCTGGACCGCATCGCGCAGGACCACGGCTTTGCCGGATGGAAGACCAAGCACAACGGGCTAACGGTCGAAGGGCGTTTTGGCGCGGACCGCGTGGTCTTGCTCAAGCCCGAGACATTCATGAACAACTCTGGTCAGTCGGTGCAATCGGCCATGCGGTTCCACAAGCTTGAACCGGCAGATGTGATCGTTTTGCATGACGAAATCGACCTCGCCCCCGGCAAGGTAAAATGCAAGACCGGCGGCGGGCATGCGGGGCACAATGGCTTGCGGTCGATCCATGCGCATATCGGTCCCGACTATGACCGTGTGCGCCTTGGCGTAGGCCATCCGGGGCATAAGGACGCCGTACCGGGCTATGTCCTGCGCGACTTTGCCAAGGCAGAGCAGGACTGGCTGGACGACGTATTGCGCGGGATCAGCGACGGTGCTGCGGAACTGGCGCGCGGCGATACGGCCAAGTTTATGAACGCCGTGGCCTTGCGCGTTGCCCCGCCACGATCCGGCACGCGCACCAAGAAACCCGCGGGCACTGCGGCCAAAGCTCAAGCCGCTGCGCCAAAGCCCGCGCAGCCGGCCCCAACGCCCCCCAAGGCAGAGTCTGCCCCCCAGACCGACGACCGCAGCGCCATGCAAAAACTGCTGGACCGGTTCAAGTGACACTGCAAGAAGCCTTTGAAGAGCAAGCCGTGCATTGCATCGCACTCGGATCTCCCTTCATGGGGCAGTTGATGGGCGTGCTGGCGCGGGATTGGTCCGCCGACACAGCCCTTGGCCGCAAATTTGCAGCGATCAAAGGGGATATCGGCCCGTCGGGCGCGTCCCTTCCCCTGCGCATCGCGGGCGGGCTGCATGCGCTGGTGCTGAAACGCAAAGCGCCTGCGCTGATGGCCGTTTACCCCCCGCACAAGGCGAGCGACCAAGCCCTGTCAGAGGCCGTGCGCGACGCGATCACCACGCATGAAGCCTTCTTGCTTGATTGGACCGACAGCGCGCCGCAAACCAACGAGGTCCGCCGCTCTGCCGCGTTGATCGCCGGGGCCCGCGTCGCGGCGCAGCATTTCAACCTGCCGATCCGCCTGTCCGAACTTGGCGCCAGCGGCGGGCTCAACCTGATGTGGGACCACTTCGTGCTCGAGATCGAGGGGCATCGCTTCGGGTCGAATATGTCCACGATCCTGCTGTCGCCTGACTGGACAGGCAAACTGCCACCGGCGATCAACCCGCAGGTCGAAAAACGTCGCGGTGTTGATCTGAACCCGCTGGACCCGACGCGGCCCGACCACCTGTTGCGGCTGATGTCCTATATCTGGGCGGACCAACCCGAACGCCTGACACTGACGCGGACCGCGACCTCTGTCATGACGGCGCAGGTGCAACGCGGCGATGCGATTGACTGGCTGGCGCGCACCCTGCCCCAATCCCCCGAAGGCTGCCTGCACCTGATCCAGCACACCGTCGCGTGGCAGTATTTCCCCAAAGCGGCACAGGCCCGTGGCAAAGCGTTGATTGAGGCTGCCGGCAAACGCGCCACGCGCAACCGCCCGCTGGCATGGCTGTCGATGGAGCAGGACGGATCGGGCCTCAAGGGGGCCGCGCTGACGCTCAGGCTCTGGCCCGGTGACATCACCCTGCCCTTGGCGCGGGTCGATTTCCACGGTCGCTGGATCGATTGGACCTACACCGGCTGACGCCAAGTTTATCTGGCACCACCGCAGCCTTCGTGCTTGGGTATCCCCGCATATCAGGGAGGATTTCATGCGCACATTCGGGAAATGGCTGGGCCGTATTTTACTGGCTCTCGTGGTGGCTGTGGTCGTTGTCGGCCTGTGGAAGCGCGAAGAGATCACGCGGCTGCTGGCGGTGAACTCGCTCTTTGCCGAAGACAAGATCGTGCATAACTTCAGCCACATGGACGAGGCGTTCCTGTCCAAACCCCTGTCGCGCGGCGATGGCCCTACGGCAGAGCTGTCTTATGGACCCGAATACGCCCCCCCTGCCGAGGTCAACGACTGGATCAAAGCGCGGGATGTGACGGCATTGGTTGTGCTGAAAGATGGTCAGATTGTCTATGAGAACTACTTTAAAGGCACCCAGCCCGATGATCTGCGGATCAGCTGGTCTGTCGCCAAAAGCTACCTTTCCGCGCTTGTGGGTATCCTGCTGGACGAAGGGGCCATCGCCTCGATCGACGACCCCGTCACGACCTATGCGCCCAAGCTGAAAGGCACCGCCTATGACGGGGCGACGCTGCGCAACGTGCTTAACATGGCCAGCGGGGTTACCTTTGACGAAGATTACCTCGACCCGGATTCCGACATCAACAAGATGGGCCGCGCCCTCGCCCTTGGCGGAGAGCTGGACGATTTCACCGCAAGCCTGAAAGACACTTTCACCACGCCTGGCAGCCAATGGCAGTATGTGTCGATCGACACCCATGTCATCGGCATGGTCGTTCGGGGGGCAACAGGCCGGTCCGTCACCGATCTTTTGTCGGAAAAGGTCATCACCCCCATGGGTCTGGAGCATGCGCCCTATTACGTGACGGACGGCGCGGGTGTCGCCTTTGTCTTGGGCGGGTTGAACCTGACGACCCGCGATTTCGCCCGCATGGGGCAGATGTTCCTGCAAAACGGTCGCTACAACGGTCAGCAGATTGTACCGGCAGACTGGGTCGCCGCCTCTACCGCGCCATCGGCCCCGACGGCAGAGGGGCAGATCGGCTATGGCTATCAGTGGTGGATTCCCCAAGGCGCGACAGAGGGTGAATTCATGGCCCGCGGTGTGTATGGTCAGTATATCTACATCAACCGCGCTGACGGGGTGGTGATCGCGACCAATGCCGCCGACCGCAAGTTCCGCGAGGCCGGGGTCAGCGATCAGAACATCGCCATCTTCCGCCAGATCAGCGCAGCCTTGGGGGGCACATGACACCTGACGAAAGCATCAATATTCTGGGCGGCCCGCTGGCCGTCTGTGGCAGCGACCCCGTCACGGGCTTTTTCCGCGACGGGTCGTGCAACACCTGTGCCGCCGATCAGGGCAGCCACACGGTCTGCGCGATCATGACGGCCGAGTTTCTGGCCTATTCCAAATATGTCGGCAACGACCTCAGCACACCGCGCCCCGAATTCGGCTTTGCCGGACTGTCGGCGGGCGATCCGTGGTGTCTTTGTGCGGGGCGTTTCTTGCAAGCGGCGGACGAGGGCTGCGCGCCAAAGGTGCATCTTGAGGCAACCCATCAGCGCGCCTTGGATATCGTGCCGCTGAACATCCTGCAGGCCCACGCCTTGCGCCCGAACGGCGGGGCAGACTGATGCTGCGCCTGACTGCTGCCCTGACTACGGCCTTGACCGCAGTGCTCTGCGCCGCCCCAGCCATCGCCCAAGACGCCCTGCGCCCGCAAGAGCAGCTCCGCCTCGACCGGTTCGAGGCCACGGCGGGCGATGCCCTGCTGCAAGCGTTTCAAAGCGGCAGTGCGGATGATTTGGCCGCCCTGTCGCGCGCCTTGTCCGGCACGCCGCAAGTTGCCTTTGACGAGGGGCTGGCCGGCGATTGGTCCTGCCGCACGATGAAACTGGGCGGGCTGCCCGCTCTTGTGGTCTATAGCCCGTTCAAATGCCGCCTGACGTTTCAGGGCAACGGGTATCTGTTTGAAAAGCTCAGCGGGTCGCAGCGCACCACGGGGGTCATCACGCTGCGAGACGGGCGCGCGGTCTATGCTGGCGTCGGCTATGTCGCCGGAGAGGTGCCGCCCGCTTACGACGCCCTGCCACCCGGTTTTGCCGGAGATGGCACCCTGCAACCCGATGTCGCGGTATTCGAACGTGTCAGCAACCAGCGGGCGCGGCTGATGTTTCCAGCGCCGGTGGTCGAAAGCGACTTTGATATCCTAGAGCTGACCCGATAGGGCCAGCATCAAAAGAAAAGGGGGCGATGCGCCGCCCCCTTCGTGATCGTGAGTCCAGATTTTCGTCTGATCCTCAGACCTTCATGTCAAAACCAAGCGCCTTGGCGACGGTGAAAATGTCTTTGTCGCCGCGCCCACACATGTTCATGCAGATGATGTGATCCTTGGGCAGCTCTGGCGCGATCTTCATCACATGCGCCAGCGCGTGGCTGGGTTCGAGCGCGGGAATGATTCCTTCAAGCGCGCAGCTCAGTTGGAACGCCTCAAGCGCCTCTTTATCGGTGATCGACACATATTGCGCGCGGCCAATGTCGTGCAGCCAGGAATGTTCGGGCCCGATCCCGGGGTAATCCAGACCCGCCGAGATAGAGAAGCCTTCGAGGATCTGACCGTCGTCGTCCTGCAACAGATAGGTACGGTTACCGTGGAGCACGCCGGGGCGGCCACCGGTCAATGATGCGCAATGCTCCATCTTTTCGTTCACGCCCTTGCCGCCGGCTTCGACGCCGATGATATTGACGTCTTTGTCATCAAGGAACGGATAGAACAGCCCCATCGCGTTCGACCCGCCACCGATCGCGGCGACCAGCGTGTCGGGCAGACGGCCTTCGGCGGCGTCCATCTGTTCGCGCACTTCCTTGCCAATGATCGCCTGAAAGTCGCGAACCATCGCCGGATAGGGGTGCGGCCCTGCGACCGTGCCGATGCAATAGAATGTGTCGCGCACATTGGTGACCCAATCGCGCAACGCGTCGTTCATCGCGTCTTTCAGCGTCCCACGGCCCGAGGTGACGGGGATCACTTCGGCACCCAGCAGACGCATGCGGAAGACGTTGGGGGCCTGCCGTTCAACATCATGCGCGCCCATATAGACAACGCATTGCAGACCGAACTTGGCACAGACGGTGGCCGTTGCCACACCGTGCTGGCCCGCACCGGTTTCCGCGATGATACGTTTCTTGCCCATGCGACGCGCCAGAATGATCTGGCCCAACACGTTGTTGATCTTATGCGCGCCGGTGTGGTTCAGCTCGTCGCGCTTCATGTAAACCTTGGCACCGCCCAGATGTTCGGTCAGACGCTCTGCGAAATACAGCGGGCTGGGGCGACCGACATAGTGGGTCCACAGGTCGTCCATCTCGGCCCAAAAGCTGTCGTCCGTCTTGGCCTTTTCATATTCCGCTTCCAGTTCGAGGATCAGCGGCATCAGGGTTTCCGACACAAACCGCCCCCCAAAATCGCCAAAGCGGCCATTCTCGTCAGGTCCGGTCATGAAAGAGTTGAAAAGATCATTGTCCATGGAGGTGCTCCTTGCGCTTGGCGACCAGCCTTAACGCCCCCGCCGCGACAGGTAAAGACGGGGCGGGGGCGGCGAAGGGCCCGTACCGCCCCTCGCCCGTAAAACGCCACGGAAAATTGCAGTTTTCCAAACTGAGCTGTTGGAAATACACCGCCCGTGTGGCGCGCCGCTAGTCAAAGAGCTTGAACAGCCCGCGCCGCAGCTCGTCCTCTACCTTTTGTTTCACCGCATCCTCGACCGATTGCCCGTCCTGCCGCGATACGCCCAGTTCCTCCTCCAGCTTTTCGTTCAGCTTTTGGCGGGCCTGTTCCTTTTCCTTGGCAAAGTTCATGTCCAGCGCCGCCTGCAAATCCGGCTTGATCTGCGGTGCGGCCCACGGCCCGAAGATGCGCACCGGAATGGCCAGCCCCCGATCGCCGTTCACCCGCAGTGCCTTGGGCGTGACGGTATAATCAAGCGTCTGCGCCCCCAGCCCCACCTGCCCTGTGCCCGTGGCGGTAAAGTTCGGCAGCTGCATCAGCAGGTCGTCGTTGCGCAGCACGCCTTGATCCATGTCGAATGTCGCGGCAAGGGAATCGAAGACCGTCGTGCCACCCTCGACGTCGAAATTGCCCATCAGCGCATCAAGGTCGATCCCCTCGATATGCCCACGCCCGACATTCACCGCGCCCGATCCGCTAAGCGACCGCATGATCGCGTCCAGCGATGCGCCGGACCCGAGGAAAGATACCTCTGCATCGCCCGTACCGTGGAACCGCCCCAGCCCTGCGGTCTGTTGCAGCAAAGGCTGCATGGCGATGGAGGTCGCGTTCAGCGCCCCGCCCACCGACAGGCCGTTGCGGTTGTTGACCACGAACTCGCCACTGATCACACCGGCATAGGCCCTGATCTCGCGCAGCTCGGCGACCAGACGCGATCGGTCGTTGCGCAGCAATACGCGCGTCGCGCCCAAGCTTAGCGTGCCCAGATCAATGCTATCTGCCCGCAGCGCGACCTCGCCGTTGAAGGCGGAAAGCGCGGAGGCATCAATCGGTGCTTTCGACCACCCTGTCGGGGACGCAGGCGCGGGGGTGCTGGACGCGGGCGCGGTGCCACTGGGGGCGCTGCCTGCAAAGCCGGTCAGGTCCAGCGCACCGACGTTGATCTGCGCGTTCACATCGGGCGTGCCGTTCAGCGTGATATCCGCCGCACCGGTCAGGGCGTTCCCGCCCAGATCGGCCACCACCTCGCGCAAGGCCAAGCGCCGGTCGGGCGTCAGGGTCAGATCAAGGTTGATATCCGCCGTCTTTCCCAAGCCCTGCGGCAATGCGATGTCCCCCACCCCGAGCGCTGCCAGAAAGCGCCCCGTGTCCGACGTCTTGAGCCAGAGATCCCCCGCGACCGCGCCGGCCAGCCCCGCCCTCCCGGTCAGCGAGACGCCGCCGCCTTTGGTGTCCGCACGGGCACGCAGCGGGCGGATGTCCCCGTTCAGGAATTGGTCAAACCGGTTGATCGTCGCCTCGATCGACACGCGATCGGCCGCGGGGCGCAGGGCGGCCTTGATCACCGCATCGCCCGCCCGTTCGGGCCAGTCGAGCGACAGGTCCACACCGTCAAATCGCACCAGATCGCGGCCCTCGGCATCATAGATCAACGTGGCGTCGGTGATATCGAGCCGCTGGATCGTCAGCGGGCGCGGGCTGCGCGCAGGCGCGGTCGGAGCGGTCTCGATGGCTGCCTCGCCGCCGCCGTCGCTGAACTGCCAGCTGGCGCGCCCGTCGCGGCGTTGCTCCAGCCGGATGGTGGGGCTTTGTGCTTCAATGTTGGTGATCTTGATCTCGCCCCGGATCAGCGCCATCGCATCAACCCCGATGGCGGCATTGGCGGCCGAGAGCATCGCCCCATCCTTGGCCCAATCGGCATTCCCGACCTCGAGCCCGCCTGCGGTCACCCCCAGCACCGGCCAGAAGGTCAGCCCCACATCGCCCGTGATCGTGACCTCGCGCCCTGTCAGGTTGCGCAGCTGGTCCGCCGCGATTCGCGCAATACGGTCGGCGGGCAGCAAGAACAGCGACCCCACCGCGACCACCAAAATCAGCAGCAGTATGCCAATTGCCCGAATAATCCACTTCATCGCCCGTCTCCTTGCCTGATGCGGGGCCTTTCCCAGACCCTTTGCATGGCTTATAGCGCAGTTCATGAGCACAAACCCACCAAATCTACGCCCCGATCTTGCGCCAAAGGCCCAGATCAGCAATCCGTCCCGCCCCGGCCAGCCGACCATCGGCATGGTATCGCTGGGCTGCCCCAAGGCGCTGGTCGACAGCGAACGGATTTTGACGCGGCTGCGCGCCGAAGGCTACGGCGTGTCGCCGGACTACGCCGGGGCGGATGCGGTGATTGTAAACACCTGCGGGTTCCTTGATTCCGCCAAGGCCGAAAGCCTTGACGCGATTGGCGAGGCGCTGAACGAAAATGGCAAGGTGATCGTGACCGGCTGCCTCGGGGCCGAGCCGGATTATATCCGCGAACATCACCCGCGTATTCTGGCCGTCACCGGCCCGCACCAATATGAACAGGTGCTGGACGCGGTGCATGGGGCCGTGCCGCCTTCGCCCGATCCGTTTATCGATCTGCTGCCTGCGCAGGCCGTCAGCCTGACGCCGCGCCACTACAGCTATCTGAAGATCTCGGAAGGCTGTAACCACAAGTGCAAGTTCTGCATCATCCCCGACATGCGCGGCCGCCTGCAATCGCGCCCTGCCCATGCGATCCTGCGCGAGGCTGAAAAGCTGGTGCAGAACGGCGTGAACGAACTGCTGGTGATCTCTCAGGATACCTCGGCCTACGGCGTCGATATCAAACATGCCGAAGACCGTGGCCACCGCGCACATATCACCGATCTGGCCCGTGATCTGGGGTCGCTCGGGGCGTGGGTACGGCTGCATTACGTCTACCCCTACCCCCATGTGCGCAACCTGATCCCGCTGATGGCTGAAGGTTTGGTACTGCCCTATCTGGATATTCCTTTCCAGCACGCGCATCCCGACGTGCTGAAACGCATGGCCCGCCCTGCGGCGGCAGCTAAGACGCTGGATGAAATTGCCGCGTGGCGTGACACCTGCCCCGACATCACCCTGCGGTCGACATTCATCGTTGGCTACCCCGGAGAGACAGAGGCAGAGTTCCAGACCCTGCTGGATTGGCTCGACGAGGCGCAGCTGGACCGGGTGGGCTGTTTTCAGTACGAAAACGTTGACGGGGCGCGGTCGAACGCCCTGCCGGATCACGTGCCGGACGAGGTCAAACAGGACCGCTGGAACCGCTTTATGGAGAAGGCGCAAGCCATCTCGGCCGCCAAGCTGGAAGCCAAAGTCGGTCGTCGCATGGATGTGATCATCGACGAGATCGACGACGAGGCCGCCACCTGCCGCACAAAGGCAGACGCGCCAGAGATCGACGGCAATCTGTTCATCGACGAAGGCTTCGAAAACCTGAGCGTGGGCCAGATCGTGACCGTCGAAGTCGAAGAAGCTGGCGAATACGATCTTTGGGGGCGCGTGGTCTAGGCCACCACCCTCCCCCCTTCTCAACCGTGGAACAATCCGAGCGTCCTGGCGTTCCTATTCGCGCAGGCAAGCCCGATTGCAGGCATAGCCCATGTTGTGGAAATCCTTAATCCGCACCCTACATATAGACACATGATGGCGTATCAAAGGTGAAACCCTTGAAAAGCGCACGCGATGTTCTATATATGTTCTAACCAGAACAAGGGGGCCTATACGATGTCCTACCAACCGCAGTTTCCCGGCATGTTCGATCCCGACAACGGGGCCGTACCTGCCCATGCAGAAGATTCAGCCCGCGACGCGCGCGCCGCTTTGCCGCCGACGGAGAAGCAGATGCACTATGCTACCTCGCTTAGCCTCAAGACCGGCGCGCCTGTGCCAAAACGGGCGTTGACCGATCGCGCCGCGCTGTCTGAATGGATCGACGCCCATAAGCCCAAGCCGGTGGATGGGCCGTTTTCGCAGTATCCGTCGTCAAAGCAGGTCGCTTTTGCCGAACGCATCGCCCGCCTTAAGCGCCGCGATATCCCGCAGGAATGTTTCCGCGACAAGACGATGATGTCGCGCTGGATCGACGGCAATAAACCCCGTTGATCCGGACGCGCGCCACGCGTCGGCATAACCTCCTATACGAATGGATAGGTCGAGATACCAAAGCGCCATGCATTAGACGAAATCTGACATGGGAATGTTGCAAACGGGTGCTAGATTTGACCTATGGCTTATCCGCACCCAACCGCTGACACTCTCGCCGATGGCACGATCCACGTGTTGGGTCTGGGATTTGCGATACCGGCAACAATCCTGCTGACAACCTATGCTGCAAGCCAGGGGGAGCAGCTTACACCGACGCTGGTTTATGCGGCCTGCTTCGTTCTGTCGCTTCTGGCGTCGGCGATTTACCACCTTTTGCCGTTTGATCGTACCCGTGCCCTGCTGGGGCGGATTGACCATGCGGCGATCTACTTCAAGATCGCGGGCACCTACACACCGTTTGTTGTGCTCATCGGAACGGGGTTCGCCTATGGCATCCTCGCCGTGGTCTGGGCGCTGGCCATTATCGGCGCGGTCGCCAAACTGTCATTCTGGAGCACGGAGTCCAAAGCGTCGCTGTATCTCTATCTTGGGATGGGGTGGCTGTCTGTGCTGCTGGTCTGGCCGATGTGGCAAAACCTGCCGACCACGGCGCTGACGCTGATTGGCATCGGCGGGTTGATCTATACGCTGGGGACGATCGTCTTTGCACACCCCGGCATGCGCTTTCAGAATGCGATCTGGCACAGCTTTGTGCTTGCTGCCTCTATCTGCTTTTTCGCCGCCATCTCTATCAGCTTGTAAGCCCGTGTCAGGCCGCGTCCAGATAGGCGCGCACGCAGGATTGAACGTGGCGGAACCGGTCGCCGCCCAAATGTTTCCCGCCATACCAGCGCGTGACCACGATCAGGTGATCCTCCAGACCCTCACGCTCTAGCATCCGGATGATCACCATCCCCGCACCGGATTCCCCATCATCGCCTTTCAGCGGGCCGCCGTCTGACAGCAGCACCGCCCAGGTGTTGTGGGTTGCCTTGGCATAGGATTTATCGCGCTTGAGCTCTTTCAGCGCAGCATCCACGGCGGCGCGATCGGACGCGGGGCAGCCTGACACGGCATATTTGGACCCGCGGTCCGTCAGTATCTGGCCAAGCTGCTTCATGCGGTGCCGTTACAGCCCCGCCGCGGTCCGCCGTACGGTATCCAGACGCGATGCATTGGGCGGGTGCGTGCCCAGGAAACGGTCACCGGGGTCAGGAATACGGGTAAAGAATTCGGCCCCCCGCAGCGGGTTATACCCTGCGCGTGCGGTGATGATGGTGCCCAAGGCGTCGGCCTCAAGCTCGAAGTCTTTGGAATAGGTCCGCGCGCCCACCTGCGCCCCAAGGCGCTGTGCCGATTCGACCGCGGTGGCATCGCCCCCGCTCAGCGTGGCGAGACCGGCAAAGATCACCGCGCCGGCGACCGCGTTCTGCTGTTGGCGTGCGATATGCCCTTCGATGTGGTGGGCAGCCTCGTGCCCCATGACAAAGGCAAGCTCGTCCTCGTTACGCGCATCCGCGATCAGGGCGAGCGTGAAGGCGATGACCGGACGCCCGGCCTTGTCCTCGGTCTGGTAGGCGTTGGCGGGCTGGCCGGGACGGTCATCGACCACGATATTGAAATCGCAATTCACCTGCGAGGTCCGCACGCGACATTCGCGTTCGGCGACAGGTTCGACCGTTTGCAACACGCGGATAAAGCTGCGGGCGGATTCATTGGCGGAAAAACTAGCGGGTTGCCCTTGCTCGGGTTGGGTGGAGACAGGCCCCGACATCGTCGTCGGTTCGCAGGCAGCCATAAATGCCGCAGCGGCCAGAGCAAGACAGTATCTCAACATCACGTAACGCATCCTCAAAAGGGCAACGAATAGATCTGGCACCGTTTTAACGCGGCGGCGCGGATTTGAACAGACGGCGCAGTGCTGCTCTTGCATTGGACCACCGAAAGAATACTGTGCCTTCATGTTTACGATTGAACACGAATTCGATGCCAGTGTGATCACTCTGATCGACGAAGGCAAAGCACCCTTGCGTGAAGATGTGACGGTGCAGGCCTTTGCCAGCGTTATCACATTCGAGCAATGGGACCCGCGCACCAACTCTGTCTGCAAGATCAGCCTCTCGCCCGAACAGCTGCACGATCTGACAGCCGCGCTGAACCTGCCCGAGGGCATCTACCGCACCGCGCCCAAGCGGTAACCAAAGGACACGCAATGGCCACTGGCACACATATCAAGACATTTTACGAAGGCAGTTGGCACGAGGGTGACATCTCTGTCATCAAGGCCGCGGACCACGGTGCGTGGCTGGGCACGACCGTATTCGACGGCGCGCGGCTGTTCGACGGTCTTAGCCCCGATTTGGAGGCGCATTGCGCGCGGATCAACCGGTCGGCCAAGGCGCTGATGATCACCCCCACGGTCGAGACCGCCGATATGGTCGAGATGGTACGCGAGGGTCTGAAAAGCTACCCCAAGGACGCCGCCGTCTATATCCGCCCGATGTATTGGGCGCTGGCGGGCGACGAGCTGGGGATCGTGCCATTAAAGGACGCGACCGGCTTTGCCATCAGCCTAGAACAGATCCCTATGGCGGCACCCGATGCGGCCACGACGCTGACACGGACCCGTTTCCGGCGTCCCGTGCTTGAAGACAACGTCGTCAACGCCAAAGCGGGCTGCCTTTATCCCAACAACGCCCGCATGATGGTTGAAGCCCGCGCCAAGGGCTTTGGCAACGCGCTGGTCGCCGACGCCATGGGCAATGTCGCCGAATCGGCTTCTGCCAATGTGTTCATGGTCAAGGATGGCGAGGTGTTCACCCCGATCCCCAATGGCACGTTTCTGGCCGGTATCACCCGCGCGCGGCATATGTCGAACATGCGCGCCGACGGGATCAAGGTGCACGAGACCGTACTAAGCTTTGATGACTTCCATGCCGCGGACGAGGTCTTTTTGTCCGGCAACATGATGAAGGTCACGCCGGTCAAAGCGTTTGACGACACGCAGTACCAGATCGGCCCCATGACCCGCCGCGTGCGCGAGATGTATTGGGATTGGGCGGCCTCTGACCGTGGCTGACCCCGCCCCCCGCCGTTCAACAGGAGGATGCTATGCGTAAATTTATGGTTGTGCTGGATGACAGCCGCGAATGCCTGAACGCCATGCGATTTGCCGCGATGCGGGCGTCCAACTCTGGCGGCGGGGTGGTGGTGCTGTCGGTCATCCCGCCTGACGAATTCAATCACTGGATCGGTGTGGCCGAGGTCATGCGCGAGGAAGCCCGCGAAAGGATCGAGGTGCATTTCGAGGTCTTCGCCAAATGGATGCGCGACCGGCTGAACGTGGAGCCCGCGCTAGTTATTCGCGAAGGTGTGATCGTGGACGAGATCATCAACCAGCTGGCCGACGACCCCGAAGTCGGCGTGCTGGTGCTTGGCGCGGGCACCGACAAGAAATCTGGCCCCGGCCCCTTGGTGACCCAGCTTTCCCGCAACGCAGGCTCGCTGCCGGTGCCGATCACCATCGTTCCCGGTGACATGAGCAAAGAACGGCTCGAGATGATCACCTGAGGCGGCACCGCAGGCCGTCGCAAACTTAGAATCGTTCCAAACCTTGACTTGCGCGCGTTCAGGTCGCATATCTGCATCAACCCTTTCAGGAGCATGTGATGTTTATTCAGACCGAATCCACGCCCAACCCCGCAACGTTGAAATTCCTGCCCGGTCAGACCGTGCTAGAGATGGGCACCGCCGATTTCCCCGCCCCCGAAGCCGCCAGCGCCTCGCCTTTGGCCACGCGTCTGTTCGCTGTCGAAGGCGTGACCGGCGTGTTCTTCGGCACCGATTTCGTGACCATCACCAAGGCTGACGGGATCGAATGGGACCACCTGAAACCCGCCCTGCTTGGCGCGATTATGGAGCATTTTCAATCCGGCCAGCCGGTGATGGAAACCGGCCATGACCACGCGTCGGGCCATGCGGAGCATACCGGCGAAGACGGTGCGATCGTCGGCCAGATCAAGGAATTGCTGGACAGCCGCGTGCGCCCTGCCGTGGCACAGGACGGCGGCGACATCACCTTCCACGGGTTCGAGCGCGGCGTTGTCTATCTGCACATGCAAGGGGCCTGCGCGGGCTGCCCATCGTCCACATTGACGTTGAAAATGGGCATCGAGAACCTGCTGCGCCACTACATCCCCGAAGTAACCGAGGTACGCCCGGTTGCCTAAGACGCCTCTTCTCCTGGCGTTTGATACATCGGCCGCACATTGTGCGGCCGCTTTGCTGTCGGGCGACCAGATCATCGCCAGCGTCGAGGAACCGATGAACAAGGGTCAGGGCGAACGGCTGCTTGGCCTATGTGCCGAGGTGCTGGCCAGCGCAGATGTGGCCTATAGCGATCTGACAGCGATTGGCGTCGGCATCGGGCCGGGGAACTTCACCGGGATCCGCATCGCGGTCTCGGCCGCGCGCGGGCTCGCGCTTGGCCTTGGGGTGCCCGCGATAGGGGTTTCACATCTTCAAGCGCTGGCCTTCGGGCATGATGGCGTTGTCATCAGCAGCATCGATGCGCGGCAGGAGAAGCTGTTCGTGCAGGTGTTCGGCACGATGGATGACCGCGACCCTGTGATGTGTGGGCTGGATGATCTGCCTTCAGTGCCCTCGCGCGCTGATCCCGTCTGTGTGGGTCATCAGGCCTATATGATCGCAGCACTTTGTAACGGCACCGCCTTGCCCCCTCGTATGCCCGTGGCAGAGGCAACGGCACGCATTGCCGCCACGAAGTTTGGCACCCGGATCCCGCGCCCTGCCCCGCTGTATCTGCGCCCCGCCGATGCCGCCCCGGCCCGCGACACACCGCCCGCGATCTTTTCATGACGCCGCAGGATATGGCGCGGATTCACGCCGCCGCTTTTGTGCAAGACCGTGCGTGGACGGCGCAAGAGATCGCCGATCTGCTGGCCTCCCCCTTTGTGACGTATCTGGCGGAACCGCAGGGCTTTGCCCTGACCCGCCTCATCGCGGGAGAGGCAGAGCTGCTGACCCTCGCCGTTGATCCCGCAGCCCAACGTCAGGGTATTGGCCGCCGCTTGCTGCACCGCTGGATGGACGGGCTTGAAGCGCAGGCCGACACCGCCTTTCTAGAGGTCGCCGCCGACAATACCGCTGCTATCGCGCTTTACACATCCGCAGGGTTTCACCAGACGGCCACACGTCGCGGGTATTATCAGCGTAAAGATGCGCCATCCGTTGATGCATTGATCCTTTCGCGTCAGTTTACGCACGGTTAATAGGCAATATCATCCCCAAGCGCTTGAGAATCCGGTTGACCCTACCCATGGGCTACGCAGTATCGTACATCTGATCGACGGAACCGGGCGCAAGCGCGGAACTGCGACCGGGCAAAGGCTTCGCGCTTGCGCCCCAACACAATAAACTGGGAGACACTCCATGACCCTTATGACCAAATTCCTCGGCGCTGCTGCGGCCACGGCTCTTAGTGCCGGTGCGGCTCTGGCCGAACCCGCCCTGATCTTCGACCTTGGCGGCAAATTCGACAAATCCTTCAACGAAGCCGCCTTTGCTGGCGCGCAACGCTGGGCCGAAGAGACCGGTGAAAGCTTCCGCGAGATCGAACTGCAGTCCGAAGCACAGCGTGAACAGGCGCTGCGCCGTTTCGCCGAAGCGGGCTCCAACCCTATCGTGATGACCGGCTTTGCCTTTGGTGATGCGCTTGGTCAAGTTGCGGGCGATTACCCTGATACCGATTTTGTCATCATCGACATGGTTGTCGACGCGCCCAACGTCCGTTCCGTTGTCTTCAACGAACACGAAGGGTCCTATCTGGTCGGTATGATGGCGGCGATGGCCTCTGAATCCAACACTGTCGGCTTTATCGGCGGCATGGACATCCCCCTGATCCGTAAATTCGCCTGCGGCTACGCCCAAGGTGTTCTGGCCGTGAACCCCGACGCGACCGTGATCTCGAACATGACAGGTTCGACCCCTGCCGCATGGAACGACCCCGTAAAAGGGTCCGAACTGACCAAAGCGCAGATCAGCCAGGGTGCTGATGTTGTCTATGCAGCCGCGGGCGGCACAGGCGTTGGCGTTCTGCAAACCGCAGCGGACGAAGACATCCTGTCGATCGGCGTGGACAGCAACCAGAACCACCTACACCCGGGCAAAGTCCTGACCTCGATGATCAAACGCGTGGACAACGCTGTGTTTGACGCGATGTCCGATGGCCCCGGCATGGAAAAAGGCTTTAACGTCATGGGCGTTGGCAACGAAGGCGTGGGCGTCGCGATTGACGAACACAACAAGGCACTGGTTACCGCGGAAATGCAGGCCGCTGTGGATGAAGCAGCAGCCAAGATCGCAGACGGGTCGCTTGAGGTACATGACTACATGTCCGACGACAGCTGCCCGAGCCTGAGCTTCTAAGCGTGAGCACTGCAACACATACGGAGCGGCAGGAAACTGCCGCTCCGGCGATCGAGCTGAAAGGCATCTCCAAGGCCTTTGGTCCGGTACAGGCCAATAAAGACATCTCTATCCGCGTCATGCCCGGCACGATCCATGGGATCATCGGGGAAAACGGCGCGGGCAAATCGACGCTGATGTCGATCCTTTACGGATTCTACAAAGCCGACAAAGGCGACATCTATATCGCCGGTAAAAAGACCGACATCCCTGACAGCCAGGCCGCGATTGCTGCAGGCATCGGGATGGTGTTCCAGCACTTCAAACTGGTTGAAAATTTCACGGTCCTGGAAAACATCATTCTGGGTGCCGAAGACGGGCGGCTGTTGAAGCCATCACTGGCCAAGGCGCGCAAATCGCTGATGAAGCTGGCCGATGACTACGGCCTGAAGGTGGACCCCGACGCGCTGGTGCAAGACATCGGCGTCGGCATGCAGCAACGGGTGGAAATCCTCAAGGCGCTGTATCGTCAGGCCGATATCCTCATTCTGGATGAGCCCACGGGCGTGCTGACCCCAGCCGAGGCGGACCAGCTGTTCCGCATCCTCGGGCGTCTGCGTTCCGAAGGGAAGACGATCATCCTGATCACCCACAAGCTGCGCGAGATCATGGAGACGACGGACACCGTATCGGTCATGCGCAGCGGCGAGATGACCGCCACAGTCAAGACCGCCGAAACCTCGCCCGCCGAACTGGCGGAGCTGATGGTCGGCCGCAAGGTGTTGCTGCGTGTCGACAAGAAACCCGCGGCCCCCGGCCCGGTCATTCTGGATGTCGAAGGGCTGCGCGTCGTTGATGACAAGGGCGTCGAGCGTCTGCGCGGCATCGATCTGCAAGTTCGCGCGGGCGAAATCCTTGGCGTTGCGGGGGTGGCCGGCAATGGTCAGTCCGAACTGCTTGAGGTTCTGGGCGGATACCAGATCGGCAAGGGCAGCGTGCGCGTCAATGGCACGGCACTGGACCTGACCGGCAACAAATCCGACGGCCAATCCCGCCGCAACCACGGCATCGCCCATGTCCCCGAAGACCGCCAGCGCGAAGGTCTGATCATGGACTATCAGGCGTGGGAAAACACCGCCTTCGGCTATCACAAAGACCCTGCCTACCGCAGCGGCATGTTGATGGATAACGCCGCGATCAAGGCCGACACCGTTGAAAAGATGGAACGTTTCGACGTGCGTCCGCCAAACCCCAAACTGGCGGCCAAGAACTTTTCCGGCGGGAACCAGCAAAAAATCGTTCTGGCGCGCGAGATCGAACGCAACCCCGACCTGCTGCTGATCGGCCAGCCGACCCGTGGCGTGGATATCGGCGCGATCGAATTCATCCACGAACAGATCGTCGCCCTGCGCGATCAGGGCAAGGCGATCCTGCTGGTCTCGGTCGAGCTGGAAGAGATTCTCGCACTCAGCGACCGGGTGGCTGTCATGTTCGACGGTCAGGTCATGGGTATCCGCGACGCCAGCCAGACCGATGAAAAGGAACTGGGCTTGCTGATGGCGGGCATCACCGATACCGATGCGCCCCATTCCATCGAAGAGATCGAAGACAATCTGGCCCATGCGGGCGGCGATCCGCATAAGGAAGTGTAACATGGACGTAATGCCAAAATGGGCCGAGGTCGTCCTCGTGCCTTTGATTTCGCTATTGCTGGCAGCGATCCTGTCGGCGCTGGTCATTCTGGGCATCGGGGAAGACCCCGTTGCGGCCGTCAAACTGATGGTGTCCGGCGCTTTGGGCAGCACCTATGGCTGGGGCTATACGCTGTATTACGCCACGAACTTCATGTTCACCGGCCTTTGCGTTGCCATCGCCTTTCACGCGCGGCTGTTCAATATCGGTGGTGAAGGCCAGGCGATGCTGGGCGGTTTGGGCGTGGCGCTGGCCTGTCTGTATATCCCGTGGCCCCATTGGTCGCTGGCCCTGATCGGTGCAGCTGCGATGGCTGCCGTGTTCGGTGCCGCCTGGGCCGCGATCCCCGCGTTTCTGCAAGCCAAACGGGGCAGCCATATCGTGATCACCACGATCATGTTCAACTTTATCGCGGCGGCGGTGCTGAACTATATTCTGGTTAATATGTTGCGCCCCCAAGGCAGCATGGACCCCGCAACGGCGCGCTTTCCTGACGCGACCAAGCTGCCGACGCTGCATGATATCCTTGCCCCGCTGGGGATCGAGTTTTCCAAGGCAGCGCCCGCCAATATCTCGCTTTTGGTGGCGGTTGCGGCCTGTATCTTCCTGTGGGTGCTGATCTGGCGCACGCGGCTGGGGTATGAGATCCGCGCCTATGGCCATTCGGAATCGGCTGCGAAATACGCCGGCATCTCTCCGGTCAAGATTACGATGATCGCGATGATCATCTCGGGTGGTTTGGCGGGCATGATGGCGATCAACAACGTCATGGGCGAAGCCGAACGGCTGGTGCTGAACGCCACGGAAGGCGCGGGCTTTATCGGGATCGCTGTGGCGCTAATGGGCCGCAGCCATCCTTTGGGCGTTTTCCTCGCCGCGATCCTGTTCGGGTTCCTCTATCAGGGTGGTGCTGAACTGGCGCTCTGGACCTCGATCCCGCGCGAGCTGATCGTCGTCATTCAGGCGCTGGTGATCCTCTTTACCGGAGCGCTGGACAACATGGTGCGTATGCCGCTCGAGAAAATCTTTCTGGCGCTGCGCGCCGCACGGGCCCCCAAGCCCGAACGCAAACCGGTGGAGCCTGCTGAATAATGGATTATATCACGCTCATCCAACTGTTCGACAGCACCGTGCGCCTTGCCACACCGCTGCTGCTGGCCTGCCTTGCCGGTCTGTTTTCCGAACGCGCCGGTATTTTTGACATCGGCCTTGATGGCAAGATGCTGGCGGCGGCGTTCTTTTCGGCGGCCGTGGCGTCGCTGACGGGGAATGTCTGGCTGGGGCTGCTGGCCGGCATCGCCGCGTCGATGGCGCTGAGCCTGCTGCACGGGCTTGCCTCTATCACCTTCCGCGGCAACCAGCTGATTTCCGGCGTCGCGATCAACTTTCTTGCCGCCGGTCTGACGGTGCTGATCGCGCAGGACTGGTTCCAGCAGGGCGGTCGCACGCCATCGCTGATCGGCGGGGCGCGGTTCAATCCGATCACCCTGCCCTTTGCCGATGACATTGCCCAGACCCCGATTATCGGCCCGCTCTATGCCGAGCTGATCTCGGGCCATTCGATCCTTGTCTACCTCGCCTTCCTCGCGGTCCCTGCGACATGGTGGCTGCTGTATCGGACACGCTTTGGCCTGCGTCTGCGCGCTGTGGGCGAAAACCCCGCGGCGGTGGATACCGCAGGGGTTTCCGTCATCGGGCTGCGCTATGCCGCGGTGCTGATCTGTGGCGTGCTTTGCGGTATTGCCGGTGCCTACCTCAGCACGGCGCTGCAGGCCGGCTTCATCAAGGATATGTCCGCAGGCCGTGGCTATATCGCGCTGGCGGCGCTGATCTTTGCCAAGTGGCGCCCGTGGTACGCGCTGTGGGCCACGCTGCTGTTCGGCCTGTTCGGCGCGCTGGAAACCCGCCCCGACGTGATCGAGGCATTGGTGAACTTCAAGGTTCAGGGCCAATTGCTGGCCGCCCTGCCCTATGTGATGACCGTGATCATCCTCGCGGGCTTTGTCGGCAAGGCGATCCCGCCCCGTGCCGGCGGCGAGCCCTACGTCAAAGAGCGTTAACGCTCCCCGCGCCGTCGCAAATTGCGGCGGCGCAGCATCCACGATTGATTTCAACCTTTGGATCGGTCTAACTGCTTCTATGCAAATTTACCTGCCCATTGCCGAGCTGTCGGTCAACGCGTTCCTCCTTTTGGGGTTGGGCGGTATCGTGGGCGTTTTATCCGGCATGTTCGGCGTCGGGGGCGGATTTCTGATCACACCGCTGTTGTTCTTTATCGGCATCCCCCCTGCGGTCGCTGTGGCCACAGGCGCGAACCAGATCGTTGCCTCCTCCTTCTCGGCGCTGCTGGTGCATCTGAAACGCAAGACGGTGGATCTGCGCATGGGCAGCGTGCTGCTGGCGGGCGGGCTGGTCGGGGCCGCGGCCGGCGTCACCATCTTCAACTACCTCAAATCGCTGGGTCAGGTCGATCTGCTGGTCAACCTGTGCTATGTCGTTTTCCTTGGCATCATCGGTGGGCTGATGCTGATTGAATCGCTGAACGCGATGTACAAGACCCGCAGCGGCAAACGCCCCCCGCGCAAGAAACACACGTGGATCCAGAAGCTGCCGTTCAAGATGCGCTTTCGGGTCACGGGGCTTTATATCTCGGTCATCCCACCGCTGCTGGTCGGGGCGTTTGTTGGGCTTTTGGCCGCGATCATGGGCGTGGGCGGCGGCTTTATCATGGTGCCGGCGATGATCTATCTGCTGGGGATGCCGACCAAGGTGGTTGTCGGGACCTCGCTGTTCCAGATCATCTTTGTCGCCGCGTTTACCACGATGCTACACGCCACCACCAACTATACCGTCGACATCGTACTGGCCGTGCTGCTGCTGATCGGCGGGGTGATCGGCGCGCAGTTCGGGACCAGCCTTGGCACCAAGCTCAAGGCGGAACAGCTGCGGATCCTGCTTGCGCTTCTGGTGCTGGTCGTCTGCGGCAAGCTGGCGCTGGAACTGTTGCTGCAGCCGGCAGAGCTTTATTCCGTCGGGTTCACATCATGATCCGTCTGCGTGCCCTTTTGGTGGCAGCGCTGGCCTGCCTGTCTTTCTCCGCCACCGCGGATGAGGCGATTGTGCTGGGCCTGAACCAAAGCGAAGTCTCTATCTCCACCAATTTCAACGGGTCCGAGATCATCATCTTCGGGGCCGTCAAACGCGAGACCCCGATCCCCGAAGGCCCCGAGCTTGAGGTCGTGGTGACCGTGTCCGGCCCGTCGGCCCCGGTCACGGTGCGGCGCAAGGAAAAGACCTTTGGCATCTGGGTGAACACCGCCGCCGTAGAGGTCGACCGCGCCCCCAGCTTCTATGCCGTCGCCACCAGTGGCCCCTTGCAGGACGTGCTGAACCGCACCGAGGACCTGCGCTATAAAATCTCTGTCCCGCGGGCGATCCGGTCGGTCGGTGCGCCGATGAATATCGAGGATTCCGCCGCCTTCTCGGACGCGCTTGTGCGCATCCGCAGCAAGGCGAACCAGTATCAACTGGACGAGGAAGGCGTGACCGTGGACGAACAGACCCTGTTCCGCGCGACGGTGCAGCTGCCCGCGTCCTTGATCGAAGGCGATTACAACACCCGCATTTTCCTGACCCGCGGCGGGTCCGTCGTGGCGCAATACGGGACGTTGATCGACGTGCGCAAGGTCGGGCTGGAACGCTGGCTTTTCAACCTGTCGCGCGAAAATGCGCTGGTCTACGGGCTGCTATCGCTGGCGATTGCCATCGCGGCGGGCTGGGGGGCCTCTAGCCTTTTTGCGGCGCTGCGCCGCTAGGCGGGATCATCCGTCTGTGTCTCAAGGCTCAGCGGGGCAGCAGGGGCCGCGCGCAGATCATCCACCCGCAGCATTCCGGAAGGTTTTGACAGGCGGTTGCGCACGACCCAGATTAACCGCTCTTGCGCGCGGGTGATCGCCACATAGGCCAGCCGCTTCCACAGCGGCTGCCCCGCCTCTGACCGGCCCATCCGCGCCGCTGCATAAAGGTCGGGCGCAAAGACCTGCACCGTGTCCCACTGGCTGCCCTGCGCCTTATGGATCGTCACCGCCGCCCCGTGCAAAAACGTCGCCCCCATGCGCGCGGCAAAGGGGATAAAGGGTTCTTCCTCGTCCGGTTTTTCGATCTTCACGATCGACGCGGCAGAGATTTGCGGGTCTTCCGCGCCCATCACATGCAGGCGGCTAAAGCCCGGTTTGCGCCCTGCCCCCAGATAAACGACCTGCGCGCCCTTGATCAGGCCGCGCGCTTCAAGGTCGAGCCGTTTCTTGCGGTGTTTCAGCGGCAGCTCGATCCCGTCGCAGATCAGCGGCTCCCCCTCCAGCAGCGCGTCTTCGGGTGCGCCATAGACCGACCGGAACGCGTTGATCAGTCGGATGCGCGTGGCATTGCGCCAGACCAGCACAGGCGACCGCGCCATCAAATCCACTTCTACCCGCTGGCCCCAGACGACACGGTCGTCCTTCTTTGACGCGTCTTCGACCATACGCTCGAACTGTTCAAAGCTCAGGTCAGGGTCGGCAAGCGCATGGGCCAGATCAAGGATCGGGTTATCGGCCTGCTGCCGGTGAATTCGGTTAAGGTTCAGCACCCGTTCCTTGGGCAGCTTTTCAAACACCATCGTGCCCGACTGGCCCACCGGGGCCAACTGCGCCGGATCGCCAAACAGCAGCAACGTCGGGAAGATCTCTTTCAAATCCTCGAACTGTTTGTCGTCCAGCATCGAACTTTCATCGACAAACCCGATATCCAGCGGTTCCTCGCGACGCTTCCATCCGGTGATGAAATCGCTGCCGCGCAGACCCGCAGCGGCCAAGGCACCGGGAATGGATTTGTTGTTCTCGTAGAACGCGAAGGCGCGATCCAGCGAGACTTCGTTCATCCCCTCGATCACCGGGCGTTCACCGCTGCCCGCCAGCCATTCCGCGATGCGTTCGTATTCGGGGTCATAGACCGGCGTATAGAGGATGCGGTGGATCGTCGTCGCGGGCACGCCACGCAGCCGCAGGACCGATGCCGCCTTGTTGGTGGGTGCCAGAATGGCAAGGGTGCGCTTGTCTTTCTTCTTGCGCTCGTAATCGCCCGAAACGATGTCGACGCCGGCATTTTCCAGCGCCTTGTACAGTTCTGCCAGCAGCAGTGTTTTGCCCGACCCCGCCTTGCCGGTCACCGCCAGCACTTGGTCCGCCCCGCCCGCAGGGGGCATCAGCAGATTGTCATCCAGATCGATGCCCGCATGGCGCAACATCTCGGTCACGCTGTCAAAGGCAGCCGCCTGATCGGCGGAATAGGTAAGGGCAGGTACTGTCATGGCGCGACCCTAATTCAGCGCGGCACCGGGGGCCAGATGGCATCGCCGCTATTCGCGCAATCAGCCCGTGCCAAACCGCCGCGTGATGCCGGATACGACAACACCCGCGCACCGATGGATTGGTGCGCGGGTGTCTGGTCAGCCGGTTGTCAGCACCCCCTGAACGGGGGCCACCGACTTATTTTTTCGCGTCCAGCGCGTCTTCGAGCGTGCGCAGGCCGGTCTTGGGCGATTGCACCAGTACCGACATGTTGCCCGGCTTATGCTCGTTCGCCATCATCTTCATGTGCGCGTCGGGCAGATCGGCCCAGGTGAACACTTCGGACATGCACGGATCAAGACGGCGCTCCACCATCAGTTTGTTGGCGGCGGACGCCTGCTTGAGGTGGGCAAAGTGGCTGCCCTGCAAACGCTTCTGGTGCATCCACATATAGCGCACGTCGAACGTCAGGTTGAAACCCGAAGTCCCCGCGCAGATTACGACCATGCCGCCCTTTTTGCAGACAAAGGTGGACACTGGGAACGTCGCCTCGCCGGGGTGTTCAAACACCATGTCGACGTTCACGCCCTTGCCTGTGATCTCCCAGATCGCGGCACCGAACTTGCGCGCCTCTTTGAACCAAGCCGCATATTCGGGCGTGTTCACTGTGGGCATCTGGCCCCAGCAGTTGAAGTCCTTCCGGTTCAGAACGCCCTTGGCGCCCAGATCCATGACAAAGTCACGCTTGGATTCATCCGAGATCACGCCAATCGCATTCGCGCCAGCGGTGTTGATCAGCTGGATCGCATAGGACCCCAGACCGCCCGAGGCGCCCCAGACCAGCACGTTCTGGCCTGGTTTCAGGTCATGAGGCTCGTGGCCGAACAGCATCCGGTAGGCCGTGGCCAGCGTCAGCGTGTAGCAAGCGGCCTCTTCCCATGTCAGGTGCTTGGGGCGAGGCATCAGCTGCTGCGCCTGCACGTTGGTGAACTGGGCGAAGGATCCGTCGGGGGTCTCGTAGCCCCAGATACGCTGGCTGGGGGAATACATCGGATCGCCGCCGTTGCACTCTTCGTCGTCGCCGTCATCCTGGTTGCAGTGGATCACGACTTCGTCGCCGACCTTCCAGCGTTTTACCTTGTCGCCAACCGCCCAGACGATGCCCGACGCGTCAGAGCCCGCAATGTGGAAGGGCTGCTTGTGGCCGTCGAAGGGGCTGATGGGTTTGCCCAAGGCAGCCCAGACACCGTTATAGTTCACACCCGCCGCCATCACGAGGACAAGCACCTCGTGACTGTCGAGCGTCGGCACGTCCACGACCTCTTCGAGCATCGCGGTATTGGGGTTCCCGTGGCGTTCCTTGCGGATGGTCCATGCGTACATCTGCTTTGGAACGTAGCCCATCGGCGGGATTTCCCCGATCTCGTAAAGGTCTTTTTCCGGTGCGTCGTATTGCGCGATATTCGTGTCCAAGGCCATGTCGGTCTCCACAGTCAGAATAGGTTTGTGCCGCAGTGCAGAATCGCGGCGTCTACTGGTGGAATATGACCCTTCGCGCAACAATGCAACACCATTTGACCTGTAATTGTAATTTTATGACTTTGCAGTCGCAGCAATTTCGGCAGGAGTTTTGCTTGTGTGACCTATCTGTCAAAGAAATGGGCGATAGAGTTGGCGTAGAAGCGCAAGGCAGGGCGTTGCCCGTCCGCAGGAGCATAGCCACGATCCGACGCCGTGATCATCCCGCGCTGCACCAGATGATCGCGTGCTCTAGCGACATTGGCGGCGAAGTCCTGCGCCACAACCGTAGCCTCGTCAGAGGCCCGCGCGGCCATGCCTTGCATTTCCTGTTCCAGCGCGACGCCATCCAGCGGCTTTTCCGCCAGCAACAGCACCCGCGCCAGCAAGGGCACGAACAACAGTGGCATCTCGTGTTCGATCCGCCCCATCAGATCCTGCGCCAGCCCGTCCACATTCGGCGCGTCGCCATAGTCGCGCAAATGTACCGGCGTGCCAAACACGACCACAGCCTCGCCGAAGCGCAGGAATTTGCCGCGCAGACGCAGCCAGATCTTGCGAACAATGAATTTCAAAATGACCGAGATTTGCGCATCGAACCGGCGGGTGCCTGCCTCGTCCGCAGCAATCAACACGCGGTCTTCCAGCACACGGTCATAGTTGATTGCCACCGGTACAAAGACGACATCGCGATCTTTCAACTCGGCCTCAAGCACATAGCCAAGCAGCCCCATCTTGGGCGGCATCAACTTGCCGTTCAGGCTCAGCCCGCCCTCGGGGAAGATCGCCTGGGTCACCCCGCCTTCGGTCGCCATCTGCACATAGCGGGCCAAGACCTTGCGATACAGCGCGCCGCGCGACTTGCGCCGGATGAAATACGCCCCCATCGACCGAATCAACCGGCTGAGCGGCCAGACACGCGCCCATTCCCCCACAGCATAGCTGAGCGCCGACGCCTCCCCCGCGAGGTAGGTCACCAGCACGTAGTCCATGTTGCTGCGGTGGTTCATCACAAAGATGACCGTGGCCTCTGACGGGATACCTTCGATCACCGCGTCGTTGCGCGATCCGGTGCGCACATCATACAGCGCATTCGCCAGAAACCGCGCCAGCCGGATGCCAAAGCTGAAATAGGCAAAGGCGCTAAAACTCGGGACGATCTCGCGGGCATAGCGGCGCGCCTGTTCGGAGGCGACGTTTTCGGGGATACCTTCGGCGCGCGCGTGATCCACAATCGCCTGACTGATCTGCGGGTCATAGATCAGCCGCTGGATCATATCGTGCCGCCGCGCCAGCTTGAACGGTTCAATCGGGCGGGTCAGCCGCGTGTTCAGCTGTGCGACAGCTTTCTCCAGCCGTCTGCGAAAGAACCACCGAACCGAGGGCAACAGGAAATGGCTGAGCGCGGTCACAGCCGCGAACAGCAGGATCACCGCAAAAAGCCAGACGGGAAGTTCAATCGTTTGCGTCATCGCCCAACCCTTGCAGGACCCGCGCTGTCTGGGCAACATAAAACAGTCAACCACACATAGGGCACCCCTAGGCAAGGCACGCGCGACCGTAACGCAGCGGCTTTCGCCCATGCCGCAATGCAGCGAATTGACAGCGCCTGATTATTTCACGTATCAATCGACCAGCGCAAGAATATTACCCATTCGATTCACGAAAGGCCGCCCCATGTCGCAACCGCAAAAAGACCGCCCCTGGCTGATCCGCACCTACGCCGGACACTCCACCGCCGAGGCATCCAATGCGCTGTATCGCGCGAACCTTTTGAAAGGGCAGACCGGCCTGTCGGTCGCCTTCGACCTGCCCACCCAGACCGGATATGACAGCGATCACATCCTGTCGCGCGGCGAAGTCGGCAAAGTGGGCGTGCCCGTGGCGCATCTGGGTGATATGCGCAGCCTGTTCAAGGATATCCCGCTTGAACAGATGAACACCTCGATGACGATCAACGCCACGGCGCCGTGGCTGCTGGCGCTGTATATTGCTGTGGCCGAGGAACAGGGCGCGGATGTGTCCAAGCTGCAAGGCACCGTGCAGAACGACCTGATCAAGGAATACCTGTCGCGTGGCACCTATATCTGCCCGCCTGCCCCGTCTCTCAAGATGATCGCGGATGTGGCCGAATATTGCTATACCAACGTGCCCAAGTGGAACCCGATGAACGTCTGTTCCTACCACCTGCAAGAGGCCGGTGCTACGCCCGAGCAAGAGCTGGCCTTTGCCCTTGCCACCGCCACCGCCGTATTGGACGCCCTGCGCCCCCGCGTCCCCGAAGAGGACTTCCCCATGCTGGTGGGGCGGATCTCTTTCTTTGTGAACGCGGGCATCCGCTTTGTCACCGAGATGTGCAAGATGCGCGCCTTTGGCGACCTATGGGACGAAATCTGCCGCGACCGCTATGGCGTTGAAGACCCGAAATATCGCCGCTTCCGCTATGGGGTGCAGGTGAACTCCCTCGGGCTGACCGAACAGCAGCCCGAAAATAACGTCTACCGCATCCTGATCGAGATGCTTGCGGTGACCCTGTCAAAGAACGCCCGCGCCCGCGCCGTGCAGCTGCCCGCGTGGAACGAAGCGCTTGGCTTGCCACGCCCGTGGGACCAGCAATGGTCGATGCGGATGCAGCAGATCATGGCCTACGAGACCGACCTGCTGGAGTTTGACGACCTGTTCGATGGCAACCCCGCCGTGGACCGCAAGGTCGAAGCGCTGAAAGAGGGCGCACGGGCTGAACTGGCGAACCTTGACGATATGGGCGGCGCGATTTCGGCGATTGACTATATGAAGTCCCGTCTGGTCGAAAGCAACGCCGACCGTCTGGGCCGGATCGAGGCCGGCGAAACCATCGTCGTGGGCGTGAATAAATGGCAACAGGGCGAACCCTCGCCGCTGATGACGGGCGATGGCGGCATCATGGTCGTGGACCCGGCAGTCGAGGCCGACCAGATCAACCGTTTAAACGCGTGGCGCGACAGCCGCGACCAGGCCGCCGTGGACAAGGCGCTGGCCGATCTGCGCGCCGCCGCTGCCGAAGGCCGCAATGTAATGGAGCCGTCGATCGCCGCGGCCAAGGCCGGGGTTACCACCGGCGAATGGGCCGAACAGATGCGCAGCGTGCACGGCGAATACCGTGGGCCAACGGGTGTCGCATCAAGCCGGTCAAACAAGACCGAGGGGCTGGACGACCTGCGCGACGCCGTGGATGCCGTCAGTACCCGTCTGGGCCGCCGGCTGAGCTTCCTTGTCGGGAAACCGGGTCTGGACGGCCATTCGAACGGGGCCGAACAGATCGCCGTGCGCGCCCGCGATTGCGGCATGGAAATTGTCTATGAGGGTATTCGCCTGACGCCGTCGGAAATTGTTTCCGCCGCCGCCGAAGGAGAACATCACGTTGTTGGGCTTTCGATTCTTTCGGGATCGCATATTCCATTGGTCGAGGATTTAATGAAACAAATGCGCGCCGCCGGATTGGATCACATTCCCGTAATCGTGGGTGGTATTATTCCAGAAGAAGACGCCAAAAGATTGCGCGCTATGGGAGTCGCCCGCGTTTACACGCCAAAAGACTTTGAATTGAATACAATTATGGCAGACATCGTCACACTCGCCGATCCCGAAACTGTAGCCGCCGAATAAAAGCGGCCAATTCAAAAACTCTTTGTTTGTTCATTCTTTTGGCGTAAAGCATTAATTGGCTTTTCGACAAAGGAATGAGCGAGAATGAGTATTGATCTAAGCACAATGTCCCACAAACAGCTGGAACAGCATTTGGAAGACGTGAAGATGGCGATTAAAAACGCATATGAACGCGACCGCGTAGAAGCCCGCAAAGCCGCTGAAAAAGCAGCCGCCGAATACGGGTTCTCGCTGGATGAAGTATCCGGCGGTGCGAAAAAGGGCAAAGCCGCGAAAGCTGCCGCGAAATACGCCAACCCCGAAGACCCCAGCCAGACATGGACCGGCAAGGGCCGCCAACCCAACTGGTTCCGCGACCTGATCGCGAGCGGCACCGATCCGGAAACGTTGGAACTGTAAATCAGCCTGACATGCGCACCGCGCGCGGTTATTGCGTCCCCTCGGCGCATCCTCTTGGCTTTGGAAATATAAAGAGCATCCTATGACAATTCATATTGGCGCAAAACCCGGCGATATTGCCGAAACAGTCCTTATGCCCGGCGACCCGTATCGCGCGAAATGGGCTGCTGAAACATTCCTTAAAGATGCAAAGCTTGTAAATGAAGTGCGCGGCATGCTGGGTTTCACCGGCACATGGAATGGTAACCGCGTCACTATTCAAGGCTCTGGCATGGGGATGCCCTCGCTGTCGATTTATGCCAATGAATTGATTTCCGAATACAACGCGCAAACCCTTATTCGGATTGGATCTTGTGGCGGGATGCAGCCGCAGGTTGGTATTCGCGATGTCATTATTGCCATGACCGCCACGACAATTACCTCGCCTTCTTCCGGTATCTTCCGCGAGATGAATTACGCCCCCTGCGCCGATTGGTCCCTGCTGCGTGCTGCCGTGGACGCGGCAGAGGCGAAAGGCACGAAAACCCATGTCGGCGGGATCTATTCTTCGGATGTCTTTTATGCCGAACGCCCCGATCTGGACGAGCAGATGACCCGCCACGGTATTCTGGGTGTCGAGATGGAAGCGGCAGAGCTTTATACCCTCGCCGCGCGTCACAAACGCCGTGCGCTGGCGGTGCTGACGGTCAGCGACCACCTGCAAACCGGCGAAGCGCTGCCCGCGGAAGAGCGCGAGAAATCCTTTGGCGATATGGTAGAAATCGCGCTACAGGCGGCTTTCCCCAACAGCTGATGCGCGATGATCCCCCGGCGGACGCTCCGCGGGGGATTTATATCCATTTGGAAGGTTTGGCCGGGCGCTATCCCCGATCCCTTAGCCCCCGTGGCTGCGGTCGTAGCCGTTGGGGGACGGGCTTTGCCACCCCTCAAGCGCGCCTTTGGCGGGGGCGAACACCTCTACCAGCAGCGGATAGCAGGCGGCAACGTCCGAGGAATGTTTGGCAGAACAATCCCCTCCCGGACAGGCGCTGAGCGCGCCGAGCAGGTCGATCTCGGCGAAAAACTCAAGGTAGTCGCCGGGGCGCACGGGGCTGGCCTTCATGAAATACTGGCCGGTGTCGCGGGTAAAGCCGGTGCACATAAAGACGTTCAGCACGTCATGCACAAAAGGCTCTGCTTCGGCGTAGGATATGCCCTGATGATCCGCCAAGGCCCGGATCAGGTTGGAGTGGCAGCAATGGTGGTATTGCCCGCCCGACAACAGCTGGTTGGTATAGGGATCGCAGCGCGTGCCGATCACATCATGTACCGAGCCGCCGAAGGCATCCATGCCGTACCAGTCGAGCGTATCATGGGTCAGCGTCGCCATAGGGCGCAGCGTGGGAAAGCTGCTCCACATGCGCTGTCCGGTGGTGATATGCGTGCCATGAAGCGCGCGGGTTTTGCCGGAGTAGAACCGTTCGGACAGATCGTCTCGCGCCCAGAGGTTCAGGTCACCGACCTGTGGCCCCTCGACCGAGGTAATCCGAAAGAAATGCCCCGCAGGCACGGTAAAGCAGCTTGCGTCACGAGGGGCGACGGTGACCTCGTCCACTTTGGTCAGCGTTTCGCGCGCGCGTCCGTAAAGCGCCATGTCAGGCACGGGCAGCGTTTCGACGGGATAGCAGATCACGGGCGCAACAGCGCGGCGGGCGTCGGCATCATGGGGCGATGTCATAGCGGAAACTCCTGACGGTTGGGTCCGATCCTGAGGCCATCGCGCACGGCGTCAGAGAGGCCGGCCGCCGACATTTGCCTTGCAGTCGCGGGGGGCCGATTGGGTGGCGGTATAGGCCTCTGCTCCGCAGGCGACACAGTGGTAGAACTGCAGGCTGCCTTTGTCGCGGGTACTGTCCTTGCGCCAGCGGCATCCACGCACCGCTTTATCACGGTAGGCAAAATAGGCGACGATCGCAAAAGCGATGGCAAAGGCAATCAGGATCATAGGGGGCAAGTGTCACGCCCCCCGCGCCATAGGGCCGCGGGAGGCGCAGGTTGCGATGGGATCAAACGGTGCGTTCGACCATCATCTTCTTGATATTGGCGATGGCTGCGGCAGGGTTCAGGCCCTTGGGGCAGGTCTTGGCGCAGTTCATGATGGTGTGGCAGCGGTACAGTTTGAACGGGTCTTCCAGATCGTCCAGACGTTCACCTGTGGCTTCATCGCGGCTGTCGATGATCCAGCGGTAGGCATGCAGCAACGCGGCTGGCCCGAGGTAGCGGTCGCCGTTCCACCAGTAGCTGGGGCAGGATGTCGAGCAGCAGGCGCACATGATGCACTCATAAAGCCCGTCAAGCTTGGCACGATCGTCGATCGACTGTTTCCATTCTTTCGCGGGCTCTGCCGTCTTGGTTTCAAGCCACGGCTGGATGGAGGCGTGCTGCGCGTAGAAATGCGTAAGATCGGGGATCAGATCCTTGACCACGGGCATGTGTGGCAGCGGATAGATCTTCACCGCGCCTTTCACCTCGTCCACGCCATAGGTACAGGCCAGCGTGTTGATCCCGTCGATGTTCATCGCGCAGGACCCGCAGATGCCTTCGCGGCAGGACCGGCGGAAGGTCAGGGTCGGGTCGATCTCGTTCTTGATCTTGATCAGCGCGTCCAGAATCATCGGGCCGCAGGTGTCCATATCGACGAAATACGTGTCGATGGCCGGGTTCTTGCCGTCATCCGGATTCCAGCGATAGACCTGAAACTGCCGCAGGTTCTTGGCACCTTCGGGTTTGGGCCATGTTTTACCGGTCGTCATCCGGGAGTTCTTGGGGAGCGTGAGTTGAACCATATCGCTTCTCCTGGTCTGTCGGGCAGTTGCCCAGTTCGTTACAATTCTGGCGCTTACGTCTTTCGGATGTAAAGCGCATTTCCCTCGGCGCGCAGGGTTTGACGGTACCCGGCGGCCAGTATCTCTGCACAAAGGTCGCCGTCCCACTGATCCGCATGGCGGACCTCTATCAAGATCGCATCCGGCAGCCAGCCGCCGGATTTGCCCTGCGCGAGGATGGGGTTCAGCACGACCTCCTCGGCCCCTTCGACATCGATCTTGAGGATCGTGCCGTCATGGTGCCGTGCGGCGTGTGTAAAGGCGGACAGGGGCCGTGTGGGCACCAGCACGCCGCCGTTTTGTTGCTTGCCCTCGATCGGGAGCAGCGATGCCTGACCGTAGTTGTGCCCGCGGAAGTTCAGCATCGCCTCGCCCTCGCGGTCGGACAGCGCGCAGCCTTCGATACGCACGCGGTCGGTCAGATTGTTCAGCGCGATGTTCATGCCAAGCCGGCCAATCATCAGCGGGTTGGGTTCGAATGCCACAACGCGCGACCCGTCGCCCGCGGCCATCGCCAGCGGGATCGAGTAGGCCCCGCAGTTGGCACCGATGTCAAAGACCAGCATGTTGCGGTCTTCCACCAGTTCGACCAAAGCCACCAGCGATTTGATCTCGGGCGGGTATTCGTTCAGCCAAAGGCAGGTTTCGGTATAGTTATCGCGCGGGTCCACCACCATGCGGATGTCAGCGAACTCCACCTCAGTGGGGCCAAGCTGCGACTTGATGCGGGTGCGTTCGCTGGTGTCCCCGTCACGGAATTGCGCGCGCAGATCGGCCATATGGCCTGCATCCTTGCCCTGCGTATCCGGCGTGACGTTCGGGTGACCCATTAGCCCAGCAACCCCGGGACGCTGCCAGCGGAACGCGACAGGCATTGCACGGTTTCGGGGCGTGACAGTACCGCGCGCACGGTGGCGACGGTGGTGTCATCCACGCCGATCACGGCGGATTTGGCGAAAACGCGCACCTGAGCCGCATCGGCATTGTCGACGATACAATCGGTGAAGGGCGTGATCAGCTGCTTGGGCACCTGCGGAAAGCGCGTGGCAAGGGTTTCGGTGATGACCCCCTTGGTGCCTTCGCGGGCGATGCTGTCGACCTGCTGCGTTGCTTGCGCACAAGCGGACGCGGCCAAAATCATGGTCATAGCGATAAACTGTTTCATGTCGCCTGCCCTCCGCCTGCAGGACGAGGGCATGGCCCCCGGTTTGGTCCCCTGCCCCCAAAAGCGGAGGCAGGGTTTCAGATCAATACACCCGTGCTTTGGGTGCGATCTTTTTCATGTCGATCCCGCCTTCGGATTCCTCGGTCAGCGGATCAAGGTGCACACCACGATAGCTGAGCGTTGCCGCGTTCCCGTCGAAATACGCGAGGCTGTGCTTGCGCCAGTTCTCGTCATCGCGATCAGGGTAATCTTCGTGGGCATGCGCCCCGCGGCTTTCCTTGCGGGCAGCAGCGGCGGTGATGGTGGCCACGGCGTTCGGCATCAGGTTGGTCAGCTCAAGCGTTTCCATCAGGTCAGAGTTCCAGACCAGCGATGTGTCTGTCACGTGCAGGTCAGCGATCTTGCCGGCGACTTCGTCCATCTTGACCTTGCCTTCGTTCAGCGTCTTGTCGGTACGGAAAACCGCAGCATCGGCCTGCATGGTTTTCTGCATCTCAAGGCGCAGCTCGGCGGTCGGGATCTGGCCCTTGGCATAGCGCAGGCTGTCGAAGCGTTCAAAGGCGGCATCGACCGATTTCTGGTTCGGCGTTGGCACGGGTGCCTCTGCGTCGACGACCTCTTTCGCGCGGATCGCGGCGGCACGGCCAAAGACCACAAGATCGATCAGAGAGTTCGAGCCCAAGCGGTTCGCCCCGTGTACCGAGGCACAGCCCGCTTCGCCCACGGCCATCAGGCCCGGTGCCACGCGGTCCGGCGCGTCTTCGGTCGGTGCCAGCACTTCGCCCCAATAGTTGGTGGGGATACCGCCCATGTTGTAGTGTACGGTCGGCAGAACCGGGATCGGTTCCTTGGTCAGGTCCACCCCTGCAAAGATGCGCGCGGATTCAGAGATACCGGGCAGACGCAGATCAAGCGTTTCCTTGGGCAGGTGGTTCAGGTGCAGGTGGATGTGGTCCTTGTTCTCGCCCACGCCGCGGCCTTCACGGATTTCCATCGTCATACAGCGCGAAACAACGTCACGGCTGGCAAGGTCTTTGTAGGTCGGGGCATACCGCTCCATAAAGCGTTCGCCTTCGGAGTTGGTCAGATACCCGCCTTCGCCACGCGCGCCTTCGGTGATCAGACAGCCCGCGCCATAGATGCCGGTGGGGTGGAATTGCACGAATTCCATATCCTGCAAGGGCAGGCCCGCACGCGCCGCCATACCGCCGCCGTCTCCGGTGCAGGTATGCGCCGATGTCGCCGAGAAATAGGCACGGCCATAGCCACCTGTCGCCAGAACAACCATCTTGGCGCTGAACAGGTGCATGGTGCCGTCGTCCAGCTTCCAGCACAGCACACCCTGACACACGCCATCATCCGACATGATCAGATCAATGGCGAAATACTCGATGTAGAATTCCGCGTTATGCTTCAGCGACTGACCGTAAAGCGTGTGCAGGATAGCGTGGCCGGTCCGGTCGGCGGCGGCACAGGTCCGCTGCACGGGGGGGCCTTCGCCGAATTCGGTGGTGTGGCCGCCGAAGGGACGCTGGTAGATTTTGCCCGCTTCGGTCCGCGAGAAAGGCACGCCGTAGTGCTCAAGCTCGTACACCGCTTTTGGGGCTTCGCGAGCGAGGTATTCCATCGCATCGGTGTCACCCAGCCAGTCAGAGCCCTTGACCGTGTCATACATATGCCACTGCCAGTTATCGGGGCCCATGTTGGACAGCGACGCCGCGATACCGCCCTGCGCCGCAACCGTGTGCGAACGGGTCGGGAAAACTTTGGTCACGCAGGCTGTTTTCAGCCCTTGCTCTGCCATGCCAAGTGTCGCACGCAGGCCAGCGCCGCCAGCCCCCACGACAACGACATCATATTCATGCGTTTCATATTCATATGCAGCCATGTCTCGGTCTCCGGTATAGCGTAGGCGTGTGTTAAAGCGCGATGCGGGCGATGGCGAAAACGCCAACCGCGGCCGCACCATAGCTGAGGCAGGTCATCAGGATGATCGCAACTTTCTGCGACAGCCCGTGGACGTAATCCTCGATCAGCACTTGGACACCGTCGTTAAAATGTTTGAAGCCAACGATCAGCGTCAGGGCGGCGACGATCGCGGGGAAAGGCCTGCTGTAGTAGGCGATGATCTCTTCGTAGGTGCCCCCAAGGGCGGCCCCGAAGGTAAAGACGAAAAGCGGGATCAGGATCAGCAGCGCAACAGAGCTGACTTTCATCGCCCAGAAATGTGCGGTGCCCGATTTGGCCGAGCCCATGCCCATAGCGCGTTTGCGGTCTGTCAAATAAGCCATGTGTCTATCCCTCAGATGATCAGCGCGGTGATGATGGTCAATACGACTGAACCGATCAGCGCGGCCCAGCCCAGCTTTTCAGCCGTCGGGATATCCAGCGCATAGCCGTTGTCCCAGATCAGGTGCCGGATACCAGCCAGCGTGTGGTACCACAGCCCCAGCAGCGACAGGAACATGACCAGATCACCGAACCAGCTGGTGATGAAACCGTTCGCGATATCGAAATACTCCGCCGACGTTGCCGCCGCGAGGAACCACCAGACAATCAGCAGCGCGGCGACCAGCATCGCGTTACCGGTGATGCGCGTCAGGATCGACGTCATGGAGGTCAGTTGCGGGCGATAGATCGTCAGGTGGGGTGACAGCGGGCGGTTGCCCCGGTTCACATCTGCCATGATGGATTCCTTTTCTCGTCAGGTTGCGGTCATAGATAACGGTATTTTTGGGACTGTCACGTCCAGAGGCGTGAATTTGAAGCGGTTTATTGGCGCAGTTGCCCAAACCCTTCGGTTAGCGCCGGACATTTCTGCAATTTGTGATCACTAATTTTCCAGCTGTGATCACAAGCGCTAAAGCCAACCAAATTCATCGGGCTTTTCGGCGACGGTTTGGGCGAAAACTCAGCCCCAAGCGTGCGTTTACGCGCCACATGATACGCATGTCTCCAACTTGCGACGTAGCAGATTTGGCTACCTGCGGAGACTGATCTGAGCGGGGGGGAACAAGCGGCTTTGGCATCACCCCGCGGGATCGTCCAATAGCAAAGTGCAGGTGCAGCGGGCGGGGTTTACCGTGATCTCGACCACACCCGCCCGCTGCGCCTTAGGGCATTACTTCAGCGATTCATCGATGCCTTTGCACGCATCGACCAAGCCTTTTACGGCGTTCACAGAGTTGTCGAACATGGACTGTTCGTCCTTGTTCATCGCAATCTCGACTACACGCTCAACGCCACCAGCACCGATCACGGTGGGCACGCCGACGTAGAAGCCGTCCAGACCATAGGCACCGTCAACATAGGCGGCGCATGGCAGAACGCGTTTTTGGTCTTTCAGATAGGCTTCGGCCATTTCGATTGCCGATGTCGCAGGCGCGTAGAACGCCGAACCGGTTTTCAACAGGCCAACGATTTCGGCACCGCCATCACGGGTCCGCTGAACGATCGCGTCCAGCTTATCCTGTGTGGTCCAGCCCATTTTCACCAGATCAGGCAATGGGATACCCGCAACGGTGGAATAGCGCGTCAGGGGCACCATTGTATCGCCGTGGCCGCCCAGAACGAAGGCAGTGACGTCTTTCATGGAGACATTGAATTCAGTCGCGAGGAAGTGACGGAAGCGTGCCGAATCAAGCACACCGGC
>NZ_CH959310.1:1260334-1324358 GCF_000152605.1 Sulfitobacter sp. EE-36 | reverse complement strand
TCATCACGGCTCATACCGGGCTTACGCGCAACACCGGCAGTCACGATGCATACGTCTGCGCCAGCGATTTCAGAGTAGTCGTTCGCGCCGGTCATGGTCGCGTCGAATTTGGCGGATGGGCCCGATTCTGCGATATCGAGGGCCTTACCCTGCGGGATACCTTCGGCGATGTCGAACAGGACAACGTCGCCCAGTTCCTTGATTGCTGCGAGATGGGCAAGCGTGCCCCCGATTTGCCCTGCGCCGATAAGCGCGATCTTGGGTCTGGCCATGTGGTATACTCCGACAGGGTTACATTTCGCTTCGGGATACCGAAATGAAGCGCACCGTGCAAGTTGCGCTTGGTCCGGCATCACGTCACATCGCGCAGAGCCATAAAAAACGGGACCGTTTCTTTCGAAACGATCCCGTCTTGGTCAGCTTTTCAGCAAGCTATTGCCGAATTTGACTGAGCGTTCAGCTTAGCCTTGGTATTCGGGCTGTGCTTCCAGCGCTTCTTCGCTGCTGTCGATGTAGATGCGGAAGTCGTCGCCTTCAGCGTTCTTCATGATTTGCAGCTCGTCCCATGTAACGGCTACTGGCTTTTCGCCAATGCCCAGGAAACCACCGACGTTGATTACAACTTGGCCAACTTCGCCGTTGTCACCCATAACGAGGGCACCGATTTCACCGACGGTCTCGTCGTTGGCACCGTAAACATAGGACCCTTCAAGGTCTTCTGCTGTCAGCGCGGCAACTTCATCAGCTGTGGCGTTGGCGTAGCCTTCACGCTCAACCGCTGGGGCTGTCAGCATGGGGCGTTCCATGTCTTGCTCAAGCTCGTTTGCCCCTTCGGCCATTTCGGTGGTCGCTTCATCAACGGCCTGCTCTGTTTCAGCGGCTGCTTCTTCGGCTTCCATTTCAGCTTCGTTTGCCAGTGCTTCGGCATCCGCTTCCATTTCAGTCTCTGTGTCGACCTCAGTTTCGGCGTTCATGTCGGTCGCTGCAATGTCTGTATCAGCCTTCATGTCGGCGTCGGCGTCCATGTTTGCTTCGGTTTCCATGTCAGCTTCGTCGTCCATACGTTCGAACGCTGGGGCTTTTTCAAGCATCTCTTTGCTTGTGTTCACCACGAGGAAACGGTCGTCGCTGTCACCTTCTTCGGTCACGATGCGAATCTCGTCCATGTTGACGCTTACGTCACGCTCACCCATGCCGAGGAAACCGCCAATGCCGAGGATAACGGCCTTAACGTTGCCTTCGGAATCCAGCAGGACGTCGTTGATTTCGCCGATGTCGTCCCATTCCTTTTCGCCGTCAGCGGCGATGGTGGAGTTTGCTTCAACTTCTGTCTCGGAATTGTAGATACGCATGCCGATCAGGTCGGACGCGAAGAAGTCAGTTTCTTGCGCTGTCACGGTACCAAAACCAGCTGCATGTGCATCTGCAAATGCGGGACCAGTCAAGCTCAGGATGATTGCGGTTGTGCCAAGAATACGTTTCATTGTTGATACTCCTTTAGAAGTTCCGGGTGATAATCACTCGGTTGTGATATCAACGATGATGTGGCGATTGCGTTCCGGCGATCCGCATCTTTTTTCGCCGCCTTTATAATCTATGACATATCAAATGGGGCCCGCCTCCTTAGTTTGTTGATCCTGCGGCGGGTGCGAAATTTTTGCGGAAATCTTGTGGCATCCGTCACAACCTGCGGTTCGCGTCCCCGCCGCGACGTCCTGCGTCAGCGCCACCACCGCCGCCGCGGCAGTTGCCAGCCCGATCAGGTTAAACAGCTTTACCATTCTACACCTCTTACACTTACACACGCACCAAGACGCCTTTCCTTCTGGCAGCAAAACCTGAAGGCCGCGTTAAAGCCGCAAATTATCTGACGCTGCGCTGCGGCGCGTTTGCGCTTGAAGTTTTCGTCTAAAAATGCAGACCTGCACGCAACATTATTTCTTGGAGAGTCGCAAATGTCGAAAATCACCCGCCCCCTGCGTTCCGTTCTGTATATCCCCGGCTCCAAGGACCGCGCGTTAGACAAAGCCCGCGGGCTGCCAGCCGATGCGATTATCTTTGACCTCGAAGACGCCGTGATCCCGGAAGAAAAAACCGCTGCACGTGAAACACTCGCCACCGCGCTGAAGGATGGCGGCTATGGCAGCCGGTATAAGGTGATCCGCATCAACGGGCTGGACACCGAATGGGGTGCCGACGATGCCCGCGCCGCGGCGAAGATGGACTGCGACGCCATTTTGCTGCCCAAAGTCGGCAGCCCCGCCGATCTGGACGCTTTGGCCGAAATCACCGGCGACATCCCGCTTTGGGCGATGATGGAAACCCCCGGTGCGATGCTGAATGCCGCCGCGATTGGCGCGCATCCCAAGCTGCAATGTATGGTGATGGGCACCAACGACCTGAACAAGGACCTGCAAACCCGCGTGCGCGCCGACCGCCTGCCCCTCATGACCGGGCTTGGCCTATGCGTACTTGCAGCCAAGGCCAACGGTATCGCGATTGTCGATGGCGTTTACAATGCGTTCAAGGACGACGAAGGCCACCGCGTTGAATGTGATCAGGGCCGCGACATGGGCTTTGACGGCAAGACCTTGATCCACCCCGCGCAGCTGGACGTCGCGAACGAGGCATTCTCCCCCTCCGAGGCCGAAGCCGATCTGGCGCGCCGCCAGATCGAGGCGTTTGACGAAATGCAGGCGACAGGTCAGGGTGTGGCCGTTGTGGACGGGCGCATCGTTGAAAACCTGCATGTCGCCACCGCACGCGAAACATTGGCAAAGCTGGACGCAATCGCGGCCCTGCAAACGGAGTAAACCTGATGATGGCACTTTTGATCCTTGGTCTGATCTTATGGGTCGGTGCCCATTATTTCCGTCGCTTCATGCCGGACCAGCGCGCAGCTATGGGCCGACGGGGCAAAGGCATCATCGCCGTCGCCATCGTGGCGGCGCTGGTCATGATCATTATCGGATACCGCGGGGCCGCGTTTATCCCCGTCTGGACTCCCCCGCCCTTCCTGACGCATCTGAACAACCTGCTGATGGTGCTGGCATTCTGGGTCTACGGGTCCAGTGCGGCCAAAGGGGCCAAGGCTTGGCCCGCCTATAAAACCCGCCACCCGCAGCTGATGGCCGTTAAAATCTGGGCGGTCGCGCATTTGCTGGTGAACGGGGATCTCGCCTCTATCCTGCTGTTTGGCTCTATGCTGGCTTGGGCGGTCGGTTCCGTGATCCTGATCAACCGCGCCGAACCCAACTGGACACCCCCTGCCCCCGCGGGCAAGGCCACCTATATCCGCCTTGCGGTGATCACGCTGGTGATGCTGGTCGTTGTGACCGCGATCCATACCCTGCTTGGCGTCTCTCCCTTTTCCTGAGTTACTGAAAGAACCCCCATGAAACTCTATCGTTTCCTGTCCGAAGAGGACACTTCCGCCTTTTGCCACAAGGTCACCGACGCGCTGAACAAGGGGTGGGAGCTTTACGGCACGCCCACGCAGACATGGGATGCTGCGGCGAACGTCATGCGCTGCGGTCAGGCTGTGACCAAGGAAGTCGAAGGCACCTATACGCCCGACACCAAACTGGGGGCGCATTGATGGCACAGGCAAAGACCAACAAGGGCCGCTTCTTCGAGGACTATAAAGTAGGCGAGACGCTGCATCATGCTGTGCCCCGCACGGTCAAGGATGGTGAACGCGCGCTGTACCACGCGCTGTATCCCGCACGTCATGCGCTTTATTCCTCTGACCAGTTTGCCCAAAGCTGCGGCCTGCCTGCCAGCCCGTTGGACGATATGATCACCTTTCACATCGTGTTCGGGAAAACCGTGCCGGATGTATCGCTGAACGCGGTCGCCAATCTTGGCTATGCGCAGGGGCGTTGGCTGGCGCCGGTCTGGCCTGGCGATACGCTGCGATCTGAATCCGAGGTGATCGGCCTCAAACAGAACTCGAACGGGAAAACCGGGGTCGTCTATGTACGCACCACCGGCTTTAACCAGAACGACACCAAGGTGCTGGAGTATGTCCGCTGGGTGATGGTGCGCAAACGCGATGTCGACGCCCCTGCCCCCGAAACTATCGTGCCTGATCTGCCCAAGGCGCTGACGGTTGACGATCTGTCGATTCCCGAAACGCTCGACTTCAGCAATTACGACTTTACCCTCGCGGGCGAGGCGCATCGCTGGGGCGATTATACCGTGGGCGAGATGATCGACCACGTGGATGGCGTCACCGTCGAAGAGGCGGAGCATATGATGGCCACCCGCCTGTGGCAGAACACGGCAAAGGTGCACTTTGACACCTCTGCCCGCCCCGACGGGTCGCGGCTGATCTATGGCGGGCACGTGATCTCTATGGCGCGGGCGCTGTCGTTCAACGGACTGGCCAATGCGCAGATGATCGTGGGGCTGAACGGCGGGGCCCATGCGAACCCCTGCCTGTCCGGCGACACAATCCGCGCCTGGACCGAGGTTTTGGACAAAGCCGATACCGACAAACCCGGCGTCGGCGCATTGCGCTTGCGCTTGGTTGCCACCAAAGGCGGAGAGCCGTTCAAGCTGAAGGGTGAAGACGGCAAATACCTGCCCGATGTCCTGCTCGACCTCGATTACTGGGCACTGATTCCCAAGTAAGACGCCCCCTTGACGACGGCCGACCGGTCGCAAAACAAACAAGAATATGTCGCGTTCGACCCTTAAAACGTGGGGTTTCCGAGCGCGACAGCCGCTGCGTCGGCAACATTCCGCAGATTTTCCACCGTTAGCGCTATTTTGTGATCACACGCGAAATTCGTGTGATCACAAATGTCGCTTTTATCTGGAAAACCCTGTATTTCTCCGAAAAACTGTTTACCGAGTATCAAGACTCAATCGTATACCGCGATTAGACTGGAACAAAGACGGGACCGTTTTTTATGAACATCCACGAATATCAGGCAAAAGCCCTTTTGCGTAGCTACGGCGCGCCAGTATCCGACGGCCGGGTCGTGCTGAAAGCTGAAGAAGCGAAAACAGCCGCAGGCGAGATGGACGGACCTCTTTGGGTCGTCAAGGCACAGATCCACGCAGGTGGCCGCGGCAAAGGTTCTTTCAAAGAAGCCGACGCTGGCGACAAAGGCGGTGTACGCCTGACCAAATCGGTTGAAGAAGCCGCCGAGGAAGCCAAGAAAATGCTGGGCCGCACCCTGGTCACGCATCAGACCGGCCCCGCGGGCAAACAGGTCAACCGGATCTACATCGAAGACGGTTCGGGCATCGAAACCGAATTGTACCTCGCGCTGCTGGTGGATCGCCAGACCTCGCGCATCGGGTTCGTCTGCTCCACCGAGGGCGGCATGGACATCGAAGAAGTAGCCGAGTCCACCCCCGAGAAAATCATCAGCTTCTCTGTTGACCCCGCCGCGGGCTTCCAGCCCTACCACGGCCGCCGCGTTGCTTTCGCCCTGGGGCTGGAAGGCAAGCAGGTCAAACAATGTGTGACCCTGATGGGCCAGCTGTTCAAAGCCTTCGTCGAAAAAGACATGGAAATGCTGGAAATCAACCCGCTGATCGTCACCGACAGCGGCGACCTCAAAGTGCTGGACGCCAAAGTCAGCTTTGACGGCAATGCGATGTACCGCCACGGCGATATTGCCGATCTGCGCGACACCACCGAAGAAGACCCCAAAGAGCTCGAGGCGTCCAAGTACGACCTGAACTACATCGCTCTGGACGGTGAAATCGGCTGCATGGTGAACGGTGCCGGTCTGGCGATGGCCACAATGGACATCATCAAGCTTTACGGTGCCGAGCCTGCGAACTTCCTTGATGTTGGTGGTGGTGCCACCAAAGAGAAAGTGACCGAAGCGTTCAAGATCATCACCTCCGACCCGCAGGTCAAAGGTATTCTGGTCAACATCTTCGGCGGCATCATGCGCTGTGACGTCATCGCCGAAGGTGTGGTCGCAGCCGTGAAGGAAGTCGGCCTGCAGGTTCCGCTGGTTGTCCGTCTGGAAGGCACAAACGTTGAAGAAGGCAAAGCCATCATCAACAACTCCGGCCTGGACGTGATCGCTGCGGACGACTTGAAAGATGGCGCGCAAAAGATCGTGAAAGCGGTCAAAGGCTAAAACTGGCTGGAAAGCTTGGATGATGCATCGTCTCGCCTTTTGTTTTTCCATTGCCGCGCTGGCTGTCCCTTTCGGGGCGGCCAGTAACGCTATGGCACAGACAACGCGTGCGACGGACATCGCCCAGGCCTTTGCAGACCATTGTTTCAGCCCGCGTCTGACCGCACGGACAGCGCAGGCACAGCTTGGCAGCACCGGGGCACGGGTCGATTTCTATGATCTGCGTCCCTTTACCTCGGCACCACAGTCTCCGGTGACGGGCGCGGCAGCAACGGCGGGCACAGACCGCCGCTGCGAAGTGTCCTTTGACGGGGCGGCACCGCGGGTTGCGCAACAGGGGATCGCCACCGGATTGGCACAGGAAAACCTGACCGATCTGGTAGATGTCCCTGCAGGGTTCCCCATCACGACGGGGGCCACCTATCGCGCAGCCGTCATGCTGAACCCCAACCGCATGGCTGTGGTACAATCGGGGGTGCGCGACGGGGCGCAGGGGGTTGAAACCTTTGTCCGCGTCGAACGCCTGATCCCGCTGAACGAGGCAAGCCAATGACCGCGTCCGCGCAAAACACCGTCACCGGTGGCAAGGCCATCGTCTTTGGGATGACCGTTCTGGTCTTCGCAATGATGGCTGTCGTCGCACAGCTGCCCATGCCGATGCAGGATTCCCTGCTGGCCGAAGGCGGCCCGTTCGAGACACTGTCGGTCGTTGGCTATGGCCTATGCATCCTGCTGGCGATCATCGCGACCGGTCTGATCCTGTTGCGCCGCGAGACATGGGGCTTCATCCGTGGGGTCGCCAAAGGCGCGGCACCGCAGCTTGCTGTGTTGATCGGGCTGCTGTTCATCGTCGTCTACAAGCTGACCGACGGGCTGGCGCGCAAGCTGGAACCCTTTGGCATCACGCTAGGCCAGGATCAGATCGATCTGGCCTACGTCATCGAGGAAGTCGGCGAACTGGGCATCCCGCTGATGTTCGCTGTTGCAATCTATCTGACATACCGACTGCCGCGCCTTGCGGCGGCGGCACCTTCCACCGCGCCCTGAGACCGGCGCCACCTGAATTGAACTTGAGAAGAAAGCACATAACATGGCCGTACTCGTAAACGAAAACACCAAAGTGATCTGCCAGGGCCTCACCGGCTCGCAGGGCACGTTCCACACCGAACAGGCCATCGCCTATGGCACCAAAATGGTCGGCGGTGTGACCCCCGGCAAAGGCGGCCAGACGCATCTTGACCTGCCCGTGTTCAACTCTGTCCACGAAGCCCGTCACGTCACCGAAGCCAACGCCACCGTCATCTACGTGCCGCCCCCCTTCGCCGCGGATTCCATCCTCGAGGCGATCGACGCAGAGATGGAGCTGATCATCTGCATCACCGAAGGCATCCCGGTTCTGGACATGATGCGCGTCAAGCGCGCGCTCGAAGGGTCCAAATCCCGCTTGATCGGGCCAAACTGCCCCGGCGTGATCACGCCTGACGCCTGCAAAATCGGCATCATGCCCGGCCACATCCACAAGCGCGGCACCTGCGGGGTTGTCTCGCGCTCGGGTACGCTTACGTACGAAGCTGTGAAACAGACATCCGATCTTGGCCTCGGCCAATCCTCTGCGGTTGGTATCGGCGGCGACCCCATCAAAGGGTCCGAGCATATCGATATCCTCGAGATGTTCCTGGCCGATCCAGAAACAGAGTCGATCATCATGATTGGTGAAATCGGCGGTTCTGCCGAAGAAGAAGCGGCACAATTCCTGGCCGACGAGAAGAAAAAAGGCCGTTGGAAGCCCACAGCCGGTTTCATCGCGGGCCGCACAGCCCCTCCCGGCCGTCGTATGGGCCACGCCGGTGCGATCGTCGCAGGCGGCAAAGGTGACGCGGAATCCAAGATCGCAGCTATGAAAGAAGCTGGCATCGTTGTTGCGGATAGCCCCGCAACGCTGGGTGAAGCTGTTCAAGAAGCCATCAACAAAGGCTAACGCCAGATGGCGGGGCCTGACTTTTCAGGCCCCGCCGCTCTTACTTAAACGTCGCGCTCTCATCAGAGGTATCGCCATGACAGACCAACCCAAAAACGACCAGTTCCACGATACCTCCTTTCTCGAGGGGCAGAACGGCGAATACCTAGAGGCAATGTATGCCCGCTATGCCAGCGATCCCAATGCGGTTGATGGCGCATGGCAGGCGTTCTTCGAAGCGATGGACGATGACCACGCCGATGTTCAGGCAGAGGCCGCAGGCCCATCCTGGGCGCGCAGCGATTGGCCCCCCGTCCCGCAGGACGATCTGACCTCTGCATTGACCGGCCAGTGGCCCGTCCCGACCGAAGCGAAAGTCGCCGGTCAGAAGATTACCGAAAAAGCCTCCTCCAAGGGGATCGAACTGTCTGACGCGCAGGTACAACGTGCCGTGCTCGACAGTATCCGCGCGTTGATGCTGATCCGCGCCTACCGTATCCGTGGTCACCTTGCCGCCGATCTTGACCCGCTTGGCATGCGCGACAGCGACACCCATCCTGAACTGGACCCGGCCGCCTATGGCTTCGGGCCCAAGGACATGGATCGCCCGATCTTTATCGACAATGTGCTTGGCCTTGAGATCGCGACGATGAAACAGATCGTCGATATCGTCAAAAGCACCTACTGCGGCACCTTCGCGCTGCAATACATGCACATCTCTGATCCCGAACAGGCCGCGTGGCTGAAAGAGCGGATCGAGGGCTACGGCAAGGAAATCCAGTTCACCCGCAATGGCCGCAAAGCCATCCTGAACAAGCTGGTAGAGGCCGAAGGCTTCGAGAAATTCCTGCACGTCAAATACATGGGCACCAAGCGGTTCGGCCTTGATGGGGGCGAAAGCCTGATCCCCGCGATGGAGCAGATCATCAAACGCGGCGGTCAACTGGGCATTCAGGACATCGTGATCGGCATGCCGCACCGTGGCCGTCTGTCGGTGCTGGCCAACGTCATGCAGAAACCCTACCGCGCGATCTTCAACGAGTTTCAGGGCGGCAGCTTTAAACCCGATGATGTCGACGGCTCCGGCGATGTGAAATACCACCTCGGCGCGTCCTCCGACCGTGAATTCGACGGCAACACCGTCCACCTGTCGCTAACCGCCAACCCGTCCCACCTTGAAGCGGTGAACCCCGTTGTTCTGGGCAAGGTCCGCGCCAAGCAGGACCAGCTGAACGACAAGGAACGTACCTCCGTGATGCCGATCCTGCTGCACGGGGATGCGGCCTTTGCCGGTCAGGGTGTCGTGGCCGAATGCTTCGCCCTTTCGGGCCTGCGCGGGCACCGTACTGGCGGGACCATGCATATCGTGGTGAACAACCAGATCGGTTTCACCACAGCGCCGCACTTCAGCCGCTCCAGCCCCTATCCGACCGATAACGCGTTGGTCGTCGAGGCTCCGATCTTTCACGTCAACGGCGACGACCCCGAAGCGGTCGTGCACGCGGCCCGCGTGGCGACGGAATTCCGTCAGAAGTTCAAGAAAGACGTGGTCATCGACCTGATCTGCTACCGCCGCTTTGGTCACAACGAAGGCGACGAGCCGATGTTCACCAACCCGGTGATGTACAAGAAAATCAAAAAGCAAAAGACCACGCTGACGCTCTATACCGAGCGTCTGGTGAAAGACGGCCTGATCCCCGAGGGCGAGATCGAGGATATGAAAGCCGCCTTCCAAGAAAAGATGAACACCGAATTCGAGGCCGGCAAAGAATACCGCCCCAACAAGGCCGATTGGCTGGATGGCAAGTGGTCGCACCTCGATAAGGCCAAGGAAAAGAAATACCAGCGTGGCAAGACAGCCATCGCCGCCGAAACCATGGCGGATGTGGGCAAGGCGCTGACCGCCGCTCCCGACGGCTTCCCGCTGCATAAAACCGTGGCGCGCCTGCTGGACGCCAAGGCCGAGATGTTCAAATCCGGCGAAGGCTTCGACTGGGCCACAGCCGAGGCGCTGGCCTTTGGCTCGCTCTTGACCGAAGGGTACAAGGTCCGCCTGTCCGGTCAGGACTCCGCCCGCGGCACCTTCTCGCAGCGTCACTCGGCCCTGATCAATCAGGAAAACGAAGACCGCTACTACCCGCTGAACCACATCCGCGAAGGTCAGGCAGAATACGAAGTCATCGACTCCATGCTGTCGGAATACGCGGTTCTGGGCTTTGAATACGGCTACTCGCTGGCGGAACCCAACGCGCTGACCCTGTGGGAAGCGCAGTTCGGCGACTTTGCCAACGGCGCGCAGATCATGTTCGACCAGTTCATTTCCTCGGGCGAAAGCAAATGGCTGCGCATGTCCGGCCTCGTCTGCCTGATGCCCCATGGCTATGAAGGGCAAGGGCCCGAACACTCCTCCGCGCGTCTGGAACGCTTCCTGACCATGTGCGGCGGTGACAACTGGATCGTGGCGAACTGCACCACGCCCGCGAACTACTTCCACCTGCTGCGCCGCCAGCTGCACCGCAGCTACCGCAAGCCGCTGATGCTGATGACGCCGAAATCCCTGCTGCGCCACAAGCTGGCCGTCAGCAAGGCCGAGGAATTCACCACCGGCTCCTCCTTCCACCGCGTCCTCTGGGACGATGCGGAACAGGGCAACTCGGACACCACATTGGCGGCGGACGACAAGATCAAGCGCGTCGTCATGTGTTCGGGCAAGGTCTATTACGACCTGCTGGAAGAACGCGACGCCCGTGGCATCGACGACATCTACCTGCTGCGTTTCGAACAATTCTATCCGTTCCCCGCGCAATCCGCTGTGAAAGAGCTGGAACGCTTCAAGAATGCGGAAATGGTATGGTGTCAGGAAGAGCCCAAGAACCAAGGGGCATGGTCCTTCATCGAACCCAATATCGAATGGGTTCTGGGCCGTATCGACGCCACCCACACCCGTCCGACCTATGTCGGTCGCGCCACCTCGGCCTCGCCTGCGACCGGCCTTGCCTCCCAACACAAAGCACAACAAGCAGCCCTCGTTGACGAAGCGCTGACCATCGAAGGAAAATAACCATGACAAGCGAAGTACGCGTCCCTACCTTGGGTGAATCCGTAACCGAAGCGACCGTGGCAACATGGTTCAAAAAGCCCGGCGATAGCGTCGCAGTCGACGAAATGCTCTGCGAGCTGGAAACCGATAAGGTCACCGTCGAAGTGCCCTCCCCCGTGGCGGGTACTCTGGCCGATATCGTCGCCGCCGAAGGCGAAACCGTCGGCGTTGACGCGCTACTGGCCAATATCTCCGAAGGGGATGCGGCCCCGGCGAAATCCGAAGCCCCCAAGGCGGTCGATGCTGGTGCCGAAGACGTGAAACCCCGCGACGCTGCCGATGATGTCGACGTCATGGTCCCCACCTTGGGCGAATCCGTGTCCGAGGCGACCGTCAGCACGTGGTTCAAGACCGTCGGTGACCACGTCGAAGCCGATGAAATGCTCTGCGAGCTGGAAACCGACAAGGTCAGCGTCGAAGTGCCCGCGCCGACATCGGGCACGCTGACCCAGATCATCGCCGAAGAAGGCAGCACGGTCGAGGCCAACGGCAAGCTCGCCGTGATCAGCCAGGGCGAAGGCGGCAGCGCAAGCAAACCCGCCGATGATACCGCTGAACCCAAGGCGGGCGGTCAGGTCCCTGCCCCCGGCAACGCGCCCTCGGGCGATGTCGAAGACGCGCCTTCCGCCAAGAAAGCCATGGCCGAAGCCGGCATCAGCCGCGATCAGGTCACCGGCACAGGACGTGACGGACGTGTAATGAAGGAAGACGTGGCCAAGGCCGTTGCCGCTGGCAAGAACGCGGCAAAACCTGCCGCAGCCGCGCCACGCGCCCCATCGGCCCCCCAGGACGCCGCCCGCGAGGAACGCGTCAAGATGACCCGTCTGCGCCAGACCATCGCGAAACGTCTGAAAGACAGCCAGAACACCGCCGCCATGCTGACGACCTATAACGAGGTCGACATGACAGAGATCATGGCCCTTCGGAACGAATACAAAGACCTGTTCCTGAAAAAGCACGGCGTCAAACTCGGCTTCATGTCCTTCTTCACCAAGGCCTGTATCCACGCCCTGAACGAAGTGCCCGAAGTGAATGCCGAAATCGACGGCACCGATGTGGTCTACAAGAACTACGTCAACATGGGCATCGCGGCCGGCACACCCACCGGTCTGGTCGTGCCCGTGGTCAAGGACGCGCAAGCGATGTCCTTTGCCGACATCGAAAAGGAAATCGGTGAACTGGGGGCCAAGGCCCGCGACGGCAAACTGTCCATGGCGGAAATGCAGGGCGGCACTTTCACTATCTCTAACGGTGGTGTCTATGGCTCGCTGATGTCCTCGCCGATCCTGAACCCGCCGCAATCGGGTATCTTGGGGATGCACAAGATCCAGGACCGCCCCATGGCGATCAATGGTCAGGTCGTGATCCGTCCGATGATGTATCTGGCGCTCAGCTATGACCACCGCATCGTGGACGGCAAAGGTGCCGTGACCTTCCTCGTCCGCGTGAAAGAAGCGCTCGAAGACCCACGCCGCCTGCTGATGGACCTGTAACCCACCACACCCACCGCCCGGAAAGGACAAATGATGACAGAGACCACGATACTCGCCGCCTATGGCCTGCTCGTTATGCTGACAATCTTGCTTCAGGTTCTGGGCGGTGCGCAACAACTCAGCCTGGGCTATCTGCTCTCGTCGCGCGACGAGGACCGGTCGATGACCGGCATGACGGCCCGGCTGAAACGCGCATTGGACAACTCCATCGTGGCAATGGCGCTCTTTGCCCCGGCGGTGCTGATCCTCGAAATGCTGGACCGCACCAATGCCACGTCCCTGCTGGCCGCGCAGGTCTTCCTCATCGCGCGGATCATCTATCTACCGGTCTATGCGCTTGGCGTGCCCGCGATCCGGACCCTCGCATGGCTGGCGGGCTTTGCCGCCACCGCCATTCTATATTTCCTCGCGCTATAGCGGACCGCCAAGATGACACCCGAACTCACCGTTCTGACCCTCGCGGCGCTGCTCCAGGTCGTGACCTTTGTCGCCTATGCGATCCCTGCCAACCGCGAGGTCGGCCCCGGCTACACCATGTCCGCGCGCGACAGAGAACCGTCGAAATCGCTCTCTGACAGGACCGCCCGTCTGGGCCGCGCGTTCAACAATATGTTCGAAGCGCTGGCGCTTTTCGCCGTCGCCGTCGTGGTGCTGCAGATGTCCGGCCAGAATACGACCTACACCGCCATTCTCGCATGGATCTTCCTCGCGGCCCGTGTCGCCTATGTGCCCGCCTATGCGCTTGGCCTGCGTCCCGGACGCTCGCTGATCTGGGCCGTGGGCCTTGGTGCGACGGTGCTGATGCTGCTGGCCGCGCTGTTTTGATCTTCCAAATGGCATAGATCCCGGGGGCGTGCGCTTGCGCACGGGGGCAGCGCCCCCTAGCCTTGACCACAACACGCCCCGCCCCTTCATGCCTGAACGCCACCTCTTCTACTCTACCCCAATTCCCGACCACCAAGGAGACCTTCCATGTCCAGCTACGATGTCATCATCATCGGCTCCGGCCCCGGCGGCTATGTATCCGCCATCCGCTGCGCCCAACTGGGCCTCAAAACCGCCTGTGTCGAGGGCCGCGAGACGTTGGGCGGCACCTGCCTGAACGTCGGCTGTATCCCGTCCAAGGCGCTGCTGCATGCCACGCATATGCTGCACGAAGCCGAACACAACTTTGCCGATATGGGCCTCAAGGGTAAAAGCCCTTCGGTCGATTGGGCGCAGATGCAAACCTACAAACAGAACACGATCGACACCAATACCAAGGGGATCGAGTTCCTGTTCAAGAAGAACAAGATCGACTGGATCAAAGGCTGGGCCACCATCCCCGAAGCCGGCAAGGTCAAGGTCGGCGACGAGGTCCACGAGGCCAAGAACATCATCATCGCCACAGGGTCCGAACCCTCTGCCCTTCCCGGTGTCGAGGTTGACGAAAAGGTCGTCGTCACCTCCACTGGTGCACTGTCGCTGAACAAGATCCCGAAAAAGCTGGTCGTGATCGGCGCGGGCGTCATCGGGCTCGAACTCGGCTCTGTCTACGCGCGTCTGGGGGCCGAGGTGACGGTCGTCGAATATCTCGATGCGATCACCCCCGGCATGGACGGCGAAGTGCAAAAGAACTTTATGCGTATCCTGAAAAAGCAGGGCGTCAACTTTGTCATGGGCGCCGCCGTACAAGGCACCGAAGCCTCCAAGACCAAAGCCAAGGTGACCTACAAGCTGCGCAAGGATGACAGCGAACATACGCTGGACGCCGATGTCGTTCTCGTCTCCACCGGCCGCAAGCCGTTCCACGACGGTCTGGGCCTTGAAGGTCTGGGCGTCGAGCTGACCAAACGCGGCCAGATCGCGGTAAGCGACACCTGGGAAACCTCGGTCAAAGGCATCTACGCTATCGGCGACGTCATTGAAGGTCCGATGCTGGCGCATAAGGCCGAAGACGAAGGCATGGCCGCAGCAGAGGTCGTGGCGGGCAAACATGGCCACGTGAACTATGGCGTGATCCCCGGCGTGATCTACACCCACCCCGAGGTTGCCAATGTCGGTGCCACCGAAGAGCAGCTGAAAGAAGCAGGCCGCGCCTATAAGGTCGGCAAATTCAGCTTTATGGGCAACGCCCGTGCCAAGGCCGTCTTCGCGGGCGAAGGCTTCGTCAAGCTGATCGCCGACAAGGAAACCGACCGCATCCTCGGCGCGCATATCATCGGCCCCGGTGCCGGCGATCTGATCCACGAGGTCTGCGTTGCCATGGAATTCGGTGCCTCTGCCGAGGATCTGGCGATGACCTGCCACGCGCACCCGACCTACTCCGAAGCGGTCCGCGAAGCGGCGCTGGCCTGTGGCGATGGCCCGATCCACATGTAAGGCAGCCGCCTGCATTGAAACGACAAAGGGTGGACCGTATGGCCCACCCTTTTTGTGTTCTAACCGTTGTGTCCTAACCGTCGTGCGCGCCGATCGGTATGGGCAGCGTCTAGCTCGGTTGAGGGGTTTTGAACCCCGCCTCGGCCAAGAGCGCGTCCGACCGTGTCTCGACCGTTTCTTCAAGCCGTTTCATGAAGGCGGCCCGCTCCAACCCCGGCGCGAGGGGGGGCAGGAACTCGACCACTGCCACACCCGGACGCCGGTACAGCCCGCGCCGGGGCCAGAAATATCCGGCGTTGGTGGCGACGGGGACGCAGGGCTGGCCCATCTGCTCGTACAGTGCGGCAGTGCCTGCCTTATAGGGGACCGACAGGCCGGGCGCGACGCGTGTGCCTTGTGAATAGATGACTAGCTGGCCCGGTTCGGCCTCGCCCGCTTTGACATCGGCCAGCATCTTGGAAATCGCCGCACCACGTTTGCCACGGTTCACCGCGACCATCTGCATGCGCTTGGCATATTGCCCGATCACCGGCGTCATCAGGATCTCGCGTTTCATGATGAATTTCGCGCGTGGCAGAATGTGAAAGATCATCAGGATATCAAGGAAAGACTGGTGTTTGGCGGCGACCAACACGGCCCCGTCCGGCACATCGCCCCGCACCTCGCACCGCAGCCCGACGATGACCTTCGCCATCCACATGGTCCCCGCCGCATAGGCCTTGCACGCCGCATAGGCCCCCCGCCGCGAGAACATCGCCCAAGGCGCGTAAAGCAGCCCCAAAAGCGGCATATAGACCGTGGCCAGCACGATGAAGGTCAAGGATCGTATCCACTGCAACATTATGCGAGTTCCTTTAATGTACGGCGCGCGGCCGCCCCTGTGGCCGCAAAGGCGACACCACCGGACAGAAACGGGATCACCAGCGGCACAACCCAGTGCCAGCCCTGAAAGCCCAAACCCGTCAGAAAGCCCCCCGCGTCAGCGGTGCTTGGCAACAGCAGTATCGCCAGCAGCCCGACCCCCGTGCCCGCCGCAGCGCCGGTCAGCGCGCGCAGGGTGAAACGCCGGATAAAGGCCTGCGCGATATAGCTGTCGGTCGCGCCCACCAGACGCAAAACGGCAATGACCTGAGCGTTGGCCGACAGCGCCGCATTGGCGGCAAGTGTCACCATCGCGGCCAGCGTCGCGATGATCAGGATCATGGATACCCAGCCCAGAAGCTTCAGACGCGACGCGGCCTTGACCAGCGGCGCGCGCCAGCGGCTGTGATTGTCCAGAACCGCCCCTGGCACCTCTGCCGCGAGGCGCAGGCGTAGGCCATCGGCGTCCATGCCGTCGTCCTCTTCGATGATCTCGATCAGGCGGGGCACCGGCAGGGCATCAATGGCCAGTTCCGGACCGAACCAGGGGGCCAGCAGGGATTGCTGCTCTTCATCCGTGAGGGCGCGGGCTGTGGCGACGCCTTTGGTGGTCTCGAGGATGCGCAATGCGGCCTCGGTCTGGGCGCTGCGCTGGTCGATGGGGGCCACAACACGGATCGTCGCGGTGCGTGCCAACTCTTGCCCCCAGATATTCGCCAACCGTCCCGACGCCAGCGACAGCGCCAGCGCAAAGACCGCCAGAAACGCCATTGTTCCCGCGGCAAACAGGGTCAACTGCGCGGTAAACCCCGACGGCGGCACCACACGGTCCGCCTGACGGTCGCCGTTCCACAACGCGGTCAGCGCAATGCGCAGCATCTTCATAAATCCGCCCCCGCCAACTGGATGCGCCGGTTGGCGATGCGCAAGACACGCGCCTGAACCTGCGCCTTGGTGGCACGGATCAGCCCCAGATCGTGGGTCGCGATCAACACGGTCTTGCCCATGCGGTTCAGCTCTACCAGCAGGCGAAGCAGGCGCTGCGACATTTCCCAATCGACGTTCCCGGTGGGTTCATCCGCAAGCACTACATCAGGCGACATGATCACCGCACGGGCCAGCGCCGCACGCTGGCGCTCACCGCCCGACAGCTCTGGCGGCAGGGCATCGGCGCGGCTGCTCAGCCCGACCCACGACAGCAGCTCTTGCAGGTCGTCGCCGCCGGTTTCCGCATGACGGCCCGACACGGTCAGCGGCAAACCGATGTTTTCCGCAACCGGCAAATGGTTCAGGAATTGGCAATCCTGGTGCACCACGCCCACACGTCGCCGGATCATCGCGATATCATCGCGGTCCATCGCACGCACGTCCTTGCCAAACAACGACACATGCCCCGCCGTGGGCAGAAGCGCGCCATAGCAGAGCTTCATCAAAGTGGTCTTGCCAGAGCCGGACGGACCCGTCAGAAAATGGAACGACCCCGGCGCCAGCTTGACCGAGATATCGGACAAAAGCTCGCCCCCGCCATAGCTGTAGGCCACGTTTTCAAACTCGATCACATGCATATCCCGCTTGGTTTGAACTGTTGTGCCCCAGCACCGCTTGGGTTTCAATGCACCCCGGCGCAGCCATTGCATGAAGATTGCACTTTTCCTACGGTTTTCTAGGACATAAGGTTGATCTGACGTGAAAACGAAGAGGTTTCCAATGGTTCGGGGCGCAACATGAGACTGATCTGTCCCAATTGCGATGCGCAGTACGAGGTCCCGGACGAGGTGATGCCCTCTTCCGGTCGCGATGTGCAATGTTCGAACTGTGGCCAGACCTGGTTCCAGCACCACCCCGATTTCCCCCCTCTCGATGACGAGGACGACAGCAGGATCAGCACGGTTTCCGCTGCTCTGTCCGAACGCGATGATGCGAATGACGGCGTCGCGCCCGAACACGATGTAGATGCGCCCGCCCCAGCAAGCCCGCCCGAGCCCGACGAAGACGCCGCAGAAGACCCCGACGCGGGCGACCCCGCGCATCCCGCCCCGCCACCGCGCAAGCAGCTTGACCCGTCGGTCGCCGATATTCTCCGGCAAGAGGCCGAGGCGGAACAAGAAGCCCGCCGTCGTCGTCAGGCTCAGACCCTTGAAAGCCAGCCTGATCTGGGGCTTGAAGAAGCAGACCAACCCACCGAAAGCGACCGCGCGCAGCAGGCCAAGGCCCGCATGTCGCGTCTGCGCGGCGAAGAGCAGCACAGCGTTGCCGAGACCACAGCCGCCGCGGCGGCCGTTGCATCGCGCCGCGAATTGCTGCCCGATATCGAAGAGATCAACTCCACCCTGCGCACCGGATCAGAACGGCGCGTGATCCCGAACTCGGGCGCAGATGCCGGGCGCGATACCCATGCGGCCCCGAAACAGCGTAGCGGGTTCAGCCGCGGGTTCGTGCTGATTGTCGCGCTCGCCTCTGTGCTGGTGCTGCTATACGTCTTTTCGCCGCAAATCTCGAAGGCGGTTCCCGCGCTGCGCCCCTATCTTGCGCTTTACGTCGCGCAGGTGGACAGCGCGCGCCAATGGCTGGACGAGATGTTGCAATCAACGCTGCAATGGCTGGATGCACGGGCGTCGCAGTCGGGCAGCTAAAACGGATCGGGCCCGTCCTTTTGGCGGCCCCGTCCTTGCGCCCTCAATCCTATCAGAAGCGGTCCAGCAGACGGCGCAGGTAGTCGCGTTCGACCTCTGGCCGCGTCGCCTCGCCCGAGCGGCGGCGGATCTCGTCCAGCAGTTCACGCGCGCGGCCATAGGCGTCATTATCCAGCGCCAGATCACCCTCTGACCCCTGCGCGCCATTCGCCCCCTGTTCGCGCCCTAAAGGGTCCGTGTTCTCGGCACGGCGGTTGCCCTGCGCGGTGCCTTGCCCTGGCTCGGACGCCTGCTGGTCTTGTTCCATCGCCTCGCCCAAGGCGCGCATGCCCTCGCGCAGCGCTTCCATCGCCTGCGACTGGTTATCGATCGCTTCGGCCAGATCGTCGCGGCGCAAAGCCTCTTCGGCACCGTCCATCGCGCGGCCGGCACGGTCCAGCGCATCGCGCGCGGCGTCACCTTCGGGGGTGCCGCCACCGGGCAGACGCCCTTCCTGACGGCGCAGTTCATCGCGCAGCGCTTGCTGACGGTCGGCGATCGACCCCTGTCCCTGCCCCGGTTCGCCCTGGCCATTGTTCTGGCCCGGCGGCTGCCCCGGTTGGCCGGGCTGGTTGCCCTCCTGTTGCGGGCCGGGTTGCTGACCCTGGTCCTGCCCCTGTTGCTGGCCGTCATCGGCATTGGGGTTGAACCTGTCCTGCAAATCGCGGAACGCCTGATCGCTTAGCTCTTGCTGCTCACGCAGGCTGTCGGCCAGCCCCTCCATCGCCTGTTCACCCTCGGATTGCCCACCTTCGCCCGGCTGGCCTTGGGTAACGCGCATGTTCCCCATCATCTCTTGCAGTTCGCGCAGCGCCTGTTCCGCCTCGGCCATGCGGCCTTGCTCCATCAGCTCCTGAATCCGGTCCATCATGCGTTGCAGGTCGTCTTGCGTCATCTGCATGGTTTCGCCCTGCTGGCCTTGCTGCTGGTCGCCGTTCTCACCTTCTTGCGCCTGCTGGCGTTGCAACTGGCGCATATAGTCGTCGGTGGCGCGGCGCAGCTCTTCCATCAGCTCTGCGATCTCGGCGTCCGAGGCACCGTTCTTCATCGCCTCTTGCAAACGCTCCTGTGCGCGGCGCATCCGGTCCAGCGCATCGGCCAGCACGCCTTCCTCCAGTTCAATCGCCAAGTCCCACAGATCATCCGCAATCTCGGTCTGCACCTCGTCGGACAAACCATAGCGGGCGCGAACTTCGATCCGCTCAATCAGCCGCCGCAAGCGCAGCGCCGCCGTGTCAGAGCGGAACACATCCTCCGGACGATAGGACACCGCCCGCAAGACCTGCGCGAGGGTGTCGGCGTTGCCCTTTGCCCACAGCAGATCGCGCCGCTGTTCAATGACGGCCGCCGCCAGCGGATCGAAAAAGCGTCGCCCCGGCAGGGTCATCTGCGTCGGCGGGGTGGTCGCCTGTTGTTCCGACGCATCCAGCACGCTCAGCGTGACGGTGACCGGCAGGTTGGCCCACGGATGTTTGGAAAAATCGTCGATCAGGTTCTCTTCGAAATCGCGGCGGTCCCCGGCAATGGGCAGTGACAGCGGCACGATCATCTCGGCCCGCGGATCAGGGTCAATCGCCAGCCCATAGCGGCGGTCCACAGCGGCCAGATCCAGATCAATCCGCGCCTCGCCCGCTTCGACGCCGTAGTCGTCCCGCGCCACAAAGGGCAGTTGCATCTCGCCAAGGGCGGTCACCTCGGGCGGGCCTGCAATCTCGACCTGCGGCTTGGCGTCGGGCAGCATCGTCACGTCCCACGCGCGCCCGTTCGGTCCGTCGATGGTGATTTGTCCGCTTTGGCTGACCTTGAAATCCTGCACGATGGCGGGGGCGTCCCCCTCTGGACGGGGCTGGCCCGAGACGGTCTCGGAAACCGACAGCGCGCCCACTTCGCCATACATGCGCAGGGTGATCAGCGTGCCCGCAGGCAGGTTCAACGGCCCTTCGGCAAGATCGGACAAATACAGCGTCGGCTTGCCGGTATAGCGCGGCGGCTCCGCCCAGCCTTCCCAGACCGGACCGGAGGCCAAAGCCCCCCCGCCCGCGGTCAGGCCCGCAACCGACCCGATGCGCAGCACCGACCCAAAGACCAGCGCCGTAACGAAAGCCAGCAGCGCGACATAGCGCAGGGCAAAGGGATCACGGCGCGCCATGCGCAAGTCCGCAGGCACCGCCTGCGCAGCGGCGGCACGGGCGGCCATGCGGCGCTGATGCGCCTGCCACACCGCAGCAGAGGCAGCATCCCCCGTGCCGATCGCCTGCACATCCATCAGCGCCTGAATGGGGCGTCCGGGTAGGCTGGCGTCAAGGCGGGTCAGCGCCTCTATCCGGCGGGGGATGCGTAAATGTCGCAGCGCATAGACCAGCGCCCCGACAGCGGCCAGCGTCACCGCAACGACAGCGCCCGTCACGACGGACATCGGCACGGTATCGTGCAGCCCCAGCATCAGCACCGCCAGAACAGCCAGCACCAAGGCGATCAGCGGCCAGAACGCCTGCACCAACACCTCGGCCCAGATACCGGCCCAGGTCAGACGCAGGGGCCAACGGATCGACTTGAGACCCTGCTCGGGCGAGTGGTCGTCATCCTTGGCGGTGAAAAGCGTCATGCGGGCCCTGCTTTCAAAAGCCGGACACGCAAGGCGCGGTCACAGCCATTCAGGGATGGTATCGCGATTTATCATTTCGTCAAAGGTCGGGCGTCGGCGGATAACCGCAAATTGATCGCCATGGACCAGCACCTCGGGGATCAGCGCGCGAGAGTTGTATTCGCTGGCCATCACCGCGCCATAGGCACCGGCACTGCGGAAGGCCACCAGATCGCCCGCGGCCAGCTTTGGCATCATGCGCTGCTTGGCAAAGGTATCACCGGATTCGCAGACCGGCCCGACAATGTCATAGGGCTGCTGCTCGGCCCCTGCTTCGGCTTCGACGACGGGGATGATATCGTGATGGGCTTCGTACATGGCAGGGCGGATCAGGTCGTTCATCGCACCGTCGATGATCAGGAAATCGCGGCCCTCGCCGGATTTGACATAGATCACCTCGCTCACCATGAGGCCGGCGTTGCCCGCGATCAGGCGGCCCGGCTCGATCTCGATCTCGCAGCCCAGATGGCCAAGCGTCTTTTGCACCATTGCGCCGTAATCCGTGGGCAGCGGCGGTGCGGCATTGCTACGCTCATAGGGGATTCCCAGCCCGCCGCCCAGATCCAGACGACGGATGGTATGCCCGTCGGCGCGGAGCTGCTCTGTCAGCTCCGCAACCTTTTGATAGGCCAGTTCGAACGGCGTCAGATCGGTCAGCTGGCTGCCGATGTGCACGTCGATGCCCACGACCTCTAGACCCGGCATCGCGGCGGCCATGCGGTAGACTTCGCGTGCGCGGGCAATGGGGATACCGAATTTATTCTCGGACTTGCCGGTCGCGATCTTGGCATGGGTTTTGGCGTCGACATCGGGGTTCACACGGATGGTGATCGGCGCGACCTTGTCCATCGACCGCGCGACGGCGTCCAGCACCTCCATCTCGGGTTCGGATTCGACGTTGAACTGGCGGATGCCGCCCTCAAGCGCGAGCCGGATTTCCGACACGGTCTTGCCCACGCCCGAGAACACGATCTTGTCGCCGGGCACGCCTGCCGCCTTGGCACGCAGGTATTCCCCCGCCGACACCACATCCATGCCCGCCCCCGCCTGCGCGAGCGTTTTCAGCACCGCTTGGTTCGAGTTCGCCTTCATCGCGTAGCAGACCAGATGGTCCATCCCGTCCAGCGCATCGTCAAAAGCCTTGAAGTGGCGCAACAGCGTGGCGGTTGAATAGACGTAAAAGGGTGTGCCGACCGCGGCTGCGATCTCGGAGATGGCGACATCCTCGGCGAGCAGCGCGCCATCGCGGTACAGGAAATGATCCATAGTTTCAGGCTCCTAAGCTTTTCCCGCCGAAAGCTGCCGGCGATCGTTTACGGGCGGCGGACCGCAGGGAAAGGCATCGCGGCAGACCACAGCTTACCCCAATACCAAAGGCGGCGGGAATGGCAATCAGCGCCACCCGCCCCGCCGGTCAGAATGTTTTGGAAACGCCCACATCCACATGCCCCGAGATATGCACACCGGGTTCATAGTTGCTGCGATGCTTGCGGGTGGCGGTATCCGTCGCGGGGGGATAGGCGCGGCTGTCATGGGCGCTTGGCGCATGGCGTTGCGCGCTGTCACAGCCCGCCAGCACCGCCAGTGCAACCACGGCCAGCACCGCCGCGCGGATCACAGCGCCGCCCCCAGACCCAGCCGGAACGGGCCACGGCCAAGGGTGACGCCAGTGCCCACCGACATGCCCGACGACGACAGCGTCACCGTGCTATTGACCTGCGGCGGCACGGGTTCCCCGTCCACACCGCAAGCAGCGAGTGTCAGCAACAAGGCAATAGCAGCAACGGGTTTCATCCGATGATCCCTTTCCAGCGGGCCACCTGCGCGCGCACCTGTGCGGGCGCGGTGCCCCCGTAAGACATACGCGAATTGACGGAATTTTCCACGCCCAAAACGTCAAAGACATCTGCCGTGATGTCGCCATGGGCCGATTGCATCTGCTCCAGCGTCAGGTCCGGCAGGTCGCAGCCGTTCTGTTCGGCCAGCGCCACCAGCGATCCGGTGATGTGATGCGCATCGCGGAACGGCAGCCCCAGCACGCGGACCAGCCAATCGGCCAGATCGGTCGCGGTGGAAAAGCCCGATCCCGCCGCCGCAGCAAGGCTTTCGCGGTTCGCGGACATATCCTTAACCATGCCTTCCATCGCGGCCAGCGCCAGCATCAGGTTGTCAGCGGCGTCAAAGACCTGTTCCTTGTCTTCCTGCATGTCCTTGGAATAGGCCAGCGGCAGCCCCTTCATCACCATCATCAGGGCCACATTGGCCCCCATGATCCGGCCGATCTTGGCGCGGATCAACTCTGCCGCGTCGGGGTTCTTTTTCTGCGGCATGATGCTCGACCCGGTCGAGAAGCGGTCCGACAGGGTCACAAAACGGAACTGCGCGGAGGACCAGATCACCAGCTCTTCGGCGAAACGGCTCAGGTGCATGGCGCAGATCGACGCAGCGCTCAGGAATTCAAGCGCAAAGTCACGGTCGCTGACCGCGTCCAGCGAATTGGCGGCCGGACGGTCAAAGCCAAGCGCCTGTGCGGTCATGTCGCGGTCAATCGGAAAGGACGTGCCCGCAAGCGCAGCCGCGCCCAACGGCGATTCATTCATCCGCGCCCGTGCGTCGCGCATCCGGCTCAGATCGCGGCCAAACATCTCGACATAGGCCATCATGTGGTGGCCCCAAGTGACCGGCTGCGCGGTCTGCAAATGGGTGAAACCGGGCATGACCCAATCGGCTCCGGCCTCTGCCTGACCCAGCAAGGCCTTGATCAACGCCAACAATCCGCTTTCGGCGGCGTCGAACTGGTCGCGGGTCCACAGTTTGAAATCGGTCGCCACCTGATCGTTGCGCGACCGGCCGGTGTGCAGACGGCCTGCGGGTTCGCCGATCACCTCTTTCAGGCGCGCCTCGACGTTCATGTGGATGTCTTCCAGCGCGGTCGAATAGGCGAATGTCCCGCCCTCGATCTCTGACAACACCGTGAGCAACCCTTTCCGAATGGCGTCGGCATCGCTATCACTAATGATGTCTTGTGCAGCCAACATGGCGGCATGGGCACGCGACCCGGCAATGTCCTGGGCGGCCATACGCTGGTCAAACGAGATCGAGGCGTTGATCGCCTCCATGATCGCGTCTGGTCCGGCGGCAAAACGGCCACCCCACATTTTGTTCGAAGTCGTATCGGTCATCAGGCAACCCCTCGGAGGGAAAATGAAAAAGATTATGCTCGCGCTCGTTTATACGGCCCTTGCCCTTGGTGCAAACCCCAGCTTTGGGCAAAGCGCCGACATCAAGCCCCTGCGCGACGGTGATATGAAGAAACTGGTCGTGCACGATTCCCCCGTTGCCACCTCCTCTGTCGCGTTCCAGCTTGAGGATGACGGCGGCGAGACCACGCTTGAGGCATGGCAGGGCAAATATGTGCTGATCAACTTCTGGGCCACATGGTGCGCGCCCTGCCGCAAGGAAATGCCGCAGTTGAACGCGCTGCAAAAGGAATTCGGCGGCGATGATTTCGAGGTGCTGACCATCGCCACGGGCCGCAACACGCCCGACGGGATCAAACGGTTCTTCGCGGATGCGGGCGTCGATAGCCTGCCACGCCACCAAGACCCGAAACAGGCGCTGGCCAGTCAGATGGGCATTTTCGGCCTGCCGATCACCGTGATCATGGACCCCGAGGGACGCGAAATCGCACGTCTGCGCGGTGATGCGGATTGGTCGAGCGACAGCGCAAAAGCCATCGTTCAGGCATTGATCGCGGGCAAGGCAGACAGCTAGGCCCGCCCCAAGAAAGCAGGCGATCCGGCGGCGTCAGGCGGCGTGCGCGAGGATCGCCGCTTCGGACATCGACAGATTACGCCGCGCATAGCCGCCATAGGTATGCGGATCAAAGGCGATCTGTGGAAACTGGTCCAGCAGCCGCGCGCGGTCGGTCGCGTCCAATGTCTCTAGCGCGGCAGAGGCAGGGTGAAAGCTTTCCGTCTCTACGCCATTGGCCCAAAGCACCTCGTGGAAATCGAGCAGGAGATGGATATAGGTCACCTCGCGCGCATGGGCATCGATGGTGACACTGCGCCCGTTCACCAGATCCCGCGCGGTGACAAGCACCTCGTCCGTGTTGAACAAGTCATGCGCGACGCGCCCCTTCACCAGCATCCGGTGGCTGGGCGACACCAGCAGATCCGCGTCAGGCTGAGCATCCCCCAAAGCACCGGCGCGAAACCGGATGGGGCGCAGCTGCGGCATCGCGAACAATCGCGCCCCGCTCATCCGGCGGCTACCGATCCAGCGCACAGGTTGCAGGCCGTTGTCTTTCGTCTGGACGTGATCGCCCTCGCGCAGTTGTTCGATCCGGCGCGCGCCATCGGCGGTGCGGATCATCGTGCCGGGGGTAAAGCAGATGACGCCGCTGCTGTATTGCGCCGCACGATCCGCCGCGGCGGTATTCAACGTATGCGCGACGACCCACAGATCGGTATTGCGCGGCGGCAGCGCGTCAAGGAACATCAGCAGCGGCTGGCTGCCCTGACCGACCTCGATCACTGTCACCAGATAGGTCTGCGCGCCGTCGGTCACGGTAAAGTTGTTGTCCATCAACGGGGTGTCGCGGTCACTGGCGAAAGACCGGTGCGGCGGCGTGGTGCCGTCCAGGGCGGCCCCGACCAAACGATGCACCATCCGCGCAGCCCGTCTGCGCAGATCCCCTGCCTCGTCCGCCTGATCCAGCCGCAGCACGTCATTCGGCCCGTCAACGCGAATTGAATCGCCCCGCCACGCCCAGGCTGCCCCCACCTTAAGGGATTGCACCGGTGCGGCGTCCAGCCCGTCTATTTCTGTCTGCGACCAGCTTATGACAAACGTGCCTCGAAAGCCCGTTTTGACCACTGTTCGTGCCTCGTCGTATTATTATTGCCCCGAGGCTATCAAAACCGTTCCCCGCTGGAAAGAACGAATCACCCTATCCACGGGGCCTGCGCGTCAGAAGTCGATCTTGATGCGTACAGAGCCGACAAGCTGGTGATCGGGCTGCGTCTCGTATTCCTTGCCCAGCCACGTCAGACCATAGAACGCCGAGGCCCGCTTGCCCTGCCAATGCACCCCGGCACGCACACGATCACGGCGCGGGGTCAGGTCATAGCCACGATCCGACGGCAGGAACACACTGTCGCTGACGCGCGCGATATCGGCCCCGACGACAAAGCCAAAGCCCGATGCGTCGCGGTTCTGCACCACGCGGTAACGCTGGCCGGTGGTGCTGTCGCGCACCAGCATTTCCCCGCGTGTGATGTCGCCAAAGGTCAGGTCGAAGCCCGCGCGAACGAATGTCTCTATCCCCGCCTGCCCCTCGACAAAGGGGCGCAGGCTTGTCCGTGCGCCAATCGGAAAGCTGCGCCCGATCTCGACCAGAACCGTAGGGTGAAAGCCGTTTTCGATCTGGTTATCAAGCACCTGATCAGAGGGCGAGGTCGCGTCGATGATGTCGTGAATGCCCCGTTGCAGATCATCCAGATGGGTCTGCGGACCGGTGGCATAGATCGCCGCCCCGACCGAATATTCCACAGCATCGCGTTCGAAATGGGTGTGCATTCCGACGGACAGGGCACCGGCCCAGGGGCGCGATCCGGCTTGCGGGCGACGCAGGTTCGCGGGGGCCAGCACCTCTACCCCCAAACGCAGCTCGATCAACTGCCCAAAGCGGTCCGGCAAGCGCCCAGTCCACGCCGGCCCCCAGACGCGGGACGACACATAGGCGCCCGTGCGCTCGCGGTCGCGAAACTCTCCGATGGAATCATTGGAAATCAGACGGCCATAGCCAAGGCGTTCCCGCTCTGTCGCCTGCGCACCCACGGGCAAAAGCAAAAGCGCGGCCAATACCGGCACAAGAAATCGCAGCATCGTCACTCCTATCGCAATGGCTGTAAGGGTCGGCACCCGTTGCCCCTTTGCTACCGCGCCCTGCCGCGTCGCGCTATCCTTGGTACATTTTTCTCGGGCGGGCGTGTCCTTGGCGCACAGACGGATTGCGCGATACCGACAATTCGCTAACATAACGACAGTGAAAACCAGCCTTGAGGCACTGATGTCAGACCCAAAATCGCACCCGTCCCGCCGTATCGTCTCGTCCCGTCACCTTGCCGAGGGCGAAGGATGGGAAGCGTCCGAGCTCGAATACGGGATGATCATCGCCTATAACGCCTTCTCGCGCTGGATGTCGCGCTGCATGGCGGCGGCGGGCAATGCCGACCTGACCCCGCTGGAAATTCTGGTGCTGCACAACACCAACCACCGAGACCGTGAAAAACGGCTGACGGACATCTGCTTTCTGCTGAACATCGAAGATACGCATACGGTGAACTACGCGCTGCGCAAACTGCTGAAATCCGGCCTGCTAGAGGCCGAGAAACGCGGAAAGGAGGTGTTCTATCGCACCTCCGCCAGCGGGGCCGAGCTGATAGAGACCTACCGCGCGGTGCGCAACACCTGCCTGATCGACAGCATGGGGCGCACCGATATCAAAGGCGACGACCTGCGCGAGATCGCGGCGCAGCTACGCGCGATCTCGGGACAGTATGATCAGGCCAGCCGCGCGGCGGCGTCGCTTTAGCCGCGGCTGCCTAGGGTGCTGGCGGCGCGGGCCAACTCGGTGATCGCCGCCCAATCGCCCTTGCGCATCAGATTGTCCGGCGCGACCCAACTGCCGCCCGCGCAAACCACATTGGGCAGCGACAGGTAGCTTTCCGCATTGGCAGGGCTCACGCCGCCCGTGGGGCAGAACCGCACCTGAGGCAGCGGCGAGGACAGCGATTTCAGGAAGGGTGCCCCACCCGCAGCTTCAGCGGGGAAGAACTTGAGCATATCATAGCCGCGTTCATAAAGACGCATCGCCTCTGACGCGGTGGCAGCACCGGGCAACATCGGCAGGCCCAGATCTTCGGCCGCTTGCAGCAGTTTATCCGTGGCACCGGGCGACACCCCAAAGGTCGCGCCCGCATCCACCGCACGTTTAACATCATCGGGGGTGAGCAGCGTGCCCGCCCCGACAACGCCGCCTTCGACTTTGGCCATCTCGGCAATGACCTCAAGCGCGGCATCAGTGCGCAGCGTCACCTCTAGCGCGGGCAATCCGCCTGCGACCAAAGCTTCGGCCAGGGGGCGGGCGTGCAGCGCGTCATGCACCACCAGGACCGGCACGATGGGGGCACGTTTACAGATGGCATAGGCAGCGGCGCTGGCGTCTTGCGGGGTCATCGGATCATCCTCTGGTCAGGTTCAAATGCTGCTGGCGCCGGTATCAGCCGCGCCAACCGTGTTGCGGAAAGTGGCAAACAGCTCGCGCCCCTGCCCGTATTCATTGCCCGACAGATCAGCCGTGGCGACCGGGCGCTCCATCGCGCCGGGGGTCAGGACCGTCAGCTGCCCGTCGCGGGCGTCGACGCGCACGATATCACCGTCTTGCAAACGTGCAATCGGCCCGCCGTCCACCGCTTCGGGACACACGTGGATCGCGCTCAATACCTTGCCCGAGGCACCGGACATACGCCCGTCGGTGACCAGCGCCACCTTCAGCCCGCGCGCCTGCAGGTTCGCCAGCACCGGCGTCAGGCTGTGCAATTCGGGCATGCCGTTGGCCTTGGGCCCCTGAAAACGCACGACGACGATGACATCCTCGTTGAACTCACCATTGCGATAGGCGTCTTTCACGCTTTCCTGATCATGGAACACGCGGATCGGGGCTTCGACGATGTGATGCTCCGGCTTCACGGCAGAGACTTTGGTGACCGCATTGCCAAGGTTCCCCGCCAGACGTTTCAACCCGCCGGTGGGCTGGAAAGGATCGCCAATGGGGCGCACGATCTTTTCGTTCAGCGTCTCGGTCGGGCCTGCGACCCATTCGACGGCGCCATCCTTGAGCTTGGGGTCTTGGGTATAGCGCGACAGCCCGTCGCCCGCGATGGTCTTGACCTCGTCATGCAGCAAGCCGCCCGCCATGAGCTGACCGATCATAAAGCCCAAGCCCCCCGCCGCGTGGAAGTGGTTCACATCGGCCAAGCCGTTCGGATAGACCCGCGCCAGCAGCGGTGTGACATCGGCAAGGTCCGAGAAATCCTGCCAGTCCAGCACGATCCCACCGGCCCGCGCCATCGCGACAAGGTGGATCAGCAGGTTGGTCGACCCGCCCGTCGCATGCAGGCCGACGATGCCGTTCACATAGGCTTTCTCGTCCAGCACATCGCAAACGGGTGTGTATTCATTGCCCAGATGGCTGATCGCCAGCGCCCGCTGCGTCCCCGCAACAGTCAGCGCATCACGCAGGGGAGTATTGGGGTTCACAAAGGACGCGCCGGGCAGGTGCAGGCCCATGAACTCCATCAGCATCTGGTTGGTGTTGGCGGTGCCATAGAAAGTGCAGGTGCCCGGCCCGTGGTAGGCCGCCATCTCCGACGCCATCAGCTCTTCGCGCGTGGCCTCGCCTGCGGCGAATTTCTGGCGCACGATCGCTTTCTCGTCGTTGGAGATACCCGAGGTCATCGGCCCCGCAGGCAGGAACACCGCCGGCAGATGCCCGAAAGCCTGCGCCGCGATCACCAGACCGGGCACGATCTTGTCACAGACCCCCAGATAGATCGCGGAATCGAAAGTGTTGTGGCTTAGCCCGACCCCCGCCGCCATGGCGATGATGTCACGCGAAAACAGGCTCAGCTCCATCCCCGGGGTGCCTTGGGTCACGCCGTCACACATGGCAGGCACGCCGCCTGCAACCTGTGCCGTCCCACCCGCCGCGCGCGCGGTGTCGCGGATCAGGGTCGGAAAGCGTTCGAACGGCTGGTGCGCCGACAGCATGTCATTATAAGTCGTGATAATCCCGATATTGCCCGCCGATTGCGTCGCCAGCGCGGCTTGGTCCTGCCCTGCACCGGCATAAGCATGCGCCTGCCCGCTGCACGAAAGATGCGCCCGCGCCGGCCCTTCCTCGGCGGCGCGGCGCATCCGCGCCAGATAGGCACCCCGGCTTGGCGCGCTGCGTTCGATGATCCGGTCGGTGACACGGGCTACGGTATCGTTCAACATCATGCTTTCCTTCGTGACGTGGGTGGGCCTAAGGGCCTTCCTACAAAGACGTGAGTATGTTAGCGCTAACTTATCACGCGCATGTGCCATTTGCAAACCCGTTGCGACCATGGGTAAAACGAATGGCGAAAATTGTCTTTCCCCGCCAAAACAGGTACCCTAAACAATTCGGATGACACAAATAGACCCTCCTTTTCTGATCGGCGTTGACGGAGGCGGCACCGGTTGCCGCGCCGCTGTTGCCACCCCCGATGGCCGTATCCTTGCCGAAGGCAAAGGCGGGCGGGCAAATGTCAGCACCGATTGCGCCACCGCGATCGACAGCGTGCTCACCGCGACGCGCAACGCGATAGAGAGCGCCGGTCTGGATGTCGCCGACATGCCCCGCGCCGTGGCTCATCTGGGGCTTGCGGGATACACGGGGCCGGAAATGGGCCCACGCGTGCAGGCGGGTCTGCCCTTTGCCAAATCCGTCGTGACCGAAGACACCACCACCACCATCGTCGGTGCCGTCGGAGAGCAGGACTGCCACCTGATCGCCCTTGGCACCGGCACCATCGTAGGCCGCCAAAAGGCCGGCGTGCAGACCTGTATTGGCGGCTGGTGTTATCAGGTATCGGATCAGGCGTCGGGCGCGTGGCTGGGACATGGCGTGCTAGAGCAGACCTTGCTCGTCGTTGACGGGATCACCCCCGCCAGCCCCCTGTCGCAGCAGATGCTGGATAAATTCGGCGGTGGCGCGGGCATCGTGCAGTTCAGCCTGAAGGCGCGGCCCGGCGATTTCGCCACCCTTGCCCCCGATGTGGTACAGGCCGCCGCGGCGGGCGACAGCATCGGACGGGCGCTGATGGCTAGCGGGGCCGATTACCTGACCCGCGCCCTGATCGCGCTCGACCATCAACCCGGCGGCCCGCTGTGCCTGACCGGCGGCGTCGGCCCCCATTACGCCGCCTATTTACCCGACACGCAGACCGCCCATCTGGTCGAAACCAAAGGTCGCGCACTCGACGGGGCCGTCGCACTGGCCCTGCGCGCCGCGCGGGCATGACCGCACCGCTCACCGCCTATACCGGCGCGCGCATTTTTGACGGGCACGATCTGCTGACCGGTCACGCACTTGTGGTGCACTCCGACGGCATCCCGCGCATCACACCCCTGACCGCGCTGCCGACGGGGGCCAAAACCCGGAGGCTGAACGGGGGCATCCTCTCCCCCGGGTTTGTGGATCTGCAAGTGAACGGCGGAGGCGGCGTGATGCTCAATAGCGCGCCCGATCTGGACACGCTGCGCGCGATGGCTGCCGCGCATCGACGGCTTGGCACCCGCGCATTTCTTCCCACGTTGATCACCGACACCCCCGCCCATAGCCGCGCCGCCATCGCCGCCGTGGCAGAGGCGTTGCACCTGGGCATGCGCGGTATTGCGGGGCTCCACCTTGAAGGGCCGCATCTGAGCCTTGCCCGCAAAGGTGCCCATGACGGCAGCCTGATCCGGCCCCTTTCTAACGAAGATATGGCGATGCTGACAGATGCCGTGGCCCGGATCCCGAACCTGATGATGACCCTCGCCCCCGAAAACGCCACCCCCGATCAGATCGCGGCGCTGACGCAGGCGGGCGTGCTGGTATCGCTGGGCCATAGCGATTGCGACTATGACACCGCCATGCGCGCCTTTGACGCCGGTGCCCGCATGGCGACGCATCTGTTCAACGCCATGAGCCAGGCCAACGCGCGCAGCCCGGGGCTGGTGGGGGCGGCACTTGATCATCCGCGCGTGGCATCCGGCCTGATTGCCGACGGGGTGCATGTCCATCCGGCCATGATCCGCACCGCACTTGCCGCCAATCGCGGCGCGGCAGAGGTGTTTCTGGTGACCGACGCGATGGCGACTGGCGGTTCTGATATCACCAGCTTCAACCTGAACGACCGCGAGATCCTGCGCCGCGACGGACGGTTGACGCTGGCAGACGGAACGCTGGCCGGGGCCGACCTGACCCTGCTGCAAGCCCTGCGCTATATGCACAACACCGTGGGCGAGCCGTTAGAGCGGGCACTGGCCCGTGCCACAGTAATCCCTGCGCAACTGCTGGCGCACCCCCCCGAAGCGGACAGCGTCGATGCGATGATCTGGATCAACGACGACCTGTCAGAGCTGCACTGGCTGACCGAGCTGTAACCCTCGCCACCCCAAGCCCACGAAAAAGGCGGCCCAAATCTCTCCGCGCCGCCTTACATTTTTTCACGTCAGTCACGCGTCGCGCAACGCCCCGATGATCTGGTCGAACGCCTCACGCGCCTTGGCGCGCATTTCGTCGTCCGTGGCATCCTGAATAGGATGCGGCACCAGCACATAGCGCGCGCCCTCCATACCTAAGGCCTTGCGCTGCGTTTCAGCGGCTTGGCCAAACACGCTTGAAGCGATGGAAACAGACGGGATCCCCTGGATTTCAAACCAGACTGTATCGTGCATACTGCACGTGGTACATGATCCTCAGTCCGCCAGCCCTTCGACCAGAAAGTCGCATTCATCGCGGATCTGGTGGCGCAGCGTGTCGGGGCACGGCTTGGCGAAAGTCGGCTTGGTATAATGCCGGATCTCAACGCCGGGTGCGTTTTCGGTCAACAACCTGTCCAGTTCATCCAGCAGGATATTGCCGCGCGGCTTGCTGATGTTCAGCAGCCCGACAACCCCCTGCACCGAACCGGACCGTTCGCTGATCTGACGCGCGACGGGGACACGTTCGTCCGTCGGGTCAAGAATTATTGTCATTCACGTCCTCCTCTGCTGTGAAAGCTAGCCTAGATCGATCTTTCTGGAAACGGAAATCGACCCCACCTCCCCCGTGGCCCACCCGTGGAACGCGGACGAGAATTTGCCCGCATCGCCACCGGCCACGACGATATGGATATATTCCTTGCCCGCAAATTTAGGGGCCAACTGCGCCAGTTTTTCCGGCCCCATGCGTTCCGCGTCCGCCACGGGGATACCCGCGCCCGAATGGTCATCCTGCACCATCTCCGACAAGGGGCGCGCCGTGACCTCTTGGATACGGTCGCGCAGCCTGTCCTTGGAGTAGGGGCCATCGACGGTCAGCGTCTGGATATGCTCGGGGCAAACCACCAGCAGCGCGTCAATCGGCAGGTTGTGCATCTTCGGCAGGAACACCCCTTCAAGCCCCTGCCCCAACGAGCCCGCGATCTGGTCCGGCTTGCGCGAGGTCTGGTCCACCAGATGCACCGGCCCGCCCGTCATGGCAAAGACGGTGACGACCGAATCCTCCGCCTTGAACCCGCGTTCCACATGCAGCGGCTCCCATGGCGAGGCCGCCTCGTTCTCCGCAAAGCACATGGTGTATTTCATCGGATTGCCCAGGACAGACCGTTCGACCCCGCCCGTGGTCGCCCCGCCGACATTGCGGATGATCAGCCGCAGCGCGCGCCCGATGGTGGCATTGGCACGGTTCCCCGCACCCAAAGCGCCCAAGCCGCCGTTCAGCCCGATCTTGTCCACGATCGGCCCGTTCACCACCATGACCGTCGCCGCGCCCATGGTTGTCGCGGTGACCCCGTGGATGTTGAATTCATCCGTGCAGACGGCTTCGACGGCTGCGATCACCACGGGCAGATATTCAGGCTTACACCCCGCCATCACCGCGTTGATCGCGATCTTTTCGACCGTGGCGATGCCCATGTTTGGCGGCACTGTAGCAATCACATCCTGCGGATCACGATGCGTCCCTTCCAACATGCGGATCACCCGTTCGGGCGTCGGCGGCACCAAGGGCAACCCGTCCGAGAAGCCCTGATCGAACATGAATTCCGCCATGTCATCGCCGCTGGCGACCTCTACCTTGCGGGCGCGCAGACGGCTGCCTTCGGCCTCTGCCCGCAGCGCGTCGTAGACCTCGGGGTCAAAGTGTTTCGACCCGCATCCCGGACGCCAGGCGGGCAGGCTGTCCCAATCGATCTGCGCCGCAGCTTTGCCCGTCGCACGGGCCATCTGGTCGGACAATGCCTGCCAGTCATCGCGCACGAAGCCTTCAAAGTGGGTCACGACAGCGCCGCTTTCATCAATCCAGTAGAGCGCGGGCACGATCTCGAAATCCCAGTCGAACGAGGTCTTGCAGCCCGCATCCTCAAGCACCGGCATGGTCAGCCCGTGGCGCTGCGCGAAATCGCCGTTCTTCTCGCCGGATTGCCCCGGCACCAGAAACCGCACCGCATCGCCATAGGCCTGCGACAGCGCTTGCAGCACCGGCCCCGCAATATTGCAGGTCTCGCAATCCTCTTTCACGAAACAGACCAGCGCAGAGCCCGTGCCGTCAAAAAAGTGGGCCGTCCCTTGCAGATCCTTCAGGGTAAATTCCGGTTTCCGATCACTCATGTCGCCCCTCCCAAGTATGCCGCTGCATACTGTGGGGGATCGTCAGGCATGTCCAGACAGGTTGGCGGAGACGGATGGGAATCGAACCCACCACACGCCGTATCGACGCGTCCATGGTTTTGAAGACCAGGGAAGCCACCAGACTCCGGTCGTCTCCGCGTTGCCACACCGTAGCCCCGCGGCAGGGCAAGCGAAAGCCTAATGCGTCTGCGGCGCGATCTGGCGCGTGTCACCATCGCGCAGCGTCATACCAAGCGCATCCAGATGCTCAAGCAGCGGCACGATGAACTTGCGGGTGGTGCCCAAGGCGGTGCGCGCCTCGCTGGTGGTAAAGGCCACGGGCGGGGGGAAGTTTGCCGCAAGGCTCCGCCGCGCTTGGCCGATGGTCGCCGCGTGAAACACGACTTGCTGTTTCAGCGCGATATTCGCCAAGGACACCAACCGCCCCTGCGCTACCATCAGCGCGATCAGATCCGCGTCATCAGGCGCATCGAACTGCCGCACATCAGGGGGGGAGGTGCCGCCTGTGCGCATCCTCTCTTCGATCTCGGTCAGACGGGCAATTTGTTGCGGGGCAAGCGCTGCAAAGGGGTCATGCCCTGCGAGACTGACCAAACCGTCGCGCAAAACAACCTCTCCGCCCCTAACCAATTCGGTTTGGGCGAAAGGCACCAAACCCCGCAGCGGCGTCACCCGTTGCAGCATCGAAAGCGCCGCCCCCTGCTTGATCGGGTGGTCAGCGTGAAAACGCTGCAAAGCCGCCACCACCGCCGTCTGCACAGCGGCGAGGTCGTCGGCCAGCGCGATATGTTCCGGCGATAGCCGCACAACGCCCGTGGGCAGCGCAGCCGTCGCATCGCAGCGCGCCAACCGGACTAGATCAGACCACAGCGCCACCCCGCGCCCCTGCGCACAAAGCGCTGCGGCAAGGGCGGTACCATCCTGCTGCTGTGCCGCCTGCATCACCGCCAACCGCCGTCTGTCGCCCGCCCCGACTGCCGTGGCCTGCGGGTCAAGGATCACCGCACCCGCCAGCGTCGCCGCAGGGGAAAGCTGGCGCAACACCGCCGCCTGCCCCGCGAACCCCACCACGGGGCGTTTGAAGCGCAACTGCCCCAGCCCCGCGCCCCCCGGCGCGATCTGGCCACCGCCCATCAGCCGCAGGGTCGCGACCTCATGCGCCGTGCCCCACAGCACGCGCAAATCCTGCATATGTTTGACCGGTCGCGGTGTCGTGTCAGAAACGGTCAACCACACATCCATACAATGCGTCGCCCCCTGCCCGCCCGTACAGATCACATCACCGCGCGCAATATCCTCTAACGCGATACCGCGCAGGTTCACCGCGACCCGCTCTCCCGCCGCGACCCTCTCCCGCGCCGCGCCGCGTGCTTGCAGGCCACGTACCACCGTGGCCGCACCGCTTGGCTGCACGGTCAGCACCTCGCCAACCGCCAACGCGCCGCCAAGCAGCGTGCCCGTCACCACCGTTCCGCGTCCCGCCAGTGTGAACGCGCGATCCACCGGCAGGAACGCCCCCATCGGCGCGGCCCGCGCGGGCAAAGCGGTGTACCGCCGCGCCAAGACCTGCCGCAGATGATCCGTCCCGCCAGCGGTCGTGGCTGAACAGGGCACCAGTTCGGCCCCGGTAACGCCTTGCGCGGCAAGGGCATCCGCAATTTCCACCAGACGTGCGGGCAATGCTGCATCGGGGATCAAATCCACCTTGGTCACCGCGACCACCGCCACGGGCACCTGCAACAGTCTCGCGATCTGCACATGCTCGCGCGTTTGCGCGGCGATGCCCTCCACGGCCGAGACGACCAGCATCGCGCCCTGCGCGCCGCTGGCACCCGACACCATGGTGCGGATGAAATCCTCGTGCCCGGGCGCGTCAATCAAGTCGAGCGTCCCACCCGCCATCTCGCAATGGGCAAAGCCCAGCGCGATCGACAGGCCACGGGCTTTTTCCTCGGCCAGCCGGTCCGTCTCCATCCCCGTGAGCGCGCGCACCAGCGCCGTCTTGCCATGATCCACATGGCCGATCACGATCACGCAGGCCGATGTCATGTGGCGGCGATCGCGCCCAGCGCCGCGACGATATCGGGTAGTTCGTCATCCATTACCGTGCGCATGTCCAGCCACAGCCTGCCCTGATGGATACGACCGACAATGGGCACCACCCCGGCCCGCAAACGATCCGCAAGGGTTTCAGCAGGCAGCGCGGCAGAGGCCACGACGACACTGAAACTGTCTAGGTCCTGCTGCGGCAGCGACCCGCCGCCGACATAGGCGGCTGACGCCATCACCTCAACATCCACCCCCTTCACCGCAGCGAGGGAACCCGCGAGCCTTTGCGCCCGCGCCTCTACCTCTGCCAAAGGCTGCGAGAGCGCGCGCAAGACCGGCACCCGCGCCAGCGGATCATGGGGCGGCAGGTACAGACGCAAGGTCGCCTCGAGCGCGGCGAGCGACAGCTTGTCGATGCGCAAAGCCCGCAGCAACGGGTGCTTGCGTAGCCCCGCGATAATATCCGCCCGTCCCGCGATGATCCCCGCCTGCGGCCCACCAAGCAGCTTGTCGCCCGAGAACATGACCAGATCGACACCCGCTTTGAGGATATCCGCCACCACGGGTTCGTCGCGCAGCCCAAAGGGGGCAAGGTCAATCAGCACGCCGCTGCCCAAATCTTCCATCAGGATCAGATCCCGCTCCGCCGCCAGTTGCGCCAAATCATTGCGTGACGGGGCAGAGGTGAAGCCCACGATGCGAAAGTTGCTGGTGTGGCTTTTCAACAGAACCGCCGTATCCTCGTCCACCGCATCGGCATAATCGCTAAGCCGCGTTTTATTGGTGGCACCGACCTCTTTCAGCTCTGCACCGCTTTGCACGATCACATCGGGCAGACGGAAAGACCCGCCAATCTCGACCAGCTCCCCGCGCGAGGCGATCACCTTGCGCCCCGCGGCGGTGCCCATCAGGGCCAAGACCACCGCCGCGGCGCAGTTATTCACGATCAGCGCCGCCTCTGCGCCCGTCAACTGACAGATCAGCGCCTCGGCATGGTCATAGCGCGACCCGCGCTTGCCGGTTTTCAGGTTCAGCTCAAGGTTCGAAGGCCGCGCAGCGATCTGATCCATCGCCTGCAGCGCCTCTGGGGCAAGACGGGCGCGGCCCAGATTGGTGTGGATGATGATACCCGTGGCATTGATGACAGGGCGCAGGTTCGGCTGGCGGGCTGCCTTTATTCGGTCGACAAGGCTATGGGCAAAGGGTTCACTGGCGAAATCGGGCAGATCGACCACCCCGCCGCCCCGAATATCACGGCGCAGCTGGTCGAGCGTTTCGCGCAGGGCGCGGCGCACCTCGTCGTGGCTGTAGGTCGCAACCAAAGACGCCACATGCGGTTGCTGCAACAGCGTATCGATCTGTGGCAAATGTCTAAGCTGGCTGTTCACGCGTCACGCCCCCCGATGGCTGAACGCGCAGTGTAATCGCGCGGGCCACGGGGGCAAGCCGGAACGCAGGCCAATAGCGGGCAACAAGAAGGCCTGCCTGGCGGGTTACGCTGCCAGCGCTTCCTTCACCGCGATGTCGGCCATCTGCAAAATCGCCTCGCGGCTATCGGCGACGGCGATAAAGCGGCCGTTGTGGCAGAACTTTGCCCCTTTGACGCCTGATGCTTCCTCAAGCGCGGCGTCTTTTTGACCCGCCCAAGCCACCGGAAGATCAGCGCGGTTCTCGAACGTATCATCCCCGGACCGGATCGTTGTCAGCGTCCATTCCTCGCCGCGCGGGTGGATGACGAACAACAGATGATCCGCCCCTGCCTTCACCACGGCCCCGCGAAACGGCATGCCCATGGGCAGGTCCAGCACATGGCCCTCGCCCGCGGCATCAATGGCGGTCATGACCATCGCTTCGGCGCGGAACTTGGCGGCTTTGCGACGGATCGACGCTTCGACAAAGGCGCGCGCAATGGGCAAGGCGGCGGCAAAGGCGCGGTCGTCCACGCCTTCCTCGCGGTCATCGAAGACGGGTTTCAGGCTTTCCAACAGCGCGGGCAAGGTCAGACCGGCAAACAGCGGCCCCGCCTCTGACGCGTTGACGGCACCATTGTCCAGCAGGTCGATCGGCAGAACAAACCCGCGATCGAAACTGTCGTGGATGGCGTTCACATCCGCCTCGGGCACGTCGAGCGCCCGCAGATAATCATGCCCGTAATGCGCCCAGATCAGCCCGAAAGAGCTATAGGGCTGCCCGTCTTCACGCAGCGGATTGGGGCGTTGATGGTGATCGAAAATCCCTGCTTCGGCATCAAAGTCACCGCCCACGTCGTAGATGATGCGCCCCTCGGCCGGCGTGATCAGCGCCTTGTCGCGGCTGCGCAGCACCGTGGCGTCTGGAAACAGCCGCGTCAGGATGACAGAGGATAGGAGTTCATCCGCATGAAAACCGCCTGAGTGGGTCACGAGTTGGGTGATCGTCATGTTTCTATACCTTTGCGCATCTGTTCAGCAGGTCGAAATGAAAACGGGCGACCGTGCGAGGGGCCGCCCTGTGAATATGTATCGCTCACACCGCCCGTCACGGGCCTAGCATAAGAAAACGTAGAAAGAGTTAATGCGTCCAGGCCCCGCGGCGCCCTGTGGCGAAATTCTCGCCATAGCCGCCGGCGCGGACATTTGCGCGGCGTTTGTTGGGGTCTTGCACCAGCGCGTCGATGTTGTGGTCGCGGGCGTATTCCACCGCTTCTTCCTTGGTGGCGAACTGCAAACGCACCTGCGTTTGCGTGTCCTTCGAAGAGGTCCAGCCCATCAACGGGTCAATCTCGCGCGCGTGCTCTGGGTCGAACTCCAGCAACCAGACACGGGTTTTGGCCGTGCCAGAGGACATGGCAGTTCGGGAAGGCTGATAAATACGCGCGCGCATAGCTGAATCTCCGCTGTGATCAGGCGGTTTATCAGCCAAATACGGCCAAGGATCAAGGCATCACAGTGATTTGTGCCGAATTCGCGTTACATATGCTGCGGCGCAGCATAGACTGACCTTATGCAATCGGAGCACCTCTCATGAACCCCCTGACCCTGATGACGCTCAATGCCAACCTCGCCAAGCTGATGATCGACACCCAAGCCGTTATGACGCTTAGGCTTTTGGGGATGGCCGGTGCCCTTCCCCAGACCCGCGGAGAGAACGCCCGCATGGTCAATGAGAAAGGCCCCGCCATGGCCAAAGCCTATCAGGCGGCCACCAAAGCCGCCTTTGCCGGGGGCACGCCCGACCAAATTTTCTCGGCCGCGATGGTGCCGGTCAGCAAAAAGGTCCGTGCCAACCGCAAGCGGCTGACCAAATAGGCCTGCGACGAAAGCGACATATGCGCGTCGCGCAAGGCTGTGCCCCTTGAACCCGCGCGAAAACATGACACCTTAGGGAACACCCCCAAAGGACGATGTTATGGCCTACGCCCACTCTGACAGTCTGCCCGAGCGCAAAGACGCCTATCTTGCCAATCCCGCGCCCAACGTGCGCGAGCGCCCCAAGCTCGAGGGCGGCAAGAAGTTCAAACTGGCGACCGAATTCGAACCCGCAGGCGACCAGCCCACGGCGATCAAGGAACTGTCCGAAGGGGTGCGGTCGGGCGAACGCGATCAGGTGCTTTTGGGGGCCACGGGGACGGGCAAGACGTTCACGATGGCCAAGGTGATCGAGGAAACGCAGCGCCCCGCGATCATCCTCGCGCCGAACAAGACGCTGGCGGCGCAGCTTTACGGCGAATTCAAAGGGTTCTTCCCAGACAACGCCGTGGAATATTTCGTCTCATACTACGACTACTACCAGCCCGAAGCCTATGTCGCGCGGTCCGATACCTTCATCGAGAAGGAAAGCCAGATCAACGAACAGATCGACCGGATGCGCCACTCTGCCACGCGGGCGCTGCTGGAACGCGATGACGTGATCATCATCGCGTCGGTGTCGTGCATCTACGGGATCGGCTCGGTCGAGACCTATGGCGCGATGACGCAGGACCTCAAGACCGGCAACAACTATGACCAACGCCAAGTGATCGCGGACCTGATCGCGCAGGCGTATAAACGCAATGACGCCGCCTTCCAGCGCGGCACCTTCCGCGTGCGCGGCGACAGCCTTGAAATCTTTCCGGCCCACCTTGAGGACCGCGCATGGCGTCTGTCCTTCTTCGGCGAAGAGCTGGAAAGCATCACCGAATTCGACCCGCTCACCGGCGAGAAGACCGGCAGTTTCGACCAGATCCGCGTCTATGCGAACAGCCACTATGTGACGCCGAAACCAACGATGAACCAAGCGGTGATCGGCATCAAGAAAGAGCTGCGGATGCGGCTGGACCAGCTTGTCGCCGAAGGAAAACTGCTGGAAGCGCAACGGCTTGAACAGCGCTGCAACTTCGACATCGAGATGCTTGAAGCCACAGGCGTCTGCAACGGGATCGAGAATTATTCGCGCTATCTCACGGGCCGCGCCCCCGGAGAGCCGCCCCCCACGCTGTTCGAATTCATCCCCGACAACGCGATTGTCTTTGCAGACGAAAGCCACGTCTCCGTGCCGCAGATCGGCGGGATGTACAAAGGCGACTACCGACGCAAATTCACGCTGGCCGAACACGGGTTCCGCCTGCCCTCCTGTATGGACAACCGCCCGCTTAAGTTCGAGGAGTGGGATGCTATGCGCCCGCAGTCGGTCTTTGTCTCGGCCACCCCCGCCGCGTGGGAAATCGAACAATCCGGCGGTGTCTTTACCGAACAGATCATTCGCCCCACCGGCCTGATCGACCCCAAGATCGAGATTCGCCCTGTCGAGATGCAGGTCGATGATCTGCTGGACGAGGTGCGCAAGGTCGCCGCCGACGGCTATCGCACGCTCTGCACCGTGCTGACCAAACGCATGGCCGAAGACCTGACCGAATACATGCACGAACAGGGCATCCGCGTGCGCTATATGCACAGCGATATCGACACGATCGAACGCATCGAAATCCTGCGCGACCTGCGGCTTGGCGCTTTTGATGTGCTGATCGGGATCAACCTTCTGCGCGAAGGCTTGGACATTCCCGAATGTGGGCTGGTGGCGATTCTCGATGCGGATAAGGAAGGGTTCCTGCGCTCGGAGACCTCGCTGATCCAGACCATCGGGCGGGCCGCGCGGAACGCCGAAGGCCGCGTGATCATGTACGCCGACCGCATCACCGGCTCGATGGAGCGTGCGATTGGCGAAACCGACCGCCGTCGCGCCAAGCAGCTGGCCTATAACGAAGAACACGGGATCACGCCGACAACGGTCAAGAAGAACGTCGATGATATCCTCGCCGGTCTCTACAAAGGCGATGTGGACATGAGCCGCGTCACGGCCAAGATCGAAAACCCGCTCGCAGGCGGCAACCTGCAAACCGTGCTCGACGGGCTGCGCACCGATATGCGCAGAGCGGCCGAGAACCTCGAATTCGAGGAAGCCGCACGCCTGCGCGACGAGGTCAAACGGCTCGAATCCGTCGATCTGGCCATCGCCGACGATCCGATGGCGCGTCAGTATGCTGTCGAAAAAGCCGTCGACGACGCGCAAAAGGCGTCGGGCCGATCAACCGGCGGTCGCGGCGGGATGCGCGGTGGCAAATCCCGCTACGGCGGCAAAAAACGCTAGGCGGCGCGTCTAGTCATCCACCTCGTCCGGCAACCCGTCATGGTCGGTCGAGGCCATCTCCTCCAGCTCGTCCTCTGACATGCTGTCGTACATATCTTTTGACGCGCCTTGCAGATCCTTGACCTTGGTCTCGCCCCGCTTGGCAGACAGGGCTGCACCGGCGGCGCGTTGTTGGGCTTTCGATTGGGCTTTCATCGCTGTCTCCTGTCAGTTGGATGTAGCGGCACAACCCGTCCACCTGCCCGCAGTTCCCCTGCTACGGCTTGGCGCATAATTATTTTCATGCGCCCGTTGCAAGGTGATTGCTTTGCACCCGCACCCACCCCACATTCGGAGTCTGCGCTTTATCCGGAGGATCCCAAATGCGCCTGATCGCCCTTGCTACACTGGGCCTGACCGCCCTCTCTGCCCCCGCCTTTGCCGATGAGACAACCGGCACGATCCTTGCCTATGACCGCCTTGCGAATATCATCGTCCTGCAAGACAAATCATCCTGGACGCTGGATGCCAAAACCCTTGTCCCGTCTGACCTGATGGCCGGCGACAAAGTCACGCTGACCTTCGCCTCCGACGGCGACAACGGTGCGAAACCCGCGACAAAACTGACCCGCAACTAAGCCTTATCCCAGTACAAAAGCGCCCCCTGACCAAATCAGAGGGCGCTTTCTGCGTTCAAACTATCAAACGATATCAGTCACCTGCGGGCGGAGTAACCTCAACGCCGGGGACGGTGATCGTTTTCTCTTCGGTGGTCACTTCAACGTCCGGAACTTCAACGTCGACCTCTTCTTCAGTCACGGAAACCGAACCGGTCTGTGCGTCAAACTCGGGCAGGTTGCCGCCTTCGACGGACACATCAACATCCGGCAGCGCGCCTTCTTCAGTCTGATCGATATCGATGAAAAAGATTGCGAATGCGATGACCAGAATTGCGGCAAGGCCTGCGATTACTGCTGTAGAGGTCTTCATAGTATTTCCTTCCAAATTCACTTGCCGTTCTAGGCGATGCAAGGGCAACTCGGCGAAGCGGGAAATGGTTCCAGTAACAATTTCGGGAACATCTGGGCCGAACGGGAAGTTGTGACCCCAGACAGTAATGCAGATTACAACCCAGGAGCTTTACAATGGAATTCGGCCTTCTCGGACTCATTATCCTGATCGCAGACATCTACGCGATCTATCAAATCTTCACCTCCGGCGCTTCGGGGCTTGCGAAAATCCTCTGGATTCTCGGCGTCCTGATCTTCCCGGTTGTCGGCTTTATCGTATGGCTGATCGCTGGCCCACGCGGCGGCAGCGTCAACGTCTAAGCGACGCACACAGGATTTGACAAAAGGCCCGTAGCATTGCTGCGGGCCTTTTCGCATGCCGCCCAAAGGTCTGTAAGTGATTTGTTAAGCATGACGCGCCAAGCTACCCGCCGAAAGGGTATCCCATGCGCTACTGGCCGATCCTTCTGCTTGGCTTACTGCAGCTTCCCACCCCTGCACAGGGCGGCGCGTGGCTGCGCGAAAAGGGCACGGGATTTACCTCCACCACGGTAAACGTCACGCGCAACTACGACATTTCGGAAAGCACCTTCATGGAATATGGCGTGCGCGACGACCTGACCCTGGGGGCAGAGGTCGGCTTTCTCGCCAGTTCCATCGGCCTGCAATCGGGATTTGGGTCGGTTTTCCTGCGCCGCCCCTTAGGCCGTCGCGACCGCCCTAACGTCTGGTCCGCCGAGCTGGGGTTCGGCGCGGCATGGGTGGGGGATGCGGTCTATCCCAATGTCAAAGCGGGGCTGTCTTGGGGCCGCGGCTATACGCTGGGGCAGAAACACGGCTGGGTGACCATCGATAGCTCCCTCGCGTGGGACATCTATCTGCAAGAGCATCTCGCCAAAGTCGACAGCACCATAGGCATCAACTTCGGCGACCGGTTTTCTGGGATGCTGCAAATCTACTATGCCTCGACCTCTGTCGCCAGCGCCACCTCTGTTGCGCCCTCTATCGTCATGCGCCCGCTGAAAAACCGCCCCGATATCCGCTTCCAGATCGGGGCAGAGACGTTGATCAACGACACCTCCAACCCCGCGCTAAAACTCTCGCTCTGGCGCGAGTTCTAGCGTTTATCCATGCGCGCCTGCATAAAGATCGACCCTTTGACGCTGGTGCTCCAGACCAGATGCAGCAGATCACGATCCGCCCCCTGATCCGTCAGCACATAGGGCACGCTGTATTGCGCCACATTCGATCCGTTGCGCACCGGCCCGTCCATCGTGATGCTATCCACCGCAATCGCCCACCCGCCGAACGGAAAGCGGTCGGCAATATCCACCACCCAGGTCTTGGCCAGACTGGCTTCGGTATGTTCAACCTGCACAGGGTTCGACACCGGATTGTGGATGCCGTGGAACGAATTGCCGGTCATCTCGATATTGCGCATGCGCGAGAAATCCATATCCGCAAAGCTCGTATCGATCCGTTCGACCCGATCAATGAACCCGTTGATGCTGCGGAAGCGGTTGTCGTTGATTGTCAGCCCGTTGATCACATGACCCGCCCCATGGGGCTTGATCACGATATAGCTGAACCACGGGGCCACCTCGCCCGACAGAAAGATATTACCACTGATCGACAGGGAGCTGAAAGAATACTCGCTGCTGTAGTCCGGCGCGGGGTCTTGTTCGTTAGTCCATTCGACAAAGCAATTGTCGATATAATTCCCGCTGACCACGCTCGCCGTGTGCTGCGCCGCAAGGATCAACCCGGCAGAGCGGACGCCGTTCTTGACCGTATCCCCCTGAAAGAAGTGGTTCCCCGTGACGATATTATTCTGCCCCGCCAGCAGCGCAAAATGGCGAAAGCGGGTGGCACGGTTGTCGCGAATCTTGACGTCATTGGCGTTGCAGTTGATCGCGATCGTGGTCCGGTCCGGCACGTCCAGCGCATCTTCGGCGGACAGGAACTGGCAACGGTCCACGAACATCCCCTGACAGCCACCCCCGATCGACGTAATACCGCGATCCTTCGGGCGCGAGATAAAGCAGTCCCGCACGTGGAAAATTGTCCCCGATGGTGCAAGGTTGATGGCACTGGCCACGTTGTTGCACTGGAATTCGATGTCATCCAGAACGAATTTGCTCAGCTGGCTGTAGTTGCTGAAATCCAGCAGATACTGGAACCGCGTAAAGGTAAAATTCTGCGTCCCCGCCGCATCATACAAAGGCGCGTTCAGGGTAATCTCTTGCGTGGCGACGTTCTTGGCGCGCACATAGATCTCGCGCCCGACGCCATTGCCCGTGATCAGCGCCCCCACAGGCACATTCGCCACATTCACCACATTTGTCAGCTTGCGCGCATCCGAGGGCGAATAGCTGGCCTGCGAGGTTACCGTGACCGTATCCCAATCGCCATTCGTGGCCGCTTCGAGCTGGCCGTTGCGGATCACCCGCCGCGTGGCATAGCTGCTGCGTTCGGGCGTTGCGGCCTGCATATCGATCGGGCCGGTCACGTTGACCTTGCGCCCGCCCAGATCCAGAGATTCATGATCCGCATTGTTCAGCAGCGCCTGAAACGCCTTGCGAAAGGCGATCTCTTCATTCCCAAACGCCTCGATATAATTCGGCAGATCAAAGTTGCGCCGCAGCAGCAGGATCGCGCTGGCGGGCATGATCACCGTCCCTTCAAACCGCGTCGGCGCGTCAAAGGTCACGTCCCCGTTCAGCAGATACGTCCCGCGCGGGATCAACACGCTGCGCCCCTGCGCATCCGCATTCGCCGCCACAAAGGCCGCCGTATCATCGGTGCTGCCATCCCCCACCGCGCCATAGTCTCGCACATCCACCTGTGCCAGCATGTCGCGCAGAAAGACGCCCGTCACATCCTCGATCTGCAAATCATCAATGCGAACGACCCCGCCATTCTGCCCCGTCAGGTCCAGCCCGAAATGCCCATAGACCGGCGCGTTACCCCAGACCATATCGACCCCGCCGCGCAGCCCCGACCCGACAATCGCGCTGACCTCGACCACCTCGCCATAGCTGGTCAGAGTCACCGCCGGACCGGCCTCCACCAGCCCGCCCGCGCGGCTGCCATTGCCAAGCGCCGGATATCCCGCGATCCGCACCGACGGTAGATTCCCACTAATCGCCTTCACCCGCGCCGTGATCCGCAGATAACACCCCGGCAAAAGTGGCGTCTGTCCCATGTATCGCAGCTTTTGCGTGGATTGCGTTTTTATCAGCTCAAGCGCCCCGCCAAAGTCCTGATCCGCAGGGATAAACGCCGCATTTATGGCATTGGCATAGGTATCAGACCCCGCCGTGCCATCCCCGCTTGAATACACATCCAAGCCTTGCGCAAATGCCGCAGGTGTCAGTAGCAGACCGTCCGTGATTGCCTTGTTCATCGTCATCCCCTTCGTCGGGTTGCGATGTCGCCCCCCATGAATTGCAAAACTCCGGCGCTTGGCCGGCAGGGGGAAAGATTTATGCACAAAGGGTTAACCACGCCTAACCGCAGCGTACGCCGCAGGCGGTCACATGAGCGTACCAAAGATGTCGCGCCGGTCAGGCAGAAACGCTTGGCGCATCCAGTAGTTGAACGGCGGCAATACGCCAGCCCTCGGGTGTCTCAACCATCTGATAATCCAGCAAATAGGTAAATCCTTTCAGGTCCGTGACCTGCACCTTCTGCCACTGCGCACCGGCGATCTCGCGCAGGTCCAGAAAGCGTACCTCGGCATGTTTCCAGACCATCGGATAGCCCGTGGTCACCATACGTTTAAAATTCTCGGTAGATTGAAACATCATCTGCAGATTGGGGCTCGCATACGCGAAGGCACCCTCGAAATCATCTGCCTTGAAAGCGTCGAACTGGCCTGTGATCGTGCTTTCGATATCCGCCTGCTGCGCCATGGCACCAAGCGCCGTCGCAAAGGTCAAAACCATCCCGAAAAAGGCCGAAAGAACCGCGCCACGCATGAGAATGCTCCCTATGATGTGTTGAACTTAACCTAAGCCACGCACACCATAGGGCAATAGTTTCACGCCGTGGTCAGCTTGCCCGCCAACGCGTCGTCGATCAGGGCGACCGTTTCATCCACGCCATACAGCGCGATGAACCCACCGAAACGCGGCCCTTGGCTGGCGCCCAGCAACACTTCGTACAGCGCGGTGAACCAGTCGCGCAGAGGGTCGAAACGCTCTTTCCCGACGGCGAAAACCATCGTTTGCAACGTCTCGGCATCCAGCCCACCGTCCCATGTTTTCAGCTGGTCCCGCAGGTCTTCCAAGGCTTCCCGCTCCAGCTCGGAAGGGGCCCGGAACACTTTGGCGGGCTTCACGAAATCATTGTAATAGCGCACCGCATGCTCGGCCGCCGCATCCATACCGGGGTTGCCTTCGGGCGTCGCATCCGGCGCATACCGCTGGATAAAGCCCCACAGTTGCGACTTGTCCTCGGCCGAGGAGACCGACGCGAGGTTCAGCAACATCGAGAACGGCACAACCATATCCGACTTGGGCACATCGCCCCCGTGGATATGCCAAACGGGGTTATTCAGCTTGCCCTTGTCGTCCTGCGTTTCATAGACGCGCAGCTGCTGGTGGTATTCGTCGACCGCCTTGGGGATCACGTCGAAATACATGCGCTTGGCCGTCTTGGGCTTGAGGTACATGAAATACGACAGCGATTCCGCGCTGGCATAGGTCAGCCATTCGTCGATGGTCAGACCATTGCCCGACGATTTGGAGATCTTGTGCCCGTCCTGATCCAAGAACAGCTCGTAGGTGAAATGCTCGGGTGGGCGGTTGCCCAGAATACGGCAGATCTTGTCATAGATCGGCGTGTTGGTGCTGTGATCCTTGCCGTACATCTCAAAGTCGACATCAAGGGCGGCCCAACGGGCGCCAAAGTCGGGCTTCCACTGCAACTTCACATTACCACCGGTCAGCGGCAGAGTCATTTCGGTGCCGTCTTCATCGTCGAAGGTGATCGTGCCTTCCTTGGCGTTGACCGCTTTCATCGGCACATACATCACCCGCCCTGTTTCAGGGTGGATCGGCAGGAAGATCGAATAGGTCTGCCGACGCTCCTCGCGCAGCGACTTGAGCATCACTTCCATAATCTCGTCATACTTTTCAGCAGCGCGCAAAAGCACCTCGTCGAACTTGCCTGAGCCGTAGAATTCCGTGGCCGAGATAAACTCGTACTCGAACCCGAAGGTATCCAAAAAACGCCGCAGCATCGCGTTGTTATGCGCGCCAAAGCTGTCGTATTTGCCGAAAGGATCGGGCACCGATGTCAGCGGGCGCTGCAGATGTTCTTCCAATGCGGCGGGGTCGGGCACGTTACCCGGCACCTTGCGCATGCCGTCCAGATCGTCGGAAAAGCACACCAGCCGCGTCGGAATGTCGCTGATCTGCTCAAATGCGCGGCGGATCATCGTCGTGCGCGCAACTTCGCCGAAAGTCCCGATATGCGGCAGACCCGACGGGCCATAGCCGGTCTCGAACAAGACGTATCCCTTCTCGGGGGCCTTGTTTGCATAGCGTTTCAACACCCGACGTGCTTCCTCGAACGGCCACGCTTTACTGGTTAGGGCTGCTTCACGCATCTGCGACATGTCATCAATTCCATCATTTTCACCCCGCACCCAATGCGCGCAGGCAGCCCGTACCTATTGCGTCCCCGTAGGCCCGTCAATAATCTGCAGATCAACGGAATGACCGAACGGAAATGCGCATGAATGACGACACCTCCCTCACCCTCAGCGCGCAGGATTGCCTTGTCGCCGTGATGATCGCGGTTTCCGCATCAGACGAGGACATCCGCACCACCGAATTGCTCAAGATCCAGACGGCTGTAAACATGCTCCCCGTCTTTTCCGGCTATGATGTGGACCGCATCAGCTCTGTCAGCTCGATGGTGTTCGACCTGTTCGAACAGGAAGACGGGCTGGATGCCCTGTTCGGCCTGATCAAGGGCGCGCTGCCCGACCGGCTGAACGAAACGGCCTATGCGCTGGCCTGCGATGTGGCCGCGGCCGACGGCACGTTGGACGAAGCCGAATTGCGTCTGCTGGAAGAAATCCGCTACGAGCTTGACCTCGACCGCCTGCACGCCGCGGCCATCGAACGCGGTGCCCGCGCCCGTCACGTCAAATAGGCCGCGTCACCGCGATCAAAGAGAGGCCGAATCCGCAGCCACATGGAACGCTCCCCAGCGTTCGATCAGCCCTTGCTGCAACCGTTTGGAGCGCCCGTTCCACGCCCGCCCCCCCTCGGGGCGTTCGCGTTGCGCGCGGGTCAGGGTGGCGCGACGTGGCATATCGGCGGTGAACACGGCAAAGGCCATCACCCGCCCGTCCGGTGCCGTCAGATACCCCGCCAAGGCCGAGACAAAGTTCAACGTGCCGGTCTTCGCCTCCACCTTGATCGGGTGATCCTGCACGGGCCGCCCCTTGGAATCGCGCAGGGAAATCGACTTGAGCAACGGTTTCAACGTGCCCGATCCATAGACCCGCACCAACGCCGTCACCATATCCTGCGCGGTCACACGGCTGTCTTCGCCCAACCCCGAATGGTCCACCAGCGCGGGTGCATCCATGCCCAGATTGGCCTTGGCCCACACGTTCATCTCTGCCGCAGACGCGCGCAGGGACGCGGGCGTGCCCGTGCGGTAAACCGTGGCGGACAGCCCCGCCATCTCTGCAATCAAGTTATTGGAATACTTCAACATATCGCGCAGGATATCGCGCAGCGGCGCGCTGGAACGGGTCACCAGCACCTCGCCCTCGGGCAAGCTGGTGATCAACGCCATGTCGCGCAGACGGATGCCCTGTGCCCCCGCCAATGTCTTAAAGATATCGCCCGCATACAGCCCCGGCTTGCGCACCGGCAGCCAGCGCGACCCACCGTTGCCCAAGGCACTTTTCGCGACGCTCCAGTCATCGCGGGTGCCTGCGTCACGATAGGCAAAGACCGGCGCACTGCGGTCGCTGATCTCCATCGCGGCCATCGCCACGTCAGGGCGATAAGACCCCGACCGCCCGTCCATCAGCACCGAATAGCTGCCGTTCTCGCGCTTCCATTCAAAGTGGACGCGGTTAAAGTTCAGCGCCAGCCCTGACACAGCGGGGTTATAGCCCACATGATCCGGCTGATCCGCATCAATCAACGGGAAGACCGGCAGGCTGCGTTCGTAAATCTTCAACCCGCCTTTGACGCCGATAATGCCCGCCGCCTTGAGGTCATCTGCCATTTTGGCCAGCCCGTCCGTATCCAGCGTCGGATCGCCCCCGCCCACAAGGATCAGATCGCCCTGCACTTCGCCGTCCACAATGCCACCGGTCGCCATGATGCGCGTCTGGAACTGATGCGCTGCGCCCAAGGTATCCAGCGCGTAAAGCGCGGTAATCGCCTTGGTCACGCTCGCCGGGGGCATCCCGTCAAGCGGGCCGTTCTGTTCCAGCACCGCACCGGTTTCCGCATCCGCCAGACTAAAGGTCACAGCCCCGTTCAACCGCGCCTTGTCGATCAGCTCTTGCGCCGAGGGGATCGCCTGCCGGAATAGATCGTCCCCGCGCAGAACGGGGCGCAGCGATTCAGTTGGCGGGGCCGCAAAGGCCGCTGGAGCCACAACAGCCGCCGCAGCGGTACTCAGAAACAGACGACGGGATAAAACAGTTTTCATGGGGCGACTTAAACCTGACAGGACAGAGCGACACAAGCGCTTGCAAATCACATTTTCATGGGCGGGGGCCCATGCTAACTGACAAAACATGCAACGCGTTATTTTGATCATGTTTGTCGCCATGTCACTGATTCCCGCAGGCGACAGCGCGGGCAAGATCCTGACCTCACAGCTTGGCGTGGCCCCCGTTTTTGTGGCGTGGTCGCGGTTTGCCATAGGGGCGCTGCTGCTGGTGCCCTTCGCCCCGCCGCAAACGCGCGCCCTGTTCGGCAACTGGCGCATCTGGGTCCGTGCCGCCATCCTGTGCGGCAGCATCACCTGCATCCAGACAGCACTGGTGACCGAGGACGTGGCCAATGTCTTTGCCGCCTTCTTTATCGGTCCGCTGCTCAGCTATGTGCTGGCCGCGCTCTTCCTGCGCGAGGCGATATCGCTTCAGCGCAGCGCGTTGATCGTAGCGGGGTTTCTGGGGGTGCTGGTCGTGGTCCGACCGGGGCTTGAACCCAGTCCAGGGCTGCTTTGGGCGCTGATCGCGGGGACGCTTTATGGCGTGTTCCTCACGATGTCGCGCTGGCTGTCGCATCTGGCCCCGCCCCTTGCGCTGACCTTCAGCCAGCTGGTGATCAGCGGGCTGCTGCTTTTGCCGCTGGGGCTGGTCTATTTCCCGCCGCTGACCGGCCCCGTCCTGGGGCTAAGCCTCGCAAGCGCGCTGTGTTCGATGCTGGGCAACCTGCTGATGTTATACGCCTATCGCATGGCCCCTGCGACCAAGGTCGCGCCGCTGGTGTATCTGCAACTGCTGTCCGCCGTGGGGCTGGGGTGGCTGGTGTTCGGCGCATGGCCCGACGCGCTGACATGGGTCGGCATGGCGATGATCCTAGGGGCGGGTATCGCCTCTGCCAGATTGCGCTGACCATTTGCCCGCGGCCCGGATCGCGCTTGAGCTGACATCGACCATCGGGACGTTCACGAAACACCACGCGGGCGCCGGTGTCTGCCCCAAGAGCTGGCTTTGCCGCCCCGAAATCCGGTAGGGAGCATAAAGCGTCGCGGCGTGGCTCATCCGTGCAGATATGCGCTGGCCGGGCCGTGCAAGCACCCCTAGGGGCACTGTCTCCATGATCTGCCGCCAGTCCTGCCACAGGTGGAACTGCGCCAGATTATCCGCCCCCATCAGCCAGACGAAGCGCACACCGGGATAGCGGGCCCGCAGCGCGGCAAGGGTTTGCGCGGTGTAGCGGGTGCCAAGATGGGCCTCGATATCGGTGACCTCGACCCGCGGGTGCTGCATCACCTCGCGCGCGCGGGCCAGACGGGATGCCATTGGGGCCGGCCCATGCGCCTTGAGCGGATTGCCCGGGCTGACCATCCACCACACCCGATCCAGCCTGAAACGCTTGATCGCCTCGCGGGTGATATGGGCGTGCCCCTCGTGCGCCGGATCAAACGACCCGCCAAGCAGCCCGATCACCTGCCCCGGGGGCGCATATGGAAATGGATAACCCAACGAAAACGGCCCCCGATATACATCAGGGGCCGAAAGAAGGGCAGCAACGCCCCTTTGTCAATCGCGTTATCCGTGCGTTAATCGACGAACTTCTTGATCTCGCCGGATTTCAACCGCGCGAAATAGCTCTTCATCTCGCGTTTCACGATCGGCATCAGGAAGTACAGCGCCGTGATGTTCACAACCGCCATCGCAAAGATCATCGCATCAGAGAAGTCGATAACCGCGCCCAGATTGGCCGCCGCCCCCACGATGATGAACAGGCAGAAGATCACCTTGAACACGATCTCTTTGGTTTTGCCTTCACCGAACAGATAGGTCCACGCCTTCAGCCCGTAGTAGGACCAGCTGATCATGGTGGAGAAGGCAAACAGGATCACCGCCAGCGCCAGCACATAGGGGAACCAGCTGAACCCGGTCGCAAAGGCAGCCGATGTCAGCTGAACGCCGCTTGACCCGTCGATGGTCTGGATCGCGGTGCCTGCGTCATTCAGGATGAAGCGGCCCGTTTCGGGGTCCATCACCAGCACGCCAGAGATGGTGATCACCAGCGCGGTCATCGTACAGATGACAACGGTATCGATGAAGGGCTCCAACAGGGAAACGACGCCTTCGGTCACCGGCTCTTTGGTGCGCACGGCAGAGTGTGCGATCGCCGCCGAGCCGACACCCGCCTCGTTCGAGAACGCCGCCCGTTTAAAGCCCTGGATCAGCGCGCCAACCAGACCACCTGCAACGCCCAGACCACTGAACGCACCTTCAAAAATCTGGCCAAAGGCCCAACCGATCTTGTCGTATTCAACGATCAGGATGATCAGCGCGGCACCAACATAGATCACGCCCATCAACGGCACGATTTTCTCGGTGACATTGGCGATGGATTTGATCCCGCCGACGATGACCGCAAAGACCACTGCGGCAAAGACGATGCCGGTGATCCAGCCAGGGTAGTCGCCGATGATACCGGACAGCTGCGCATGGGCCTGATTGGCCTGGAACATATTCCCGCCGCCCAAGGCACCGCCGATGGTAAAGATCGAAAAGATCACCGCCAGCACCCCGCCCAAAGGCAGGCCGCGCTCCTTGAAGCCCTTTGTCATATAGTACATCGGACCACCGGAAACGGTGCCATCGGCGTATTCATTGCGGTATTTCACACCCAGCGTACATTCGGTGAACTTGGAGGCCATGCCCAGCAAACCGGCCAGGATCATCCAGAAGGTCGCCCCCGGACCGCCGATGCCCACGGCCACCGCGACGCCCGCGATATTGCCCAGACCGACAGTCCCCGACAGCGCCGTTGCAAGCGCCTGAAAGTGGCTCACCTCGCCCGCGTCATCGGGATCGGAATAATCGCCTTTGACCAGCGAGATCGCATGCCAGAACGCTTTGACCTGAATGAAGCCGAAATACAGCGTAAACACCGACGCCGCGACCACCAGCCACAGCACGATCCACGGGAAGTTGGTGCCGGGTAGCGACATGAAGATCAGATTGACGAACCAGCCCGTCGAACCCGCGAAGATATCATTGATGCGTTGATCCATGCCGACGGTTTCTTGTGCCGCGGCAACCATGGGCAAGGCAGAGACAGCAGCAGCCCCCGCACCCGTTGTCAGAAATTTTTTCATGATATGACCTTTCAAGGAATGATCGTCAGAGGCACGCGGGACGCCACAGCCAAGCGGCCGGTTACGCCGCCGAACATACGCTCTTTCAGGCCGCGCAGACCGACACGGCCCACCACGATCTGCTGTGCGCCGTGTTTCTTGGCCAGATCGTCCAGAATATCGGCCACATCGCCATGCTTCACGATGCCCTGAACGGTGACGCCGTCTTCGCTGACCTTCTTGACCGCCGGATCGACGATACGTTCGCGGGCCAGTGCCAGTTCCTCTTCGCGCCGCTTGTGGCGCTGGTCATTCTCTTCCGAGGTCTGGAAGCTGAATGGAGACCATTCAATCACGTAAACGAGCTTGAGCTCGCAATCGCCAATCAATTTGGCCTGTTTCGTTGCGAAATCCAAAGCGCGCGCCCCGGCTTCCCCCCCGTCCAGTCCAACAACAATAGTGGATGCTGTCATGTATTTGTCCCTTTGTGTATGACGCGGTCTTTTTGCGGCCGCGTTGTACCGGGGCGCTGAACGCACCCGGATTAGGCGAATATAAACGAGGTCCAAAATTTTTTTCGACTGAATTTCGCGTAAAATTCGGTCATTCGTCCCCAGTTCACCGTTCGAAAACGGTAAAAAGGGATAGTTATCGGAAAAACAGCCTTTGCCGCCCGCGCGATCCGCGCTTTGTGCGTCTTGCCCCTGCGCCTTGTGAATCGCCCGGTAACGGGCGGGCTTCAAAAACGCGGCACAGGCCATATATATTGAATGTTTGCTCTTGCCCGCCTGTGGCGATATTGCACGTTCCAAACCGTATTCAGCTTATCCGAGGATTCTCAATGGCCGCCTATCAATATGTCTATCACATGTCCGGTGTCTCAAAGACCTACCCGGGCGGCAAAAAGTGTTTCGACAACATTAACCTGAACTTCCTGCCCGGTGTGAAAATCGGTGTGGTCGGTGTCAACGGCGCGGGTAAATCCACGCTGATGAAGATCATGGCCGGTAAGGACAAGGATTACTCGGGCGAAGCATGGGTCGCTGAAGGGGCCAAGGTCGGCTACCTGGAACAGGAACCCTATCTGGACCCAGCCCTGACCGTGCGCGAAAATGTCATGCTGGGCGTGAAAGCCAAGAAGGACATTCTGGACCGCTACAACGAACTGGCAATGAACTACTCCGACGAGACAGCCGACGAAATGGCCGCCTTGCAGGATCAGATCGACGCGGAGAACCTCTGGGATCTCGACAGCCAGATCGACGTCTCGATGGAAGCCCTGCGCTGCCCGCCCGACGATGCCGATGTGACCAAACTGTCCGGTGGTGAAGCCCGCCGCGTGGCGCTGTGCAAGCTGCTGCTGGAAGCGCCCGAAATGCTGCTGCTTGACGAACCGACCAACCACCTGGACGCGGAAACCATCGCCTGGCTGCAACAGCACCTGATCGACTACAAGGGCACGATCCTGATCGTCACCCACGACCGGTACTTCCTTGATAACATCACCAGCTGGATCCTCGAGCTCGACCGCGGCAATGGCATCCCCTACGAGGGGAACTATTCCAGCTGGATCGACCAGAAAGCCAAACGGCTTGAACAGGAAGCCCGCGAGGACAAGTCCAAGCAAAAGACACTGTCGCGCGAATTGGAATGGATGCGTCAGGGGGCCAAGGCCCGTCAGGCGAAATCCAAAGCGCGGATCAAGTCCTATAACGAAATGGCCGACAGCTCAGAGCGCGAACGCCTGACGCGCGCCCAGATCGTTATCCCCAACGGTCCCCGTCTGGGCAACAAGGTGCTTGAGGTCGAGGGCCTGTCCAAAGCCATGGGCGACAAGCTGTTGATCGAAAAGCTGGACTTCTCTCTGCCGCCAGGCGGGATCGTCGGCGTCATCGGGCCCAACGGCGCGGGTAAATCAACCCTGTTCAAGATGATCACCGGCCATGAACAACCCGATACCGGCACGATCGAACTCGGAAATACCGTTGATCTGTCCTATGTTGACCAGTCGCGCGATGACCTGAACCCTGATGACAACGTCTGGCAGGCCATTTCGGGCGGGGCCGAGATCATCAAGCTTGGCGATGCCGAAGTGAACTCCCGCGCCTATTGCGGTGCTTTCAACTTCAAGGGCGGCGACCAGCAGAAGAAAGTCGGCCTGCTGTCGGGCGGTGAACGCAACCGTGTGCATATGGCACGTCTGCTGAAAGAAGGCGGCAACGTACTGCTGCTCGATGAACCTACCAACGATCTGGACGTTGAAACCCTGCGCGCGCTCGAAGACGCGCTGGTCGATTTCGCGGGCTGCGCTGTGGTCATCTCGCACGACCGTTTCTTCCTTGACCGGATCTGTACGCACATCCTCGCCTTTGAAGGCGACGCGCATGTTGAATGGTTCGAGGGCGGCTTCTCTGACTACGAAGAGGACAAGAAGCGTCGTCTGGGCGAAGACGCCATGGAACCCAAGCGCATGAAGCACAAGAAATTCTCGCGCTGATCTAGGCGAAAGCTTTAAGAAAAAGGCCCCCGCAGGAAACTGCGGGGGCCTTTTTATGTGTCGGTCAACGCGCCGCCGAAACGCGGCTCGGGTTTCCCGTTACAGCCCGTCGGCCAGCTCGGCATAGCCATCGGTGCGGTCGGTGCTGGTGCTGTCGGGCACGGTTTCACGGCCCAGAAAATCGCGCAGCGTGTTGCAGGCAGACAGCCCCGACCACAGCCGCTGGTTCGACACCAGCTTGACCGTGACATCGGCGCTGAAATCCCCGCCGATACGTGCGGCGGTGCCATCATGGGACAGGATGTCTTCGATGTCTTTCTGTATCTCTTCGGGCTTGATCCGGTGGCGGCCCATCACGGTGCCCACGATGATCCCCTCGCCCGCATAGCCCATAAAGCATTTCTCATGCGCCAGCGCCGCGACCGTGGCCTGCGCAACCAAGCCCATCTGGCGACAGAACTCAGCCGGGCTTGCGGCCTCGAAGATATTGCGGATCTGTGGCAGTTTGACCGCAAAAAGGCTCATGGCATAGCAGCCTTCTGGCAGACGCAGCATGTGGTTTTCGAACCCGTGCAAATCGTCGACGCCGACAACGTTCAGATCAAAGCTTTCCTCGACCCGTACCTTCATCAGGCCCGACAGCTCCGCCAGCGTATGCGCGGCCTCGCGTTCACGCCGCAGGCTGTCGCTGAGCATGCCCGCCATGTTGATACGCGCGCCCAACTCGATCCCGTTCAAGGGCTTGAAGATGAAATCCGTCGCCCCGGCGCGGAAGGCGGTGTCCATCAGATCATGTTTCCGGCTGCCGGTGATCATGATGATCGGCGCACTTTTATAGGCCTGCATATTGCGGATGTCGTCACATAGGGTGATCCCGTCAACGCCGGGCAGCATGATATCCAGCAGAAAGCAGTCAAAGCTTGCCCCGTGTTCGTCGATCTTGGCCAACCCATCCTCGGCCGAGTCCGCACAGACCAGATCGAACCCCAGCGACGGCGTCAGACAGTCGCGCAACAGGTCAAGAATGGTGGGATCGTCATCTACGGCTAGGATTTTCATACGGTGGCTCACTCGTTGTCGTGTCGGCAGAAGGGGGACTGGTTAAATTCTCTTATGGCTCGGAGCAAAATCGCAGATGAATCTGGCAGCAGTTAGGCAATTTCGGCCAATCCGTTAACCCTTTGTCCCGCTGCCTCCGCCAATGCGCGTTAGGGTTTCACCTTGCCCCTCCGAAGAATACGGCGCAAATGTGCCGGAATCAGCAAGGATCGGCCTGTTTTTCAAGGCCCATTGACAGCCCCTTGCGCGAATCCCCACGACCTGCCATATCCGAATGGCTAACGTTATTCTTTTTCGACCAACTGTCTCCCTCATACGGCGTTCAGACTTCGATCCAGACCGACAACGCCAAGCCATCGCACGACGCGGATGGCATACTAGAGGAGACTACGGATATGGCCACTGGCACCGTAAAATGGTTCAACACAACAAAAGGCTTCGGCTTTATCGCACCCGATGGCGGCAGCAAAGATGTATTCGTACACATCTCCGCTGTCGAGCGCGCAGGCCTGACCGGTCTGGCCGACAACCAGAAAGTGACATTCGACATCGAAGCTGGCCGTGACGGCCGCGAATCCGCGTCGAACATCGCACTGGCATAAGCCATGCAGGGCCTTAGGCCCGCAGGATGAATTTGCCGGCTGACCCTCACGGGACAGCCGGTTTTTTTATGTCCTCAGGGTTGCCAAACACAACCCAAGGGGCAAGATACCGTCATCACATCCTAAAGGAGCCCCCCATGCGCCGCCGTCAGTTTATCGCAGGTTCTTTGGCCGCCCTCGCCTTTCCCCACGCGCTGTTTGCCGCGGGTGCCGCCTATGACCCCACGCCGCAAATGGTGTCGATCAAACCACAATATGCCGTGGGCGAACTGCTGATCCTGCCCCGCAGCCACTACCTGTATCTGGTGACCGCCCCCGGTCAGGCCATGCGATACGGCGTGGGCGTCGGCAAGGCGGGGCTGGAGTTTACCGGCACCGCGACGATCGACGTCAAAAAGGAATGGCCCACCTGGCGCCCCACGGACGAGATGATCGAACGGGAGCCCAAGACCTATGCGCGGTTCATCGGCAATACCGATGCGCAACCCGGTGGCCCGTCCAATCCGCTGGGCGCGCGCGCGCTCTATCTGTTCCAGAACGGCCGCGATACATACTTCCGCATCCACGGCACCACCCAACCCAGCAGCATCGGGCGCTCTGTCTCGAACGGGTGTATCCGCATGCTGAATGAACACGTCAAAGACCTGTACCAACGTGTGCCCATCGGCACCAAGGTCACGGTGCTTTAACGCCGCTGACGTTACCCACCACGCAAAAGGGGCTGGCATCGCTGCCAGCCCCTTCGTATTCCTGCACTGTGTCGGGGACATGTCCCCTTAGTTCAGCGCGCCTTAGTTCAAGGCTTTGTCGGTGATCGCATGGGTCCATGCGCCCGACGGCTCTACCGTGATGACGGGGTCCGACCCACCGGACAGCAGCGATTGCACGGTCCGCTCGTAATCCGCCTCGTCCAGCGCGCCGTTGCTGCCTGCGGTCAGCTTGGCCACTTCGCCCATCATGCGTTTCTGATGCTCTTCGGTTTGCGCACCCGAGGCATCGTTGTCCAACACGATTTCCGCCGCTTCATCTGGGTTTTCCTCGGCGTATTTCCAGCCCTTCATAGAGGCCCGCACAAAGCGCACCATCTTGTCCTCGAACGCCGGATCGGCAAGGTTCTCTTCCAGCGCGTAAAGCCCGTCTTCCAATGTGGCAACGCCCTGCTCTTCGTATTTGAACACGTTCAGATCATCCGGCGTCAGACCTGCGTCGATCACCTGCCAGTATTCATTATAGGTCATGGTCGACACGCAGGCGGCCTGATTTTGCAGCAGCGGATCCACGTTAAAGCCTTGTTTCAGCACGGTCACACCATCCTCACCGCCTTCGGTGGGCAGCTCAAGCTTGCTCATCCAGCTGAGAAAGGGGAATTCGTTGCCAAAGAACCAGACGCCCAACGTCTTGCCTTTGAAGTCATCCGTGGTCTCGATTCCGGCATCCTTGCGGCAGGTCAGCATCATGCCCGAGGATTTGAACGGCTGCGCGATGTTCACCATCGGCAGGCCCTTCTCGCGCGCGGCCAAAGCGGCGGGCATCCATTCAACGGCGACATCGGCACCACCACCGGCCAGCACCTGTGTCGGCGCAATGTCCGGACCGCCCGGCTTGATCGTGACGTTTAGATCTTCTTCGTCATAGAACCCTTTGTCCTGAGCCACATAATAGCCCGCGAACTGCGCCTGCGTGACCCACTTCAGCTGAAGCGTCACATCATCCGCCGCTTGGGCCATGGTCCCCATCAGGCCCACAGCGGCCCCGGCGACATATGTTGATAGTTTTTTCATTTTTATATCTCCCTCTTGGTTGGTTGGTCGTCTTGGTTAGTTCCGCGTTAGTTCCGCTGGCTCGGGTGCCAAAAGGTCACCCGCCGTTCAAACAATGACATCGCGCCGTAGAATGCGGACCCGGCAATCGCCGCGACAACAATCTCGGCCCAGACCAGATCAAGCGCAAGCTGGCCCACCGAGGTAGAGATCCGAAACCCCATCCCCCGCACAGGAGAGCCGAAAAATTCAGCAACAATCGCCCCGATCAAGGCAAGGGTCGTGCCGATCTTCAGCCCATTGAACACGAAAGGCATCGCGGCAGGCAAGCGCAGCTTGAACAGCGTCGCCCAATAGCTGGCCGCATAGGTCCGCATCAGATCGCGCTGCATGGCGTCGGTGGCTTGCAAGCCCTGCACCGTGTTCACCAGCATCGGAAAGAACACCATGACCACGACCACGGCGGCCTTGGACTGCCAGTCAAAACCGAACCACATCACCAGAATCGGGGCCATCCCGATCACCGGCAGCGCGGCCACAAAGTTCCCCACCGGCAAAAGCCCCCGTTGCAAGAAGGGGAAACGGTCAATCGCAACGGCGATCAAAAAGGCCGCACCACAGCCCAGCACATAGCCCGACAACGCGCCCTTCAGCACGGTCTGCACGAAATCCACCCAAAGGATATCAAGCGATGACACCAGCCGCAGGGCAATCAGCGACGGCGCAGGCAGCAAGACCTGCGAAATCTCGAGCCCGCGCACAATGCCTTCCCAGACAGCGATCAGCGTCGCGCCAAAAACCAAGGGCGCTGCAAGGGACACCCAGCGGGCCGGCCGCAATCGCGCCAACCGGATGTTGACCCACATGCCAAAGGCCCAGGTCACTGCGGCAAAAACCAGCCAGATCATCGCGCCATCCCCATCCGTTTCAATGTCACACGCTGGATCAAGCCGATGATCCCCACCAGCAACGCCGCCAAGGCCGCCGCCATGATCAACGCGCTCCAGATCTGGATCGTCTGGCCATAGTAGCTGCCAGCCAACAACCGCGCCCCCAGACCCGCAACGGCACCCGTTGGCAGCTCACCAATGATGGCCCCCACCAGTGACGCAGCCATCGCGATCTTGAGCGAGGTAAAGAAATACGGCATCGACGCAGGCAACCGCAGCTTCCAGAAGGTCTGGCCCGCACTCGCATGCCAGGTGCGCATCTGGTCCAACTGCATCTGGTCAGGGCTGCGCAGCCCTTTCACCATGCCGACAACGACGGGGAAGAACGACAGATACATGCTGATCATCGCTTTCGGCAGCAGCCCCGACACGCCCACGGCGTTCAGCACCACAATGATCATCGGCGCAATCGCCAGAATGGGAATGGTCTGGCTGGCGATCACCCAAGGCATCACCGACATATCCATCACCCGGTTGAACACGATCCCCACCGCCAGCAAGACGCCCAGCAAGGTGCCCATGCCAAAGCCCAGCAGGGTCGCGCTGAGCGTGATCCAGGAATGATAGACCAAGGACCGCTTCGACGTGACTTTCTTCATCACGGTCGTATCCCAGATCTCTGACGCGACCTGATGCGGCGCGGGCAATTTGGGTTTTTTCTGAGCCCAGGTATCCGCGACCAAAGACGTGGCGGTCACCGTCTCGCCCGACCGTGTGGCCTTGTCATAGGTCCAGTCCGAATTCAGCCAGACCGCCGCCGCATACCACAGCGCAAACAAGACCCCGACCACAGTCAGGACAGGCAAGAAGCTCGACTTCATCGCGCGCCCCCCTGCTTCCAGATGGTCCGAAAATCCTCCCCGAAGGGCCGGATAGCAGCGGGCGCGCGATCAATCATCCGCATGCCCCGCCCGCAATCCTTCCCGCACCCGATGCGCGATCTCCAGAAACTCGGGCGTTTCGCGAATGTCCAAGGGGCGCTCTTTCGGCAAAGGGCTGTCGATGACATCTGCAATCCGTCCGGGGCGCGGGCTCATTACCACGATCTTGGTGCTCAGATACACCGCCTCCGGGATCGAGTGGGTGACAAAAGCGATGGTCTTTTGCGTGCGCGCCCACAGGCGTAACAGCTGTTCATTCAAATGGTCGCGCACGATCTCGTCCAGCGCGCCAAAGGGTTCATCCATCAGCAAGATATCCGCATCAAACGCCAGCGCCCGCGCGATCGAGGCCCGCTGCTGCATCCCACCCGACAGCTGCCAAGGGAACTTGCGCTCGAACCCTGCCAGCTCGACCAGCTCCAACACTTGGCGAACCCGCGCCGCCTGATCCGCCTTGGAATACCCCATGATTTCAAGCGGCAGCCGGATATTGCCGCCAATCGTCCGCCAGGGATAAAGCCCCGCCGCCTGGAACACATAGCCATAGGCCCGCGCCCGCCGTGCCTCGGCAGCACTTACGCCATTCACCGTGATCTCGCCCCCCGTGGGCTGCTCCAGGTCCGCCATACAGCGCAGGAACGTCGTCTTGCCGCAGCCCGACGGCCCGATAAAGCTGACGAAATCGCCTTTCTCGATATCAAGCGACACGTCTTTCAGCGCATGCACAGGGCCGTCGTTGGTTTCAAATGTCAGGGATAGGTTCTGGGCCGAGATCACGGGCGCGGTGCTCATAAGCTGCGTCCCTCTTCTGCCGTACAACGTGCTCGCATCTATGCTGGCCTCTTTCTTCTTCAGGGCAGCGCGGCGCAACCGCCGCGCTGCGTTGATAGTCCCGCGTTCAGATCCCCGCAGGGATGTTCAGCGGATCGCGTTTGATCAGTTTCGGCGCAGTCAACTCTTTCCACTTGCTCAGCGCAAGGTTGGCCGACGGGAAAGCAGGCCGCGGCACAAAGCGCCCGCGTCCGGGGTTGGGCTGCGAATTCTGCCCCCAGGCCCAGATGACCTCGCCACGGCTCAGGGTATAGCGCGCCTGTGCCTTGACCTCGAAGCCTTCAAAGACGTTGTAATCCAGAATGGAGTGGTGGTTCGCCGTCGAAATCGTCTTGCTGATCTTGGGATCCCATACCACGATATCCGCGTCGGCGCCTTCGACAATCGCGCCCTTGCGCGGATAGATATTCAGGATCTTCGCCACATTGGTCGAGGTGGCAGCGACAAATTCATTGGGCGTCAGACGACCCGTCTCCACCCCTTCGGTCCAGAGCACCGCCAGACGTTCCTCCAACCCGTTGGACCCGTTGGGGATGATGCGGAAATCATCGCGGCCCGCGCGTTTCTGCTCGGTCGAAAACGCAGCGTGGTCGGTGGCAACCACCTGCAACGACCCCGACTGCAAGCCCGCCCATAGACTGTCCTGATGGTCCTTGGACCGGAAGGGCGGCGACATGACACGGCGTGCGGCATGGTCCCAATCTTTGTTGAAATACTCGCTCTCGTCCAGAGTCAGGAACTGGATCAGCGGCTCGCCATAGACCCGCATCCCCTTTTGCCGCGCACGGCGGATCGCTTCGTGGGTCTGCTCGCACGAGACATGCACGATATAAAGCGGCACGCCGGCGGCATCGGCAATGGTGATCGCGCGGTTGGCGGCCTCGCCCTCCAGCTCGGGCGGGCGGGAATAGGCATGCCCCTCCGGTCCCGTGATCCCCTGATTGAAATACTTTTCCTGCAAGGCCGCGACCAGATCGCCGTTCTCGGCATGGACCATCGGCAGCGCCCCAAGTTCGGCACAGCGCTGGAAGGATGCGAACATCTCGTCATCCTCGACCATCAAGGCCCCTTTATAGGCCATAAAGTGTTTGAACGAATTCACCCCCATGTCGACGGCGTCTTTCATCTCGTCAAAGACATTCTCGTTCCAACCGGTGATTGCCATGTGATAGCCGACATCCGAACAGATCTGCGGCGCGGATTTGCGGTGCCATTCATTGATCGCGTTCTTGATCGACCCGTCCGCCCCGGGCAGACAGAAATCGACGATCATCGTGGTCCCGCCCACGGCGGCGGCCCAGGTGCCTGTCTCGAATGTCTCGGCC
>NZ_CH959310.1:1108518-1260282 GCF_000152605.1 Sulfitobacter sp. EE-36 | reverse complement strand
CCCGCCGGGGATGACATAGGCCCCTTCGGCGTCGATATATTCGTCGCCCACCAGATCCTCGCCGATCTGCTTGATGATCTCGCCCTCGATCAACACATCCGCTTTCCAGGTGCGATCCGCCGTGCAGACCATGCCGCCCTTGATAACCTTGCTCATCTGTCCTCTCCCCTATCTGTCATCCAAATGGTCCAAATCCCGGGGGTCTGGGGGCTGGCCCCCAGGCCACGCCCGCTCAGGCCCCCGACGGGTTCAGCCCACAATCTCAGCCGTTTCCAGCACCGCATGCAGCAAAACATCGGCACCGGCCTTGGCCCATTCCTTGGTGATCTCTTCGGCCTCGTTATGGCTCAGCCCATCCACGCAGGGGCACATGACCATCGCGGTCGGGGCCACCCCGTTGATCCAGCAGGCATCGTGACCCGCCCCCGAGATGACGTCCATATGGCTGTACCCCAACCGCTCTGCCGCGGAACGGATGGCCGAGACGCAGCCTTCGTCAAAGGCGACAGGATCAAAGCCACCGACCTTTTCAAAAGCGACCTCAAGCCCCATGTCATCGGCGATCTTCTGACCCTCGACGCGCAGACGCTTTTCCATATCCTCGATCACGCTCAGATCGGGCGACCGGAAATCGACGGTAAAGATCACCTGCCCCGGGATCACGTTGCGCGAGTTCGGGTAGACCTCGATATGCCCCGCGGCACCAACCGCATGCGGCGCGTGGGACCATGCGATCTGGTCCACCGCTTCAAGCATACGCGCCATGCCGAGGCCTGCGTTCTTGCGCATCGGCATCGGTGTTGATCCGGTATGCGCATCCTTGCCGGTCACAGTGACTTGGGTCCACGACAGCCCCTGCCCGTGGGTCACGACGCCAATGTCCTTGCCTTCGGCCTCCAGGATCGGGCCCTGTTCGATGTGCAGTTCGAAAAACGCATGCATCTTGCGCGCGCCGACCTCTTCGTCGCCCTGCCAGCCGATCCGCTTGAGCTCGTCACCAAAGCGCAAGCCCTCGGCATCGGTCTTGGCATAGGCCCATTCCTGCGTGTGGATGCCGGCAAAAACGCCAGACGACAGCATCGCGGGGGCATAGCGGGTGCCCTCTTCGTTGGTCCAGTTGGTCACGACCACGGGGTGTTTCGTCTTGATCCCCAGATCGTTCATCGTGCGCAGCAGTTCCAGCCCGCCCAGCACACCCAGCACGCCGTCATACTTGCCGCCCGTGGGCTGCGTATCCAGATGCGACCCGACGTAGACCGGCAGCGCATCGGGGTCGGTGCCATCGCGCTGCGCGAACATGTTGCCCATCGTATCAAGGCCCATGGTGCAGCCCGCCTCCTCGCACCATTTCTGGAACAGGGCGCGACCTTCGGCGTCTTCGTCGGTCAGCGTCTGGCGATTGTTGCCACCCGCCACACCGGGGCCGATCTTGGCCATCTCCATCAGACTGTCCCACAAACGATCCGGGTTGATCTTCAGGTTTTCACCGGGCGCGGCCATAGCGGTTTCCTTTGCGTTTTCTACCTTGTGCAAGGCGTAAATTTTTACCATTTGGTAAATCCACGATTGCGGCTAGGGTTAAGTCTGTCAAGAAATGCTTTCCCATCGGGCCACCCGTCCGAAGTGGGGTGCCGCATTTTCAGGCACTTACACCGAAAGGGGACGCGCCATGCCCGAGCCAACCGCCAAGAAAAAGCCCAGCCGAATCCAAAGGCGCAACCGCCGTGTGATCCTGGATGCGGCGCTTGATGTGTTTTCGACCTACGGGTTTCGCGGGGCCACGCTGGATCAGATCGCCAGCGAGGCGGGGCTGAGCAAACCGAATATATTGTATTATTTCAGCGGGAAGGAAGAGATCCACACGACCCTGCTGAGCCAGCTGATGGAGACGTGGCTCGACCCGCTGGTCGAGTTGGACGCCGATGGTGACCCGCGCACAGAGCTGTTGGATTATGTGCAGCGCAAACTGGATATGGCGCGGGATCTGCCCCGTGAAAGCCGCTTGTTTGCCGGTGAAATTTTACGCGGTGCGCCCCATATGGAGCCGCGCTTGCAAAGCGATCTGAAACCGCTGTTCGACGAGAAATGCGCCGTTATTTCCGATTGGATGGCGGCGGGAAAGATCGCGCGGATGGACCCGCGCCATCTGATTTTCTCGATCTGGTCGACCACGCAACACTATGCCGATTTCGCGCCGCAAGTCGTGCTGCTGCTGGACGGCGATGCCGATCAACACCAGCAGGCGTCGGACCATCTGCGACTGATGTTCTCGACGTTGTTGACCCCCGCCGCGCCGCAACAGTAGCGGCGGGGGCAAGGGTCACTCGGCCGCTGTGGCGGAGGGGTTGTTGGGGTGCGTCGTCCAGTTGGCGTAATTCGGATCGACGGGCTTGCCCGTGCGCGGGTCCGTGGTGCCGGGGGCCAGCTCCACCATCGAGATACAATCCTCGACCGGGCAAACATTGACGCAGAGGTTGCAGGCGACGCATTCGTCGTCGATCACGCTGAAGGTGCGATCTTCGGACATGGCAATCGCCTGATGCGACGTGTCTTCGCAGGCGGCAAAGCAGCGCCCGCAGGAGATACACAGATCCTGATCGATCTTGGCCTTGGCGACATAGTTCAGGTTCAGCTGGTTCCAGTCGGTCACATTCGGCACCGCACGGCGCACCAGTTGATCGACCGAAGTCATCCCCTTGTCGTCCATATATTCCGACAGGCCCGAGATCATCTCTTGCACAACCTTGAAACCATAGGTCATCGCCGCCGTGCAGACCTGCACATTGCCCGCGCCAAGGGCCAGAAACTCTGCCGCGTCGCGCCATGTGGTCACGCCGCCGATGCCGCTGATCGGCATATCCGCCGTCTCGGGGTTGCGCGCGATTTCCGCCACCATGTTCAAGGCAATCGGCTTTACCGCCGGGCCGCAATAGCCGCCGTGGGTGCCTTTCCCATCGATCATCGGCTCCGGCGCGAACAGGTCCAGATCAACCGAGGTGATGGAGTTGATCGTGTTGATCAGGCTCACCGCATCCGCGCCGCCGCGTTTGGCGGCCTCGGCGGGGTAGAGCACATTGGTGATGTTCGGCGTCAGCTTCACGATCACCGGCATGCGCGTGTATTGCTTGCACCAGCGGGTGACCATTTCAATGTATTCCGGCACCTGCCCCACAGCCGATCCCATGCCGCGCTCGGCCATGCCATGCGGGCAGCCGAAGTTCAGCTCGATCCCGTCGGCACCGGTTTCCTCCACATGCGGCAGGATCGCTTTCCACGCTTCCTCCTCGCACGGGACCATGATCGACGCGATCAGTGCGCGGTCGGGGTAGTCGCGTTTCACCGCTTTCATCTCGCGCAGGTTCACCTCCAGCGGGCGATCGGTAATCAGCTCGATGTTGTTGAGCCCCAACAGCCGCCGGTCCGCGCCCCAGATCGCGCCATAACGCGGGCCGTTGACATTGACGACGGGCGGGCCCTCCATGCCGAGGGTCTTCCACACGACACCGCCCCAGCCTGCCTCGTAGGCGCGGCGGACGTTGTATTCCTTGTCCGTGGGTGGCGCGGATGCCAGCCAGAACGGGTTAGGGCTTTTGATGCCCACGAAGTCGCTTCTTAGATCAGCCATTTGCGTTCTCCTGTAGGGGCTTAGCCCATCAATACCATGTGAATGTCCATCGCCGCGTCGCGCCCTTCGGCGACAGCGGTCACGGTCAGGTCATCGCCGCCGCTCGCGCAATCGCCACCGGCCCAGACCCCGTCGACACTGGTGCGTCCGGTGCCATCCACCTTGATCTTGCGCGCCTCTAGCATCGGCAGCGCGTCGCCCTGAAGGGTCTGGCCGATGGCCTTGAACACCTGATCCGCGGGCAGGCGCAGGGTCTGACCCGTGCCATTCATCTGGTCGTCGACATATTCGAATTCGATCTCGCGCACCGCACCGTTGCCGATCACGGCGACCGGCGTGGCATGGGTCACGATCCGCACGCCCTTAGAGGCCGCGAGATCCTGTTCAAACACGCTGGCGTTCATCCGGTCGCGCCCGCGACGATAGACCAGCGTCACATTGAGCGCGCCCAGCAGTTTCGCCTGAATGGCGGCATCGATCGCGGTCATCCCGCCGCCGATCACCACCACGTCACGACCGATCGGGACCGCAGCCACATCGCTCGCCTGACGCAGGTGAGAGATGAAATCGACCGCATCGAGCACGCCGGTCTTATCCTCGCCCTCGGCCCCCAAGGCGTTCACACCGCCAAGGCCCATACCAAGGAACACGGCGTTATAGTCGGCCCGCAAACTGTCCAGCGTCATCGCCGCCCCAAGGGCTGCGTTGTTCTGCACGGTGATGCCGCCGATCTTGAGCAGCCAGTCCACCTCTGCCTGCGCGAAGCCGTCGGGTGTCTTGTAGGTGGCGATCCCGTATTCATTCAGACCGCCGGGCTTGGGCCGCGCGTCAAAGACGGTGACATCATGCCCCATCATCGCCAAACGGTGCGCACAAGACAGCCCCGCCGGACCTGCACCGACCACGGCCACGCGCTTGCCCGTCGAGGCCGCGCGTTCAAACGGATGCGCGCCCTGTGCTTGCAGATGGTCGGTGGCATAGCGCTGAAGCTCGCCGATCTTGACGGGCTTGCCCTCGGCCACTTCGCGCACGCAGGCCTGTTCACAAAGCTGTTCGGTCGGACAAACGCGGGCGCACATACCGCCCATGATATTCTGGCTCAGGATCGTTTTGGCGGCGGCATCGGGTGTGCCCGTGGCGATCTGCCGGATGAAGAGCGGAATATCGATATCCGTCGGGCAGGCCGTGATGCACGGCGCGTCGTGACAGAAGTAGCATCGGTCCGCCGCGACAAGCGCTTCGTGCACATCCAGTGGCGGGTGCAAATCGGAAAACTGCGCGGCATAGGCGTCGGCGTCCAGCCGTCCGGCAGCCACCCCCGGTTCAAAGATTTTCTGCGACATTTTTTTATCCCTGCTGTCACTATTTATGCTGAAACGCTCCCACGGAATGATTTTTTTATCAACTGGTAAAATTATTTCATAACTGTGAAATTTCTTGCGCAAATGCCCGCCGGTTACGCGTTTCGGGGCAAAAACTCTTGATTTTGTCCTATTTGGCGCCAAAGTCAGAGGTGCGACGCGAAAGACTTTCGACCCCTCAGCCCTCCGGCGCTGGTGCGATCAAGTTCTGACCGAGCCACGCTGCCGCATAATGTGGGCAGGACAAACACGAGGAGAAACGGGGCATGGCGACTGGCACCGTAAAATGGTTCAATACCACAAAGGGATACGGCTTTATCGCGCCTGATGGTGGCGGCAAAGATATCTTTGTTCACATCTCGGCGGTTGAACGCGCTGGCCTGACCGGGCTTGCCGACAACCAGAAGGTGACATTCGACGTAGAAGCGGGCCGTGATGGCCGCGAAAGCGCCGCGAATATCGCATTGGCCTAACCGGCCCAAAACCGGTTCATAATATTTTTGACGACGGGCGCTTCGGTGCCCGTTTTTTGTGCAAAACTACTCGTTTTCGTTGATCTGATCGATCAGCGTCAGCACTTTCGGGCCCAAAGCATCAACGATTCTCGTGACGCCTTGCGCGTTCGGATGCACCCCGTCGGCCTGGAAAAACCCGCGTGCCTGCGCCAGATCGGGCGTCTCGCCATTGTCGGACAGGCCGTCAAAGAAGCTGCCCATCAGGCTCGCGTCATATTGCGCGGCAAGATCGGGATAGATGCTGTCAAAGGCGGTTTTATATTCAGGGCCAAAGTTGCCCGGCGCGGTCATGCCGACCAGCAGCACCTCTACCTCGGCGTCTTGGGCGGCCTTCATGATTCCATCCAGATTGGCGCGGCTGACCGCGGGGTCGATCCCGCGCAACAGGTCATTCCCGCCAAGCGTCACGATCATGCCATCGACCTCGGGCGTCATGGTCCAGGCGACCCGCGCCAACCCGCCAGCGGTCGTGTCACCAGACACGCCTGCGTTGATCACCGTCACATCCGCACCGTTCTGATCCAGCCAGTTTTGCAACTGTGGCACGAACCCGTCCTCGGCGGGCAGGCCGTAGCCCTGCGTCAGACTGTCGCCCAATGCTGCAATAACAAGCGGTTCCGCCAGTGCGGGGCCTGATAATACCAGAACAAGTGCCGTCGTAACCTTGCGCATCATGGTCGAACCTCCATATCCAACAGGGACCGTATTTCAAAAGGCAGCCCTATGACCGACCCGGTGTTCCAGCTTCAAGATGCATCCCTGAAACTGAATGGCAACGCCGGAAAGGTCGACATCCTACATGGGATCACCCTGGACGTCGCACAAGGAGAGACGGTCGCCTTTACCGGTCCATCGGGGTCGGGCAAGTCTTCGTTGCTGATGGTCATGGGCGGGCTGGAGCGTGCGACCGGCGGATCGGTGCGCGCCTTGGGCGAAGACCTGAGCACCCTGTCCGAAGATGGGCTGGCCAAATTTCGCCGCGGGCGGATGGGCATCGTGTTCCAGTCCTTCCACCTCATCCCCACCATGACCGCGCTGGAAAACGTCGCCACCCCGCTGGAACTGAACGGCGTCGCTGACGCCTTTGACCGGGCCGAGGCGGAATTGCACGCGGTGGGTCTGGGGCACCGGCTCAACCACTATCCCGCGCAGATGTCGGGCGGCGAACAGCAGCGGGTTGCATTGGCCCGCGCCTCTGCCCCGCGTCCGGCGATCCTGCTGGCGGATGAGCCGACAGGGAACCTCGACAGTGCCAATGGTGCCGCGATCATGGAGCTGTTGTTCGATCTGCGCGAAAAACATGGCGCGACTTTGGTGTTGGTGACCCACGCCGATGAATTGGCCGCGCGCTGTGACCGGATCGTCACCCTGACCGACGGGCGGATCGTCAGCGGGATGGGCGCATGAGCCTGCGTCTGGCCGGCCGCTTTGCCCGCCGCGAGATGCGCGGGGGGCTGCGGGGGTTCCGTCTGTTTCTGGCCTGCCTCGCCCTTGGCGTCGCGGCAATCGCTGCCGTCGGCTCTGTCCGCTCAGCGATCGAGGGCGGCTTGCAGCGCGAAGGTGCGGCCCTGCTTGGTGGCGCGGCCGAGATTGATTTCACCTATCGTTTCGCCACCGATGCCGAACGCGACTGGATCGAGAGCCAAGCCAGCGCTGTGTCTGAGGTTGTCGAGTTCCGGTCCATGGCTGTCGCGGGTGATGGGGCCGCCGCTGACCGTGCGCTGACGCAGGTGAAAGCGGTCGATGATCTTTATCCGCTGGTGGGCGAGATGGTGCTGGAACCGGCGATGCCGCTGGAACAGGCGCTCGGGCTGGAAAACGGCCTGTCCGGCGCGGTGATGGAGCGCGCCTTGTCCGACCGTCTGGGCCTGTCCCCCGGCGACAGCTTCAAGCTTGGCGTCAAGGAATTCCGCCTCTCCGCCCTGATCGTGCGCGAACCCGACAGCGCCGCCAGCGGCTTTGCGCTTGGGCCCCGCACCCTGCTCCGGACCGAGGCGCTGGATGGGGCCGGCCTGCTGGCGGAAGGGACGCTGTTCAACTCCAAGTACCGGATGCTGCTGCCTGCCGATACCGACCTTGATCAACTGCGCTCTGCCGCCCGTGCGCGGTTCGAAAACAGCGGGATGCGCTGGACCGATGCGCGCAACGGGGCACCGGGGGTGTCGCGCTTTGTCGAACGGTTGACGGCGTTTCTGATCCTTGTGGGCCTGTCCGGTCTGGCTGTGGGCGGTGTGGGCGTATCGGCTGCGGTGCGATCTTACCTCACCGGCAAGACCGAAGTCATCGCCGTGCTTCGCGCGCTAGGGGCAGACCGCGCGACGATCTTCCAGACATATTTCATGCAGATCGGTGCCCTATCGCTTCTGGGGGTCGCCATCGGCGTGGTGCTTGGGGCGGTGGCCCCGCTGATCTTTGCGCCGCTGATCTCTGCGCGGCTGCCGATCCCTGCGGCCTTTGCCATCTATCCCGCACCCTTGGCCGAGGCGGCGATTTACGGGTTGCTGACCGCCTTTGCCTTCACGCTGTGGCCGCTGGCCCGCAGCGAGAATATCCGTGCAGCGACCCTGTTTCGCGATGCATGGGACGGGGCCGCGCGTTTTCCGGCACCGCGCTATGTGGCGATTATCGTGATGACCGTGGCGCTGCTGGTCGCGCTGGCGGGGTGGTTCAACGGCAGTTGGTGGCTGACGCTCTGGACTTTGGGCGGCATCGCAGGCGCGCTCGGGATACTCACGCTGGCGGCACTGCTGGTGCGGTTCCTCGCACAACGCGCCGCGGTTCTGGCACGCGGGCGCCCGCGGCTGCGTTGGGCCCTGGCCGCGATTGGCGGCAGCGGCGAAGGTGCCGGGGCCGTGGTGCTCTCGCTGGGGCTCGGCCTGTCGGTGCTGGCCGCCGTGGGGCAGATCGACGGCAACCTGCGGCAGGCGATCTCGGGCAACCTGCCCGATGTGGCCCCGTCGTATTTCTTTGTCGACATCCAGAAAGACCAGATCGACGGCTATACCAAACGGCTGACCGACGACCCCGCGGTGCGCCGCATCGACAGCGCGCCAATGCTTCGCGGCGTCGTGACACAGATCAACGGCAGACCCGCCAAAGAGGTCGCGGGCGATCACTGGGTGGTGCGCGGCGACCGAGGGCTGACCTATGCCGAGGCCCCCGATGACGACACGGTGATCACCGCGGGCGAATGGTGGGCACCTGACTATGACGGCCCGCCGCTCATTAGCTTTGCCGCCGAAGAGGCCGAGGAGATCGGGTTAGAGCTTGGCGATACGCTGACCATCAACGTGCTGGGGCGCGACATCACCGGCACCATCGCCAGCTTCCAAGAGGTCGACTTCTCGACCGCGGGGATCGGGTTTATCCTGACCATGAACCCCGCCGCCCTGACCGGCGCGCCGCATACCTATATCTCGACCGTCTACGCCGATGCAGAGGCCGAAGCACCTATCCTGCGTGATCTGGCCACCGCCTACCCTAACATCACCGCGATCCGCGTGCGCGATGCGATCGACCGCGTGGCGGCGGTGCTTAGCGGGTTGGCAGCGGCGACATCCTACGGCGCGGCGGCTACTCTTCTGACCGGGTTTCTGGTATTGATCGGGGCAGCCGCTGCCGGCGCGGATGCCCGCCGCTATGAAGCCGCCTTGCTGAAAACGCTGGGGGCCTCGCGCCGCAGCATCGCCGCCAGCTTTCTGATGCGTGCCGCTCTGCTGGGGCTCTTCGCCGGTACCGTTGCCCTGCTGGCAGGTATTTTGGGCGGATGGGCCGTGAGCCGCTTTGTGATGGACACCAGCTTTGCCGTGGTATGGCCTTCCGCGCTGTTGATCGTCACCGGTGGCGCGCTGGCGTCGATCCTTGCCTCGCTTGGCTTTGCGATCAAAGCCTTGAACGCCAGACCCGCGCAGGTGCTGCGCGCCCGCGAATAGATGGAACCGATAGACCGAAAGAGGGATACAACAATGACGCAGACCACCCAGACACTGCCCGCCCCCCTGCCACCCGTTCTGACGGCAGCCCAGCAAACGCATGTGGTGAATGTCCTGCGCCGTGCCGCACGCGCCGAGGTACTGCCGCGTTTCCGCAACCTCGCCCCCGCTGACATCGACACCAAATCCGGCCCCCATGATCTGGTCACCGCTGCCGATCTGGCGGCCGAGGCAATGATCACCCGCGCCCTCGCCACGGCCTATCCGGATGCGCTGATCATCGGCGAAGAGGCGGTATCGGCCGACCCCGCCCTGCAGGACAAGATCGCCGACGCCCCGCTGGCCTTTATCCTTGATCCCATCGACGGCACATCGAATTTCGCCCACGGGCTGTCCACCTTCGGCATGATCCTTGCGGTCACGCGCTTTGGCAAACCGGCCTTCGGCGTCATCTATGACCCGGTCAATGACGACTGGGTGATCAGCGACGACACCAGCACCCCGCGCTTCGAACGCGCCCTTGGGCAGTCGCGGCCGCTGCGGGTCAGCATGGGCAAACAGATCGAGGACCTCAGCGGTTTCGTCCCGCTGGGGAACTTCAGCAAAGAGCTGCGGGTCAAAGTTGCGGCCACCCTGCCCAGCTTTGCCAAGGTAAACTCGCTTCGTTGCTCGGCGCATGAATACCGCACCGTCGCCCAGGGGCACGCCGATTTCGTGCTCAGCGGGACGCTGCACCCTTGGGACCACGCTGCCGGCGCGTTGATCTGCGCCCAAGCCGGTGCCCATGTCGAGATGCTGTCGGGCGGCCCCTATGACGCGACGCTGCGCACAGGGCATATTCTGGTGGCACCGGACAAAACGACATGGAACCGCCTGCGCAAGGTCTTTGCCTTCCTCGCCGACGTCTGAGCCCCCAATGCAAAACGGGCGCGAGGTTTCCCCCGCGCCCGTTCGATCACATATATAGGGAACAGCTTACTCAGCCGCCTCTGCGTATTCCTCCATCGGGGGGCAGGTGCAGATCAGGTTACGGTCGCCATGCACGTTGTCGACACGGTTGACCGGAGGCCAGTATTTGTCGACGCGGAACGCACCGGGGGGGAAGCAGCCCTGCTCGCGCGTGTAGGGGCGATCCCACTCGCCAACCAGATCCTCGACCGTGTGCGGCGCGTTCTTCAGCGCGTTGTTCTCGCGCGGCATATCGCCGTTCTCGATTGCGCGGATCTCGTCACGGATCGCGAGCATCGCATCACAGAAACGGTCCAGCTCGGCCTTGGTTTCCGACTCCGTCGGTTCCACCATCAGCGTGCCTGCGACAGGGAAGCTCATCGTTGGCGCATGGAAGCCGGCGTCGATCAGACGTTTCGCAATGTCATCCACCGTCACGCCTGCGCTGTCCTCGAACGGGCGCACGTCAAAGATACATTCATGTGCAACGCGCCCTGTCGGCCCTTTGTACAGCACCTCGAACGCCCCTTCGAGCCGTTTGGCAATGTAGTTGGCGTTCAGGATCGCCACCCGCGTCGCCTGCGTCAGCCCGTCACCGCCCATCATCAAGCAATACGACCACGAGATCGGCAGCAACGATGGCGACCCGTAAGGTGCCGCCGAAACAGCGCCTTCACCGCCGTTCGGATGGCCGGGCACATGGGGGATGAGATGTGATTTCACGCCGATCGGCCCCATGCCGGGACCGCCGCCCCCATGCGGGATGCAGAAGGTCTTGTGCAGGTTCAGGTGGCTGACATCCCCGCCCACATCGCCCGGACGCGCCAGACCGACCATCGCGTTCATATTCGCCCCGTCGATATAGACCTGCCCACCGTGATCATGGGTGATCTTGGTCACCTCGGTCACGGTTTCCTCGAAAACGCCGTGGGTCGAGGGATAGGTGATCATGCAACCGGCAAGGTTCTCGCTGTGCTTTTCCGCCTTGGCGCGGAAGTCATCCAGATCGATGTCACCATTGGCCGCCGTCTTGATCACGACCACCTTCCAACCCACCATATTGGCGCTGGCGGGGTTGGTGCCATGGGCCGACATGGGGATCAGGCAGATGTTGCGATGCCCCTGCCCGTTGGCACGGTGATAGGACGCAATCGCCAGCAGGCCCGCATATTCGCCCTGCGCGCCGGAATTCGGCTGCATGGAAATCGCATCATACCCGGTGATGTCACAAAGCTTGGCCGACAGGTCGTCGATCATATGCTTGTAACCAAGCGCCTGATCCTGCGGCACAAACGGGTGGATCATCGAGAACTCGCGCCAGCTAACGGGCATCATCTCCGCGGCGGAGTTCAGCTTCATCGTGCAGGACCCCAGCGGGATCATCGCACGGTCCAGTGCCAGATCACGGTCGGCCAGACGGCGCATGTAGCGCATCATCTCGGTCTCGGCGCGGTTCATGTGGAAGATCGGATGGGTGAGATAGGCGCTCTCACGTAGCATATCATCGGGGAACCGATACTGCGCCTCGAATGTCTCGTCGCTGCGGCGGATGCCAAAGGCGCGCCAGACGGCTTCGATCGTCTCGGGCACCGTACGTTCGTCCAGCGTGATGCCGACACGTGTTTCACCGACGCGGCGCAGGTTGATGCCTTCGTCCACCGCGGATTTCATGACTGCGGCCTGCAAGGGGCCGACGTCAACCGTCACCGTGTCGAAGAAGGATTTGGGATCGACCTTAAAGCCGGCCTCCTCCAGCCCGTTCGCCAAACGCACCGCCTTGCGATGGATGCGCTGCGCGATGGCCTTCAGCCCCTCGGGCCCGTGGAACACCGCATACATGGACGCCATCACCGCCAGCAAAGCCTGCGCCGTGCACACGTTAGAGGTCGCCTTTTCGCGGCGGATGTGCTGCTCGCGGGTCTGCAGGGACAGACGGTAGGCGCGGTTGCCATGCGCATCAATCGAGACACCGACAATCCGCCCCGGCATTGCGCGCTTATAGGCATCCTTGCATGCCATATAGGCCGCATGCGGACCGCCATAGCCTTCGGGCACGCCAAACCGCTGGGTGGACCCGACGGCGATATCAGCCCCCATGGCACCGGGTTCTTTCAGCAACGTCAGCGCCATCGGATCAGCGGATACGACACCCAAGGCACCTGCCTCATGCAGCGCGGCCATATGGTCGGTAAAGTCGCGCACATGGCCGTAGGTGCCAGGGTACTGGAATAGCGCCCCGAAGACAGCGCTCGCGTCCATTTTGTCAGGGTCGCCGATGATCACCTCGATATCCAGCGGGGCTGCCCGAGTCTGGATCACGGCGATGTTCTGGGGGTGGCAATCGCGGTCGACAAAGAACGCCTTGGCCTTTGACTTCGATAGGCGCATCGCCATGGTCATCGCCTCGGCACAGGCCGTCGCCTCGTCCAGCAGTGACGCATTGGCGACCTCAAGCCCGGTCAGATCGCTGACCATGGTCTGGAAGTTCAGCAATGCCTCAAGACGCCCCTGGCTGATCTCGGGCTGGTAGGGGGTGTAGGCCGTGTACCATGCGGGGTTTTCAAAAATATTGCGCTGGATCGCAGGCGGCGTCACCGTGCCGTGATAGCCCTGCCCGATCAGCGAGGTGAGCACCTTGTTCTTACCCGCCACCACGCGCATGTATTCCAGCACTTCGCGCTCTGACATGGGCTTGCCGAAATCCAGCGGCTCTTTCTGGCGGATCTGCGCGGGCATCGTGTCATCGATCAACGCGCCAAGGCTTTGTGCGCCGACGGTTTTCAACATGTCCGACATCTCTGCCGGGGACGGCCCGATATGTCTGCGATTGGCAAAATCATACGGCAAATATTCGGTCGGTTTGAAAACCATGGCGCGGGGCCCCTCTTCCAAATGGTATAAAAATCCCCGCCGGAGGCTCCGACGGGGGCAGCGGGATTTACCCGATGAACTTCTGATAGGCGGCTTCGTCCATGAACTCGTCCATCTGGCTTGGATCGGACGCCTTCATCTTGAAGAACCACGCCTCGCCCTGCGGATCGTCATTCACCATCGCGGGGTTGTCGGACAGCGTGCTGTTGACCTCGATGATCTCGCCATCGATCGGTGCCAGAATATCAGACGCGGCTTTGACGGATTCGATCACGACGACCTCGTCGTCCTTGCTGACGGTCGTGCCTTCGTCGGGCAGTTCGACAAACACCACGTCACCCAGTTGTTCGGCGGCGTGAATGGTGATGCCAACAACGATCTCGTCGCCTTCAACCCGCAGCCATTCGTGCTCTTCGGTAAACTTCATTCTTTCATCCTTCGCTAGATTATCTTTTAAAATTCGCCGCAACAAAGGGCAGCTTGGCCACGGTCACCGGCAGACGCTTGCCACGGACTTCGCCCCACAGCATCGTATCAATACCCGCCTGCGCTTCACTGACATAGCCCATTGCAACAGGCCCGCCTACCGTCGGCCCGAAACTGCCCGAGGTGACCTCGCCCACCTGCGTGCCCCCTGTCGCCGCGTCAAACAGCGGTGTCCCGTCGCGCATCGGCGCACGGCCTTCGGGGGCCAGACCGACACGCTTGCGGCCGACACCATCGTCAAACGCCGCTTGAACGGCATCGGCACCGGGGTAGCCGCCCGCGCGTTCACCACCGGCGCGGCGCGCTTTCTGGATCGCCCAGGTCAGGCTGGCCTCTACCGGATTGGTGCCTGCGTCGATGTCATTGCCATAAAGACACAAGCCCGCCTCAAGCCGCAGCGAATCCCGCGCGCCCAGACCGATGGGTTCCACACCCTCGATCTCCAGCAGCCGGCGGACCAGCGCTTCGGCGTGGGCCTCCGGCACCGAAATCTCGAAGCCATCCTCGCCGGTATAGCCCGACCGCGAGGCCCAGACCTCTACCCCGTCCAGCGTCAATGTGCCGAAATCCATGAACCGCATTTTGTCCGAAGCGGCATCAAGCGACGCCACAGCCGCCCCCGCCGCAGGGCCCTGCACAGCCACCAGCGCGCGGTCGGTGATCGGGGTCACGGTGATCTCGGGCTCCAACGCGGCTTTCATGCGTGCGATATCGGCATCCTTGCAGGCGGCGTTGACCACGACGAACAGGTCATCCCCACGGCGCGCGAACATCAGGTCATCCTCGATCCCGCCGGCGTCATTGGTGAAGAACCCATAGCGCTGCCGCCCGTCTTCCAGCCCCAGCACATTCATCGGCACCAATGTCTCGAACGCCAGCGCCACGGCGTCCCACGACGGACCGGTCACCATCACCTGCCCCATGTGGCTGACATCAAAGACGCCCGCCGCGGCGCGGGTGTGCAGGTGCTCTTTCATCACGCCCATCGGATATTGCACAGGCATGGAATAGCCCGCAAAGGGCACCATCTTGCCCCCCAGTTCCAGATGAAGATCGTATAGCGGTGTCTGTTGCAAATCGCTCATGGTCACGCGGCCTTTCCCAATCCAGAAGGCCATCGACCATACTGGCACCCAGCAGACCGCGGGAATGCAGCCTGTCAAATGCCCCCTCTGTCCTTTCGCCTGAGATCGTTATCCCTTCGGCGGACGCTGTCGCGTCACTCTCCAGAGTTGTTAGGTCCCGTTGCGGTCCTTTGGCCTGAGAGTTTCCGGGGCGGTTGCTCCTTCGGCACCGGCTTGCGCCAGTTCTCCCGTAACGGTGTGGGCAAGTGCTATGCCGGAACGCGGCGCTGCGTCAAGCAAAGTTGACAGGGCGGCGCGAAAACTTTCGTCCGGCGCCGCGATATTGGGCAGCACGTCGGGTGCTGCGCGTGCAAGATGTGGACATCATCGCGCAGCGGCGCCAAAACACCCGCATGACACCATATTTCTTCGGCTACGGCAGCCTCGTAAACCGCAATACCCACGCCTATCCAGACGCCCGTCCGGCGCAGCTTCGCGGCTGGCACCGGCTTTGGGTGCGCATCGAAGGCGCCGCGCATGTGTTCCTGAGCGTGCTGCCCGAAGAGGGCACCGTGATCGACGGGTTGATCGCGGCAGTCCCCGGTGCCGATTGGGTGGCGCTGGATACGCGCGAAACCAACTATGATCGCATCGGGTCGAACGGGGCGGTGGTGCATGACATCATCCCGGCCCCCGATATGGCGCATTATTCTGTGCCCACAGACACCCATGTGACATCGGGCGACCATACCATCTTGCTCAGCTATCTTGATGTGGTGGTACAGGGGTTCCTGCGCGAATATGGCATCGACGGGGTGCAGCGCTTCTTTGACACGACGCGGGGCTGGGATACGCCGATCCTGAACGACCGCGCCGCGCCGAAATACCCGCGCGCGCAAGAGCTTACCGCGCAGGAAACCGCGCTGGTCGACCAGCATCTGACCCGCCTATCGGCGCAGGTGCAGTAGCGACATCAACCGCCCGTCGCGGGCGAAAGCTTCGGGCTTGGCGCGTTTGCGCTGCCCCCCTTGCGCGATCATCCGCCGCGCGAGCACCCAGGCCAGCGCCCCGAAGAGCACCCCCGCCGCCGCCTGCCCGATCAGTACACCGGGGGCCCCGAACAGCAGGCTGCCACCCCAGACCAGCGGGATCATCCCCAGCGTGTTGCGGCCCCAGTTGGTCACGGTCGAATAATAGGGGTGGCCCATATTGTTGAACGCCGCATTCGACACGAACAACATGCCGTTGAAGAAGAACGCCAGGGATAGCGGCCCGCAGAACAGATAGATCAACGTCAAGGTGATCCCCTGCGCATCAAACATCGCCGCCAGCGGCGCGCGGAACGTAAACAGCGCGGCCGAGATGACGACGATCACCAAAGCGGCAAAGCTGACCCCCGCGGCATAGGTCCGCTTGACCCGCCCCAGATCGCCCGCGCCAAAGTTCTGCCCGATGATCGGCCCTACCGCCCCCGACAGGGCAAAGATCACGGCAAAGGCAACGGGCATCATGCGGCTGACAATCGCCATGCCTGCGACAGCATCCTCTCCATAGGCCGCCATTGCACGGGTCACATAGGCCTGCCCCACCGGCGTGGCGACCTGCGTCAGAATGGCGGGCACCGCGATGGACAAGACGGGCATCAGATCGCGCCATAGCCCCGCGGGGCGCGGCATCGCGATCCCGCCATAGTGGCGCACAATCGGCATCAGGGCGGTATAGGCAATCACCACCCGCGCCACGAAAGACGCCCAGGCCGCACCGGTCAGGCCCAGATCAAAGGTAAAGATCAGGATCGGATCGAGAATGGCATTCACGATGCCCCCCGCGATGGTCGCCATCATCGCCCGCCGCGCATCCCCATGGGCCCGCAGGATCGCGCTGCCCATCATACCGACCATCAAAAATGGCACCGACGGCACGACGATCTGCAGGAAATCCACCGCCAGCGCCGCCGTCTCACCGCCTGCGCCAACCCAGCCGACCAGCACATCCAGCGACAGAAACACACAAAGCGCAAAGATCACACCAAAGACCGCGCCATAGCACAGCGCATGGGTCGTCCTCTCCCGTGCGAGCTGCGCGTTGTCCTGCCCCAAGGCCCGCGCGACCAAGGCCCCCGCCGCGATGCCCAATCCGATCCCGAAGGAGGTTGTGAAAAACAGGATCGCACCGGCATAGCCGATGGCCGCCGCCAGCTCTGCCTTGCCCAACATAGAGATGAAAATCATGTCGACGAAATCTACAAGAAACACCGCCACCAGCCCGACAGAGGCCAGCAAAGACATATTGGCGACATGCCCGAACAGATTGCCCGACAAAAATTTGGCGCGCCCATCAACCATGATGGACGCGCCCTATGTCAGCCGACAGCGGCTTCATTTTGCCAGATAAACTCTCGCCGAAGGCTCCCGAACTTGCGCCCGTGAACCCGGCCCGTTTCACCCGCGCGCCTTCACGACTTGCAGCAACGGCAACACCGCCCCCATGTCGGGGCCGTGGGGTTTACCAGTCAGCGCCAGACGCAGCGGCATGAACAGCCCTTTGCCCTTGCGGCCGGTCTGCTCTTTCACGGCGGCCGTCCATGTGCCCCAGGTGCTTTCGTCAAACTCGCCCTCGGGCAGAAGCGCCAAGGCTTCGGCGACGAATTCTTTATCCTCGTCGGCGATCACAGGCTCCGCGCCTTCGCTGAACATCTGCCACCAGCCTTTCAGATCGTGCAGTGTGGTGATGTTTTCGCGGGTGACCTGCCAGAACAGCGCGGCTTTATCCTCGGGCACACCGAGGGCGGCGATGTCGCTTGCGACGGCCTCAAGCGGGAGGGTCTGCAGATAGCGGCCGGTCATGGGGAACAGGTCCTCGACGTCGAATTTGGTCGGCGCTGAACCGAAGCGTTCGATGTCGAAACCGTCGATCAGGCTCTCCATATCGGTGCGCAGTTCAATCGGGTCCGAAGAGCCCAGGCGCGCCATTGTCGACAGCAGCGCGAAAGGATGCACACCGCGCTCGCGCAGGTCGCGCAGCGCCAGCACGCCCAGACGTTTCGACAGCGCCTCGCCCTGCGGACCGGTGAGCAGCGAATGGTGCGCAAAGGTCGGAACAGTGCCGCCAAGCGCTTGCATGATCTGGATTTGCGTCGCCGTGTTGGTCACATGGTCGGACCCGCGCACAACATTGGTCACACCCATTTCCGTGTCATCGACCACAGACGCCAGAGTATACAAGATCTGCCCGTCGCCGCGGATCAACACGGGGTCGGAGACCGATGCCGCATCGATCGAGATATCGCCCAGGATACCGTCTTTCCACTCGATCCGTTCCTGATCCAGCTTGAAACGCCACACACCGGGGCCGCGTTCGTCGCGCAGCTTGGCTTTTTCCGCGTCCGACAGGTTCAGCGCGGCGCGGTCATAGACCGGCGGCTTGCCCATGTTCAGCTGTTTCTTGCGCTTGAGGTCCAGCTCGGTCGGGGTTTCCCAGGCTTCATAGAACCGCCCGATCTTGCGCAGCTCGTCCGCAGCGGCGTGGTATTTGTCCAACCGCTCGGACTGACGCTCAACGCGGTCCCAATGCAGGCCCAGCCATGTCAGGTCTTCTTTCAGACCGTCGACGTATTCTTCCTTGCTGCGCACCGGATCGGTGTCGTCGATCCGTAGGATGAACTCTCCGCCGTTCTTGCGGGCGATCAGATAGTTCATCAGCGCCGTGCGCAGGTTGCCTACGTGGATATAGCCGGTCGGGGACGGGGCGAAGCGGGTGATGGTCATTGGGTTCTCCTGATTGGCCGCTGGCTTGTCACAGCGCGGCGCCATTGTCTAGATAACGTGCAGCGTCGCCCGCGCGGTCAACTGGGGTCGCGCCAGCGGTTCACGATGGGATAGCGGCGGTCCAACCAGAACGCGCCCTTGGTCAAACGCGGACCGGGGGCGGACTGGAACCGTTTGTATTCACTGATATAGAGCAGGTGTTCGACCTTTTTGGCAACCTCGCGGTCAAAGCCCGCTGCCACGCAATCGGCGATGGACCCGTCATCATCCACAAGGATCGTCAGCATCGCGTCCAGATCGGGATAGTCGGGCAGGCTGTCGCTGTCTTTCTGATCCTCGCGCAGCTCGGCCGAGGGCGGCTTGTCGATGATGCGCGGTGCGATCACCTCTCCCTCCGGGCCCATCATCCAGTCGCGGTGGTTCTCGTTGCGCCAGCGGCAGCTGTCGAAAACGCGGGTTTTATACATATCCTTTATGGGGTTATAGCCCCCCGCCATGTCGCCATAGATCGTGGCGTAGCCCACCGCCACCTCTGACTTGTTGCCCGTGGTCAAAAGCATCTCACCGAACTTGTTGCTCACCGCCATCAACAGCAAACCGCGCAGGCGCGACTGGATGTTTTCCTCGGTCAGGTCTGGCTTGGTGCCGTCAAACAGCGGGGCCAGCGTGTTGGTGATCGCGGCACGGCCCTGCGCGATCGGCACATAGTCGTAGCGGCAGCCAAGCGCCTTGGCGACGGATTCAGCATCGTCCAGCGAGGCTTGGGAGGTATATTCGGAGGGCAGCATCACACAGCGCACATTGTCAGCGCCAAGCGCATCTACCGCGATCGTCGCCACAATCGCCGAATCGATCCCGCCCGACAGACCCAGCAACACTTTCTTGAACCCGGTCTTGCCCATGTAGTCGCGCAAGCCCTGCACCATGACGCGGTAGTCCTGCTCGAGGTCCGACGGCATATGCGCCTTCTCGCCCTCGACCACGCGCCAGCCTTCGGGGGTCTGTTCAAGATCGACATGCGCGATCTGCGCGTCAAAGGCGGGCATCTGGAACGCCAGCTTGCCGCCGGGGTTCAGCGCAAAGCTCGCCCCGTCAAAGACCTGATCATCCTGACCGCCCACCATATTGAGGTAGATCAGCGGCAGTTCAGTTTCGACCACGCGGGCGACCATATGGTTCAACCGCGTCTCGAATTTGCCGCGATAATAGGGCGATCCGTTGGGCACCAACAGAAACTCCGCCCCGGTTTCGGCCAGCGTTTCGGCCACATCGGGGTGCCATGCGTCTTCGCAGATCGGGCTGCCGATGCGGGTATCGCCAACGGCGTACGGCCCACCCAAAGGCGCGCTGTCGAAAATGCGCACCTCGTCGAACACGGTCTCGTTCGGCAGGTTGTGCTTGAAGACACGGCTGGCGATCTTGCCGTTTCTGAGGATCAGATAGGCATTATAGAGCTTGGCCCCTTCGACCCAGGGCGCACCGATGGCCAGCGCGGGCCCATCAGCACAATCAGCCGCCAGCGCTTCGAGGTGGGTCATCACATCCAGCTGGAACGCCTGCTTCATCACCAGATCTTGCGCGTTATACCCGGCCAGGAACATCTCGGGCAAAGCAACCAGATCGGCGCCTGCCTCTTTGCCCTGCGCCCAGGCCTCCCGCGCGAGGTCTGCGTTTCCGGCCAGATCCCCGACGGTGGGGTTCAGCTGGCCAAGCGTGATGCGAAAACGCGATGTCATAGGGCGGTCCTTCGATAATCTACGCAAGTGATGTAGCAGATCACGCGCCAAGTGAAAGGCCAAGGCGCACCGCCGGGCAAAAGACGATTGCCCCCTTGCAGGCCATTGAATAGGCTAAGCGTTAACAAACTCGCCCGCCGCTCTTGGCCGCACTCTCTTTTGAAAGTTGCTGTATGACGAAATTGACCCTGACCCCGCTGATCCTTTGCCTTGGGCTGCTGCCCTTCCCCGCGCTTGCGCAGGACGGAGAGGTTCAAAGCAAGCAATACGACGATGGCGGCGTCTATGAGGGGACGTTCAAGGACGGCGTACAGCACGGGACCGGCACCTATACGCTGCCCAACGGCTATGAATACGAAGGTGCCTGGGTGGACGGAGAGATCAAGGGCAAAGGCGTCGCGCGTTTCCCCAACGGGTCCGTCTACGAGGGCAACTTTGAAAAGGGCAAACCGGACGGTTTCGGCAAGATCACCTTTGCCGATGGCGGCACCTATGAGGGCGAATGGGAGGCCGGTGCGATCACCGGTCAGGGCATCGCGCTTTATGCCAACGGGGTGCGCTACGAAGGGTCGTTCCGCAATGCCAACCACCACGGCAAGGGCGTCATGCAATCCCCCGGCGGGTATGAATATCAGGGCGACTGGGTCGATGGCGTCAAGCAGGGCGTGGGCAAGATCACCTATCCCGATGGCGCGCTCTATGACGGTGACATCGCCGATGGCGAACGCAATGGCACGGGCACGCTGACCATGCCCGACGGGCTGACCTATACCGGCCAGTGGAAAGACGGGCAGATCGACGGCATCGGCACGCTGACCCAACCCAATGGCGATGTCTACGAAGGCGATCTGGTCGCCGGTCAGCGCCAGGGCACGGGCAAGGTGACCTATGCCAATGGCGACACTTACGAGGGCGGCTTCGAGGACGACCGCCGCGAGGGTCAGGGCACGTTCACCGGCACAGATGGCTATGTCTACACCGGATCATGGGTTGCCGGGCAGATCGAAGGCACAGGCAAGGTGACCTACCCCGACGGCTCTGTCTACGAGGGAAGTTTCCGCGATGATCTGGCCGATGGGGAGGGCAAGATCACCTATCCCGACGGATCAACCTACGAAGGGTCATGGGTCGCGGGCGTGATCGAAGGCGAAGGCCGCGCGACCTATCCCAACGGTATCGTCTATGAGGGCGGGTTCAAGAACGCGCGCAACGACGGTCAGGGCGTGATGACCTATGCCGACGGCTATAAGTATGACGGCAGCTGGAAAGACGGCCAACGCAACGGCATGGGCACCGCGACCTATCCCGATGGCACCGTCTATACCGGCAGCTTTGTCGACGGGCTACGCGACGGCACCGGCAAGATCACCATGCCCGATGGGTTCACCTATGACGGCCAGTGGTCCGGCGGAGAGATCGAAGGCACCGGCACCGCCACCTACCCCAACGGCGATATCTACGAAGGCGCGTTCGAGGGCGGCAAACGTCAGGGTCAGGGCACCATGCGCTATAAATCGGGCGAGGAAGTCTCGGGCCAGTGGGTAAACGGCGCGCTGCAAGAAGCAGGCACAGCCCCTGCCGAAGATGCTGGTGCGGCGCCCACGCCCGACGCCACAGATGAGGCCCCGGCAGAGGCCGACACTCCGTCAGAGGCACCCGCCGACAGTACGGATGAGGCCAAAAGCAACGACGGCTAGATCACCTCGCCCGCGTCCAGACGGGCGAGCAAAGCATCGCCTTCGGCCAGAACTGTCTTGCGTTTGTCGGCGTCCATCCGGTCCCACGTGCGGTACATATTGCCCATGCGCGGATTGTTCGAGAACCGGTCGCGATGGCGGTCCAGAAAGTGCCAGTAAAGCAGGTTGAACGGGCAGGCGGTATCACCCGTCTTTGCGCTGACTGAATAGTGGCAGCTTTTGCAGTGATCCGACATACGGTTGATATAGGCCCCGGACGAGACATAGGGCTTGGACGCGATGACGCCGCCGTCGGCGAATTGGCTCATGCCGATGGTATTGGGGGCCTCTACCCATTCAAAGGCGTCGGCATAGACCGCCAGATACCATTCATGCACCTGCGCCGGATCAATCCCGGCCAACAGGGCAAAGTTGCCCGTCACCATCAGCCGTTGGATATGATGCGCATAGGCTTGGGTCCTAGTCTGCCCCACGGCCTTGGCCACACAGTTCATCCGCGTTTCGCCACCCCAGTAGAACCACGGCAGGTCGCGGTCGTGCCCCAGAATATTGCGGGCGGTATAGTCCGGCCCCTCGATGAAATAGATGCCCCGCACATACTCGCGCCAGCCGATGATCTGCCGGATGAACCCTTCGGCGGCATTGATCGGCGCGTGTCCTGCGGCATAGGCGTCGGCGGCGGCCTCGCAAATCTCGGTCACGTTCAGCAACCCGATGTTGAGGTAGGGCGACAGGATCGCGTGATACAGGAATTCATTCTCGTTCAGCATCGCGTCTTGATAGTCCCCAAACCGCGGCAGGGCATTCGCGATGAAATGGTCCAGCGCCTGCAGCGCCTCGGCGCGGGTGGTGGCGAACCAGAACGGCTCTAACGCGCCGAAATTATCGCCGAAACGCGCTTGAACCAGCTCCAGCACTTCGCGCGTCGTGGCATCGGGGTCGAACCGCAGGGGGCCATCTACGGTGACATCCTCGGGCGCGGCTTTGCGGTTGTCATGGTCGAAGTTCCACTTGCCGCCAGCGGGTTGGTCCCCTTCCATCAGTAGGCCGGTCTTGCGGCGCATCTCGCGGTAGAAATACTCCATCCGCAGCGCATTGCGGCCTTCGGCCCATGCCTCGAATTCGGCATGAGTGGCAAGAAATCGGTCGTCGGGCAGCAGATGCACCTTCAGCGGCGCGTATTTCAGCTTGTCGATCAAGCGCCACTCCCCCGGCTCTGTCGCCAGCACCTGGCTTGCCCCCGTCTGCGCGGCCCGGCGCAGCAATTCCCCCACGATAGAGCCCGCGTTATCCGTATCGTCCAGTTGCGTATAGGCGACCGTCCAGCCGTCCTGTTCCAACGCATGGGCAAACTTGCGCATCGCGGCAAAGATCAGGGCGATTTTCTTGGGGTGATGCCGGACATAAGCCGCCTCGTCCGCGACCTCGGCCATCACGACGGTATCGCGCGCCTTATCCGCCTGCGCCAAGGCGCTGAGCGTTTCTGTCAGTTGGTCGCCCAGAACCAGCACCAAGCGCCCTACCATGGCACCGGCTTTCCGGCCCAGTCAAAGAACTGCCCCGTGTCCGCAGGCGTCAGCCCGTCGATCACAGCCAGCAGATTTTCCGCCGCCTCCGACGGTGCGACAGCGGGATGGCGGGCAAGGTATTTCGCGGTAAACGCGGTCTTGACCGTGCCGGGGTGCAGGGCGACGCAGATGCTGTTCTTGTGACTGCGCGTCAGTTCGATCGCGGCGGTGTGCACGATCTGGTTCACCGCCGCCTTGGCGCTGCGATAGCTGATCCAGCCGCCGATCCGATTGTCACCGGTCGACCCCACCCGCGCAGAGAATACGGCAAAGACACAAGGCGCGTCCCGCCGCAGCAGGTCGCCCGCGTGGCGCAGCACCAGTGCAGGACCCACGGCATTCAACGCGAATTGGTCCAACATCGCCTTTTGGCTGATGGATTTGATCGTCTTTTCCGGCACCGCCCCGTCAATCTCAAGCGCGCCTGTGGCCACCAGCACCACATCAAACGGCCCATTCAGCGCGGTCAAGTGCTGGTCCACACTGCGTTCGTCCGTGATGTCGAACCCGTCCACCGACCGTGACAGCCGCGTGACCGCGTCGCCCCGCGCCTCGTAAGCGGCGGCCAGGGCGGCACCCACACCGCCCGACGCCCCGATGATCAAAACCTGTTTCATGCAAGGGGAAGTAGCGGGAAACAGCCCCCGTTCAAGCGCGGAAAAAAGGGCGCAGAAAAACCCTTCCCATTTGCGAATGCACGGGTATAACTTGTCGCCATGACACACGCCGATCATATTGCGATCCTGCCGCGCCGCTGCGCGACTTTCCTGCGTGCCAACCTACTGCTGCTAATCCGCCTCTGAGCGTGCCATCCGGCGCGCCCGCTCAGAGGGATGTGCCGCGCGCCACGGATTTATACAGCAGAATGAAAGAACCCAAACGATGACAGATACCACACAACAAGACCGCGTCTTGATTTTCGACACGACATTGCGCGACGGCGAACAATCCCCCGGCGCCACCATGACCCACGCCGAAAAGATCGAGATCGCGGGCCTGCTGGACGAGATGGGCGTCGACATTATCGAGGCCGGTTTCCCTATCGCGTCCGAAGGGGATTTCGCCGCCGTCAGCGAAATCGCGAAGCTGTCGAAGAACTCGGTCATCTGCGGGCTGGCCCGCGCCCAATTCGGCGACATCGATCGTTGTTACGAGGCGATCAAACACGCGGCCCAGCCCCGCATTCACACGTTTATCGGCACCTCGCCGCTGCACCGTGCCATTCCGAACCTCACGATGGACGAAATGGCCGACCGCATCCACGAAACGGTGACCCATGCGCGCAACCTGTGCGACAATGTGCAATGGTCGCCGATGGACGCCACGCGGACCGAGCTTGACTACCTCTACCGTGTCGTCGAAATCGCGATCAAGGCGGGTGCGACCACGATCAACATCCCCGATACCGTCGGCTATACCGCCCCCCGCGAAAGCGCCGATCTGATCCGCAAGCTCTTGGAAAACGTGCCCGGCGCGGACGAGATCGTCTTTGCCACGCATTGTCACAACGACCTTGGCATGGCGACAGCCAACAGCCTTGCCGCCGTCGAAGCGGGTGCGCGCCAGATCGAATGTACGATCAACGGCTTGGGCGAACGCGCGGGCAACACCGCGTTGGAAGAGGTCGTGATGGCGCTGAAAGTGCGCAATGACATCATGCCGTTCCAGACCAAGATCGACAGCACCAAGATCATGAATATCTCGCGCCGCGTTGCCGCTGTTTCGGGCTTCGCCGTGCAGTTCAACAAGGCCATCGTCGGCAAGAACGCCTTTGCGCATGAAAGCGGCATCCATCAGGACGGCATGCTGAAGAACGCCGAAACATTCGAGATCATGCGCCCCGAAGACGTGGGCCTGACCGAGACCAACATCGTCATGGGCAAACACTCGGGCCGTGCGGCGTTGCGCTCGAAGCTGGAAAACCTCGGCTATGAATTGGGGGATAACCAGCTCAAGGATGTGTTTGTCCGCTTCAAGGAACTGGCCGACCGCAAGAAAGAGATCTACGACGACGATCTGATCGCCCTGATGCGCACCGCCACCGATCCTGAAAGCGACCGCATTGTGCTGGGTAGCATGACCGTCGTCTGCGGCACCGAAGGCCCGCAGAAGGCAGAGATGTCGCTGACGGTGGATGGTGCGGAAACCTCTACCTCGCAAACCGGTGACGGGCCTGTGGATGCCGCGTTCAACTGCATCAAGGCACTGGTCGATCACAGCGCGCGCTTGCAATTGTATCAGGTGCACGCCGTGACCGAAGGCACCGACGCGCAGGCCACCGTTTCTGTCCGGCTTGAGGAAGACGGGCGCATCGTGACCGGTCAGTCGGCGGATACAGACACCGTGGTCGCATCGGTCCGCGCCTATATCCACGCGCTCAACCGTCTGTTGGTGCGCCGCGAGAAGGGCGGCACCGACAAGCGCGAGATCAGCTATAAGGATGTGGTGGGCTAACCCGCCCGCTCTTCTCCAACGAACGCAAAAAGGCCCCCGAAGTCGGGGGCCTTTTCTGTATCTAGTGTTCTGTCAGCGCAGATTAAAAATCGGTCAGACCCGCAAAAGTACCGGTCGCGCTTGAAAAGATGTTACCCAGCGAACGACGCTTAGAGGTACGGCGACCCAGTTCATAGTTCACGCCGAAAGTCAGCTGGTCCACGTCCTCGCCACTGTCAAAGTCCAGACGGCCCAAGGCCAGCTCTACGTTCGCACCGGGGGTGAATTCATACTTACCGCCGATGGTGATCGACCGGACGTCTTCGGGCCCCAGATCCAGGAACCCGACAGAACCGATAGCAGAGAAGCCGTTGGCGAATTCATAGCCGCCTGCGACAGCGACAACGCTCAGATCATCCAGTTTTAGCAGGTCTGCCTGTACGTTGTATTGCGCGACATCATAATCGGCATAAGCGGCGTAAAGCGTCTCGTCTTCGATGTGAACGAGGTCCAGACCGACGGTGCCAGTTGGGGTAACATCCCAAGCGGCGAAGATGCTGAAGGTCATGTCGTCCAGATCGGAGGAATCACCGATCGCGGCACCAAAAGTATGCGCGCCGGACTGATAGGACCCGAACAGGCTGGTGACATCCGCGTCGAAGCCTTCGATGTCAAAACGCGAATAGTCGAGGCCGATGTTAAAGCCGTTGGCCAGAGCGTATTCAACGCCCACTGTGCCCAGATCGATATCGACGCCCTCGATAGAGATGTTCGACAGCTCACCCGAGAAGATGAAGTTGTCGTAGCGGTATTCGATGCCGCCGCCAAAGGATTTCACGTCGATCGTGCCTGCGCCGTCAACGTCGAAGTCGTGGAATTTCGCGAAAGCCGTGCCATAGGTCAGTTCGGCAGCAGCTGCGGTTGCGGTCACGCTCAGAAGCGAGGCGACAAAAATATTACGGATCATGCTGGTTCCTTCGCACAATTTACGGTTGCTCGTACCATGGCTCTTAGGCGCAGCGGAATCCGCCCGCAACACCCAAGCGAAACCGCCGTTACGATCCGTTTACTTGTGGTATTTTTGACCCGCCTGAACCGGTGCCCGCCGCCCCTTAGCGATAGGGGTCCTTGGGGCTGCGATCCTCTGACAGCGACCGTTGCGAGCGTTCGACGATCATCACTGTGGCATCGGCCAGATGTTGGCGTTCGATATGGTGATCTCCGCGTGCGACGCGCAGCTTATGCGCCTCTAGCATCACTTCCGCGTGGGACGATCCGCGCGGCGGGATAAAGGTGTAGCAGGCCAGTTCGATCAGGAATCCCAGCGGATCCTTGAAGTAGATCGAATGCATGAAACCGCGATCCTTCACGCCCGAATTGCCGATCCCCCGCTCCTTGAGCCGGTCGAGCACTTGATCAAACATGGCGCGGTCGACCTCGAACGCAAGATGGTGCACGCAGCCCGCGTCCATCGGCGTGCGACTGTAGACGGGTTTGCGGTTTTCATTGGTAAAGATGGTGATCAACCGGCCGTCGCCGGGATCGAAATACAGGTGCCCTTCGTCGGGATCGTCCAGATTTGGCTGGTCGAAGATGAACGGCATGCCCAGCAGACCCTCCCAGAAGTCGATACTGGTCTGACGGTCCGCGCCCATCAGCGTAATGTGATGCACACCAATAACTTGAATCTTCTGCATTTCTCTCTCCCTCTATTGTCCGGCTTGCCGCAAACCATAGCGCGGTGGCGGCATCATGCCACCACAAAGGTCAACCCCCCTTTCGTCTTTGACCTCATCGGCCTATAAGCCGTTTAGCCCGTGACTTGTCAGAGTCGACGGGCCAAAATGAATTTTTGCAAGGTCCTGCTGCCCATGTCCGTTTTTGATCAATTCCGTGGTTTGTTCTCGTCCGATATGGCCATCGACCTCGGGACCGCGAACACCTTGGTTTATGTCAAAGGCAAGGGCATCGTCCTGTCCGAACCTTCGGTTGTCGCCTATCACGTCAAGGACGGCGTCAAAAAGGTGCTGGCCGTGGGCGAAGACGCAAAGTTGATGCTGGGCCGGACCCCCGGCAGCATCGAAGCGATCCGCCCCATGCGCGAGGGCGTGATTGCCGACTTTGACACCGCCGAAGAGATGATCAAGCATTTCATCCGCAAGGTGCACAAACGGTCGACCTTCTCGAAGCCCAAGATCATCGTCTGCGTGCCGCATGGGGCGACGCCTGTTGAAAAACGCGCGATCCGTCAGTCGGTGCTGTCTGCGGGCGCACGCCGCGCCGGCCTGATTGCCGAACCGATTGCAGCGGCCATCGGGGCGGGCATGCCGATCACCGATCCGACCGGGAACATGGTTGTCGATATAGGGGGTGGCACAACCGAGGTCGCGGTGCTGTCCTTGGGCGATATCGTCTATGCGCGCTCTGTCCGTGTGGGCGGCGACCGTATGGACGAGGCGATCATCAGCTACCTGCGTCGCCAGCAGAACCTGCTGATCGGTGAAACAACCGCCGAGCGGGTGAAAACCTCTATCGGGACCGCACGGATGCCCGACGACGGGCGCGGCACCTCGATGCAGATCCGCGGGCGCGACCTGCTGAACGGTGTCCCCAAAGAGATCGAAGTGACCCAGGCGCAGATCGCCGAAGCGCTGGCCGAGCCTGTGCAGCAGATCTGCGAGGCGGTGATGACCGCGTTGGAGACCACCCCGCCCGATCTGGCGGCTGACATCGTGGACCGTGGCGTCATGCTGACCGGTGGCGGTGCTTTGCTGGGCGATCTGGATCTGGCGCTGCGCGAACAGACCGGGCTGGCCATTTCCGTGGCGGATGAACCGTTGAACTGCGTGGCCTTGGGCACCGGCAAAGCGCTGGAGTATGAAAAGCAGCTGCGCCACGCCATCGACTACGACAGCTAATCAGCGCAGCTATAACAGCCCGTGATGCGGCAGGACGGCGCTGCCCTCGCGGTGGGAAACGTATAACGCATGGCCATCGACCGATCCTCTTCGAACGATTTTGGGCGCCCGCTGCGCCGCTTGCTGCTGGCCGTCATCGTGCTGGTGCTGGCGGGCATCTTTCTGCTGTGGCGGATCGACAGCCCCCGTGTCGAACGGTTTCGCGCGCAGATCACCGACCGGATCGTCCCCAATCTGGATTGGGCGATGGCTCCTGTTACCGGCACGGTAAACCTGTTCCGCGATTTCCAAAGCTATCAACGTCTGACCGTGCAGAACCAAGAACTGCGGTCCGAGCTGCGCAAGATGCAGACCTGGAAAGAGGCCGCGCTACAGCTTGAACAGGAAAACGCCCGTTTGCTGGACCTGAACAAGGTGCGGCTTGATCCGCGTTTGACCCATATTACCGGTGTGGTGCAGGCAGACTCCGGTTCGCCCTTCCGCCAATCTGTGCTGCTGAACGTCGGGGCCCGTGACGGCATTGTCGATGGCTGGGCCACGGTGGACGGCATCGGGCTGGTCGGGCGTATTTCCGGCGTGGGCGAAAACACCGCGCGCGTCATTCTGGTGACCGATACCTCTAGCCGCATACCGGCGGTGATCCAGCCGTCGGGACAGCGGGCGATTATTGCGGGCGACAACTCTGCCGCGCCACCGATTGATTTTCTCGAGAACCCCGACCTCGTGCGTCCCGGTGATCGGGTCAGCAGCTCTGGCGATGGCGGGGTGTTTCCTGCGGGTATCCTGATCGGTCAGGTCGCCGCCGACCCCGGCGGGCGGCTGCGCGTGCGTCTTGCGGCGGATTTCGAGCGGCTCGAATTCCTGCGCGTGCTGCGCCACCACGGCTCCGAAAAAGTGAACGAGGATGCGGCCGTGGTGCGGGATGACGCCACGGGCATGATCGCGCCCCTGCCCTTTGATCCTGCGACCGAATGATGGACGAACTGTCGCCCCTGCGATTGTGGCTGATGCGCGCGGCGTTTCTGGCGCTGACGGTGGTCCTGCTGTTTTTCCATCTGCTGCCACTTGATACCCAGCCGATCGCGCTGTTCGCGCCCGAGCTGTCGCCCCCGCTGGCCACCATCGACCCCGCAGAGGCGCGCCTTCGTGCCCTGCTGGACCAAGGTAGCGATCGCATCTGGATCGCCCCCGACCTGCTGATCGCCTTTGCGCTGGCGTGGTCTGTGCGGCGGCCCGACTATGTCCCCGCCCTGCTGCTTGCCGTCGCCTTCCTGCTGACGGACCTGTTGCTGCAACGCCCGCCCGGCCTCTGGGCGCTGCTGGCGTTGCTGGCATGCGAGAATATGAAAACCCGTGGCCGCACCCTGCGTGACAGCACCTTTGGCGCGGAATGGCTGGCGGTCTCGGTATGGCTGATCGCTATTTTGATGCTGAACCGGATCGTGCTATCGTTGCTGCTGGTCCCACCGCCACAATGGTCGCTGAGCCTGTTTGAACTGGCCGTCACGATCCTGACCTACCCGGCTGTGGTGTTTGTGACCCATGCGCTGATGGGCGTGCGCAAATCCGCCCCCGGCGATCTGGACAGTATGGGCAACCGCTCATGAGGAGACCAAGATGAGACGCAGCAGGGCCGATAGCGAAGCCAGCCACTCCAAGCTCAGCCGCCGCGCTGTTTTGCTGGGCAGCGCGCAACTGCTGTTCATGGGCGGTCTGGCCGCGCGGATGAATTACTTGCAGGTCGATCAGGCTGACCAGTTCCGCCTGCTGGCCGAAGAGAACCGGATCAACATCCGGTTGATCCCGCCTGCACGAGGCGAAATCTTTGACCGCAACGGCGTGCGGTTGGCGCAAAACGTGCCGTCGTACCGGATCGTGATCGTGCGCGAGGATGCCGATGATGTGGATGCGGTGATGGACCGGCTGGGCAAGGTCATCGACCTTGATCCCGAAATGCGCGACCGCGCGATGGCCGAAATCAAACGCTCCGCCCCGTTCCTGCCGGTGACCGTCGCCGATGATGTCACATGGGACGAGGTAAGCCGCGTGTCGGTCAACGCCCCCGCCCTGCCCGGCGTCAGCCCCGAGGTCGGCCTGACCCGTGTCTATCCCCGCGGGTCGGACTTTGCGCATATCGTCGGCCGTGTGGGCCGCGTGAGCCAGGCAGATCTGGATGCGCTGGAAAACCCCGATGCGGTGCTGCGCATCCCCCGATTCCAGATCGGCAAGATCAACGTAGAGGCCCGACAGGAATCCCTGTTGCGCGGCTCTGCCGGCACTAAACAGGTCGAGGTCAACGCCACCGGCCGTGTGATGCGCGAACTGGCCCGCCGCGAAGGGCAATCGGGGGCGGATCTGCAGCTTACCATCGATTCCAAGCTGCAGAACTTTGTGCAGGCCCGTCTGGGAAGTGAAAGCGCCGCCGTCGTGATCATGGATTGCGAGAACGGCGATCTGGTCGCCAATGCGTCTTCGCCCAGCTACGACCCGAACCTGTTCATCGGGGGGATATCCTCGGCCGATTATAACCCGCTGCTGCAATCGGAATACCGCCCGCTGGTCAACAAGACCGTGCAGGGCACCTACCCGCCCGGATCGACCTACAAGATGGTCGTGGCCATGGCCGCCCTCGAAGAGGGCATCGTCGGCCCCGAAGAAACCGTCTATTGCCCCGGCCACCTAGAGGTCGGTGGTCGCCGTTTCCACTGCTGGAAGCGCGCAGGTCACGGCTGGATCGACCTCGAGAACTCGCTCAAGCAATCCTGCGACGTCTATTACTATGATCTGGCGATGAAAGTCGGGATCGAGAAAATCTCGGCCATGGCGAACCGCTTTGGTCTGGGCTGGAAACACGACCTGCCGCTGTCCTCGGTCGCTGCCGGTCTGGCCCCCACGAAAGAATGGAAGCAAGCGACCAAGGGTGATTCATGGGTGATCGGCGACACGGTTAATGCCTCTATCGGGCAAGGCTTCACCCTCAGTTCGCCGCTGCAACTGGCGGTGATGACCGCGCGGATCGCCACCAACCGCGCCGTGGTCCCGCGGCTGATCAAATCGATTGACGGTGTCGAACAACCCAGCGGCGCGGGCGAGCCTTTGGGCATGAACGAAAACAACATGCGGCAGGTGCGCAAAGGCATGTATTCGGTGGTAAACGACCGACGCGGCACCGGCTACCGGTCGCGCGTCATCGCCGAGGGTGTGCGCATGGCCGGCAAAAGCGGCACCAGCCAGGTGCGCAACATCACCGCGGCCGAACGCGCGCGCGGTGTCAGCCGCAACGAGGACCTGCCCTGGGAACGCCGCGACCACGCGCTGTTTGTCGCCTTCGCCCCCTATGACAAGCCACGCTATGCGGTATCGGTGCTGGTGGAACACGGCGGCGGCGGATCGACCGCAGCGGCCCCCATCGCCCGCGATGTCATACTGCAAGCGATCTATGGCGGCGAACCGCCGCTAGAGGCCTACCCCACCGCCGACCGCGGCCGCATCGCCGAGCAGCAAAAAGCCCTGCGCGCGATCCAGCCCCAAGCGGACTTCAGCGGGAAAGACCAAGCATGAGCTACCTTGAATATACGGTCAAACATGTCCCCACGGGCTTTGCTAAGATCCTGCACCTGAACTGGCCGCTGACCATCCTGCTGGCCGCTGTTTCGGGGGTGGGGTTCCTGATGCTCTACTCCGTGGCCGGTGGCAGCTTTACCCCCTGGGCCGAACCGCAGATGAAACGCTTTGCCCTTGGCATCGCGCTGATGATCGCCGCGGGGATGGTGCCGATCTGGCTTTGGCGAAACCTTGCAGGCGTGGCCTATTTCGGGACCGTGATCCTGCTGATCGGGGTAGAGCTTTTCGGCGCTGTCGGCATGGGCGCGCAGCGCTGGATCGAGATCGGATCGTTTCGCCTGCAACCCTCCGAACTGATGAAGATCACGCTGGTGATGATGCTGGCCGCCTATTACGACTGGCTCCCGCCCAAGAAAACCTCGCGCCCGCTTTGGGTGTTGCTGCCGGTGCTGCTGATCCTGATCCCCACAGCACTGGTGCTGAAACAGCCCGACCTGGGCACCGCGATCCTGCTGATGGCAGCGGGCGGCGGGCTGATGTTTCTGGCCGGTGTCCACTGGGGCTATTTCGCCGTGGTCATCACCGGCGCCGTCGGACTGGTGACGGCGGTGTTCCAGTCCCGCGGCACGCCGTGGCAGCTGATCAAGGATTACCAGTTCCGGCGCATCGACACGTTTATCGATCCCAGCACCGACCCGTTGGGCGCAGGGTATCACATCACGCAATCCAAGATCGCGCTCGGCTCCGGCGGCTGGACGGGGCGCGGGTTCATGCAAGGCACCCAGTCGCGCCTGAACTTCCTGCCCGAGAAACACACCGACTTCATCTTTACCACCCTGGCCGAGGAGTTCGGCTTTGTCGGCGGGTTCTCCCTGCTGGGTCTCTATGCGCTGATCATCGTATTCTGTGTCGCGGCAGCGCTGATCAACAAGGACCGTTTCTCGTCGCTGCTGACCCTTGGCATCGCGCTGAACTTCTTTTTGTTCTTCGCGGTGAACATGTCGATGGTGATGGGGCTGGCACCCGTTGTCGGTGTCCCCTTGCCGCTGGTCAGCTACGGCGGGTCGGCGATGCTGGTGTTGCTGCTGGCTTTTGGCCTTGTACAATCGGCCCATGTCCACCGCCCCAGATAGGAAGCCCATGCCTCTCAATATCCTTTTCGCCGCGCGCCCCGAACGCTGGGTGACGTATGAAACGCCGCTGCGCCAAGCGCTTGATGCCGCGGGGATCGCGGCTCACCTATCAACGGATATCGCCCCGCAGGACGTGGACTACATCGTCTATGCCCCCAACAGCCCCTTGCAGGATTTCACGCCCTACACGCGGGCCAAGGCGGTGCTGAACCTCTGGGCGGGGGTGGAAAACACCACCAATAACGCGACGCTGAAGATCCCTCTGGCGCGGATGGTGGACCCGGGGCTGACCAAGGGGATGGTGGAATGGGTCACGGGCCATGTGATGCGCTATCATCTGGGGCTGGACACGGATATTCGCAAAACGGACACCGATTGGACCCCGCGCACCCCACCGCTGGCACAGGAACGACAGGTCACTATTCTGGGTCTGGGGGCCTTGGGCGCGGCGGTGGCGGAAACTCTGGTCTATCTGGGGTTCAACGTCACCGGCTGGTCGCGCAGCGCCAAGGACATCACGGGCGTCACCTGCTTACATGGGGACGCCGGGCGCGCAGATGCCCTGCGCCGTGCCGAGATCGCGGTGCTGCTGCTGCCCAACACGCCCGATACCGAAAACACGCTGAATGCCGAGACGCTGGCGCAAATGCCCGCTGGTGCCTGTATCATCAACCCGGGCCGCGGCGCGCTGATCGACGACGACGCGCTGCTGGCGGCGCTCGACAGCGGCCAGATCGCCCATGCCACGCTGGATGTGTTCCGTGTCGAGCCCCTGCCCGCAGACCACCCCTATTGGGCGCATCCCAAGGTGACCGTCACACCCCACATCGCCGCAGAGACCCGCGCGACAACCGCTGCGCAGGCCATCGTCGAAAACATCTGCCGCGGCGAAGCAGGCGAGGATTTCCTGCATCTGGTGGACCGCGCCAAAGGCTACTGACCCGTCCCGTATCGAGGGCGGGATTTGAGTTTATTTGGCAAAATGAAGCTGCAGCGGCGCGCCACTTCATTTTGCCTCTTAAACTCTCGCCGAAGGCAGGCCGGCCGCGGGCGCTCAGCCTGCTGTCAGGCCGCGCCCCTTCAACAAAGCCTCTACCCCCGGCAACCGGCCACGGAACGCCTTGTACAGTTCCGCCGCGTCCTGACTGCCGCCGGTGGACAGGATGTGCTGCTCTAGCGCGGCGGCGCGGTCGGGATCAAAGGCGCTGCCGGCCTCTTCAAAGGCGGCGAAGGCGTCTGCGTCCATCACCTCGGACCACATGTAGCTGTAGTAGCCGCTGGAATAGCCGTCGCCGGAAAAGACATGGGCAAACTGCGGCGTGGCGTGGCGCATGGTAATTGCCGGCGGCATGCCCAGATCGGCCAGCACCTGCGCCTGTTTCTCCATCGGATCGGCAGGCGCCGCACCGTCGTGGAACTCGAGGTCGACCAGCGCAGAGGCGACATATTCGACCGTGGAGAACCCCATGTCGAAATTCGCGGCCCCCAGCACCTTTTCCAGCATCTCGGGCGGCATGGGGTCGCCTGTTTTGGCATGGGTGGCAAATTGGCTGAGCACGTCGGGCACTTCGAGCCAATGTTCGAACAACTGGCTCGGTAGTTCGACAAAATCACGCGCGACCGATGTGCCGCTCACGGATTCGTAGGTCACGTCTGACAGCATCTGGTGCAGCGCATGGCCAAATTCGTGAAACAGCGTGCGCGCATCGTCATAGGACAGCAGCGCAGGCGCGGCTTTGGCAAAGTTGCACACGTTGATCACGACGGGCGACTGCACGTCGGGGAATTTCGCCTGAGACCGCATGGCGCTGCACCACGCGCCCGACCGTTTCGATCCGCGTGCAAAGTAGTCACCGATGAACACGGCCACATGTTCGCCGTTGCGGGTCACTTCCCACGCGCGACAATCGGGGTGATAGAGCGGCACGTCGAGGGGCTTGAATTCGAGAGCGAACAATCGCGTGGCGCAGTCAAAGGCCGCGTCGATCATCCGATCCAGCTGGAAATACGGTTTCAACGCGGCTTCATCCAGATCATGCTCTGCCACGCGCCGTTTCTGCGCATAGTAGCGCCAGTCCCACGGGGCCAGGTCGGCGTTCACGCCATCGTCATGCATCATACGGGTCAGCACCTCGGCGTCCGCCTGCGCTTGGCGTTTTGCCGGGGTCCAGACATCCATCAGCAGCTGGCGCACCGCTTTGGGCGTTTTCGCCATCTCTGTTTCCAGCTTGTAAGCCGCGAAATTGTCATAGCCCAGAAGCTTGGCCCGTTCCTCGCGCAGGGCGAGGATCTCGGCAGCGATGGCGCGGTTATCGGTCTCGCCGCCATTGGCCCCACGGGACTGCCAGGCGAGAAACGCCTTTTCGCGCAGATCGCGGCGCGGCGAGAATTGCAGGAACGGTGTGATCAAAGACCGCGAAAGGGTAATGACCGGCCCGCCTGCCTCTTTCTCCTCGCCCGCCGCACGGGCGGCATCGATGACAAAGTCGGGTAGCCCTTCCAGATCGGATTCCTCCAACGGCATGAACCAGCTGCGTTCATCCGCCAGCAGGTTCTGGGTGAACTGTGTCCCCAGCACCGCCAGCCGGTTCTTGATCTCTTTCATCCGCGCATCATCCGCACCCTCCAGCGCCGCGCCTGCGCGCACAAAGCCGCGGCGGGTCAGCATCAACACCCGTGCCTGCTCGGGCGTCAGATCAAAGCTGTCGCGATTTTCCCAGACGGAGGCCACGCGCGCAAACAGCGCCTTGTTGCTTGAGATGTCAGAGAAATGCGCAGACAGCAGCGGCGAGAATTTGCGCTGCAGATCTTCGCGCGTGGGGTTGCTGTCGGCCCCTGCGACGGTGAAGAACACGCCCAACACGCGGTCCAGCTGGCTGCCTGCTTCCTCGAGCGCCTCGATCGTGTTGGAAAACGTCGGATCATATTCGCAGTCGGCGATGGCGTCGATCTCCATCCGGTGCGTCTGCAGGGCCTCGTCCAGTGCGGGGGCGAAATCATCGTCGGAAATCTTGTCGAAAGGGGCGATCTGAAACGGGGTGTCCCAATCCTGTAGCAAAGGGTTTGTCATGGCGGTCTCCTTTAAGGATCAAGCTATGCACTGCGGCGGGGCAATACAATCGCAATACCCGCGCACCAAGCCACCATGACGGGTCGTCTATTCGCCCGCGTTCCCGCAGATCGGACAGTCGTCCCGTTTGGAGACGCCGATCACGCGGTTCTCGCCGTAGAGCGCATCATACATCAGCATTTGCCCACGCAGCGGCGCACCGGCACCGGTGATCAGCTTGATCGCCTCGGATGCCATCATCGCGCCGATCACGCCGGGCAAGGGCCCGATCACCCCGGCCTGCGCACAGCTGGGGGCAAGATGGGCCGCCGGGGCCTGCGGGAAGATGCACTGGTAGCACGGCGCGCCCTTGGAGGGGTCAAAGATGCTCAGCTGTCCTTCCCATTGCGACAGCGCCCCCGAGATCAGCGGCAAACCGGCCGCGACACAGGTGCGGTTCACCAGATAGCGCGTGTCGAAATTATCCGTCCCGTCCAGCACCAGATCGTAATCGGCGAAAAGCTCTGCCGCGATGTCTTCCGTCAGGCGGCGGTGATAGGGGCGCACGGAGACAAAAGGGTTCTGCGCCTCCATCTCGGCCTGCGCTGAAAAGACCTTGGGCGTGCCGATGGCGCTGTCTTTGTGGATCACTTGCCGTTGCAGATTGGCATTCTCGACCACATCGTCATCGATCACCCCAATCGTGCCGACACCGGCCGCCGTCAGGTATTGCAGCACCGGCGCGCCAAGCCCACCCGCGCCAATGACCAGCACCCGCGCCTGCTTCAACGCCTTCTGCCCCGGTCCGCCGACCTCGCGCAGCACGATGTGGCGGGCATAGCGGTTCAGCTCCGTTTCCGAGAAAGTGCCAGTTTGCGCGGCGGGCGTGGGTGCGGCCACCGGTTCGGCGCGGGCGCGCAGGCGGTTCAACACCCAGCTATAGCCAAAGATCAGCAGCAGAAATCCCGTCAGCAGCAGCCACGGGGCTGCCGCGCCACCCGTCGCTACGCGCAAGGGGTGCGCTTCGGGCAGCAAGAGGTTCAACCCGATCACCAGACCAAACAGCATACCCAACACCACGACGCGCCGTTCGCGCGGCTGGCCGAACGCAGCCCCCGCGCCCCAGATCAACGCGGCCAGTCCCAGCACCAACAGCATCAGACGCCTCCGCCGGTGACATAGTGATGTGGTTGCATGAATGATTGGCGCATAAGGCCCCCGCTTTGTTTCCGGGTGTTCAGACCCTAAAGCGGCAACCTAAGCATTTTTCCGCCGACACCAACCCCAAAGCTACGCCCCGCCCGCCAGAGCGCCGCAAGCGTCGCGCCGCTGCATCAGGTCAAAAGACGCGCTGCCCTTCGACCCATGTCTCGCGCAGGATCGGCAAGCCATCGAGCCGCGCAAACCGGATCACATCGCCGCGTGCGCCGACCTCTATCGTGCCGCGGTCCGTCAGCCCCACGCTTTGTGCAGGCGCGTGGGTGACCGTCGCGAGCCCGCGCGCCAGATCCCCCCACAGATCCCCCAGTTGCAATGCCGCGATCAACAGGCCCGCGGGCACGTAGTCGGACGACAGGATATCCAGCCGGTCCGCCTTCGCCAGATCAAGGGCGGCGACATTGCCCGAATGCGACCCGCCGCGAATGACGTTGGGCGCGCCCATGATGGTCGCGATCCCATTGGCATGACAGCTATGCGCCGCCTCGATCGTGGTGGGAAACTCGGCAAGCCGGACGCCGTAGCGGTGGCTCGTCTCGACCTGTTCTGCGGTGGTATCGTCGTGGCTGGCAAGCGCTGCGCCATATCGGGTGGCTGCCGCAACGGTCGCGGCCTCGTGGGTTTTGCCATACTGCTTTTGCACATCGTACAGAGTGTCCACATGGCGCTGGAAGGCGGCGGCATCAAAGCTGTGTTTGCCGCGCACATAGGCCTCGAATTTCGACAGATCGCGGAACTGACGCTGACCCGGCGTGTGGTCCATCATCGAGACGATGCCAACGCGATCCTCTGGGCCGAATTCGGCCAGTTCTTCGGCCAGCGTTTCCGAACAGATCTCGGCCCGCAGGTGGATGTGGTGGCTGATCCGCAGGGCTCCGGCGGCGCGCATCGCCAGAATGGTATCGACCATGCCGCGCGCATATCTCTGGTACTGGTGCTCGGCCGAGATCATCGACCCGACGCGGATCGCATCGAACACGGTGGTGATGCCGGTGCCCGCCAGTTCACGGTCATGGGCGAGGATGGCCGCGCGGTGCGGCCAGTCGACCTTGGGGCGCGGCGACATATGCCGTTCCAGATTATCGGTGTGCAGTTCGACCAGACCGGGCGCGATGTAGTCACCCTGCATGTCCTGCGCGCCTTTGGGCACGGCGGTGCCGAAATCGATGTCGGTGATTACCCCGTCTGCGATGCGGAGCGTTCCGGTTTCGACGCGATCCCGCAGGATCAGCCGGGCGTTGGCGAAAATTGTCTCTTGGGTCATGGCATCATCTTCTGATTGGACTGGCCAGCGTCGCAGGCTGTCTGGGAAAGGTGCTGGCGTATCGTGGCAATGGTCTGCGCCAAGGGGCCGCTGTTGTCGATCACCTGATGGGGCATACCGAGGGGCATGGCGAAGTCCGCACGGGCCAGGCGGCGCTCTATCTCGGCGGCGTCCTCGCGGTTGCGCGCCGTCAGACGGGCGGCGAGGATGTCATGATCCGCTCGCAGCAAAATCACGCAAAACCGCGCAAAGAGGGCCTGTGCCTGTGGCAGGACGGCCCGCGACAGGTTCACCAGCACATCACGCCCCTGCGCCACCTCAAGCGCGACGGACTGCGGGATGCCGTAGTGCCAACCATGCGCATGCCAGCTGAGGATAAACGCACCGTCATCCTCTGCCTTCCTGAAGGCACGTTCCGACACGCCGTCGAATGCTTCTCCGCCAAGGGTTGCGGGCCGCGAGATCACGCGCCGCGCAAGGCAAAGCGACGGGTCCGCCGCGGCCAGCCCCTCCATCACGCTGTCTTTCCCCACACCAGAAGGCCCGACGACTGCAATAAACCGCCCCATCATGCGCCCATCCCCGGGGTGAACCGGGTCACGTCAAACTGCCGGTCGCAAATTTCGTCGCGCGCGGCGTGGTCGTGGAAAATCCCGATGATGGCAGCGCCACGCGCCTTCGCCTCGGCGATCATCTTTAACACGGTGGCGCGGTTCACGGGATCAAGGCTGGCGGTCGGTTCATCCAGCAATAGCGCGGGATAGGGATAGGCAAAACCGCGTGCGATATTGACGCGCTGCTGCTCGCCGCCCGAGAAGGTCGTGGGGCTCAGCTGCCACAGACGTTCAGGTATATTCAGTCTCTGCAAAAGGGTTTTCGCCTGCGCTTCGGCACTGGCGCGATCAGATCCGGTGGCCATCAGCGGCTCTGCCACCACGTCCAGCGTCGATACCCGTGGCACAACCCGCAAGAACTGGCTGACATAGCCCAATGTGGTGCGGCGCAGCTGGATCATCTGCCTTGGTGCCGCGGTCACGACATCCAGATCGCCCACCATAATGCGCCCCGACTGGGTCAGGTAATTGCCGTAAATCATCCGCATCAGGGTCGATTTACCTGCGCCTGACGCCCCGACCAAAGCAATACACTCCCCCTGTGCCACCGACAGCGACGCCCCCGCCATAACAGAGATTTCGGCAGCCCCCTGATTGTGCAACACAAAAGATTTCGACACGTTTTCAACAGTAATCATCGGGTTCATACCTGTAGGACAGAGGAAACAAGAAGCTGCGTATAGGCATGCTGCGGATCGTCGAGCACCTGATCGGTCAGCCCGCTTTCGATCACATGGCCGTCTTTCATGACCATCAGCCGGTCGGCCAGCAAACGCACCACAGCCAGATCATGGGTGACGATTATGGCGCTCAACCCCATCTCGCGCACGAGCCCCCTCAGCAGATCCAGCAATCGCGCCTGCACGCTGACATCCAGACCGCCGGTGGGTTCATCCATGAACACCAACCGCGGGCCTGTCACCAGATTGCGCGCGATCTGCAAGCGCTGTTGCATCCCGCCAGAGAACGCCGTGGGCCGGTCATCAATCCGGTCGGCGCTGATCTCGACGCGGCCCAGCCAGTCGATCGCCTTGTCGCGGATGTCGCCATAGTGGCGGGCGTTCACGGCCATCAGCCGCTCGCCCACATTGCCGCCTGCGCTGACATTCATGCGCAAGCCGTCGCGGGCGTGCTGATGCACAAAGGCCCAGTCGGTGCGCGACAACATGCGGCGTTCAGGCTCGCTCATCGTGACCGTATCGCGCAAGCCCTCGGCGCGGGTGTCGAAACGGACGGCCCCGGCGTCGGGCTGCAAATGCCCTGCCAAACAGTTCAGAAGCGTCGACTTGCCCGACCCGCTTTCCCCGACGATGCCCATCACCTCGCCCGGATAAAGATCAAACGACACGTCGGTGCAGCCGATCCGCGCGCCATACATCTTGGCGATGCCTTCCACTTGCAACAAAGGGGTCATGCCGCGTCCTCCGCCAAGGGGGCGCCCTGCGCCCCCAGATGCCCCGCCGCACGCCGCGCGCCGCAGTAATCCGTATCCGAACACATGAACATCCGCCCGCCGGCGTCATCCATGATCAGCTCGTCCAGATAGCTGTCCGTCGCGCCGCATAGGTCACAGGCATGATCCGCCTTGGTCGGCTCGAACGGATAATCGTCAAAGTCCAGACTGACCACCTGCGTATAGGGCGGCACCGCATAGATGCGCTGTTCGCGGCCTGCGCCGAACAGTTGGATACCGGCCATCTCGAGCTTGGGGTTATCGAACTTGGGGATCGGGGACGGGTCCATGACATAGCGCCCCTCGACCTTCACCGGATAGGCATAGGCCGTGGCAATCGCGCCGTGCTGGCTGATGTCTTCGTAAAGTTTCACGTGCATCAATCCGTATTCCTCAAGGCTGTGCATCTTGCGTGTCTCGACCTCTGACGGTTCAAGAAACCGCAGGGGTTCGGGGATCGGCACCTGATAGACAAGGATCTGGTCTTCGCGCAGGGGTGTTTCGGGGATGCGGTGACGGGTCTGTATGACGCTGGCCTCTGTGGTGGCCTCGGTCACGGCGACACCCGCCGTTTTCTCGAAAAACCGCCTGATAGAGACTGCATTAGTCGTATCATCGGCGCCCTGATCGATCACCTTGAACCGGTCCTCGGGCGTCAGTACCGCTGCCGAAACCTGCACACCGCCCGTGCCCCAGCCGTAGGGCATCGGCATCTCGCGGCTGGCAAAAGGCACCTGATACCCCGGTATCGCCAATCCTTTCAGTATAGCGCGGCGGATCATGCGCTTGGTCTGCTCGTCCAGATAGGCGAAGTTATAGTCGCTCATGACGCCACCCCTTCCTTCATTTTGCCCTTTAAACTCCCCCCGGAGGGGTCCTCCCCCTCGGCCTGTCCCGCCGCTTGCTCTGATGCCTGCGCCTCGCGGCGCAGTTTGCGGATCAGCTCCAGTTCGGATTGGAAGTCGACGTAGTGAGGCAGTTTGATATGCTCCAGAAACCCCGTCGCCTGGATGTTGTCGGCGTGATACAGCACGAATTCCTCGTCCTGCGCGGGCGCGCCTAGGTTATCCTCGCCCAGTTCTTTCCAGCGCAACGCGCGGTCGACCAGCGCCATAGAGATCGCCTTGCGCTCCGTCATCCCGAAGACCAGCCCGTAGCCGCGCGTGAATTGCGGCGGTTCGGTTTTCGAGCCCTTGAACTGGTTGACGGTTTCGCATTCGGTCAGGGTGATCTCGCCGATCTCAATCGCAAATCCCAACTCCGGAATGTCCATTTCCACGGCGACCGCACCGATGCGCAGCTCTGCCACAAAGGCGTGGTTGCGCGCATAGCCCCGTTGGGTGGAATAGGCCATGCCAAGGATAAACCCCTCATCCCCCCGTGTTAGAGCCTGCAAACGCAGGGAACGGCTCGCCGGAAGCTCCAGCGGGCTGCGGGTCAGATCGTCCGGTGTGTCCGCCCCAGCGGGTTCCGACTGGATCAGATCCTCGCGATCAAGGAACCCCATGATATGCGGCGTTTCGCCTGCATTAGGCTCTGTTTGCGGCATCTCGCCAAACTCGCCATCGGCGGCGAGTTTGAAGTCCAGCAGACGGTGGGTGTAGTCAAATGTCGGTCCCAGCACTTGCCCACCGGGTGCATCCTTGAATGTGGCAGACACGCGGCGGTCGCAGGCCATGGTGGCCGTATCCACCGGGTTAGAGCCGCCAAAACGCGGCAGCGTGGTACGGTAGGCGCGGATCAGAAAGATCGCTTCTATCATATCGCCGCGCGATTGTTTGATCGCCAGCGCGGCAAGGTCGGGATCATACAGCGACCCTTCCGCCATCACCCGATTAACGGCGAGCGTCATCTGCTCGCGGATCTGGTCTACCCCCAGTTCCGCCACATCGCGGTCCCCGCGCCGTTCCTCGGCCAGCCAGGCATGGGCGTTGTCGATGGCGCGTTCGCCCCCTTTGACAGCAACATACATCAGCGGACCCTCGTCGTGCGCGGCAGCGCGGCAAGCCGGTTTGCACAGGTGAAAATGAAATCCAGCCCCAGCGGGAACAGCGCGGCGTTGCGTTGGAACGCGGCAGTATCCGGCAGCGACAGGCTGGCGGTATCCTTGACGCCCGGCCCGCTTAGGGTCGCACCCTGAGACGTGAGGTCAGGCACCTCGACAACCACCGTCGCCGAGCGGTCGGGATATTCGGCGGTGCCGATGGCAAATTCGCAGAGCGGGAGATCTTCCCAAGCCCCGACGGCAAACATCGCCTGTGCGGGCGGCACAAAGGGCGCGCCGGTCTGAAAGGTGATCCAATCGCGCACGTCTTGGGTGTCAAAAGCGGTGCCGAGATAGATTGGCGTATCGGGATCACACAGCGTCAGGATCGCGGTGCCCGCGGCCGCGCCAAGCGGGGCGGGCGGTGTGGCCCCTGAGACGTCACAGATCGTCCCCGGGCGTGCCATAGCGGTCATCAGCCCGCGAAAGGCGCGGGCGGCGTCGATCGGGGCGTCGGTAAAGCCACCCTCCAAAGCATGGGTCTGCATCAGTCTTCCCCTCGTACCATCGTAAAGAAATCCACCTTGGTCGCCGCCGCCTTGGCCGCGCGGGTGGCCTTGGCCGTGTCACGCCCCTTGCGCAGGGGCGCGAGGATCGCGGCCTCTACCTGCGCCGCCGCGTCGGTTTGCATCAACGCGTCAACCAGCGCCGTCTGCAGCGCGTGATCCTTGCTGCGGCCCTGCACATGGCCGTGACCCACCGTACCGCAGCCCAGTTTGACAGACGCACGGGTGACGGACATCTCGCCAAGGTTGAACGCGGCCCCGACGGCCCCTGCCCGACCGCGCACCATTACGCCGCCAATTTCCGGCGCGCGCAGAATGCTGTGATCAGGGTGGGTGCCATAGGCGGCCCAAAGGCGCGCGACCTCGGCGGCGGGGGATTTGGCAAGCAGACCCAACCATGCCTTACGAGGCGCGTGCGGGTCGATTTCTGAGTTCATCATATTCATCTAGACACCTTTTCGAGTTGTCTATACAACTAGACAAATACTACCTGTGGCACCGATCAGCGCCAAGCCCTCCTTTTGCGAAATATTTGTGACATGCCCCAACGCACCCCGATCTGGACCGCCATCGCCCATAGCCTGCGCAGCGACATCGCAGCGGGTGTCTATGGCCCCGACGACAAGCTGCCGACCGAAAGCGCGCTGGCGGCGCGGTTCGGGGTGAACCGGCATACGGTGCGGCACGCGATCAAGGCGCTGGCGGGCGAAGGGCTGGTGTTGCCGCGGCGCGGTGCGGGGGTGTTCGTGACCTCGACCCCCACCGATTACCCCATCGGCCGCCGCGTGCGGTTTCACCAGAACCTGTCGGCGCAGGGGCGGATGCCAAGCAAAGAGTTCCTGACGTTGGAAACCCGCACCGCGCGCCCCGAAGAAAGCGACGCACTTGCGCTGGCGCAGAACGCACAGGTGCAGGTCTGCGAGGGGCTGTCCTTTGCCGACGGTCAGGTGATCGCGCTGTTTCGCAGCGTCTTCTCTGCCGCGCGCTTCCCCGACATGCTGGCGCATCTTGAACAGGCGCAATCGGTGACGGCGGCGCTGCGGCTCGGGGGCGTGACGGATTATACCCGCGCATCAACCCGCATCAACGCCAAGCTCGCCAGCGCCACCCAGGCGCTGCATCTACGCGTGGCCGAGGGCGCGCCGATCTTGCGCACGATCAACCTGAATGTGGATGATCAGGGGCAACCGCTGGAATACGGGCGCACGTGGTTCGCAGGGGACAAAGTGACCCTGACACTGGCAGATACCTGAAATCACGTGGCGTTATTCGTACCGCTCCAGAAATGCCTCAGCTGACAGCGTGCGGAAATCATCCAGCGCGCGGTGCAAGGCGTCATGGGGCCAGTCCCACCATGCCAGCGCCATCATCCGGTCAGCGATGCCCGCGCTGAACCGCGCCCGCAGCGGCACCGCGGGAATGCCCGCGACGATCATATAGGGGGCGACATCCTTGGTCACGATGGCCCCACCCGCGACAACCGCGCCGTGGCCGATCGTCACCTCTGGCCGCACCTGTGCGCCATTGCCAAGCCATGTGTCATGGCCAAGGGTAACGCGCCGGCTGCGACGGTGTGCAAACCAAGCGTCATCGTCAGCCGCGCCGTCAAAGTAGTCGCCCGCGCGGTAGTGAAAGTGATGCAGGCTGGCTTTTTCCATCGGGTGGTCTGTGGCCCCGATCCGCACATAGGCCGCGATGTTCGAGAATTTACCCACGGTGGTGTTGGCAATGTCGGCGTAGCGGTCGCAATAGCTGTAATCGCCAAGCTGGCTGTGGGCGATCCGCGACCCGCGCCCGACCTCTGTATAGGCTCCGAATGTGGCATCTTTGATCTCGCAGTCGGGGTGGATGAAGGGGCTGTCGGCAGTCAGGCGCGGCATCAGTGACCGCCCTCGTCACCGTTGATCAGCTTGCGGCGCAGCCAGCCCGAGAAACTGTCCATCGCCATGACCATGAGCACGATCAGCACGATATAATAGGTCACCTCTTCCCAGTCCTTCTGGGTGGCAATCGCCTGCGTCAGCAGCAGACCGATGCCGCCGCCGGTGATCGCCCCGATGATCGTTGCAGAGCGGGTGTTGGATTCAAGGAAATAGAGGACCTGGCTGAGCAGCACGGGCACGATCTGCGGCAGCACCCCAAAACGGTAGCGTTGCAGCGGCTTGGCCCCGGTAGAGGCGATACCTTCGATCTGTTTGCCGTCCACATTCTCCAGCGCTTCCGAGAACATCTTGCCGAAAGACCCTGTGTCGGTCAGCAGGATCGCCAAGGCTCCGGTCAGCGGCCCCGGCCCGAAGGCGCGCGACAGGACGATGGTCCAGATCAGCCCGTCGACACCACGCAGGAAATCGAACATCCGCCGCGCAGCAAAGCGCAAGGACCGCAGTGGGGTAAAGTTCTTGGCCGCAAGGAACCCCAGCGGCAGGGCGATGATCGCTGCGCCGAATGTGCCCAGAAAGGCCATCAGCAAAGTCTCGTAAAGCGCCCAGGCCACATCACTGTGCCGCCACATGCGGTTGGTCCAGAAGTCATGGAAGATCGCGCCCGCTTCACCGCTGAACGCGCGGCTCATCAGCGCGACCGGGCCCAGCCCGTGATAGGGGCTGTCGAGCGTGAAGAAGAACAGCTCCCACCCGTAGTCGTATTTGAACACCTCGGTCCGGTTGCGGGTGATCGTCAGCCGCCCTGCCTCCGTGTTGATCATCACGCGGTTCTTGGACGCGCTGATGTAGTCGGGAATGTCGCCGGGCGGGAATGTCGCTTGAACACCGCGCTGCCCCGGCTCGGCCATGACCGTGCCATAGCCCGGGATGTCATAGCTGACCTGCGGGCCAAAGGTCACGATATGCCCGCCCCCCAGATCCGCGACAGGGCGATCCCCCAACGTGACCCAATCGGGCGCCGTGCCGGCTTCATATGCGCCCTTACGCTCGCCTTCGATCGCGACGGAAAACGCGCCGTCGCGGTTGTCCTGCGTGACATGGGTCTTGTAGCTATAGGCGTCGGCCACCAGCGTGCGGGCATTGCCCACGTTGATCCGATCCCCCAGCCCCGGAATGTCGAAGGCAAAGAAGATATAGACGAAATAGGCCAGAACGATCACGGGCAGCGCCAGCGCAGCCATCCGCTTGCGCGAGAAATGGACCATCGTCTGGGTGTGAAGGGCGGTCGCGGTCATAGGGTCACCTTTGCGCTCGGCAGGCCGTGGGTCAGACGGTTACGGAAAACAGAAGAAAGCTGGTCGACGATCACAATCGTCAGGAACAGCAGCAGGAAGATGGCAGCGGCCTCGTCGAATTTGCCCTGCCCCCAGCTCATGGTGTTGCGCAGGTCATAGCCGATGCCCCCTGCCCCGACGAAGCCAAGGATCGCAGAGGCGCGGATGTTGATCTCGAACCGCAGGAGCGCATAGCTGATGTAGTTCGGGGCCACCTGCGGGATCACGCCAAGCCACATGCGCTGGCTCCACCCCGCCCCGACAGAGGCAAGCCCCTCTACCGGTTTGAGCGATGCGTTTTCATTCACCTCCGAGAACAATTTGCCCAAGGCACCGATGGTATGCAGCGCGATGGCGATCATCGCAGGCACCGGCCCGCCCCCCAGCAGAAAGATCAGCACCAGCGCGATGACAATCTCGGGTATGGCGCGCAGCAGATCCAAGACGCGGCGCAAAGGGCCCACGAGCCACGGCACCGGGGCCAACCCGCGCGTGACCATCAGCGACAAGAACAGCCCGACCATCGCCCCCAGCAGGGTCGAGGCAGCGGCGATATTCACCGTCTCGATCAGCGACGGCAGGTATTTCGCCATATAGCCGGGCAGCAGGTGCCCGCGTTCTATCGCTTCGCCGATCACATCGGCGGGGAAATCCAGAATATTCGGCAAGCCGTCCCAGAACCCGCCCGCATTGCGGTTGCCTGCGGTGTTAAATCCACCCACCAGCAGCGCTACGAAAAGGATCAGCAGCACCAGATTCATCCAGCGCTTTGATCGGGCCAGCGCCAGATAGTTTTCCTGAATCCCTGCCAGATCAGGGTCGGTTTGCGATGTCGCGGTCATGGGAAGCCCTTACGTAAAAATGCTGGCCCCGATGCGGATCGGAGCCAGCGACAGTGCTTAAATCACTTGGATCAATTCGATTTTGCCTTGCGGGCTTCGATGATCGACACATAGGCGTCATGGGTGATCGGATCGAACCCAAGGCTGTCGCCCGCCGCCACGCCATAGGCGCAGTCGGGGTCGTTCTCGTACAGGTTGTCGACCAGCGCGGTCATCTTGTCTTTGACGTCCTGAGGCAGGCTGGTGCGCAGCACGACGGGGCCTTCAGGGATCGGCTTGGAGCGCCAGATTTCCACCAGATCGTTCATATCGACCAGGCCTGCGTCCACGGCCTTGCGCAGCGCGCCGGAGTTGTAGCCGTCTTCCCAGTTGCCCTGACCATCAGCCCAGGTCACGCCTGCATCGATGTCGCCATTGTTGACCGCAACGATGGTCTGCTCGTGACCGCCAGTGAACTTGACCTCACCAAAATACGCGCCGGAGTCCATGGTGATCTCTTCGCCCATCTGGGGGATCTCGATCGACGGGATCAGATAGCCGGAGGTGGAGTTCGGGTCACCGAAACCAAAGACCTTGCCCTTGACGTCTTCAAGCTTGGTGATGCCGCTGTCGGCGCGGGCAAACCCGATGGAGTGGTAGCCGTAGGACCCGTCCACGTTGATTTTCACCAGCACAGGCTCGACCGCTTCGGCGTCTTGCAGATACACCGCGGCATAGGCGGAAGCACCCAACCATGCCATGTCCAGCGTGCCACCCAGCAGACCCTGGATAACGCCGTTATAATCGGCAGGGGCGAACAGCTTGGTCGGGACGCCCAAGGCATCCTCGGTCATGGCGCGCATACACTCGTTCGAATTCATCCGGTCCTGCGCGTTCTCGCCGCCCAGAATACCGATGCGGAATTCGGAAATGGCTTCGGTTTGGGCCACAGCACCCGTCGCAAGGGCGGTCGTCGCGAAAGCAGCAGCAAGTAGTTTGTTCATCGGTCGTCTCTCTTTTTTGCAGATAGGCCCCCGAGGATCGGAGGCTGGGGATGAAAAGATAATTGGGGTTATTGCGCCGCCACCGTTTCGGGACGGGCGGACAGCGTTTCGATCTGGGTCGATGTCGTCGCTTCGGAAAAGCTGGCATCCGCCCCGTAAATGTCGCGCGCCACACCGGTGGTCAGCTGCGCGGGCGTGCCGTCAAACACGATGCGCCCCTGCCGCATGCCGATCACGCGGTCGCAATAGCGACGCGCGGTGTCCAGCGTGTGCAGGTTCGCGATCACCATGCGCCCGTCCTGTTCGTGGATATCCCGCAGCGCCTGCATCACCAGCTGCGCGTTCATCGGATCAAGCGAGGCGATGGGTTCATCGGCCAGAATAATCGTGGGGTCCTGCATCAGTGCGCGCGCGATGGCGACACGTTGCTGCTGCCCGCCCGACAGGGCCTCGGCGCGTTTGGGCGCGTGCTCGGCAATGCCCAGACGGTCCAGAATATCGATGGCGCGGATGATGTCGTCCTCGGGGTAGAGGTTGAACATCGTCGCCAGTGTCGACCGGCGGTTCAACGTGCCGTGCAGCACGTTCGACACCACATCCAGACGCGGCACCAGATTGAACTGCTGAAAGATCATCGCGCAATGGGATTGCCAGTCGCGCTTCTCGGCCCCGCGCAGCTTGGTGATGTCGCGCCCGTTGACCAGAATCTCGCCCGAACTGGCAGGGGTCAGGCAGTTCATCATCCGCAGCAGCGTCGACTTACCGGCACCGGAACTGCCGATGATGCCAATCATCATCGGGCGGTCGACGGAAAAGCTCGCTGCGTGAACGGCTGTATTCGCGCCAAATGTTTTTGTGACGGCTTGAAGCTGAAGCATTCGGTTCCCCTTTTTTCGGGGAACCTAGGGCGGCATTAATTCACATTCGTTTCAGCTTTATGAAAGTTTCACGACAGCGGAACCTTTCACGATCCTAGTCTATTTCAGGCCGGTTGAGCCGAATCCGCCGTCCCCGCGCGTGGTATCGGACAAGGCATCGACCTCGACACAGGCGTATTGCTGAACCTGCGCAATAACAGCCTGCGCGATCCTATCCCCGTGCCGGATAACGAAAGGCGCATCCCCTACATAGTACAGCCCAACCATCACCACGCCGCGGTAATCCTCATCCACCGTGCCGGGCGCATTGGGAATCAGAAACCCGTGCTTCAACGCCAGGCCCGACCGTGGCCGAATCTGCATCTCTGTCCCGCGCGGCAGCTCGACCGAGAACCCGATAGAGATCAGACTAATCTGCCCTTTTACAAATTCCATCGGCCCGTCCGGCAGAAAGGCCCGCAAATCCATCCCCGCCGCCCCGGCAGTGGCATAGGACGGCAGCGGCAGATCATCATTGCCGCTGACCCGTTTGAATTTGATCTCGCTCATCATCCGCTCCACCGCACGCGCGCTTTCCAAATGGTTTTAAATCCTCGCCGAAGGCAAGAAAACTCTAGCGCAACGTCTCTGCAATGCGCGCGGCCAACTGCTGTGCCACCTGATCCTTGCCCATACGCGGCCAGCTTTCGGCACCCGCATCCGTGATCAGGGTCACAGCATTTTCCGCCCCGCCCATAATGCCTGTCGCCGGTGAGACATCATTCGCAACGATCCAGTCGCAGCCTTTGCGCAGCCGTTTCGCCGTGGCGTTTTCAACGACGTCATTCGTCTCGGCGGCAAAGCCCACGACCAGCTTGGGCCGCCGCGCACCCGCCGCGCTGACGGTTTTCAGAATATCGGGGTTTTCAGCAAAGCTCAGCACCGGCAGCCCGTCTTTCGATTTCTTGAGCTTTCGATCACTGGCGCTGGCCATGCGCCAATCCGCCACCGCCGCGGCAAATACGCCAGCGTCGACGGGCAAGGCTGCCTCTACCGCTTCCTGCATCTGCTGCGCCGTTTGCACGCGGATCACCTCTACCCCGTCGGGCGGGGGCACGTCGGCAGGGCCAGTGACAAAGATCACCTGAGCCCCCAATGCCGCCAACGCGCGCGCAATAGCGGTGCCCTGCGCGCCCGAGGACCGGTTCGCGATATAGCGCACAGGATCAATCGGCTCATGCGTCGGGCCGGAGGTCACCAGAATACGTCGCCCCTTTAGCGGACCATCGGCCAGCTGCGCCTCGACCGCCGCGACGATCTCAAGCGGTTCGGACATGCGTCCGGGGCCGAATTCCCCGCAGGCCATATCACCATCATTCGGGCCGACCACATGGATGCCATCACCGCGCAGGGTCGCAAGGTTGCGCTGCGTCGCGGGGTGGTCCCACATGCGCACGTTCATCGCCGGTGCAATCAGCACCGGCGTATCTGTCGCCAACAATAGGGTAGAGGCCAGATCATTCGCCACACCGCTCGCCATCTTGGCCATCAGATCCGCCGTGGCAGGGGCCACCACAACCAGATCCGCGACACGGCTGAGCTGGATATGTCCCATCTCGGCCTCGTCGCCCAGATCGAACAAATCGCGATACAGCTTCTGCCCCGCCAACGCCGAAACAGACAAAGGCGTCACAAACTCTTCGCCCGCGCGAGTCAGCACGGGCGTCACAGTGGCCCCGCGTTCGCGCAGGCGACGGATCAGATCAAGGGATTTGAAAGCGGCAATGCCGCCCCCGATTATCAGCAGAATATGTTTGCCAGCCAGCATGATCGCCCCCTCGTCGGTATTCGTCCCGACCATAGGGGGGCGGTTCATTTTCCGCCAGCCCGTTCCTGCGGCAGCGCGCGCAGACCGCGGGAACATACCAGGGGGGTCACATCAGGAAGTGGCGCACTTCGGAGGATTGTGTCTCAAGCGTTTTGCGCATCTTGCCAAAGGCCGCGGCCTCCAGCTGGCGCACACGTTCTTTCGACAGGCTCAGCTCGGCACCCAGACTTTCAAGCGTGCGTGGCTGGTCGCGCAGCTTGCGTTCGCGCACAATGAATTGCTCGCGTTCGTTCAGGGCCTGCATCGCCGACAACAGCCAGCTGCGCAATGTCAGCGTGTCGTGGCTTTCCTCGACACGTTCGGCGGCCTGCGCACTGTCATCGACCAGCGCGTCGATCCATTCGCGGCCCTCATCCTCTGCCGATTGCGTCGCGTTCAACGAGAAGTCAGAGCCGGACAAACGCCCCTCCATCATCTCGACGTCATGCATCGGCACGCCAATCTCGGTAGAAATCATCTGACGCAGCTGATGCTTGTCCAGGGTCTCGCCCGCAGCTTGGGCCTCGCGCTCAAGACGTGCCTGTACACGGCGCATGTTGAAGAACAGCGATTTCTGAGAGGACGTAGAGCCGGTGCGCACCATCGACCAGTTGCGCATGACGTGATCCTGAATGCTCGCCTTGATCCACCAGACGGCATAGGTAGAAAAGCGCACCCCGCGGTCGGGGTCGAACTTGTCGGCAGCTTTCATCAGGCCCAATCCAGCCTCTTGGATCAGATCATTCATCGACGCGCCATAGCGCTTGAATTTACCCGCCATCGAGATAGCTAGACGCATGTAAGCTGTGATCAGCCGGTGCAGCGCTTCCTCGTCGCGTTCGTCCCGCCAGGCATAGGCAAGCTTCAGTTCTGTCTCCGCATCCAAAAGCTCTGCCTTCATTGCGGTGCGGGTCAAAGAAAATTCACGTGATTGCGCCAGCGTCATGATGTCCATCCCTACTATTGAGGCACATCTGTCTGCGCCTTTTCATCTAAACGCGGAAAACCGCCAGTTGGTTCACGCGGAATCGAAAAAGAATCGGCTTTTTTCCGCGCAGCTTGCTTTGACTTTGTGACAATGACGCTAAATAAATCGCAAACCACTGGGCGAATAAGGCGCGCTGATCATGACTATCTGGCATTGGGTGCGCCACGGCCCGACCCACGAGAAAAACTTTGTCGGCTGGCGCGATGTCCCTGCCGATCTTTCCGATGTCGCACAGCTCGGTCGGCTCAACGCGCATCTTCCGCAGAGGGCCGTGTTGGTATCCTCGGACCTTATCCGCGCTTCTGCCACCGCCGATACGCTGGCCTCTGCCAGCCGTCTGCGCCTGCCCCATGACCGCGACCTGCGCGAGCTTGATTTCGGGCTGTGGGACGGCATGCACGCCCGCGATGTATCGCAAAGCCACCCCGAGCTCAGCCGCGCCTATTGGACCAACCCGGGTGACATCGCCGCCCCCGAAGGCGAAAGCTGGAATGACGCGGCCCGCCGGATCAACGCCGCCGTTGACCGGATCACACAGGCCCATCCGAACACAGACATCATCGCCGTGGCGCATTTCGGCGTGATCCTGACACAGGTCCAACGCGCGCTTGGCGTGGATGCCCATGCCGCGATGGCACATAAGATCGACAACCTGTCGGTCACGGATATCCACATCACCCCGCAGGGGTGGGACATCGGCACGATCAACCATCAGGTCTGACGGCCCCGCCCCTACCTTCATTTTGCCAATTAAACTCAAATCCCGCGCTTTCCACGCCCGTTAACGCTTATTAAACACCCCCGCCCTACCCCTGAGGTATCGCAAGACATCAGGGGTAGAATGGTCGCACGGGCATATACGGTCGCATTCCAGGGCATCGACGCGCGCATCGTCGAGGTGCAGTGCGCGCTCTCCGCCGGTATGCCCGCCTTCTCAATCGTGGGCCTGCCCGACAAAGCGGTGTCGGAAGCGCGCGAAAGGGTCCGCGCCGCGCTTGGTGCGATGGCCATCGCCCTGCCTAGCAAACGGATCACGATCAACCTCAGCCCTGCCGACCTGCCCAAAGAAGGCAGCCATTTCGACCTGCCGATCGCGCTGGCCCTGCTGGGGGCGATCGATATCCTGCCGAATGATGTCATCCAAAGCACCGTCGCCTTGGGCGAACTGTCGCTGGACGGGAGCCTGATCCCCGTGATCGGCGCGCTGCCTGCGGCGATGGCTGCGGCGGAAAACGGGCGTAGCCTGCTTTGTCCCGCTGCCTCTGGTGCCGAAGCGGCATGGGTCGGCAATGCCCAGGTGATCGCGGCCCCCAGCCTCGGCGCGGTGGTGCGGCATTATACCGGCCAAACCCCGCTGCCGCCTGCCACACCGGGCGAAGTCTCGCAAAGCCCCAGCCAGCATGACCTGCGTGATGTCAAAGGTCAGGAACGCGCCAAACGCGCCTTGGAAATCGCGGCCGCGGGACGTCATCACCTGATGTTTGTCGGCACGCCCGGCTCGGGTAAATCCATGCTGGCGGCGCGTTTGCCCTCCATCCTCCCCCCGCTGACCCCACAAGAAGCGCTCAGCACCTCTATGATCCACTCGCTTGCCGGGCTTCTGGATGACGGTGGCATCTCTCGTCTGCGCCCGTTCCGCGAACCGCACCACACGGCGTCTATGGCGGCGATCATTGGCGGCGGGCGGCTGGCCAAACCGGGAGAGGTCAGCCTTGCCCATAACGGCGTGCTGTTCATGGATGAATTCCCCGAATTCCCGCGCACCGTGCTGGAAACCCTGCGCCAACCCGTTGAAACGGGCGAGGTGATGATCGCCCGCGCCAATGCACATGTGAAATACCCGTGCAAATTCATGCTTGTCGCCGCAGCCAACCCCTGCAAATGCGGCTACCTTAGCGATCCGTCCCGCGCATGCAGCAAAGCCCCCGCTTGCGGTGAGGATTATATGAACCGCGTCTCGGGCCCGCTGCGTGACCGCTTCGACCTGCGCATAGATGTGCCGCCCGTGGGCTATACCGACCTCGACCTGCCCCCCAGTGCGGAAGGCTCGGTGGAGGTCGCCCAAAGGGTGCAAGCCGCACGCCGCCGCCAGCACGACCGCTTTGCCGACCATCCCACAGCGGCTCTGAACGCAGATGCCGAAGGGGACCTGTTGGAACAGATCGCCGCCCCGGATACGGAGGCGCGGCAGCTGCTGTCCCGCGCGGCAGAGCGGTTTCACCTATCGGCGCGTGGGTATCACAGGGTATTGCGTGTGGCGCGCACCATCGCGGATCTGGACGGGGCCGGCGACGTGCGCAAACCGCATCTGGCCGAAGCGCTCAGCTTTCGGTTGCCGTCGGTGGCAGTTGCGTGATCCAGTGCGCCAATGCGTCCAGCGTGGCCTGCGCTTCGGGCAGGGTGTTGTGGAAGATCGGCCAGACGTGGGGCAGGTCATGCTCCTCTTCCAACGACGCGCTAACACCTTGATCCCGCAAATGCGCTGCCATCCGGCGCGCGTCATCGCGTAAAATCTCTGTGGACCCGACGGTGATCCAGACTGGCGGTGCCCCCGGATAGCTCGCAAGCAAGGGGCTTATATCGGGATCTCGGGGGTCGGCACCGGCCAGATACATCTCTGCCATAAGACCGGCCTGCGCGGCGGGCAATACGGCCTCTCGTGCCGCATTCTCGCGGAAGCTGGCCCCCTCGTGCAGAAAATCGGTCAGCGGTGAAAAGGCAAAAAGCGCGCGCGGCAGGGGGCCACTGCCCGCACAAAGCCGGCTAAGCAGATTGAAAGCCAGCGCGCCGCCCGCGCTATCGCCGCCCACAATGATATTCTGCGCCGACACACCACTGTCGAGCAGCGCCTGATAGGCCGCGGCGACATCTTCGATTGCGGCGGGAAACGGCGCTTCGGGGGCAAGACGGTAATAGGGCAACACCGCCACAGCCCCCAGACGCTGCGCCAAGGCCCCCAGCATCGCGCCGTGGGTATCGGGACTGCCGAACACGAAACCGCCCCCATGAATGTAAAAGATCACCAGATCAGAGCGTGTCTGCGCAGGGGTCACCCGCAGAACCTCGCCCGCGCCAACCAAGCGGCTTCTGGTGATCTGGGTGCCCCGAGGTGCCCGAAACAGCAGCCGCGCGGTTTTCGCGAAATCACGACGTATCTTATGCACATCACGCGTGCGCGCCAGCTTGCGCTTCTCTACCAAACGTAAATAGCCGTTCAGCAGAGGGCGCAGCAGGCTCATGCGCGCTTACGCTCGATCGCTTCCCATATCTTGGCCGCGATATTGGTGCCGTCGAAACGTTCCAGTTCTTGTATGCCGGTGGGGGAGGTCACGTTGATCTCTGTCAGATAGTCGCCAATGACATCGATGCCGACGAAAATCTGCCCTTTCTCGCGTAGCAACGGGCCGATGGCGGCGCAAATTTCAAGGTCACGCTCTGTCAGGCCGACCTTCTCGGGGCGGCCGCCCACATGCATGTTCGACCGGGTTTCCCCCTCTGCCGGGACGCGGTTGATGGCCCCGACGGGTTCGCCATCCACGAGAATCACCCGTTTATCGCCCTTGGACACAGCAGGCAGGAATTTCTGTACGATCAACGGCTCGCGCGAGAAACCGGTAAACAGTTCGTGCAAAGAGCTGAGGTTGCGATCATTCGTGTCCAGACGGAAGACACCCGCGCCCCCGTTCCCGTATAGCGGCTTGAGGATGACATCCTTATGTTTCGCCTTGAACGCTTTGATCGTGTCCAGATCACGGGCGATTGTGGTCGGCGGGGTCAGCTGCGGGAAATCGAGCACCAGCAGTTTTTCGGGGTAGTTCCGCACCCAGAACGGGTCATTCACCACCAGCGTTGTCTTTTTCAGACGGTCCAGCAAATGGGTCGAGGTGATGTAATGCATGTCGAACGGCGGATCCTGCCGCAGCCAGACAACGTCGAAATCCGCCAGATCAACCTCGCGTTCAGGCCCCAAGGTGGCGTGATCGCCCTGTACCCTCTGCACGGTCAGATCATGACCCCGTGCGGTTATGCGCCCCTCTTGATAGGCGAGGTGATCGGGGGTGTAGTAGAAAAGCGCGTGCCCGCGCGCCTGTGCTTCCTCGGCCAGGCGAAAGCTGCTGTCCGCGTTGATGTTCACGTCCCCGATCGGGTCCATCTGAAAGGCGATTTTCATAAGGGGTCTCCCTGTTGTTCCTTTCTAGATGGCGCAGCAGGGCGTGGGGTGCAATGGGTCAGTCGTGCCCGAAGGCGTTTTCAAGGATCCGCAGGTCACCGGTCTGATCGACCAACGCCACGTCAAACCGCACATCCGTTAGCGCGCCCTTGGGTTCGCCGCCAATGAATTCTTCGGCGGATCGATAGATACGGCGCATCTGTTTCCGGTTCAGACGCTGCAGGGCGCTGTCATGGCTTTTGCTTTTCTTCACTTCGACAAAGACGATCCCGTCGCCGTCGCGCATGATCAGATCAATTTCGCCTGCCTTACCGCGCCACCGTTCATGTGCCAGATCAAAGCCGCGGCGGCGGTAGTCATCCGAGACCTGCAGTTCAGCCGCACGACCTGCGTGATAGGAAACAGCCCCTTGAACGGATTTCGCCAATGTCGTCAGTGTGTCGGTCATCTTAGGTTTCTTTCCCCAGTTCCAATGCCGCCTGATACACCTGTCGCCTCGGCACATCATATGCCTGCGCCACCATATCGACGGCATCGCGCATCGAATTCGTTTCCAATGCGTTCGCAAGGTCAGAGGTTAGATCACTTTCGCTAACAGCCGGTAAACGCCCGCGATCAATCAGCACAACAATCTCGCCCTTCGGGGCTTTACCGCTGTAGTGTTCGGTCAATTCATCCAGGGTACCGCGCTGAATTTCCTCGAACTTCTTGGTCAGCTCGCGACAGACAGCCGCCGGACGTTCCCCGCCCAGCGCCTGTGCGGCATCGCGCAGCATCGCCCCCACCCGCTTGGGTGATTCGTAGAAAACCAGCGTGCCTTGCACCTCTTTCAACTTTTGCAGCGCCGTGAGCCGTGCGCCTTTCGCATTGGGCAGGAACCCTGCGAAAAAGAAGGCATCCGTCGGCAGCCCTGCCAAAGCCAGCGCGGTCAGCACCGCCGAGGGGCCCGGGGCGCAGGTCAGCATGAGCCCTGCCTCGCCCACACCGCGGGACAGTTCGAACCCCGGATCCGCGATCAGCGGCATGCCAGCCTCAGAGGCATAGGCGACGGATTGCCCATCGCGGATCGCGGCGACAAGCTTGTCCTGCACGCCACTACCCGAATGGTCGTGCAGCGCCACAATCTGCCGCCCGTTGAGAGGCACCCCATGGATATCCATCAACTTACGCAGGCTCCGCGTGTCCTCCGCCGCCAGCACATCAGCCGAGGCCAGCACGTCGAGCGCCCGCAAGGTTATGTCGCGGGCAGAGCCGATCGGCACCCCGACAAAGTAAAGCCCCGCCGCAAGGGGAATCTTTTGGTAATTCAAGCTGGACCCGCCTTTCGCACCCTCTATGATCAGTGCATATGTCCTCGGGGCCATCGCCGCCGACCTGCCACCAATGGAGTGACACTGTTATGATCGCTGTTTTCAACATCCTTCGCAAGCCACTGCGGCTTTTGATCCTGCCACTGATTGCATTGGCGCTTGCCGCCTGTGAACCTGTGGCGATGACCAATATGAACGGGTCCAAGGGCCCCAAAGTCGACTCGAGCAAACCTATTCCGGTGGCCTTGCTGATCCCGCGTGGCGGATCGGCGGCAGATAACCTGCTGGCGCAAGAGCTTGAGAACGCCGCGCGTCTGGCGATCCGCGATCTGGGCGGCGTGCAGATTGACCTGCGGGTCTATGGTACGGGCGGCAATGCTGGCACTGCGGGCACCGCGGCGGCGCAGGCCGTCACCGACGGGGCTCAGATCATTCTGGGGCCGCTTTATGGCGAGGCCGCAAATGCGGCGGGTAACGCGGTTGCCGCGCAGGGCGTGAATGTCCTGTCCTTCTCGAACAACCCCAGCATCGCGGGCGGCAATGTCTTTGTGCTGGGTCAGAACTTTAACGACACCTCCAACCGTCTGGTCCGCTACGCCAAGAGCAACGGAAAAGACAAGATCCTCGTACTGCACGGGCAGGATCTGGCCGGCCAGCTGGGCCGCGATGCCATCCTCAAGGCGATTGCCGCAAACGGGGCGACCTCTGCCGGTACGGTTGATTACGCGCTGAGCCAAGAAGCCGTAATGTCTGCCGTGCCGCGCGTGAAAGCTGCCGTAGAAAGCAACGGGGCGAATGCGGTCTTCCTGACGACATCCTCGGCCAGTGCGCTGCCGCTCTTCGCACAGATGCTGCCAGAGGCAGGGATCAGCGGTGCCACCACGCAGTACATCGGTCTGACCCGCTGGGACATCCCGCCCCAAACGCTGGCCCTGCCCGGCGTGCAAGGTGGCTGGTTCGCCCTGCCCGATCCCGGTGCGACAACCGCATTTTCGCAGCGCTATGCCGCAGCCTATGGCGACACACCGGGCCCGATCGCTGGTCTGGCCTTTGACGGGATCGCAGCCGTGGGGGCCTTGGCGAAATCCGGCAAATCCGACGCGTTGTCCGCGGCACGGCTGACCCAGGGCGCGGGCTTCCGCGGGGCGAGCGGCGTGTTCCGCCTCAAGGCCGACGGCACCGCCGAACGCGGCCTTGCCGTTGCCACGATCCGCAACCAGCAGGTCGTCATCATCAGCCCTGCCCCCCAAGCCTTTGGCGGGGCTGGTTTCTAAGGGACCGCCTTTTGTGAAACCCCTTGTTGCACCAGCAGAATCAGGTGAGGCCACCGCGCGTCACCTGATCAGCACCCCCAAACGCATCTTTGACGAAGCGGCTGTTTCCGCCGCGCTCAAGGACGTGCTGGACGGTTTGACCGATCCGGCAGAGATTCAGGCCGCCGCTGTCGCCGTTCTGCAAGACGCGCAAAAGAACGGGCGTGCCGAAATCGCCCGCGCCTTTGCGGCGTCACCCTTCAACGCGCGCCCCATGACGTCGGCCTATTGCTACCTCACCGATCAGCTTGTCCGCACGACCCTGCAGATCGCCGGACAACGGCTCCACCCGGTTGAAACGCTTGGCCCGAACGACCGGCTCGCCGTGATCGGCGTCGGCGGGTATGGCCGCGGAGAGATGGCCCCCTATTCCGATGTGGACCTGCTGTTCCTCATCCCCCAAACGCCCAGCCAGCGCACTGAAAACCTGATCGAATCCATGCTCTACATGCTATGGGATCTCAAGTTGAAGGTCGGCCATTCCACCCGCACCATCCGCGACTGCGTGACCCTTGGTCGCGAGGATTTTACGATCCAGACAGCCCTGCTGGAGCACCGCTTTATCGCCGCGGATGTGGCGTTGGCGCAGGATCTGGATGAAACGCTCAAGACTGATCTATTTGCAGGCACCGGTCGCAGCTTTATCGAAGCCAAGCTGGAGGAACGCGACGCGCGGCACCGCAAGCAGGGTCTACGGTATGTTGTGGAACCCAATGTCAAAGAGGCCAAGGGCGGCTTGCGCGATCTGCAATCGTTGTTCTGGATCGCCAAACATATCTACAGCGTCGAACATGCCGCCGATCTTGTCGACCGCGGCGTGTTTCTGGAGGAAGAATTCAAGACCTTCGTCGCGGCCGAGAATTTTCTTTGGGCGGTACGCGGGCACCTGCACCTCATTTCAGGACGCGCGACCGAACAGTTGACCTTTGACATGCAGGTCGCCGTGGCCGAGGCGATGGGATACCGCGACACGCGGGGCCGCCGCGGGGTCGAGGTGTTCATGCAGGCCTATTTCCGCCACGCCACCGAAGTGGGCGAGCTGACGCGCATCTTCCTCACCAAGCTCGAAGCCTTGCACGTCAAGGCGGAACCCCTACTCGAACGCATCTTTCGCCGTCGCCCCAAGCTGCGGGACGGCTATGAGGTCGTGGGCGGGCGGCTGGCGGTCACCGATGGCAAGGCGTTTATCAGCGACAAGCTGAACCTGCTGCGCATCTTCGAAGAGGCATTGCGCACCGGCATGTTGATCCACCCCGATGCGATGCGTCTGGTCAAAGCGAACCTCGCCCTGATCGACGACGACATGCGCAACACGCCCGAAGCGCGGCGGATCTTCCTTGATCTGATGCTGAAACACGGCAACCCCGAACGCGGCCTGCGCCGGATGAATGAACTGGGCGTGCTGTCGGCCTTCATCCCCGAGTTTGAGCCCATCGTGGCGATGATGCAGTTCAACATGTATCACAGCTACACGGTGGACGAGCACACGATCCAGTGCATCACAAACCTTGCCCTGATCGAGAAAGGCGAGCTGGAAGAAGACCTGCCGGTCGCCTCGTCGATCCTGCAACGTGGGGTGAACCGCAAGGTGCTATATGTGGCTCTCTTGCTGCATGATATCGCCAAGGGCCGCCCCGAAGACCATTCGATCCTCGGAGCCCAAATGGCCCGCAAGATCGCGCCCCGTCTGGGCCTCAACAAGGCCGAGGTCGACACGGTCGAATGGCTGGTCCGCTACCACCTGCTGATGTCGGACATGGCGCAAAAACGCGATATTTCCGATCCGCGCACCGTGCGGGACTTTGCCAAGGCGGTGCAGACCGTCAAGCGGCTTGATCTGCTGTGTGTGCTGACCGTCTGCGATATCCGCGGCGTCGGCCCGAACACATGGAACAACTGGAAAGCCGTGCTGATCCGCGGGCTCTACCGGCAAACCAAACGCGCGCTTGAAACCGGGCTCGAAGACCTCAACCGCGAGAACCGCGGCGCGGGGGCCAAAAAGGCCCTGCGTGCGGCCCTTGCCCATTGGCCGCGCAAGGATCTTCAGGCCGAAACCGCACGCCACTACCCGCCCTATTGGCAGGGGCTTCATACGGCATCGCAGGTGGTATTCGCCGAACAGCTCCGCGATATTCAGGACGGTGAAATCCGCATTGACCTGCACCCTGACGATAACCGCGACGCCACCCGCGCCTGCTTTGTCATGGCAGACCACCCGGGCATCTTTGCACGGCTCGCCGGTGCGCTGGCGCTGGTCGGGGCCAATGTCGTCGATGCCCGCAGCTATACTACCAAGGATGGCTGGGTGACTGATGCGTTCTGGATTCAGGACGCCGAGGGCAACCCCTACGACGTCTCGCGCCTGCCACGGCTGCGGCAGATGATCTCCAAGACGCTCAAGGGTGAAATTCTGGCCCGCGATGCGCTGAAATCCCGCGACAAGGTGAAAAAGCGCGAGAAAGTGTTCAAGGTGCCCACGCATATCACCTTTGATAACGAAGGCTCCGAAATCTACACGATTATCGAGGTGGATACCCGCGACCGCCCCGGCCTGCTCTATGACCTCACGCGGTCGCTGTCTGAATCCAACGTCTATATCGCCAATGCGGTGATCGCGACCTATGGCGAACAGGTGGTCGATACCTTCTACGTCAAGGATATGTTCGGGCTGAAATACTATACCGAAAGCAAACAAAAGACGCTCGAGAAACGGTTGCGTGCGGCGATCATCGACGGTGTTGCACGGGCACAGGACTGACATCGGCGCTTTCGCGCGGGCATGACGGCTGTGTTCGCATTTCCCTGATTGCGCAGTGCGGCGCCAACGGCTAGGCCATTTGCACCGCAGTTACGGGGCAGCACCACCATGAAACCTATCCGCCTTATGTCCGGCTTCTTCACCGTCGGGATCTGGACCCTCCTCAGCAGGGTCATGGGGTTCGTGCGTGATGTGATGATCGCGGGCTACCTTGGCTCCGGCCCCGCAGCCGAAGCGTTCCTGGTCGCCTTTTCCCTGCCCAACATGTTCCGCCGCTTCTTTGCCGAGGGGGCGTTCAACATGGCCTTTGTGCCGATGTTCTCGAAAAAGCTCGAAAGCGGCGATGATCCGGAAAAATTCGCGCAGGATGCTTTTGTCGGTATGGCGTTCATCCTGACGCTGTTCACCATCATCGGGATCGTCGCGATGCCGGGGCTGGTGCTGCTGATGGCCTCGGGCTTTGCGGGGGACGAACGGTTCGATCTGGCGGTCGAATACGGGCGGCTGGCCTTCCCCTATATTCTGTTCATCTCCCTCGCCGCCCTTGTATCGGGCGTGCTGAACGCCACGGGCCGCTTCATGGCGGCGGCGGCAGCCCCTGTGGTGCTGAACGTCATCTTCATCCTCGCCGTCCTGATCGGGGCCGCCCTTGGCCGCGACGGATCAGAGGCGATCGGCATGGGCATCGACAAGGCGCTTGGCCTGCAGATCGGCGACACGCTGGCGCTGTCTGTCCCGCTGGCGGGGATCGCGCAACTGGCGCTGGTCTGGTGGGCCGCGAAACGCGCAGGCTTCACACTGACCTTCGGCCGTCGCCCCCGCCTGACGCCCGAGCTGAAACGCCTCGCCATCATCGCCGCCCCTGCGGCCCTGGCGGGCGGGGTCATGCAGATCAACCTGCTGGTCGGCCGTCAGGTCGCCAGCTTCTACGAAGGGGCTGTGGCATGGCTCAATTACGCAGACCGCCTCTACCAACTGCCCTTGGGCGTGGTGGGGATCGCGATTGGCGTGGTGCTGCTGCCCGACCTGTCACGACGGCTCAAGGCTGGAGACGAACAGGGATCGCACACCCAGATCAGCCGCGCCGCCGAGGTGTCGCTGGCGCTGACCATCCCTTCGGCGGTTGCGTTGATGGTGATCCCCTTCACATTGGCCACGGTGCTGTTCCAACGCGGGGCCACAACCACAGATGACGCCGCGGCCATCGCCATTGCGGTGGCGATCTACGGGCTCGGCCTGCCGGCCTTCGTGCTGCAAAAGATCCTGCAACCGCTTTACTACGCGCGTGAAGACACCCGCCGCCCGTTCTACTTTGCCGTGGTCGCAATGGTGGTGAACGTGGTACTGGCCGTCGGCCTCAGCCCCGTGATCGGCTGGATTGCCCCTGCCATCGCGACGACACTGGCGGGATGGGCGATGTTTGCCTTGCTGGCCTATGGCGCACGTGGCTTCGGGTTGGCCGCGAAATTCGATGCGCGTTTTCACAAACGCATCTGGCGCATCATGGCGGCGGCGGCGGTCATGGGCGGAGCGCTCTGGATCGGCAACCTGGCCCTGCAACCCCTGCTCGCCGAAGCCTGGTGGCGCGGGGTCGCCCTGGTGATCCTCACTGCCCTGGCGGCCGTCAGCTACTTCGGCACCGGCCAGCTCATCGGTGCGTTCAAACTGGCCGAATTCAAACGCGCCCTAAAACGCAGCTAACCCGACCCGCTTCCAAATGGCATTAAATCCCGGGGGTCAGGGGGCTGGCCCCCTGCCTGTCACGCCTGCCTGTCCCGCCTGCAAGCCTCACCGATGCCGAATACGCTCCCGCAGCCTGCCCCATTCGCCCGGCGCAAAAACAAAGCTCAGCGCGAAACCACAGGCAAAGCCCAAAAGCTCCGCCACCCACTGGGTGCCCGCGTCAAAGAACACGCCCCAGATCAGCTGCAACCCCATCAGCACGGCAATCAGGGAAAACGCGCGGTACTGCTGTTCCCCTTGCACCGCCAGCTTGCGCCACATGACAAAGGAATAGCCGCCGATCAGCCCATAAACTGACGGGTAGGCACCGACCAGCCAGACCGGATCATCCAGCACCAGCGCATAGACCACCGCCCCGAAAATGCCCGACACAAAGAAGATCGCCAGAAACGCCACCTGCCCCATCGCCTCCGCCACCATCTTGCCAAGCGCCAGCAACAGCACGCAGGCAAAGATCGCATGGGTGAACCCCAGATGGATGAAACTATAGCTTACCACCCGCGACAGGTCGCGCAGGGGGAACTGCATGTTGGCGACCATCCAGTCGAAGACATCGCCCGAAAACCCGAAGTCGCGGATCAAGGCCAGACGCCAGCCCACAGCTGCAGGGCCGCCGATGATCCCGGCCTCGGCCAGCGACAGCACGACCTCTATCCCCGCAAGCGCCAGAAAAAGCAGCGTCACGGTTGCGGGCATCGGGTTCACGGGGGGGTGAAAATCTGGGTCTTCCATAGGGCCTCCTTGACGGGCATGGTGCGCATGGGTAAGCCCATCTGGCCGTAGTTTCCAGCCTTATCGGAGCATCCAATGACCGACACCTCTTTCACCCCGCGTGTGTTTTCCGGCATCCAGCCGTCGGGCGATTTGCATCTTGGAAACTACCTAGGCGCGCTCAAACGTTTCGCCGATGCGCAGGACAAGGGGGTGCAGTCGATCTACTGCATGGTCGATCTGCACGCGATCACCGTCTGGCAGGACCCTGCGGACCTCAAGCGCAGCACGCGCGAGCTTTGTGCCGGTTTCATCGCGTCGGGCATCGACCCCGATAAATCCATCCTGATCAACCAAAGCCAGGTGCCCGAACACGCGCAACTGGCCTGGGTCTTCAACTGCGTGGCGCGCATGGGCTGGATGGGCCGCATGACCCAGTGGAAGGACAAGGCCGGCAAGAACGCCGAAGCTGCCTCGCTGGGGCTCTTTGCCTATCCCGCGCTGATGGCCGCCGACATCCTGATCTATCACGCGACCCATGTGCCCGTGGGCGAGGACCAGAAACAGCACCTTGAACTGACGCGCGACATCGCGGCCAAGTTCAACCATGACTACGGCGTCGATTTCTTCCCGTTGACCGAACCGGTGATCGAAGGGGCTGCGACCCGCGTCATGTCCCTGCGCGACGGGTCCAAGAAGATGTCGAAATCCGACCCTTCCGATGCCAGCCGTATCAACCTGACCGACGATGCCGACACCATCGCCAAGAAAATCCGCAAGGCCAAGACCGACGCCGATGCGCTCCCCTCCGAAGTGGACGGCCTCAAGGACCGGCCAGAGGCGCGCAATCTGGTCAATATCTTCGCCGCGCTGAACGACCAGACCGTTGAACAGGTTCTTGCCGATGTGGGCGGCCAGCAGTTCGGCACCTTCAAACCCAAACTGGCTGAACTCGCCGTCGCCAAAATGGCCCCGATCAGCACCCGCATGGCAGAGCTGATGGCCGACGAAGCAGAGATCGACCGCATTCTGGCCCACGGTGCCACCCAAGCGCGCGAGATCACCGCGCCGATCCTCAAGAAAACCTACGAGATTGTGGGCATGGTGGGCTAAACCAGCCCGCCCCTTCACCCTTTCCCAAATACTCACTCCACAGGTCCCCCCGCAGCACCACGGCTGCGGGCCTTGCCCCCATGGACAATCCTTTAGCGTTTTGCCAGCCTTCGCCCGAACCACGAAGGGGATAGACGATGACCACCGGTTTTTTCATGGATGAACGCTGCTTTTGGCACGCAGGTGGCAACTATGCCTTTACCATGCCCGTGGGCGGCTTGGTGCAGCCGCTGGCCGCGGGCGGCCTGCCGGAAAACCCCGAGACCAAACGCCGCCTGCGCAATCTGATGGAGGTCACCGGCCTGATGGCTGAACTCGACGTGCGCAGCGCGGCACCTGCATCGCGCGAGGATCTGCTGCGGGTCCATCCGGCTGCCTATCTCGACGACTTTAAGCGCCTTTCCGACGCGGGCGGTGGAGAGCTGGGGTTGCGCACCCCCTTCGCCGCGGGCGGGTTCGAGATTGCGGCGCTGTCCGCGGGTCTCTCCCTCGCCGCGGTAGAGGCCGTTGCCAAAGGTGACCTCGACAATGCCTATGCGCTCAGCCGTCCACCGGGGCACCATGCGCTGCCTGATTTTCCCAACGGCTTCTGCCTGCTCGCCAATATCGCCATCGCGATCGAGGCAGCAAAGGCCAAGGGGCTGGTGCGCCGCGTTGCCGTGCTGGACTGGGATGTGCACCACGGCAATGGCACCGAGGCGATCTTTTATGACCGCGACGACGTGCTGACGATCTCGCTCCATCAAGAAGGGAATTACCCGCTTGATACCGGTGCGCTGGCGGATCGGGGGAACGGTGCGGGAGCCGGTTACAATATCAACCTGCCGATGCACGCGGGGTCGGGGCATACGGCCTATCTGCATGCGCTCGATCGCGTCGTGCTCCCCGCGCTCGACACGTATCAACCCGACATGATCATCGTCGCCTGCGGTTTCGATGCCTCTATCGTGGACCCGCTGGCGCGCATGCAGGCCACAGCGGAAACCTTTGCCGAGATGACACAGCGGATCAAAGCCGTGGCGCAAAAACTTTGCGGCGGCAAGCTGGTGCTCGTCCATGAAGGCGGCTATTCAGAGGCCTATGTTCCCTTCTGTGGCCACGCCACCATCGCAGCCCTCGCAGACAGTGACATCACAGCGCCAGATCCCCATGCGAAGAACTTTCGCATCCGCCAGCCAAGCCCCGCATTCGACGCTTTCCTGCGCGCGTCCATTGACGACATGGCGCAAGAGCTGAACCTATAAGAGAGACCCCGATGCCGACACCCAATCCCGACGCGCTGCATTTCCTGCAAACCCGCCGTTCGCGCCCTGCCAAGACCCTGACCACACCGGTCCCCGACCGCGACACGCTGACCGAGCTGTTGACCGTGGCCTCGCGCGCACCGGATCACGGGATGCTGGAGCCGTGGCGGTTTATCGTGATCGAAAAGCCCGCGATGGCGCGTCTGGCCGACATCGCCGAGGCACGCGGCACCGCACTGGCGCTCGACCCCGAGCAGATCCAGAAGGGCCGCGGGCAATTTGATCAGAGCGATCTGGCGGTTGTGGTGGTCGAGGTGCAGAAACCCTCGCCCAAGATCCCGCCCTTGGAACAGACCTATGCCGTGGGCGGGGTCTGCCTGTCGCTGGTCAATGCCGCGCTCGCCTCTGGCTGGGGCGCGAACTGGCTAAGCGGTTGGGTCAGCCACGACCGCGCCTTCATGACCGAGGCTTTCGACCTCGCGGAGCATGAACGCATCGCCGGCATCATCCATATCGGCACCGAAACCTCCGCCCCGCCAGAGCGCGGGCGCCCCGACATCACGGCGATCACCACATGGCAATAGCACAGATTTTTCGCGCCTTCGGGCTGGCCGTTGGACAGGTCGGCGATCCAAGCTTTCGCCGCGTGCTGCTGCTGGGTGTCGGCTTGGCGTTGCTGCTGCTGGTCGGCGCCTCGGCGGGCTTTGTCTGGCTGATCGACTGGCTGACCGGAGAGGACAACTGGCTGCCCGTTCTGGGCGAGGTTTCGTGGCTGGACGATTTGTTCAGCTGGGGGGCAGCGCTGCTGTTGATGGTGCTGTCGGTGTTCTTGATGGTGCCCGTCGCCTCGGCCATCACGTCGATGTTTCTGGATGATGTGGCCGACGCGGTAGAGGCCGAACACTACCCCCATCTGCCCCCCGCCACCCCCGTGCCCTTTGGCGATGCGCTGCGCGATACGGTGAACTTCATGGGGGTGCTGATCGGCGTGAACGTCGTGGCGTTGGTGCTGTACCTGATGTTCGCCCCCTTCGCGCCCCTGATCTTCTGGAGCGTGAACGGTTTCTTGTTGGGGCGCGAGTATTTCACCCTTGCCGCGATCCGGCGGGTGGGCCGGACCGAGGCAAAGCGTCTGCGCGGGAAACATGGCCTTACAATCTGGGCCGCCGGCGTGTTGATGGCGATTCCCTTGTCGGTGCCGCTGCTGAATCTGGTGATTCCGATCCTAGGGGCGGCGACCTTTACCCATTTGTTCCACCAATTGGTGTCGGTGCCCCGTGGAGCCACTGCTCCACATCCGCCACGGTGAACCAGCCCGACAGGATGATCCCCGCGATGATCGCCCATAGCACGATCGACACAGCGGTCGTCCACAGCGCTTTCTTTTTAAGATGGTGATGTTCGGGGGCCCCCGCGTGGGTGCCCTCGACGATCTGGCCCAGATCCCCCTGGGTCTGCACCCGTACTGGCAGCAGGATCATGAATACCATCGACCAGATCACGGTGAACAGAACGATACCTGACATGACGGCCATGGTTACACCTGCTCCAGCTCGACCAGCGCGCCGTTAAAGTCTTTGGGGTGCAGGAAAATCACCGGCTTGCCGTGGGCACCGATCTTGGGCTCACCGTTGCCCAGAACACGCGCGCCGCTTTCCTTCAGGCGATCCCGCGCCGCGATGATGTCTTCGACCTCATAGCAGATGTGGTGGATGCCACCGGCAGGGTTCTTTTCCAGAAAACCGTTGATCGGGCTATCGTCCCCCAGCGGGTAAAGCAGTTCGATCTTGGTATTGGGCAGTTCGATAAAGATCACGGTGACGCCGTGGTCGGGTTCATCCTGCGCGGGACCAACATTCGCACCCAAAGCGTTGCGGTATTGATCCGCAGCGGCCTCAAGGTCCGGCACGGCGATGGCTACGTGGTTTAGGCGACCGATCATCATTCTTCTCCCTCAAATCAACATTTGACCCGGTTTATGGGCTGCCGCTGCCGCAAGAGCAATGCGTCACGTTAACACCGTATTAGCGAAGCGCGCCTAACCATAGGTCACCCACAAAGCATAACGGAGGAATCATGGATACGCTTGAACATCAGGCCCAAAGCCTGCCCGCCCCCACGGCCGACCGCCCGCTTTTGGGCCTTACGGTTCTGGTGATCGAAGACAGCCGCTTTGCCTGCGAGGCGATGCGCCTGCTCTGTCTCCGCTCTGGCGCGCGGATCAGACGGGCCGACAGCCTGCGCGCGGCGCGGCGGCATTTGCAGGTCTACCGCCCGTCGATCGTGATTGCCGATCTGGGGCTACCAGACGGAAACGGCATTGATCTGATTGCGGAACTGGCACAATCGCAGCCCCGCGTGGATGCGTTGCTGGCGATTTCGGGGGACACCCACCTGGCGGCGGATGCGCTGGCCGCAGGGGCAGACCGTTTCATGAGCAAACCGTTGCAGTCTTTGTCACAGTTTCAACAGGTCGTGCTGGCCGCCCTGCCCCAGCATCACCGTCCGCTGGGGCTGTCCGTGCTTGCCGATGAAACGATCACGCCCGACACTATCGCGTTGCAGGATGACATGGCGCATATGGATGACGTTCTGTCCGGCCCCTGTACGCCTCAGACGCTGGAATATGTCGCGCAGTTTCTGACCGGCGTGGCGCGCAGTGCGCGGGACGCAGCACTGGAACAGGCGGCGACAGCGCTGGCAGCACGCAGCACCTTGGGCCTGCCGGCGATAGAGGAACAACGGGTGATCCGATCGGTCTTGCGCCAACGCCTGATGCGGCAAATCGCGATCTAGTCGCGGGTCACGTCAGCGGGTCACTGGACACCCGCACGAGGCTGGTCAGATCGCCCAACCGTTCGCGCTGCTTACCCTCTGCGTCAAAGTTTGCAGGGGAAAGCCACGCCTCGAAGGCTTCGCGCAGGCCCGGCCATTCGGCGTCAATCGCCGCAAACCAAGCCGTATCGCGGTTGCGCCCTTTGACGACAGCCGCCTGCCGGAAGATGCCTTCGTAGCTGAAGCCCAAGCGTTGCGCGGCACGGCGTGACGGCATGTTCAGCGCGTTACACTTCCATTCATACCGACGGTATCCCGCCTCGAACGCCCATTTCATCATCAGATACATGGCATCCGTCGCCGCCCGCGTGCGCTGCAACGCGGGCCCAAAGGTGATTGACCCGACCTCTATCGATCCGGCCTCTGGCGCGATGCGCAGATAGCTTGCCACCCCTTCGATATGCCCTGTCTCTAGGTTCTTGATCGCATAGAATAGCGGGTCGTCCTTGGTTTCGACCTCGCGCCCCCAGCGGTGAAACTGGGCAGAGGATGAGAACGGCCCGTCATACATATAATGCCACAGGTGATCCTGCCCTTCAAAGGCGCGGAACAGCAGGGCGGCATGGGCCTCGGCGTTCAGCGGTTCAAGCTGGGCGTAGCGGCCCGTCATTACCGTCCGCGGCGGGCGCGGCGGGACGGAAAAATCTGCAACAGGGGCACCAAGTGGGCCGGGGGGCTGGTCATCTTGTTTCATGCGCTTACGTTAAGGCCAAGCGCTGTCAGCGCCAAGACCCGAATGTCATATGACATCACCCAAACTGGAGCGCAGAAAAGTCCTGTTTTTGCCACAAACGCCTGCGAGGCTGATGCCATCCGCAACCACCAAGCCACCCACGTCACCCATCCCAAGGGGCACATCATGTTCACCAAACTGCGCCGCATCTACGCCAAGGAAACCAGTTTCGACTGGACCGTCTTTGCGGCAAATGTAGTGGGTGTGGCGATCGTGGCACTGGCTTTTGCCCATGCGCGCGACTTTGGCGCGCAGACCGTGGTAGAGGTTGCGCAAGCCGGTTTCTGACCTTTGGGCGCAGGCCGGCCTGACATAGACCACCACCCCGACACCAACGCGATTCCATCGCGTTCAAACGAAAAAGCCCGCCTTTGGCATATCCAAGGCGGGCTTTTCTATGGGTATGTTGCAGGGCTTAGTCCTGCGGGATGACCCGCAGACCCAGTTCCATCAACTGGTCCGACTGTGGTTCGCTTGGCGCGTTCATCATCAGGTCTTCGGCACGCTGGTTCATCGGGAAGAGGATCACCTCGCGGATGTTCGCCTCTTCCGCCAGCAACATGACGATCCGGTCGATACCGGCGGCACAACCACCGTGGGGCGGGGCACCGTATTGGAACGCGTTCACCATGCCGCCGAACCGCTTCTCGACTTCTTCCTTGCCGTAGCCTGCGATCTCGAACGCCTTGAACATGATCTCTGGCTTGTGGTTCCGGATGGCGCCAGACACCAGTTCGTAGCCGTTGCACGCAAGGTCATACTGATAGCCAAGCACCTCAAGCGGATCGCCCATCAGCGCGTCCATCCCACCCTGTGGCATAGAGAACGGGTTGTGTTCAAAGTCGATCTTGCCGGTTTCTTCGTCTTTCTCGTAGATCGGGAAATCGACGATCCAGGCAAAGGCGAAACGGTTTTCATCCGTCAGCCCCAATTCGGCACCGATAACGTTACGGGCACGGCCCGCGACGCCTTCGAAGGACTTGGGCTTGCCGCCAAGGAAGAACGCCGCATCGCCCACGTCCAGACCCAATTGCTGGCGGATCGCCTCGGTACGCTCTGGCCCGATGTTCTTGGCCAGTGGGCCCGCTGCTTCCATGCCGCCTTCGACCTCACCGGCTTTCAGCTTGGCTTGGGCTTCTTTCACCGTGATGCCCAGTTCCTGTGCCACGCTGTCGGCGGTTTTCTCGCGCCAGAAGATATAGCCCATGCCGGGCAGCCCTTCTTTTTGCGCAAAGGCGTTCATGCGGTCGCAGAACTTGCGGCTGCCGCCTGTGGGCGCGGGAATGGCGCGGATTTCGGTGCCCTCCTGTTCCAGCAGTTTCGCGAAGATCGCAAAGCCGGAGTCGCGGAAATGGTCGGACACGACCTGCATCTTGATCGGGTTGCGCAGGTCAGGCTTGTCAGAGCCATACCACAGCGCCGCGTCTTTATAAGAGATTTGCGGCCATTCCTGATCCACAGCCTTGCCGCCGCCGAATTCTTCGAAAATGCCGGTCAGCACGGGCTGGATGGTGTCGAACACGTCTTGCTGTTCGACAAAGGACATCTCGAGGTCGAGCTGGTAGAAATCGGTGGGCGACCGGTCAGCGCGCGGATCTTCGTCGCGGAAACACGGCGCGATCTGGAAATACTTGTCAAAACCGGACACCATCAGCAGCTGTTTGAACTGCTGCGGGGCCTGCGGCAACGCGTAGAACTTGCCCGGGTGCAGACGCGACGGCACGAGGAAGTCGCGCGCGCCTTCGGGGGAAGACGCGGTGATGATCGGCGTCTGGAATTCTTTGAAGTTCTGGTCCCACATGCGCTTGCGGATCGACGACACAACATCGGACCGCAGCACCATGTTGTCCTGCATTTTTTCGCGACGCAGGTCGAGGTAGCGATAGCGCAGGCGGGTTTCCTCGGGATATTCCTGATCGCCAAAAACCTGCAAAGGCAGCTCTTTCGCAGGCCCCAGCACTTCGATGTCGCGCACGAAAACTTCGATCTCGCCGGTGGGGATCTTGGTGTTGACCAGATCGGCGTCGCGGGCCTTTACCTCGCCATCGATGCGGATACACCATTCGGACCGCACCTTTTCCACCTCGGCAAAGACGGGGGAATCAGGGTCGCACAGCACTTGGGTCATGCCGTAGTGGTCGCGCAGGTCGATAAACAGGATACCACCGTGGTCGCGCACACGGTGCACCCACCCGGACAGGCGAACCTTGTCGCCAACGTTTTCCTTGCTCAGATCGGCGCATGTATGGCTGCGATATGCGTGCATGACGGGTCCCTTTCGAGGGCTAGAATTGTTCGGGGCAGGTACACCGTTTGGGGCCGCGGAAGTCAAGAGTTTCCCGTAAAAACGGCACAAACCGCGGGTAAAACCCCCGCGTCAAACCGTGGGGCTGAAAATAGATGGGCCGCCTGCTCCTCCCAAAGCAGACGGCCCTTCCCGCGCGACGTTGATGATCCTCTTACAGGACCAATACATCAAGCGGCGGAAACCCGTTAAAGCCGACCGAACTGTACGAGCTTGTGTAAGCGCCGCAGTTCTTGATCATGACTTTGTCACCGTCCCTTAGGTCAAGTGGAAGGTCAACCGGATTTTTTTCATAAAGCACATCGGCACTGTCGCAGGACGGGCCGGCAAGCACACAGGGGCCGACGGGCTTGCCGTCATGCGGGGTCACAAACTGATAGCGGATCGCCTCGCCCTCGGTTTCGGCCAGACCGGAAAAACGACCGATATCCAGATACACCCACCGGCGCGCCGCCTCTGCCGATTTGCGCGACACCAGCAACACTTCGGCCGCGATATGCCCTGCCTCTGCGACCATGCCGCGGCCCGGCTCTGCCATCAGGACCGGAATCTCGCCAAAGCGCTCTTTGACAGCGGCAACGACTGCGGCGGCATAGCCGCGCGGCGCATCCACCGGATCACCGTGATAGGCAGGAAAACCGCCGCCGATGTTAAGCAGTTGCAGGTCGTGCCCTGCTTCTTTCGCGGCGTGCCATAGCGGGGCGACCTGATCCAAAACGGGGTGCCAGTATTCGGCGCGACGGGTTTGCGAACCGACGTGAAACGACAGACCATAAGGCACGAGACCCACGGATTTGGTGTACTCCAGCAGGCTTGGCAGCAGCGAGCCCGCGCAGCCGAACTTGCGGGTCAGCGGCCAGTCCGCCATGGAATTCTCGACGATCAGACGGATATAGACGCGCGCGCCGGGGGCGTGCTCTGCGATTTTGTCGAGCTCTGCCTCGCAGTCGGCGGCGAACATGGTCACACCGATGGAATGGGCAAAGGCGATGTCAACGCCGCGTTTGATGGTGTTGCCGAAAGAGATTTTCGCAGGATCCGCCCCTTGGGACAGACACAGCTCGATCTCCTGACGCGACGCCGCATCAAAGCCAGAGCCGCGTTCGACCAGCATACGAATGATCTCGGGGGCGGGGTTCGCCTTTACCGCATAGTGGATTCGCGCATCGCCCAGACCGGCTTGCAGCGCGTCGTATTGTACACCCACACGGGCGCGGCTGACGACGAGAGTCGGTTTGTCGAAGCTGTTGTTCCAGATGTAATCAGCCGCTTCGTCATAGTTCGATGCTGCGGATGTGTTCACGGTGGCGGTAGCTGTGGCGTTCATGGTCATCTCCAAAGAGCAAGGAAGGGCGGGAGTACCCTAACATGTCGTTTCAAGAGACGTTACCGTCGCTGCATAGGCGCGGGGTCAATCCGCGGACAGACGGACCGGCCAGAGGCGCGTGCGTTGGCGTCTGTAAGCGCGCATTTACGCTGTTTTCAGATTCGCGCAAGTGGCAAAATACTTGATACGACAATTCGTTTTTCAAGGAGGCACGCAAAGCGCTGCGTACCGGTGAGCGGTGACGGATCGGGGCTATTTTTCCCAATCCGTGCCGATGGCTTCGCGGTCCTTTTCGCGTTCTTCGGCTGCCATTTCCCGCACCTCGGCGCGCTCTTCGGCGTCGCTTTGTTCGGGCGTGGAATTCGACTGTGGTTCCCCTGTCAGGGCAAGCGAGAACAGGATCGGGAAGTGGTCGGACCCTATATTGGGCAAGCGCGACATGCGGATCAGGCGGAACTCTGCATCATGGAACAGGTGGTCAAGGGGCCAGCGCATGACGGCAATACCCGCATGGAATGTGTTATAGAACCCACGTCCGACCCGTGGGTCCAGCAATCCCGACAGCCGCTGAAACCGACGGGTGGTGGTGGACCAGGCCACGTCGTTCAGATCACCTGTCACGATCGCGGGCAGATCGTCCTTGCTGGCTTCGATGCCGACCAACGCGATCTCTCCGTCGCGGCCCTTGGTGTCGTGATAGGGCACGGGCGGTTCGGGGTGCACGATATACAAACGCCACATCCGCCCTGACGGCATCGCGACCTTGGTCCGGATCGACGGCACATCATCAACCAGCAGGTCCCGCACCTGCGTCTCTGACGGCTCCATCTTGGACATCATGACCACGCCATAGGAGTTATCCTTGGGCACTTTCACCCAATGGGGGTACTGGTCTTTCAGCGCGTCATAAAGCGCATCGACCCAGTCTGGGTCCACCTCAAGCGCGGCGGCGATATCGGGGTCTTCGGTGCGGATCAGGTCGATCAGACGCTGATACTGGCGATTGGATTGTTTCACGTTTGACGCAAGGATGGTGACACGGTTTTCGGCGTCAGCGGCCTGTGCCTCGGTCGCATCCACGGATTGGCGCGGCCAGAGCGGCGTGAATTTCAGGATGTAGCCCGTGTGGATCGCCGCAATCACAGCGAGGATCGCCAGCGCCGGATTGCGATGGTCAGGTTCAAGAAACACCAGCGCCACGGCAGCCAGCGCCACGGTCAACACAAACAGCTGCTCACGGGGGAATGCCATCCCCCGGATCGCGCCGTGCGGTATCTTGCTAAAGGGAAGCACGCTGATCGCAGCAACGAGTGCGACAACGCCCCAAAACAGACCGAGTAGTATCGTCGCCAGCATGCATGCCCCCTACGTCAAAAAAAGGGGCGCAGAGCGGTTGCCCTGCACCCCTAGCTCAACACGAGGTTAAGCGGATTTGTTCCGAAGCCGCCAGAAGCGCGGAACCGGATTACTTGTCCTCGTCTTCATCCGCGTCGGAACCGCCCTCTGGCAGCTTGAAGAAACTGTCGGCGTCAGAATAGTCGCCGTGGTCTTTTTCTTCGTCATCCGCAGGGTTGCCGGACAGGGTGAACGTTTCCAGACCTTCGATAGAAGTCGGCATCTTCGGTTCCGTATCCATGCCAAGCGATTGTTCGGTGCTGACCAGACGGCGGCGTTCGTCATCGGTCATCAAGCCACCTTCGGCGGCTTTCTTGGCAGCGGCTTTCTGGACGGCGGCGTCCAGTTCGGACTGTTTGCACAGCCCCAAAGCCACGGGATCGATCGGTTGGATGTTCGCAATGTTCCAGTGCGTCCGCTCGCGGATCGCCTGAATGGTTGGCTTGGTGGTGCCGACCAGCTTGCTGACCTGACCGTCGGAGAGTTCGGGGTGGAACTTGACCAGCCAGTAGATCGACGCGGGGCGGTCCTGACGTTTGGACAGCGGCGTATAGCGCGGGCCGCGACGTTTCTCTTCGCCTTGGGCAGACGCGTTGAACTTGAGCTTGAGCTTGTGCAGCGGGTTCGCCTGCCCTTTTTCGATCTCTTCTTCGGTCAGCTGGTTGTTGGCAATCGGGTCAAAGCCCTTCACGCCTTGCGCCACGTCGCCATCCGCGATGCCCTGCACTTCAAGCTCGTGCATTTCCACGAAATCCGCGATCTGTTTGAAGCTCAAGGTTGTGTTGTCCACCAGCCATACGGCAGTGGCGCGGGCCATAATCGGTTTTGCCATGTCGGTCTCTCCTTAAAACGCACTTTCCCCGTCGCCTGAAATAGGCTGTCCTGCGGGGCAGAACGGTTTCCATTGTGGGGGAACTTGAACGCCTTATACTCGGACCGGCAAAATAAGGAAAGACCTCAATGCGATTGCTGATCCTGTGCCTGTGTCTGTTGCTGGCCCCGATGCCCCGCCCCGTGGCGGCCAAGGGCGAAATTGCAGGGGAATTCGACTATTACGTGCTGGCGCTCAGCTGGTCGCCCAACTGGTGCGCGCTGGAAGGCGATGCGCGCGATTCCGCGCAATGCGACGCGCGCCACGACCACGGCTGGATCATGCACGGGCTTTGGCCGCAGCTGCATCGGGGGTTTCCCTCCTACTGCCGCACCGCCGAACGGCCCCCCACCCGTAGCATGACCGCCGCCATGGCTGACATTATGGGAACGCCCGGTCTGGCGTGGCATCAATGGAAGAAACACGGCAGTTGTACTGGCTTGTCTGCCAACGGATATTTCGATCTGTCGCGTCAGGCCTATGATGCCGTGACCCGCCCCGCGGTCTTTCGCAAGATCACGGGCGACATCCGCCTGCCCGCCTCGGTGGTGGAGGAAGCGTTTCTGAAAGCAAACCCGACGATGAAGGCCGATGGCGTTACCGTCACCTGCAAAAGCGGCTACATTCAAGAAGTGCGTCTATGCCTGTCAAAAACGCTGGAGCCGGTGCCTTGTGGGCGCGACGTGATCAAGGATTGCACGCTGGACGACGCGCTGTTTACCCCGATCAGATAAACCCCGCACTACGTGCGATCATTGCGGCGTCGGTGCGGTTGCGGGCGTCCAGCTTGCGGCACAGCGTTTTGACGTGCAGCTTGATCGTGACCTCTTGCAACTCTAGGTCGCGGGCGATTTCCTTGTTCGATTTCGCCTCCATCAAGCCGCGCAGAACCTGACGCTCCCGCTCTGACAGGGCCTTTTCAAAGTCGGTTTCTTCGGGATCGTCCTTGCCAGACATAAAGTTGACGGGCGCGTAAATCTCGCCCGCGGCCATAAAGCGGACCGCGTTGACCAGTGATTTCGCAGGCAGCGTCTTGGGCAGGAAACCGATCGCGCCCATGGCCAGCGCCTGTTCCGCGATCAACCGCGTTGCCGTGCCCGAAATCAGACCGACAGGCTTTTCCTCGTTGGCTTTCATGACCTTAGGCAGCGCCTCAAGCCCCTTCATGCCCGGCATCGTATAGTCGAGCAGCACCAGATCAAACGGCCCCTCTGCCTCTATCTTGGCCATCGCTTCGGGCAGGTCGCTTGCTGCAACCGTCTCTGTCCCGCCATCGGCGTCCAGAAACATTGCAATCGTTTCGCGGACCATATCGTGGTCGTCCGCAATCAGTATCCGTAATGCCATAAGTTCTTTCCTTCCCTCGCCACCACCTCAATGCTGCTTAAGTAGTCGTAGACCAACTTATGGGCGAATAATAGCACACATGAGGATAGGATAACTGTGTCGAATTTTTGACGGCTATACCTTCGTATAGTAAGAATACCCTTAATCTCAGTCGCTCTCCAAACGGCGTTAACCTAAGGTTGATGTACAAACACAGGGGAAGGATACCGAGTTATGACGTTTCAAGCTTTCACCAAGACAATCACCGCCGCACTGTGCGGTGCCGCATTGGCCACTGCTGTGAGTGCACAAGAAGATGCCGTTCTGACCGTCACGGCAGGCGGCATGGAACACACCTATACGATGGAGCAGCTGAAAGAACTGCCGTCGTCCAGCTTCGAGACCGAAACCATCTGGACCGAAGGCGCGCAGACCTTTCAGGGCGTATCGCTCAAGGATCTGATGGACACGCTGGACCTGACCGATGGTACGATCGAAGCAACCGCGATCAACGACTATGCGGTCGAAATCCCGATGGAGGATGCGGTGTCCGACGGGCCGATCATCGCCTACTCTAACAACGACAAAGAGATGTCGCGCCGCGGGAAAGGTCCGCTATGGATTGTCTATCCCTATGACAGCGACGTAAAGTACCAGACAGAGACGATCTATAGCCGTTCTATCTGGCAGTTGAACCGGCTGGCGATCAAGTAACCGCAAGGCATGTTTACCATGGCCGATTTGATGCAGGACGGCCCACAGCGCAACAGGGTAAGATATATTCTTGCCCTGGCGCTGATGGTCGGCATCCTGCTTGCCGGTTACCTGGCGTTCAACGTCTGGGACCGCGTGCGCGCCCTTGGCAGCGCGCAGCAGGATCATGCCGAATGGGTGTTCTCGCAGCTCGAAATCGACTTTCTCAAACTGGATGGTGCCGTTGAACAGGCGCGGTCCGGGGACGAAAACGATCTGGCGAACCTGCGCAAACGGTTCGACATCTTCTACAGCCGCACCGAAGTCGCCGAACGCGTACAGCAAAGCGGCGACCTGACCCGCGAAATCCAGAAGATACAAGCGGTTCTGGACACACTGATCCCCCTGATCGACGGCAGCGATGAGGCGCTCGCCGCCGGTGTGCCCGCCCTGTCGGAAGCGCTGGACACGGTCGAGGATATGCCGCGCAACATCGGGCTTGCCTCCATCTCCTTTGCCGCCAAAGCGGCAGAGGCCGAGCGCAAAGAAATTGCGCAGCTGATCGAGATCTTGCTGGTGATCGTGGTGACCGTGACCATTGCGCTGCTGGGGGCGATCCTCCGGCTGTCGCGCCAGACGATCACGCTCAATCGTGCCTCGCGCGAGGTCGAACGCAACCACTCGCAGCTTGAAACCATGCTACGCGCCTCGCTTGATGCGGTGATGGTGCTGTCGGTAGATGGCGAGATTATCGATTTCAACGGCTCTGCCGAAGAGGTCTTTAGCATCTCGCGTGATCATGCGCTTGGGCGCAGCTATATCGAACTGCTGGTCCCCCCTAAACTGCGCCATCGGCAACGGGATAACCTCGCCCATTTCAACGAGACCGGCAAAACGCGGCTGGCTGAAACCGGCCGTCACGAGACAGAGATGATCGACGGCACGGGCCGCATCTTCCCTGTCGAACTTTCCGTGTCGCTGGCGCGGTCAAACGACGCGCCGGTTTTCGTCACCTATATCCGCGACATCACCGACAAACTGCAAAAAGAGCAAGAGATCATCCGCGCCCGCGACGAGGCGCTGGATGCCTATCAGGAAAAATCGCGTTTCTTCGCGATGATGAGCCACGAGATGCGCACGCCGCTGAACGGCATCCTCTCCGCCATCCACTTGCTGCACGACGACAAGCTGGACGCCGAACAGCGCAAATACGTCGAAGCGGCGCTGAAATCCGGTGACATCCTGCTGGGCCATATCGACGACGTGCTAGCCATCGAACGCAGTGAGGCCGAAACCAACGACAACGAGTTGCAAGCCAGTGATATGGTCGCGCTGACCGCCGGCATGGTCAACACAATGACGCCACTGGCCAAGACATCGGACACGCGCCTGCATCTGGATCAAGACGGGCTGACCGACACGCCCATCCTGACAGACCCGCGCGCGATGCAGCAGATTCTGGTCAACCTCATCAGCAACGCGATCAAGTTCAGCCCCGACGACGATATTGTGCTTAGCGCGACCTATGACATGGAAACGGCCAATGCGCCGATGCTGCATATCGAAGTGGCAGACAATGGCCCCGGTATCCCGCCCGATGACCTCAAGCGGATTTTCGAGGATTACGTATCGCTCGACAGCCGCTACGAGCGGCGCACAGGGGGCACCGGTCTGGGGCTGGGCATCGTGCGGCGGCTGGTGCACCGTCTGGGCGGCACGATCACCTGCGTCTCGGAGGTTGGCAAAGGCGCGCGGTTTATCGTGCGACTGCCAGCAGACTTCGTGCAAACAGAAGCCCCGCAGCCCGTCGCCCAACCGCAACTTGATACCGAAGACACCCCCGCGATGAACCTGCTGGTCGTCGACGATAACGAGATCAACCGCGATCTGCTTAAGGCGATGCTGGGCCGTCTGGGTCACGAGGTCACCCTTGCCAGCAGCGGCCCCGAAGGCATTGATCGTGCGGCCGAACAGAGGTTTGACGCGATCCTGATGGATATTTCGATGCCGGGGATGAGCGGGCTACAGGCCACGCAAGTGATCCTTCAAGGTGGCGGGCCCAATGCCAATACCCCGATCATGGCCGTGACCGCCCACGCCCTGCCCAACGAACGCGCGGCCTTTACCGCGGGCGGGATGACCGGCTTTCTGCAAAAACCCATCAACACGCGCCGCCTGAAAACCGCGCTAAGCGAGCTTGTGATGCCCGCCGCTGAGGGTGCCTCTGATGCGACTGAAGCGACGCACGCCGAGCCGCAGCATCCGGTGCTGAACGCCAATCAGGTGAACGAATTGTTCGAACTGCTTGGTCCTGAAAAGCTTGCCGATCGCATTGGCAATCTGCGCCAACGTGTAGAGGGGCAATTGCCGCCCCTAGCCTCTGCCGAGGACCGCGACGATCTGCAACGCAAGACCCACGACCTTGCCGGGTTGTGCGGCATGTTCGGCGCAGAGCGTATGCACGCGCTGCTCGCCACCATCGAACAGGACTGCAAACAGGGCGACGTAGATAAAGCCCGTGATCAGGTCGCCAAAGTGCCCGCGGCATGGGCCGAAACCCTTGATGCATGGGAGGCGCGCCTGTCGGCGTAACGCCCCGTGAACGACAAGGGGCACCCTGATATCAGAGCGCCCCTTGCCAGATCTCACTGCCCGCCGCTTAGGCGTTGGCGTCAACCTTCAACACGATCTTGCCGATATGGCCGCTTGTTTCCATGCGGGCGTGCGCCTCGCTCGCGTCCTCGAACGCGTATTCGCTGTCCATCACCGGTGCGATCTTGCCCGCGTCCAGCAGTGGCCAGACCTTCTCGCGCAGCTCTTCGGCGATCTTGGCCTTGGCCAGTTCGCTTTGCGGACGCAGGGTGCTGCCGGTCATCGTCAGACGGCGTGTCATCAGCGTGGCAAAGTTCACTTCTACCTTCGGCCCGCTGAGGAAGGCGATCTGCACAAGACGGCCGTCTTCGGCCAGCGCTTGCAGGTTGCGCGGGATGTAGTCGCCGCCGACCATATCAAGGATCAGGTCTGCCCCGCCCTCGGCTTTCAGCACATCAACGAAATCCGAGTCACGGTAGTTGATCGCGGCCTCGGCCCCGAGTTTGGCGCAGGCGTCGCATTTGCTGTCGGTCCCTGCCGTGGCAAAAACCCGTGCGCCGAATTCGCGCGCCAGCTGGATCGCTGTCGTCCCGATGCCCGACGACCCGCCATGCACCAAGAACCGTTCGCCCGCTTTCAGGCCACCGCGCATGAACACATTGGACCAGACGGTGAAGAATGTCTCGGGCAAGCAGGCGGCTTGCTTCATGTCCATGCCCTTGGGCACCGGCAGACAATGGGCCGCAGGCGTCGCGACATATTCCGCATAGCCGCCACCGGGCAGCAGCGCGCAGACCTTGTCACCGACAGCCAGACCGCTGACGCCCTCGCCCACGGCGGACACCACGCCCGAGGCTTCAAGCCCGGGCAGATCGCTGGCAGTGGGGGGCGGCGCATACATGCCCGCGCGTTGCAGCGCATCGGGGCGGTTCACACCGGCATAGGCCACTTTGATCACCACTTGCCCGTGAGCCGGCTGCGGCATGGGGCGGTCGGTGGGTTGCAGCACTTCGGGTCCGCCGGCCTTGGTGATCTCTATCGCACGCATGGTTTCTGTCATCGACTACGTCTCCTCCGTAAATCAGTGTTGCCGCACCATAGGCACGGATTTCGGCACACACAATGCGAACTGACAGGCGTCAGGTCGCGGAGGGCCTCACATCAAAGCCCGCCACGGGCACGCAGGGCCTCGGCCACATGTTCGGCGTCGTCAATCGCCAGCACGGTAAACGGGATGATCATCCGCCAGCCGACCCGCTTGGTGGAACGCGCGCGCCATGACTGCGCCAGCAACTGGCCCTTTTGCGCCAGAACGGGGGTAAAGCGGATGACGAGGGCGATGCCCAGTTCGATCGCGCGGGTCTGGATGCCAAGGCGGCGGAGCGGCGTTGTCAGCCATGTCACCACAGCCACCATCTGTGCCAGCTTGGTCGTCATGGTCACCAGATTCGCCAGCGCCACCGCTGTCATCATCCGCAACGTCACGGTCGCACCCGCCATGATGTCACGGGTCACGATATGCCAGACCATGATCAGCACAACGAAGGGCAGCAGCATCCGCAAGCGCGCCAGCCCCACCTTGAAAAAGCGCCATCCCGGCAGCGCATAAAGCAGCAGGGTCACCGCCAAGGCCGCCGCCTGCAGCGCGGGGTGGGTCAGGCTGAATAGCCCCATCGTCGCCACGCAAAGCGCTGCCAGCTTTGCACCCGCAGGCCAACCGTGGGCGCGGGTCTCAACCGGGGAGGTGAGTGAAATCATCGCTTTCCCCGATCTCTTGCATCTGTGCCACAAAGGCTTGGGTCACCTGAGGCACCGCGCCGTCCTGCACGATCTGACCCTGATCGATCCAGATCATCCGGTCATAGGTCGCCAGATGCGCGGGGTCATGGGTGATGTGCACCAGATGCGCCTCTACCGCGTGCAGCACGCGCGTGAGATGCATCATCGTCGGGATATCAAGCCCCGCAAAAGGTTCATCAAGAATGATCAGGCGCGGCTGCATGGCAAGGATCGACATCAGACAGACCAGCTGCCGCTGCCCCTGAGATAGCTGATGGATCGCCGCCTTCGCCCAATGGCTGCGGTTAAAGCGGGCGAGGATATCCGCCGTTCTCTCTGCGGCCTCTTTTGGGGTGTGTTTCAGCTGGGTCAGGCCAAAGCTGATCTCTTCTTCCACCGTGGGGAAGATAATCTGGTGATCGGGGTTCTGGAACAGGATGCCGACCTGCCGCAAGGCCGCCTTGCGATCCTTGACCACATCCACCCCGTTGATCCGCAGCTTGCCCGACGACGGGGCCACCAGCCCCGCCAGCACCCGTGCCAGAGATGTCTTACCGGACCCGTTACGCCCGACAATACCAATCCGCCGCTCGGATGCCTGCAGTGTCACATCACATAGCACCGAGGTTCCTTCGGGGGTGTAGGAAACCTTGTCCAGATCGATCAGAAACGGGTGCATATGCGTGAGTACCAATAAGCCGCGCCCGCGCCGGATGCGGACGCCGCAGCACCTAGCAGGTCTGGTCTGGCGAGGAAAGCCAGCCTAGGGTCGCGGGCTGCCCCAGCTGCCCGGAAGATCACTGCGGTTCAGCCGCGAGGGGGCTTTCACGTGGGAAAGCAACCAGTTGGGCCCGGCCATCAACATGCTGAGCGTCGGGCTGCTGTTCACTTGCGCCTTGACCTTTTCGATCTGCATCACGTTCTCGATCCGCCGATCAAGGAAGGCCCATGTCTCTGCGTGGCCCTCGCTCGTATCGCCCAGCCAGAACAGCACGGTCGAGGAATAGACCGCGCTCAGCGTGGCGCGTTTGGTATACCAGTTCACGTCTTCGGACGTATCCCCCAAGGCAGCCCATATGGCATCCGCCGTCCCCCAGACCAGTTTGGCCCCCTCGGGCGCATATTGAGGCAGGGCAAACAGGGTTGTCCCACGACGCACGGCCTCTTTGTCCGTGGCGGCTTCAAGACGGAAGCGGACCATAGCAGCCACCTTGGCCGAGAATTTCATCTCGGTCATGTTTTCGGCCTTCATCCGATCGATCATCTGCTGATCGCCCCGTTTGTGATAGGCGACGGCCAGATCAACGGCACCGCGCGGACAGACAGCACGCGCGACGGTCGGGTCCATGCCGGTATCGCTGACCGCAGCCTTGAACGTCGCCTCTGACCAGCCGTCAAACGCGACATGCATCAGCGCGGCATCCAGCAGCTGTTCTTTCGGTGTCTGGGACGTGTTCGTCATAGCGGCCTCCTGAAGGGGTGATTGGCTTTGCTCTAGACAATATAGGTTTCGGTTGCTATATGGCCAGTTCCTGCAAATCCTTGCAACTTCAAACTAGAAAGGTGGTGAAAACCACATGCAGGTTAGTGTTCGCGATAACAACGTCGATCAAGCGCTGCGCGCCCTGAAGAAAAAACTTCAGCGCGAGGGTGTGTTTCGTGAAATGAAGCTTAAGCAGCATTTCGAGAAACCTTCCGAGAAAAAAGCACGCGAGAAAGCAGAAGCGATCCGCCGTAGCCGCAAACTGGCACGGAAGAAATTGCAGCGCGAAGGCATGATGTAAATCATCCAAGCGACGCATAAGAATACGAACCCCCGTTACCTTTCGGTGCCGGGGGTTTTCTTTTGTCTGCCGCTGCGCACGTGGTGACGCATGGGTACAGTAGACAGGACCCGGCGGCAGAGCGTATCGCAAAACGGCCAAAGACAGGACAGAGCATGACCCAGCCCACCTACCCCAGCGTTGCCCCGATCCACCGGCGGGCTGATCTGATCGTCCACCTTGTGGGGCTTGCGCTGATTCTGGGGGCTGGCGGCGCGTTGGTGATGAAATCGGCCACATCGCTGCAAACGGCGGTGACGGTCGCGGTGGTGGTCTATGTGCTTTGCGCGCTGGCATCAAACCTTGCATCCTGCGCCTACCACTTCGCGCCGTGGCATGACGCGCGCAAACTCATGCGGCGGATTGATCACGCGGCGATCTATCCCAGCATTGCGGGCACGTTTACGCCGTTCTTCGTGCAGGCCGGCACCACATGGACGATCACGCTGCTTTGTGTGTCATGGGGGCTGGCGCTGGTGGCGATGTACAAAAAAATCACCGATCCGCAGGTTCAGGGCAAATGGTCCACCGCATCCTATCTGGGGCTAGGCGCCATTGGCCTTTGCGCACTGCCCGACCTGACAGGGGTGCCGCTGGCAACACTCTGGTGCATCATCGGCGGGGCATTTGCCTATGTGATCGGCGTCGGCTTTTATGTGCGCCGGGCCATGCGCTTTCGCTATGCGACATGGCACGCATGGGTCAATATCGGCGGCATCGCGATGTTCGCGGGCATCTGGATGGCGCTGTTTCCGTCCGCGACTTAACCGACTGGCAGCGCTGTGGTGTTGCACACCGTGCGCAGCGCAAAGCTGGATTGCATCTGCCCCACACCGGGCAACCGCGCCAAATGCTGGCGATGGATGCGGGCGAAATCCTCGGTATTTTCGGCCACGACCTTAAGCAGGTAATCCGCGGCCCCCGCCATCAGGTGACATTCCAGCACATCGGGAATACGCGCAACCGCCTTTTCAAAGGCGTCCAGCACCTCGTCCGCTTGGCCTTGTAGGGTGATCTCGACAAACACCGTCGTGGGGACGCCCATCTTGCGCGGGTTCAGCAGGGCGACGTAATCGCGGATATACCCTTCGGCTTCCAGCCGCTGCACGCGCCGGTGACATGCCGACGGCGACAGATGTACCTTTTCCGACAGGTCAGAGTTCGACATCCGCCCGTTGCGTTGCAGGGCAGTAAGGATGCGGCGATCGATGTCGTCTAGACTCATGTGGCGCAATACTTTCGCGTGAAATGACCAATATGCAGCAGAGTATTCGAAGAGCAAGGGGGATAACGGCCCATAATCCGTGCCCAATTGCGTATCGAGGGGCGTACCGTAATTCAAATGCACCCTCAATAGGATGAACTCATGAAAATCGGTTGCCCCAAAGAAATCAAGCCACAGGAATTCCGCGTCGGCATGACCCCGAATGCCGCTTACGAGGCGGTGAACAAGGGACATGAGGTTGTTATCGAAGCAGGTGCCGGCATCGGCGCTGGTTTTGATGACGCCGCCTATACCGACGCAGGCGCGACGATCCTTGCCACCGCGCAAGAGGTCTTCGACAGCGCCGACATGATCGTCAAGGTCAAGGAACCCCAAGCGGCTGAACGCAAGATGCTGCGCGAAGGGCAGATCCTCTTCACCTATCTGCACCTCGCCCCCGATCCCGAACAGACCAAGGATCTTCTCGCTTCCGGGGCGACTTGTATCGCCTATGAAACCGTCACCGACCGCAATGGTGGCTTGCCGCTGCTTGCGCCAATGTCCGAAGTCGCGGGTCGTCTGGCCCCGCAGGTGGGCGCATGGACGCTGCAAAAAGCCAACGGCGGGCGCGGCGTGCTGATGGGCGGCGTCCCCGGCGTTGGTCCGGCGCGTGTGGTCGTGATCGGCGGCGGTGTTGTCGGCACCCACGCCGCACGTATTGCCGCCGGTATGGGCGCGGATGTCACCGTGCTTGACCGGTCCCTGCCCCGTCTGCGCTATCTGGATGACATCTATGGCGGCGTGTTCAACACCTCTTACGCCTCGGCGGGCAATACGATCGAACTGGCGCGCGAGGCCGATATGATCATCGGCGCCGTCCTGATCCCCGGGGCCGCCGCCCCCAAACTGATCAGCCGCGCGCAACTGTCCGAGCTCAAGCCCGGCGCGGCGCTGGTGGACGTGGCGATTGACCAAGGTGGCTGCTTTGAAACCTCGAAAGCGACCACCCACCAAGACCCCGTATACGACGTGGACGGCATCATGCACTACTGCGTTGCCAACATGCCCGGTGCCGTGGCGCGGACATCGACCATTGCGCTTGGCAACGCCACGATGCCGTTCATGCTGGCACTCGCGGATAAAGGCTGGAAGCAAGCCTGCGCCGACGATCCCCACCTCAAGGCAGGTCTGAACGTGCACGCAGGCCAGCTGACCTACGCCGCCGTGGCCGAAGCGCTCGGGATGGAGGCGATCACCGCCGATCAGGCCATCGCCGGTTAACCACCCCCTACGCACCACGCAAAAGGCCCGCAGTGCACCTGCGGGCCTTTTCGTGTCACGCGGTTGAAACGCTTACTTCTTGGCAAGCTCATCGCGAATTTGCAGCAGCACATCCAACTGGCTGGGGCCAGTCGCCACTTCGGGCGCGACATCATCGGGGCGTTCAGCCAGCGACTTCAGCCGGTTGACGGATTTGACCAGCATAAACACCACAAAAGCGATGATCAGGAAGTTGATGCAGGCCGTGATGAACGCGCCATAGGCAAAGATCGCCGCGCCGGTTTCGCGCGCCGCGTCCAGACCGGTACCCGCAGGCACATCGCCAGACAGCACCACATACATGCTGGTGAAATCAACGCCGCCAAGGACCAGACCGATCACAGGGTTGATCAGATCGCTGACCAGCGAGGTCACAATAGCCGTAAACGCCGCGCCGATAATGATACCGACTGCCAGGTCCATAACATTGCCCTTGGCAATGAAATCCTTGAATTCTTGAATCATGTCTGTCCCTCGTATGATTGAAAGCCGTGTCTGCTACGTCGCACGACATACTGCGCATGCGTTAGCACAAGTTTTCCAAATAACGATGGATTTTTGTCGGATAAGCACGGTTTTCCCCCTTACAGAGGCGAAAACCGCGCAATCCGGTGCAAAGCGTGCTTACGCTGGCAGGGTGCCCGTCAGCACATAGCGCAGGATTTGCACGACCTGCGCGGGCTCTTCGGCGACAGCCAAAGCTGCGGCGTCGACCTCTTTCAGCGCGTGCGCGTGGTCGGCCCCATGCAGAATCACCAGAGATTTCCCCAGAGCCGCCGCATAGCCTGCATCAAAAGCCGCGTTCCACTGTTTGTACTGATCGCCAAAACGCACGACGACGACATCCGCCTCTTCGATGCCCTTGCGCGTGCGGATCGCGTTCAGTTGCGCGCCCTTGCGGTCGTGCCAGAACTTGTTTTCCTCGGCCCCCAGAATCGCCGCACCGCAGTCGTCGCTGGCCGCGTGGTCGGTGACAGGGCCGGTGAACACAACATCCAACCCTGCCGCGCCATCGATGATCTGATCGCGCCAGTCGGTGTGGATTTCACCCGAGAGATATACATGCAGTGTCATACCGCCTCCGTTCGCTTTAGCCGCGCAGCACGCCGCCGCTGGCTTTGGTCACCTTGTCGATGACCTTGGCGCCAACCGCCTCGATATCCGCGTCTTTCAGTGTCTTGTCGCTTGGCTGCATCCGTACCGTGAGGGCGAGCGATTTTTTCCCCTCGCCCAAGGCACCGCCGATGAATTCATCAAAGACGCGAACATCGTCAATCAGGGCCTTGTCCGCCCCCATCGCCGCATTGACCAGCGTCAGCGCGTCAACATCGGCGTCCACTACAAAGGCAAAGTCACGTTCCACCGCTTGCAGCGCGCTGGTGTTCAGCGCGGGACGTGTGGCACCGGACTTGCGTGGCAAGGGCACCTCGGCTGGCCAGATGGTGAAGCCCATCGCGGGCCCTTTGACATCCAGTGCCGCCAGCACCCGCGGGTGAATTTCACCAAAGACGCCAAGCACTTTTTTCGGGCCAAGGCAGATCTGTCCGTGACGCCCGGGGTGGAACCAGTCAGCGCCATTGCGGTTGATCTGCACCTTGGCGGGGGCACCGATGGCAGACAAGACCGCCTCGATATCCGCCTTGACGTCGAACACATCGACCGGACGCGATGCGCCGTGCACATCTTTGGGGCCGGTGCTGCCGGTCAGCAGGCCGCTGATCTGCAGATGCTGATCGCCGGGCTCGCCGCCGGTGAAGACGGGGCCGACCTCGAACAGCGCCATGTCAGGGAAGCCCCGCGCCTGATTGCGGGCCGCGGCCTGCAGCAAGGCGGGCAACAGCGACGGGCGCATATGGCTCATGTCATTGCTGATCGGGTTTTCCAGACGGGTGTCATCGGTGCCGCCACCAAACAGCGCGGCAGACGCCTGATCGATAAAGCTGTAGGACACACATTCGTTGTAGCCCAAGGCCGCGCAGGCGCGGCGCGCGATGGCCTCGCGGCGCTGCATCGGCGACAGGACGGGCTTGGGCACGCCGGTCGTCAGGCGCGGCAAGGGGCGCCCTTCAAGCTTGGTGAGAGACGCAATCCGCGCGACTTCCTCGACCAGATCGGCTTCGCCCTGCACATCGGGGCGCCAGCTTGGGACATGCGCCATGTCGCCTTCCAGACGGAAGCCAAGCGCCGTCAGCGTCTTGCGCTGCTCGCTTTCCGAGATGGTCATCCCCACCAGCGACTGCACGCGCGCCGCGTCCAGCTTGTAGGCGCGAGAATAGTCCGGCACCTTGCCCGCGACGACAACTTCGGACGCCTCACCGCCTGCGATGTCCAGGATCATCTGCGTCGCATGTTCGATGGCATAGGGCGTCCATTCGGGGTCAATCCCCCGTTCAAAACGATAGCGCGCGTCCGAGTTGATCTTGAGCGCTCGGCCCGTGTAGGCGGTGCGCACCGGATCGAAATAGGCCGCTTCGACAAAGACATTCACCGTGTCCATGAAACAGCCGCTTTCCGCGCCGCCCATCACACCCGCGATGCTTTCAACCTTTTCGGCGTCCGAAATCAGGGTCATGCCTTCGCTGAAGGTGTATTCCTTGTCGTCCAGCCCCATCAGGGTCTCGCCGCCCTTGGCGCGGTGGATGCGCAGGCTGTTGCCCGCGACCTTATCCGCGTCGAACACGTGCAAAGGACGGTTGCGGTCATAGGTGAAGAAGTTCGTTACATCGACGAGGAACGAGATCGGGCGCAGGCCAATAGCGCGCAGCTTGTCCTGCAACCACGCCGGCGACGGGCCGTTTTTGACGCCGCGGATCACACGACCGTAGAAAACCGGACATTGGTCCAGCGTGTCTTCGTCGATCGAAACAGAGATCGGGCACGGGAACTGCCCCTCGACCGCTGGCACATCGCGCTGTTTCAGCGTGCCCAGACCACGAGCCGCCAGATCACGCGCGATCCCGCGCACACCCAAGGCATCCGGGCGGTTGGGGGTGATCGCGATCTCGATCACGGGGTCGACCTTGGCGGGGTCGTTTTCCGCCAGCCAGTCGATAAAACGGTCGCCGACATTGCCCGAGGGCAGCTCGATGATACCGTCATGTTCCTCGGATAGTTCAAGCTCGCGCTCTGACGCCATCATGCCAAAGCTTTCGACGCCACGAATTTTGCCGACGCCGATGGTGGTATCAATGCCCGGCACATAAACGCCCGGTTTCGCCACAACCACGGTGATGCCCTGACGCGCGTTCGGCGCACCGCAGATGATCTGCTGCACGCCTTCGTCGGTATCCACCTGACAGATCTGCAAACGATCCGCGTCGGGGTGCTTTTCTGCCGATTGCACATAGCCCAGCGTAAAATCCGCCAGCTTCGCGCCACGGTCTTCGACGCCTTCGACCTCGAGCCCCAGATCGGTCAGCGCATAGGTGATTTCATCGATCGACGCGGTGGTGTCGAGATGTTCCTTCAGCCAGGACAGTGTGAATTTCATGGCGGTGATCCTCATGCAATGCTTGCGCTAGGGCGTAGCGTTTAATCGGCGCGGTTTCAATGCGGTGCGGCTGCGTTTTGCGCCTAGCCCGGTGTTTTGGGCATCAACCCGTCCAGCTGGTAGCCAAGCCATCCGGTCGGGATGAAATGTCCGCCGGTATGGATGTCCAGCGTCACGCTGCGGTCGCCGGCGCAATTGTCCCAGGTGAAATGCGCGAACTCTACCCCCGGGGCGAGGGTCAGCGCGCCATCCAGCCGGCCCTTGCCGCAGCGGAACGCCTTGCGCCAGAGTGCTACGACATTGGTGGTGTCATGTTCGGGCCCGCGCGGCAGGCTCATCCACAGGTCGTTGAGCCCATGCACATGGCGGACCTGACGCGGCGGGTTGGCGCAGGTGCTGGACTGTTTGATCGTGCCCGACATGGTCATCAGCCCCGCGATCCGGTCGCCGCGCGCGCAGGCATAGCGCCACGCCATCGCCGCCCCGAAACTGAACCCCGAAATATAGATCTGGCTTTGATCCACCGGATAGCGTTTCGCCACATCCGCCAGCACCGCGTCGGCAAAGGCGATATCCGCAGGGTCATCCTGCCAGAACCGCCACGCCCGATGCTGCGCCGACGGGGCTACTAGCATCACGCCACGGGGCTTTGTCTCGGACCCGATACGCGGATGATGGATCACCGTGCGCCCGCGCCGCAGAAAAGCGTGGAAATGCATCATGACAGGCAGGGGCGTCACGCCGTCCCAGTCGTCGGGCATCAGGATATTGTAGCTGCGGTCACCGAGCTTGCAGACGGTATCCCCGCCGCAGGGCGGGAGGGTTTGGGCGGTGGCAACCATCGGCGCGGCAGACAGCGCGCAGGCCAGCATCGCGGCCTGTACAAGCGCTTTTGGCCGCGCGGTCATGGCGTAGAAAAAGGCGGAGAGGCTCACGGGTTTCTCTAATCCTCAAGCCGATGCGCGAGATCGTCCACATCGCCCATGCGATAAAGCTTGATCTCGCGGATCAGACGCAGGGTTGGTTTGGCAGCAAACAGCAGCGACCCGATCAGGAACAGCCATGTGCCCGGCGTAAGCCAAGCGTCGCTAAAGAACATGACCGACCCGACAATAAAGCAAAAAGCGGCCATGAAATCGACAACCGTATGGGCCAACTCGAACCGTGCATAAAGCCTGCGGTGCGCCTCGGATTGGTCCCGACGTTCATTGCGAAATATTTTCATGGGACCCTGCCCTTGTTCACCGGACAAGCGACGCGGTGCCCAGCGACGGACACCGCGACGATCGATTAGCGGCTCAAACCACCATGCAGCGTCGGCTGATCCAAACTCGCAAACCCGTAGTGGCGCAGCCAGCGCAGGTCAGAATCAAAGAATGCCCGCAAATCAGGAATGCCGTATTTCAGCATCGCGATACGGTCGATGCCCATGCCAAAGGCAAAGCCCTGCCATTCGTTCGGGTCGATCCCGCCCGCTTGCAGCACCTTCGGATGGACCATGCCAGAGCCCAGCACCTCCATCCAGCCGTCGCCTTCGCCGATGCGCAGCTGCCCGTCGACCCAGGAACACTGGATGTCGACCTCTGCCGACGGCTCGGTGAAGGGGAAATGCGAGGCGCGGAAGCGGGTCTTGATGCCCTCGACCTCGAAAAACGCGCTAAAGAATTCCTCCAGCGTCCATTTCAGGTTCGCCATAGAGATGTCTTTGTCGATCGCCAGACCTTCGACCTGATGGAACATCGGCGTGTGGGTCTGGTCATAGTCGGCACGGTAGACGCCGCCGGGGCAGATGATGCGCAGGGGCGCGCCTTCGGCCTCCATCGTGCGGATCTGCACGGGGCTGGTGTGGGTGCGCAGCACGTGGGGCGGACGGTCGTCGCCCTCGGCACGGGCCATATAGAACGTGTCCATCTCGGCGCGTGCGGGGTGGTGGCCGGGGATGTTCAGCGCGTCGAAGTTATACCAATCGGTGTCGATGCGCGGCCCTTCGGCGACTGAAAACCCTAGCTCGGCGAAGATCGCGGTCACTTCCTCGGTCACCTGGCTGACAGGGTGGATCGTGCCCTGACGCGTCGCGCGCGTGGGCAGTGTCACGTCCAGCCATTCGCTGCGCAGACGTTCATCAAGGGCCGCATCCCCAAGTGCTGCTTTCTTCGCGGCAATGGCGGAGTTGATCTCGTCCTTGAGCGCGTTCAGCGCGGGGCCGACTGTCTGGCGTTCTTCGGGCGTCATACGGCCCAGCTCGCGCATCTTCAGGGCGACTTCACCCTTTTTACCCACGGCGGCCAGACGGATGTCCTCCAACGCGGCTTCGTCGGCGGCACCAGCGATCTGGCCCAGATATTTCGCTTTCAGGTCGTCCATATCGGCCTCATGTCTTTTGCTCGGGCTGGTGCTAGCAGAATTGGCCCCGAATACAAGCGGCAGGGCCATTTGAAGCGGGTCTTGTGATGCTGAAACCGCGGGCACATAGTGGCGCAAACCATCAAGGGGGTGCCGCGCGTGGCAGAGATTTTACAACCCGACAGCAACCCGTCCCTGCCCCGACCTGTCACACGGCCCTGGCTGGCGCTGCTTGGCCTGACGCTGGGGGTGACGGTCACAAACGGGTTCGCGCGCTTTGCCTACGGGCTGATCCTGCCCGCGATGAAGACCGAGCTGGACTGGACCTATGCGCAGGCGGGCTGGCTGAACACGGCGAATGCCATCGGCTATATCATCGGCGCGGTGCTGACGCTGCTGCTGATCGGGCGCATCGCGCCTGCGCGGTTGTTCGGGTTCGGCATGGTGACCACGACGCTGACGCTGCTGGCGACGGGGTACGAGGCGACGATGGGCTGGCAGTCCTTCTGGCGGATCGCGGCGGGGGTGTTCGGGGCGATGTCCTTTTCCACCGCAGGCGTTCTGACCGCGCGGCTGTTTCCGGGCGACGCGCGCCGCAATGCGCTGGCGATCGCGATCCTGTTCGGCGCAGGGGGCGGTATCGGAATCATGCTGGCAGGCGCATCCCTGCCCCTGATGATAGAGCTCTGGGGCACCGGATCATGGCGCTATGGCTGGTATATCATCGGCGTGATCAGCGTGGCCTGCCTGCCCCTGTCCCTATGGGCCGCGGCGCGTCTATCGGTGCCTGCACAGCGCAACACGGCGGCCGGCGGCATCAAGCTGCACCTAATCTGGAGAGAGCTTGCAGGCTACGTCGGTTTTGCCATGGGATACATCGTTTATCTGACGTTCCTGTCTGCGTGGATGACGGATCAACAGGCACCGGCGCTGCTGATCTCGGCGGTGTGGATCATCATGGGGGTGGCGCTGATCGCCTCGCCCTTCGTCTGGCGCGGGGTACTGGCACGGCATGCTTCGGGCAAGCCCTTGGCGATGATCCTGACCGGCATCGCAATCGGATCGGCGCTGCCGCTCGTCTTGCCTGCGGGTGGGGCCGTGGTGATTTCAGCCGTGGTTTTCGGGCTATGCGTCTTCATGGCTCCCGGCGCGATCACCAGCTTTATCCGCCAGAACCTGCCTGCCGAAAGCTGGGCCGCCGCGATGAGCCTGTTCACCGTGGTCTTTGCCATCGCGCAGACCGCAGGCCCCTTCGCCGCCGGTGCCTTGGGCGACCTGACGGGCAATATCGGATCCAGCCTGCTGGCTGCCGCTGCGATCCTGCTGACAGGGGCCGCTGTGGTGGTGTTTCAAAAACCGCTGCCGCAACAAGACCCCAGCTGAGCACCGCACAAACGAAAAACGCCGCCCCGATGTCAGGGCGGCGTTCTAAAACTTGGGGTCGGCAAAGGGCGCTTACGCGGCCAGTGCGTCTTGTGCTTGCTTCACGATGGCACCGAATGCTTCGGGCTCGTTGATGGCCAGGTCGGACAGAACCTTCCGGTCCACTTCGATACCAGCCAGGGACAGACCATTGATGAAGCGGCTGTATGTCAGTGCTTCGTCGTGGCTGCGCACAGCGGCGTTGATCCGCTGGATCCACAATGCGCGGAAGTTCCGCTTGCGGTTCTTACGGTCGCGCGTGGCGTATTGGTTGGCTTTGTCGACCGCCTGACGGGCGACCTTAAAGGTGTTCTTGCGGCGGCCATAGTAACCTTTGGCTGCTTTGATTACCTTTTTGTGACGGGCGTGGGTAACGACACCACCTTTTGTACGGGACATATCGGCTCTCCTATCTTAGCGGTCGTAGGGCATGAAGCCCTTGATGATCTTGGCGTCGGGGGCAGACAAAGCTGTTGTCCCACGCGCGTCACGGATGAATTTTTTCGTCCGTTTGATCATACCATGCTGTTTGCCAGCCTGACCGCCGATGACCTTGCCGGTCGCCGAGATCTTAAAGCGCTTCTTGGCGCTCGATTTCGTCTTCATCTTGGGCATTTCCGTCTCCTTAACTTGAGTTCGGTAAGTGCGCGACTCGGCATGCCACGAAGGCCGGACGCGCGGAACGAAGCTGGCGTATAGGAGGGACAGGGGCCCAAAGCAAGGGCAAAAGCGCGAAACGCCTGCGCTTACCAGAACTTGTAGCGCGCAATCACATGCAAAACGGCGTCTGGCACGTCTTCCAACGCGTAGCCGCCCGGATGGGTGTTGATGGCATAGACGATCATCCCGCCCGCGATCAGCACCGTCAACGCCGACGCGCGCGGCGCACGGCCATCAGAGAAGGCCGACACGACAGAGGGGATAGAAAGCACAGCAAGGGCAAGACCAATCACCAAAATCAGATCAGTATCCATTATTCCTGCCCTTGCTCGATATATTCTTGTTACCTGACCAGAGGTTATTCCGGATCGGTATTAAAAATCAATCGTTCGTCGCAGGGTGCGACGCGCAGGATATTTGTGCTGCCCTCGACGTTGAAAGGCACGCCTGCGGTGACAACGATCATATCTTCCGGCCCGGCATAGCCTTCGTCACGGGCAACGCGTGCGGCGCTGACCACGGCCATCTTGAAGCGTTCCAGCGTACCGGTCTGAACGCAATTGACGCCCCAAGTGAGCGCCAGACGGCGCGCGGTCTTGACGAGGGGTGACAACGCGATGATCGGCACCCGCGGGCGTTCACGTGCGGTCAACAGCGCCGTGGTCCCGCTTTGGGTGAAGCAACAGATTGCCTTGATGTTCGCGGTTTCCGCAATCTCGCGTGCGGCGGCGACAATACCATCCGCCACGGTCATGCGATCCACCTTGCGCGACGATTCGATAATCTGGGTGTAGGTCGGATCCTGCTCTACCTCGGTGGCCACGTTATCCATCGTGCGCACCGCCTCGACCGGATAGGCACCGGCCGCGGATTCCGCCGACAACATCACCGCATCGGCCCCTTCATAAATGGCGGTCGCGACATCTGATACCTCGGCCCGGGTGGGGATCGGGCTTTCGATCATCGATTCCAGCATCTGCGTCGCCACGATCACCGGCTTTGCCGCCGCACGGCATTTGCGCACCAGTCGTTTCTGGATCGGCGGCACGTTCTGTACCGGCAGTTCAACCCCCAGATCACCGCGCGCGACCATGATACCGTCGCTTACCGCCAGGATGTCCTCGAACCGGTCCACCGCCGACGGCTTTTCGATCTTACTCAGCAATGCGGCACGGCCCTTGGCCAGGTCGCGCGCCTCGGTCACATCTTCGGGACGCTGCACAAAGCTCAGCGCCAGCCAGTCGACCCCCAGCTCGCACACGAATTCCAGATCGGCGCGGTCTTTTTCCGACAGGGCGGCCAGCGGCAGCACCACATCCGGCACGTTCACGCCTTTGCGGTTAGAGATCACGCCGCCGATCATCACTTCGCACTCCGCGAAATCAGGGCCGCATTCCTTGACCTTCAAACGGATCTTGCCGTCATTGACCAACAGCGATGCGCCCGGTTCAAGCGCCTGGAAAATCTCGGGGTGCGGCAGGCACACGCGGCGGGCATTGCCCTCTGCCTCGTCCAGATCCAGCCGGAAGGATGCGCCCTCGACCAGCAATTCGCTGTCCCCCGAAAAGACACCCACACGCAGCTTTGGCCCCTGAAGATCCGCGAGAATACCGATCGTGGATCCCGTTTCCTCTTCGATCTGGCGGATGATCTGGTGCTTGATCCGGATTTCGTCATGGCTGCCGTGGCTCATGTTCAACCGGAACACATCCGCGCCCGCGTGAAACAGTGCCGATATCGTCTCGTGCGTATCCGAGGCCGGACCCAAGGTGGCAACTACTTTGACATTCCGCGTGCGTTTCATACTGGTGACGTCCCTTTTCATCTGCGGGCTTTGGCAGCCCCTGCGCTCATTGCCACGGGTCTAACACGCGCGGCGGTCAGAGTGGATAGTAAATAAGTTAGCGTTAACATGTGTTAGCGTTAACACTTAGCGAAGATCGCCTGCCCCGTCTATGCCCACCACAGTATGACAGCACGATGACAGCGGGCAGCGGAAGGCAGCGCCACATTCACGGCCCGCCGCCTTGAACCCGCACCGGCCAACCCATAGCTTGGGCCCACCCCACACGCAGGAGAGCATAATGCCCACACAACAGGAAATCGAACTTCAGGCCGCTGCGTTTCGCCGGCTGCAACAGCACCTGATGCAAGACCGCACGGACGTGCAGAACATCGACATGATGAACCTGGCCGGATTTTGCCGCAACTGCCTGTCGCGCTGGTATCAAGAAGCCGCAAACGAACGCGGGATCGACATGGGCAAGGATGAAGCGCGCGAGCTGTTCTACGGCATGACCATGGACGCATGGAAAGCCAACTATCAAACCGACGCGCAGGACGCGCAGAAAGAGGCGTTCAAGGTCGCCTTCGAACAGAACGTCGGCGAAAAGGGCTGACCGCGCGCAGCCAGCCCCTTGGCAAGGCGGGTTAGACCGCCGCCTTGCGCATCTCGTCCAGATAGATCTCGCGCAGACGCGGCGCGACCTTGCCCGGTGTTCCATCGCCCAAGGCCACGCCGTCGATCTCGACCACGGGCATGACAAAGGCGCTGGCGGAGGTGGTAAACGCCTCATCCGCCTGCTGCGCTTCGTGGATAGTAAAGTTACGCTCTTCCACCACCATCTGCGCCTCTTTGGCAAAACGCAGAACCGCAGCGCGGGTGATGCCGTGCAAAATCTCGTTGCTCAGGGCGCGGGTGATGATCTTGTTGCCCATCACGATATAGGCGTTGTTGCTGGTGCCTTCGGTGACAAAGCCGTCCTCGACCATCCAGGCATCATCGCAGCCCGCTTTCTTGGCCATCATCTTGCCCATCGAAGGGTACAGCAGCTGCACCGTCTTGATGTCGCGACGGCCCCAGCGGATGTCTTCGATGCTGATGATCTTGGCACCTTTCTTGGCGGCGGGGCTGTCGGCCAGACCGGGCTTGGACTGGGTGAACAAGACAATCGTCGGCTCTGTCGTCTCGGGATCGGGGAAGGCAAAGTCGCGGTCCCCGTCCGATCCGCGGGTGATCTGCAAATAGATCAGCCCCTCGTCGATCTCGTTCACGCGCACCAGTTCGCGGTGGACCTCCAGCAGGTCCTCCTTCGAGATCGGGTTGCGCATCTGTAGCTCGTTCAACGACCGGCTGAGTCGGATCGCATGGCCGTCAAAGTCGATCAGCTTGCCGTCCAGCACGCTGGTGACCTCATAGACCCCGTCCGCCATCAGAAACCCGCGATCAAAGATCGAAACCTTGGCTTCGGTCTCGGGCAGGTATTCGCCGTTCACATATACAGTCCGCATGTCTTATCCCCAAAGCTTGGCCGCAGGCGGATGCACCCCGGCGGCGTCAAATGTCAAAGCGTTGTCGCGGTCTTCGGCCAGAAGCAGCGGGCCGTCAAGGTCCACGACCTTTGCCCCCTGCGCCACCAGCACCGCCGGCGCCATCGCAAGCGACGACCCGACCATGCACCCCACCATGACCTCATAGCCCTGCGCGACAGCCGCATCGCGCAGCGCCAGCGCCTCTGTCAGACCACCGGTCTTGTCCAGCTTGATGTTGACCACATCGTATTTGCCCTTCAGCGCAGCAAGGCTCGCACGGTCATGACAGCTTTCATCGGCACAGACCGGCACGGGCCGCTCCATCCCGACGAGCGCATCGTCATCCCCTGCGGGCAAAGGCTGTTCAACCAATGACACACCCAGCCGCACCAGATGCGGGGCAAGATCGGCATAAACCTCTGCCGACCAGCCCTCATTCGCGTCGATGATGATCTGCGCATCAGGCGCACCGGCGCGCACGGCCTCAAGGCGGGGCATATCATCCGGCGTGCCCAGCTTGATCTTCAACAGCGGGCGGTGCGCATGCAAGGCAGCCTGTTCGCGCATCTTTTCGGGGCTATCCAACGACAGGGTAAAGGCCGTGATCTCGGGCCCCGGTCGCGCCAGCCCCGCCAGTTCCCACACAGGTTTGCCCGCCTGCTTGGCTTGCAGATCCCATAGGGCACAATCCACTGCATTGCGCGCGGCACCAGCCGGCAGCAGGTCATACAGCGCATCACGCGTCAGCGGCCCGCGCAGCGCTTCGATCTCTGCCGTCACCGACTCCAGCGTCTCGCCGTACCGGGCATAGGGCACACATTCGCCCCACCCCGTCACGCCGCCATCGGTGATCCGCACCGTGAGCACCTGCGCCTCGGTCCGCGATCCACGCGAAATGGTAAAGACCTGCGCCAGCCGAAAGACATCCCGGCTTACCTCAATACGCATATCCGCTCCTTCATTTTGCCACTTAAACTCTCCCCGAAGGGCCGATCAGAGGGCTGCCAAAGCCTCCGCCAATCTCGCGGCACCTTGGCGGAACGGGTCCACGGCTGGCAAGCCCAAGCGTTGTTCGACCTCGGCCAGATAGGCGTCTGCCTCTGCCTCCGACAGATGCTGGGTATTGATCGAGATACCGACCACCTGACAGCCTGCGTTGGCAACCTTTGCCAGCGTCAGTGCAACATCGCGCACGTCTTCCAACTTGGGCAGCGTGTAGTCGGGCAGTCCGCGCATGGTCTTGCGGGTCGGCTCGTGGCACAGGATCAACGCATCGGGTTGGCCGCCGTGGATCAGCGCCATGGTGACACCAGAATAGGACACGTGGAACAGGCTCCCTTGCCCTTCGATGATATCCCAGTGATCATCGTCATTGTCGGGGGTCAGATACTCGATCGAGCCGGCCATGAAATCCGCGATCACGGCATCCAAAGGAACACCTTCGCCGGTGATCAGGATACCGGTCTGGCCCGTCGCGCGGAAGCTGCTTTTCAGCCCCTTCTCTTTCATCGCCGCGTCCAGCGCCAGCGCGGTATACATCTTGCCGACCGAACAATCGGTGCCGACCGCCAGCACGCGCTTGCCGCTGCGTTTGACGCCATTCGCAATCGGGTACTGCACCGACGGGATACGCACATCATGCAAGCTGCGCCCGTGTTTCTCGGCGGCGGCCACGAGCTCTGGCTCGTTGCGCAGCAGGTTATGCAAGCCGGATGCCAGATCGAAACCGGCCTCCAGCGCGTCGACCAGCACGGCGCGCCATGTGGCGCTGATGGTGCCCCCGCGGTTGGCGACGCCAATCACCAGGGTCTGCGCGCCTGCGTCTTTCGCTTGCGCCAGCGTCATATCGGTCAGCCCCAGATCCGCCTTGCACCCGTCCAGCCGCAGCTGACCGACGGCATTTTCAGGACGCCAGTCCTTGATGCCCTGCGCCACTTTAACCGCAAGGTGATCCGGCGCGTCGCCCAGAAAAAGAAGATAAGGTGTTTTGATCATGATCACATGCTCCTGCAATTTGGCTTTGGCTCAGTTTCGCAGCCTTTCGGCGCGATAAGGTTGCAAATGAGTGGTAGGCGCAAGAGATGGCGCGGGAATTTTGCGGATATTCGACCATCCAAGCAAGAACTGTGCACAGAAATTCAGCCGCTGATGCTGCAGGTGCGAGATCACCCTTGCAGGGCGCAGCGCAATTTAATACCACCCAAGGCAAGCAAGTCGTAACTTTATTACTCAAGGATTCCGCATATGAGCTTTCGCATCCAGCCTACAGCACCTGCACGTCCCAACCGCTGCCAATTGTTCGGCCCCGGTTCGCGCCCGGCAATCTTCGAAAAAATGGCGAGCTCTGACGCCGATGTGATCAACCTTGATCTGGAAGACAGTGTGGCCCCCACGGACAAGGACAGCGCCCGCGCCAATATCATCAAGGCGATCAGCGATGTAGACTGGGGCGACAAAACACTGTCCGTGCGGATCAACGGGCTGGATACACCTTACTGGTACCGCGATATCGTCGACCTGCTGGAGCAGGCGGGCGAGCGTCTGGACCAGATCATGATCCCCAAGGTCGGCTGTGCCGCTGACGTATATACTGTCGACGCGCTGGTCACGGCGATCGAAACCGCGAAGGGCCGCACCAAGAAAATCTCGTTCGAGGTGATTATCGAATCGGCCGCAGGCATCGCCCACGTCGAAGAGATCGCCGCCGCCAGCCCGCGCCTGCAAGCGATGAGCCTTGGTGCCGCCGACTTTGCCGCCTCGATGGGGATGCAGACGACCGGCATCGGTGGCACGCAAGAAAACTATTACATGCTGCGCGACGGGGCAAAGCATTGGTCCGATCCGTGGCATTGGGCGCAGACCGCCATTGTCGCCGCCTGCCGGACCCACGGCGTGCTGCCGGTCGATGGTCCGTTCGGTGATTTCTCGGACGATGAAGGCTACCGCGCGCAGGCGCGCCGGTCGGCGACCCTGGGCATGGTCGGCAAATGGGCCATCCACCCCAAGCAGATCGCCGTCGCGAACGAGGTGTTCACCCCCTCCGACGAGGCCGTCGCCGAAGCCCGCGAGATTCTGGCCGCGATGGAAACAGCCAAGGCCAACGGCGAAGGCGCGACCGTCTACAAGGGCCGTTTGGTCGATATCGCCAGCATCAAACAGGCCGAAGTCATCGTGCGCCAGTCCGAGATGATCGCCTCGCGCTAACCCCGCGATACTGAACAGCGGCGCGAGGCGACCCACGCGCCGCGACATCTCCCCCGCTGCAAAGCGGGCTTGGCATGCCCCGCGGCTTGGGGCATCAAGGCAGCATGACCATCGATGTCCTCTCTGCGCTCGCGCTTTTCGCGCTGATCACCTCTATCACGCCGGGGCCGAACAACCTGATGCTGATGGCATCGGGCGCGAACTTCGGCTTTGCGCGCACGGTCCCGCATATGATGGGCATCACCCTTGGTTTTATGGTCATGTTGCTGCTGGTGGGCTTTGGCCTGATCCGCGTGTTTGACGCCTTTCCCGTCATCTATACGGTGCTCAAGGTCCTGAGCCTGATCTATCTGATCTACCTCGCCTATAAGATCGCCACCGCCGCCCCGGTGCAAAGCGCAGACCCCAACGCCAAACCGCTGAGCTTTCTGCAAGCGGCGGGGTTTCAATGGGTCAACCCCAAGGCCTGGGCCTTCGGGCTCAGCATCATCACGATCTACGTGCCCTCTGCCGGCATATTGCCGCTGGTGATCACGGCGCTTGTCGTGGCGGTGATGGCGCTGCCGTCGGTCACCCTCTGGACCCTTCTTGGCGGGCAGATGGCCCGTTTTCTAACCAATCCCCGGCGTTTGCGGGTGTTTAACGTGACCATGGCCGCGCTGCTCGTGGCGTCGCTGCTGCCTGCCCTTTGGCCGGCCAGCTGACAGGTTCCGTTGCAAAGACCGCAAATCAACGCCATATAGCCCTGAACAAAGCGCGGAGCAGGTGATGACACAGTATCTGGATTTCGAAAAACCACTGGCCGAAGTGGAAGGCAAAGCGGAAGAGCTGCGCGCTCTGGCGCGGTCCTCCGAAGGGATGGACGTGAGCGCCGAAGCCAAAACGCTGGACGAAAAAGCCCACCAAATGCTTGACGATCTGTACAAGTCGTTGACGCCGTGGCGCAAATGTCAGGTGGCACGTCACCCCGACCGGCCCCATTGCAAAGACTATATCGAGGCCCTTTTTACCGAATATACCCCGCTGGCGGGGGACCGGAATTTTGCCGATGATCTTGCGGTCATGGGCGGTCTGGCACGGTTCAACGACACGCCTGTCGTCGTGATCGGCCACGAAAAGGGCAACGACACCAAATCCCGTATCGAACGCAATTTCGGCATGGCCCGCCCCGAAGGCTACCGCAAAGCCGTGCGCCTCATGGAGCTGGCCGACAAGTTCGGGCTGCCCGTGATCACGCTGGTGGACACCCCCGGTGCCTACCCCGGTAAAGGCGCGGAAGAGCGTGGCCAATCCGAAGCCATCGCCCGCGCGACCGAGAAATGCCTGCAGATCGGTGTGCCGCTGGTGTCTGTCATCATCGGTGAAGGTGGGTCAGGCGGGGCGGTTGCCTTTGCCACGGCGAACCGCGTCGCCATGCTGGAACATTCCGTCTACTCTGTGATCTCGCCCGAGGGCTGCGCATCGATCCTGTGGAAAGACGCCGAGAAAATGCGCGAGGCCGCCGAAGCGCTGCGCCTGACCGCGCAAGATCTGAAACAACTGGGCGTCAACGACCGCATCATCCCCGAACCCCGTGGCGGCGCGCATCGGGATCGGAAAGAGGCAATTGCATCGGTGCGCAAGGCGATTGCCGCGATGCTGGATGACCTGTCGGGCAAAGACCCAAAGGCGCTGGTGGCAGATCGCCGCAAGAAATTCCTCGACCTCGGGGCCAAGGGGCTGGCGGCGTAATCTACGCCGCCCGCTGGCGCATCACGTCGCCAGCATCCGCAGACCTTGGGTCACATCGGTGCGCACTGCCAGCCGCAGACCGGGTTCGTCGCCCGCGCGCAGCGCCGCGATAATAAGCTTGTGAAAATGCGGCGGCTCTGTCCGTCTGAGCCGCCCATAAAGCGCCCGCATCGTCGGGCCCATCTGCAGCCAGACCGTTTCCGCCATCGCCAGCATCGCAGGGGCCTGCGCCCGTAGGTACAGCGTGCGATGAAATTCCAGATTGGTGCGAATATAGCTCACCGCGTCACGGTGGATCACCGCATCCGAGATGGCATTGTTGATCGCCTGCATCCGGTCGATCAGCGCAAGGTGGGCCCGCGGCAGGGCGCGGCTCGCAAGCTCCACCTCGATCAGGGCACGCAGGGCGGCCAGCTCCTCGATCCGTTCGTTGCTCAGCTCCGGCGTCGATATCCGGCCAGAGGCCGACATGGTCAACGCCCCTTCCGCCGCCAGCCGTCGCACGGCCTCGCGGGCGGGAGTCATCGACACCTCGTATTCCTTCCCGATTCCCCGCAGGGTCAGCGCCTGTCCCGGGGCCAGATCGCCGTGCATGATGCGGGTCCGCAACTGCCGATAGACACGGTCATGGGCCAAAGGATGCGCATCAAGGGGGCGAGGGTTCAGGTTCATATAGCCGTTGTGATCACGAATCGCCGCTGCGTCAATGTCGCAAACGCGGGCGAGGTCTATGCCTGCGTAGTAAACTTGAACCGGTGCAGGTCGCTGCCGTGGGTGCGCAGCCAGCCGCGCGCCTCTTGATAGGGGCCGTAAATCCGTTCGACCTCGGCCCAGAAGGCGGGCGAATGGTTCATCTGCGCCAGATGCGCGACCTCGTGGGCGGCGACGTAATCAAGCACGTCGGGCGGCGTCAGGATCAAGCGCCACGAAAACATCAGCCCCCCGTCCGAGGTGCAAGACCCCCACCGCGACCGCGTATCCCGCAAGGTTAGCTTGCTGTACGGCCGCCCCAGCAGCGCACTATAATCGTCGCAGGCCCCGGTCAGCCGGTCCCGCGCGAGCTCTTTCAAATGCGCGGCAAGCCGGGTCGGCACACGCGCCACCGGACCGGGCACCGAAATCGTATCGGTCCCCAGTACCACCCGTCTGCCCTGCCCGGCTTCAACCCGCAGCATCCGACCGCCCAAGGGAAACTCTGCCCCGATGCCCACCAGAACATCAGCGCCACGCGCTTCCAGATGTTGCCGAATCCACGCCTCTTTCTCGCGGGCAAAGGCGATTCCCTCTGCCTCCTTCAAGCGTTTCGGCATGGTAAGCGTCACCCGCCCATCCAACTGCGATATCCGCAATGATATCCGCCGCGCCCGCGCAGAGCGGCGCAGGATCAGCGGGATAGGCGGGTTTCCGGGCAGGACAGGATCAGGCATTTCAGGGTTCCGGGTCGCGATGGGGTGGCGATTGCCTTTGACAGTGCCTATCTCATATGGCACTTGGCCTGAATCATCTATACGCAACAACACTTTCAAAAAGGGGACTTCGATGCCCAATGAAGAATGGGGAACCAAGCGCCTGTGCCCCACAACGGGCAAGCGGTTCTACGACCTGAACAAAGATCCGATCATCAGCCCTTACTCCGGCGAAGTGGTCGAGGTGGATAACTCCAAATCCCGCATGATCGCAGCAGACGCCGAAGATGCCGTCACCGCCAAAGCCAAGAAGGGCGATGTGGATGATGACGAGACATTGGTAGATGACGACGATGTAGATGTGGATCTGGACGACGACATCCTGGACGATGACGACGACGATGATGATACCGTTCCACTCGAAGAAATCGCCGACGTTGCATCCGACGACGAAGATTGATTGAATTTTGCGAGGGCGGGATAGATTTTCCTCTTGATCCCGCCTTCGCGACCGCCTATTCAGCGGCGCATCGGCCTTGAACGGTTGATACACTTCCCGGATCTCTGATCCACGATGGGGCCTTAGCTCAGCTGGGAGAGCGCCTGCATGGCATGCAGGAGGTCAGCGGTTCGATCCCGCTAGGCTCCACCAAACCTTCACCGAACATTCCAGCACACACGTCACCCACCACGCGAGGCTGACTGACGCGCGTCCGCGAGGCGGACACTCTGAGTCAGCGGTTCGATCCCGCTAGGCTCCACCAAACTTCCCCCCTACATTCCAGCATATATGGCACGCACCACGCGGGGCTGACTGACGCGCGTCCGCGAGGCGGACACTCTGAGTCAGCGGTTCGATCCCGCTAGGCTCCACCAAACACCACCCTACATTCCAGCACACACGTCACGCACCACCCGGGGCTGACTGACGCGCGTCAGCGAGGCGGACACTCTGAGTCAGCGGTTCGATCCCGCTAGGCTCCACCAAACACCACCCTACATTCCAGCATACACGTCGCGCACCACGCGAGGCTGACTGACGCGCGTCCGCGAAGCGGACACTCTGAGTCAGCGGCTCGATCCCGCTAGGCTCCACCAAACTTCCCCCCTACATTCCAGCGCACACGTCACGCACCACGCGAGGCTGACTGACGCGCGTCAGCGTTTTCGACGCATCGCAAGCCTACCTACGTATACAAAGCCCGCGGTCACGCTGACGGCGGCGAAGACCCATGCGAACACCACGAGCAGCTTGTGCCGGATCGGGTGGTAGTTGCGGAAATAGGCCCATGTGTCGGTGTAGGGGATGCTTTCGACCCAGTGCTGCACTTCAAGGAATGCGATGATCCCGAGACAAAGCACGCCTGAGACGCAAAACACCCATATGACCGCTCGGTCCGTCACCTTTCCCATTGCGCACCCTGCCCCTTGAAACGCCGCCCCACCCCAAGCTGTACGGCAAGGAACAGCCGCGCACAAAATTAAATTGGCCGCACCACTAGACGACCGGTCTATTACTTCTTACCTCCCCCGTATGACAGAGCAAAAGAAATCAGATCAAACGCGGCAAAAGATACTGACCGCCGGACGTGCGCTGATCAGCAAGCACGGGTTTGGCGCGGTCGGGCTGGCGCGCATCCTGAGGGAAAGTGAAGTCCCCAAGGGGTCGTTCTATTATTACTTTCCGTCCAAGGATGCCTTTGGTCAGGCTTTGCTGCACGACTATGTCGACGATTATCTGGCGCGCATGGATGCGCTGTGCAGTGGGTCGGGTTCTGCCCGTGACAAGCTGTTGTCCTTCTGGTCGGCGTGGCTTGCCCATGCCCATTCCGAAGGGATCGCCAACCAGTGCCTCGTTGTGAAGCTTGGGGCCGAGGTTGCCGATCTGTCCGACGACATGCGGCGCATCTTGGATGATGGCGTGGCTCAGTTGGTCAGCCGCATTGCGCAACTGCTGGTTGCCGGGGCCGAAGAAGGCTCCGTCCCGCCGGTCGATGATCCGCGGGCAGTAGCGCAGATGCTCTATGCCAAGTTTCTGGGGGCCGCGATCCTGTCGAAACTGTCGCAGGATCAGGTCCCGTTGCAGCAGGCTTTGTCAGAAACCACCGATTTTCTAACCATACAATAAACCAAAGAAAGCGAGACCCCCATGAAAGCAGCCGCGCACAACAGCTTTGGCGAACCCATCGACGTTATCGAAGCGACCGAAGTCGACACCCCCACCGCAGGGGCGGGCGAGGTTCTGGTCAAGATGACCCTGTCGCCAATCCACAACCACGACCTTTGGACCATCCGCGGCAACTACGGCTACAAGCCCGAGCTTCCCGGCGCGATTGCCGGCAGCGAAGCGCTTGGCACCGTCGAGGCTGTCGGTGAAGGCGTGGACGACGCGATGATCGGCCAGCGTGTGTCGATCGCGGGCGTGCATGGCACCTGGGCTGAATACTTCGTCGCCCCCGCCACGGGTGTTCTGCCCCTGCCCGACGTGATCTCGGATGTTGCTGGCGCACAGTTGATCGCGATGCCCTTCAGCGCCATCTCTCTGCTGGAAACGCTCAAGGCGCAGAAAGGCGACTGGATCGTCCAAACCGCTGCAAACGGGGCCGTCGGCAAGATCATGACCACGCTCGCCAAAAGCCGCGGCATCAACCTGCTGAACCTCGTGCGGCGCGAAGATGCTGTGAAAGAGCTGACAGATCTGGGCATCGACAACGTGCTGTCGACCTCGGAAGCGGGCTGGCAGGATAAAGCGCGCGAAATCATTGGCGAAAAAGGGGCCGCATCCGCGATCGATTCCGTGGGGGGCGATATCTCTGCCGATCTGGTCGATCTGCTGGGACTGGACGGAGAGCTTGTCGTGTTCGGGACCGCGACCGGTGCGCCGATGCCGCTGAACTCTGGCGCGCTGATCATGAAGCACATCACCGTCAAAGGCTTCTGGGGCTCCCGCGTGAGCGGCGATATGGACCCCGAAGAGCGCAAGCGCCTGATCACTGAACTGGTCACGCTGGTCGCCAAAGGCGAATTGGTGCTGGAAGACGGTGGGCAGTTCGGGCTGGATGATCTTTCGGGTGCGCTGAAAGCCTCGCTAACACCGGGCCGCCCCGGCAAGGTGATGATCCACGGCTAAACGCAGCCGAATACCACAGCACCAAACAGGGCGGCCCTTGATCCGGGATCAAGGGCCGCCCTGCTTTTATTTTGGTACTCTAGCTTGAGTGGCCGCGATCTTTAGAACGGCAGCCCCGTATAATTCTCTGCCAGATCGCGCCGTGCTGTTTCGCTTTGCGCCAGATGGGCCAGCGACGCCCGCCGCATCTGCGGAGCGAAACTGTCTTCACCCTCGAACTGATGCAGCATTGTTGTCATCTGCCAGCTGAACCGCATCGCCTTCCAGATCCGCGACAGCGCGTGGGCGGAATAACCCTCAACCCCGCTGTGATCCCCTCGCTTCAACGCGGCAATCAGCGCGTCATGCAGATAGAAGACATCGGACACCGCGAGGTTCAGCCCTTTGGCACCGGTGGGCGGTACGATATGCGCGGCATCCCCCACCAGAAACAGGTTTCCCCACCGCAAAGGCTCGCTCACGAAGGACCGCAGCGGCGCGATGGATTTCTCGATCGACGGGCCGGTCACAAGCGCCTCTGACACAGGCCGCGGCAAACGTTGCTTCAGCGCCTCCCAGAAGCGGTCATCGCTCCAATCCTCGACCTTTTCGGTCGACGACACCTGAATGTAATAGCGGCTCAGGCTTGCGCTACGCATGGAGGCAAGGGCGAAGCCCTGCGCCGAACTGGCATAGATTAATTCATCGTTCACCGGTTTCGTGCGCGACAGAATCCCCAGCCATCCAAAGGGGTAGACCCGTTCAAACTCCCGGCGTTTGGCGGCGGGGATCGTCGCGCGGCTGACACCGTGGAACCCATCACAGCCCGCCACGTAAGTGCAGCTGATCTCGCGTCGCTGGCCGTCTTTGGTGAAGGATACCGTGGGCGCATTGCTGTCCGCACCGTCGATCACCACATCCTCGACCTCGTGAATGATCGTGGTGCCCATCCGGTCCTGTGCGTCGTACAGATCGCGGGTGACCTCTGTCTGGCCATAGACCATGACCTTCTTGCCGATCAGCTTGTGGAAATCGATATGCACCATCAGATCGTTGTCGGTCAGGTAGCAGCCTTTGTGCGGCAAGCCCTGTTGGTCCATCCGCGCACCGACACCGGCATGGCGCAGCAGGTTCATTGTGCCATCCTCAAGCACGCCCGCGCGGATGCGTGACAGCACGTGTTCACGGGTGGTCCTTTCAAGCACGACAGTGCTGACCCCTGCGTCGTTCAGCAATTGCGACAGCAGCAAGCCCGATGGCCCGCCGCCGATAATGACGACTTCCGTTTTCATAGAGCTGCTCCCTGCCCGATTTTCGGGTTAACCTATTGTACGGAACGTGCATGATGAATGGATCGTTAGCGCAATTGCTGGTACAATCCGTGCATGACAGAGCTTTCCCCGATCCCCAGCTATGCGCTTTTTGGCGAAACCAAAGGCTTTCCCGATGTCCTCCATTGCGAACGGATCAAGGACCGCGCACCGGATCACGCGTGGCACATCGCGCCGCATCGGCACGCGCAATTGGCGCAGGTGCTCTACATCCTTTCGGGGGGTGGCACGGCGAATATTGATGGCGACCGATTTGCCCTAACGCAGGGATCGGTCGTCTTTATCCCGCCCCGCATGGTGCATAGTTTCGACTTTGCCCCGAATACCCAAGGCATGGTGCAATCCTTTCCCATTGCGATCCTGCACAGCATCGGGCCCGTCAATGCCGAGGTCGCACAGGCGCTGACCAAGCCGACGGTTGGTCGCGCCGCGGGCCCGCTGATCGCGCTGATGACCCAGCTGGAAACCGTGGCGGCCCAGACGGGGGCGCCGTTTCGGGCGCAGATTGCCGTGGGGCTGGGACATGCGGTTCTGGCCAGCATCGCGGCATGGGGGACCACGCAAAACCGCAGCAACGACGCACCGCAGGATGATCGCCTGTCGCGGCTCGACCAGCTTATCGGCGATCCCGACAGTGCCGGCTGGACGGCCAAGGACTTTGCCAGCACCCTCGGGATCAGCACCGGACATCTGTCGCGCCTGTGTCGCGCGGCAAAGGGGCTGTCCGCCACCGCCTACATCGAAGCCCGCCATGTCGAGGAAGCCTGCCGCATGCTGGCCTTCACCCGCCTGTCAGTGGCCGAGGTTGGCTACCGTCTGGGGTTCGCCGATCCGTCCTATTTCTCGCGCCGTTTCCGCACCGTGCAGGGGGTGACCCCATCGCAATACCGCCAGCAATTCGTAACCTGAGATCGCGGCCAAAGGACCATAGGTTGAAGTCTCGGCAAATCAGCGCTCACAAAACTGACAAATGTCAGAATTATTAACCGTTATCGCTAACAGCCGTTTGACCTACCCCAATTGATACGTGAAGGTGACGTTAGGGAGCCTGCGCAACCCGTGCCGCGCAGATAAGAGAAACCGAAGTTTCTGGGAGGAAATAGAATGACAAAAGGCAATATGAACCGTCGCACCATGCTGCGCGGCGCTGCTCTTGGCGCGCTGGCGACACCGGCGCTGGTCGGCAAAGGGATCGCGCAGGGCAAGGTCAACTGGCGCGTGCAAGCGCATTGGCCCAAAGCGTCCAGCTCTTTCACCGACAGCCTTGGCAAACTGGCCGAAGTGCTTGAGACGCGCACCGAAGGCGCGTTCAAAATGGATCTGCTGGGTGCTGGCGAATTCGCCAAAGGCCCCGACATCTACAATATCGTGCGCAAGGGCGTGGTGCCCATGGGGACGGTCAGCCCGTCCTATGTGCAAGATCAGGCGCAGGCCGCGTCCTTCCTGTTCGGCATCCCCGGCACCTTCCGTCAGGCCTGGGAAATGGAACACGCGGTCAAGAACCTTGGCCTTGAGGCGCTGGTGAACGAAGACCTGAACGCCGATGGCGTGATGATGAAGACAGAAAAGGTCCTGCCCGTCGAAATCGTCGTGTCGAAAAAGATCGAATCCGCCGAAGACTTCAAAGGGCTCAAGCTGCGGTCGTCGGGTACGATGCTGGATTACCTGCAATCCGCTGGTGCCGCGCCGCAATACATCCCCGGGTCCGAGCTCTATCAATCGCTCAGCTCGGGCGTTGTGGATGGCGCACATTGGGGCGCTGCCGTCGGGGCGAAATCCATGTCCCTTTGGGAGGTCTGCAAATACCACTACAAACCCGCGCTTGGTCAGACCACCGACGCCTTTATCCTGAATATGGAGGCCGTCGACGGGCTGGAGGACGATCTGCGCACTGCCCTGCTCGACACGATGGAGACGCGGTTCTTCCAGCGGTCGGCCGAATACCAGCACGCCGAAGCCATCGCGATTTCTTCGGGCATCGCCGAGAACGATATCGAGGTGTCCGAACTGCCCGACGACGTTCTGGCGATTCTTGCCGATGCCTCGGCCAAGATCCTCGACACAGAGGCGCAGAAAGGCGAACGCGCGGCGAAGGCGGCGGATATCTACAAAACCTTGATGACCGACCTCGGCTACCTCTAGGGGCCTGATCCGGGGGCTCGACCCCGGTGATGCCACAGTGAAAATCAATGTAGCCGCCTGACATGTCCCTGCATTTCGGGCGGCTTCTTTTATGTCTTGAGGGAGAAACGTTTTGTTTAAACTTGCGCGCTTCATCACGCAATTGAACCGCATTATCGGCTATTGGATCAGCTTTTGCGTGCTGATCATCTTTGCCCTGCTGCTGGCCGATGTGGTCATGCGCTATCTGATCGGACAGCCCGCGATCTGGACTGCCGAGTTGGCGACGCTGATCTTTGGTGTCTATGCGATCATCGGGGGCGGCTATCTGCTGACCGAACGCGGTCACGTGAACGTCGATATCATCTACGGCCAGTTTTCCCCCAAACGCAAAGCCTTGGTGGACATCGTGACATGGCCGCTGTTCCTGATCTTTGTCGGCGTGCTGCTGTGGCAAGGCTATGACATCGCGTCCGAGGCCATCGCGGATATGGAGCGGTCGAACTCTGTCTGGAAGGCCCCGCTGTGGCCGACAAAATCGCTGATCCCCGTCGCCGCCTTGCTGCTGTTGTTGCAGGGCTTCGTACGCCTTTGGGCCGATGTGCGCACTCTGATGGGGCTGCCCAATGATCCCGCGATCTTTGGACAACCGGCCGCCGGCGACACCCAAGCCGCCCAAGCCGCAGGAGGCCAGTCATGAGCGTTGAAATCCTGACCATGCTTTTCTTTGGCGCGCTGCTGTTGTTTGTGATGCTCGGTACGCCGCTGGCCTTTGCCCTTGGGGGGATATCGGTCATCTTCCTCTATGCGGAAATGGGCGATCTGGGGTTCTATCTGCTCGCCTCCAAAATGTGGGAAACGATGCAATCCCCCACGCTGATGGCAATCCCGCTGTTTGTCTTCATGGCGATCCTGCTTGAAAAATCGGGGGTCGCGAATGACCTTTACGATATGATGCACGAATGGTGGGGCGGGCTGCGCGGCGGTCTGGCTATCGGCACGGTGCTGATCTGCGTGATCTTTGCTGCCATGTCGGGCATCTCGGGTGCGGCAGTTGTCACGATGGGGACCATCGCGCTGCCCAAGATGCTGGAACGCGGCTATGACAAGAAGCTCGCGCTTGGGGCGATCAACGCGGGCGGGGGCTGGGGCATCCTGATCCCGCCGTCGATCCTGATGGTGCTGTATTCGTTGCTAACCGAAGTGTCGGTCGGGCGTCTGTTCGCGGCCGGTATCGGGCCAGGGCTGCTGCTGTTCTTCCTCGTCTCCGTCTATATCGGCGGGCGCTGCTGGATGCAGCCGGAACTGGGCCCCGCCCTCCCGAAAGAGGAACGCGCGAATTGGGGGCAGAAGCTGCGGTCTCTCAAGGCGGTGATCCTGCCGATCCTGATCGTGGTGATCGTGCTGGGGGCCATCTTCGGCGGCTACGCGACGCCGACCGAAGCCGCCGCCATCGGCGTCTTTGGCGCAATGGTCGCTACGGGCGTCAACCGGCAACTGTCATGGGCCGTGATCCGCGACGCCTCTGTCGCGACGCTGAAACTGACCGCGCTGATCATGTGGATCCTTTTCGCGGCCCATGCCTTCAGCACGGCCTATACCGCGCTTGGGGCACAAAGCCTGATCCAGGATATGATGAACCTTGTGCCCGGTGGGCGTTGGGGGTCGCTGGTGTTTATGCTGGCGGTGCTCTTCATCCTTGGCATGGTGCTGGATCCGGTGGGGATCATGCTGATCACCCTGCCTGTATTCCTGCCCGTTGTGCAGAGTTATGGCTTTGATCCGATCTGGTTCGGCATCCTCTTCATCATCATGATGGAGGTCGGGTATATGACCCCGCCCTTCGGCTTTAACCTCTTTTACCTCAAAGGGGTGGCCCCGCCGGATGTCACAATGGGCGATATCTATGCCTCTGTGACGCCTTACGTGATCGTGACGCTGATCGGGGTTCTGCTGATCATTCTGATCCCCGAGATCGCGACCTATCTGCCCAAGTATTTCTACGGGTAGACCTGTAAACACCTGCCTTGACCCGCGGCACGGCTGCGGGTCAAAGCCCCTGACGGGTTATGCTCAAATATTAGGCAGCCGTCGAAATACAGCCTGAAATTGCGCCAAAAATGCCCGTTTCGGATCGCACCCGACGGGAATCACGCTATCCAGATGGGAGTTATTTTCAGCTGGACGAGGCCCCCCATCAACATCGCCGCCCATACCGATCAGGCTCTCGCCGTGCCGATGCAACCCCGCGCCCGCGGGGCGTTGCGCATCAGCAGCAAGACCTATGGCGGCGCGTCGGTGATTGGCGATCTCTACCAGCAAGGCTGCTTCAAAGCGCTGTTTCCGCGCGCGGCGGCGGGCGGGCTGACGGGGGTTTTCCTCAATACCTCGGGCGGGATGACGGGCGGCGATGAACTGTCGATCACCGCCACGGCGGGTGCGGGCAGCCGGCTGACCCTGACCAGCCAAGCGGCCGAGCGCGTCTATCTGGCGCAACCCGGCCCCATGGCGCAGATGACCACGCGGCTGGATGCAAAAGCGGGGGCACGGATCGACTGGCTGCCGCAGGAAACGATCCTGTTCAACGGCTCCGCCCTGCGCCGCAAGCTGGAGGTGGACCTGTCGGGTGATGCCTGTTTCTTCGGCGTAGAGCCGCTGGTATTTGGCCGCGTCTCCATGGGCGAAACGCTGCGCGACGCGCGCTTTGCCGATAACATCACGATCCGCCGCGACGGGCACCCTATCTTTGCAGATGCCGTGCGTCTGTCCGGCGATATCCATGCACAGCTTGCAGGCACCGCCACCGCGGGCGGCAACTGCGCCATGGCCAGTGTGATCTACGCCGCCCCCGATGCCGAAGCGCTGCTTGCCCCCCTGCGCGCGCTGCTGCCTGCCAGCGCCGGTGCCAGCCTGATCCGCGACGGCGTGCTTTATGCGCGGCTCCTCGCGCCCGACAGTTACATCCTGCGCCAGTCTCTGGTGCCGATCATCGCCCGCTTGCACGGCGCGGCCCCTCCTAAAACATGGATGCTTTGACATGCAGCTGACCCCCCGTGAAAAAGACAAACTGCTGATCGCCATGGCGGCCGAAGTCGCGCGCAAGCGTCTGGCCCGTGGCGTCAAGCTGAACCACCCCGAGGCGATTGCCCTGATCACCGACACCGTCGTCGAAGGCGCGCGCGATGGCCGCAGCGTGGCCGAGATGATGCAGGCCGGTGCCCAGGTCATCACCCGCGACGACTGTATGGAGGGCATCGCCGAGATGATCCACGACGTGCAGGTCGAAGCCACCTTCCCCGACGGGACCAAGCTGGTCACCGTGCACAACCCTATCCGCTAGCCCCCATTCGCAAGAAAGGCCCCTGCTATGAAACATCTGATGATCCTGCCCGCCGCCCTGATGGCCGGCCCTGCCCTTGCCCACCCCGGTGTGCATATCGCCCCCCACGGGGCCGAATGGATGCCTGTCTTCATGGGGCTTGCCGTCATCGCAACCGCCGCGGCCATCGCCCTGCGCGGGCGAGTCAAGGCCCCCCGCAAGGCACGCAAATGATCCCCGGAGAGGTGCTGTGCGCCGCGGGGGACATCACCCTGAACGCCGATCGCACAGCCATCACCCTGATGGTTGCCAATACCGGCGACCGGCCCGTGCAGGTCGGCAGCCACTACCACTTTGCCGAAACCAACCCCGCGCTCGACTTTGACCGCGCCGCCGCGCGTGGTTACCGGCTGGACATCGCCGCCGGCACCGCCGTGCGCTTTGAACCCGGTCAACGCCGCGAGGTGCAGCTGATCCCGCTCGCGGGAGACCGCAAGGTGTACGGGTTCAACGCTGAAGTGATGGGCGCGCTCTAAGGCGCTTCGAGGAAAGAGAGACCTATGACCACCACACTCCCCCGCTCTGAATATGCAGCGATGTATGGCCCCACCACGGGGGACCGGCTGCGACTGGCCGACACCGATCTGATCATCGAGGTGGAGCGCGATCTGACCACCTATGGCGAAGAGGTGAAGTTCGGCGGCGGCAAGGTGATCCGCGACGGGATGGGCCAGTCGCAGGTCACGCGGGCAAACGGTGCGGTGGATACTGTGATTACCAATGCGCTGATCGTGGATCATTCGGGCATCTACAAGGCAGATGTCGCGCTGAAGGACGGGCGCATCGCGGCGATTGGTAAGGCGGGCAACCCCGACACCCAGCCAAACGTCGACATCATCATCGGACCGGGGACCGAGGTGATCGCAGGCGAGGGACGCATCCTCACCGCGGGCGGTTTCGACAGCCACATCCACTTTATCGCGCCCCAGCAAATGGAAGACGCGCTGCATTCCGGCGTGACCACCTGCTTTGGCGGCGGCACCGGCCCGGCGCATGGCACGCTGGCCACCACCTGCACCCCCGGCCCGTGGCACATAGGGCGCATGTTGCAGGCGATGGATGGCGTGGTGATGAACATCGGTCTCTCGGGCAAGGGCAACGCCAGCCGACCCGGCGCACTGGTCGAGATGGTGAACGGCGGGGCCTGCGCGCTGAAGCTTCACGAGGATTGGGGCACCACCCCTGCCGCTATCGATTGCTGCCTGTCGGTCGCCGACGATATGGACGTGCAGGTGATGATCCACACCGACACGCTGAACGAATCCGGCTTTGTCGAACATACGCTTGGCGCGATGAAGGGCCGGACCATCCACGCCTTCCACACCGAGGGCGCAGGCGGCGGCCACGCCCCCGACATCATCAAGATTTGCGGCGAAGAGCATGTGCTGCCGTCCTCGACCAACCCGACACGCCCCTTCACGGTGAACACGCTCGAAGAGCATCTGGACATGCTCATGGTCTGTCACCACCTTGATAAATCCATCCCCGAAGACGTCGCCTTTGCCGAAAGCCGGATCAGACGCGAAACGATTGCCGCCGAGGATATTCTGCATGACATCGGTGCTTTCTCTATCATCGCCTCTGACAGTCAGGCCATGGGACGTGTGGGCGAGGTGCTGATCCGCACATGGCAAACCGCTGACAAGATGCGCAAGCAGCGCGGGCGCTTGCCGGAAGAAACCGGCGACAACGACAACTTCCGCGTCAAACGCTATATCGCGAAGTATACGATCAACCCCGCCATTGCTCATGGTGTCAGCCGCGAGGTCGGCTCGATCGAGGTCGGCAAGAAGGCCGATCTGGTGTTATGGAACCCCGCCTTTTTTGGCGTGAAGCCCGAAATGGTATTGATGTCAGGCATGATCGTCGTGGCACAGATGGGTGATCCGAATGCGTCGATCCCCACGCCGCAGCCGGTCTATACCCGCCCGATGTTCGGGGCCTATGGCAGCGCGCTTCAACATTGCGCGGTGACCTTTATCTCGGAAGCCGCGCAGTCGAGCGGGCTGCGCGACAGCCTTGGCCTGCGCAAACAGACCATCGCCGTGCAAAACACCCGCAACATCGGCAAATCCGATCTGGTCCACAACGCGGCCACCCCCAAGGTAGAGGTGAACCCCGAAACCTACGAAGTCCGCGCGGACGGCGAGTTGTTGACCTGCGCGCCCGCTGAGACCGTCCCCATGGCGCAACGCTATTTCATGTTCTGAGGCCCCTAGATGACCGACCTTCCCCCCGCCCATACGATCAAGCGCCACGGCCAGTGGGACCATGCGGATGACAGCTGCGTGCTGACCTATGACGACCGCTTTCTGCGCCGCAAACGCCTGCTGACCAGCCACAATCGCGGGTTCCTCGTGGACCTCGCCCATACGGAATCGCTGAACCACGGCGATGCGTTCGAGCTTGAAGGCGGGCAGATCATCGAGGTCATCGCGGCCAAGGAAGCCTTGCTGGAAATCACCGGCGACGATCTGGTGCGGCTGGCATGGCATATCGGCAACCGGCACTGCCCCTGCCAGCTTGAACCCGCTCGCCTGCTGATCCAGAACGACCACGTGATCCGCGACATGCTGACAAAGCTCGGCGCGACGTTGCGGGATGTGTCCGAACCGTTCATTCCCGAGGGCGGTGCCTATGGCCACGGGCGCACCCACAGCCACGCACATTAGGCCCGCCGGACGATGCAAACCCAAGCCCTGATCACGCTCGCGCAATGGCTGTCGCCCAGTTTTCCCATCGGCGCGTTCAGCTATAGCCACGGGCTGGAAATGGCCGTGCAGGACGGCACCATTCACGATGCGGCCAGCCTTCAGGCGTGGCTTTCGGATATCATCACCCACGGTGCAGGCCGGACCGATGCGATCCTGCTGAACGCTGGCTTTGCGGGCAAGGGGGTGGACGAGGTGGATGCGCTGGCGCGCGCGCTGGCCCCCTCGTCGGAGCGACTGACCGAGATGACCCAACAGGGCGCGGCCTTTGTGCGGGTGGTCAATGACGTCTGGGGGCATGACCTCCCCGACCTAACGCTGCCCGTCGCCTTTGGCGCAGCCTGCGCGGCGCAGGGGCTGCCCGTGGAACAAGGCGCGCAGCTGTTCCTGCACGCCTTTGTCAGCGCACTGGTCTCTGCCGCGATCCGCGCGGTGCCCTTGGGGCAAACGGACGGGCAGCGGGTGATCACCGCCCTTGCCCCGCTGTGCCACGACACGGTGACGCTGGCCCTGACCCAAACCATCGACGACATCGGCAGCGCCTGCTTTCTGGCCGATATCGCGTCGATGCGACATGAAACGCTTTACTCAAGGATGTTCCAGACATGACCTCCCCCCATGGACCGCTTCGTATTGGCATTGGTGGCCCCGTTGGCGCGGGCAAGACGACAACGACCGCCGCCCTGTGCCGTGCCATGCGCGACCGCTGGTCGATCGGCGTGATCACCAATGATATCTACACCCAAGAGGACGCCGAAGCGCTCATGCGGCTTCAGGTCTTGCCGCAGGACCGGATCATCGGGGTCGAAACCGGCGGCTGCCCCCATACCGCCATCCGCGAGGATGCCTCGATCAATCTTGCCGCCGTCGCCCGGATGCGCGACCGTCATCCCGATCTGGACTGCGTGCTCATCGAATCCGGTGGCGATAACCTGTCGGCGACCTTCAGCCCCGAACTGGCGGATGTGACGCTTTATGTCATCGACGTGGCTGCGGGCGAAGAGATCCCGCGCAAGGGCGGGCCGGCGATCACCAAGTCGGATATCCTGATCATCAACAAAACCGACCTCGCCCCGCATGTGGGTGCGTCGCTAGAGGTGATGGACCGTGACGCCAAACGGATGCGCGGCGATCTGCCCTATCTCTTTGCCGAGATGAAACACGATAAGGGTGTGGCAGAGCTGCTGGACCTGATTGTCAAAATCGGCGGCCTCCGCCCGGTTCCCGAAAATTAACAATTTGCAATAATAGCGGCGGAATTTTGCCCACGAAAATCCTGACGCTTTGTTTTTGGCCGAGAATCGCGGAATGTCTGCCGGACTTTACTGGGACAGTAAGGTGAGTGAAACGGGCAGCAGGACAGATAAATGAGCGTGAAACGCCAGTGGTCATCGAAAGTCGGAATTCCTTTTTTGTGTGTGGCCCTGCTGATGACAGCAGCCTGCGCCCGCGGCCCGTCTGAAATTCAGACCATTGGTCAGGCGGGTATCAACCCCGACCTGCACGCCATGGCAATCCGCGAGGTGCGCGTTTTGCAATCCAAAGGTCAGCGCGTCTGGTGCGTGCCCTTCGCACGCAATGCCAGCGGCGTTCAAATCCGCGGCAATGCCAATACATGGTGGGCGCAAGCCAACGGCCTGTACGAGCGCGGCAAAGAACCCGTCGTCGGGTCGGTCATGGCGTTCAAAGGCACCAGCCGGAACCCTATGGGCCATGTTGCCGTCGTCTCCGAAGTCGTTTCCCCGCGCGAGATCAAAGTTGATCACGCCAACTGGAAGCGCAACAAGATCTCGCTTGGGATGAGCGTGCAAGACGTATCTCCGCTGAACGACTGGTCCGATGTGCGCCTTGAAAGCCAGGCCGGGTCCTACGGCAGTGTCTATCCGATCAACGGGTTCATCTATCCCGATGCGAAATCCGCGCCGTCGAACGAGATGACGCAGCCCCCCGTGTTCGCATTTTCAGCGGCACCGACACAAAGCAACTGACCAATGGGGCCGCGGTGCCCCTCAAGGTTGCAAATCTGCTGACACTGGCGTTGGGTAGGCACATCTAAACATCAGGATGCCCCCAATGACCCAGCAGCAGAATGCCTCTTGGCAGATCACCAAACCCGCGACCCGCAGCCGCAAGGGGATCGTCGCTTCCCAAAGCCGTGTCGCGGCGCAGGTCGGGGCGGATGTCATGGCGCAGGGCGGCAATGCGGTGGATGCGGCGATTGCCACCTCCTTTGCGCTTGGCGCGGCTGAACCCTGGATGAGCGGCATGGGCGGCGGCGGCTTTATGGTCGTGCGCATGGCGGGCGAAACGACGGCCAAGGTCATCGAATTCGGGATGAAATCCCCCAAGGGGCTGGATGTCGCGGACTATCCCATCGTGGGCGGCAAGGCGGGCGATCTGTTCCCCTGGCCTTCGGTGCTGGAAGACCGCAATGTCTTCGGGGCCAAGGCGATTGCCATTCCCGGTCAGGTCGCGGGCATGGGTCTGGCGCATGAAAGCTTTGCCACGAAACCTTGGGCCGATCTGCTGGCCCCTGCGATCAAGCTTGCCGATGATGGTCTGCCAGTTGACTGGTACACGCAGCTGATCCTTGGTGGTTCGGCCAAAGACCTCGCCCCCTTCCCCGCATCGGCCGAGACGTTTCTGGACGCAGACGGCTTTCCCAAATCCTCTGGCTGGACCGCCTTGGGCGAGACAAAATGCGACCTTGGCCGTCTTGCCGCGTCGCTGCGCACCGTGGCCAAGGACGGACCGCGCGCGTTTTACGAAGGGGCATTGGCGCAATCCATCGTCGCCGATCTGCAAGCCGCGGGCGGGCACCATACGGCCGAGGATCTGGCGCAGTATCAGGCGACATTGGTCGACGCGATGCACTATGCCTACCGCGGGCACGAGGTCATCGCCACACCGACCCTGACCGCTGGCCCGACCATGCGCCGCGCCCTTGATCTGATGACCGCTTGGCAGCCTGGCACGGACGCCCCCGACGCCGAAGCCTTCATCGCTTATGACCGCGCCATCCGGCAAGCCAACCAGGAACGCTATGACACGATGGGCGATATCGAACATGAACCCGATCCGTCCTGCACCACACATTTCAGCGTGGTCGATGCGGCGGGCAATATGGTCGCCGTCACCCAAACGCTGCTGTCGATTTTTGGCTCGCGGATGATGCTGCCCCGATCGGGCATTCTGATGAACAATGGCATCATGTGGTTCGACCCTGAACAGGGCAAGCCGAACTCGCTTGGGCCGGATAAACGTTGCCTTGCCAATATGTGCCCCACCCTGCTGGAGCGTGCCGACGGTGCGCAATTCGCGCTTGGGGCGTCTGGCGGGCGCAAGATCATGCCCGCTGTGGTCGAACTGACCTCACTGCTGCTGGACTACGGGATGGATCTGGAAACCGCCTTTCATGCGCCGCGCACGGATATGAGCCTTGCCGATGTGACCATCGTGGATCAGGCGCTGCCGCCGCAAGTGATCGCGACGCTGCAAGACACGCTGGACAATGTGGTGCTCGCGCCGCGCACGATCTTCCCCTATCACTTCGCCTGCCCCTCTGCTGTCGGGCGCGCGGGCGACGAAAATACCGGCGTGACAGAGGTGATGTCCGCTTGGGGGGATGCCGTCAGCGCCTGAAAGAGCGACGGGCAAGCATAGCTGCCTTGCCCTGCGCATCTGACAAAGAGATGTACATTTGCGTCACAACCGACTAGGGACGGGCGCAACACGTGGCTGGCGTATCCGCTTTTGCCGCGACGCGCGTATTTGTAGCGCGACATTTTCTCAGACAGGACAATCCCTTGATCCAAACCATCGCAGACGCGCTTGCCACCCAAGGCTATGATTCGCTTACCCCCGTCCAAGAGGCGGTTACCAACCCAGATCTGGTCGAGGCCGACCTTCTGGTGTCAGCCCAAACGGGTTCCGGCAAGACAGTGGCCTTTGGTCTGGCCATCGCACCGACCCTTTTGGGCGATGATGAAAAATTCGGACACGCCGGCGCGCCCCTGGCGCTGATCATCGCACCGACGCGCGAATTGGCCATGCAGGTCAGCCGCGAACTGACGTGGCTTTATGGCAAGGCCGGTGCGGTCGTGACCACCTGCGTTGGCGGCATGGACACACGCACCGAACGTCGTGCGCTGGACCGTGGCGCGCATATCGTCGTCGCGACACCGGGCCGCCTGTGCGACCACATCAAACGCAACAACATCAACCTGTCCGACATCCGTGCCGTGGTGCTGGATGAAGCGGACGAGATGCTTGATCTGGGTTTCCGCGAAGAGCTGGAATTCATCCTCTCCGAAGCGCCGGAAGAGCGCCGCACACTGTTGTTCTCGGCCACTGTGCCTGCAGCGATCGCCAAGCTGGCCAAATCCTACCAGCGTGATGCGCAGCGCGTCGAAACCGTAGGCGAAAAGAAACAACACGCCGACATCGAATACCGTGCGCTGAACGTGCACCCGCGCGACACTGAAAACGCGATCATCAACGTGCTGCGCTTTTACGAGGCGAAAAACGCCATCGTCTTCTGCAACACCCGCGCCGCCGTCGCACGCCTGACCACCCGCTTTACCAACCGCGGCTTTTCAGTCGTGGCGCTGTCGGGCGAGCTGACGCAATCCGAACGCACCAACGCGCTGCAAGCGCTGCGCGACGGGCGCGCGCGCGTCTGTATCGCAACAGATGTTGCCGCACGCGGGATCGACCTGCCCAACCTCGAACTGGTGGTGCATGCCGATCTGCCGTCGAACTCTGACACGTTGCTGCACCGCTCGGGCCGTACCGGTCGTGCCGGTCGCAAGGGTGTGTCCGCGCTGATCGTTCCCGCCAAGATGCGCAGCAAGGCAAACCGTCTGCTGGGCGGCGCCAAGCTGAAGGTCGAATGGGCCAACCCGCCCTCTGCCGAAGAAGTGAACGCCGAAGACGAAAAGCGTTTGCTGGCCGATTCCGCATGGTCTGATCCGATCCCCGATGATGCAGCGGGCTTTGTTGCCAATCTGGTCGAACAGTTCAGCGCCGAGCAACTGGCGACGGCCTTTGTGAACCTGTACCGTGCACGCCAGTCCGCGCCCGAGCAGCTGGCAGAGCCCGGCACCCCTGCCGACGAACGCCCCCGTGGCGACTTTGGCCCGTCGGTCTGGTTCTCGATCTCGATCGGGCGCAATGATGACGCCGAACCCCGCACCATCCTGCCGATGATCTGTCGCATGGGCGATCTGACCAAGGATGACGTGGGCGCGATCCGAGTGCAGCCCAGCCATACCTTTGTCGAGATCCTCGCGACCTCGGCAGATAAATTCACCAACGCGCTTGGCCCCGACATGAAGGTCGAAGACGGCGCGGTTGTGACCAAGCTGGACAAGGCCCCCGATCTGTCGCGCGGGCCCAAGCCCGGTGGCCGTGGCCCCAAACCGAACCGTGGCGGCCCCCGTTCTGACAACGGCCCGCGCCCCGATCGTGGCCCACGCCCCGACCGCGCACCCTATGACCCCGACGCACCACGTGCACCGCGCAAACCACGTGCGGCCAGCACCGAAGAAGCATCGGTTACCTACGACAAACCTCGCGGCCCGCGCCCCGATAAAGGGTTCGACAAACCTCGCGGCGACAAGCCGAAGTTTGACAAGCCCAAAGCCCCCAAAGGCGAACGCCCGCCCAAGTCGCACAAGACCGAACGGTCTCCGATGAAGCCCGGTGCCACGCCTAAACCCAAGTCTGCGGGCAAGCCTGACAGCTTTGACAAACCCGGCGGAAAGCCCAAAGCCAAAGCCGTCTGGAAAAAGGAAAAGCCAGCGGATCGTGGGGCGGACCGCCCCCGTGGCGACGGCAAACCAGCGGATAAACCGTTCAAGGCCCGCGCCGCTGACCCGTCGAAACGCTTTGTCCCACCGGGTAAACTGGGCGCGAAACCCAAGGGCGGCAAACCCTCGGGCAAAGCCGGTGGCGGCGATGCAGCCCCCAAACGCGGCAAGTCGAGCTTTCGCCCGAAATAAGCTGCAAGACCTACCCCCGGTCTAAAAAAGGGGAAATACAGATCAATCAATCGCTTAGGGGCCGGAATTTTAATCAATTCCGGCCCTTTTTGCGTCTATCTTCCCCGTCCCGCCCCCCTATGTGGCAGGTTTTTCCTTTTCAGAGGGGGAAGTTGCTCCTAACAATCACTGCACATGGGCCGAAACAGACGCGAGGCGCGTTTGCGATGGGGCCTTGAAAACAGGGTGCTTTGCCACCCGCCCCCAATCCCAACCTCGGAAAGGTCACGCACATGGATGGTACATTTAGCGAAAACGATATCTCCCGTGTGGTCGAGGCAGATCGCGCGCACATCTGGCACCACCTCAGCCAGCACAAAGCCTATGAAACCACGGACCCACGGATCATTGTCGAAGGCAAAGGCATGCGTGTCTGGGACCAGAAGGGCAAAGAGCATCTGGACGCGGTGTCCGGTGGTGTCTGGACCGTCAACGTCGGCTATGGCCGTGAAAGCATTGCCAACGCCGTGCGCGACCAGCTGATCAAGCTGAACTATTTTGCGGGGTCTGCCGGGTCTATTCCGGGGTCGCATTTTGCGGAAAAGCTGATCGACAAGATGCCGGGCATGAGCCGCCTATACTATTGCAACTCCGGCTCCGAGGCGAACGAGAAAGCCTTCAAGATGATCCGCCAGATCGCCCACAAACGCTATGGCGGCAAGAAGCACAAAATCCTGTATCGCGACCGCGACTACCACGGCACGACCATCGCTTGTCTGTCTGCGGGCGGTCAGGAAGAACGCAATGCGCAATACGGCCCCTTCACCGACGGGTTCGTCCGCGTGCCCCACTGTCTGGAGTATCGCAAGTTCGAGCAAGACGGCGCGCCGGAGGATAACTACGGCGTTTGGGCCGCGGATCAGATCGAGAAGATCATCCTCGCCGAAGGGCCCGACACCGTGGGCGGGCTGTGTCTTGAACCCGTCACGGCGGGCGGTGGTGTTATCACGCCTCCGGACGGCTACTGGGAACGGGTGCAAGAGATTTGCCGCAAGTATGACGTGCTGCTGCACATCGACGAAGTCGTCTGCGGCATCGGGCGTACCGGCGAATGGTTCGGCTACCAGCATTTCGGCATCCAGCCCGATATGGTTACGATGGCCAAGGGTGTGGCCTCGGGCTATGCGGCGATTGCCTGTCTGGTGACGACGGAAGAGGTCTTTAACCTGTTCAAGGACGACGCCAGCGACCCGCTGAACTACTTCCGCGATATCTCTACCTTCGGGGGATGCACCGCGGGCCCCACCGCCGCGATTGAAAACATGGCGATTATCGAACGCGAAAACCTGCTGCAAAACACCCGCGACATGGGGCAATACATGCTCGAAGAGCTTGAAGAGCTGTCCGACAAATATGACGTGATCGGTCAGGTGCGCGGCAAGGGTCTGTTCCTTGGCGCAGAGCTGGTCCAAGATCGCAGCACCCGCGTTCCCGTTATCGAAGCGCAGATCCAGGCGGTCGTCGCAGACTGTATGGCGCAGGGCGTGATCATCGGGGCGACCAACCGGTCGGTGCCGGGCAAGAACAACACGCTCTGCTTCAGCCCTGCATTGATCGCGAAGAAGGACGATATTGATCAGATCATCGCGGCTGTGGATGGGGCAATGGGTCGGGTGTTCGGCAGCAAATAAGCTGCCGCTCCGGCACTTTGTTGCCGATCAAAATAATCTTACTGGAACCAAACCCGTCACATAGCGTTAAGTACTGAAGCTAGTATGGAGTATATCATGAAAAAGCTACTTTTGGTCCTGCCTATGGTTGGCGCACTCGCCGCTTGCGAAACGCAGACTCAATCTTCTGTAACCGGCGCTGCTGCTGGTGCGGCTCTGGGTGCTGTCGTCTCGGGCGACGATGACAAAACCAAAGGCGCCGTTCTGGGTGGCTTGGCTGGCGCTGCTGCAGGTGCATACCTGGGCCGCGGCAAAAACGGCCAGTGTGTCTACCAGAACTCCGCAGGTCAGCGTTACACGGCTGCTTGCCCATAAGCGTTTTCTGCTCCCGAAGGCAGATATTAACATTAGGCCTCGGCGTTTCGCCGGGGCCTTTTTTATGCGCTGACCGATTGGCTGCGTCTTGCCCATTAAAAAAAGGGCGGCTAGATGCCGCCCCGTCTTAACCGTGATTTTAGTCAAGCAGGCCCGCGTGCTTCAACCCGTGATCCACCAGCGCTTTGGTGGCATCGGTCAGCGGCACCAGCGGCAGGCGCACCTCGTCTGAACACAACCCCAGACGCGCCATCGCGTATTTCACACCCACCAGGCCCGGCTCTGTGAAGATCGCGTTGTGCAGCGGCATCAGCTTGTCCTGGATTTCCAGCGCCGCGGCATAGTCCCCCGCAAGGCAGAACGCCTGCATCTGGCTTAGCAGCTTGGGCGCGACATTCGCGGTAACAGAGATACAGCCCACGCCGCCTTGGGCGTTGAACCCGTGCGCTGTGGCGTCCTCGCCCGAGAGCTGGACAAAATCCGGCCCGCACAGCATCCGCTGGTCACAGACCCGCGCCAGATCGCCGGTGGCATCCTTGACACCGATGATGCGCGGCAGCTTGGCCAGCTCCGCCATGGTTTCGGGCAGCATATCAACGACCGAACGGCCAGGGATATTGTAGATGATGATCGGCAGACCGCAGGCCTCGTGGATCGCGGTGAAATGCGCGATCAGACCGGCTTGGGTCGGCTTGTTGTAATAGGGCGTGACCACCAGAACCGCATCGGCACCGACGCTTTCGGCGTGTTTGGCCAGACGGATGCTTTCGGTCGTGTTGTTCGAACCAGCACCTGCAACGACGGGGATACGACCCGCGGCGGCTTTGACGACTTCTGCGACAACGGTTTCATGCTCGGCATGGGTCAGGGTGGGCGATTCACCGGTGGTCCCGACAGGCACCAGCCCGTTCGATCCTTCCGCGATGTGCCATTCCACCAGCTTCTTGAGCGTGGCCAAATCCAGCGCGCCGTCCGTGAACGGCGTGACGAGTGCAGGTAGTGAACCTTGTAGCATATGCACGCTCCTATTCTTGCGTTGCTGGGCAAGCGCCCAATTGCTGATAGCGGCAAGTTGAGTTGAAACCCCCGCGCCGCGCCGTATGTTGCAAGGCTGTAGCCTTTGACCAGTAGGAAATGCAAGTGATGAGACGCGCCTTGGCGACGCTGACGATGGTTTTTGCCCTCGCCCTTCCGGCCCATGCCGAAAGGCCGCGTCCGCTGGGATGGGCGATGGACGCCATGCGCGCGGGCAGCTGGGAGAATGCCGCCCTGATCGCGCGCCGTGACGGGTCCGTTGCGGTAGATGTGATCGAATGGCACCGCCTGCGCGCCGGACGGGGCACCTATGCCGAGGTGACAGATTTCCTTAGCCGCCGCCCTGATTGGCCGGGCGAGGCCTATCTGCGCAGACAGTCCGAAGAGGCCGTGATCCGCGAGGGTGACAAGGCGATACTGGAGTTCTTTACCGGTCAGGGCCCGCAGACGCCCGAGGGTGTGCTGGCCCATGCCGCAGCGCTGCTGCGTGCGGATCGTCTGGGCGAGGCACAGGCGCGGCTGGTGCTGGCGTGGCGTACCCTGCCCATGAGCGGGAACGATCAGGCAAAGTTCATTGACGCGCATGGGCCTTTGCTGAAACCGCACCACGCGGCCCGTCTGGACGAGATGCTATGGCAACGGGAACACGCCGAAGCCCGCCAGATGTTCGATCTGGTCAGTGATGCCGACAAGGCGCTGGCCGAAACCCGCATCGCCCTGCAAAATCTGGACGGCGACGTAAACGCCCTGATCGACGCGCTGCCCGCCAGCAAGGCCGGTGATCCGGGGCTACAGGCCGACCGCTTTGAATGGCGCATCCGCAAAGGCTACGGCGACAGCGCCAAGGATCTGATGCTGTCGCAATCGGTCAGCGCCGCGGCCCTTGGTCAGCCCGCCGCATGGGCCAACCGACGCCGCGCGCTGGCGCGGGATGAAATGCGCAATGGCGATCCGGCGCGGGCCTATCAGATGGCGTCGAAACACTTCCTGTCCGAAGGGTCACATTTCGCGGACCTTGAATGGCTGTCGGGCTATATCGCCCTGCGGTTCCTCAAAGACCCCAAGCTGGCGCTTGGTCACTTTCAGGCCCATGACGGCGCGGTAGAATCCCCCATCAGCCAAGGGCGCGCAGGCTATTGGCAGGGCCGCGCGTATCAAGCCATGGGCGATGCCGAGGGCGCGGCCAAAGCCTATGCCCAAGGTGCGAAGTTCCAATCCTCTTTCTACGGTCTGCTTGCGGCAGAGCGGGGCAATCTGCCGTTCGACACAAGCCTTGCGGGCGCGCCCCCTGAACAGGACTGGCGCACATCGGCGCTGGCACAGGCACCGCTGTTTCAGGCGGGGCTGCTGCTGCAAGCCTCGGGCGAGCTGTCGACCGCCGAACGGTTCTGGACCCATCTGGCAGAGCAGCTGATCACCGAAGACGCTGCCCTTCTTGGACAGGCTGCGATCGACGTGGGCCAGCCGCATCTGGCCGTGATGATCGGCAAACGTGTGGCACAACGGGGCATCACCATCGCCGGCCCCTATTACGCGCTGCATGATGCGATCAAGCTGGACCTGAACATGGCCCCCGAGATGGTGTTGGCCATCGCCCGCCGCGAAAGCGAATTCGATCCCGTGGTCCAAAGCCATGTGGGCGCACGCGGTCTGATGCAGCTGATGCCCGCCACGGCCAAGGATGTCGCCCGCGATCTGGAGATCAGCGCGCTGCACACCACCGACCGACTGACCGCCGACCCCGAATATAATGCTTTGCTGGGGTCCGAATACCTGTCGCAGATGGCGGGCCGGTTTAACGGGAATGTGGTCATGGTCTCTGCCGCCTATAACGCGGGCCCCTCGCGTCCGACGCGCTGGATGGACACCTATGGCGACCCGCGCGAGGGCGACATCGATATCGTCGACTGGATAGAGATGATCCCGTTCCGCGAGACGCAGAACTATGTGATGCGGGTGACCGAAAGCCTGCCCGTTTACCGCGCGCGCATGGGCAAAGACCCCCTGCCCCAACCCTTTACAGAGGAACTAACGGGCACGACCCTTTTGCCGTTCGCGCCAAAAGGTGAATAGCCCCGCCGCGACGATCAGCGCCGCCCCGATGGCGACATTGGGACGCACGGTTTCGCCAAAGGCGCTGATGCCGATGATCGCGGCAAAGACCAGTTGCAAATAGGCAAAGGGCTGCACCGCGCTCGCCTCGGCCACTTCGTAGCAGCGGATCAACAGCCAGTGGCCCGTGACACCGGTGATGCACAGGCACCCCATGATCAGCCAGTCGCTGGCGATCATCGGCTCCCAATACCACAGCCCCGTGGCTGTCATCGCCACTGACCCCGTGACGCCGGTCCAGAAAAAGCTGGTGGCGGTCTTGTCCTTGCGCCCGACATAGCGGGTCAGCAGCCCGTAGATCGCGAACATCGCGGCCGCCACCAGCGGGATCACGGCGGCGGGGTCAAAGACGCTCATCCCCGGCTGCAGAATGATCAACACCCCGATAAAACCGACCCCGATCGCCGCCCATCTGCGCCAGCCGACACTCTCCCCCAGGACGGGGCCGGACAGGGCGGCCACCAGCAGCGGATAACAGGTAAAGACCGCGTGGCTTTCCACAAGGCCAAGGATCGTGAAGGCGACGATCATCACGCAGATCTCGGCCGCCAGCAGCAGCCCGCGGAATATCTGGAGCACCGGCTGGCTGGTCCGCGCCGCCGCCCGCAACCCGCCCGCATGGCGCTTGGCCAGCGCGATCACAAAGGCCGCGAAGAACCAGTAGCGGATCATCACCACCATCATCACGTTGTATTCAGAGGCCAGATGCCGCGACAGCCCGTCCTGTACCGCAAACACGAAGGTCGTGATCACCATCAAGGTGATGCCAAGCGGGATGTTGTTCGACTGCGCCGCAGCCGCCGCGCGGTTGGTGGCCATGCTCATACGCGCACAGCCCGCGTCATGTGTCGCTTGCGTCCATAGCCGGTCGTGCGCTCGACCGCGAAGCCCGCGCTTTCCAGCGCACGACGGACCGCGCCAGCGGCGGTATAGGTCGCGGCCGTGCCAAACGGTGCCGTGTGCCGTGCTACATCGTGCAGCAGCTCCGGCTCCCACAGCTCGGGGTTTTTGGCGGGGGAAAACCCGTCAAGAAACCACGCATCCGCCAGCCCGTCCCACGCGGGCACCGCACGTCGCGCATCGCCGATCACTACGGTCAGCACCACATCGCCAAAGCGCATCTCTCCACCTTCGGGCGACCAGGCGTCCAGCAGCGCGTCGCGCTTGCCGTCGAAGGCAGGAAAGGACCGATGCGCTTGGGCCATATCCTCGGACGACATCGGGAAGGCTTCGAAGGAGGTGAAATGCAGCGTGCCTTTCGCGCCATGCCGCGCCCACGCGTCCCAAGCCACGAGAAAGTTCAGCCCCGTGCCGAACCCCAACTCTCCGATGCGGAACCCGTCGCGGAAGCGGTTGGTCAGGTCATTCCCGTCGATAAAGACATGCTGCGTTTCCTCTACCCCGTTGTCGAGGCTGAAGTACGGGTCGTCGAACTTGGAGGACACGGGCACACCGCTGTCTTTCCATTCAATATCAGCTGTCTGGTTCTCCATGGGATGGCCTTGTGCTATGGGCGTTGCCGAACACTGCGCAAAAAGGGCAAGGATTGGCAATGGCCGAAATCACGATACGCGGCGCGGGAATATTCGGGCTATCCGTGGCATGGGCCTGCGTGCAACGCGGCGCGGTTGTGCAGGTGATCGACCCGAATGGGCCCGCCGCCGGCAGCAGCGGCGGTATCGTCGGCGCGCTGGCCCCGCATGTGCCTGAAAACTGGAACGCCAAGAAAGCCTTTCAACGCGATAGCCTGCTGATGGCCGAAGGGTTCTGGCAAGCGGTTGAACAGGCGGGCGGCGGGAACGCGGGCTATGCCCGCAAGGGGCGCCTGCAACCCGTGGCCGATGACGCGGCATTGGAGCTGGCACAGCAGCGGGTCGAAACCGCCAAGGCGCTGTGGCAGGGTCAGGCCACATGGTCCGTGATCCGCGCGAGTGACACCCCGTGGCAGCCCGACAGCCCCACCGGCTGGCTGATCCACGACACGCTAAGTGGTCTGATCCACCCCCGCCACGCCTGCGACGCGCTGGTGCGGGCACTGGCGGCCAAAGGCGTGACGGTGCAGGCGGAAGGCGAAGATCGCGGACAGGTGCTGTGGGCGACGGGCGTCGCGGGGCTGGCGCATATGACTGCCAATCACAGCCGTCTGGTCGGCGCAGGCGTCAAGGGTCAGGCTGCGCTGCTGGACTATGACGCGCGCGGCTTGCCACAGCTTTTCTCGGGCGGTGTGCATATCATCCCGCATAGCGACGGCACCACCGCCGTCGGATCAACGACAGAGCGCGCGTATACCTCGCCCACCGAGACGGACGCGCAGCTTGATGACGTGATCGCCGCCGCACGCGCTGCAGTGCCCGCGTTGGGAGATGCGCCGGTGATCACCCGCTGGGCCGGCGTGCGCCCGCGCAGCCGCAGCCGTGCCCCGATGCTGGGGCCCTTGCCCGGCGCTCCGGGGCAGTTCGTGGCCAATGGCGGGTTCAAGATCGGGTTCGGCATGGCCCCCAAAGTGGCCGAGGTCATGGCCGATCTGATGCTGGACGGGCGCGATACCATCCCTGATGGGTTCCGCGTCGAAGACAACCTCTAGCGCCGCGGCGGCCCGTCAGCCCCCGTATGGCACCCCTCAAACGCAAAAGGGCCCCGGCAGATGCCGAGGCCCTTTCACGTTCATGTCGCTAACGCTTAGGCAGCGTTTGGCAGGATCACGATTTCAACGCGGCGGTTTTGCGCTTTGCCCGCTGCGTTCAGGTTACTTGCCACCGGCTGGCTTTCGCCACGGCCCACAGATTGGATGCGGCTGCCGGGAACGCCGTTCGACACCAGCACATTCGCAACGGCGCGCGCACGGCCTTCGGACAGCTGCTGGTTATAGGACGCTTCGCCATCGCTATCGGTGTGACCGACGATTTGCAGCGTGGAGTTGCTGTAGACGTTCACGTTCCGCGCCAGTGCGGCCAGATCGTTTTGCATACCGGCCTGAACCTGCGTGCTGTCTGTCGCGAACAGGATGTCCTGCGGCAGGGTCACGATCAGACGGTCACCTGTGTTGGTGATGATCACGTCGGAATCCAGTTGACGGCGCAGGTCGGCCTCTTGCTTGTCCAGCGAATAGCCATAGCCAGCACCCAATGCACCGCCAGCGACCGCACCGGCCAAGGCACCTTGCGCACGGTTGCCGTCGCCTTTGGACAGCGCACCGATCACAGCACCGGTACCTGCACCGATCAGCGCACCGTTACGTGTGTTGGCGTTCGGGTCGTTGGGGTTGCCGCCAATCGGACCGGGTTCACAAGCAGCCAGCGCCAGAACGCTTGTCAGAGCTACAGCAATGGAGGTTTTCGAAAGTGTCATATCTTATTCTGCCTTTAAGTTGTGGCCCCGTTCGGGCGAGGCAATCGTCACATAACGCTTTACACCAGCCTTTGTTCCCGTTGAACCGGCAGCTTCAAACCCATAGGCAGCAACCCGCCGATACCCTCACGCGTCGACGCGGGCGGATTCAAAGGCCAGCATGGCGCGTTTGACCGGCAGCCCCCAGTGATAGCCCCCTAACCCACCGGATTTGCGCAAGGCGCGATGGCAGGGGATCAACCAGCTGATCGGGTTACGCCCCACCGCCGTGCCCACAGCGCGGACCGCTTTGGGCGTGCCGATGGTCTGGGCGATTTCGGAATAGGTGGTCACATGGCCCGACGGGATCGCCAGCAAAGCCTCCCACACCTTGATCTGGAAGGGCGCGCCGATCAGATACATCGGGGCTTTGTCGGTCCCGTCTCCCTGTAGGCCGAATGCAATCTGCACCCAGTCGCGCAGCACCGCCGGATCCTCGCGGAATGTCGCACCCGGCCAGCGACGGCACAAATCCTCCATCGCGGCGTCGGTGCCCATCTCGGCCGAGAAAGCCAGCCCGCAGATCCCCCGTGGCGTACCCATAACCAGTGCCGGGCCAAAGGGGCTGTCGAACCACCCCCACGAGATCACAAGCCCCTCCCCCTTGCGGGCGAAATCACCGGGGCTCATGGCCTCCCACCGCAGGAACATGTCGTGCAGACGGCCAGAGCCGGACAACCCCAGCTCGTGCGCCGTGTCGAGCGTGGTAAAACGGTAGCGCAGCAGCGATTTGGCGTGATCCAGCATCAGGTATTGCTGATAGCGTTTCGGCGACACCCCCACCCACTGCGAGAAGAGCCGCTGGAAATGCGCCGGGCTCATCCCCATTTCGCCCGCGATCTGATCCAGCGCCAGCGGGTCGGCGGCGGCATCGATCAGATCAATCGCCCGCCGCATCACACCGTAGTGATAGGCGCTGCCGTCTGCGGTGGCGGCATCTTCGGGGGCGGTGGTTTGGGGCGTGTGCTGTGCATGTGTCATAGGGGCAGACTACGGCAGGCCCCGCCCCCGCGCGACCCGAAACATGCGCCAAATGACGCAGCCCCCTGCCGCAGCGACGCCCGTAAAATCCGCCGCGCGCGGCTTGCCCTGAGAGGCGAAACCACGCATACCCTTGGCGCATGGCCAAAACCCTTGATTATCACACGATCCGCGAGATTTTCACCCGCTTTCAGGACGCCGAGGCGGAACCGAAAGGCGAGCTGGATCACACCAACGTCTATACGTTGCTGGTCGCGGTCGCGCTGAGCGCGCAGGCCACGGATGCGGGGGTGAACAAGGCCACCAAATCCCTGTTCGAGATCGTCGAGCACCCGCAGCAGATGCTGGACCTCGGGCTGGAGGGGCTGACCGAACACATCAAGACGATCGGCCTGTTCCGCCAGAAGGCCAAGAACGTGATGAAGCTGAGCCAGATTCTGGTGGATGACTATGACGGGGTCGTGCCCAACAGCCGCGCGGCGCTGCAATCGTTGCCCGGCGTGGGCCGCAAGACCGCGAATGTTGTGCTGAACATGTGGTGGCACTATCCGGCGCAGGCGGTGGACACGCATATCTTTCGCGTCGGCAATCGCACACGCATCGCCCCCGGCAAAACCGTCGATGCCGTAGAACGCGCGATCGAGGATAATATCCCTGTCGATTTCCAACACCATGCCCACCACTGGATGATCCTGCACGGGCGATACCATTGCAAAGCACGCAAACCCCTATGCAGAACCTGCATCATCCGTGACCTTTGCCCCTATGAGGAAAAAACCGAATGACCCAATACGAAGTGGTTGGCATCGGCAACGCTGTTGTCGATGTGATCTCGCATGCAGATGACGCTTTTCTGCAAGATAACGGCATCGAAAAAGGCATTATGCAGCTGATCGAGCGTGACCGCGCCGAAAACCTGTATGCGACGATGCAAGACCGTCTTCAGACCCCCGGCGGGTCGGTCGCCAATACCATTGCGGGCATCGGCGCGCTTGGCTTGCCCACGGCCTTTATCGGGCGGGTGAATGACGATGAGCTGGGGCAGTTCTATGCCAAGGCGATGACAGACATCGGCATTGATTTTGTCAACGCGCCTGTGTCCGGGGGCGAGAACCCGACCTCGCGCTGCATGATCTTTGTGACCCCGGACGGGGAACGCTCTTTGAACACCTATCTTGGGATCTCCACTGGGCTTACCTCGGACGACGTTCCGCAGGCGGTGGCCTCCAGGGCCAAGCTGATGTTCCTAGAAGGCTACCTTTTTGACCACGACGCCGGCAAAACCGCATTCCGCGAAGCGGCCCGCGCGGCGACGGCGGGCGGCGGCATGGCGGGGATCGCGATTTCCGACCCCTTCTGCGTGGAACGCCACCGGGATGACTTCCTTGCGCTGATCGAAAACGATCTGGGCTATGTCATCGGCAACGAAGCCGAGATCCGCGCCCTGTGGGAAACCGACGATCTGGAAGACGCGCTGACCCGCACGGCGGCGATCTGTGACACGGTCGTCTGCACCCGGTCCGGCGACGGCGTGACGCTGATCCGCAAGGGCGAACGCGTCGACGTGCCCGTGACCAAGGTGACCCCCGTGGATGCCACAGGCGCCGGCGATCAATTCGCGGCGGGGTTCCTCTATGGCATGGCCACGGGTCGCGACCTTGAAACATGCGGCAAGATGGGCAACATCTGCGCGGCCGAGGTGATCAGCCACATTGGCCCGCGCCCGCAGACCTCGATGATGGAGCTGTTCAAGGAAAAAGGGCTGGTCTGATGCTGACCGACGGATATCACGACGTACCGCTTGGCAAGCTGGCGATGGTTGTCACACATCTTGAGATGCGCGAGGCCGCCCCCCTGCGGGATGTCCCCGCCCCCGAGGGCGTGACCCTGCGCGCGCTGACCCCGACACTGGACTGGTACCGTGATATCTTTCGGCGGGTCGGACAGGATTGGCTGTGGTTCGGACGGCTCACAAAAACCGACGCCGAATTGCAGGCGCTGTTGTCGGATGTGGACACGCAGTTTTTCACGCTGACCAAGGACGGTCGCGACGAGGCGCTGCTCGAGCTCAAGTTCACGGCTGATGGCACGTGCGAGCTGGCCTATTTCGGACTGACGCCCGCGCTGATCGGATCGGGTGCCGGGCGCTACCTGATGAACCACGCGATCCGCACGGCTTGGGCACGGCCGATCTCGCGGTTTCATCTACATACCTGCACGCTCGACAGTCCGCAGGCGCTGTCCTTTTACATCCGCAGCGGGTTTACCCCGTTCAAGCGGCAGGTCGAGGTCGCGGATGATCCACGGCTGATCAATCTGCTGGACAAGGACGCAGGGGCGCATGTGCCGACCATCGGCTAGCGCCCCCGTGGCTCACCCCATCCGTTCAGAGGCGTAAGACCCCGGCGAGGCAGGGAAGACCACCGTCTTGTTGCCATTCACAAACACGCGCCGGTGGATATGCGCGTGAATGGCCCGCGCCAATACCTGACTTTCGACATCCCGCCCGAGCGAGACATAGTCTTCGGCGGATTGCGCATGGGTGACGCGCACGATGTCCTGTTCGATGATCGGCCCTTCATCCAGATCGGCGGTCACATAATGCGATGTCGCCCCGATCAGCTTGACCCCGCGCTGGAACGCTTGCTTATACGGGTTCGCCCCCTTGAAGCTGGGCAGGAAAGAATGGTGGATATTGATGATCCGCCCCGACATCTTCTGGCACATCTCGTCCGACAGGATCTGCATGTAGCGCGCCAGCACGATCAGCTCGGCTCCCGCGTCTTCGACCACAGCCATGATCCGCGCCTCGGCGTCGGCTTTGTTTTCCGGCGTGACCTTGATGCAGTGGAACGGAATGTCGTTGTTCACGACGACTTTTTGATAGTCCATATGGTTGGACACCACCGCGACAATATCGATCGGCAACGCGCCAATACGCCAGCGGTACAGCAAATCGTTCAGACAATGCCCGAAGCGCGAGACCATGATGACGACCTTCATCTTCACCGCCTCGTCGTGAAACTCATAGGCCATGTCAAAGGGCCGCGCCGCATCGGCAAAGCCGTCTGACAGGGTCGCCAGATCAACCTCGGCTTCGCTTTCAAAGCTGACGCGCATGAAGAAACCGCCGGTTTCCTTATCGTCGAACTGCGCACTGTCCGAGATGTTGCAGCCTTGATCGGCCAGATAATTCGCAATCGCCGCAACAACCCCGCGCGCAGAGGGGCAGGTCACGGTCAGGGCATATGTCTTCATCGGGATTTTTCCTGTGGCAAAGCGGTCCGACGTCGCGCGCCGATAGCCACCTGTTTCCTATCCGCCCCCGCCCCGTCAAGTTCGCGACAGCCGAAAAAGACACGCGACGCCCGCGCGGCCGGTCAAATCAGCACAATCGGTTTCCGATCATGCACATTGGCCCATATCCGCTACGCAATCGGGCAGACGGTGAACGCGGCCCGCCCCTTTGTCAGGCGTCGGCGAAATGCTCGACAAAGGCGTTGACCACAGCGGTATAGACCTCGCGCTTGAACGGAACGATGTTGTCGACCAGTTCGCGCACCGGCAACCAGCGCCAGTCCGAGAATTCGGGGTGTTCGGTGTCCAGGTTGATCTCGTCATCCGACCCATGAAAGCGCAGCAGGAACCATTTCTGCTCTTGCCCGCGGAACCGGCCTTTCCAGATGTTGGGCACCAGTTCGATCGGTAGATCATAGGGCAACCAGCCCTCGGTCTGTGCCACCACGGTGACAGAGCTTGGGGGGATGCCTGTCTCTTCCTCCAGCTCGCGCAGGGCGGCGACTTCGGCGTGTTCGCCCTTTTCGACGCCGCCTTGCGGCATCTGCCATGCGTCCTGATCCCGGTCCCGACGTTGCCCGACAAACACATGCCCATCGGCGTTGACCAGCATGACCCCGACACAGGGGCGATAGGGCAGTCGGGCGATTTCTTCTGGCGTCATATCGGGGGCCTTTCGCGGCAAGAGAAGTCATACCGGCGTTAGCACGAATCCCGCGCCCATGTATATTGGCTTACGCAGCGTTGTGCGTGACAGAACCGCAGGCTTGGGGTGAACTGCCGCACAGAACGGTCCAGTACCCTACATTCAGCCCTCGAAAGGTTTGCCAAATGTCCGACTATCCGCACCTGCTTGCCCCGCTTGATCTGGGGTTCACGACGTTGAAGAACCGCGTATTGATGGGGTCTATGCACACCGGGCTTGAGGAAACACAGGACTGGAACCGCGTGGCCGAATTCTACGCCACCCGCGCGCGTGGCGACGTGGGGCTGATGGTGACAGGTGGCATCGGGCCGAACCCCGAAGGGTCGGTCGCGCATGGTGCCGCGATGATGCTGTCGCAAAAGGACGTGGACAACCACAGCATCGTCACCGACCGCGTGCACGAGGCAGGCGGCAAGATCGCGATGCAGATCCTGCACGCCGGGCGCTATGCCTTCAGCCCCGATTGCGTCGCCCCCTCGGCGATCAAATCCCCCATCTCGATGTTCGCCCCGAAAGAACTGGACGCGGAAGGTATCGAAAAGCAGATCAGCGATATCGCCGCCTGCGCCCTGCGTGCCAAACAGGCAGGCTATGACGGGGTAGAGGTGATGGGCTCCGAAGGGTATTTCCTGAACCAGTTCCTCGTCACCCACACCAACAAACGGACCGACGAATGGGGCGGGTCGTACGAGAACCGCATGAGGCTGCCAGTCGAGGTCGTGCGCCGCGTCCGCGAGGCCGTCGGCCCCGATTTCATCCTCATCTACCGTTTGTCGATGATCGACCTGATCCCCAACGGCTCAACCTTTGAAGAGGTCGTGCAGCTTGCCAAGGCGGTAGAGGCCGCAGGTGCCACGATCATCAACACCGGCATCGGCTGGCACGAGGCGCGCATCCCGACGATCCAGACCTCGGTGCCGCGCGCGGCCTTTGCATGGGTCACGAAAAAGCTGATGGGTCAGGTGAACATCCCGCTGATCACCTCCAACCGGATCAACACGCCCGAGGTCGCCGAAGAGGTGCTGGTGGACGGCTGCGCCGACATGGTGTCGATGGCGCGTCCCATGCTGGCCGATGCCGATTTTGTCGCCAAGGCCGCCGCCGGAAAATCGGCCGAGATCGCACCCTGTATCGCCTGCAACCAAGCCTGTCTGGACCATACCTTTGGTGGCAAAATCTCGAGCTGTCTGGTCAACCCACGCGCCTGCTACGAGACTGAACTACGCGTCGATCCTGTTGACGCGGCCAAGACAATCGCCGTGGTGGGCGCGGGGCCGGCGGGTCTCTCCGCCGCCATCACCGCGGCAGAGCGCGGCCATAAGGTCACCGTCTTTGACCGCGCAGCCGAAATCGGCGGCCAGTTGAACCTTGCCAAGCAGGTCGCCGGCAAAGAGGAGTTCTGGGGCCTCGTCGACTGGTATCGGGCGATGGTCAAGAAATACGACGTCACCGTCAAGCTGAACACCGAAGTCTCGGCCAATGATCTGGGCGAGTACGACGAGGTGATTATCGCCACCGGCGTTATTCCCCGCGACCCGCAAATCCCCGGTCAGGACGCGGGCAATGTGGTCAGCTATATCGACATCCTGAACGGCACCGTCACCGCTGGTCAGCGCGTCGCCGTCATCGGCGCGGGCGGCATCGGTTTCGATGTGTCTGAACATCTGGTGCATGACGGGGACAGCACCACCACCAACCTGCCCGAATGGATGAAGGAATGGGGCGTCACCGACCCCGCCGATCACCGCTCTGGCCTCGCGCCCGAAGGTCCGCAGCCGCACGCCCCCGCGCGCGAAGTTACCATGCTGCAGCGCAAGACCACCAAGGTCGGCAAGGGCTTGGGCAAGACGACCGGCTGGATCCACCGCGCGTCCCTGACCATGAAGAACGTGCAGATGATCGCGGGCGTCAACTACGAGAAGATCGACGCAGAGGGCCTGCACATCAGCTTTGGCGAAGCGCGTGAAAAGCCGCAGGTGATCGCGGCGGATACGATCGTGCTTTGTGCCGGTCAGCTGTCGGACCGGTCGCTGGCCGACGCGCTAGAGGTCAAGGGCATCCCGTGCCATGTTATCGGCGGCGCGGATGTCGCGGCTGAACTGGATGCGAAACGCGCGATTGACCAAGGCACCCGTCTGGCCGCTGCGCTCTAAGGTATGTCGACCAAAACGGGGCAGGCTGTCGTGGCCTGCCCCGTCTTTCGCCCGCGCCACAAAGGCAGCACATCTTGCGCCTCCGCGCCGGTCTGTCAAAATGCCCGGATCAATAGATGTTTCAGGGTGTGGCCATGCCGATTTGCGTTTTCGATATCTTTGCCGATGGCACGACCCAAGTGCCTACCGACACGCATCTCACGGGGCCGGGCATCTACCGCTGGTGGCACTTTGATCTGGCCGACCCGATGCTTGAACCCTGGGTCCGCGAACACTTGCATGAAATCCCCGCCGGATCGCTGATCCAGAAACAGACCCGCCCGCGCTGTGACCGGTTTGAAGGCGGGCTGATCCTGAACCTGCGCGGCATCAATATGAACGAAGGGCAGGATGCCGATGAAATGGTATCGGTGCGGATGTATGTGGATTCCGACCTGCTGATCACCGTGCGCCGCAAGAAAGTCTTTGCCATCGACGCGATCCGCCGCGAGGCCGAAGCGCAAAAGGCCCCTCCCAGCCCTGCCGAGTTCCTCGAAGCGCTTGTGGGTCGCTTGTCCCTGCGGGTGCAGGAACATGTTGCAACGCTGGATGAACAGGCGGAGTTCTTCGAGGATGATCTAGAGGATAAGAACACCCCGATGCCCCATGAGCTGCCCGAAATCCGGCGCAGCGTGATCCGGCTGCGGCGCTATCTTGACCCCCAACGCGAGGCGCTGGCCAAGCTGGCCGCCTTTGATATTCCGCTGATCCCCGACGAAAGCCAGCTTGAGCTGCGCGAGCAGGCCAACAGCGCGCTGATCGCGGTAGAAGAGCTGGACGAGCTGCGCGACCGGCTGGTGTCGGTTCAGGAAGAGCACGACGCCAATATCGCGCAGCGCCAAGCGCGCCACGGCTATGTGCTGTCGGTCGCCGCGGCGATCTTTCTGCCGCTGGGGTTTCTGACCGGTCTGTTCGGCGTCAACGTGGGCGGGATGCCGGGGGTGGACCATCCTTGGGCGTTTACCATCCTCTGTCTTGGCATGGCGGGGCTGGCGCTGCTTATGTTTCTGGTCCTGAAACTGGTCCGCTGGATTTAACCACAGCACGGCGCGCCCTGTTTCCCCGCCGCGAACGATCCCTATAAATACCTCTCCACTGTCTCACCGCTGCCGTGATCCTGCCCGATTTGGCCGCCATACCCTTTCCAGACGCAGATGATGAAAGGGGACGGGTATGGACCGCCTGACAGAGATGGAAGCATTCGCCACGGTCGTGGACCAGGGTGGCTTTACCGATGCGGCCAAGAAGATGGGTATCTCCAAATCCGCCGTATCCAAACACGTATCCTCGCTTGAAGCGCGGCTTGGGGCGCGGTTGCTGAACCGCACGACCCGCCGTGTCAGCCCGACAGAGATCGGGCTTGCCTATTACGACCGTGCCCGCCGCGTGCTGAATGACGCGGGCGAAGCCGATGCGCTTGTGACCTCTATGCAATCCGCGCCATCGGGCCTTTTGCGGATCTCGGTCGCGACTGACTTTGGCGTGAACCATCTGTCACCCGCCCTGTCCGAATTCCTCGCCGATTTCCCCGATATCACCGTCAACATGGTGCTGAACAACCGCTACGTCGAACTGATCAGCGAAGGTTTCGACATGGCCGTCCGTATCGGTGAGCTGGAAGACAGCACACTGCGGGCCCGCAAGCTGACCGAGACGACCAAACGCATGATCGCCTCGCCCGCCTATTTCGAGAAATACGGCCGCCCCGAAAAGATCGACGATCTGAACGATCACAAGCTGCTGCATTATTCCAACCAGTCCAGCGGCAATATGTGGAAGCTGACCTCGCCGTCGGGCGAAAAGCGTCAGGTGCGCACCGCTGGCTGGCTGTCGGTGAACGACGGGCAATCGCTGCTGAACGCCGCCATCTCTGGCCTTGGCATCGCCTACCTGCCGAGCTTTCTTTATGCCGACGCGATGGAGAAAGGGCTGGTCGAAGACGCGATCCCCGATCTCCCGCTTGAGACCCAAGGCATCTACGCCGTCTATCCTCCGGGCCGGTTCACCCAGCCCAAGGTGCGCGCCTTCATTGATTTTCTAGCCCATACCTTTGCCGAAAAAGGTCCAACGGACTGGTAACACGAGATCACCAACTGCCCTCGGTGAACTGAGCCCATATGTGGCTGCCCCCGCTCCCTTTTCAGGGATGCGGGGATTTTTCTGTTCGGGGTCAGGGCGCGGGTAAAAGCACGGCCTCGACCCGTCGATTGGCGTCGCGCCCCGCTTTGGTCTGGTTGGACGCGATTGGCGACAGATAGCCCATGCCCTGCGCCTCGATCCTATCGCCCGCGATGCCATGCGCCGTGATCAGCCGCCGCCTCACCGCCGCCGCGCGGCTTCGGGACAAGGCAATATTGTTTTGCAGCCCGCCGACGCTATCGGTGTGGCCCACCAGAACAATCCTCAGATCGGGCTGGTCTTTCAGCACCGCCGCCAGATTGGATAGCGCATCAAACTCCCCCTGCCCCAAGGCCGCGGTGCCGGTGCCGAAATCAAGCGCAGCCAGCACCACATGGCCGGTATTCTGCAACGCCGCAGCCATCTCTGACTGGCTTTGCGCGGGGGCATCGGGGGCCAAGGTCCGGGTGTCTTCCGCCACCTCTGGCACCGACGGGCTGGACGCCTGGCCTTGCGCATCCGCCTCAACGATCTGCAGATAGGCAGAAGTATCGGTTGTGCTTACCAGAAGGGTCGCAACGGCATCAGGTGATTGCAGCGACCCTTTGACGGCGGTGACAAACTGGTACTGGCGCAGATCGACATACATGTTCGGCGCGGGCAGTGTTTCGATCGCAAAGCGGAAATCGAAACCGCCGCAGACCTCGGCGCTGCAATCCAGCACGATCCTGTAGCCCGCGTCCTCTAGCTGGGTGCGCAGGGGCCGCATAATCTGTAGGGGCGTGAGGCCCGGAGCCTCTAACCGCCAGGCAGAGCGCGCAACCGCGCCTTCGATCTTGACGCTGGCAAAGCCGCCGTCCTCAAAGGCAGAGGTCGGGGCAAGATAGCTGTCAGGGTCGGTATCACGGGTCACGGTCTGCCGCGCCGCAGCGGGCAACGACAGATCCAGCGCATGGGCCGTGCCCGCCAGTAAAAGCCAGATCAGCCCGGCACGCCAGAGGATCATCTGAATTTCGCGTGGTAAGCGTCGTTCGGTTTCATTTCGGTCGCGCTGGCGACGCGGTTGGTCATATTGAAGAACCCCGTGACCGACGCGATGTCAAAGATATCGCGGTCGGAGAAGCCCACATCGCGCAGCGCCTGACGGTCCGCCTCGGTGGTTTTGGCGCTGGCGACGGTCAGATGTTCGGCAAAAGCCAGCATCGCCGTTTGCCGCGCATCCAGATCGGCGACACGCCAGTTCATCACCATCTGTTCCCCAAGGATCGGATTGCCCGACAGTTGCCGTACCGCCGCGCCATGGGCCGTCAGGCAATAGTAGCATTTGTTCACGGACGACACGACGACCGCGATCATTTCGCGTTCCAGCTTTGAAAGGTTCGACGCGCCCAGCATCAGGTCGTTGTACATCGCGGTAAAGGCATTCAGCTTGTCGATGTCAAAGGCATAGGCTTGCAGCACATTCGGCACCATCCCCAGCTTTTCCTGACAGACATCAAAGTATTTCTGCGTGTCCTCGGGCAGCGGATCGACCATCGGCAGGTTCAGGGCAGTGGGGGCATCATGCGCCATGGGGCGGCTCCTTTAGTCAGGGGATTGACGGTAATGATAGTGCCCTACCAGGTCAAAGCCCAGTCCTTGATACAGGCGGTTCGCGGCCGCGTTCGCCTTTGTGCAAAGAACCGCCACCTGCGTCGCCCCCTGCGCCTGCGCCCAGAAACCGGCGCTGCGCATCAGCCATTTCGCGACACCCTGCCCGCGCTGGTGTTCCAGCACCTCGACCGCATGGACCATGCACACACCATCATGCAGCGCGGCAAAGGCGACGCCACCGGGCATCTCGTTCCAGCGGGTCAGGATCGCGGTTTTGGTCGCGGCGCGGTGCATCACGTTGATCCGTTCAGGACCCACGCCGCCCTTGGCCCAAATCTCTGTCATGATGGCCAGCGGCTCCCAGATCTGGAAAGCGGTCACCCGCGGCATCGGCACATCGGTCAGCTTGCCGACCGGTGCGATATAGACATTCACCGGATCGACGATGTCATACCCGCGCGCGGCCAGTTCTGTATCCAGCGTGTCGTCGCCGTCGCGGATCATGAAGATCGGGCGCTGGTCCATGGCGTGCATCGCGGCCTCGGCCTGACCGATATCCGCATTGGGTTCGGCCATCGTCGCGGCAGAGACGCGTTTGCCCCCGCCCTGCCCGTCCCGCAGGGTCCAGCCGGTTTCGGTCCAGATTTTCGCGGCGGGCCATGTGTGGTCGATGACCTGATAAAGCTGCGCCAGATCGGTCACGGGAACACCTGCGCGAGCTTTGCCATCGCCGCGTCGACTTCGGCCTGATCATTGCCACGGATCACGATATGCGCGCCGTATTTGCCGTCTTTCTGGAAGGGGTAGGACCCGATAGAGAGGTTGGGATAGCTATGCGCCAACTCTCCCAACGGTCCGGCGATGTCGCCCTCTCCCCGTTCGATGCGATGGGTGGCGCTGATCAGGGGGGCCCCACCGGTCAGGGTTGGCAGAACGCTGGCGACCATTGCCTCGAACACGGCGGGGACGCCGGCCATGACATAGACGTTTTCCAGCTTGAACCCCGGAGCCGCCGACACGGGATTGTCGATCAGCGTGGCATCATCGGGGATACGCGCCATCCGCAGACGGGCGGTGTTCAGTTCTGTCGCGCTTTTGGCGTAGTGGTCGGCCAGAATGGCGCGGGCATCCTCGCGCACGTCGATATGCTTGTTGAACGCAGCGGCGATGCATTCGGCAGTGATGTCATCATGGGTCGGCCCGATGCCGCCGCTGGTGAACACGCTGTCATAGACGCGCGACAGTTCCTGCACGGCAGCAATGATCGTGCCGTTTTCATCCCCCACCACACGGACTTCTTTCAGGTCGATCCCGACGCTGGTCAACTGCCCCGCCAGATGGTGCATGTTTGAATCGCGGGTGCGCCCCGACAGGATCTCATCGCCGATGACGATCATCGCAGCAGTGGGGTTAGGCATGGCTGTCTCCTTGAGGGGCCGTTGATTGAGGTATAGGTCACCCCCCATGCGCTTTCAAACCGAACTTGTCCCCGCCCGCCTGATCCGCCGCTACAAACGGTTTCTGGCCGATTGCCAGCTTGAGGACGGCACCGAGGTGACGGCCCATTGCGCCAACCCCGGGTCGATGATGGGGCTGGCCACAGCGGGCATGAAAATCTGGCTTGAGCCCAATGATGACCCCAAGCGCAAGCTGAATTACGGCTGGCGGCTGGTTGACCACGAGAACGGGCATTTCACCGGCGTCGACACCGCGCTGCCGAACCGTGCGATCAAGGCCGCGTTAATGGATCGGCAGATCGCCCCGCTCGCGGGCTACACGACCGTGCGGCCCGAAGTGAAATACGGTGAAAACTCGCGCATCGACTTTCTGCTGGCCGAGCCCGGCCTGCCCGACGCCTATGTCGAGGTGAAATCCGCCACCCTGTCGCGCCGCGAGGGGCTGGTCGAATTCCCCGACAGCGTGACCAAACGCGGCGCAAAGCATCTGGGAGAGCTGGCGCAGATGGCACGGGACGGGCACCGCGCCGTGCTGCTGTATCTGGTGCAGCGGACCGATTGCAGCGCCTTTAGCGTGGCGGCCGATATCGATCCTGCCTATGCCGCCGCTTTTGCCGACGCCCATGCCGCAGGGCTGGAAACCCATGTCATCGGCACCCATATCAGCCCCCTTGGGGTCAGCGTTGCGGGCGCAATCCCCCTAATCGACCCGCCTGCACTGGCTCTTGGGGGCCAAGCGGGTTAGACAGCACCAAATTCATATGACGGAGACAGCGGTGATGAACGAACACCGAGGACGCCAGACCAAAGATGGCATTCGCATTTACGACCCCTCGGATTTCGCGGGGATGCACGCGGCGGGCAAGCTGGCGGCGCAAATCCTTGATGACATCGCCGAACATGTGTTTGTCGGACAGACCACAGGTGCCATTGACGGTGTGATCACGCAGATGATCGAAGACGCCGGCGCGAAGTCTGCCACCATCGGGTATAAGGGCTATCAACACGCCAGCTGTATCTCGTTGAACCATGTCGTCTGCCACGGCATCCCCGGTGATAAAAAGCTGAAGGATGGCGACATCCTGAACATCGACGTCACCGTGATTGTCGATGGCTGGTACGGGGATAACTCGCGCATGTATGTCGCGGGCAAGCTGTCGCGCAAGGCAGAGCGGTTGATCAACGTGACCCATGACGCGCTGATGCGCGGGATCGAGGTCGTGAAGCCCGGCAATACCTTTGGCGACATCGGCCACGCGATCCAGACTTTCGCGGAATCCCACCGGATGAGCGTTGTGACAGATTTCTGCGGTCACGGGCTGGGTCGCGTGTTCCACGCACCGCCAAACGTGCTGCATTATGGCCGCCCCGGCACCGGTGCGGTGCTGGAGCCCGGCATGTTCTTTACCATTGAACCGATGGTCAATCTGGGCCGCGCAGAGACCAAGGTCTTGGCCGATGACTGGACTGCGGTCACCCGCGACAAATCCCTGTCAGCGCAGTTTGAACACTCTATCGGCGTGACCGAAACCGGATACGAGATCTTTACCGAATCCCCCGCCGGTATGTTCCACCCGACCTATCGCCAGGGCTGATCCTCAGCCCCGGCGCTTGGCCAGCTTCAGCTCGATCACGGCCCACAGCACGCTGCCTGCATAGGCAAAGCAGCAGATCACCAATGTGGCCCAGGGGAAGCTGACCAGGCAGGCGATAAAGCCGGTAAAGAAGATCAGGAAATAGGTCACATTGGCGCGCGAAAAGCTGACCGATTTGAACGACCACGTGGGGATGCGGCTGACCATGACCCAGCCGACCAGCACGATATACAGGCTGGATACCACGTCGGGCAGCGCGGCACCGGGGCCGAAGGCATAGGGCAGATAGATCGGCAGCATCACCAGCATCGCACCTGCGGGCGACGGCACACCAGTGAAATAGCCGCCGTCGTCCAGCGGGTCTTTGGTCCGGGAATCGACGTTGAACCGTGCCAGCCGCATGACGCAACAGATCGCAAAGACCAGCACCGCCAGCCAGCCCGCGCGGTAGGAATCCTGTAGCCCCCAGAAATACACCACCAAAGGCGGGGCAACGCCGAAGTTCACAAAATCCGCAAGACTGTCGAGCTCGGCCCCGATCTTGCTGTTGAAGCCCAGATAGCGCGCGGTGCGCCCGTCCATTCCGTCAAGGATACTCGCCAGCGTGATCAGCGCCACAGCCAGCGCGATATTCCCCTCGGCGGCGAAACGGATCGCGGAAATACCGGCACAGATCGCGGCAATGGTCAGCATGTTGGGCAACAGCTGTAACAACGAGAATTCGGTTTTCGTCTTATCCGGCGCGACGGGGGGCTGATCGGTCATCTCAGGAAAGCTCTGCCAGCACGGTTTCGCCTGCGACCATCGTCTGGCCGATGCTGACGCGCGGGGTGACTCCCTCGGGCAGGTAGACATCGACGCGCGACCCAAAGCGGATCAGGCCAAAGCGTTGACCCGCCTGCGTATGCGCGCCCTTCTTGGTGAAACACACGATACGACGCGCTACCAGACCGGCGATCTGGACGGCGGCGACCTCGCGGCCGTCGGCCATCTTGATGCGCAGGCTGTTGCGTTCGTTATCCTCGCTCGCCTTGTCCAGCGAGGCGTTGAAAAACTTGCCGGGGCGGTAAGCGATTTCGGTGATCTCGCCCGCGACGGGGGCGCGATTCACGTGGCAGTTAAATACGTTCATGAACACGCTGACCCGTGTCAGCGGCGTGTCGGGCATCCCCAACTCGGCAGGGGGTACGGCAGGTTCGATCAGCGATACGATGCCATCTGCGGGGCTGATAACAAGGTTATCGCCCTTGGGTGTCACCCGTTCAGGGTCGCGGAAAAAGTAGTAGCACCAGACGGTTGCGCCGACACCGAGCCACCCCAGTGGTTCAGCGATGATAAAGAGCACCAGCGTGATCGTGGCAAAGATCGCCACGAACTTGCGCCCCTCGGGGTGCATCGGCTTGATGAAGGTGCTGGTCATGCTCAGGCTCATGGCGGTCTACTTTCCTTTACGTCTTTGTTAGCACATAGGCCGCAGCGCAGCGAATGCAAAGCGGCAACTGTTGATGGCCATTGGGCTAGTCTTGGCGCAGCAGGGTGATCCAGGTGTCGCCATACTTGCGCTTGTCCTCGCGCGTGAACCCTTGCGGCGGATCAAGCGGGGCGTTTTCCTCGCAGACGATCATGGCATCGGGTGTCAGCCAGCCGCCCGCCCGCGCCTTGACCAAGGCGGTCTGGCCCATCCCCTTGCCATAAGGCGGATCGAGAAAGACCAGATCGAACGGCGCCGCGATCCAACCCCCAAGGGCCGTCGCGTCGGAGCGCATCAGCGTGGTCGCGCCCTCGGCCCGCAGCTTCTTGATGTTCTCGGTGATCAGCTTTTGCCCGACGCGCCCGTTCTCGATGAACACCACCTCGCGCGCACCGCGCGACAACGCCTCTAGCCCAAGGGCACCAGTGCCCGCGAACAGGTCAAGCACCCGCGCGCCGTTGATCACATTGTGATGGGTCAGCATCGAAAACAGGCTCTCGCGCACGCGGTCAGAGGTAGGACGCAAATGCGCATCCGCATCGCCCTTGCCCACGTCGGCCAGTTGGGTGCCACGGTGTTTGCCAGCGATGATCCTCATGACTTCAGCAGCGCCTTCAGGTCTGTGTTCGGGTCTTCGATCAGCGCAGGCGCGGGGGATTTGCCCGCCTCAATCAACCGGCGCCCGATCATAAAGCCGCGCGGATCGTTCATTGCATCCACCGCCAGCAGTTCGTCCCCGCGATAGTACCAGAAGGCCACGCTATCGGCATCGGCGTGTCGGGTGATCACGCGATCATAGCCCATGTTCAGCCCCGCGATCTGCAGTTTCACGTCATACTGGTCCGACCAGAACCACGGCTTGGCGACATACTCCTTATCCGCACCCATGATATTTTCCGCGACCAGCTCGGCCTGATCAATGGCGTTTGGCACAGATTCCAACCGGATGCGCCCGCCGCGATAAGGGAAGGACGCGCAATCGCCTGCAGCCCAGACATGCGGCGCAGAAGTGCGCCCGTGGCTGTCGGTCATAATGCCGTTGTCATTCACGATCCCCGCCGCATCGGCCAGCGCCGTCGCCGCCCCGATGCCAACGCCGACGATCACGAAATCCACGTCCAGCGTCGTGCCGTCCGACAGTTCAGCGCCGGTGACATGGGTGTCGCCTGTCAAACGCTCAAGCCCGACCCCTTCACGGATGGTGACGCCATGCGCCTCGTGCAGCGCGCGGATAAAGTCAGAGGTCTGCGGGGCCGCGACCCGTTGCAGGATGCGGTCGCCCATCTCTACCAGTGTCACCTGCAACCCCAGCTTGGCCGCGACCGAGGCGGCCTCTAGCCCGATATAGCCACCGCCGACGATCAGCACCCGCGCGCCTTTGGTAAAGCGCGGGCCCATCGTATCGACATCGCTGAGGTCGCGCACCACATGCACGCCCGCCAGATCGCCACCGATATGCGCAGGCAGACGACGCGGGAAAGATCCGGTGGTCAGCACCAGATCGTCATAGGCCATATCCCCGCCGTTGACCCGCACGGTCTGCGCCGCCGGATCGATGCTGTCGACCGTGGTGCCCAGCATCAGGTCAATCCCGTGGTCGGCGTAAAAACTCTCGGGCCGCAGATAGAGCCGCTCGAGCGCCATGTCGCCCAGCAGATAGGCCTTGGACAAGGGCGGGCGCTGGTAGGGGGGCACGGTTTCCGCCCCAATCAACGTGATCTTACCCTCAAAGCCGGAGTTGCGCAGCTTGGCCACACAGGATGACCCCGCCTGCCCTGCCCCGATCACCACCACATGACCCATCCTTGCCCCTTTCGAAAAAACCGTGTTCCTGCCTGCGTGCAAAGCCTATATCTTCCGTGAAGACAAACGCAATGACACGAAAGGTCACGCATATGACGATTTCTCAAGGCGACACGCTGCCCGATGCAACGCTGGTGCAAATGGGGCCGGACGGCCCGCAGCCTGTGCAGATGGCTGACAAGCTAAAGGGCCGCAAGGTCGTCGTCTTTGCCGTGCCCGGTGCCTATACGCCCACCTGCGATTCCGCCCATGTGCCCAGCTTCGTGCGCACCAAGGACCAGTTCGACGCCAAAGGCGTGGACGAGATCATCTGCGTGTCCTGCAATGACCCCTTTGTTATGGCCGCTTGGGGTGAATCGACAGGCGCGACGGCGGCTGGCATCACCATGCTTGCCGATGCCAACAGCGCCTTTACCAAAGCCATCGGCATGGAATTCTCGGCCGAGCCCGCGGGGCTGATTTCGCGCTCCAAACGCTATGCGATGCTGGTGGATGACGGCAAGGTCACGCTATTCCAGGCCGAGGTACAGCCCGGCGTCTGCGATATGTCGGGCGGCGAGGCGCTGCTGGACAACATGTAATCCGGCACGACGCTGAAAAATGAAAAACGGAGCCGCGGGGACACCGGGGCTGCGTTTTTCTTTGGATAATTCGACGGTTAATGGTGCCTTAGCCCGCTTTGACCTCGCCCATCAATCCATCCATCTTGCGCGCCAGCTTGGCATCAAGCGAGCTTAGGCCATCCACGTCATGGGTCGTCAGGGTAACGATCACCTTGTTATAAACATTCTCCCACTCTGGATGGTGGTTCCATTTCTCGGCCCAGATCGCCGCGCGGGTCATCCAGCCGAAAGCATCCGCGAAATCATTGAACTTGAAGGTTTTGACGATCGCATCCCGGTCCTCCACCATAGCCCAGCCTGTGCTGAACAAGGGGGCCAATACGGTTTTGCGCGTCTCTTCGCTTAATCTTTCGCTCATTCCTGTTCCTCAACCTCGACCCTTTTGAATGGGCCGTAATCTGTCAAAATGTCTATCTCTTCGTCAACGGCTGCCCGTTCCTGTACAAGATAGTCTTCAACAGCGCGCATAAAACCCTCGTCCCGCATCCAATGCAGCGACCACGTCGCCTGTGGCAGGTAACCGCGCGCGAGCTTGTGTTCCCCCTGCGCACCTGCCTCGACGGTAGAGAGGCCCAGTTTGATCGCGATATCGATGGCCTGATAATAGCACAGTTCAAAGTGCAAGAACGGATGATGTTCGGTGCAGCCCCAATAGCGCCCATAAAGCGCATCGGCACCGATAAAGTTCAGCGCGCCCGCCACCCATGCACCATCCCGTTTGGCCAGCACCAGTGCCATGTCGTCGCGTAGCTGGTCCTGGGCGATGTCGAAGAATGCGCGTGTCAGATAGGGCGTGCCCCATTTGCGCGCGCCAGTGTCCTGATAGAATTGCCAGAACGCATCCCAATGTTCGGGCTGCAGATCGTCACCGGTGAACACCTCTATCTCTCCGCCAAAGGCCTGAGCCTGCTGGCGTTCCTTGCGGATGTTCTTGCGCTTGCGCGAACTGAGCGTGGCAAGGAACCCGTCGAAGTCCTCAAAGCCCGCGTTTTGCCAGTGGAACTGCTGGCTTTTGCGGGTCAGCAGGCCCAGTTGCTCTGCCGCGGCGGCCTCGTCCTGGGTACAAAAGGTAATGTGCAGGGACGACAGCCCGTTTGAATCCGTCAGCTGGACCGCCCCATGGATGAGGGCCGCGGTGCCCGTCTCTTCGAACCCCGGACGGGTCAGGAAACGGCGGCCCGTGGCGGGGGTGTGAGGCACGGCGATCTGCAGCTTGGGGTAATAGCGCCCGCCCGCCCGTTCAAACGCATGGGCCCAGCTGTGGTCAAAGATGTATTCACCCTGACTGTGTGACTTGGCGTACATCGGCGCGACCGCGATGATCTGACCGTCAATGGCAGCGCTGAGGTATTGCGGCTGCCACCCCGTACCGGGGCCGACGCTGCCGCTTTCTTCTAGTGCTGAAAGGAAACGAAAGGTGGTGAAAGGGTCCGCGGGGCGCGCGCCCCCGGCGGCTTCGGGACAGGCACAGGCATCCCATTCCGCCTGACCGATGTGCGCGATGCGCGAGGCAATTCTGATTTCGACGTCGCGCGCGTTCATACTGGATGTCCCGTTGTCATAGGCCTTATCTGTGGCCGAAGCCGGACGGTTCAACCTTGCAGCGGCGCGTCATAGCCTTCGAAGGTGATATTATGCGCAAATTCGCGTGCGCCGTTTTCAACTGAAAGACTGCGCACGGTCCAGCAGCAGATCATCGCGCCTGCCTCGCGCAGCTCTGCCACGCGGGGGCGGGGCAGATCGTCGACCTCGTGGCTGATGAAACACGCGCCGCTGCGATCGTAATCGGGGATCTCGCGCAGGCGGTCGCAGGTGGCTTTGGGCAGCGGCCATTCGACATAGCGATAGGCGCTGGTCACCAATCCACGCGGCACATCCGGCAGCAGCTCTGCCATCCGCGCGACGCTGTTGGGGTTGAACGACATGATAGCCACATCGCCCACATAGTCGCGCAGGGCTTCTGCCACCGCATCTTCCAGCGGTCCGATGTCCGTCCCCATTGCACCGTCCTGATCCTTGATCTCGACCAGCAGCGGCACGCGTCCTGCGATCAGTTCCAGCAC